>NZ_JBIQFF010000009.1:0-59058 GCF_045369295.1 Priestia sp. 179-F W1.4 NHS | reverse complement strand
CTTGCTCATTTAAAAAATAAAAATTAACGTTGACGTTTGTCGCTTTGTTCAGTTTTCAAAGTTCAACCGCCGCTCTTGAGCGACTTTTTTATATTAACAAGTTGTCTTTCGTTTGTCAATAACTTTTCAATATTTTATTTCTGATGAATTGCGATTGTTTTCCAATCACTCATCAGCGACATTTAATAATTTAACATCTGTGCTATATAAAAGTCAACACTTTTTGAAAAATTTTTTTCGTTTTATCAAAAAATCTTATTTACTTCCCTGCTTTCACCGAATCTTAGCAAGATCTTTGAAAGGATTTGATACTTTTCTTGAATGTTTCGTTCAAGAACTACATGATTCAAACTTTGTTGAAAAGCAACGTTTGATCTCTTTATTTCTTCTCTAAGTAGTGCTTCTAACTCTAAACACTCCACCTGATTAAATAAACAAATTTTCATTGATTCACCTGCTTTTTGCGACATTGATTCTCACACATCAAAATAAAATCAGTTGTTCTTTTCCTTACCTGTTATTAATTGTAGACAAAACGCATACAAATTAGACAAGTACTACTTATTAAATGAGGTGACAAAATGAATATGTTTTATACTATTCGAGCCAAAAGAATCAAACAGACCATGCTTATCGTAGTTGCTGCGTTTTTTACAAGTTTTTTTCTCTATGCTCAGCAGACGTTTCACTTTCCCGTGTTTTCAACGGATAACGGTCCAAGAGCTGTTTATAAGGCGGATGATAAAAATCCGGAAGTTGCTCTGACCTTTAACATCAGCTGGGGAGATGAAAGAGCTATTCCCATTCTGAATGAACTAAAAAGACAGCATATTGAACATGCTACTTTCTTTTTATCTGCTTCATGGGCTGAACGTCACCCAGATATTGTAGAGCGCATTAAGAAAGAAGGTCACGAAATTGGCACAATGGGCTATGACTATACTTCTTATACAAGCCTAAAACCTAATGAGATTAGACAGGATCTTGCAAAATCAAAGAAAGTCTTTGATTCTCTAGGCCTTAAAGATGTTCACCTTCTTCGTCCTCCTAACGGGCAATTTAATAAAGACATCTTAAAATTAACAGCAGATATAGGATATACTACTGTTCACTGGAGCATTGATTCTAAAGACTGGACAAATCCAGGGGTTGAAAAAATTGTCTCGAATGTTACAAAGCCTTTAGACGGGGGAGATATTATATTGCTGCACGCGTCTGACTCCGCTCAACAAACAGCAAAGGCTATTCCATATATCAAGAATTCATTACAAAATAAAAAAGTCTCAAACGTAAGTATTTCAACATTAATTTCAAATTCAAAAACCCAAGTAAAAGATATCCGCTAAGATTTATTCCCACTGTATATGGAAAGCAAAAGCAGACAAATATGCTATTTGTCTGCTTTTGCTATTCTTGCGTGCGTAAGAAGTTTCGGCAAAATAAGAAGTTGATACATATTACAAATTAGAAGTGGAAACAACATAAGGTAAAGCCAGCTTTCTTCATTCGTTCGCAGCGCTGGGAACCATTCAATTGTCGTTACAACAATCATAAAAAACAGCGCTGGCACAAAAGCCTCTTTATTCGTCTGCTTTTTCTTTGCATACGCCACTAACAACCCCACCGCTAACAAGAAAACGCTTAACAAAATATACTTACCTATGCCTTCTCCCGCTTGTTGAAAGAACTTATATCGAAAATAAGCAACGTCAAATAATACAAATAAAACAAATACAATTTGAACCGATTTCCAAAGAGATGCAGATTTAAAAATTCCCAACCCAAATCGGTGAATAGTTAAATATGCAAAGAACCCCATTTGGCTAATTAAACTAAAAATAAACCCTACGCCTACGAGCCATGTTAAAACAGCAACAATTTCTCCTATCTTTCCTTGTTGAAATAAGTGACCGTATTCCCCCCAGCGCACCGCAAACCCAACAACAGCTGTACTTATACCCCCAACAGCTAACGTGGTTAGAAATAGACGAACCCAATTTCGACTATTCACTTCCATCTCCCCCATAAGTTACAAAATTGTACCTTTTCATAAATTGTACCAATCACGTTTTGAAAAATCTAGAGCTCTTTTATGAATAAAAAACCTTGATTATCTCATATTAAGCGTAAGCATATTAGGAAAGGAGCTCATTACTATGAAAAAGCGACTCATGCTCCTCATTTATATAGGAATGTGTATGCTTTTAGCTACAGCCTGTGCACCACAAGATGAAGAGAACAATGGTATGGATTATGATCAAACAAAGAAAATGGTTGTTGATATTTTAAAAACAGATGAAGGAAAAAAAGCAGTCGAGGCAATTATGAAAGACCCTTCTGTTAGACAAGATATTTTAATGGATCAAAACGCGATAAAAGATACAATTTCTCAAACCTTAGTATCAGATAAGGGCGTGGAATTTTGGAAAAAAGCCATGGATGATCCGAAGTTTGCTGAAAGCTTTGCTAAAAGTTTGGAAAAAGAAAATAAGACGGTCATCAAACAACTAATGAAAGATCCTGAATATCAAGGAATGCTTCAAGATGTTTTAAAGGATCCGGCTATGGAAAAAGAAGTACTGACTGTTTTAAAGAGTAAAGAATATCGCACTTATTTACAAAAGATTATGACCGAAACGTTTGATAGCCCTCTTTATCAATCTAAAATTCAAGACATTCTTTTGAAAGCCGCTGAAGAAACACAAGGTGGACAAAAACAAAGCAGCGACGATGGTGGTTCTTCTTCCGCTGGATCTGACTCAGGCGGAGAACAGCAACAGCAGTGATTAAATACGCATCTCACATGAGATGCGTATTTAATTATGTCATTTGTTTTCATTAAAAAACCTAAATGACTTCTTTATATTTTTTAATACTTAGTATTTTTATTGGAATTGTAAACTTTAATTCTTAGCTTTATGGTAAAATATTAGAAATTAACACAATCGTTTTATAGCAAAAGGAGGGAATTCGATGGAATTTCGCGTTATTAAAACGTTTCAAACCATTGTTCGTTTAGGAAGCTTTCAATTAGCCGCTGAATATTTAAAGTACTCTCAGCCTACCATTACACTGCACATTCAAAAGTTAGAATCCGAACTAGGATTTAAGCTTTTAGAACGAGGAAAAAGCATTAAACTTACTGAAGCAGGTAAAATCTTTTACGAACGGGCAAATATTTTACTAAAGGAATATGAATATCTAAATAATACCTTAAAGGATTATTCAACAGGCGAAGCTGGCACGATCCGTATAGGTGCTGCAGAGCCTACAGCAAGCAGTCGACTGCCTTCCATTCTCTCATTATTTAAAAAAAGATATCCCAACACAGAAATTAGCTTACTCGTTGCAGACGAAAAGCACCTTCATCAACATATACGCAATCAAGAAATTGATTTCGCGATTGGCACTGTCTCAGAATCGTTCAGAGATATAGAGTTTGAGGCATTGCTAACAGAAAAACTTGTGCTGCTACTACCATTCAATCATGCGCTAACAAAAAGAAAAACAATCTTTGCAAAAGATTTAATACACGAAACGCTGATTACAGCTGGGCAATCTTCCGTTCAAAAGAAAATTGAGCAGCTAATCTTTGAACGAACAGGACAGCTGCCTGCTAAAGTCCAGTTAGGCACTATTAGCACACTTCAGCATTTTGTAAAAGAAAACTTAGGAATAGCCGTTGTTCCACAAATAAGCGCAACTCTTCCGCCGGATCAAGTGGTGGTTAAAACGATTCATGACTTACATGAGGGGCCTGCAATCGGCATTTTAAAGCACCAGTCTCACACCGTAAGTACAGCTGGAAAAACATTTTTAGCTCTCTTAAAACAAAACCTCGCATTTGATTTAAAAAAGACGCAGATTGAACTCTCTGTATAATAATAAAAAGCACGCGCTCGAACAGCGCGTGCTTTTTATTATTTTCCTGTTGCTGCTTTTTCATTTTCGCAAATAAATGCAATCTTACTTGCAATCTCTCCATATATTTGACCTAAACGATGTGATTCTTCGTAAATGGAAGGTGCAAAATCTTCTTCATTCCAATCAGGCTGACTTAACGGAAGCTGTCCTAACAGCTCTGTCTGAAGCTCCTCAGCCAGTTTTGGACCCCCGCCTTTACCAAATACATACTCTTTTTCCCCTGTTAGCTGGCTTTCAAAGTAAGCCATATTTTCTACAACTCCAATGACCTCATGATCGGTTTTCAAAGCCATAGCACCCGCTCTAGCTGCAACAAATGCCGCTGTAGGATGTGGTGTTGTAATAATCACTTCTTTACAAGCAGGAAGCATGGAGTGAACGTCTAATGCGACATCACCTGTTCCTGGAGGTAAGTCTAGTAAAAGATAATCTAATTCTCCCCATTCAACTTCTGTAAAGAAGCTCGTCAACATTTTTCCGAGCATAGGTCCTCGCCAGATAACAGGTGAATTATCTTCTACAAAGAAGCCCATGGAAATAACTTTTACTCCGAAACGATCAACTGGAATAATCTTTTCACCTTCTACTACAGGACGTTGTGTGATTCCCATCATGTCTGGGACGCTGAATCCATAAATGTCAGCATCAATTAAACCAACTTTTTTTCCTAAACGAGCTAGAGAAACGGCTAAGTTAACAGAGACTGTTGATTTACCAACGCCTCCTTTACCGCTGGCAATAGCAATAAATTCTGGTGCATTCGGACTAGTTAGTAAGTTGCCAGTATTCGGCTGCTCAGCGCGGTACTGCTGAAGTTCCTCAGGCGTAAACTCAACAAATCGCAGTCCAACCGACTGTACACCTGCTTTTTTTAATTCTTCTACAATTGTGCCTTGCAGGCTCAACTGTTCACTCGTACCTGTTTTTGCAACAGCAATCTTCAGGCTTATATGCTGTTTTTCAGCTTTAATTGTTATTTCTTTAATCGCATCTGTTTCTGATAGTTTTTTATTTAAAAATGGATCTGTAATTTCCCCTACTACTTCTTTTACTTGCTTTTCCGTTAGCATACTCCCACCACCATGTTAAAATCTATTTATTTATACTATCAAGTATATCATACATATTAGATTTTTCTGAATAGAAGGGTGCTATGCTTTTTATTTAGGCTTTTCTCCAGTAAAATAGCGGCTGACTCCTTCATAAATGGATTCAGCTAACTTTTTTTGATAGCGTTTCGATTGAAGCATTTTACGTTCTGTAGGATTTGACAAGAATCCTACTTCAACCAAAGCACCGGGTGGCTTAGAATGCTTAAGAAGGTAAAGAGTTTGAATAGCTTTTGCTTCACGGGTCGTATTGTCCAGATTATTTCTTAGCTCTTGTTGAATGAGTTTGGCCACTTGCTCGTTTTCTTTTAGGGATCCGTAATAGAAAGTTTGAGCCCCTCTCCACGCAGAGGATGGAATAGCATTCAAGTGAATACTTAAGTACAAATCAGCGTTGGATTTATTAATCATCGTTAAGCGATTTTTTAAGTCTTCTACTTTTCTGCGACTGTATCCTCTTGTATCTTTGGCCGCTAGGTCTTCGTCTTTTTCTCTCGTCATAATAACAAGTGCCCCTTGCTCTTGCAGATAGTCTCGAAGCATTAACGAAATTTTAAGAGTTATTTCTTTTTCAAGCACCTCATCCTCTCCTACCGCTCCTCCATCAACACCGCCATGTCCAGGATCTAGTACAATAACTTTCCCGCTAAGAGGAAGTGAAAGCGAACCGGATGATGTTCTATGATCTATTTGATATTGTACAATGACAAAAAGAACAAGAAGCGCTATAATTGTGCTCATTATTTTTACTTTAGACATTTTATCCCTTCCCTTCTTGCCTCACCTATTTATTTCTATATGGGACAAGAACGGGAATTATGAGTACTTTTTAATGCAAACGTAAACGGCGTCTTTTTTCTGCGGTTCGATAACCTTCTTTCCACCAGTCTTGCACATATCCTTGACACAAATAATACAGACCATCTTGATAAAGATCTGTTACAGACATGCTGACGGCTCCGTACAATGTATCAATTAAAAGAGACTCTTCTTGCTTACTGTGCTTCTGAACATCTTCGTAGCCTTTACCACGTTTACTCAACCGGGCACCTAATAAAAATGATTCGATAGCAATGTCAAGACAGTACTCCTCCACATGTTCGTCTCCTAGCATATTCCACTGAAACATTGGATGAAAATAACGGCGCAGCCTCTCTTGAAGCAAATCAAACGATAGTTCCCTTAGGACTTTGCGTTCATATTTCATTTCTTTTTCATAACGTTTTTCTTTTAAATATGTAACCTCGTTCACGATAACGCCTCCCTTTTTTACATATTGTCTGCACAAGCCTTCGTCTCATACGCAAACAACAAATAAAAAAAGCCTTGGTCCAAAGACCAAGGCTTGAAACGTAATATAAAATTAACGTTTTGAGAATTGTGGTGCACGACGAGCGCCTTTAAGACCGTATTTTTTACGTTCTTTCGCACGAGCGTCACGAGTTAATAGACCAGCACGTTTTAATGTTCCACGGTATTCAGGGTCTGCTTCTAATAAAGCACGAGAGATTCCGTGACGAATAGCGCCAGCTTGACCTGCATAACCTCCACCATTAACGTTTACAAATACGTCATAGTTACCTACAGTTTCAGTTAAAGCAAGTGGTTGTTTTACTACTTCACGTAGTGCAGCAAATGGAATGTATTCTTCGATTTCACGACCGTTGATTGTTACGCGACCGTTACCTGGTACTAAACGTACACGAGCAACAGAGCTTTTACGACGACCAGTTCCGTAATATTGTACCTGTGCCAAGATAATAACCTCCTCTTATTAATTATCCGCGAAGTTCGTAAACTTCTGGTTTTTGTGCTTCATGTGGATGTGTTTCACCAGCATACACATGTAATTTTTTGAACATTTGACGGCCTAGGCTACCTTTTGGAAGCATGCCTTTGATTCCTAATTCAAGCATTTTCTCAGAGTAGTTAGTACGCATTTCTAATGCTGTACGTTGTTTCAAACCACCTGGGTGCATGCTGTGACGGTAATAAATTTTATCAGTTAATTTTTTACCTGTTAATTCGATTTTTGACGCATTGATAAGGATCACGTGATCACCAGTATCAACATGTGGTGTAAAAGTTGGTTTATGTTTACCGCGTAAGATTGATGCTACTTCACTTGCTAAACGACCTAAAGTTTTACCTTCAGCATCGACAACATACCATTTACGCTCTACTTCGTTTGCTTTCGCCATGAAAGTTGTACGCATGAGTTTCCCTCCTAATTTTCATCATCAATTATAAAATTATTTCAACCTTCTATTTCAACACGATTAATTTCCGGGGCTAACCGTGGGGTTAAAATACATACCATATGATATATTATATCTTTAAGCTACTAATGTCAAGAAAATGTTACACCAGGTTTAGTTGTCATAGAAAACGCGCCATAAATATAGTCCTTGCGAAGGCGCAGTTTTCCCTGCACGAGGACGTGATTTACTTTCTAGAATATCTTTTATAGCATCTGGTTCAATACGGCCTTGTCCTACTTCTAAAAGCGTTCCAACAAGAATACGAACCATATTATACAGAAAGCCACTTCCAACGAATCTAAACACAAGCTGACTATTCTCTTCATACATATCAATCTTGTAAATCGTACGAATCTTATCTTCCACTTCTGTCCTCGCTGAACAAAAGCTTGTAAAGTCGTGTGTACCGAGTAAATATGTGATGGCTTTTTTCATTTTTGAGTAGTCTAATGGATAAGGGTAATGGTATGCATAAGAACGAGTGAAAGGATTTCGATCTTCGCCGCGCAAAATATGATAGCGATACTCTTTTGAAGTAACGTCATACCGGGCGTGAAAATGTGCATCAACTTCACATACATTCTTCATTACAATATCATCTGGTAGCATTGAATTCAATGCTTTTTTCCACTTATCACATGGAATATTTAGGTTTGTGTCAAAATGAATGACTTGCCCCTGTGCATGAACATTTGTGTCCGTTCGTCCAGAGGCGTAAATCGGAACTTTTTTGTTATGCATTTTCTCTAAAACGGCTTCAATCTCCAGTTGAACTGTTCGCTTATTGGGCTGAACTTGATAACCTGAAAAGTGTGTGCCGTCGTATGCAACTATACATTTTAAACGTTTCATCTTTTCACCAAACAATCTTTACGTTCTAATCAGCACTAAAACAACTGCTACTGCCAGCAGAAGTAAAAGCATAATTGTATCTATGCTTCCCCATTTTAATTGACGATACTTTGTACGCCCTTCTCCGCCTTTATATCCTCTTGCCTCCATGGCAATAGCTAGCTCTTCAGCACGCTTAAATGAACCTATAAATAAAGGAACAAGCAAAGGAACGATAGCTTTCAACCGATCCGTAACGGGACCGCTGCTAAAGTCCACTCCTCGTGCTGTCTGCGCTTTAATAATTTTATCTGTCTCTTCCATCAATGTAGGAATAAAGCGAAGAGAAATGGACATCATTAAAGCTAATTCATGAACAGGAAGCTTGAGCTTTTTAAATGGATTCAACAAGCTTTCCATTCCATCTGTTACTTCAATGGGCGTAGTCGTTAACGTTAGCATCGTCGTAATTAAAATTAAGAACAAGAAACGCAAGGAAATTAAAACACCTTGAATAAGGCCGCCTTTATAGACAGAAAACCATCCCCATTCAAACAAAAGAGGACCTTCCTTCGTCATAAAAATGTGCAAAAGAAACGTGATGATAATAATAAATAGAACGGGCTTTAACCCTCTTAAAATAAAGGAAACGGGCACTTTACTCATGGCCACTATCACAAGGGTATACACACCTAAAAAAGCATAGCCGATAGGGTTATTTGCTAAAAACACAATTAATACATACGCAAATACGAGAAGCAGCTTGGCCCGAGGATCCATTCGATGGACAACAGAATGACCCGGGACATACTTACCAATAATGATTGAGTTCATCATATTCGTTCACCTTGCTGCATAAGGTGCTGTACTTTCTCTACCACTTCAGAAAAGGTAATAACCGTATCCGATGCTTCAAGCTGAAATTTCTCTTGCAGCTTCAGCATAAAGCGAAGCGATTCTGGAACATCCAATCCATATTCTTTTAGCTGCGTATGCTGACCGAAAACTTCTCTAGGTGACCCTTTCATCGCAATCGTTCCTTTATTCATTACAATTAGCTCATCAGCGTACATAGCTGCATCTTCCATGCTGTGAGTCACGAGAATCGTCGTCAAGCCTTTTTCTTTATGAAGACGATAAATCATATTCATAATTTCTTGACGGCCTCTAGGGTCCAATCCAGCAGTTGGCTCATCTAAAATTAGCACATTAGGATTCATCGCTAGAATACCTGCTATCGCTACACGACGCATTTGTCCACCACTCAAATCAAAAGGAGATCTGGTGAGAATGTCTTCTGGCAACCCCACTAACTTGATAAGCTCTCGTGCTTTTTGCTTTGCTTCTTCTTCCGAAACGCCATAATTCATTGGTCCAAAAGCTATATCCTTTTCCACCGTTTCTTCAAAAAGCTGATGTTCTGGAAATTGAAACACCACGCCTACTTGCTGACGAATAGCTTTTAAATTCTTTTCTTTTCGATTGGCTTTAATAGTGCGCTCACCGATTTGAATTTCACCAGCAGTTGGCTTCAATAAGGCATTCAGATGCTGTATGATTGTTGATTTCCCAGAACCAGTATGGCCAATAACAGCCAAAAATGTACCTGATTGAATGCTTAAATTTAAGTCATGCAGAGCAATTCGTTCAAATGGTGTATTAACTTGATAACGATGCTCTACTTCTTTGAATATAATGTCCATAGTTCGTCCACCAAGTCCTCATCTGTTAAATGAATTTTTGATAAAGGAATTCCTACGGAAGCAAAACGATGGCTTAGTTTAACGGAAAACGGCAAGTCTAGTCCAATATCCGTTAACTTGGAACCTAATGCAAATACTTCGCGTGGAGTACCTGTTGCATAGATCTTCCCTTTGTTCATCACAACGACTCTGTCAGCCATTGCTACTTCATCTAAATCGTGGGTAATTGAAATAACCGTCAGTTGTTTTTCTTCTTTTAATTTTCTAACAGTTTCAAGTACTTCAGTTCGTCCAATAGGATCTAACATAGATGTTGCTTCATCTAGAATGATAACAGATGGCTGTACGGCAATTATACCCGCAATGGCCACACGCTGTTTTTGTCCACCTGATAGCTGATGAGGCTCTTGATCCAGAAAAGCACTCATATTGACCATTTCGATTGCTTCAGGTATACGTTTTTCCATAATTTCAAATGGAATCCCGTTGTTTTCAAGCCCAAACGCAATATCATCTTGAACGGTTGAGCCAACAAATTGATTATCTGGGTTTTGAAACACCATTCCAATCTGCTTGCGCACATCCCATATTGTTTCTTCAGATAAAAGAGTATCGCCCACTCGAACCGTTCCTTTTTCAGGTAGCAAAAGGCCGTTTAGAATTCGTGCCAGCGTCGATTTCCCAGATCCATTATGTCCAGCTATCGCTAACCATTCACCTTTATAAGCAGAGAGAGAAAGGTGATCTAATGTTAGGTCTGCTTCAGGATCGTATCGAAAGCATAAATCTTTTACCTCTAAAGACATTTCTTTCAACGCTATCTTCCTCTCAGCTTTTTCTATTGCAGCATTGCCTACATTGGTTTTTTACGCTATTTACCCGGTTTAAGGTATAAAAAAAGGGCAACGACTAGTTACACACTGTCTCGCCCTTTTCTATCTGTATTAAAAATATTAAACTAATTCAATGATAACCATTGGAGCACCGTCACCACGGCGAGGTCCAACTTTTAAGATACGAGTGTAACCGCCTTGGCGATCTTCGTAGCGAGTAGCGATATCGCTGAATAGTTTTTGTAAAGCGCTTTGACCAGCTTCCTCGTTAGCTACTTCATTACGGATGTAAGATGCAGCTTGACGACGAGCGTGTAGATCTCCACGTTTACCTAAAGTAATCATTTTTTCAACAGTTGAACGTAATTCTTTTGCACGAGCTTCAGTTGTCTCAATGCGTTCACTGATGATTAAATCAGTTGTTAAATCACGAAGAAGCGCCTTGCGTTGTGCGCTTGTACGACCTAATTTACGGTAAGACATGTGAGGTCCCCTCCTTTGTTAAGTAGTTAAACAGGTAGATATAATCAGTCGTCCTTACGTAGACCCAAACCTAATTCTTCAAGTTTAGCTTTAACTTCTTCTAAAGATTTACGGCCTAAGTTACGAACTTTCATCATATCTTCTTCTGTTTTATTAGCAAGCTCTTGTACAGTATTGATGCCTGCTCGTTTTAAGCAGTTGTAAGAACGAACAGATAAATCCAGTTCCTCGATCGTCATCTCTAGAACTTTTTCTTTCTGGTCTTCTTCTTTTTCTACCATGATCTCTGCTTTTTGAGCTTCATCTGTTAAGTTAACGAAGATATTTAAGTGTTCCGTTAGAATCTTTGCACCTAAAGCAACAGCTTTTTCTGGCTCGATGCTACCGTCAGTCCAAACATCCAACGTTAACTTATCGTAATTTGTCATTTGACCAACACGAGTATTTTCTACATAATACGATACGCGAGTAACAGGCGTATAGATTGAGTCAATTGGAAGTACACCAATTGGTTGGTCTTCACGCTTGTTAGCATCGGCAGGATTATAACCTCGACCTGTGCGAGCAGTAAGTCTCATACGGAAATGAGCATCTGACTCAAGTGTTGCAATATGAAGATCCGGATTTAGAACTTCGATATCACTGTCTGCTTGAATGTCAGCAGCCGTTACTGTACCAGGACCTTTAACATCGATCTCAAGTGTTTTCTCTTCATCAGAGTAAATCTTTAACGCTAACTTTTTAACGTTTAAAATGATGTTTGTTACATCTTCAACAACTCCAGGAACTGTTGAAAATTCATGTAATACACCTTCAATTTGAATAGATGTTACAGCTGCACCAGGGAGTGAGGATAATAGGATACGACGTAAGGAGTTACCCAAAGTAGTACCATATCCACGCTCAAGTGGTTCGACGACGAATTTACCGTACTTTCTATCATCGCTGATTTCTACCGTTTCGATTTTTGGCTTTTCAATCTCTATCAATATAAACCCTCCTTCAAAACGTCGAAACCTCGGCTAGACGGCTGATTTCTCAAATGCCTAACCGAAATTCCCTATTAGACAGTTCCCGAATGTGCACAACAAATGGAAAACATTTCGTTGCATGAATAAATTCTACACCATCATCATTATAGACAACGAAATAGAATCTATACATATTAATTATACACGACGACGTTTTGGTGGGCGGCATCCGTTGTGAGGTACAGGAGTAACATCTCTAATAGCTGTTACTTCTAAACCTGCAGCTTGAAGAGCACGGATAGCTGCTTCACGACCAGCACCAGGGCCTTTAACTGTAACTTCAAGAGTTTTCATTCCGTTATCCATAGAAACTTTTGCAGCAGCTTCAGCAGCCATTTGCGCAGCAAATGGAGTGGATTTACGAGAACCTCTGAAGCCAAGTGCGCCTGCACTAGACCAAGCAATCGCATTACCGTGAACATCTGTAATTGTTACAATAGTGTTGTTAAACGTTGAGCGAATATGAGCTACACCAGCTTCAATATTCTTTTTCACGCGACGTTTACGTGTATTAGTTTTACGTGCCATCTGTTAATGACCTCCCTTACTAATTATTTCTTCTTGTTCGCTACAGTACGGCGTGGGCCTTTACGTGTACGAGCATTGTTTTTACTGTTTTGACCACGAACTGGTAAACTACGACGGTGGCGGATACCACGGTATGAACCAATCTCAATTAAACGTTTGATGTTTAAAGAAACTTCACGACGAAGATCGCCTTCTACTTTATAGCTATCTAAAATATCACGAATTTTACCTAATTCTTCTTCTGTTAAGTCACGAACGCGAGTATCTTCAGAAACTCCAGCTTCAGCTAGAACTTTTTCAGCAGTTGGACGACCAATACCGAAAATGTATGTTAATGAAATTACTACACGCTTGTCACGAGGAATATCAACACCAGCAATACGTGCCATATGAATAGTGCACCTCCTTATTGATTAACCTTGTTTTTGTTTATGCTTAGGGTTTTCACAAATTACCATTACTTTACCTTTTCTACGGATAACTTTACATTTTTCGCAGATTGGTTTAACTGATGGTCTGACTTTCATGTTTCATACCTCCTTGATAGTACGGAGTGCATAGGTTTTATTTGAAACGGTACGTAATTCTACCGCGAGTTAAATCGTATGGTGACAATTCTACAGTTACTTTATCACCAGGTAAGATTCGAATGAAATGCATGCGAATTTTTCCTGATACGTGAGCAAGTACTGTATGACCATTTTCTAATTCTACCTTGAACATAGCGTTAGGTAAAGTCTCAGCAACTGTACCTTCAACTTCAATTACATCGTCTTTTGCCATTAAAGTGCTCTCCTTTCTTTGAAACAGTAACAAGCTATCATTAAACGACTTAAAAAGAACCTGTTCTGAACATCCGGAGATCGTAATCATTAAATTCAAGATGATTGACGCTAATATACATCTTTACCATTTTAACAGCAATTCAGACGAAAAACGATCATCGTGAATTTAGATAATTACTGTTTACTGTCCAGTGCATCTAGCGAGGAATGGATAGAGATAACATCCTTTAACATTACAATGCTGTCAGAATTTCATATCCCGTCTCAGTAATTGCAATAGTATGTTCGAAGTGCGCACACATTTTACCATCCACTGTCACAACTGTCCAGTTATCAGGTAATGTTTTTACATATCGCATACCAGCATTCACCATTGGCTCAACTGCCAATACCATGCCTGGACGTAGACGCGGTCCTTTATTCGGTGGACCATAATGAGGTACTTGCGGATCTTCATGTAAGTCTTTGCCGACGCCATGGCCAACATATTCTCTTACAATCGAAAAGTTACGTGATTCTGCGTACTGTTGAATAGCATGTGAAATATTCGACAAACGCTCACCCGGCTTCGCTTCTGCTAATCCTTTGTAGAGAGATTGCTCAGTCACATCAAGCAGCTCTTGATTTTCTAATGAAATCTTTCCTACTCCATATGTCCAAGCTGAGTCACCGTGATAGCCACCGAATTTAGCTCCGATGTCTAAACTGATGATATCCCCTTCATTAAGCTTGCGTTCTCCCGGAATACCATGAACTAATTCTTCATTCACAGAAGCACATACACTGCCGCGAAAACCATTATACCCTTTAAAAGACGGAATTGCATCATGTTGACGAATAAAATTTTCAGCAATTGCATCCAATTCTATAGTCGTAATACCTGGAACGATATGTTTTTTCAACTCTTGATGAGTTAAAGCCACGATTCGTCCAGCTTCACGCATGACCTCAATTTCCTCTGGTGTCTTGCAAATGATCATTGCTTAACCCCAGCAAGTAATTGACGAACATCCTCAAACACAATGTTAATATCTTGATTACCATTAATATTGCGTAGATAACCTTTTTCTTGATAGAAATCAAGTAGAGGTTGAGATTGTTTAACATTAACTGAAAGTCTAGTTGAAACCGTCTCAGCATTGTCATCTGCACGTTGATAAAGCTCTCCGCCACATTTGTCACAAACTCCTTCTTTCGCAGGAGGATTGAATACTAAGTGGTAAGTAGCTCCGCAATCTTTACAAATGCGGCGTCCAGTAAGACGCTCCATTAAAATGCTTTGATCTACATCAATATTAATCACATAATCAATTTGCTTGTTTAGTTCTTTTGTAATTGTTTCAAGAGCTTCTGCTTGGGCTACTGTTCTCGGGAAGCCATCAAGTAAAAAGCCGTTTTCACAATCTTGTTTGTTTAAACGCTCGCGCACAATTCCAATTGTTACTTCATCAGGAACAAGGTTACCTTGGTCCATAAATGATTTAGCTTTTAAACCTAGTTGCGTTCCTTCTTTAATTGCAGCTCGGAACATATCTCCTGTTGAGATATGAGGGATATCGTAATGCTCAACGATTTTTTCTGCTTGAGTACCTTTCCCAGCACCAGGAAGGCCCATTAACACTAAATTCATTTCTTGCTTCCCCCTCAGTATCTTATCCGTTTAATGGGAAAGCAGCCTGCCTCCCACTAAACAGCTTTACTTAATAAATCCCTTATAATGGCGTTTCACTAATTGACTCTCAAGCTGTTTCATTGTCTCAAGAGCTACACCGACAACAATTAACAAACTAGTACCGCCGATCTGAGCAGATGAGGGTAGGTTTGCAATTTTGATGAACAGAACCGGCAACACAGCAATTAACGCAAGGAATATCGAACCGATTAATGTCAGACGATATAACACTTTCGTTAAATAAGCTTGTGTGCTTTTACCAGGACGAATGCCTGGGATGTAGCCACCTTGCTTTTTCAAGTTCTCTGCTACTTGTTCAGGGTTAACTTGAACAAATGTATAGAAGTAACAAAAAGCAATGATTAACGCTACATACACTATCATACCAATTGGCTTAGTATAGTCAAATGTATTCTGAATCCACGTCGTTACATCATTTGGACCGAAAAATGATGCAATTGTTGGTGGTGTGATAATAAATGAAACTGCAAAGATAACAGGAATAACCCCAGCAGCATTTACTTTTAACGGTAAATGAGTGGATTGACCTCCAACAGGATTACGACCAGCTGAACCCTTTGCATATTGAATAGGAATTTTTCGTAGCGCTTGTTGGAAGTAAATAACCCCAACAATAATAGCTAAAACTGCAATCGCGATTAAAACTACCGTTACGATACGAATGAATAATTGATCCCCAACGTCTTCAAATTGCTGTGCATAAATTTGATTTAATGTTGTCGGAATACCAGCTGCAATCCCAGCAAAGATAATGATAGAAATACCATTACCTACGCCTTTTGCAGTAATCTGTTCTCCTAACCACATTAAGAAGGCAGTACCTGCCGTTAACACTGTAGCAATTAGAAGATACGTAGAAATTCCTGGATTAGCGATCAATTGTCCGCCCGAAATATTGTTGAATCCTATAGACATACCTAAAGCCTGGATAAATCCAAGCACAATTGTTCCATAACGAGTTACTTGAGCTAATTTACGGCGCCCAACATCTCCCTGCTTTGACCATTCTGTAAACTTAGGTACAACATCCATCTGCAATAATTGGACGATGATGGATGCTGTAATATAAGGCATAATGCCCATAGCAAGAATGGAAAAGTTTTTTAACGCGCCGCCGCCAAATGTATTCAGAACTCCGAATACATTTAACCCATCTTGCAATTTTAGTACATCCGTATTAACACTTGGTACAGGAATAAATGTACCAATTCGGAAGACAATTAACATTAACAAAGTGAAAAAGATTTTTTGTCTTATTTCACGCACGCGCATTAAATTGGAGATTGTTTGAAACATTAGATCACCTCAACTGTACCGCCAGCAGCTTCGATAGCTTCTTTAGCAGTTGAAGAGAATTTAGCAGCTTTAACAGTTAGCTTAGAGTTTAATGTACCGTTTCCTAGTACTTTAACGCCAGCTTTTGCTTTGCTTACTAAACCAGTTTCGATTAATAATTCTGGTGTTACTTCAGTTCCATCTTCAAAACGGTTAAGAGCTTCTAAATTAACGATCGCGTATTCTTTGCGATTGATATTAGTGAACCCACGTTTTGGAAGACGACGGAATAAAGGAGTTTGACCACCTTCGAAGCCAGGTCTTACGCCACCGCCAGAGCGAGCGTTTTGCCCTTTGTGACCTTTACCTGAAGTCTTTCCGTTACCTGAACCAGTACCACGACCTACACGGTTACGTACTTTACGTGAACCTTCAGCTGGTTTCAATTCATGAAGTTTCATTCCGGAGCACCTCCTTAGAGTGACAATTTATACTTATTGCTCTTTTACTGTAACAAGGTGAGCTACTTTGTTAATCATTCCGCGAATTGCAGGATTATCGTCTTGAACGACAGTTTGATTTAACTTACGTAGGCCAAGTGTACGAACAGTTACACGTTGATCTTCTGGACGACCAATTACGCTACGAGTAAGGGTAATTGCTAGTTTGTTTGCCATTCCATATCCCTCCCTTATCCTAACAGTTCTTCTACAGTCTTGCCACGTAGTTTTGCAACATCTTCAGCACGTTTTAGGTTAGCTAAACCGTTAAGAGTTGCACGTACCATGTTGATTGGAGTGTTTGAACCTAAAGATTTAGATAGAATATCACTTACTCCACCCAATTCTAGTACCGCACGAACTGGGCCACCAGCGATAACTCCTGTACCTTCAGAAGCAGGTTTTAAGAAAATTTGACCTGCACCAAATTGTCCAAGGATTTCGTGTGGAATAGTTGTACCAACCATAGGTACAGTAATTAAGTTTTTCTTCGCATCTTCAATTGCTTTACGGATTGCATCTGGTACCTCTTGTGCTTTACCAGTACCGAATCCAACGTGACCGTTTTTGTCACCAACTACAACTAATGCAGCGAAGCGGAAACGACGTCCACCTTTCACAACTTTAGCTACGCGGTTAACGGTAACAACACGTTCTTCAAGCTCTAATTTATTTGGATCAATACGACGCATGATTTTCCCTCCTTTTACAATTAGAATTGTAATCCAGCTTCACGAGCAGCGTCAGCTAATGCTTTAACACGGCCATGATATAAATAACCGCCACGGTCGAATACTACTTCGTTTACACCTTTTTCTACTGCGCGTTTAGCGACTAATTCGCCAACTTTGATAGCAGCTTCAGTGTTACCAGTGCTTTCTAAAGTCAGGTCTTTATCTAACGTTGAAGCACTTGCGATTGTTACTGAATTTAAATCGTCGATAACTTGTGCGTAAATATGTTGATTAGAACGGAACACGTTTAAACGCGGACGAGTTGCAGTTCCAGATAACTTCGCACGAACACGAGCATGTCTTTTTTTACGAACTTTGTTTTTATCAAGCTTCGTGATCATTTCGGGCACTCCTTTCTTTTACCTAACCGGCATTACTTCTTAGCAGTTTTACCTTCTTTACGACGTACATATTCGCCTTCGTAACGAATACCTTTACCTTTGTAAGGCTCTGGTGGACGAACGTCACGAATATTTGCAGCTAATGCACCTACGCGTTCTTTATCAATACCTTTAATAACGATCTTAGTTTGAGAAGGAACTTCGATTTCGATTCCTGTTTCAGGAGTAATCTCAACTGGGTGAGAGTATCCAACGCTCAATACTAATTTGCTACCAGATTTTTGTGCACGGTAACCTACACCGACTAATTCTAAACCACGTTCGAATCCTTTAGTAACACCTTCAACCATGTTACCTAAAAGGCTACGAGTAGTTCCATGAAGAGCGCGGTGCTCTTTATTGTCACTAGGACGATTAACAACTAATACGTTGTCTTCAACTTTAATTTCGATTTCAGGGTGGAATGTACGAGTTAATTCACCCTTTGGTCCTTTTACAGTTACAGTGTTGCTCTCGTTCGTAACTGTAACACCTGCTGGAAGTTCTAAAGGCTTTTTACCAACACGTGACATAGTTACACCTCCATTCACATTTAAAACTTATTACCAAACGTACGCTAATACTTCTCCACCAGTTTGCTTTTGACGAGCTTCTTTGTCAGTTAAAACACCTTGAGAAGTAGAAACGATTGCGATACCTAAACCGTTAAGTACACGTGGTACTTCGTTAGTTTTTGCATAAACACGTAGACCAGGTTTACTGATACGTTTTAAGCCTGTAATTACACGTTCGTTATTTGAACCGTATTTCAAGAAGATACGGATAATACCTTGTTTGTTGTCTTCGATGTATTCTACATCACGTACGAAACCCTCACGCTTAAGGATTTCTGCAATTTGCTTCTTAATGTTAGAAGCAGGAACTTCAATTTTCTCATGACGAACCATGTTCGCATTGCGGATACGAGTTAGTAAATCTGCAATAGGATCAGTCATTACCATATTAATTTACCTCCTTCCCAAACTTGGGTTTTACCAACTAGCTTTTTTAACACCAGGAATTTGACCTTTATAAGCAAGCTCACGGAAACAAATACGGCAAAGCTTGAATTTACGTAGTACTGAGTGTGGACGTCCACAACGTTCGCAACGTGTATACTCTTGTACTTGGAATTTTTGCTGGCGTTTTTGCTTCGCAATCATTGATTTTTTAGCCACATTTTCGCCTCCTCTGCTTAACGTTGGCAGTTATTACTTCTGGAATGGCATACCGAACTGAGTTAAAAGCTCACGAGCTTCTTCATCAGTGTTTGCTGTTGTAACAATAACGATATCCATACCACGAACTTTAGTTACTTTATCATAATCGATCTCTGGGAAGATCAATTGTTCTTTAACACCTAACGTGTAGTTTCCACGACCATCAAATGCTTTTTTAGATACACCACGGAAATCGCGCACACGTGGAAGTGATACTGATACTAATTTATCGAAGAATTCGTACATACGCTCGCCGCGTAAAGTAACTTTCGCACCGATTGGCATACCTTCACGAAGACGGAAACCAGCGATAGATTTTTTCGCACGAGTTACAACAGGTTTTTGACCAGTGATTTCAGCTAGTTCTTCAACAGCGTTATCTAAAGCTTTTGAGTTAGAAACAGCATCACCGATACCCATGTTGATTACGATCTTGTCGATTTTTGGCACTTGCATTACAGATTCATAATTAAACTTGCTAACTAGAGCAGGAGTAATCTCTTTTGTAAATTTCTCTTTAAGACGGTTCATGTGAACTAAACCTCCCTTCACATTTCATTAATTATTTATCTAAAGTTTCACCAGATTTTTTTGCTACACGTACCTTTTTGCCATCGATAACTTGGTACCCAACACGAGTTGGCTCACCAGATTTAGGATCCAACGGCATTACGTTTGATACGTGGATAGGTGCCTCTTGGCTAACGATTCCACCTTGTGGATTTACTTGAGAAGGTTTAGAGTGTTTTTTCACAACGTTCACGCCTTCAACAAGTACACGGTCTTTCTTTGGGAAAGCTGCAAGTACTTCACCTTGCTTACCTTTGTCTTTACCAGAGATAACCACTACTTTGTCGCCCTTTTTAACATGCATCCTATTCGCACCTCCTTAAAAGGCATTTTGTATTTGTTCTATATATCAATTAGATAACTTCTGGAGCCAATGATACGATCTTCATGAAGTTGTTATCACGTAATTCACGAGCAACTGGTCCGAAGATACGAGTACCACGTGGTCCTTTGTCGTCACGGATGATTACGCAAGCATTTTCGTCGAAACGGATGTAAGAACCGTCAGTACGGCGAACACCACTTTTTGTACGTACAACAACAGCTTTAACAACGTCACCTTTTTTAACAACGCCTCCTGGTGTTGCTTGTTTCACCGTACAAACGATAACATCACCAATGTTTGCTGTCTTACGACCTGAACCACCAAGTACTTTAATAGTAAGTACCTCACGTGCACCAGAGTTGTCTGCAACTTTTAAACGAGATTCTTGTTGAATCATGTACGAAACCTCCCTTCGGATGAATCATTCTTATCCGATCTATCTTAACTATTAGATGATAACAGCTTTTTCTACAACTTCTACTAGACGGAAACGTTTAGTAGCTGATAACGGACGAGTTTCCATGATCTTCACGATATCGCCTAGTTGAGCTGTATTGTTTTCATCGTGAGCTTTGAATTTCTTTGAGTATTTTACACGCTTGCCATAAAGCGAATGCTTTTTGTAAGTTTCAACAAGAACAGTAACAGTCTTATCCATTTTGTCAGAAACTACGCGGCCAGTGTAAACTTTACGTTGGTTGCGTTCACTCATTCTGAAAGCCTCCTCTCAGACTTAATTATTTATTAGCAGCAATCTCTCTTTCACGAACTACAGTTTTCATACGAGCGATCGATTTGCGCACTTCGCGAATACGAGTAGTATTCTCTAATTGTCCAGTCGCTAATTGGAAACGAAGGTTAAACAACTCTTCTTTTAAAGCCTTAACTTTTTGTTCAATTTCAGCAGTGGTAAGGTCACGAATTTCATTAGCTTTCATTAGAATCACCACCAATTTCTTCACGTTTTACAAACTTACATTTTACAGGTAGCTTGTGTGCAGCTAAACGTAAAGCTTCACGTGCAACCTCTTCAGATACACCTGAAATTTCAAACATTACTTTTCCAGGTTTAACAACTGCTACCCAACCTTCAGGAGCACCTTTACCAGAACCCATTCGGACTTCTAGAGGCTTAGCAGTATAAGGTTTAGAAGGGAAAATTTTAATCCATACTTTACCGCCACGTTTCATGTAACGAGTCATTGCAATACGAGCAGCTTCGATTTGACGGTTTGTAATCCAAGAAGCTTCAGTAGCTTGTAAACCGAATTCACCGAAATGTACTTCCGTACCACCTTTAGCGCGTCCACGCATTTTTCCGCGATGTTCGCGACGATATTTAACGCGTTTTGGTAATAACATAATTATTTTCCTCCTTCCTCAGTTTTCTTTTTAGTAGGAAGAACCTCTCCACGATAGATCCATACTTTCACACCAAGTTTACCATAAGTAGTATCTGCTTCAGCGTGAGCATAGTCAATATCAGCGCGAAGTGTATGAAGTGGAACTGTACCTTCACTGTAATATTCAGAACGAGCAATATCAGCTCCGCCTAAACGACCAGATACCATTGTTTTGATACCTTGTGCGCCAGCACGCATACTACGTTGGATAGCTTGCTTTTGAGCACGACGGAATGATACACGGTTCTCAAGTTGGCGAGCGATGTTTTCAGCTACTAGTTTAGCATCTAAATCTGCTCGTTTAATTTCAAGGATGTTAATGTGTACACGCTTGCCTGTTAATTGGTTAAGAGCTTTACGAAGTGATTCTACTTCAGTACCACCTTTACCAATTACCATACCAGGTTTTGCAGTGTGGATCGTTACGTTTAAGCGGTTAGCAGCGCGTTCGATTTCAACTTTAGAAACAGCTGCATCGTTTAAACGTTTAGCGATATATTCACGTACTTTTAAGTCTTCATGTAATAAGTCAGCGTAGTCTTTGCCAGCGAACCATCTTGATTCCCAATCACGGATGACACCGACGCGAAGACCGACCGGATTTACCTTTTGACCCATGAATTATCCCTCCTTCTTTTCTGATACCACGATTGTGATGTGGCTTGTGCGCTTGTTAATTTGGCTTGCACGTCCCATAGCGCGTGGACGGAAACGTTTTAAAGTTGGACCTTCGTTAACAAAAGCGTCAGTAATAACTAAATTGTTAGCGTCCATTTCATAATTGTGTTCTGCATTGGCAATAGCAGATTTTAATACTTTCTCAACGACTGGAGAAGCAGCCTTTGGCGTGTGAAGTAGCACTGCTAGCGCTTCACCCACTTGCTTACCTCGAATTAAATCTACAACTAAACGAACTTTACGAGGAGCAATACGTACTGTTCTCGCGACAGCTTTAGCTTGCATTTAAAAGCCTCCTCTCATATTAGCGTCTTGTTTTCTTATCATCACTTGCGTGACCTTTGTAAGTACGAGATGGTGCGAATTCACCAAGTTTGTGACCTACCATGTCTTCAGTAACATAAACTGGTACATGTTTACGACCGTCATATACAGCAATTGTATGACCAATGAACTGAGGGAAGATAGTTGAACGACGAGACCAAGTTTTTACTACTTGCTTGCTGTCAGTTTCGTTTAACTTCTCAATTTTGTTGATTAAATGGTCATCTACAAAAGGTCCTTTCTTTAAGCTGCGACCCATAAATGAACCTCCCTTCGTGATTGTCCTACGGTTCGTTTGAACCGTAGCTCAATCCCGTTATTTTTTACGACGACGAACGATAAATTTATCGGATTTGTTTTTCTTCTTACGAGTTTTGTAACCAAGTGTTGGTTTACCCCATGGACTCATTGGAGACTTACGTCCGATTGGAGAACGTCCTTCACCACCACCGTGTGGGTGATCGTTAGGGTTCATTACAGAACCACGTACAGTTGGACGAATACCTAACCAACGAGAACGACCGGCTTTACCGATGTTGATTAACTCGTGTTGTTCGTTACCAACTTGACCTACAGTTGCACGACAAGTTGCAAGGATCATGCGTACTTCACCAGAAGTTAAACGTACTAATACGTATTTACCTTCTTTACCAAGTACTTGAGCAGATGTACCTGCAGAACGAACTAATTGTCCACCTTTACCAGGTTTCAATTCGATGTTGTGTACTACTGTACCAACAGGGATGTTAGCTAAAGGAAGCGCGTTACCTACTTTAATGTCAGCTTCAGGACCTGACATAACTTCTAAACCTACTTTTAGGTTTTTAGGAGCAAGGATGTAACGTTTTTCACCATCAGCATAATGAATTAATGCGATGTTAGCTGAACGGTTTGGATCATATTCGATTGTAGCAACGCGTCCAGGTATTCCATCTTTATCGCGTTTAAAATCGATGATACGGTATTGACGCTTGTGCCCACCACCTTGGTGACGAACAGTCAATTTACCTTGGTTGTTACGACCACCTTTTCTCTTGACAGGTGCAAGTAACGATTTTTCTGGTTTGTCAGTAGTAATTTCAGCGAAATCAGAAACTGACATACCACGACGACCATTTGAGGTTGGTTTATACTTTTTAATCGCCATCTCAATTTCCCTCCTTCTCTAGTAATCTTAAGCTTCGAAGAATTCGATTTCGTTGCTCTCTTGAGTTAGTGTTACTACCGCTTTACGACGACGGTTAGTAAGACCACTGTAGCGACCTACACGCTTGAATTTACCTTTGTAGTTCATGATGTTTACTTTTTCAACTTTTACGTCAAAGATTTTTTCGATAGCATCTTTAACCTCAGTTTTATTAGCTTTTACATCAACATCAAACGTATATTTTTTCTCAGCCATTAAGTCTGTTGAACGTTCTGTAATTACGGGGCGCTTAATAATATCACGAGGATCTTTCATTATGCAAGCACCTCCTCTACTTTTTCAACTGCGTCTTTAGTGATTACAAGCTTATCATGGTTCATAACGTCTAATACGCTTAAACCATTAGCTGCAACAACTGTTACACCAGGAATATTACGTGCTGAAAGTGCAACATTTTCGTTAAGATCAGCAGTTACTACTAATGCTTTGCGTTCTACTGTTAGGTTTTTAAGAACTGCTACCATTTCTTTTGTTTTTGGAGCGTCAAAAGAAAGAGCTTCAAGAACAACGATGCTGTTATCTTGAGCTTTAGTTGATAATGCAGACTTAATTGCTAAACGACGAACTTTTTTAGGTAATTTGTAGCTATAGCTTCTTGGAACTGGACCAAATACTACGCCACCACCACGCCATTGTGGAGAACGGATAGATCCTTGACGAGCACGACCAGTACCTTTTTGACGCCATGGCTTACGGCCACCGCCTCTTACTTCAGAACGATTTTTAACTTTAGAAGTACCTTGACGTTGAGATGCGCGTTGCATTACGATCGCGTCGAAAAGTACTTTGTTGTTTGGTTCGATACCGAAAACGGCATCTTGAAGTTCGATCTCTCCAACGTTTTCACCGTTTTGGTTAAACAATGCTACTTTTGGCATTGGTTATTCCTCCTTTCTCGAAGAATTATTATTTAGATTTAACTGCAGATTTAACAGTAACTAGAGATTTTCTAGCTCCTGGCACGTTACCTTTTACTAATAAAAGATTGCGTTCTGCGTCAACTTTAACGATTGATAAGTTTTGCACAGTGATGCGCTCTCCACCCATGCGTCCTGGTAATAATTTACCTTTAAATACGCGGTTTGGAGCTACAGGACCCATTGAACCTGGGCGACGGTGGTAGCGAGAACCATGAGACATAGGTCCGCGAGATTGTCCGTGGCGTTTAATAGCACCTTGGAAACCTTTACCTTTTGAGATTCCTGTTACATCAATTACATCGCCTTCTGCGAAAATATCAACCTTGACTTCTTGACCAACTTCATATGCTGAAGCGTCCACACCGCGTAACTCACGGATGAAGCGCTTAGGAGCAGTATTAGCTTTAGTAGCATGTCCTTTTGCAGGTTTGTTAGATAGTTTTTCACGGATATCTTCGAAACCTAATTGGATTGCTTCGTAACCGTCTGTCTCAGCGTTTTTAACTTGAAGAACTACGTTAGCAGAAGCTTCAATTACTGTTACTGGGATCAAGTCACCATTTTCAGCAAATACTTGAGTCATACCGATCTTTCTTCCTAAGATTCCTTTGGCCATTAGTCACACCTCCTAAGTATCTTTTCATTCTTTATTTTAAATTAAAGTTTAATTTCGATATCTACACCAGATGGTAAGTCTAAACGCATTAATGAATCAACAGTTTGTGGTGTTGGATTCACGATATCAATTAAGCGTTTATGCGTACGCATTTCGAACTGCTCACGAGAATCTTTATATTTGTGTACTGCACGTAGAATTGTATAAATTGATTTTTCAGTCGGTAATGGAATCGGACCAGATACAGCCGCACCAGAACGTTTTGCAGTTTCTACGATTTTTTCAGCAGATTGATCAAGAATTCTGTGATCATATGCTTTTAAACGAATGCGAATTTTTTCTTTTGCCATTATTTTCCCTCCTTTTTCGCCTATTTTACAATAGACATTCTCCGCGGAAATTTCCCCACACTCGCCATGGCAAAGCGGCCGGGTGTGTCGGCAACCTTCCGCATCATCGCAGTCAAAGACCAACATTTTTATTATACTAAAAATGGGTTCATATTGCAACAATAAAGTTAAAAAACTTTTTTATGTGTCGCACACTTTTTTCATTATATATAAAAGGAGATCATTTTGCAAGTGTAATAGTAAAAACTATCTTTACCTTTTATCACCAAATAAAAAAGGAGTAGGTTACCCTACTCCCTTTACTGAAACGAGAAATTACTCGCTGATTTTAGCTACAACGCCAGCGCCTACTGTACGTCCACCTTCACGGATTGAGAATTTAGTACCTTCTTCAATCGCGATTGGAGCGATAAGTTCAACAGTCATTTCGATGTTGTCGCCAGGCATTACCATTTCTACGCCTTCAGGTAAGTTACAAATACCAGTTACATCAGTTGTACGGAAGTAGAACTGTGGACGGTAGTTTGTGAAGAATGGAGTGTGACGTCCACCTTCGTCTTTAGAAAGAACGTATACTTCAGCAGTAAATTTAGTGTGTGGAGTGATTGAGCCTGGTTTAGCTAATACTTGTCCACGTTGGATTTCTTCACGTGCTACACCACGAAGTAAAGCACCGATGTTGTCGCCAGCTTCAGCATAGTCAAGAAGCTTACGGAACATTTCTACACCTGTTACAGTAGTAGATTTTGGCTCTTCAGTTAAACCGATGATGTCGATAACGTCACCAACTTTAACTTGTCCACGCTCTACACGACCTGTAGCAACTGTACCACGACCAGTGATTGAGAATACGTCCTCAACTGGCATCATGAATGGTTTTTCAGTGTCACGTTCTGGAGTTGGGATGTACTCATCAACAGCGTCCATAAGCTCGATGATTTTAGCTTCCCAATCAGCTTCGCCTTCAAGAGCTTTAAGAGCAGAACCTTTGATTACTGGTACATCGTCACCAGGGAAGTCGTATTCAGAAAGAAGGTCACGTACTTCCATTTCTACTAATTCAAGTAGCTCTTCGTCGTCTACCATGTCACATTTGTTTAAGAATACAACTAGGTAAGGTACACCTACTTGACGAGAAAGAAGGATGTGCTCACGAGTTTGTGGCATTGGACCATCAGCAGCAGATACTACTAAGATACCGCCATCCATTTGAGCAGCACCAGTGATCATGTTTTTAACATAGTCAGCATGTCCTGGGCAGTCAACGTGTGCATAGTGACGAGTGTCAGTTTCATACTCAACGTGTGCAGTTGAGATTGTGATTCCACGCTCGCGCTCTTCTGGAGCAGCGTCGATCATGTCGTAAGCCATTGCTGCACCTTTACCACTTTTCTTAGCAAGAACAGTAGTGATAGCAGCTGTTAAAGTTGTTTTACCATGGTCAACGTGACCAATTGTACCGATATTGGCATGTGTTTTTGAACGGTCGAATTTTTCCTTAGCCATTCGAAAATCCTCCTTAAAATTCATGTAGTTTATGGTTTATGAGGCCGTGAAAGGGAATGAGCTCCACTTTCACAGCGTACATAAGTAGTTATACTTCAATAAAGAGTGAAAATCAATTATTCACCTTTATTTTTTTTAATAATTTCTTCTGAAATTGATTTAGGAACTTCTTCGTAGTGATCGAAGTGCATAGAATATGTTCCGCGACCTTGAGTGTTTGAACGTAATGCAGTTGCATAACCAAACATTTCAGAAAGTGGAACGAATGCACGTACAACTTGAGCGTTACCGCGTGCTTCCATACCTTCTACACGTCCACGACGAGACGTAACGTCACCCATGATATCTCCTAAGTATTCGTCAGGGATAACAACTTCAACCTTCATCATTGGTTCAAGGATAGCTGGGTTACATTTTGATACTGCGTTTTTAAGAGCCATAGAAGCGGCAATTTTAAACGCCATCTCACTTGAGTCAACGTCATGGTAAGATCCATCAACTAAAGCAGCTTTGATATCGATTAATGGATAACCAGCAAGAACACCGTTTTGTAATGCATCTTCAAGACCAGCTTGAACTGCAGGGATGTATTCACGTGGAACTACACCACCAACGATTTTGTTCTCAAATTCAAAGCCTTTTCCTTCTTCGTTAGGTTCGAACTCAATCCAAACGTGACCGAATTGTCCACGACCACCAGATTGACGAGCGAATTTACCTTCAACTTTCGCACCAGCGCGGAAAGTTTCACGGTAAGCTACTTGAGGAGCACCAACGTTTGCTTCTACTTTGAATTCGCGACGCATACGGTCAACGATGATATCAAGGTGAAGCTCACCCATACCAGAGATGATGATTTGACCAGTCTCTGTATTAGTTTCCGCACGGAAAGTTGGATCTTCTTCTTGTAACTTTTGAAGAGCTGTCGTCATTTTATCTTGGTCAGCTTTTGATTTTGGCTCAACAGATAAAGAGATAACTGGCTCTGGGAATTCCATAGACTCAAGAATTACAAGACTCTTTTCGTCACATAGAGTATCACCAGTAGAAGTATCTTTTAATCCTACAGCTGCCGCGATATCTCCAGCGTATACTTCAGAAATCTCTTCACGAGAGTTAGCATGCATTTGTAGGATACGACCTACACGCTCACGCTTACCTTTTGTAGAGTTTTTGATGTATGAACCAGAGCTTAGTACACCAGAGTACACACGGAAGAACGTTAATTTACCAACATAAGGGTCCGTCATAACTTTGAACGCTAATGCTGAGAAAGGAGCGTTGTCGCTAGACTCACGCGTAACTTCTTCTTCTGTGTCAGGTACGATACCTTGGATTGCTGGTACATCAACTGGAGATGGTAGGTAATCAATTACCGCATCTAGCATTAATTGTACACCTTTGTTTTTGAATGCTGAACCACAGATAACTGGGTAGAATTCAACGTCACAAGTACCTTTACGGATACCAGCTTTTAGTTCTTCAACTGTAAGCTCGCCTTCGTCTAAGTACTTCATCATTAACTCTTCGTCAAGTTCTGCAACAGCTTCTACTAGGCTTGCACGGTATTCTTCAGCTTGCTCTTTGTATTCCTCAGGAATTTCACGAGATTCTGAACGAGTACCTAAGTCATCTTCGTAGAAGTATGCTTTCATTTCCACAAGGTCAATGATTGCTTCGAAGTCATCTTCAGCACCGATTGGCAACTGAATTGGGTGAGCATTTGCACCTAAACGATCGTGGATCGTTTTTACAGAGTACAAGAAGTCAGCACCAATTTTGTCCATTTTGTTAACGAATACGACACGGGGAACACCGTACGTAGTCGCTTGACGCCATACTGTTTCTGTTTGAGGCTCAACACCAGATTGAGCATCAAGAACTGCCACAGCGCCATCAAGTACACGTAATGAACGCTCAACTTCAACAGTGAAGTCTACGTGTCCAGGAGTATCGATGATGTTAACGCGGTGACCTTTCCAAGAAGCAGTTGTCGCAGCAGACGTGATAGTGATACCACGTTCTTGCTCTTGCTCCATCCAGTCCATTTGTGAAGCTCCTTCATGAGTTTCACCAATTTTATGGATACGGCCAGTATAATAAAGAACACGCTCAGTTGTTGTTGTTTTACCAGCATCAATGTGAGCCATGATCCCAATATTACGAGTGTTTTCTAAGGAGAACTCTCTTGCCATCTTAGGTATTTCTCCTTCCATATTATAATTTGTTTTTTAAAAAGTTTCGTTAAAAGATTACCAACGGTAATGAGCAAATGCTTTATTAGCTTCTGCCATTTTGTGAGTATCTTCACGTTTCTTAACTGCAGCACCAGTGTTGTTAGCTGCGTCAAGGATTTCGTTAGCTAAACGCTCTTCCATCGTTTTTTCTCCACGAAGACGAGCATAGTTTACTAACCAACGAAGACCTAAAGTAGTACGACGCTCTGGACGTACTTCTACAGGAACTTGGTAGTTAGAACCCCCTACACGGCGTGCTCTAACTTCTAGTACAGGCATGATGTTTTTAAGAGCTTGGTCGAATACTTCCATAGCTTCTTTACCACTGCGCTCTTGTACTAAATCGAATGCTCTATAAAGAATAGCTTGTGACTTACCGCGCTTTCCATCAAGCATCATTTTGTTGATTAAGCGAGATACAAGCTTAGAATTGTAAATCGGATCTGGTAATACGTCTCTTTTTGCAACAGGTCCCTTACGTGGCATTCTACTTCCTCCTTTCACTTTTAAAAGTTTATCTATTAATTGTTAAGCTATTATTTTTTAGCTGCTTTTGGTCGCTTAGTACCATATTTAGAACGACCTTGCATACGGCCATCCACACCAGCAGTATCAAGTGCACCACGTACGATATGGTAACGTACCCCTGGTAAATCTTTTACACGTCCACCGCGGATAAGTACCACGCTGTGTTCTTGTAAGTTGTGACCAATACCTGGGATATAAGCTGTTACCTCGATACCGTTTGTTAAACGTACACGAGCATATTTACGAAGAGCCGAGTTCGGTTTCTTCGGTGTCATAGTACCCACACGTGTACATACACCACGTTTTTGTGGAGAAGATTGGTTAGTTTGAGCTTTCTTGAAGCTGTTGTAACCTCTGTTTAAAGCAGGTGAGTCAGATTTTTTACCTTTACTCACACGACCATTACGGATTAATTGGTTAATAGTAGGCATTTAATTTTTCCTCCTTTCGCCTTTTGTAAGACCACACATCCAGGTGGTTCATTTTTTAGCAAAAAACAAAGTCTTTGAAACTAAAAGTTCAAAAACGTGTTAACTAATAATTGCAACAGTTGCAGCGTTAACTTCTATCCTACAAGCTTGACCAAGCTTTCGCATAGAAGGGACATACGTATACGGAATGTTTTCTTGCTGTGCCGTTTTTGCCACAATGGATGTGACATAAAAATCAGCGTCTTCAGCAATGATGACTTCCTTTACTGTACCTTTTTTTAATGCTTTCACCGTCTGCTTTGTTCCTACAATAATATGATCAGCCTGTAATACTTTTTCATAAGACATTATCATATCCTCCAAAGTAACAGGTAGTTTATAGGAGCACCTTTGATATAGTATCATTCCCTAGAATGGATGTCAACTAACGTTTCGTAGTTTTTTTAAAAAACATCCATTCTAGAGTAATGATTTTATAATTAGTCGATTGTTACCGTTTCTTCAGCTTGGTTTTTGATTGGTTCAGCATTACGATATCTCGTCATACCTGTACCAGCCGGAACTAGCTTACCAATGATAACATTCTCTTTAAGTCCAAGCAACTCATCACGTTTTCCTTTGATTGCAGCATCTGTAAGAACACGAGTTGTTTCTTGGAATGATGCAGCAGATAAGAAGGAATCAGTTTCAAGAGATGCTTTTGTAATACCAAGTAATACAGGACGGCCTGTCGCTGGACGATTGCCTTCAAGTAATACTTTTTCATTAGCATCAGTGAATTGGTGAATATCAAGTAATGAACCTGGTAATACATCTGTATCTCCTGAATCCATTACGCGCACTTTACGAAGCATTTGGCGAACCATTACCTCTACGTGTTTATCTCCAATTTCTACCCCTTGCATACGGTATACTTTTTGCACCTCACGAAGCAAGTACTCTTGTACAGCCGTGATGTCTTTTACTTTTAGTAATTCTTTAGGATCAATTGAACCTTCCGTTAATTCTTGACCACGTGCAATGCGCTGTCCTTCAATAACTTTCAGGCGTGCACTGTACGGAGCTGTGTAAGAACGAGTTTCAATCTCTCCTTGAACAGTAATTTCGTGCTGACGATCGCGTCCTTCAGAAATGCCGGCAATTGTACCTTCAATTTCAGAAATAACGGCTTGACCTTTAGGGTTACGCGCTTCGAAGATCTCTTGGATACGCGGTAAACCTTGAGTGATATCGTCTCCAGCAACCCCACCTGTATGGAATGTACGCATCGTTAACTGTGTACCTGGCTCACCGATAGATTGAGCAGCGATGATACCAACTGCCTCACCCACTTCAACTTCTGAACCAGTTGCAAGGTTACGACCGTAACATTTTTTACATACACCGTGGCGAGTGTTACATGTGAATGCAGAACGAATCCATACTTCTTCAACACCAGCATCCACAATTGTTTCAGCTAGGTCTTCTGTAATTAGTTCGTTTTCTTTCACTAACACTTCGTTTGTTCCTGGGTGAAGTAGTGTTTTTCTTGCATAACGTCCAATTAGACGCTCATCAAGTTTCTCAATTTCTTCTGTTCCTTCTTTGATTGCAACAGCCAGAATACCGCGGTCTGTACCACAGTCGTCATCACGTACGATAACGTCTTGTGCCACGTCAACCAGACGACGAGTAAGGTAACCTGAGTCAGCTGTTTTAAGAGCCGTATCGGCAAGACCTTTACGTGCACCATGGGTAGAGATAAAGTACTCTAATACTGTTAAGCCTTCACGGAAACTAGATTTGATTGGTAACTCAATGATACGACCGGACGGGTTGGCCATTAGTCCACGCATACCTGCAAGCTGAGTGAAGTTAGATGCGTTACCACGGGCACCAGAGTCACTCATCATGAAGATTGGGTTGCGTTTGTCTAATGACGCCATTAATTTACCTTGGATAACGTCTTTCGCGCTACTCCATACAGAGATAACACGCTCATAACGCTCATCTTCAGTAATTAAACCGCGACGGAATTGTTTTAGTACGTTATCTACTTTAGCTTGCGCTTCTGTTAAGATAACTTCTTTTTCTCCTAAAACCACGATATCAGCTACACCAACTGTAATACCAGCTTTAGTAGAATATTTGAAACCTAGGTCTTTCATACGGTCAAGCATTTTAGAAGTCTCAGTAATTTTGAAACGTTTAAATACTTCAGCGATAATATTACCTAAGATTTTTTTCTTAAACGGTGCGATAGCCGGTTGATTCTTGATGAATTCCTTCACATCTGCACCTTTTTCAACAAAGTACTTCTCAGGAGTTTTCACTTCTAAGTTTTCTCTTGTTGGTTCGTTAATGTATGGGAACGATTTTGGTAAAATTTCGTTGAAAACTAATTTACCAACCGTTGTAACAAGCAACTGTTGATTTTGTGCTTCTGTAAACGTTTCGTTGTTTAAAGAACCTGCATACACACCTACACGTGTATGAAGATGCACATAACCGTTTTGGTACGCTAATAGTGCTTCATTTGTATCCTTGAACACCATGCCTTCTCCAACTGCCTCTTCACGCTCAAGCGTTAAGTAGTAGTTACCTAATACCATATCCTGTGAAGGTGTAACAACTGGTTTACCATCTTTAGGGTTCAAGATATTTTGAGCAGCAAGCATTAAGATACGTGCTTCTGCTTGTGCTTCCGCAGATAATGGAACGTGAACCGCCATTTGGTCACCGTCAAAGTCAGCGTTATATGCTGTACATACAAGCGGATGAAGACGAATAGCGCGACCTTCTACAAGCGTAGGTTCAAATGCTTGAATACCTAGTCTGTGTAGCGTTGGTGCACGGTTTAAAAGAACTGGGTGCTCTTTAATAACCGATTCTAATACGTCCCATACTTCAGGTTGCACACGTTCAATTTTACGTTTTGCACTCTTGATGTTATGAGCTAAACCGCGTTCAACAAGCTCTTTCATTACGAAAGGTTTGAAAAGCTCTAACGCCATTTCTTTTGGAAGACCACATTGATACATCTTTAAGTTCGGACCTACAACGATTACCGAACGGCCAGAGTAGTCAACACGTTTACCTAATAAGTTTTGACGGAAGCGACCTTGCTTACCTTTTAACATGTGAGAAAGAGATTTTAATGGACGGTTACCTGGTCCTGTTACCGGACGGCCACGACGACCATTATCGATTAATGCATCTACAGCTTCTTGAAGCATACGCTTTTCGTTTTGAACGATAATGCTAGGAGCTCCAAGGTCTAATAAACGCTTTAAGCGGTTGTTACGGTTAATTACACGGCGATATAAATCATTTAGATCAGACGTAGCAAAGCGTCCACCATCTAATTGAACCATTGGACGAAGTTCTGGCGGAATAACCGGTAGAACGTCTAAAATCATCCAAGAAGGTTCGTTACCAGAATGACGGAAAGCCTCTAGTACCTCTAAACGTTTAATAGCACGTGTACGACGTTGACCTTGAGCAGTTTTCAATTCTTCTTTCAAAGCATCTACTTCTTTATCAAGATCGATGTCATGCAATAATTTTTTAACAGCTTCAGCACCCATTGCTGCATGGAAAGTTTGTCCGTACTTCTCACGATACGCACGGTATTCTTTCTCTGATAAAAGCTGTTTCTTTTCAAGTGGTGTATCACCAGCATCTGTTACTACATAAGAAGCAAAATAAATGATTTCCTCTAGCGCACGAGGGGACATGTCTAAGACAAGTCCCATGCGGCTAGGAATACCTTTGAAGTACCAAATATGTGAAACAGGTGCAGCTAGTTCGATGTGACCCATGCGTTCACGACGAACTTTTGCGCGTGTAACTTCTACGCCACAACGATCACATACAACACCTTTATAACGAACGCGCTTATATTTTCCGCAGTGACATTCCCAGTCCTTTTGTGGACCAAAAATACGCTCACAGAATAAGCCGTCTTTTTCAGGTTTTAACGTACGATAGTTGATCGTTTCAGGTTTTTTTACCTCACCGTACGACCAAGAACGAATTTTATCTGGCGAAGCTAGACCGATTTTCATATACTCAAAGTTATTTACATCTAGCAAGGAGCCTACCTCCCTTTTAATCTACAGGTTTTTTCCCTTAACGTTTATATGAAAGTAATTCCTTACTCTTTTGTGACAGGATCTTTTTGTCCTTCAGAAAGGCTTTCTTCGTTATCTGCAATAATTGATTCTGTTGGTTGCTCATGGTCCTCTTCTGAGTCCATGATATCAATTTCTTGCTCGTCAGCAGAAAGCATCTTCACATCCATACCTAAACTTTGTAGTTCTTTGATTAATACTTTGAACGATTCAGGTATGCCAGGTTCTGGAATGTTTTCACCTTTAACAATTGCTTCGTATGTTTTCACACGACCTACTACGTCGTCTGATTTCACTGTTAAGATCTCTTGTAATGTATAAGCAGCACCGTATGCTTCAAGTGCCCATACTTCCATCTCACCAAAACGCTGTCCACCGAACTGCGCTTTACCACCAAGTGGTTGTTGTGTAACAAGTGAGTATGGTCCAGTAGAACGAGCGTGAAGTTTATCGTCTACCATGTGAGCAAGTTTGATCATGTACATGATTCCTACTGATACACGGTTATCGAATGGTTCACCTGTTCGACCATCATATAGAACTGTTTTAGCATCACGAGACATGCCAGCTTCTTCGATTGTTGCCCAAACATCTTCCTCACGCGCACCATCAAATACTGGAGACGCAACGTGAATGCCAAGCTTACGAGCAGCCATACCTAAATGAAGCTCTAGCACCTGACCGATGTTCATACGAGATGGTACCCCTAATGGGTTTAACATGATGTCAATTGGCGTACCGTCTGGTAGGTAAGGCATATCTTCTTCCGGTAAAATACGTGAGATTACACCTTTGTTACCGTGACGACCGGCCATTTTGTCACCTTCAGAAATTTTACGCTTCTGAACAATGTATACACGGACTAATTGGTTTACACCTGGTGGTAATTCGTCGCCATCTTCACGGTTGAAGACTTTAACATCAAGGATAATTCCACCGCCGCCGTGCGGTACACGAAGAGAAGTATCACGAACTTCACGCGCTTTTTCACCGAAAATAGCGTGTAGAAGACGTTCTTCAGCTGTTAGTTCTGTTACACCTTTTGGCGTTACTTTACCAACTAAAAGATCTCCATCTTTTACTTCTGCACCAATGCGGATGATTCCACGCTCATCTAAGTTGCGAAGCGCATCTTCACCTACGTTTGGAATGTCACGCGTAATTTCTTCAGGTCCAAGTTTCGTATCACGAGACTCAGATTCATATTCTTCAATATGAACAGACGTATATACATCGTCTTTCACAAGGCGTTCACTCATGATGATGGCATCCTCATAGTTGTAACCATCCCATGTCATGAAACCAACCATTACGTTTCGTCCTAAAGCAAGCTCACCTTTTTCCATTGAAGGACCGTCGGCTAAGATCTCACCTTTTACTACTTCGTCGCCAACTGAAACAATTGGACGCTGGTTGTAACAAGTACCTTGGTTAGAACGAACGAATTTTAATAATTTGTATTGATCTAAGTTCCCTTTAACTTTTTGTCCGTCTACTTCTTCATAGCGGCGAACAAAAATTTGTTTTGCTTCTACGCGCTCTACAACGCCAGGGTATTTACAAATCACGGCTGCACCAGAGTCTTTACCAGATACATATTCCATACCTGTACCTACTATTGGTGCTTCAGGATTTAATAAAGGTACTGCTTGACGTTGCATGTTCGCACCCATTAATGCACGGTTAGAGTCATCGTTCTCTAAGAATGGGATACATGCTGTAGCGGCAGATACAACTTGTTTTGGTGATACATCCATATAGTCTAAACGATCGCGACGGATAACCGTGTTTTCTCCACGGAAACGTGCAACGACATTTTCATCTAAGAATGAACCATCATCACCTAGACGAGCGTTCGCTTGGGCTACAACATAGTTATCTTCTTCATCAGCTGTTAAGTAGTCAATTCGCTCTGTCACTTTACCTGTTTCAGGATCGATACGACGGTAAGGTGTTTCGATGAAACCGAATTTGTTTACTTTTGCATAAGAAGAAAGTGAGTTGATTAACCCGATATTCGGACCCTCTGGCGTTTCAATCGGACACATACGGCCATAGTGGGAGTAGTGAACGTCACGCACTTCGAAACCAGCGCGTTCACGCGTTAAACCACCAGGTCCTAGAGCTGAAAGACGACGTTTGTGCGTCAATTCGCCTAATGGATTCGTTTGATCCATGAACTGTGATAATTGAGAACTTCCAAAGAACTCTTTAATCGCCGCAATAACTGGACGAATATTAATTAATTGTTGAGGTGTGATTGTATTCGTGTCTTGAATTGACATTCTTTCACGAACAACACGTTCCATACGAGATAAACCAATACGGAATTGGTTTTGTAACAATTCACCTACAGAACGCAGACGACGGTTACCTAAGTGGTCGATATCATCTGTGTCTCCTACTTGATGAAGCAAGTTAAAGAAGTAACTGATTGATGCTAAAATATCAGCAGGTGTGATATTTTTAACTTCTTCTGTTACATAAGCGTTGCCTGATACAGTGATGACTTTTTCACCTTCTGGATCATTTGGCGCATAAATCTTAATAGATTGTAATGTAACATCGTCTTCTACTACTCCACCAACCGGACTATAAGTTTTGAAGTTTACTCCACCTTCAAGCATCGGAATCAAGCGATCTAGCAGACGGCGATCAATCATTGCGCCTTTTTCTGCAATAATTTCACCTGTTTCAGGATCAACTAATGTTTCAGCTAGCTTTTGATTAAATAAGCGATGTTTGATATGAAGCTTTTTATTAATTTTATAGCGACCTACGTTCGCTAAGTCATATCGTTTTGGATCAAAGAAGCGAGATACTAATAGAGACTTCGCATTCTCAACTGTCGGTGGTTCACCCGGACGTAAACGCTCATAGATTTCTAATAGCGCTTTTTCCGTTGTTTCCGTATTATCTTTTTCAAGCGTATTACGGATGTATTCATTATCACCGATTAAATCGATAATCTCTTGGTCAGAACCGAAACCTAGCGCGCGTAACAGCACTGTTACTGGCAGTTTACGAGTACGATCAATACGCACGTATACTACATCTTTTGCATCAGTTTCATATTCTAGCCATGCACCACGGTTAGGGATAACAGTTGCTGTATATCCTTTTTTACCGTTTTTATCAAGCTTTCCACTATAGTAAACACTTGGTGAACGAACCAACTGTGATACGATAACACGCTCAGCACCATTAATTACAAAGGTACCTGTTTCGGTCATCAATGGGAAATCTCCCATGAACACATCTTGGTCTTTTACTTCACCTGTTTCTTTATTAATTAACCGCACCTTAACACGAAGAGGTGCTGCATAAGTTACATCACGTTCTTTAGACTCTCCTACTGAATACTTTGGCTCACCTAAGCTGTAATCAATAAATTCTAGTGATAAGTTACCTGTAAAATCATCAATTGGAGAAATATCTTGGAACATTTCTCGTAAACCTTCATCTAAAAACCATTGGTATGAAGCCGTTTGAATCTCGATTAAGTTCGGTAACTCTAAAACTTCACTAATACGAGCATAACTTCTGCGTTGGCGGTGGCGTCCATACTGAACTAGTTGACCTGTCAACTGATTCACCCCTCAAATCAAGCGTTATTATTCAAAATATATAATAAACCATATGTTTATTATTGAACAAAAGAAAAATGGTCTCTTTAAATAGAAAACCACAATTTCATAAAAACGTACTATTGATTTTATTAGTTTTTCCCATATAATTCAAAATTATACCTTTTATTTTATGTATAACCCGAGCTTATATGGAATATTTATATATTGGCATTTTATAATGCTAACATACTAAAAAATATTAGTCAACATTTTTTAGCACATATGATATAATACCCTTTTTTCTTTTCTACTACTTCTACTTCATTAAATAGAGATTCTAATTTCGCAAGAGCAGATGGCGCTCCTTGCTTTTTCTGAATCACAATCCAAAGTTCTCCTTGGTCAGCAAGGTGATCTAATGACTTTTCTAGAATTTCATGAACAACTTTTTTACCCGCACGGATCGGCGGATTACTAAGAATAGCTGCAAAATTCGTTTCCTTCACATTTTCATAGCAAGAGCTTTGATAGATTGAAACATTTGATACTGAATTAACTTCAGCATTTTTTTGAGCTAGTGCTAATGCACGTTCATTAACATCGACCATATGAACGTTTCTTTGGCTATCCTCTTTTGCAAGAGCCAACCCAATCGGGCCATATCCGCACCCAACATCCAGAAGCGGGCCGGGACTCTCAGGCATTTGAAACGTTTCAATTAACAGGCGCGATCCAAAATCGATCTCTTTTTTTGAAAAAACACCGCTGTCACTCGTAAATGAAAAAGAGGTTCCTCTCAATTCAAATGAAAAGCGCTCTTCATTACTTGCAGACGATGGTGTATTAGAAAAATAATGTTCTGTCAAAATAGAACCTCCTAATCAATATGTTCTTCTTTACTATAAATGAAAAGGATGACAGAAGCAAAAAAGCTCGCTTGTACAAGCGAGCTTTTTTATATCAGTTGTTAAGCAATAATTACTTAACTTCTACAGAAGCGCCAACTTCTTCAAGTTTAGCTTTTGCTTCTTCAGCTTCTTCTTTAGAAATACCTTCTTTAAGAGCTTTTGGAGCGTTATCAACGATTTCTTTAGCTTCTTTTAAGCCAAGACCAGTGATTTCACGTACTACTTTGATAACTTTGATTTTTTGTCCGCCAGCACTTTCAAGTACTAGGTCAAATTCAGTTTTCTCAGCAGCAGCTTCACCAGCAGCACCGCCAGCTACAGCTACAGGAGCAGCAGCAGTTACGCCAAATTCTTCTTCGATTGCTTTTACTAAATCGTTAAGTTCTAAAACAGTCATATTTTTAACTGCTTCAATGATTTGTTCTTGAGTCATTGTTAATTTCCTCCTTGTGATTGTGTTATATATAACAGACTAGATTATGCACCTTGTTCTTCTTTTTGATCTGCCACAGCTTTTGTAGCAAGAGCAAGGTTGCGAATTGGAGCTTGAAGCACGCTAAGCAACATAGAAAGTAAGCCTTCGCGAGATGGTAGTTCTGCAAGTGCTTTAATTTCTTCAACAGATGCAACATTACCTTCAATTACACCAGCTTTGATTTCTAACGCTTCGTGTTCTTTAGCGAAGTTGTTTAAAATTTTAGCTGGAGCAACAACATCTTCTCCACCAAATGCGATTGCATTTGGACCTACTAACGCATCATTAAGATCTGTTAGTTCAAGTTTTTCTACAGCACGGCGAGTTAAAGTGTTTTTGTAAACTTTGAACTCAATGCCTGCTTCACGTAATTGCTTACGAAGTTCAGTAACTTCAGCAACATTCAAACCACGGTAGTCAACGACAACTATTGAGTTACTCGCTTGAAGTTTTTCAGCAATTTCGTCTACGACTTGTTTCTTTTGTTCAATTACGTTGCTCATCTTTACACCTCCTGTAGATTTCCTTCCGTACACTCAGACAAGGTGCAATAAAAAACCTCCATGACAATAAAGACATGGAGGTGTAGTAAGCGAACCATAACGTTTCACTAATTTATCTCACACACCTCGGTAGGAAATTAAGCTTTGCAGCACCTACTGTCTACGGTACAAATGTTATTCTTTTTAACAACATTATCTATTATAATCAGGGACTTTCAAAAAGTCAACACCGATTTATTTCCAAATTTATTAAGCAGAGAATGAAGCAGTATCAACTTTGATACCAGGGCCCATTGTTGAAGTAACAGCTACGTTCTTCATGTATGTGCCTTTTGCTGCTGCCGGCTTAGCTTTTACCATAGTTTCGAAGATTGTAGTGAAGTTTTCAACTAACTTGCTCTCTTCGAAAGATACTTTACCGATTGGTACGTGGATGTTACCAGCTTTATCAACACGGTATTCTACTTTACCAGCTTTGATTTCGTTAACTGCTTTTTGAACATCAAATGTTACTGTACCAGTTTTAGGGTTTGGCATTAAACCTTTAGGTCCTAATACACGACCAAGTTTACCAACTTCACCCATCATGTCTGGAGTAGCTACGATTACATCGAACTCGAACCAACCTTGTTGGATTTTGTTGATGTAGTCAGCATCGCCAACGTAGTCAGCGCCTGCAGCTTCAGCTTCTTTAGCTTTTTCGCCTTTAGCGAATACTAATACACGTTGAGTTTTACCTGTACCGTTTGGTAGTACTACTGCACCACGAATTTGTTGGTCAGCTTTCTTAGGGTCAACTCCTAAACGGAATGCTACTTCTACAGTTGCATCAAATTTAGTTGTGTTTGTTTTCTTTACTAATTCAATCGCTTCTTGTACTGAATAAGTTTGTGTACGATCTACAAGCTTAGCAGCTTCAACGTACTTTTTACCTTTTTTAGCCATTTTTGTTTCCTCCTTATGTGGTTTTAACGGAATAACCTCCCACTAATAAAGGTTGCGAGCATAGGAAAACTTCCATTTCTCGCAACCTTCTAACACCCAATCAAATGGAATTAGTCTTCAACTACGATTCCCATACTGCGCGCTGTACCTTCTACCATGCGCATTGCAGATTCAACGCTAGCAGCGTTTAAGTCAGGCATTTTAGTTTCAGCAATCTCACGCACTTTGTCACGCTTGACTGTTGCAACTTTATTACGGTTTGGTTCACCAGAACCAGACTCAATACCAGCCGCTTTCTTAAGTAGTACAGCAGCAGGTGGAGTTTTCGTAATAAATGTAAATGAACGGTCTTCAAATACCGTGATTTCAACAGGAATGATAAGACCAGCTTGATCAGCTGTGCGAGCGTTAAACTCCTTACAGAAACCCATGATGTTAACACCGGCTTGACCTAATGCAGGACCAACTGGTGGCGCTGGATTTGCTTTACCTGCAGGAATTTGTAACTTAACAAGTTTAATTACTTTTTTAGCCACGAGACACACCTCCTTAAGTCCGTGATGTGGTAATAGGGCGATGCCCTCCCACTCAATGTTCTTTATATATAAAATAAAGAAATAGTTGTTTTAGTCTCTAGTTTTGAGACATACTGACTTATGAAATATTAACATTAAACTTCATGAATTGCAAGGTCTTACAGATTATATTTTTTCAATTTGTGTAAAGTCTAGCTCTACTGGCGTTTGTCTTCCGAACATATCGACATGAACCTTAACTTTACGTTTATCTGTATCGATTTCTTCAATGGTACCTTCGAAGTTTGCAAACGGACCTTCTTGAACCAATACTGTTTCTTTTAGTTCAAAGTCAAAGTCAGCATGCTGCTCGTCCATGCCCATTTGTTTTAAGATCATTTCTACTTCTTCTGGTAGAAGAGCAGTTGGCTTTGATCCAGAACCTGCTGAACCTACAAAGCCCGTAACGCCAGGTGTATTACGAACTACATACCATGAATCATCTGTCATGATGATTTCAACTAACACGTACCCTGGGAATACTTTTTTCTTTGTAATCTTTTCTTTGTTGTTCTTAATTTCTCTTTCTTCTTCTTCAGGAACAACAACGCGGAAAATTTTATCTTGCATACCCATTGTTTCTACGCGCTTTTCTAAATTTGTTTTTACTTTATTTTCATATCCAGAATAAGTATGGACTACATACCAATTTTTCTCCATTTCTGAGGACTATACGTCCTTCCCTCCCAGCTCACTATAAAATAAGATGTCCTAATCTATTGCACAGACAACGCACTAGGAAAATAGTTGACTCCTAGCACAATCATTCTTAAAGCAAATTAAAAAACCCGTCTCCGGGCTTTTCTGAAAAAAACATAATTTAGCTTTATTATACCATGATTTAAGTCAATTTATTCAAGGGATTAAACGAATAAGTGACGAAATTCCGTAATCAACTACTACAAAAAAGAGTGTCATAAATACAACTGTAGAAATAACAGTAATTGTATAACGAGTTAGCTCATTTTTTTTAGGCCAACTTACCTTCTTCATCTCACGCCCAACATCACGCAAGAAATTTCCTACACGGTTCATGTTTGTAACCTCCAATAAATTAAAAGGGGTATTAGTCTGTGCAGATTATTGATCTACTTTGTTTCACGATGAATCGTATGTGCGTTACACGTTTTGCAAAACTTCTTCATTTCTAAACGCTCTTCGTTTTGCTGTGTGTTTTTCATAGTCGTATAGTTACGACTAGCGCATTGCACACACGCAAGTACAACTTTTTTACGCATAATGTCAACCACCTATAGAGTGATAATGTCTATAAAAAAGTATCACAGACTTTCTTAGCATGTCAATATGAGGATAGAAGGCTACATTGTGATTTCACGAATCTCGAGGTAGCGCTCTAATTTCCTCTTCACACGCTGAAGTGCATTATCGATGGATTTGACGTGGCGGTTTAACTCTTCTGAAATTTCTTGATAAGATTGACCATCTAAATAAAGAACGAGAACTTTTCGCTCAAGATCACTTAACAGTTCAGCCATCTTTAATTCAATATCATCAAACTTCTCTCGATTAATGAGCAACTCTTCTGGATTTGCTACTTTTGTCCCCGAAATAACATCCATTAAGGTTCGGTCGGACTCTTCATCATATATTGGCTTGTCCAATGATACATAAGAGTTTAATGGAATATGTTTTTGCCTTGTTGCGGTTTTAATAGCGGTAATAATTTGCCTGGTAATGCAAAGTTCAGCAAAAGCTTTAAACGAAGTTAGCTTATCTTCTCTAAAATCTCTAATTGCCTTGTATAACCCTATCATACCTTCTTGTACAATATCTTCACGGTCTGCCCCAATTAAAAAATACGACCGCGCCTTTGCTCGCACAAAGTTTTTGTATTTATGAATCAAATACTCTAATGCGTCAATATCGCCTTTATGCACAAGATCGACAACTGTTTCATCCTCTTGTTGTTCGAAATGAGCATGCAGTTTTCTCCCATAAGTATCGCCCATATCGATCCCCCCGACCGCACAGTAGATAGAAATATTATACAGTAGCTAATTCCGTACCGTCAATAACCTCACCGCTGTCCCCGGCGCCATTTTTCGAAAATTTCGGCTACTTGATTGGAAAGTTGAATGCGTGCCGCTGGCTTTTGATTTTGAATAGACTTCACATCAAGATTAATATGTTTCTCAATTTGCTCAATTTCGTTGTACAATTCTCGAGCAGAAATTCTAAGCGCACCTTGTCCAAAGATTGCCCACTGCTCCGTAAAATCAGATGTAGCAACATGAATCTGTGTCTTTACATTGTTTAGCTCTTGAGCCAGCTTTTCAATGTACTCATCCGCTGTTTCATTTTCTCGTGTAAATACAACGTCAACCTTATGATTTTTTGCCTTCTTTTCAATTCCTTCGACCATATGAGCATCGAAGACAATAATGACACGATACCCCATATATGCTTGATACTCTGCCATCTTTTCAATTAACAGGTCTCGAGCACCCGCTAAATCATTATCTCTAAGCTTTCTTAGGTCGGGCCACGCACCTATCATGTTATAACCATCCACCAGTAGAATATCCATTTTTATTCACCTAGAGGATGGCGTTTTCGGTAAACCTCATACATGAGAAGACTAGCTGCTACAGATGCATTTAACGATGTAACATGCCCAACCATTGGAAGCTGTACAAGAAAGTCGCATTTTTCACGAATCAAACGACTCATGCCTTTTCCTTCACTTCCAATCACTAACGTAAGCGGCATACCTCCATCTAAGTTGCGGTAATCGTCACTTTCTTTCGCATCCGTTCCAACAATCCATACGCCTCGATCTTTTAATTCATCAATCGTCCTTGATAGGTTTGTTACCCTTGCTACAGGAATATGTTCAATCGCTCCTGTAGACGCCTTTGCTACAGTGGCCGTTAATCCAACTGAACGGCGCTTTGGAATAATGATACCGTGTGCGCCAACGGCATCGGCTGTTCGCATAATAGAACCTAAATTATGGGGATCTTCGAGCTCATCTAACAGAAGGAAAAACGGACTTTCATTACGTTTTTCCGCTAAGTTAAATAAATCATCTAACTCTGCATACTGATAAGCAGCAACTTGTGCAGCTACTCCTTGATGAATACCGTCTACCATTTGCTCAATTTTCTTTTTCGGTACAAACTGCACCAATACACCATTACGTTTTGCTAACTGCGTGATTTGCCCCATAGAACCGCCTTGCGATCCTTCGGCAATCCATAGCTTGTTAATGTCACGCCCAGACTTTAGGGCTTCTAGGACCGGATTACGTCCAATGATAAATTCATGTTCCATGATTCATTCCTCCCTCTCCTTCATCGACGAAAGAGATAGCTTTAGTAATAAGTTCCATCATTCTTTCTTCTTCACCTAAAAGATACAAATAGCCTACGACCGCTTCAAATGCTGTACTGTAGCGATACGTTTGCACATCTGTGTTTTTAGGGACTGTACCAGACTTTGCATTGCGTCCTCGGCGCAGTACACCTTCTTCTTCTTCAGTAAAAAAGTTTTCATTTTTAAAATAATATACGATTTGTGCTTGTGCTTTTGCTGATACATATTTTTTAGCTTTATTATGAAGCTGGTTAGGGCGCACTGTCCCTAACACCAGCAGGTGGCGGCGAACATGTAAATCAAACACCGCATCACCCATATAAGCAAGAGCTAAGCTATTTAGCTGTTTTACATCTAATTTACTGCTGCTCATAACACTATTATCCTCTTTTCCATCTTGTTCCTTGCGCCGTATCTTCTAAAATAATATTTTTAGCCTTTAATTCATCTCGAATTTGATCTGCTAATTGGAAATTACGATCTTTACGAGCTTGAATACGATCTTGGATCAATTGATCAATTTCTTCGTCTAAAAGTTCAGCTTCTCCAAACGCAATGCCTATTGCAGCACCTAGTTCTTTAAACTCTTTAATAAAGGCTTCAATTACATCTGTAGACGTTGTTTGTTCTAATAAATACAAGTTAGCTTGCTTTGCTAGCTCGAACAGAACAGAAATGGCATTTGCCGTATTAAAATCATCATCCATCTCTTCAACAAAGGTTTCGCGAAGCTCTTTTAGCTTTTCAAACCATTCTGAAGCATCTTCTTGAAGATTTGTTGCTGCCTCTAGACGGTGAGTTAAGTTGCCGTAAGCTGTTTGCAGACGCTCAAACCCTTTGCGCGTATTCTCTAAAATTTCTTCGTTATAGTTAATTGGGTGACGATAGTGAACAGATAAAATAAAGAATCGAAGTAGGGAAGGATCATGCTTTTTAATAATGTCATGAACTAACACGAAGTTCCCTAGTGATTTAGACATCTTTTCATTATCAATATTGATATATCCGTTATGAAGCCAGTATTTCGCAAACGATTTCCCAGTGAGCGCTTCTGATTGAGCAATTTCATTTTCGTGATGAGGGAAAGCTAAATCCTGGCCGCCTGCGTGGATATCAATTGTATCACCTAAATACTTGCGTGCCATCGCCGAGCATTCAATATGCCAGCCTGGTCTTCCTTGACCCCAAGGGCTATCCCATGCAATCTCTCCACCTTTGGTTGCTTTCCAAAGAGTAAAGTCTAATGGATCTTCTTTCTTTTCTCCAACTTCGATACGAGCACCGGATTGCAATTCATCAATAGACTGATGTGATAATTTTCCGTATCCTTCAAATTTACGCGTACGATAGTATACGTCGCCCTCTGACTCATACGCATAACCTTTTTTCACCAGTTCATCAATGAACTCAATAATGATATCCATATTTTCAGTTACGCGTGGATGCACATCGGCATGCTTGCATCCAAGAGCTGAAGTATCTTCAAAGTAGGCATCGATAAAGCGGTTTGCGATCGTTGGAACATCTTCTCCTAACTCTTTTGCTGCCTTAATTAATTTATCATCCACATCTGTGAAGTTTGAGACATACTCCACGTCGTAGCCTCTAAATTCTAAATAGCGGCGCACCGTATCAAATACGATCGCAGGACGCGCATTTCCAATATGAATATAGTTATACACCGTCGGTCCGCACACGTACATTTTGACTTTGTTTTCTTCTAGCGGTACAAACGTCTCTTTTTGACGTGTTAACGTGTTATATAGCTTAATTGCCATGGTGAATCTTCCCTTCTTTTAATTCCTTTAATTGATTTTGCAGGTGTAAAATTTCTTTCTCTAGCTGTTTGAAACGCTCTGCATCTGGATCTGGCAAATCTTGATGATTCAAATCTTTTGGAATCCGGACGCCATTTTGAATGACGACTCGGCCAGGGATACCAACAACCGTTGAGTTTTCTGGGACGTCATTTAACACAACTGAGCCTGCTCCAATTTTGGAGTGCGCATGAATCGTAATCGATCCTAGCACTTTAGCACCTGTTGCAATTAAGACATTGTCTTCAATCGTCGGGTGACGCTTTCCTTTTTCTTTCCCTGTTCCTCCGAGTGTTACTCCTTGATATACTGTTACATTATCTCCAATTTCGCACGTTTCCCCAATAACAATTCCCATTCCGTGGTCAATAAAAAAGCGGCGGCCAATTTTCGCACCCGGATGAATTTCAATCCCTGTGAAGAATCGGCTAATTTGTGAGATTACACGTGCCAGAAAAAACCACTTTCTTTTAAAAAGCCCGTGAGCGAATCTATGTGCCCAAATAGCATGCAACCCTGAATAGGTTAATATCACTTCAATATAACTTCTTGCTGCAGGATCTTGTTCAAATATGGCCTCAATGTCTTCCTTTAACAACTTTAGCATCATCTCACCCCAATTCCGCTATTCCTCTATCTACTCATTGATTGTATAAAAAAACGCCCCTATGTCAAATGACACAGAGACGTATATACGCGGTTCCACTCTGTTTGGATCAACAAACAATCCCAACTCTTCTCTCATAACGTGAAAGTACCCGCTTTTGCCTACTTACTTAGTAGCATTCAACAAAAGACTCAAAGGCGCACTTCAACAAGTTTTGTCATAGGTTACTTTCAGCCGGTGATAACCCTCTCTGATATGCAATGAACTTGCCTACTCTTCCTTCTCAACGATATCCATATTTGATTATTTTATCATATGGGCAAAATAGAAATTTGTTAACTATAAATGCTTTCTAGACGAGCTAAAACTGTTTCTTTCCCTAAAAGAGAAATAGCTTTTGGAAGCTCGGGACCGTGTGTTTCGCCTGTTGTTGCTACACGAATTGGCATAAATAGTTTTTTACCTTTTTGACCTGTTGCTTTTTGTACAGCCTTTGTTGCTGCCTTAATTTCATCAGCGCTGAATTCTTCTAAGGAAGAAATCTCTTCAGCAAATGCTTTTAACACTTCCGGTACTTGTTCTTCAGCAAGTACTGCTTTTGCTTCTTCACTGTAATCAATTTCTTTCTTAAAGAACATTTCAGTAAGTTCAACAATCTCAGCGCCAAAGCTCATTTGTTCTTGGTATAGAGCGACTAAGTCACGTACCCATTGTTCTGTTTCTGCATCGCGCGTTTCTTCAACTTTTCCAGCTTTCACTAAGTGAGGAACTGATAAAGCTACTACCTCGTCTAAATCCAATTGTTTCATGTATTGGTTGTTCATCCAACGTAATTTGCTTGTATCAAATAGTGCTGGAGATTTTGATAAACGAGCTGGGTCAAAAATTTCAATAAACTGTTCTTTAGAGAAAATTTCTTCTTCTCCCACAGGTGACCAGCCAAGCATTGTAATAAAATTAAATAGTGCTTCTGGCAAGTAGCCTAATTCTTTATATTGCTCGATAAACTGAATGATTGACTCATCACGTTTACTTAGCTTGCGACGATTTTCATTTACGATTAACGTCATATGACCAAATACAGGAGGCGTCCAGCCTAAAGCTTCATACACAAGAATTTGCTTCGGTGTATTGGAAATATGGTCATCTCCGCGTAGAACATGTGTCATCTTCATTAGATAATCATCAATGGCTACAGCGTAGTTATATGTTGGTGTACCGTCTTTTTTCACAATAACGAAATCACCAATGCCTTCAGACTCAAACGATACTTCATCTTTGACAATATCATTCCACTTAATTTCTGTGTTACTAGGAACACGGAAGCGAATGCTCGGCTCACGGCCTTCTGCTTCTAGTTCAGCACGCTGTTCAGCTGTTAAGTTACGGCACTTACCTGAATAGCGCGGCATTTGACTGTTCGCCTGCTGTTCTTCACGCTCTTTTTCAAGCTCTTCTGACGTACAGTAACAGTGATAAGCTAATCCTTTTTCAAGAAGTTCTTCCGTATATTTTTGATAGATTTCCGTACGTTCAGACTGGCGGTAAGGACCGTACTCCCCGCCTACGTCGATACTTTCATCCCATTCAATACCTAACCATTTTAAATAGCGCAGCTGACTTTCTTCGCCGCCTTCGATATTACGCTTTTGATCTGTATCTTCAATACGGATAATAAATTTACCGTTTTGATTTCGTGCAAATAAATAATTAAATAGTGCTGTTCTTGCATTCCCTATATGAAGATGTCCAGTTGGACTCGGGGCATAACGAACTCTTACTTCGCTTGACATAACTAAGATGACCTCCAATTTAATATTACTTATAGTATGTATTTATATGTTTTAGACATGTTCTAATTTTATCACCAAATAGGTATCTGTCAAAGTCAACTGTTTTTATTTTTGATAAACTAAAACGGCTGCTTGGGCAGCGATTCCTTCTTCACGTCCCGTAAAACCTAACTTTTCTGTTGTTGTTGCCTTGACGTTAATTTGAGAAATGCTTGCTTCTAACAGCTGCGCAATACGCTCTCTCATTGGTTCAATGTAAGGAGCCATTTTAGGTTTTTGCGCGATAATCGTGCAATCTACATTGCTTAATTCATAACCTTCATCTTTTAGTAGTTTCCATACGTGTTGAAGAAGCTTTGCTGAATCAGCATCTTTAAATTCAGGGTCTGTATCCGGAAAATGCTTTCCGATATCTCCTTTAGCCGCCGCTCCTAATAAGGCATCTGCGATTGTATGTAACAGCACATCTGCATCTGAGTGGCCTAATAATCCTTTTTCATACGGTATTTCTAAACCGCCGATGATTAAAGGTCTTCCTTCTGCAAATTCATGTACGTCGAAACCTTGTCCTACTCGAATGTTCATTTTTCCACTCCTTCAGTCCTGTTTAGCTTTGTTAGTATAGCTTCTGCATATAACAAATCTTCTGGTGTTGTTAGTTTTATATTATCGTAATTTCCCTCTACAATCGATACTTTTTGTCCTGCTTTTTCTACTAAGCTTGCATCATCGGTGCCTAAGTATTCATTTGTTTTTGCTTTTTCGTGTGCATCCATTACTACATCAAAAAGAAAAGCCTGCGGCGTTTGAATAGCCCACAAGCTAGAGCGCTCAACTGTTTCAATGACAGTCCCCTGTTCTACACGCTTAATTGTGTCTTTTACTGGAACAGCCAGTACAGCAGCCTTATCACTAGCAGCTTTTTCTACTAACTCATGGATTGTGTTTTGTTGAACAAATGGTCGAGCGCCATCATGAATTAATACCATCTGAGCCTGCTTTAGACTTTTAAGGCCGTTATAAACGCTATGTTGACGTTCATCGCCTCCAACTGTCAATGATTGAACCTTTTGAATTGGATATTCAGTTAATAACTCTTCAAAAATCGCCACTTCTTTTTCGTTTACAACTAGTACAATTCCACTGCACCAAGGATCTTGTTCGAATTTTTGCAGCGTATGAATGATAAGCGGAACGTTTTGAATAGTTAAAAATTGTTTGTTCCGCCCCGCTTTCATTCGCTTCCCCTGCCCTGCAGCTAAAACGATAATTTCATACTTCATAGGTATACTCCCTTTACCTGTTACGTCACAGTGCTTTTTCTAATAACTTGGGTTTCGCAAAAATCATACGGCCTGCTGAGGTTTGGAGTACGCTCGTCACCAGTACATCAATTTGCTTTCCAATGTAATTTCTTCCTTCTTCTACCACGATCATTGTACCGTCATCAAGATAGGCAATACCTTGATTATGTTCTTTACCGTCTTTTATAACCAACACATTCATTTCTTCTCCCGGAAGCACAATTGGCTTAACGGCATTTGCTAAGTCATTAATATTTAAGACGCCGACATTTTGAAGTTCACATACTTTATTTAAATTAAAGTCGTTTGTAACGACCAACCCAGAAGTCAGCTTTGCCAATTTGACCAGCTTACTGTCCACTTCTTGAATGTCTTCGAAATCGCCTTCATAAATTTCTACCTTCATTGCCAGTTCCTTTTGAATACGGTTTAGAATATCTAGACCTCGTCTACCTCTGTTTCGTTTTAGAACATCCGACGAATCAGCAATATGCTGAAGTTCCTCAAGCACAAAGCGCGGAATAACAATCGTTCCGTCTAAAAATCCTGTTTGACAAATATCTGCGATACGACCGTCAATAATAACGCTTGTATCTAAAATTTTAAGAGACTTTAGTGATTCTTCATTATCTGCTTCTTCTTCTTGCCCTTTTTTCTTCCCAATTCGAGATGGCATGGAAAACACGTTCACAAGCTCATCACGTTTTTTAAACCCGACTTGAAACCCTAAGTAACCTAAAAGAATACTTAGAAAGATTGGTAAAATGGTACTTACTACTTGAAGTTGAATTCTGCCTAAAAAAGCTCCGACCAAGTAGGCTACAATAAGCCCTAAAATCAATCCTAAGCTACCAAAAAGTACATCCGTTACAGGCGCCTTCAGCAACGCCTCTTCCACTCGGCGAATTAATTCAACTATATAATCAACAATCCAAAACGTGACAAGGAAAAACAAAATAGCTCCCAGTATTGCATCGACGTAAGGTTTTTCTAGAAATGCTACATCTTGCAGATTTAATAATTGAATAAGTTCAGGTATAAAAAAGACGCCCAATGTACCACCTGTAATAATAAAAAATAACTGTACAAAACGTTTTAACACGCCTTCACCTCCCTTTATCATTATAAACAGTTTACAATGATTGAAACCTGTTATTTAACCAAAAAACAGAATTTGTAAACAAACTGTCACTTTTTTTGTATTTTCACAATATCTTAATGAATCAAACATTTAATGTCAATTAATATCCTATAGCTGACGGTTTGTAAGATGCTGCTCTTTTAGTCTTTTTAGGCCTTCTCTAATTTTCCGTGCTCGAATTTCACCGATGCCTTCTACCTCATCCAATTCTTCTACCGACGCATCTGCTATCGTTTTTAAATCCCCTAATTCATCAATGAGATTTTCAATAATAATCGATGGAAGTCTTGGAATTTTATGAAGCATTCGATACCCTCTAGGAATAACGCTGTCTTCAAAGCTTGTATACATAGGATATCCCATTAAGCGAAGGAGCGTTTGGTCATCGAGAAGAACATTATTTGACGGCTGCTGCATGCGTTCAATTACTCGGTAAGGGTCAAAGCTGAGGTCATACATATAATCTTTGATTAATAAAGTTGCTTCTTCCTCTAAGTGAGAAAGCAGTTCATTCATTTGGAGACGAATTAGCCTTCCTTCTGTTCCTAACTCGCTAATATAGCTCAAAATTTCATTTTTAATACGCAAAACCATTTCTGTACGATGAAGCGACTGCAGCACATCTGTATGAGTTACTTGCTCTTCAAACTCTAATGCACTGAGACTTGTAATCGATTCATCTAATACCGCCTTGTACTTTTCAAGGGTTCCAAGCGCTTGATTCGCTTTTGCTAAAATAACGCTAATGTCTTTCAATACATACTGCAGAGACCCTTTGTAAAGCGTAATCACATTCCGTCTTTGTGAAATGGCTATCACCAATACACCTGACTGCTTAGCTACGCGCTCCGCTGTACGGTGACGCATTCCTGTCTGTGAAGAAGGGGTAGAGGGATCTGGCATGAGCTGAGCATTAGCAAACAATATCTTGCTTCCGCTGTCGTTTAAAATAAGCGCTCCATCCATTTTGGCTAACTCGTATAAATGCGCAGGTGTAAATGCACAATTAATCGAAAATCCTCCATCTACCATCTTTTTGACTTGTTCATTGTAGCCCATAACAATTAAGCCGCCCGTCTTTGCCCGCAAGACGTTATCGATACCGTCACGAATAGGGGTTCCTGGTGCTACAAACTGCAGAATTTCTGATATTTGTTTTTGACTAACTGTTGTTTTTTCTCCTTCCACTGCTTATCCTCCTAATGTATATTGCAGAGCCTCCGCTACTGTTGATACCCCAATCACATCAATACCATCTGGGACTTTCCATCCTCCTAAATTTTTCTCCGGAATAATAATTCGTTGGAACCCTAATTTTACCGCTTCTTGAACGCGCTGTTCAATTCTAGACACTCGGCGTACTTCGCCTGTTAATCCTACCTCTCCTACAATAACATCTGTAGCGCTAGAAGCAGCATCTCTGAAGCTTGAAGCAATGCTAACGGCTACAGCTAAATCGATTGCTGGTTCATCTAATTTCACTCCACCTGCTACTTTTAAATAAGCATCTTGATTCTGCAGCAGCATTCCTACACGCTTTTCTAAGACAGCCATGATAAGCGAAACGCGATTATGATCTACTCCTGTCGCCATTCTTCTAGGGTTTCCAAAGCTCGTTGGACTGATTAGCGCCTGCAGCTCTACTAATACGGGTCTTGTCCCTTCCATTGAAGCGACAACAACCGAACCTGCTGCTCCCTGAGACCGTTCTTCTAGAAAGATTTCAGATGGATTCAATACTTCTTCTAGCCCACTTTCTTTCATTTCAAAAATGCCCATTTCATTTGTAGATCCAAATCGGTTCTTAACCGCTCTTAATATACGATACGTATGATGGCGCTCTCCTTCAAAATAAAGGACCGTATCTACCATATGTTCAAGAAGTCTTGGACCCGCAATGGCCCCTTCTTTCGTTACATGACCCACAATAAAGATGGCAATGCCGTTCGTTTTAGCAACACGCATTAGTTCAGCCGTACACTCTCGCACCTGTGAGACGCTTCCTGGCGCTGATGTCACATCAGCATGGTAAATGGTTTGAATTGAATCAATCACCACAAAATCAGGCTGCATGCTTGAGATGGCCTCTAGTATTAATTCTAAGTTTGTTTCTGCGTGAACATAAAGCTCTTCAGCTTTTACACCTAGCCTGTCCGCTCTTAACTTCGTTTGTTTGGTTGATTCCTCTCCCGAAATATATAGTACTTTATTTTGTTTCATTGCTAACTGCGCGGAGGTTTGCAAAAGTAAAGTAGACTTTCCGATACCCGGATCTCCCCCTATTAAAACGAGTGACCCTCTGACAATACCCCCTCCTAATACACGGTTTAACTCTGCAGAAGGTGTAAAAATCCGTGGTTCTGTTGTAGATTCAATCGCTGTAATTGACTGAGGTTTTTGAACTTTAGAAGCAGTAGCTCCGGAAAAAGCTCCTCGGCGTGATGATTTCGTTTCTTCCATTTCTTCCACCATCGAATTCCAGCTTCCGCATCCAGGACATTTCCCCATCCATTTTGCGGATTCATATCCGCAATGCTGACATGCAAATTTTGTTTTTCGTTTCGCCATTATGTTATCAATCTCTCCGTTCATTCAATCGATTTCTATCTCTATTGTACACTATTTCCTAAGCTAAAATAAAAAGGGAGGCATACGTGTTTTTTCGTATGCCTCGTCTTGGTTTGAGTAAATTTAGCTGATGCTGCTTGGAGCGGAGGATTTAACAACAAATTCTCCTTTGTCTACATCTAGCGTCACTTTCTGACCTTTTTGAACAACCCCTTTTAGCAGTTCTTCAGATAAACGGTCTTCAATATGTTTTTGAATTGCTCTACGAAGTGGACGAGCGCCGTATTCTGGGTCAAAACCTTCCTCTGCAATCTTATCAATTGCTTCTTTTGTTAATTCAAGATCAATTTCTTGCTCTTTTAAGCGTTTTGTTAACTGATCCGCCATTAATTTAACGATTTCAGCTAAGTGAGGTTTCTCTAATGAATGGAAGACGATAATTTCATCGATACGGTTTAGGAACTCCGGACGGAATGCGCGCTTCATTTCCGCCATTACTTTTCCTTTCATATCTTTGTAGTCTTGGCCTTCTGCTTCTACTGTGAACCCTAAGTGCTTGCTTCGTTTTAATGTGTCCGCACCTACGTTTGATGTCATAATTAAAATCGTATTACGGAAATCAACTGTACGGCCTTTTGAATCTGTTAAGCGTCCATCTTCTAACACTTGTAATAAAATGTTAAATACATCCGGATGTGCTTTTTCAATTTCGTCTAAAAGAACAACTGAGTAAGGTTTTCTTCTTACTTTTTCCGTTAACTGGCCGCCTTCTTCGTATCCAACATATCCTGGAGGTGAACCTACTAAGCGTGAAGTAGAATGTTTCTCCATGTACTCAGACATATCGATACGAATCATTGCGTCTTCGTCGCCAAAGATTGACTCCGCTAATGCGCGTGCAAGCTCTGTTTTACCAACCCCTGTTGGTCCTAAGAAAATGAATGAACCAATTGGGCGTTTTGGATCTTTCAAGCCTGCTCTAGCACGGCGCACAGCTTTTGCAACTGCTTTTACCGCTTCTTCTTGCCCAATTACACGAGAGTGAAGAATCTCTTCCATGTTTAGCAGTCTTTCTGTCTCTTCCTGTGCCAGTTTAGAGACCGGTACACCCGTCCAGCTAGATACCACCATCGCAATATCTTCTACGGTTACAGCTGAGTTTTCTTTACCTTGCTGCTCTTTCCAAATTTTCTTTGTGTCTTCTAATTCTTCGCGTAGGCGTTGTTCTGTATCGCGTAAAGATGCTGCTTTTTCAAATTCTTGACTTTGAACAGACGCATCTTTTTCATTGCGTACTGATTCTAATTTTTGCTCTAATTCCTTTAAATTTGGCGGCGTTGTAAATGAACGTAAACGCACTTTTGAACCAGCTTCATCAATTAAATCGATTGCTTTATCCGGTAAGAAACGATCTGAAATGTAGCGATCTGATAGTTTCACCGCTTGCTCGATTGCCTCATCAGAAATAGATACTCGGTGATGCGCTTCATAACGGTCACGAAGCCCTTTTAAGATTTGAATAGACTCTTCCAACGTTGGTTCATCCACTTGAATTGGCTGGAAGCGACGCTCTAACGCTGCATCTTTTTCAATATATTTTCTGTATTCATCTAAAGTCGTAGCACCGATACACTGAAGTTCTCCACGAGCAAGAGACGGTTTTAAAATATTAGAAGCATCGATAGCACCTTCTGCACCACCAGCGCCAATTAATGTGTGTAACTCATCGATAAAGAGAATAATATTACCTGCTTGACGAATTTCATCCATTACTTTCTTCAGGCGATCTTCAAATTCTCCGCGATATTTTGTACCAGCCACGACCGTTCCCATATCCAAAGTCATAACGCGTTTGTCACGTAAAATTTCTGGAACTTCATTGTTGACGATTTGCTGAGCCAAACCTTCAGCGATTGCCGTTTTACCGACACCTGGCTCCCCAATTAATACAGGATTGTTTTTTGTACGTCGGCTTAACACTTCAATAACACGCTGAATTTCTTTCCCACGTCCGATAACAGGGTCTAAGCTTCCTTCGCGCGCTACAACTGTTAAATCGCGTGCTAAGCTGTCTAGCGTAGGTGTATTGGCATTTGAAGAACCTCCGCCTTGATGGCTTGAAGCAGCTTCATTGCTACCTAATAAATGAAGTACTTGCTGACGAGCTTTATTTAGGCTGACACCTAGATTATTTAAAACGCGTGCTGCAACGCCTTCACCTTCACGAATTAAGCCTAGTAAGATATGTTCTGTTCCTACGTAAGAATGACCAAGCTTTCGGGCTTCATCCATTGAAAGTTCAATGACTTTTTTCGCTCGAGGTGTATAATGAATGGTCTGCGTTAATTCTTGGCCTCTGCCAATTAATGCTTCCACTTCTTTTTGAATTTTTTCAGTGCTTAGGCCTAGAGCAGAAAGAGCTTTTGCTGCAATTCCTTCACCTTCACGAACGATACCTAATAAAATGTGCTCCGTTCCAATGTTGTTGTGACCTAGGCGTAGTGCTTCTTCCTGTGCTAAAGCTAATACTTTTTGTGCGCGCTCTGTAAATCTACCAAACATCATATAATCGTCACCCTCCACGTTTAATTTGTGTTTTTATTTATAGTGAGACGTTCTCGAATTAAGGTGGCTCTTTTAATGTCACGTTCCTGAGGCTTTAGGGGCCCTCCCGAATACTTTTGTAAAAAGCCTGGCTGCGTCATAATGATAAGTTCATTCAATATATTTTGACTCAGTCCTTTTATATACCCTAAATCGATTCCTAATCGAACATCTGATAAACATTGTGAAGCTTCTTTGGACTCAATAATACGGCTATTGGCCAATACTCCATATGAACGATACACTCGATCTTCTAACTCTACATGAGATGTTTTAAACAGTGCGTCTCTTGCAGAGTGCTCTTGTGTAATTAACTGCTGTACGACACTATTTAAATCTGCCACAATATCTTCTTCAGATTTCCCTAAGGTTATCTGATTAGAAATTTGAAAGATATTCCCTAAAGCTTCGCTACCTTCTCCATAAATTCCTCTCACCACTAAGCCAAGCTGGTTAATAGCGGGAATAATACGATGAATTTGACGGGTCATCACTAAAGCCGGCAGATGCATCATCACAGATGCACGTAGCCCAGTACCCACATTTGTGGGACAGCTGGTTAAATACCCTCTATTTTCATCAAACGCATAATCTACGTATTTCTCAATCCAATTATCTACTTTATTCGCTGCGCTTAAAGCTTCAGATAATTGAAGGCCTGGAAATAAACATTGTATGCGTAAATGATCTTCTTCATTAACCATAATACTCAAATCTTCTTTTTCTGATAAAAAACAAGCTCCGTTGTTGTCTCCTTCAGCCAAGTTAGGACTGATAAGATGTTTTTCAACCAACACTTGCTTTTGAAGAGGCTGTAATTCGTTCATCTTTAGTAAATGCAAATTCCACTGATTGGTGTTCTCGCTTTTTTGAAAAACTTGCTCAAATACTCGAACCACTTCAACTGCTTGTTCTTTAGAAAAGAGAGTTGGAAAAAGATAATGAGTTAAATTTCGAGCCAGCCTGATTCGACTGCTTAGCACAATATCTGAATTCGAAGCTTCTTGACGCATCCAAGAGCTAACAGGCTGGGAAAAGAACAAATCCTGGGACATGAATTACGCTTCCTCCTCTCTCGATTCGTTCATCTTCTTTTCTAGTAATCGAATGTGATCTCGGAGTTCGGCTGCTTTCTCAAACTCCTCTTTTTCGATATACTCTTTTAAGTTCAATCTTAATGCCTGTAATTCCTTTTTTAAATGAAGATTACTTGCAATTCTTGCTGGTATTTTTCCATGATGTAGATAATTACCTCCATGCAGCCTCTTCAAGAAAGGAATAAGAGGTCGCTCAAATGTTTTGTAGCAATCTGCACATCCAAACCTGCCGATTTTAGCAAATTTTTGATGTGTCATGCCACAAGTAGGACAAGAAAGAACGTCCTGACTTTGTTTCTTATAATTTTCAGTTACTGCTGGGTCTAGGTTAAGTAGGCCAGCTAGTAAGTTATTGATTGAAAAACCTTGCTGATTTGAAAAAGAAAATGCATCTCCATTTTCTGAAGCGCATTGTTCACATACGTGCATCTCCGTCTTTTCACCATTAATAATTTTTGTGAAGTGAAGAGTTGCAGGTCTCGTTTCACATTGCTGACAAATCATCCTGTCATCACTCCCTGTTCTAAATAAAATAGATCATGAGCTTATCGGTAGCGTAATGAATTAAGCATTGCTTTTAAAAGATTGGCTCTTAGCTCATCACGATAAGGAAGTTCAATATTAATAACTGAACGATTGATAACGCTCAACATGATTTTTGCTTCTCTTTCTGTGATGACTTTTTCTTCAACTAACCTAATAATGACATTTTCAGCACTTACTTGTGAAATTTCATTTTGAATCATCTCAATCACTTGCTGAAACAAATCCGCTGCATCATGCATTTTTACTTTTGCAATACGAATAAATCCGCCGCCGCCTCGCTTACTTTCTACAAGATAACCTCTCTCAACCGTAAAGCGGGTATTGATAACGTAATTAATTTGCGACGGAACGCATTGAAATTTATCAGCAATCTCACTGCGCCTTATTTCAACAATTTCTCTTTCACTTAATTCAAGTACTTGTTTTAAATACTGTTCGATAATGTCAGAGATATTTGGCACGCTGCCCCCTCCTTCTGACTTTGACTATATTTGACCTTAATTTAAATATAAAAGGAAACGAAAAAATTTTCAACTATGTACTATTAAAGTTTATTCTTTACTTTTATCGTTGCCACTAAAATTTATTTCAAAACCTGCAAATCGCGAATTTTATTGTTCTTACTATACTTTTTCATAAAACAAATAAATTGTAAACAAAAAAGGACTAGCTAAAATAGCTAGTCCTTTTTCAGGTGCCTGGCAACGTCCTACTCTCACAGGGACAAAGTCCCAACTACCATTGGCGCTAAAGAGCTTAACTTCCGTGTTCGG
>NZ_JBIQFF010000008.1:0-137017 GCF_045369295.1 Priestia sp. 179-F W1.4 NHS | reverse complement strand
GCGGGGTGGAGCAGTTCGGTAGCTCGTCGGGCTCATAACCCGAAGGTCGCAGGTTCAAATCCTGTCCCCGCAACCAAATTATCTTTTATACATACTTGAATATATTATTACTATCCTTAGGCATAGCCTAAGGATTTTTTGTTTGGCTATATTTATAAACACTTGTTTAGGTTATGATATAAGATAGTGATGCAGATTAATCAGGAGGTTTTTTATGTTACAAAGTAATATTCAAACTTATATTGAAAAAGAAATGAACGTTCAAGGTCAATCTTTATCTCTATATCAAGAAGAAAAGGAATATGCGTTGCAAAAAGAGTTGGTGCCGCAAAACCTGATGATAGAAGAAAAAGAGGCATCTTCACGTTTTAAAGATTCTTATATCGAAAGAGTAGATAAAGAAACGGACGAGCTAATCGCAGAAGAATCTCCTCTTTCGTTTTTAGATACTCCTCTTTCTTACTTGAAAGAACACAGAAGTGAATTTCTATATGTAGAATCAAAATGGTTTGAATTTATTAAGCTTGATGGATGTTCTTTTGAAGTGGATGATGTGTTTGGCACATATAAAGTATTAACGGGGTTACATATGCAAAAAAAATTCGGTTCTGTACTAAAACAATTTTTTGCTAAAGAGCTTAATGAAAGCCCAACAAGCGTCCAGCTTTTATTTAATGATAAAGATGGATTATGGGATGTGAATATTGAGTTAGATGCTATAAAAGAGTTTGATGAAAAAATGTCAATAGGTGAAGCTCTTGTTCTTACATATCGCTTTTTCTTTCATCTAGTGGAGTATGTAGAGAACGAAAAAGCTTAAAAATGATGATTACTTTTACTATAAAGATGCTGGGACAAAAGCAGTTTAGTTAACGTTGAACACGAACTATCTATCAAAAATAGATAGTTCGTGTTTTTTAATGGTCATGGTGAACGTAGGTTTCAGTAGGAGGTGCTTCTAGCTGTTGGTTGGAGGGCAAGGCTCCATCGCCCGCTCGCGGAAAGCGAAGCCTTGCACGTAAAGCAACAGCGGCGGAACAAGCATCCCAGGTTATTTATCCGGGTTGTTCGTCTTTAGATTGCATTCATTTCGTTATGGCCCAATCTCTTTTTTGATAGGTGATACATAATGTATGCTAAGTGAAGCTGGAAATATATTTACATCTCTATGTTTTTATGGAATGATAAAGAGTATCTTTACATATATGACTGATATGGGTGAAGAACAACTATCAGGAATCTTTCTAGTTTTTTGAGAAAGCAGCCTGCATATTAGCTGTTAATAGGACTCCGAGCAAGAAAGCTTCCGTAGGATGAAGTATAATATATACATACAGGAACTATTTTTAACTCCATAAAAAATGTCTGCTGACGTATGGGATTATAAATAAAGAGGGGATGTTCATGTTATTAAGAAAAATAAAGTCTGAAGAATTGGCAGAAGTCTATCAAATGGGATATGCGGCATGGCCTAAAGGCAGGACGTACAAAGAGTATGTTAGAGATAATCAAAAAGAAGAAACATATGGAATTCGGTATGTATATGTAAATGAAGAGAATCAAATTATTGGTTCATTTATTTTGCTTCTTTTACAAACTCCTCGATTAAAGTTTGCTTTGCATGGTATTGGGTCCGTTGTTGTTCATCAGCTTTATCAACGAATGGGGTATGGCCGAGATATGCTTGAAGACTTTTTTAAAAAGATGAAGATAGAGAAGCGCAGCGCTATTTTTATGCTTTATAGCGATATTCTTCCTGAATATTATCATCAGTTTGGGTTTAAGGAGCTCCCTGCTCATTTACAGCGTTATCCTCAATCCATTGCTATGGTAAATTGCAGCGAGTCACAATATGAATACTTAAGTAAGCAATCCATAGAAGACATACCGGCCTATTTTTAAAAGGTATGTCTTTTTTATAGTATTTATCGACACAATCGTTTACAATTTTATGTAAGCGTTTTCTTTATTTGGAGATGAATGTTTTTATTTGTCCTCATAACTGTAGGCAAATCGTGCAGTCAATATAAATTTTATTACATAAAACCTTGCTATCATCTTACTAGTAACTCTTATTCATTTCCATACCATACCGATATGTACGTTTGCTGCTAAGTATAACCATATCAATATAAGGAGGAAGCAGGAAGATGAAACGATTATTTATAGCAGGGATGATTTTTATGCTTTTTTTATCTTTAGGTGCTGTATCTTCTTCAGCCGCAGGAAGTTTTACCTCTAAAACATATAACGGAAGAACATACAAACTGTACGTACCTAGCAGTTATCAGGGAGGTGCTGCCTTACCTCTAGTAGTTATGCTACATGGCTGTACTCAAGACCCTGATCAATTTGCAGCAGGAACACAAATGAATGCACTGGCAGAAACAGAGAAGTTCTTTGTCCTCTATCCAGAACAGCCCTCTTCTGCTAATTCAAATAAGTGTTGGAACTGGTTTGATACTGCTCATCAATCAAGGGGAAGCGGTGAACCAGCGTTAATTGCTGGAATGGTTAATCAAATAAAAAGCAGTTATTCAATAGATGCCGACCAAGTCTTTGTTGGAGGGCTATCTGCTGGTGCAGCTATGAGTGTTATTATGGGAGCTACTTATCCAGACATATTTGCGGCTATCAGCGTTGGGGCGGGCTTAGAATATAAAGCAGCCACTAGTGTAACAGGTGCTTATACAGCAATGAGCAGTGGAGGTCCTAATCCTATCCAACAAGGAGATTTAGCCTATTCAGCCATGGGAGAGCATAAGCGAGTGGTTCCGGTTATTTTGTTTCATGGGACAGCTGACTACACTGTTGCCCCTATAAATGCGCATCAAATACTATCGCAATGGGCTCAAACAAATGATAGAGCGTCTGATGGACTGGATAATAACAATATTGATGATACGGCAGATCAAACTTTACCAGGTACAGTATCTGGTGGAAGAAGCTATACGCAATATATTTACAAAGATACAGCAGGAAAAACAGTAATGGAAAAGTACATGATAGAAGGAATGGGACATGCTTGGTCAGGGGGAAGTACATCCGGTTCTTATACAGATCCTAAAGGGCCAAATGCAACTAAATTAAGTTGGAACTTTTTTAAAAATCATCCGAAGAATGGTGACGCTCCTAATCCAGGAGATATATCCCCGCCGGTTACAGCTGCTTCACCAGCGGGAGGAACGTATGGAAGTTCTGTTTCTGTCACATTATCACCCAATGAACCTGCCACCACTTACTATACATTAGATGGAAGTACACCAACTGTTAATTCTCTAAAGTATTCTGAGCCTATTAGCATCAACTCTAGCAAAACAATAAAATTTTTTAGTGTAGACGCTGCGGGTAATCAAGAGGGAGTAAAGACGGAAGTTTATCAAATTTCTGGAACTTCAGAGAAATCCTCAGTATTTTCTTCGCTTGCTGCTGAAGATGGATTTATCGGAAATTTATCAGCTGACGGTATGAGTAGTTCTATTCATAAAATTGGGGATAAGGGAATGTACAATACCGACACATACCGAACCATTTTATCTTTTGATACAAGCTCTTTACCTGATGATGCAAGTATTACGGATGTATCTTTGAAAATTTATCGCAAATCTTCAACTGGTAATATTTCATCTTTGAAAGGCGATATTAAAAGCGGTGTATTTGGAACTAGCAGTGCTTTAGAACAAATAGATTACCAGGCCTCACCATCTATTTCAGCGGCCTTCCAAATGTCAGTGCCTTCACTCGATAATGGATATACAACTATTCAACTTCCTTCCTCACTTTTGGGATATATGAATAGGAACGGCAAAACTCAGTTTCGCTTGTCAAGCTCAGGTTCAGCGGACTTTTTAAGTGACGTAGTTGAAATTTATGGGGGCGACAATCCTGCATATGCTCCAACTTTAACTGTTTCATATAAGTAAAAAAACCTTCTAAAAGCAGTTAGCTTTTAGAAGGTTTTTTTTTGCTGATAAGTTACTTTTATCACCGAATACAACTCCAACTTTTTATAGAGTTTTCTTCAAATTTTGACATGATTTTGATGAAATTTAATCATTATTCAAAAATGAATTGTCAGAAATATTACAAGAAAATGTTTAAAATTAATTAAATCCGTAATAAAAGTAAAATATTCCTGTAATGGAAGTGAAATGAACAGGTGGTATCATTCAGTCATTGAGTAAATAAGGAGGTATTCGGAAAATGAAGAAATTTGTATTTACTCTAGGGACAACGGCAATTCTTTCAGCAGGATTTGTAGGTGCAGCATCTGCCTCTACAAGCGGAACGTATGAAGTACAAAAAGGTGACACTTTATGGAAAATCGCTCAAAATCATAATGTGAGCGTAGACGAGCTAAAAGATGCTAATAACTTAACATCAACACTAATTTATCCAAATCAGACACTAAACTTATCTAGCATAAAAGAAATCGTACATACTGTAAAACGTGGTGACACTTTGTGGTCAATCGGTCAACATTATGGCGTAACAGTAGAAGAAATTAAAGAATGGAACGGTTTAACATCAGACTTAGTTTTCCCTGGAGAACAATTTAAAATTAAAGCGGCACAAGCAGCTCAATCTCAAACAGCTAGTGCGCCAGTAGCAAAGGCAGCTCCACAAGTGCAGCAGTCTCAAACGGCACAAGCTCAGCAAGAACAGGCAGCCCAAGAACAAACACAAAAAGAACAAGAGCAAGCTCAAGTAGCAGCACAAGAACAAGCACAAAAAGAACAAGAGCAAGCTCAAGTAGCAGCACAAGAGCAAGCACAAAAAGAACAAGAGCAAGCTCAAGTAGCAGCACAAGAACAAGCACAAAAAGAACAAGAGCAAGCTCAAGCAGCAGCACAAGCACAGGCAGCACAAGAGCAAGCACAAAAAGAACAAGAGCAAGCTCAAGCAGCAGCACAAGCACAGGCAGCCCAAGAGCAGGCACAAAAAGAACAAGAGCAAGCTCAAGCAGCAGCCCAAGAGCAGGCACAAAAAGAACAAGCAGCTCAACAGCAACAACAACAAGCTCAGCAACAACAGCAACAGCAGTCTCAACAGCAAGCTAGCGGCAAGTCTATGACTGTTGAAGCAACAGCTTATACAGCTAACTGTGCTGGATGCAGTGGTACGACAGCTACTGGAGTAAATTTAAAATCAAATCCAAATCAACGAGTAATTGCGGTTGATCCTAGCGTTATTCCATTAGGTTCAAAAGTATACGTTGAAGGTTATGGTCAAGCTGTAGCGGCAGATACGGGTGGCGCAATTAAAGGAAATCGAATTGACGTATTCGTTTCTTCAGATAGTGCTGCACAAGACTGGGGCAGAAGATCAGTTAAAATTACAGTTATCGACTAATACTAGTATTATAGAATAGAAGTAAGAAGAGATGTCTTTTAGAAGACATCTCTTTTTTTATGCTTAAAATAAACGTTTGAAAAAAATAGGTCGGGGCATACTGAAATTTATAGTAGGAATTAGTTTGTTATATTAGTAATTATTTCTTAATTTATATACAATGTTTGAGTGTCTTAAAAAGCTTAAATTATGTCAGGAGTATAGAAATATGAAATTTTATAAAAAAATAGCATTACTAATAGTGCTGGGTGTGATCGCAGGATTCTCGTATCTAGGCTATCAGGGATTATTTCGGCACGACGATCATTTGAACACGTCTGATCATAATCCTTTATCTTCTTCTGAACAGAAGCAAAATAGCATAGAAGTTGTTGGGAACCCAGAATCCATTGCCGTGCTAGTAAATAAACAAAATCTTCTTCCTGATCACTATGAACCCGCTGACCTTGTATACCCGGACGTTCGGTTTATATTTAAAGAAAAAATTGAAAAGCGACAAATGCGTACAGAAGCAGCAAAAGCGTTAGAAAGAATGTTTTCAGCTGCTGAACGAGAAGGGATTTACCTAGCCGGTGTTTCCGCTTATCGTTCTCAAATTCGCCAGGAATCTCTTTATCAAGCGTACATAAAGCAAGATGGAGAAGCGGCAGCCAGTCATTATAGCGCCCATCCAGGCAGCAGTGAGCATCAGACTGGTTTAAGTATAGATGTATCAAGCAGCACAGGTAAGTGTGCGGCTCAAGATTGTTTTAAAGATACTCCTGAAGCCAAATGGATTGAAAGAAATTCATATAAATATGGATACATTGTTCGCTATCCAGAGGGAAAGCAGCAGATTACAGGTTATAAATATGAGCCGTGGCATATACGATTTGTCGGAAAAGAACTTGCCTCTAAAGTGTATAAAAAAGGAATTACGTTAGAAGAATATTATAATGACTACATGCAAGTTGATAATCCAGTTCAATAAAAAAGAAGAGTTATATAAACTCTTCTTTTTTTGTATTGCTGGAATATACCCTTACTTTAAAAGTTGGAACGAGGGAAAGATGTAGAGATGAACCACGGGATGCTATATCCTATGCCTTACTAGTAAAAGAGTTAACGCTTATAAATTATAATGAATTTTGTGATAAAGAATACTCATGTTCGTTTTCATTTCCCTTCACATATTCTACAAAAAAGGGAGGTGAAAGAAAATGAGTTTTTACGGAGGTTATGGATACGGAGCAGGTCACGGAAGTAGCTTTGCGTTAATCGTTGTGCTATTTATTTTACTAATTATCATCGGTGCTTCATGGGCAGGGCACTATTAATAAGGTGTCCATAAATAAACTCCCTTGAAATAATTCAAGGGAGTTATCTATTTTTATCTATAACTAGGTAACTGTAAGTACGAAGTGCTTACATATCCTTTAAAGCCGTTGTATTCTACAAAAGCCCAATCAAATGAAAGCTTGTTATCTTTTGAGTAGCCCCAAGCTAAGAAGCTGACGCTTTTTCCTTTAGGAACAGTTGTTACAACTTTGTTGCTTGTGCTAGGCCCTGTGCGTAAATTAAGGTTAGCAGCTGTATGAACAGTAGTAGGGACTTTCATTAAATAGGAAGTACTGATATATCCGGTGCCGCCAATTATTTTAATGGCAGCCCAGTCTGCATTTACAAACTTGACTACTTCAATTTGATCTTTTTTTCTTAATGTATCAAGAATCTTTCCCTGAGTGCTAGGTTTTGAACGTATATTGAGTACGTTTGCTGTCACTTCATATACGCTGAACGGTGCGTTTATTTTTTCTGCTGCACTTGCTGTTTGCTCGTGAGTGAATGGCAGTGTTCCAGATAGAGATGAAAAAGTAAAGCCAGCTGCTAATGCAAAAACCGATATAGATTTTGTAATTGTCTTCATGCGAATATCCAACTCCTTAGTGAAATAGGTTATATCTTTTTCTATAACACTAAGAATAAAGAATACTTGTTTCTAAATTGTTACCAACATGCATCCTAGTTGTAAATTTACGAAAGGTCTGTAAAAAGGTTTATTTCACAGACCTTTTAATAGCGCTATTGTTACTCACCCTCGCGATCTTCCGTTGATTTATGAAAAGAAAAATATACAAAAATTGATAATACTGTCCCATAAATGCTCCACAAAGCTAAAGCAAAAATAAATTCTTTCTGCAGGCAATAAATAATGGTTAAAGCAACTAGTGCAATAAAACTTATTAAAATGGTCTTTTTCATAAGCACCCCGCCTATTTAGTTTAATTACTCTATACGCTTTTTGATCGTGCTTTACCCTATAATTATTCGGTCATTGCGCTAAAGATGAAAGGAAAAAGTTAAACAAAGCCGAACTTATAATAAAAAGAGAGATGCAGGAGGATACGTATGTTAAAACAACATGTACTAGAAGATATACAAAAGCTACAGTCTATTTGCCAACAAGAAGAAAAAATAGAGCTGAAGCTGAATTTTGACATGTTACGAAGTCGAAAACAAAATGAAGTTAACGATTTTTTTTATTATGAAAATAATCAGCTTGTTGGATTTATTGGTCTTTATGGGTTTGGGAATACAGTAGAAATATGCGGAATGGTCGATCCTAGCTATCGCCGAAAAAAGATTTTTTCAAAGCTGTTTTCTCAAGCTTTACATATGTGTAAGAAGCGTGAGTATACAGAGATTTTATTAAATGCTCCTGGCGATTCGATTTCAGGCAGGGAGTTCTTAAAGAAGATTCCATGTTCATTTACTTTTTCAGAATATCAAATGAAGTGGGTGAAAAAAGAATTAGAAGATGATAATCCCTTTGTTACACTTCGCTCTTCCCTATTAGATACCGATATGAAAATGGAAATGCAAGTTGATATGGAATGCTTTGGTATGTCTTTAACAGAAGCAGCTGCTTATTATGAGCAAATGAAAACGGAAGAACAGCAAAATCATTTTATCGTAGAGTACAATAGTCAAGCGGTTGGAAAGTTAAGGGTATCTTATGATAAAAGCGAAGCATGGATTTATGGATTTGGTATTTTACCTTCCTATCAAAAATTAGGAATAGGAAAGGCTGCTTTAAAACAAGTCGTTTTACAGCAGCATCAGCTAGGGTATGATGTATTTCTTGAGGTTGAAGCAAAAAACAAACGCGCTTTGCAACTTTACGAAACATGCGGCTTCGATTCATATCACGTGCAGGATTATTACGTATACAGCTTGTAGATAAAAAACACGGAAATCTTAGATTTTCGTGTTTTTTATTCACATATTAGATGATATGTGCTTTTTTGAGTAAATAATGAGAAAGTAGAGAGAAAGTGATATGCCCGTTGATAAAAACAGGGAAGGCCATACAAATAAGATCGGAGCACTGCAAGCAAGGATACACGTAAGAATACCTCCAATAAATGCTTTTCTAAATAATTGATAAGCCGTATATCCTAGGCTAATACTGACAAATACATTGATGAGGCTAAGAAAAATAAACGAAAAAAACAAATTATCTCCCCCCTTGTTTTTAATACACAATAAAAAGAAATATTTCACATGTTTAGTGTAGCAAAAAAGAAAAAACAATAAAATTTGGATCCTAAAGATGAAAAAGGAAGCCATCTGTGTTATGTATAGTAAAGTGAATGAGAACGTTAAAAAAGGGAATGAGTTAATAAAGCGATATAATAGAAAGAAAGGAGTAAAAGGATGGAATTTGCCCATATCTTTACACTAAGTGTATCTGTTGTAACAGCTATTAATATTTTATTAGCCGGTATTCTTATTTTCATTGAACGAAGAGATATAGGATCTACATGGGCGTGGCTTCTTATTTTATTTTTTATACCGATTGTCGGCTTTATTGTATATCTATTCTTTGGAAGACAGCTAAAACAGAAGAACTTTTATAAATTATCATCTGATGAGCGGGAATATTTAAGGTCTTCAGTAGATGAACAATTGAAAGAACTTAAAGCTACCCATGAATATCGAAATGATTTATTGATTCAACATAATAAACTGCTGTTCACTAATTTAAATTCTTCTAAGTCACTTGTGCGCATCGACAACGAAATTGATATCTTCAGTGACGGTAATCAAAAATTTGAGGCATTGTTTGAGGATATTCGAAATGCTAAAAAAGAAATTAATATTCAATATTATATTATTCAACGAGATAATCTTGGGAAAAAATTAAGAGATGAGCTAACAAAAAAAGCAAAAGAAGGCATAAAGGTTCGCGTTCTTTATGATGAAGTAGGATCTAGAAAAATGACGCCATCATTCTTTAAGGAGCTTATTTCATATGGCGGCGAAGCACAGGCATTTTTCCCTTCAATTCTTCGCTTAATTAATTTTCGGATTAACAATCGAAATCATCGAAAGCTTTGTATTATCGATGGTGAAGTAGCATACATAGGAGGATTTAACGTAGGAGATGAATATTTAGGGTTAGATCCAAAAATGGGTTATTGGAGAGACACTCATTTTCGCATTAAAGGAGAGTCAGTGAACGATATTCAAGGGCGATTCATTTTAGATTGGCATCAAGCAACAAAGCAGCCAATTGAACTGGAACAATTTTTGCATCGTACAGAAACTCATTCTGGAACAGTTCCTGTACAAATTGTAGCAAGCGGTCCCAATTCGACTACCCAGCACCTGAAAAACATGTATATCTCATTGATTATGTCGGCCAAAGAAAGTGTATACCTTCAAACGCCTTACTTTATTCCTGACGCAAGCTTTATGGATGCTTGTAAAATTGCTTTATTATCTGGAGTAGAGATTCATATTATGATTCCAAACAAACCTGATCATCCTTTTGTTTATTGGGCTACGTGGTCTCATGTAGGGGAACTGCTGGCATACGGTGCGAATATTTATCTCTATGAAAAAGGCTTTTTGCATGCTAAAACGATTGTAGTAGATAATGAAGTGTCTTCTGTAGGAACGACGAATATCGATCCGCGAAGTTTCAGCCTTAATTTTGAAGTGAATGCAGTTGTATATGACCAGCCTATTTCCAAAAAGTTGCAGAACCTGTTTCTTGAAGATGTGCAATGCAGTTCAAAATTAACGTTTGAACGATATAAAGAGCGCTCTCTTCTTATAAAATTTAAAGAAGCGGTATCTCGCTTACTGTCACCAATTTTATAATAAAAATCATTGATATCATGAAACAGACTTGAATTTTTAGATTCAGGTCTGTTGTTTTATTGGTATCTCCTTGTAAGGAGAGCTAGAGATAAAGTTAAAAAGTTTTACCAAAAAATCCAAGGGTATTAATACTATAACAAGCTAAAAAATGATAATACCTAGGAGGAATAGAAAATGACAAAAAATGTAGTAGGTACGTATGATTCAGAAGAGGCCGTTATTACAGCGATTCGAAATTTAAAAACACAGGGATATCCGGACAGTGCACTTTCTGTTTTGACAAACAGTGGTCCGCATCATGAAAATACAGAAGTGATTGAGCGTTCTGCAGGAATCGATGTGCAAACAGTTGATACAGATCAACACTCAAAGCACCATCAATCCTTTATGGAGAAAATAAAAAATGCTTTTACTTCGTCTGAAGAAAAAATGGATCAAGATGTTAATCGAATCGAAAATCAATTAACCGAATATGGTGTACCTGCTGCGGAAGCTTTCTCGTATGTATCTGATCTTAAAAACGGAAAAGTTTTGCTGATGGTAGACGCAGTTGAGCATGATAAACACAATTCAGCTCTAGGACAAACCGTGACACCTGCTAAAAAATCAGCTGACCCAATGAATGAAAAAATGTTATACGGCAATCACGAAAATAAAATAAGGTAATGTTGAAGGAAATAAATAAGATAATAAAAGACTGCGTTCTTAAATAAAAGCTAGTTAACGAAAGGAAGGGGACCGATGAGAAATCTAGAAAAAACGGAATATGAACTTGACTATTTGAAACAGCAGCAAGAAGTTAATCAAGAGCTCATCAAAGTTTCACAGTCTCTGGTCGCTACGTTAAAACAGTATGAAGAAGAACCGACCAATACAGAAGTGTTAGCTGTAATCGCTGATTTAGAAGGTCAGCAAGAACAGCTCAAAGCAAAGACCGAAAAGATATCTGAAGAGCTTGCACATTTATAAAGTGAGATAAAAGAAGTTCCTATAAAAGGAACTTCTTTTTATGTTTTATTATACACAGTCTATTGTGAGAGAAAGAGAATCTTATATAACCGGATGTGAACGTTATGGGGGTAGTGATTTTGTTTTAGATACATATAGATGAGAAGGAACGCGATAAGACATTATATAAAAATGGGAAAAAGGAAGAACGGTCATTCGCTCTTCCTCCAGCCGTATTGCTTATGATAGTGATTTAGAAACGTCCGCCGCCAAGTTGCTGTTCAGCCATTTGCACAAGGCGTTTTGTGATTTCTCCGCCTACTGAGCCGTTTGCGCGTGCAGTTGTGTCAGGACCAAGAGTTACGCCAAATTCGCTAGCGATCTCATACTTCATTTGATCGATTGCTTGTTGAGCACCGTGTACTGCTAATTCGTTGCTGCTCTTATTTCTGCTGTTTGCCATCATAATCAACTCCTTTTATAAGGTTAAGATTATGATTTGATTAATAGATAGTTTTTATACATAAAATAAAAAAATTTTTTCAAGGACTTATAGAATATGCTTATTGGAATATAGTTACAAAGTTTTCCACTAGGTAACGGAAAATAATTATGTGTAGAAAGAGAGAGAGGTCACGTAAAATAGAACACAAGTAAGTAAGCGGTTACATGTTATTCGAAATAGAATGAGAATGTTAATATTCCTATTCTAATTTAAAAGGAGGAGTCCATCATGTATCAAACATTAAAAAAATATGTACTATTGGCTGTTACATGGAGTCTAGCAATTGGCATTGTACTCTCTTATGAGAAAGAAGCGCTTGCGAAACAGGCGCACGAAAAAGCTACATCTTATCGTACAGTGACAGAGATATATGACTGGGGAGCGGTGATCACAAAAATTATTATTGACTTAGGTGAACCTGTTCCAACCAATTCACTTACAAAAGAAACGTTTAAGGTGCATGTGGCTCGAAGTGATAGTCGATTAAAACCGTCTTTATTGGAACAAGGAGATCGTACAATAAAAAAAGCCTATGTATCCGATAAAGATGGACAACCAGCCGTACATACTGGAAAATATGCAGTTTTAGAAATGGAAGTTGGACCAGCTGTTTCATTAGGAGCACCACTAAATTATGATGAATATGGTACAGGGTTAAATGCATGGATAGACAGTCAATATACCATTACCCAGCAAAAAGACATGATAACAAAAAAAGGAAAGTTGTCAGGGCTTGTAGTGAAACAGTTTAAGGGAGAGAAAAGAGAGCTCGTAGATGATTTTACCATTCAAAAAGGTATATATTATAATATGGAATTGGCATACGCAAGTTACGCGCCGAAAAAAGATAAGAAAAAGAATCCGTTAATTATTTGGCTGCATGGAGGAGGAGAGGGAGGAACAGATGCAACAATTCCCTTATCTGCCAATAAAGCTGTTAGCTTTGTCACAAATGAAACTCAGGCTTATTTTAAAGGCGCCTACGTTTTAGTACCTCAAGCGCCAACGAAATGGATGGATGGTTATACAGGTGAAGCGGATGGAACTTCGATTTATAAAGAATCACTGATGGCACTAATTCAAGAATATGTTGCTAAAAATCCTGATATTGATCCCAATAGAATCTATATCGGAGGAGCATCTAACGGCGGATATATGACTATGCTTATGATTCGTGATTATCCAAACTATTTTGCAGCAGCATTTCCAGTATGTGAAGGACTAAATGATAGATTAATTACGGATCAAGATCTTGAAAAGATGAAAGAAACGCCTATTTGGTTCGTAGCCGCTAAAAATGATACGGTTCTTCCACCAACGATTAACACTCTTCCAACTTATGAACGTTTGGTGAAAAGCCATGCAAATAATGCTTATTTATCACTATTTGAAGATGTGCATGACACCACGGGTTTATACAAAAATAATGATGGTTCGCCCTATCAGTATAACGGGCATTCATCTTGGATATATCTGTATAATAATGAACCCAACGCTAAAATAAATGGAGCTACAACAACCATAATGGAATGGATGAGCAAGCAATCGTTGAACAACAATTAATCATTTATAAAAAAGCTGTTTCAAGTAGAGCAGCTTTTTTATGTCTCTTTTAAAGCTAAAGCATATATCTAAAATAAACGATTGAATACTTTCGTGATAAAATAAGGAAAGAGATCACGAAGAAAGGAACAGTGAAAGTGAAACCAACCATTTACGATGTTGCGAAAGAAGCAGGGGTATCGATAGCCACTGTATCCAAAGTAATCAATCAGACAGGCCGTATTAGTGAAAAAACGATAAAAAAAGTAAATGAAGTAATGATGGAATTAGATTATCAGCCTAGCAGTGTTGCAGCTGCGTTAACTGGGAAAAAGACATACACGATTGGCGTGCTAGTTCCTGACATCTCTAATCCTTTTTTCGCAGAGGTAGCAAGAGCTTTTGAGAATAGTGCCAGAGCAGCGGGATACACGCTTTTTTTATGCAGTACGGATCATCAAACAGAACGTGAGCATGAATACATAGATCTTTTATTCAAAAAGCAAGTAGATGGAATTATTATCGCAACCGAACTAAATGATACGAAGCTCGTAAAGAAAATTGTGAAGCATGATGTACCACTTGTATTGTTTTCAGTTGATCATCCTTCTATCTCAACGCATGTAGTGACAATTGATAACGTTCGCGGAGGATATATCGCAGGTACGTATTTAATAGAAAAAGGTCATCAATCGGTAACGATTATCACTGAAAAAGATAGAAAAAGCAGTGAGGGGCGATTAGCAGGATTTAAACAAGCGCTCACAGAGGCAAATTTATCACTAGAAAATCAGTCCATTATCAGCTGTTATTCAACAGTAGAAGATAGCAGAAGAGCAAGTAAACAGCTGCTTTCTTTGCCTAATAGGCCGACAGCAGTCTTTGCATGTACGGACTTAATTGGAATATCCCTCATAAATGAGGCAAGAAAGCAGGGGCTTTCAATTCCAGGAGATCTGTCGGTAATTGGATTTGATAATACAATTTATGCGGATATTGCTGAGCCTGGTTTGACAACGATTGAACAACCTATTTCGCAGATGGCAACTAGTACGTTCGAACAGCTGTTAAAGTCTATGAAAAAAGAAGAGCATGCAAAGCAGCGAATAACAATTATTCCAGAACTAGTAGAACGTGCGTCGGTAAAAAAGCTATAAAACAGAGAAAAGAAAAAGCTGCATGTGCCTGGGCACATGCAGCTTTTTTACTTAATAATATTTATAGAGAGACCGGATTTTTGACTTCGTTTATTGTTTCGCCTTTGACTGTTGTTTCTGTTGGAATTGTAAGGAAACCCGTTAAAAAAGCTCCAAAGAAATATAGGCAAGCAAAGATCCAGATTACGCCGCCCGTGCCTAAAAGACCTATGAAAATAGTTACAATTAAAGGGCCTACAAAAGCAGAAAGTCCAGATCCTAAATTCAATACGGACATCGCAGCTCCTTTATTCTCCGGAGCTAAGGAAGGCACTAACGCTGTAAGAGGGACATATCCTGCTAGTGTTGCACCGTAACAGCATGCGACAATCATCATTACCCAATAATTATGTCCTACGAATTGAGGTACATAGTAAAGAGCGAGTGTTACAATTCCGCATCCTACTCCACCAAACCATTTGATTGTATTTACCCAGCCAAATTTATCTCCAACAATACCAAAAATAATATTAAAAGCCATATTCACAAAAAACAGAGTGCCCCAGATTTGAAGCCATTCGCTCATTGTGAAATCGTGTTTCATCATATAGGTTGGCAAGAAGACAACAAATCCAAATTGAGCAGCGGAATTAATAATCTTTACAACTCCACCGATTCCTACTTTAGGGTTCTCAAATGCAATTGTAATCCCTTTCATTAATTCTTTTGTTTTGTTATCGCTTACTTTTTGAACGGTAAATCTGTCTTTATTCATGATAATTGAAAAGATTCCGCCGATCAAAACAAAAAGTAAACCACTCCACAAGGTAGCAATTTCGCCGATTTTAGGAACCATGTAACTGGAATAAAAAGCTCCGATTACGCTTAAACCAAGCTGGAAGACAAACCAAAACCAGCCTACTGCTTTTGAAAGCATTTCCTGGGGCGTGCGGTAAGACACCCAGACCAAGAATGAGTAAGCAAATAAAGGGTAGCCAAATCCTCTAAGAGCATAGCAAATTAATATAATTGTGTAATTCATAATATGAAGTCCTATACCTATAAATCCAATTGAACCAATAATAAAGGATATCAAGCCGAATGCCATTGCTTTTCTAGGACCCCACAGCTGAACCAGTACGCCGGAGAACCAGGAAGAAATAGAGACCGTAATACCGTAAACGGTAAAAAGTAAAGCAGCATGTTCAATGGTTAAACCTCTTTCTACAAGATAAGGAGATAACCATCCTTGTTCTAAGCCATCGCCAATCATAAAAACAATAATACCTATGTATCCCCACGTTAAATGAGAAGGGATCCCAATCCTGTCAAGAGCTGTTTTTCTGGAAATAAATTCATTCATTTTTCCACACCACCAGATCGATTATTTTATTGAAAACATCAAACTAATTTGGTTAAGCGCTTAATCTATTTGATAAAAAGTATACGCTTACATTTTTTAAACGTCAATTAAAATTTTAAATATATCTAATTTTCAATTAAATGATTTCAACAGTGGAAATAGTAGTAGATAAGATTATAATAACTTGCCCTTATTATAAGAATACTTAAATATAGAGAATTCCCTTAATTTTAAGCATAAATAGATAAAAATAAGGTTTTTCATACTGTACAATCAGATGAATAAAAAACAAATATTCTAAATAATCTATAAAAAATGTTGCATTTCAAAAAACAGTATGTATAATTGGAAATAGGAAAGCGCTTAACCTAAAAATAGGTTTGAGCGAATGTTTTCTTAACTTTTAATTAAAGGGGAAAATAAGATGGGGATTCTTACAATTGGAATAATTGGTGCTGGACGAATAGGTAAATTACATGTTGATAATTTAAAATTAATGCCGCAAATAAAAATTAAAGCGGTTTCAGACGTAGTGGTAGATCATTTGCACGAGTGGGCTGCAAGTAAAGGAATTTCAACGTTAACAACAAATTATCAAGATTTATTAGCAGATTCAGAAATTGATGCCGTTCTCATTTGTTCGCCAACGAATACGCACGCATCGATTATTGAAGAAGCTGCTCGAGCGAAAAAGCATATTTTCTGTGAAAAGCCCGTTAGTTTTTCAGTAGAAGAAACAATCCAAGCGTTAGAAGTAGTAAAAGAACACGGCGTACAGCTTCAAGTTGGCTTTAACCGACGATTTGATCCCAACTTTAAAAAAGTGCATGATCTTGTACAGCAAGGAGAAGTAGGACAGCCGCACATTTTAAAAATCACCTCCAGAGATCCTCAGCCTCCGAGTCCAGAATACGTCCGCGCTTCAGGAGGATTGTTCATGGATATGATGATTCATGATTTTGATATGGCTCGTTATGTAATGGACAGTGAAGTAATTGAAGTATCGGCTTACGGGACGACGCTCATCGATCCTGCTATTGAAGAAGCAGGGGATATAGATACGGCAATTGTGTCATTAAAATTTGCAAACGGAGCTTTAGGCGTGATTGATAACAGTCGTCAAGCTGTCTACGGTTACGACCAGCGCCTTGAAGTTTTTGGTGAAAAAGGTTCCGCTACTGCTGATAATTGCCGTCCAACTACAGTAGAAATATCAACAGGCGAAAGTGTAGTGAAAGAGAAGCCGCTATATTTCTTCCTTGAACGCTATACACAAGCATATATAGATGAAGTAACACAGTTTGCAAGAGCAATTATGGAAAATCAAAGCGTAATTTGTACAGGTAACGATGGATTACAGGCAGAACGAATTGCTAAAGCAGCAAAAAAATCTTTACTATCAGGGCAGCCAGTGAAGATTGAACATAAAAAATACGCAGTGAATTAATGATAGAAATGTGGGCTGAAAGAGAATATCTTGCTCTTTTCGCCTTTTTAGGAAAGCGCTTAACTAAGGAGGAGTAAAGATGAATCCGCTTGTTTTTAAAGAAAATCGTGAGTTAGATTTTATCGCTATCGGTCGCTTATGTATTGATTTAAATGCAAATGAAACACAGCGTCCAATGGAAGAGACTAAAACATTCACTAAATATGTAGGAGGCTCTCCAGCTAATATTGCGATTGGAGCAGCAAGGCTAGGCTTAAAAACCGGTTTTATCGGAAAAGTATCAGATGATCAAATGGGCCGCTTCATTACTGGGTATCTTCAAAAAAATAAGATTAATACAGATAGTATTGCTGTCGATAAAACAGGGGCTGTAACGGGGCTTGCTTTTACGGAAATCAAGAGCCCTACAGATTGCAGCATCTTAATGTATCGAGATAACGTAGCGGATTTAAAACTAGATCCTACAGAAGTATCAGAAGAATATATTAAGAAGTCAAAGGCTCTTTTAATATCTGGAACCGCTCTTGCACAAAGTCCTTCTCGTGAAGCTGTATTTCTAGCATTAGAATACGCACGCAAGCATGAAGTTGTAGTGTTTTTTGATATTGACTATCGTCCATATACATGGGAATCGGAAGCTGAAACGGCAGTCTATTTTAATTTAGCTGCTGAAAAATCAGATGTAATTATTGGTACGCGAGAAGAGTTTGACATGATGGAAAAACTTTTAAATTATAAAGAATCTAATGATCAAGTAACAGCAGAGCGCTGGTTTTCTCACCATGCTCAAATCGTCGTGATTAAGCATGGTGGAGAAGGATCTATTGCCTATACAAGAGATGGTAAGTCTCACCGTGGAGGAATATTTAAAACAAAAGTTCTGAAAACGTTTGGTGCTGGTGATTCCTATGCTTCAGCCTTTATTTATGGATTGATGCAAGGACTGGAAATTCCACAGGCAATGCGATTGGGGGGTGCCTCCGCTTCGATTGTCATTTCAAGACACAGTTGTTCAGATGCTATGCCGACAAGCGTTGAGCTCTTCAACTTTATGGAGACAGCAACTGAAGTTTTGCAGGAAGCCTAATAAACAAAGGGAAAATCTTGAGAGATTAAAGGAATAGAAGCTTATTAAAATCAGATAAAGGGAGAGATATTCTATGACGCAAACAGCAGTAAAAACAGTAAAAAACTATATTGGTGGACAATGGATTGAATCAGCTGCATCAAAAACGGAACCTGTGTATAACCCAGCAACAGGTGAATTAATCGCACAGGTACCTCTTTCTACAAAAGAAGACGTAGATCAAGCGGTGCAAGCAGCAAATGAAGCGTTCAAAGGGTGGGCAAAAACAGCTGTGCCTAAACGTGCACGAATTTTATTCAAGTATCAGCAGCTATTAGTAGATAACTGGGATGAATTAGCAAAGTTAGTGACAGTTGAAAACGGAAAAAGCTTTAACGAAGCGCGAGGTGAAGTGCAGCGTGGAATTGAATGCGTAGAATTCGCGGCAGGAGCTCCTACGTTAATGATGGGGAAACAGCTTCCTGATATTGCAACAGATATTGAGTCTGGCATGTACCGCTATCCAATTGGCGTCATTGGAGGAATTACACCGTTCAATTTTCCAATGATGGTTCCTTGCTGGATGTTCCCGCTTGCGATCGCTTGCGGCAATACATTTGTGTTAAAGCCTTCTGAGCGTACGCCGCTGTTAGCTGCAAGATTAGCTGAGCTGTTTGAAGAAGCTGGTTTGCCAAAAGGTGTATTAAATATTGTAAACGGCGCACATGATGTGGTAAACGGTCTTCTTGAACATAAATTAGTGAAAGCTATTTCGTTTGTAGGTTCCCAGCCTGTAGCTGAGTACGTGTACAAAAAAGGTACGGAAAACTTAAAGCGTGTTCAAGCTTTAGCCGGTGCTAAAAACCATTCAATTGTATTAAATGATGCAGATTTGAACGTAGCAACAAAACAAATTATCGGAGCCGCTTTTGGTTCAGCAGGTGAACGCTGTATGGCAGCATCTGTTGTTACTGTACAAGAAGAAATTGCGGATCAGCTAATTGAAAGATTAGTAGAGGAAGCAAATGATATTGTAATTGGGGACGGCTTAGAAGAAAACGTCTTCTTAGGACCAGTCATTCGTGAAAATCATAAAGAGCGTACGCTCAGCTATATTGAATCAGGCGTGCAAGAAGGAGCGGAGCTTATTCGTGACGGTCGCACAGATGCAGCAGTAAATGGCAAGGGCTACTTTGTCGGACCAACGATTTTTGATCATGTTACGCAAGAAATGAAAATTTGGCAAGATGAAATTTTTGCACCTGTGCTGTCTATTGTACGTGTGAAAACATTAGAAGAAGCTATTGAAGTAGCTAATAACTCTCGATTTGCAAACGGTGCTTGTATTTATACAGATAGCGGCGCAAGCGTACGTGAGTTCCGTGAAAATATTGAATCTGGTATGTTAGGAGTAAATGTAGGGGTACCGGCACCTATGGCATTCTTCCCATTCTCTGGCTGGAAAGATTCTTTTTACGGTGATCTTCATGCAAATGGTACGGACGGCGTGGAGTTTTATACAAGAAAGAAAATGGTAACAACGCGCTGGTAAGTGATTCATTAAAAATCGCATTCCATTTTAAAAGGAGGTATCAGGAATTAAAGATATTCCTTATGCTTCCTTTTTTAAAATCGCAATCTAGTATTAGAAGGGAGAAAGAAGCATGGAAACAGTTAGAATGACGACGGCACAAGCATTAGTGAAGTTTTTAAATCAGCAGTATGTTGAATTTGATGGAAAGCAGCATCAGTTTATTAAAGGGATTTTTACAATTTTCGGGCACGGAAATGTAGTAGGTCTTGGGCAAGCTTTGGAAGAAGACCCAGGAAATCTAGATGTATATCAAGGACGTAATGAACAAGGAATGGCCAATGCAGCGATGGCTTTTGCAAAACAAAAACATCGAAAGCAGATTATGGCTTGCACATCTTCAGTAGGACCAGGTTCGGCAAATATGGTTACAACGGCAGCGACAGCTTCAGCTAATAACATTCCAGTTTTGTTGCTTCCCGGCGATGTATTTGCAACTAGACAGCCTGATCCTGTTTTGCAGCAAATTGAACAGTCATATGATTTATCTATTTCTACAAACGATGCTTTCCGTCCAGTGAGTAAGTACTGGGATCGCGTAAGCCGCCCTGAACAATTGATGACAGCTATGATTAATGCGATACGTGTGTTAACGAATCCTGCAGATACGGGAGCTGTAACTATTTGTTTGCCTCAAGATGTGCAGGGAGAAGCATGGGACTTTCCAGCTTATTTCTTCCAAAAGCGCGTTCACCGCATTGAGCGTCGCCTTCCGACTAGGGACAGTCTAGCAGATGCAATTCAAGCAATAAAAACAAAGAAAAAGCCAATCATCATTTGCGGAGGAGGCGTTCGGTATTCAGAAGCTGCAAAAGAGTTAAAACAATTTGCTAGTGAGTTCCATATTCCATTTGGAGAAACTCAAGCTGGGAAAAGTGCCGTTGAAAGCGACTATCGCTATAATCTTGGCGGAATAGGTGTAACAGGAAACTCAGCTGCTAATACAATCGCTAAAGATGCGGATTTAGTAATTGGAGTAGGCACTCGATTTACTGATTTTACAACAGCATCTAAACAGCTTTTTCAACATCCCGACGTGCAATTTCTTACTATTAACACGTCTGAATTTCATGCAAATAAACTGGATGCCGTGAAGCTTGTAGCTGATGCAAAAGAAGGGTTGTTTGCTCTTAGGAAAGAGCTCATGTCAATTGGCTATCAGTCTGGTTACACGACAGAAATTGCAAGTGCAAAAGACGCATGGGAAGCAGAATTAGAGCGTCTACATAGCATACGTTTTACAGGGGCAGATTTTATTCCAGAAATAAAAGGTCATTTAGATGAAAGCTTAGCTGAATATGCAGAATCACTTGGTACTCAATTAACGCAAACAGAAGTAATTGGAGAGGTAAATAAGCTCCTTGATGACAACTCCGTCATTGTTGGTGCAGCTGGAAGTCTTCCAGGTGACTTACAGAGAATGTGGAAGTCTAATAAACCCAATACCTATCATATGGAATATGGATATTCATGTATGGGATATGAAGTATCAGGTGCACTTGGAGTTAAGCTGGCTGAACCAGCTAAAGAAGTGTATGCGATGGTTGGAGATGGAAGCTATCAAATGCTGCATTCAGAGCTCATTACAAGCCTTCAAGAAAGAAAAAAGATAAATATTTTACTGTTTGATAACTCCGGATTTGGATGTATTAATAATCTTCAAATGTCAAATGGAATGGGGAGTTTTGGAACAGAGTTTCGCTATCGAAACGATGAAACAGGAAAATTAAACGGAAACGTGATGAAAATTGATTTTGCAGCCAGCGCCGCAGGCTACGGTGTAAAAACATATCGTGTAAGCTCTCTTGAAGAACTAAAAACGGCAATGGAAGATGCACAAAAACAAGAGACTTCTACATTAATTGATATTAAAGTGCTACCCAAAACTATGACAAACGGTTATGAATCGTGGTGGCATGTAGGAGTAGCAGAGGTATCTGAAAATTACCATGTACAAGAAGCCTATAAGGATAAAGTGAAAAATCTTGAAATGGCCAGAGGCTATTAACAAGCAAGAGAAATGGCCGATGTTGAGGGGAAACATTCGGTGAATATAATAGCGTTTTCAATTTGATATAGGGGAGAGGAAGACATGTTCAAGGAAAACACGGTCAAACTGGGGATTGCTCCAATCGCTTGGACAAATGATGACATGCCTGAACTAGGAGCTGAAAATACATTTGAACAGTGTATCAGTGAGATGGCTTTAACCGGTTTTAAAGGAAGTGAGGTAGGAAACAAATATCCGCGAAATGTTTCGATCTTAAGGAAGGCATTATCACTTCGGAATTTAGAAATTGCAAGCGCATGGTTTAGTACATTTTTAACGACAAAGCCGCCGGAAGAAACGGTGACGCCATTTATTGAACATCGCGATTTTTTATACGAAATGGGAGCAAAAGTAATTGTTGTATCTGAACAAGGACACAGCATTCAAGGGATGATGGATGTACCTTTATTCAAAGAAAAGCCCGTGTTCACGCCAACAGAGTGGAGCAGCCTTATAGAAGGCCTGCACTATCTTGGGAAACTAGCAAGAGAGAAAGATATGCATATTGTCTATCATCATCACATGGGAACAGGCGTCCAAACAACAGAAGAAATTGAGCAGCTAATGGAGCTTACCAATCCAGAGCTTGTTTCGCTCCTATTTGATACCGGTCATCTTGTTTTTTCAGGCGAAGAACCTCTTTATATCTTAAAAAAATATCTTCATCGTATTAAACATGTTCATTTAAAAGATATTCGCCAAGAAGTAGTTGATCGAGTCAAACAACAAGACCTGAGCTTCTTGCAAGCGGTAAAAGAAGGAGCCTTTACTGTTCCAGGCGACGGAGTTATTGAATTTGATGAAGTATTTACTACGCTTGCCGCTTCTGATTATAACGGCTGGTTTGTCGTAGAAGCAGAACAGGATCCAGCGCTTGCTAATCCTTTTGAATATGCGTTAAAAGCAAGAAACTTTATTAAAGAAAAAAGCGGTCTTTAATTTCTATTGTAAAAGGTTTTACGCCTTTTATATGTTTATGAAAGGAAAGGAGGAGATGAAATGAAGCCAACCATCTATAGTGTGGCTGAAGAAGCAGGTGTATCAATTTCCACCGTATCAAAAGTTATCAATCAAACCGGTCACATTAGTGAAAGAACAAGGCAAAAAGTAATTGAGGTTATGGGGCAGTTGAATTACCATCCAAGCGTCGTAGCATCTGCTTTAACAGGAAAGCCTACTAAAACGATTGGGCTTCTCGTACCCGACATCTCCAACCCTTTTTTTGCCGATTTGGCAAGAAGTATAGAAGACCGAAGTCATGAGCGAGGTTTCCATGTTGTAATGTGTAATACCGATAACGATGCGGAAAAAGAGAAAAAATATCTATCGCTGTTAATTCGTCAGAGAATCGACGGTTTAATTGTAGCATCTGCTTTTCGCAATGCTAATCTTTTAAAAAATATGCTGAAGCAAGATATACCCATTAGCGTTATTGCTTCAGAAATCCCTCACATATCTGTTAATACAGTGACAGTGGATGACTATAAGGGAAGCTATTTGGCGACTGATTATTTGCTATCTTTGCATCATAAAAAAATTGCGATTATTACAGAAAATGCAAAAAGTAATCACGCCCGTTTAGATGCTTTTCGAGATGCCATGCAAGAAAATGGAATCACTGTGTTACCTCAGCACGTTATTACGACCGAAGCTAGTATTCAAAAAGGATATGAAAGTGCTAAGCAAATTTTTTTAATGAAGGAGAAAGTGACGGCTATTTTTGCTTGTAACGATTTACTGGCTATTGGCGTCATACAAGCGGCAAAAGAATTCAACATTGATGTGCCGAATGACTTATCAGTGATTGGCTTTGATAATACCGTCCTTTCTACTACCATCACGCCCATGTTGACGACGGTAGCACAACCGACAAAAGAAATGGCTGTAAACGTAGTGGATTTGCTGGTTAGAGAAATGGAATACTCAACGATGCATAAAGAACATTTACTTCTTGAGCCGAAATTGATTGTCCGGAAATCGACGGCTCCGTTACGAAGAAACGCCACAGCATCTGCAAATAATTGAATACAATCAAGAGTATTGCTGTTAATAAAAACTCTTCACAGTCACATATTCAAAAGAATGTATAAAGTCTATGAAGAAAAAATGAGTGATTAGTAAATTCTGATTGTGCTACTACATAAAGGAGGAAGTTAAACATGCTAGGTAAATTAGGTGAATTAAATAAAGGATACAACGTACTTACAGAAATGGCCGGTCAGCACAAAGATATGCTGATGGATATTGGGATTTATAATATGTCTCAAGGAAAAGAGGAAACTTTACTAGACAGCAGCAATGAAACGGCTATTCTTTTACTAGAAGGAAAGGTAAAGCTAGAGTGGGAAGGACATTCGAAAGAAATTCAGCGTGAGTCTCTTTTTGAAGAAGAGCCTTGGTGTTTGCACGTTTCGAAAAATGTGGAGGTTAAAATTACCGCGCTTGCCAATAGTGAAGTACTAGTTCAAAAAACGGATAATGAAAAAGAATTTTCATCAAAATTATATACGCCTGAAGACTGTCAAAATACAGTAGCTGGTGAAGGAGTATGGGAAGGTACCGCTCAGCGTGTCATTCGGACAATCTTTGATTATAATAACGCTCCTTATTCTAACCTTGTTATTGGAGAAGTTATTTCTTATCCAGGAAGATGGTCGAGCTATTCGCCTCATCATCATGATCAGCCTGAAGTATATTACTATCGTTTTGACAAGCCGCAAGGATTTGGCTGTGCAATGGTTGGAGAAGGTGCATACCGTGTAGTTGATAATAGTTTTATTACAATTCCAGGTGAATTAGATCATCCTCAAGCAACGGCTCCCGGCTATGCGATGTACTTCTGCTGGATGATTCGCCATCTTGACAATAATCCATGGACAGACCGTATTATGGAAGAAGAGCATAAGTGGTTATTAGAGCCGGATGCAAAAATTTGGCCTGAAAAATAAATAAAACTCTTTATACGAAATGGGTTTCAAATGTTGAAAAGCCTCGAATAAAAAAATAATTATGCGTAAAATAATAGTTTATTTTTGTAAAATATGTTTTTATATGTTAAAGTATAGCTTGTATTAATATTCAGGCGATGATATCGCTCTTTTTGGCAGATTCCTTTTTTAGGAGTCTCTTTTTTTTCTAAACAGAAGCAAGAGATCGTATGTCAATCAAAAAAAGGAGATAAGCGTAGCCGCTTATCTCCTTTTCTTTTTAGCATTATCTAACGCTAAGTTCTTTTTCACTACTTTTTCTAAAGCAACTTCCACGTGAACATTTTTTTCATCGATGTCATTCACAAGCACGACGGTTCCTTTTCGTCCCTTAATCTTTAAATCATCACCCGTAGAAGGAATGTTTTCCCTCAGCTGGCTTAATAGAAGCTTTCTGTTTTCAAAAAAGTGGACAGCCACCATTTTATCTCACCTAATTTCATATGATATGTGTGATACAAAGATGTGTATATGAAATCCTTCCTATACATTATGCCGCCAGGGGTGGTTTTAGAACACATTGAATAGACAATTGTTGCATCGATATATGAAATAAATAGGGTGGCATAGTTATAAATCTTCTATTCTTGGACATACTTATACTACTAATCTAAAAAGGGATGTGGATGAAAATGAAGGTGGCTATCGGATTAAGTGTATTTACGGTCGTTACAGGAGCAATTGCGTTAGGGTCAGTTTACTTTTTAGCAGGGATCTTTTCGTTTTTCTTAACGGTTTTTTCATAAAAAAATCCACCAAGAGGTGGATTTTTTTATTTAGCAGCGGCTTTTGTTTCATGAGGCGAATTGCCGATAAATCCAAATTTTCCGCCGACAACTTCTTTTACTTCGTGGATGACAATAAAAGAATTCGGGTCAATTTGCTGGATTTTCTTTTTAATTTTTAATAACTCGTTCTTTTTAATAACAACGTAGATAATGCGTTTATCTTTGTTGGCGTAGTAGCCATATCCGTAAAAGATGGTAGCTGCATTTCCAAATTCACTGGTGATAACTTGCGCAATGTCTTTGTACTGATCAGACATAATCGTCATTGCTTTTTTGTTGTGGAAACCTTCGATAACAACATCGACGATTTTAGCACAAAGATAGACGAATATAAAAGTATAGAGGGTATTGTTGACGCCAATAGCAAAAACCGATGCTAAAATAATGACGCTGTCCATGTAGAACATGCTTTTCGAGATATTGTAGCCTTTTGTGTAGTTTAATAAATAAGCTAAAAGAGTTGTGCCGCCGGTAGATCCATCCGCGATAAAAATGAGTGCCAGTCCTGTTCCCATTAGTAAAGCCCCGAATACAATTCCTAAAATCATGTCGTGAACGTGAAAAGGAATATAGCTGACCAGACCTAAGAAAACGGACGTCATGACAGCTCCTAGAATCGTATAGAGAATGGTTTTTTTAGTTAGAAATTTATAAGCTAAGGCAATGAATACAAGGTTCACAAGAAATGTGCTGATACTTGTAGGGATATGAAATAAATAATATAAAACAAGAGCAATACCAACCGTACTTCCGTCACCTAATTTATTTGGAATGACGAAAAAATCAATGGATGCAGCAACTAAAAGCGCTCCGGCAATAATTAAAATGATGTCTTTATAGATTGTTTTCAATATGCAAACCTCCCTGATCATTAGGATATTTTCACGTGGAATCTTGTTTTTACTAGTGTTTCACAAATGATAAAATAAAAAACGTCTTAGAAATTGTCTAGTTATAAAACTGATCAACTTCTAAGACGAAGAATTACGATACGTGTATAATGTCTTGAGTCTGCTTTTCTATGCTTCGATGTCACCGATTATATAAACCTCTGACCGCTATGTCAACGCTATGAGAGATGTTCAACTTTTCAAAAAATAGAAGGCGGTTTCCTACATAAAAAAAGAATCCTTTGCGACGGCGCAAAGGATTTTCAAATTTATTGGAATAGGGGGAATACGTTATTAGGATTACCATTTTCATAAATTAATATACCTTTATTTTTTAAAAAAATTTATTTGTTAATGACGATTGAAAGTTTGTAATTCACATGCTGATTTAGCTCTGTCAAAAAATCATTTAGTTCTTCATTTGAATGAAATTTGCATTCTAGTAAGTAGCAGCCATCGCCGCTAATTTTAAAGTTGTTGATGACGTACTTCTTCTGACTTTCTACAAATGTAAGGTAGGGGTGGTGATGAATGCTCTGCGTATAGATATTTAAAAATGCATGGACGGTGTAGCCAAGTTTTCGTTCATTAATGTTAATTGTATAGCCTTTGATAATGCCTTCATCTTCTAACTTTAATACTCTAGCAGAAGCGGCTTGTCCGGTTAAATGCACTTTTTCTCCTAATTCTTTCATCTTCATACGTCCATTTTTTGATAGCTCTTCTAGTATGCGCTTATCTGTATTATCTAACATCGCTACAAATCCTTTCGTATTTCAAATCAAAAGGGTTAACTACTTTATGTCACCTATGTATACGGATACGTCTTCTATTTTATACTAAAGAAAAGTAAGAAAAAAGAGCAGTCAATATGGAAGACATGAAAGCAGCAGTAGTTTGCAAACAGCTAGATTGACGAAAGCTTAAGCTTGCTGTATGATTCTTTGAGTGTTTACGTGGTTCGTAACCATCCCACGTTAAAAAACTAAGGAGAGAATAGTAAGATGAATATAAGAACACTTTGCGTCAACGGTCTTTTAGCAGCTATGTATATTGCTGTTAGCATGTTAATTCAGCCGTTTGGCTTCACCAATATCCAATTTCGTATATCAGAAATGTTCAATCATTTGATTGTATTTAATAAAAAGTACGTGTACGGCATTGTACTAGGGGTATTTCTGACGAATTTGTTTTTTTCACCAATGGTCGCTTATGATCTGGTGTTTGGGGTAGGACAATCTGTACTATCATTACTCATTACCATTTTTTCTATGCGCTACATTAAAAATATGTGGGCTCGTATGCTTATTAATACACTTGTGTTTACGTTTACGATGTTTATTATTGCGTTTGAACTGCACCTAGCATTTGATTTACCATTTTTCTTTACATGGTTAACAACAGCTGTTGGTGAGTTTGTGGTTATGCTTGTTGGAGCACCAATTATGGCGGCAATTAATAAACGTGTACAATTTAATAAGCTAGTTGGATAAAAAGATGCGGCTGTGATAAATCTCACAGCCGCATCTTTTTTTCTTTGTTATTCTATAAGTGTAGTGATAAACCCCTTATTATTGAAGAGCTTTTCACGCATGGACAAATTACCCATATCTAGCATGTAAAAAGAGCAGGTCGCTATTGCGTTCTGCTCTTTTTGCGTAACGCAATAGCGAGTATTCAATTAGATTATTTTGAAAGAAGAAGTGACAAATCTCACAGCGCGTTCTTTTTTCTTTTGTTACGATATACATATAGTTGGCAAACTCCTTATCGAAAAGTTTTTCGTACAACAACACATTACCTATGCGTAGCAATTAAAAAAGCAGACCGACAAGGTTTGCTTTTTTAATTGTATATTTTTACCATTAAATAACTTTTTTGAGTTATAATTGTAAAATAATCTTTGTTACGAGAGAGGGGATTATTTTTTGAATAGAAAGTTAGGAATTCTTGTTTTATTAGTGTTAGCTATCTTATTTGCCGGGTGTTCAAAAGAAGAAGACAACGTTCCTTTAAGAGAACTAGAAAAGATCCATATTAACGTCATCAAAGAACAAAAGATGAAGCAAGGGATTTCGTATGAATTGGAATTCGTAAACAAGAGCGATTTGACCATCAAACAAAACAATGTCTTTTTATCCTATCCTTTAAAAATGAAAAACGGTTATTCTGAAAATAAATTTAAGGTGTTAGCAGAAGGCAATAAGTTAAATATTAAGCCAAAACAAAAGGTAAAGTTGAATGCATTTCTTCCTTATAAAGGAATTAATAAAGAAGCGTTAGCTATTGATGAGCCTGACGTAAAGTGCATAGGATATTGGAATAAGATCGATGACTACCATCAATTTTCTTTTGGAGGATCTTTGAAGCGAGAATAATACATGGATTTGTTAAATAATGGAACTTATGAAGCGTGAAATCGTATATAAATCAAGGGGGAGATTTTATTGAACAGATATGGAATATTTATCATTAGTTTCATCGTTTTCTTGGGTAGCTTTCAACTGCTATCAGGAATGATTCTTACGCTCTTATATGTTCCAGAAAGTTCGACTATGTGGAGCTCAATCGAAGGATTATCAAGTAAAGTAACGTTTGGCAGTTATTCTGGTAGCTTTGCTTTTATGATTCCCGCTGTAGCAGCTACAGCCGCTTGTTTTATCTCTAAAAAATGGGTTAGGAAAAGTGTATAAGAAACTAATAGCGGTGGTGAATAAACAGTGAATGTAGACACGGATAGATTAGTTAGCTTCTTTATTTTATGGGGAACACCCGCTGCTTTTAGTATAATAGAGTACTTTAAACTGAGTAAGACTGAAAAACAAGAAGCTATACGAGACTTAACATCATTAAAATCGATTATAACAACAGGCTTTATATTGATTGGAGGAGTGATGGCGAGTTTAGGTAGAGTATTATCGCTGCTGCCTCTGCACATTATAGGTACTTTTATTTTAGTCATTGGTGGTATCGCGGGCGCTATTGAAGCATGGAAAACAGAAAAAAAGAGAGGTATTATTATTCTTGCTTTCATAGTATCTATGATTGCTTTTACATTTGTAATATAAATTCGGCATGTAACAAGAGCTGCTCATGACTTGAGCAGCTCTTGTTAGTTTCTTATTTATTGCGTCTCCAGCTGCTGGTCTTTTTTCTTTAACGTAAGAGCGAGCAGGAACGAAACGATAGCGAAAGCGATGGCTACATAATAGACGGTATGGACCCCGCTTGTCATACTTTTTATTTGTAACAGCGTTTTATTCGCTTCATTTGATTGTTGAATAAAGTGCTGAGAAGCCATAGTCATAATACTTGTATACAAAGCTGGTCCAATCGCGCCTGCAACTTGGTTAATCGTATTTGAAATGGCTGAACCGTGAGCGTGAAGAGGTTTAGGTACTTGATTTAAAGCAAGCGTCATCACGGGCCCTATGCTTAAACCTACGCCAATTGTAAAGGCGGCGTATAAAATAGCTGCGGTCATCGTAGTTGTTTCGCTTGAAATGGTAGTGAACAAACTTAAAATAAACGTTAAAAGAATTAAACTTGTTAAAAGCAGCGGCTTAAATCCAATTTTATCAAACAAACTTCCTCCGACCATAGCTGTTAGAGCCAGCGTTACTCCTCCTGGAAGCATAAGAAAACCTGATGGTAGCAACTCTATACTGATCAGTCAATCTAGACGTTTAGGTCTTGCATAGAAGTGGAGATTGACGTTAGTTTGACAGGTGTAAGCATTGCTTGAAATGTTAAGAATAAGATTACAAAGTATTTTGGATCTATACTTCTATTGCTGTTAAAAAATATAGTCAAGTAATGAAATTAAAAGAAGACGAGAAGCGTATAGCATGTTACGATAGGGACGGTATAGAAATTGACACATATCGGTTTCTAATAGAAGAGACAAATTTTAAAATTTTTAAATGTAAGGTTGTGATTCACCTGAGACTGAATAAATTCATTAGCGAATCTGGCAAAGCGTCAAGACGCGGGGCAGATAAGTTAATTAGTGAAGGAAGAGTAACCGTTAATGGAAAGGTTGCAAAAATCGGAGATCAAGTTAAGCCTGGCGATGATATTCGAGTAAGTGGCCAACAGCTTCGGATTGCTCGAAATAATGTATATATTGCACTTAATAAACCAGTCGGCATTACAAGTACGAGTGAGAAAAAAGTAAAGGGAAACATCATTGACTTAGTCAATCACCCTTTGCGTATTCATCATGTCGGACGACTAGATAAGGATTCAGACGGCTTAATTTTACTTACAAATGACGGCGATATTATTAACGAAATTTTACGTGCAGAAAACAAGCATGAAAAAGAATATATTGTTGCAGTAGATAAGCCGATTACACCCGAGTTTATCAAAAACATGTCTGAGGGAGTGAAAATTTTAGGTACAAAAACGCTTCCTTGTAAAGTGACACAGCTGTCTAAGTACGAGTTTCAAATTATTTTAACACAGGGCTTAAATCGTCAAATTCGCCGTATGTGTGAAGTGCTCGGATATGAAGTATACCGACTTCAGCGTACGCGTATTATGAATATTCACTTAAACAACTTGCCTGTTGGGCAATGGAGAGATTTAACGAAAAAAGAGCGTACGCAGCTATTCAAAGAATTAGACTATGAACCTAAAGAGTGGTAAATCAAAAGACACCAGCCTGTTAGACTGGTGTCTTTTTTTATTCGCATACAACTACTTGTCTAGAAAATACGCTTTTGCGCGCTACGCAGCGATCTGAAATAGAAAAGCCGGCTTCATGAATCATATGGTCAATCGTGTCTACTGTAATCACGACTACTTTATCCGCAAAGCGGCGAGCGTGTTTTAAAATAGAAAGCTGATCTTCAGGCGTCGCGTGGGTGTAGAGATTGTAAGGCATGTCGATGATCGCTACGTCATAGTGAGTGGCAACATCCGAAATCGGTCCGGTTTTGACATCACCCTTTAAGTCGAAATGCGCAATATTTTCACGAGATCCGTCGGTCACAAGTGGGTTGATATCGCGTCCTACAATATCAATGCCCATTGAAAGAGCTTCTACGAGGACTGTACCAATACCACAGCATGGATCAATCGCTTTGATTCCTTCAGGCTTTGGAACGGCAATGTTAGCTACAGCTCTTGCAAGGCGGGTACTGAGTGCCGTAGAGTATTCACGCGGTTTCTTCAAATGATGCAGCCATACAGCTTCGCTTTTTTGATATTTTCCAAAATACCAGCGTCCTTCAAATGGAACAATTCCAAACAAATGGTCAGGGTTATGCAAGTCTGCTTCTGCTACAAAATGCCAACCCACATCACGTTCAATCGCACGCTGACCTTTATAGCTTATTTTTTGATCTTTTTCTAAGTCATTAATTTTCATAAAAATGAGTTTAAATGTTTGATCTCCAAGGTCAATATCTTCTACTTGTTTGCAAATATCTGCAAGGTCATCTGATTCATACATAATATCTAATCGCTCTTTGATAAAAGGGCTTCTGCTTGGATCAAGTTTAACGGCGCTTTTTATGATAGGTTTCTCAGTTTCAATTTCAAAAAGAGAGCGTCTCTCTAATTGACATAGTGAGAGTTCCTCTTCGCTGCATGCGTATGTGTAGATATACTGAGGCAGCTGCGTATGGTTATTCAATATCGTATCATCCTTTATCGTATCTAATTATCCTTCTTCTCAAACAATAGCGAGAAAAGAAGAGAAAAGCAACGAATTTAAATATATTTGGCTGTGAATACTAAATTGAAGCGCTACATAGTCCACTTATTTGACAAAACATGCTAAAATAACTGATGATAACCTGCATGTGCTGCTGTTTATACAAAAGAACTGGATCAAGGTTTCTCAAAAATCATTTATACACTGCTGACATTTTGATGAATAGGAGAGGCTACGTGATGTCTAAAAGTGATCATGAAAAGCAACAGATGAGTCGGGCTGATATGAAAAAACAAGCTAAAACATCCTCGCAAAACCTTGTGATGAACGTACTCATTGCCATTGTATCTGCATGTATTTTAGCTCTTATTATAAATATTTTTGTACTAATGAAATGAGCCGTTATGCTGCTCATTTCTTTTTATTAGGTTCAGCTTTTATTGAAGAGTTTGAGGTCTCTTTCACTAGAGAGCACATTGTGAATAGCATATCTTTTTTTTACAAATGATAGTTGTGATATGATAAAGCAATAATACATTAGACAAAAAGCTGGAGGTTACTTAGTATGCCATTACTTAGATTTGATGTAATAGAAGGAAGAGACGAAAAAGAGTTAAAAGCATTACTAGACGCTGCTCATCGAGCGATGCTAGAAGCCTTTGGCGTCCCAGAACGCGATCGTTATCAAATTGTACATCAGCATCCTGCTCATGAAATGATTATTGAAGATACAGGTCTTGGCTTTGAGAGAAGCAAGGATTTGGTTATTATAAGTGTGACGAGCAAACAGCGAACAGAAGAGCAAAAACAAGCTCTTTACAAATTAATTGTAAAAGAGCTGGGAGAAAGCTGCGGAATTCAACCAAGCGACATTATGATTTCAATTGTTGAAAACGGTAATGCTGACTGGAGCTTTGGTATGGGAGAAGCTCAATTCTTAACTGGGAAATTATAAAATGGTTTATTATCTAGAGAAGCCCTTATTTCTAAGGGCTTTTTCTCATTTTGTCTATAAAAATATTATTCTCTTAGTCACATCTTACTCAAAATTAAATACAGACATCTGTCAAATGAATGATACAATAAGCTTATATGCCGTTTTGAGTGAGAAAACCAAAAAAGAGTTCGGCGTACTAACTTCAGAACAACAATAATTTTACATAAAGATGTAAAGATTAAAAGGTTAAAAGAGAAATGTATAAAATCTGTAAAACAAAAGAACAGTTACGCGTTAAATATAGGAGTAAAAGGTTCTTCACGTGTTTTTTCGGATAATAAGAGAAAGTAATTTTGATCATTGAGGAGGAACTTAGAATGTTTGGATTTGATGCAGATGTATCGCCATTAGTGCGAATTAAAGTAATTGGAGTCGGCGGTGGAGGAAATAACACCGTTAACCGTATGATTGAACATGGTGTACAAGGGGTAGAATTTATCGCCGTTAATACGGATGCTCAGGCGCTTAATTTATCTAAAGCAGATGTGAAAATGCAGATTGGTGCGGCATTAACGCGAGGATTAGGTGCAGGAGCTAATCCAGAAGTAGGAAGAGAAGCTGCAGAAGAAAGCAGAGAGCAAATTCAAGAAGTACTGCAAGGCGCAGATATGGTATTCGTAACAGCTGGCATGGGGGGAGGCACTGGTACTGGAGCAGCTCCGGTTATTGCTCAAATTGCCCGTGAACTAAATGCTTTAACAATTGGAGTAGTTACTCGCCCTTTCAAGTTTGAAGGAAATAAACGTACCAAGCAAGCAGTAGGCGGTATTACTGCGATGAATGAATCGGTAGATACCCTTATTGTCATTCCAAACGACCGCTTGCTTGAAATCGTTGATAAAAAGACACCTATGCTTGAAGCATTCCGTGAAGCAGATAATGTTCTTCGCCAAGGTATTCAAGGTATTTCAGATTTAATCGCTGTTCCGGGGCTGATTAACCTTGACTTTGCTGATGTAAAAACAATTATGTCTAATCAAGGATTTGCGCTTATGGGTATCGGACGAGCTTCGGGATCAGATCGAGCAATTGAAGCAGCGAAAAAAGCGATTTCTAGTCCGCTGCTAGATGCATCGATTGATGGAGCAAGAGGCGTGCTGCTGAACATTACGAGCGGTAGCAGCTTGAGTCTTTACGAAGTACAGGAAGCAGCAGATATTGTCACGTCCGCTTCTGATCAGGACTTAAATATGATTTTTGGATCTGTGATTAATGAAGATTTAAAGGACGAAATGATGGTAACCGTTATTGCCACTGGATTTGATGATGAAGATATTTCACCATCAGCTTCCACTTCTAGAGTTTCAAGAGCACGCTACTAAATTAAATAACCAGCTTTTATGGTGGCAATTGTTTTTCAATTGCCTTAAAAGGGAATCCGGTGAAAATCCGGAGCGGTCCCGCCACTGTAACAAGGAGCCTTATGTCAAAAAGCCACTGTCTATTTAGAGACGGGAAGGCGGCATAAGGCAATGACTTGAAGCCAGGAGACCTGCCATAAATCGCAGCACACAATAACCTACGAGGATAGGGAGGTGTTTTGGCAGAATCAAAAATACGATAAACAAGGGATACGTTTATCTGAATTTGTTGTGAAGGCAAGCACTTCTTTTTAGAAGTGCTTTTTTTGTGTATTAAAATAGAAGGTGGAAAAATGAATGATAAATAATAAAAAACTTGTATCTATGATATTTCTCGTGTTACTTTGCCTCACTGCTTGCGCTCCTAATGAAGAGAGCGTAAGTATAAAAGAAAGAAAGAAAACGGATAAAAGTGTGACGTTTTTATTTAATTTTACATCTGCAACGCTTGATCCTCATACGGACGATAATTATACAGCAGTTCGTGGGGGAGTAGGGGAGACGCTTGTTAAAATCAACGAAGATTTAAAAATAAAGCCTTGGCTTGCTGAAAAGTGGGAAACGAAAGATAACGGCCTTACATGGACATTTATGATAAGAAAGAACATCACGTTTCAAAATGGAAAAGCGCTGGATGCAAATGCCGTTAAGTCTTCTCTTCAAAGAACGATAGATCAAAGTTATGCGATGAAAAACGCTTTGAATATTAAAGAAATGAAAGCGAACAGTCATGCGCTGACAATTACATTAAAAGAACCAATGCCTAAATTTCCTTCTGAATTAGTGCATCCAAATACAGCTATTATAGATGTTGATGCTTCTAATATAGCTAAGAAGCCCATTGGTACGGGTCCATTTCGCGTCTTGTCTTTTGATCAAGGAAATCAAGTAAAATTAGAAAGATATGAAAATTATTGGGGTGGAAAAGTGAAATTGAAAAGTGCGATCTTTGGATTTAACGAAGATGCTAATGCGCGAGTTGCTGCTCTTCAATCTGGAACAGCCGATATTATTTATCGCCCGCCTTTAGAAAGCTTGGGCACTTTACAAACAGATCCGTCTTTTAAAGTAAGTGGAGTACCCAGTGTGCGTACACATTTATTACTTTATAATCAAACCAATGACGCATTAAAAGACGAAAATGTAAGAAAAGCTATCGATACCTTATTGAACCGAAAAGAAATTGTTAGCAGCATCATGAACAATCAAGCGGCAGCGGCTCGAGGTCCATTTTTACCCCAATTTCCTTTTGCTGATAGTACTGCTAATGAGCAAAGAGGTATGACATCTGCTAAAAAATATTTAGAGAAAGCAGGCTATCAAATCAAAAATGACAAAGCAATCAAAAATGGAAAGCCACTATCGCTCTCTCTTGTCACATACAGTTCTTTGCCAGAACTGCCTTTAATTGCTCAGCTTATACAGTCTAATGCCAAAGAGTTAGGAATTACTATTAAGATTCACCTAGTTGAAGATAGCGATGAATATGTAATGGCAAAAGATGATTGGGATTTAGCATTGTACAGCCTTATCACAGCACCTAGAGGAGATGCCAGCTATTATTTAAGTACGAACTATTTGCCCGGCGGTGGTTTAAATGCCAGCCGGATTAATGATGATACGCTAACAAAAATGATAGAACAGTTAAATTCAACAGTAGATGACGCAAAACGAGATCAGTTAGCCAAACAAGCAACCGCTTTGATTAATAGAAAAATGCTGACGTCATCGATTGTACATCCAAACACTGTTGTTGCTTATAATCAAAAAGTGAAAAACTGGACAACAAATCCAAGCGAGTATTATATGCTGACTCAGCATTTAGACGTAACGCCGTAGTTAACATTGCAGCATAAGCAGAGAAAAGAAAAAGTATACAATGATCGTTAAAAGGATGTGACAGTAAACGTGCAAGAAGTACAAATGTATCAAATTAAACAAGTAAAAGAAAAGGATGCTGAAGTGATTCAGTTTGTCATGAATATGCGGAATGAGCTATTTCCTATGCTGGAAAAAAATCAGCTTCCTGTGGATTTGCTTCATTTTAATGAACATTACGTTCAAGCGAAAGACGCTGCTTTTTTTGCAGCTGTTACGGAAAATCAACAAGTAATTGGAACCATTGGTTTATACGCTTACGATGGACGGTTTCATGCATTAAAAGAGCGATATGAACATAGAACTGCAGCTGAGGTTGTAAAATGCTATGTCGATCCAGCGTACCGGCGTCTAGGCATTGGACAGCAGCTGTTAAAAGCAGTTGAACAATTTGCCCAAAGTCATTTTTATGACACGCTGTATCTGCATACTCATCCTTTTTTACCTGGCGCTATTCCTTTTTGGGCTTCACAAGGCTTTATCAAAAGGCTAGCTGAACAGGATGAACCATGGAATACGCTGCACATGGACAGAAAAATACAACGAGTCGTAACGTAACGAGATCATACAGTAATTACCATGGAATCTGCATATGGGCTCATGCTATAATGAACGTAACTTACATTTATAGCCTGTAGGGCAAGTCCTTACAGAAAAAAACCACGTTTCCAATTGGCTGAAACGTGGTTCTTTTCTGTAAAAAACAAGTAACAAAGTATTTTTAAAAATATATATGAAATCGCTTTCAAAATAATGAAATATATTATATAATTACTAGTGTTGTGTTGTACTTTGTTAGTGTTAAATCAATATCCTACATGTGTGAGCCGATTGCCTTATGGTAGTCGGCTTCCTTTTTTTATAGTAGAAGTCTAAAGAGAAACAGCATTCGTTAAAATGGCTGTAATTGTCATGACAATAGTTGTCCCAAAGGCCCACTTGAAAAGAAAGAAAAGTAGCAATCATTCCAAACCCTAACAAAGAAAGCATCATCCATCACCGCTTAAAAAATTAGAAAATTCTATTAATTTATATTATACCATTAGAATTAATGTTAAAGTTTGGTATTTTTAAATAAGGTAACTTCAACCTAAACCTAAAAACTAAAAAAGCCGCCTTGTAGGCGACTGGTTTAAGCTAGGTCAGCTGTTATGGACTGCTTTTGAAGGTGATCAGACAGCAGGCTGTAGGCGATAATCTTCTTTTTGTATTGTTTCACGACGTCGACATGATCATGATAGCTGTATACGCATAGTCGAACATCGTTTTTCCCTTTTTTCGTATCGATAACAAGTGGAGTTTCACTGTCTTCTAGGTGTTTATAATAGTCCTTATTTCCTTCATGGACATAATATTGTTTTAAAAATGTTGCTTTATTAAAATAATCAATCACTTGCATTTTGTCTTTGCCTTCTAAATGTTTCCCATCAACTGTGACAGTAGCGTTTTGATCATCAAGTGTTGGGTGTAACTGAAATTTAGTCATAAGCCATTTGACCACTGGAGTTGGAAGACACGTTATTAATATTTTGAGTGCACTTACAAGAATGATGGAAAGTAATACAATCCATGTCATAGTTAATCATCTCCGCTTAAATTAAATAAGATTACATACTTATTTTACCACAGAGAACATGATTGCTTTTTGTACATTATGTGAACCTTCTTTAGTGAAAAGATGTATATGAAATGCGTTTATTTATGCACATTTAGGGAAATATAAAATTATAACAAATACTACATATAAAAAAGGAGAAAACATTATGTTGTGGACGATTATTGGACTTTTATTTATTTTTTGGTTATTAGGATTAGTTTTTCATATTGGCGGCGGTATCATTCACATTCTTCTTGTCATTGCAGTAATTGTGCTGATCGTAAAACTTGTGAAACGAATTTAGATATAAAAAGCCTTTCCTTAGGGAAAGGCTTTTTATGTGGAGAGATTATAAAAACGAGCTGTATTTCGATATAAAAAATCATATGTCTCCGTTACAGAAACCCTTTTGAGACGTGCTATTTTCTGAACGGACTGATGGATCATTGATGGAACCGTTGTCTGGTTTTGAAAAGGTCCTTCAAATGGCCACGGACCATCTGTTTCGACCATCAAGTAGTCAAGAGGGTAATCTGTGGCAAGCGCTTGGATTTTAGGTTTATATACAATATCAGGTGTAAGGGAAATATAGTAGCCGTTGTTTTTCATTCGTTCAACGGTTTTTTTAGCTCCTTTGAACCAGTGGAAGTGAGCTTTAGGCACAGAATGTTTTTCTAGTAAGTCGCACACGATCTCAGCATCTTCATATACAGCGTGAAGAATTAACGGTTTCCCCCATTTTTTTGAATGAATAATAAAAGCTTCAAGCAGCTCCAAATAGGGCTCTAGAGAAAGAGTATAGGTCTGACTTAAGTAATAAGGTAGACCAACCTCCCCAACAGCGATCATTTCTTCATTGTTTTGATCAATCCAAGCAAACAGCTCCGCTAATTCATTTGAAGAAGGCAGCATTTGTTCAGGGTGAAATCCGTAGGCAGGTTTCACGCAGGAATATAACTTGCTGATTTTTTGATTAAGTTGGCAAGAGTGTAATGTAGAAGATACAGAAATAAGTGCTTGTAACGAAGGATCCTGCTCAACTATGTCTTTCCAGCTTTTCTGTTCATATTGATCTAGATGAATATGCGAGTCAATAATGCGTTTCATAAATAATGCTCCTCCTAGCCTATTTTGTTTAAAAATAATACGTAAGAGAGTGTATGATTCTGTTAAGCCTCCACTTTATTTCTTATTTGTTTTCTGTTCCCCCATTTAGTAATAGATGAGAACGTATAAACAATAAGAGCTAACCAAATAAAACTAAAAGCAATAACATGAGCTTTTGTTAGCGATTCATGGTATAGAATGACTCCTGCTAGTAAAGACAAGGTTGGTGAAATATATTGAAGAATACCAAGCATTGATAATGATACTTTTTTAGCACTTTTTGTGAATAATAGGAGTGGTAAAGCTGTAACTACTCCACTGCCCATTAATAAAAGACTTGTTGAAAAAGAATCAAAAAACTGCAAGTGTGATTGAAACGTAAGGTAGCCTATGTATGCTAATGCAATAGGGGAGATGACCATCGTTTCAAGAGTTAATCCAATCGTTGAATCAGCTTTAATCTTTTTCTTTGCCAAACCATATAATCCGAAGGTAACAGCTAAGCTAAGCGAAATCCAAGGAACCACACCATAATGAAGACTAAGCGTTAAGACGCCGATTCCTGCTAGTATAAATGCAAAAATTTGAGCCCCGCTTAATCTCTCTTTTAAGAAAATAACACCTAATAAAACACTTGTTAGGGGATTAATATATTGTCCAAGGCTCGCTTCTACTATTTTTCCATTAATGACAGCCCACATAAAAATGCCCCAATTTGCACTAATAAGTACAGACGCAGTAAAAAGGGACCAGAATAAGGATGGTTTTTTCACTATTTCTTTTATAAACGTAATGTATGTACGCCATTTCTTTGTCATTAATAAAAGAATAAGCATAAAAATAAAAGACCAAAAAACGCGCTGAGCTAAAATCTCACCTGGTGCTACGTGGTGAACCAGCTTCCAATAAATTGGCGTGAGCCCCCACATAAGATAAGAAAGGACCGCATATATCACACCATCTCTGTCGTGATTTAAGTTCATGTGAAACCTTCTTTCTAACATAAGATAAAATCAGTAATAAAAGTCATAGATTAACATAAAAAAGCAGCATAAACGATTATATCACAGAGAAAAACGATTCTTCACATGTTGAATGGCTCAAAAAAGCGCTATGCGCCAGGTCATTGCTTTTCTATGTCTAAAATAAAATCAAATTGCGTGTTTCTAACAAGGTAAGTGCTTACACAAGTGCGTATGATAAGCGTTCCTTCAGCTTATATTCAAGTGGTTATGAAAAACAGTTGATTTCCCCATTATAAACTGTCAAGCTTAGGGAAGAAGAAAATCTTAGAGGAAAGAATATATAGGTGACGAATATGATCGAAATAAAAATGTCTACGATAAGCGACGGAGAATTTAACAGAGGTGTATTTGCTAAGCAAGATATTAAAAAAGGAACGCTTATTCACGAAGCTCCTGTTATCGCTTATCCTAATAAAGAGCATGATTTTATTGAGAAAACAACACTAGCGGATTATGCTTTTGAATATGGAGTGAATCATACGGCTATTCTTTTGGGATACGGTATGCTGTTTAATCACTCGTATACACCCAATGCTACGTATGAAATTAATTTTGACAATCATACCTTTGATTTTTATGCATATACGGATATCCAAGCAGGAGAAGAAATTCTCATCAACTATAATGGAGATGAAGATGATCAAGAGCTCCTTTGGTTTGATCGTGAAGATGAAGAAGAACAAAAGTAAAAAGTTAAGCCCATCGAAAATCGATGGGCTTTTTATTATGCTTTTTTATCTGGATACATAGTAGAGTTCAAACGGATGAATTGGTAAATATGCGTAATAATAACTTTTAAAACGGCATATCCAGGAACGGCTAAAATAATACCGATGATTCCGAATAAGTTTCCGGCGGTTAGAATGACAAAAATGACCGTAATCGGGTGAATATCCAGGCTTCTTCCCATAATTTGCGGAGAGATTACTTTGCCTTCAAGCAATTGAACAACTGCCCAGACAATGGCCAGTTTTACAAGCATGAAAGGAGACGTAATAAACGCAATAATAATGGCTGGAATAATGGCGATAATAGGACCAAGGTAAGGGACAACATTGGTTACCATGGCGATAATCGCTAGAAGTAATGCATAATCTAACCCAATAATCAGATAGCCAATGAAAAGCAGTACACCTATACAAATCGCAACAAAAATTTGCCCGCGAATATATGCGCTTAATGCGTGGTTCATGTCGGCTAAAATGAATTTAGCTTCAGAACGAGAGCGGTTTGGAAGCAGTTTTACAATGTAATTAGGTAAGTTTTTCCCATCTTTTAATAAGTAGAAAAGAATAAAGGGTAAAACGGCAACCGATAATATAATTTCTGTAATGGTACCGACAAAGTTCACAATACCGCTTGAAAATCCAGAAACATATTTGCTCAAGTGTTTTGATGCATCTTTTGAAATCTTATCTAGGTCCGTGTTAGCCGACTGAAGACCCTGTTCGACATATCGGTTATTCGAAAGATTCGTCACCGCATGCTGAACGTCATGCGTCAGCTCTGGGATATTATCAATAAGACGGTCAACTTGATTCTTTAGAGGCGGGATAACCGATGAAATAATAATGGCTAATGCGCCGATAATCACTATGTATAAAACAAGAATGGAAATAATTCGTTTTACACCTTTTCGTTCTAAAAAGTCAACAAGCGGATTAAATAAATAAAAGCAAATTCCTGCTAAGATAATCGGCAGTGCGATTGTTTTAATAAAAATAGAGATAGGAATTAAAATAAATCCGATTTTTGATAACGAAAAAATAGTCATGCTGAGAATAAAAATAATAATTGTATATACAACAAATTTATTATTTAAGATTTTTTCTCGGAAAAAAGTTCCTTTCTGAGGTCTAGGTTCCAAGCTGTTCAACTCCTTTAAAAAGTAAATGTATAGTTATCATACCCTGATTTAGACTAATTTAAGAGGGTTTTTTACAAAGAAGTGTGCATACTAGTAGAAAATCTTCTAGAAAGAAGGGGTGAAATCATTGAAAGAAGACAAACAGCCCTCGTATCGTGATTTCTCTACAGTAGAAAAAAGCCACGAGTATATAACCGCTGAAGAATTTCCAGACGGTCCCTTCGGCTCTCCGGTTAATCAAAAACTGGGGAAATCTACTTCATGGGAAGAAGGGCAGCGAACGTATAGCGCATTTAATTATGAAAACAAAAACCTTCATGAAAAAGCTCAAAGGTTATTCCCAGGGGCGCACCCTTTACATGATAACCCAAAGGAACATGAACAAAATCCAAGCTAATGTTTTTATTTTTAATGGGAAATGAAGAGCGCTTCTTTCTTGCTTGCATTGATATATGTATAGAATAATGTCTGCCAACTGCGATATCAAAAAGTCTTTGATATGTTTAGTATATGTCGATTTATCTTTTTGTTAAATCATGTTGACAACAAGCGGTTTAGCCTGTAATATAAAACGTAACTTATCACTGTTTCTACAGGATTCGACAAAATTTGATTTACTTAAACTTGTGATCTCAACTTCTATTTACAGCTATTAGAGCGCTGTAAGTAGAAGTTTTATTTATGTTATCGATCAAAAAGAAAAAAGCAGGTCTGCTCAAGCAGGCCTGCTTTTTTTATTATTGAACAGCGTCAAATTTATTTACTTTCCACTGAGAATTAGATTTATAGAATGTGACAGTTCGTTTTACACTGCCGCCATCTACAGTTGGAACTGTGAATTCATAAGAGCGAACTGTTGCTGTTTGATACACAAGCTTTGTTTTTGCTTTTGACCACTCTAACATGCTGAATCCGTCGCCGATTGGATGTGCAAGTTTGCCGTTATATGTGATATAGCCGTAATTTGTTAATCCTTTTTCTACTGCACTATTTGTAAATGTCTCAGATAAGTAGCTTGATAGCTCAGCTTTTGTATCAAATTCAGGGCAAAGGTACACGTACTCAGTTCCTTTATATTCAAATGTACGTTCTGTACATGGTTTGTTTTTATAACCGTGCAGAGCACTCCAGAAATGATTGCTGGCACTAGCTGCAATTTTGACAGCATTTGCATCCGTTAGTGTTGAAGATGTTGTTTGTGCTGTAACTCCAGTGCTTAGTGTAAAGAAAATAGCGATTGATGATAAAACTAGTCCAATTTTTTTCATTTCTAACTCACTCCTAATTAATTAACCTTATTTATGTAACAATTATGTGTTTTATATTTCTTTTGTTACATTTATATTACAATAAATCTGTAATAAAAGAAAGTGTTTTCTCTTTTTTTCTTAAATTTTTTTAGATTTTTACTAGTTTCTGAAGTAGATATAGTAAATAAATTGCGGATAAATGTTGATTTATCAGGATTTTTAAACCGATTTTTCTATTTTATATTCATTTTGTTACAAATAATCTTTTTTGTAACAAAACTGTAATAAAAGAAGCTGAATACTTTTAGGATACAGAAAAATAAAGATAAAACGGTGAAAAAGCGATTTTAAAAGTTTTTTCCTTTTTTTGGACATATTTCTTTTGCGGTTTTGAGCTTTTTAGTAGAGTAGATTAAGAGGAGGCGAAATCATGAAAGCCATTATACATAGTGAGAAAAGCGGTATAGCAGGCATGAATTACAGAAATCTTCAGGAGATGCCCCCTGAAAGAGGAGAAGTAAAAGTAAGGTTAAAAACAGCAGGTTTAAACCGGAGAGATTTATTTGTTATGAATAATCGAGGCAAAGGAGATAAGCCGTTTATTCCCGGTTCAGACGGTGCAGGTATTATAGAAGAAGTGGGAGAAGGCGTAAAAGGTTTAAAAATTGGAATAGAAGTGATCATTAATCCAAGTCTGGAGTGGGATCGTATAGAGGACATTCCGTTTACGCCTAAAATTTTAGGTGGTCCATCGAATGGAACGTTTGCAGAGTATGTAATCATAAAAGCGGATAATGTTGTGCAAAAGCCGCCTTATCTATCTTGGAAACAAGCGGGAGTTCTTTCATTATCAGCTTTAACTGCGTATAGAGCTCTCTTTACAAAAGGGCAGTTAAAAAAAGGAGAACATCTACTTATTCCTGGTATAGGGAGCGGAGTCGCGACTTATGGCTTGTTATTCGCAAAAGCTATCGGAGCTGACGTAACGGTTACTTCTAGAAGTGATGAAAAAAGAAAGCAAGCCCTAAAGTATGGAGCTGATTATGCATTAGACAGTGGAAGTAACCTAAAAGAAGAAATCAACGATAGAAAAGTAGATATCATACTTGATAGTGTGGGGGCAGCTTTATTTCCGACGTATTTTGAAATACTAAAGCCAAATGGAAGAATTGTTAATTTTGGTGCGAGTTCTGGAAATGAAGTTGAATTGCCTCTAAGAACTATTTTTTATCCTCAATTCAATATACTTGGCACATCTATGGGAAGTCAGGAAGAATTTGTGGACATGATGGATTTTATAGAGAAACATCAAATTAAACCAATCGTCGATAGATTCTATCCGCTGTCAGAGGCAGCTGCAGCTTGCGAACGATTAGATAAAGGAAAACAATTTGGCAATATAGGTTTACTTATTTCAGAATAAAAAAATCCCCGGCGCTAACTGGGGACTTTTTTATATAATCAAACGTTTGTTTAAATGAAAGAAACAAGGTAATAACAGGATTTTTAGCAGTTTTTTATCATAACCACCAAGCCAATAAAAAGGTAACAAATCCTCCTAGTATCAAAAATCCCATGCTGTATTTGAGCGTGTATTTAAACAGTTCACCCTCTTTTCCGGCTAAACCTACTGCTCCAGCAGCGACAGCAATTGATTGAGGAGAAAGCATTTTAGCCATCACGCCGCCGGCAGTATTAGCCGCTACGAGAATAATTGGCAAGACATTAATTTGCTGAGCTGTAGTTAGCTGCAAGTTGCCGAACAGCGCATTATTCGATACGACAGACCCCGTTAGAAATACGCCAATCCAGCCAAGAAATGGAGATAAAAATGGAAAATAAGCAGCTGATGTAGCGAGTGCCAATCCAAGTGTAGAGGACTGTCCTGAATAATTTGAAATAAAAGCAAAAGCAATGACCATCATAATCGTCATAATAGGTCTTGATAGTTCTTTTACGGTTTCCAAAAGAGTGGTCCATGCCACTTTTGCCGATACGTTAAGCAAGAAAACTGAAAGGATACAAGCGATAAGAATTGCCGTACCTGTTGCTGCAAATAAGTCTATTTTTAAGACAGCAGCGTAAGGCGTAGGATCTTTTACTAAAGGCGCTGCTTTAATTACGTGATTGTGTAAAAATGGGACGTTAATAAGCAGGTTCAGATGTTCAAGCGCCGTTTTGACAAAAGAAATGCTCCAAGCCGTAACGAGTATCGTTAATAGAATAAAAGGAGACCAAGCCTTTAAAATTTGTTTTGGTGACAGGCTGAAGCTTTTAGCTGCTGCCGGGCTTGTTCTTTTAATATAAAAAGCAAGAGCAAGCAAACTCACAATAGAAGATGTGATATTTGGAAGTTCAGGGCCGATGTATGTAACAGTTAAATACTGCGTCAGTGCATAGGAAATGGCTGTGATGCTCGTTGCTTTCCATACGTCTTTTAATCCTTTTATCCCATCCATAATAAAGACAAGTAAAAAAGGGATAAGAAAAGAAATAATCGGAAGCTGCGTGCCAAGAAAATGAGCAATTTCTTTTGGATCAATGCCAGATACTTGTCCTGCGACAATGACAGGAATCCCCATGGCGCCAAAAGCTCCTGAAGCTGTATTAGCAATTAAGCATAGCGCCGCTGCTTTTAACGGTTTGAATCCAAGTCCAACTAGAAGCGCTGCTGTAATGGCAATTGGAGCTCCAAATCCTGCTGCTCCTTCTAAAAAAGCATTAAAGGAAAAAGCAACAAGCAGCATTTGCAAGCGGGGGTCATCGGTTATTGAAATAATAGATTGCCTAATGGTAGTAAACTGTCCGCTTTTGACAGTTAGCTTGTATAAGAACACCGCGCCGATAATAATATAGCTGATGGGCCAAAGTGCATACAAAAACCCATAGCCTGTGGCTCCTAAGACCATTGAGGCAGGCATATCATAAAAATAAATAGCAATAATCATAGAAAGAAGTACCGTAATACCAGCAGCAATGTGTCCTTTTAATTTCAAAAGAGTTAAAGCAATAAAGAAAAAGATGATGGGGATGAGTGCAATTAGTGCAGAAAGCCAAATATTATTTAACGGATTATATACTTGAGTCCACGTCATATTCATACACCTCTACTACATATTTAAAACAAGGGAGCGGGGGAGTCCCCCGCAAAAATCTTTTGATGTTACACAAAAGCTCTGTCGCGAGTTTGCTTAAGAATGCTAGCAGAATGCTCGAGCTGCTGCTGTTCGTGAGGAGTTAAATTCAATTCAATAATTTGGCGCACGCCGTTTTTATTAATGATAGCCGGCACGCCGATATACACATCAGAAATACCGTATTGTCCTTCTAATAAAGCAGATACCGTTAAAATAGAATTTTCATCATCTAAAATAGCCTTGGTAATGCGTACAAGCCCCATTGCAATTCCGTAATAAGTCGCTCCTTTTCGATTAATAATATGGTAAGCCGCATCGCGTGTTTGTTCGAATAGATGCTGCATATCCGGCTCTTTTTCAATAGCAGCAGTATTGATAAAATGTTCGAGCTTCACACCGCCAATTTGCGCGTGGCTCCAAACAGGAAATTCCGTATCTCCATGTTCCCCCATAATATAAGCGTGGACGTTGCGAGAATCTACTTCGAAATAGTCGCTTAACAAGTAGCGGAAGCGAGCTGTGTCAAGAATCGTTCCTGAACCAATTACTCGTTCGTTTGGTAATCCTGATACTTTTTGTGTAACGTGTGCGAGAATATCAACTGGATTTGTTGCCACTAAAATGATGCCGTCAAATCCGCTGTTCATAATATCTTTTACAATGCATTCAAAAATTTTAACGTTTTTTTCAACTAGATCTAAGCGCGTTTCCCCTGGAGCTTGATTAGCGCCCGCTGTAATAACTACTAAATCAGCATCAGCGCAGTCTTTATAATCTCCAGCCCAGATTTTCATCGGTGTGGCAAATGGCATTCCATGATTGATATCGCGTGCTTCGCCTTCTGCTTTTTCTTTGTTCATATCGATTAACACTAATTCATTGGCAATACCTTGATTCACCATTGAAAAAGCGTAGCTTGAGCCAACAAAACCAGTTCCGATAACGGCAACTTTTCGTGTCTTTGGTGTAAATTGTGTTTTCATTTGTATCATCCTTTGAATTTTATTTTGTGATGTTTTTCACAATGTTAGTGTAACAAGAATAAATACCCTCGGCTGTGATAAAAATCACACCCTTAAAAAAATAGTAAACAATTCTACAGGTCGATTTAAAAAAGGGTTCTTCTACATGAAGTGCCACATTTAGAAAGATCTTAAACGTTTAAAGTGTTGAGTAAAGGCAACTTGTTTTGCAGAAAGCTAAAGAGTTTAACATTCTCTATTTGTATGTTAACAGCCAATAATGTTTCTATAGACCCACACGAAATCCATTTGTTACACTAAGTTTGCTTATTTTGAATAAAGGAGTGGAAGGGATGGAGAACTACTATGAGCAAGCCCAAAAAGGCGCTTGGGTTAGTATCTTATCATATATCTTTTTATCAGCATGTAAACTTATTATTGCGGGTGTCACCGCTTCCTCTGCTTTAAAAGCCGACGGTCTTAACAATGTTACAGATATTATTGCATCAATTGCCGTCTTAGTCGGCTTAAAAATCTCTAAAAAACCTCGCGATAATGATCATCCCTATGGACATTCCAGAGCGGAACATATCTCTTCACTTATTGCTTCTTTTATCATGATGGTCATAGGACTAGAAGTATTGGTCGACGCGGGTCAGTCATTATTTATGGACAAATCTGAAGCGCCTAATTTACTGGCTGCTTGGATAGGTCTTGGAGCGGCTGCTGTTATGGGTGGTGTCTACCGGTATAATAGTAAGCTTGCTAAAAAACTTGATAGCCAGTCTTTATATGCGGTTGCTAAAGATAATTTGTCTGATGCACTTGTGAGTATAGGGGCTGTTGTGGGAATTTTCGGCTCACAATTCGGCCTGCCCTGGCTGGACGTGGTAGCTGCTTTTGCTGTGGGAATTATTATTTGTAAAACAGCCATCGAGATTTTTAAAGAAGCGGCTCACTCCTTAACGGACGGATTTGATGAAGAAAAGTTAGGGCACTACAAAGAAAGCATTGGGCTTGTAGAAGGTGTAAAAGAAGTAGAAGATGTGAAAGCGCGCAAGCTTGGTAATCAAGTCGTGATTGATGTAACTGTTAAAGTAGATCCCCATTTAAATGTTATTAAAAGCCATGAAATTGCTGATCAAATTGAACATATGATGAACGATGAGCATCAGATTAAAGATACGCTTGTTCATATTGAACCTGATGCATACGAAAAGCAAAAATAAAACCAGCACGTTCTTTCGTTATGAAAGGATGGGCTGGTTTTATTTTTGGAGAAATTTGAAATAAATCACAAAAACTTCTTTAAAAATGAAAATGAAAAGCCGTTATTAGTAATATAAAGATTTTTGTAGAAGGGTGAGGGAATGAAGAGGTTAAGTGCAAAGCTCGTAGTATTTTTTAGTATTTTTATAGCTATTTTATTATTAGTTGTTTCAGGGGCTGTTTATCAATTTACCAAAACACAAATAGAAAAAGATGTAGAGATTCAGTCTCAAAGTCAAGTGAAAGAGTTAAAAGAAACGATTCATACGTACTTAGACATGTATAGTCGTTCTTTGCTGACGTATAGTGAAAATGATGTAATCGTTAATTTTGTTAAGCAGGAAGGAAATCAAACAAACCAAGAGAAAAATCCGTATTTTACATGGAATACGGTTCAAAAAGAGTTTACGCAGTTTAAAGAAAAATATCCAAACCTGGCACTTGAATACATAGGCACTAAAAATAAGGGAATGTATTCTGTTCCTAAGCAAGAGTACGGATCAGGTTATGACCCGACTTCAAGAGTTTGGTACAAACAAGCAATGGCATTACCTGATCAAGTAATTTACACGGATCCATATGAAGATGCAGCAACGAAAAAGACGGTTGTGACGATTGCAAAGGCTATTTTAGATCCAGATACTAAAAATGTGCTGGGCGTTATAGCTACTGATTTAGACTTAGATGCATTAAAAAACATTGTAGGTAAAGCAGAAGTAAATCACGGTGGATATGCATTTTTATTTGATCAAAATGGCACAGCGCTCGTTCATCCAACAGAAGCTGGAAAAAATTTAATGAATCAGCCATTTATGAAAAAAATGTACGAAGCAGACCGGAATAAAGATTTCATGAAGTATACCTTTCAAGGTGAAGAGAGAGTGATGGCATATGATACTCTCGAAGGAACAAATTGGAAGATAGGAAACGCCTTTATTTATAATGAAATGCTCTCAAGCGCTCATCATTTACTGAATGTGATTGTCTGGATTGCGTTAATTGGCATCTTATTATCAGTGGTGTTAACCATCTTTTTCTCAAGAATCATTACGAATCCGATTCGCCGCTTGAAAAACGAAGTAGCCAAAGTAACAGCTGGCGATTTAACAGTTCAGGTTCAGACGAAGTCAAAAGATGAAATTGGTGAACTTACTCATTTATTTAACGATATGGTAGCTAAAATGAAAACATTGATTGGCACGGTTCAGACGTCTGTTGAGACAGTAAAAACGTCTGTTGAAGACTTGAGTGCTGTATCTGAAGAAGCAACTGCATCCAGTGAAGAAATTGGCCGGGCTATCCATGAGATTGCCAGCGGCGCCACGCAGCAGGCTTCTGACGCTGACTCTACTAATCACAAAACGATGAGTTTATCTTCACAAATTGAAGAAGTCATTGAACAAAACGCCGAGATTAATAAAATGACGATTGAAGCTGTAACCATCAATGAAAAAGGCTTAAAACAAATGCAGCTGCTTCGCAACCAAACTACCGAATCATCTCAGACGATTCACGGTGTTCAAACGGTAATGGAAGAGTTAACAAGTAAGATGAAAGAAATTGAATCTATTATTTTTACAATTAATAGCATTTCAGATCAGACAAATTTACTTGCACTAAATGCTAGTATTGAAGCAGCTCGTGCAGGAGAACATGGCAAAGGATTTGCGGTAGTAGCTGAAGAGGTACGAAAACTTGCTGAACAGTCCTCTCAGGCTACTGAACAAGTTCGCCACACGATTGCAGCGATTCAAGGGGAAGTCGCGGCTGCTCGTGAAGAATGCAACCGGACAGAAGAACTTTCAAAATCTCAAGACTTTGTGGTAGGAGACACAGAACAAGCTTTTCGTGAAATTGCTACTACCATTGAGCAGGTGGCAGCGGCTGTCGAACATGTAACAAGCAGCATGGACAGCATTGATGAGCATAAGGAAGACGTGGTAGCGGCCATTCAAAGTATAGCAGCTATTGCACAGCAATCAGCAGCAGGAACGGAAGAAATTACGGCTTCTACAGAAGAACAAATTAGAGCTATTTCTACTGTTTCTCAATCGGCTGAACATTTGCAAGAGATTAGTGAAGAATTGGCGAACTTGATTCGTCAATTTAAAATTAAATAAAAAAGAGCGCCAATAACATATTGGCGCTCTTTTTTATTTAATAGGAAAACAAGTTGCTGTACGGTAAAAAAACCTGCTGATCTGGAGGTGCAACAGCTGACACGCGCTGATGTGTAAACGGGTGTATAAAAGAAAGCTTAATGGCATGTAAAGCTTGCTGCTGATCTTTTAATCTCTTTCCGCCATAAAGCGTATCACCAAGTAATGGATGGCCGATGTGACTCATATGAACACGTATTTGGTGAGTGCGTCCGGTCTCGAGCGAAAGTTCAATAAGCGTTTCATTTTTTGCCATATTGCGCTTTAACACGCGATAAGATGTTTTGGCAGCTTGTCCTGTTCTAGATACTCTTCTTCTCGTAGCGTGATGGCGATCGCGTCCAATAGGTTCATTAACGATTCCTTGCTCTTGTTTCATGAGTCCTTGGACAAGAGCAACATAAGTCCGGTTAATTTTACGTTCAGCCAGCAGCTGGTCAAACACAGAGCTTGCTACAAAATGCTTCGTGAATAAGATAGCACCTGATGTATCGCTGTCCAAACGGTGAACGTGTCTAGGCTTTGTTTTGAGGCCTATTTTTTGAAAATAAGCAGCTACAGCATTTAAAAGAGTTTTTTGGTCCTGCTCTGATGAAGGATGAGTATTTAGGTTTATTGGTTTGTTTACAATTAGCACGTGTTCATCTTCAAACAAAATCTCTATATTAACATTGTAAGGTGTTATTTCATCAGGTTCTGCTTCAAAAAAAGGGAGTGACACTCTATCATTTTCCTTAAGAGTGTTCCTCCATGGTAAAGGTTCACCGTTTATAAGCACATTTTTATTCATCCGAAACTGATGCAGCGTTTTTTTAGGAATACGCCATTTCGTTTTTAAATAATCTTCAATTGTTTGCCCTGCATCATTTTTTGCGATTTTATCTTCTAGCCATTGGCCGTGTATACTCATATTTAATCCCTTCCTTACATACTAGTAAATATCCTTTAATCTTTAAAAAGAACTTGTAAATAATTAGGAGGAAATAACTACCTGAAGTTCTCGTTTTATGTTTATGTTATGCTAAATAAAGAGACATAAGTTAAGAGAAAAAAGGGGGGGTAACCATGAAAATTGCCCAAGCAGCTCCGCCAGAAATGGAGAATTACATAGAAGAGTTGACTGAACAGCTTCGCTATGACTTGTTACCTCGGTATGTATCTGTAGATAAGCTTAATCCTGATGAATTATTAAATCCAGATTATTGTACAGACCATTTATATAATGGCTTACTCGATGAAGCATTGCAAGTCATTAGTAGCCTTCAGACAATAATTGCCGTAATTGAAGCGATTCAACATCGGCCGATTGAAGAAAGCGACTGCGAGCAATTCGAAAAAAATATTGCAATTTTAAAAAAATACGGGTTTTTATTTCCTGTTTCCATTGAGTGTTTTGCAAAAGAAAACAATTTGATTACGTATTCGTATGAATCGTTTTATAATTCATACATAAATTGAAAAGAAAAAAGCATGATTATCCCATGCTTTTTTCTTTTTTTAATAAATTTCGGCTTTCAATTGGATAAAAAAAGAACTTGTGATATCGTTAAATTTGTATAAAGTTCTTATAGAAACATGAAATCACATACTATTGCTTTTTATATAACAAATAAATTGAAATAATACAGATGTATAACAAACTGTAAATTATGTAAATCATACTAAATAATGTTATGATTAGGCAGGCCGTATAAAGAAGAGCATTTATCTTTCATAAGATTACAAAACGTTTCAATCTTATTACATATGTTTAAAATTAGCCTAAATGGTTTCTTTTTACGCCTATATCATATACAATGCCCCCTAGATGATTTTTTCGAATAGCTAATAATCGTTTGGGATTATGAAAGGAGATTAATCATGAGAAAACTGATGTATACATTGCTCATTGGGTTAATTGCTGCAGCTTTAACAGCTTGTGGTTCAAACGATGATGCAAAGCAATCAAAGAACGATGATCAAAAAACTGCACAAACTGAGAAGCAAAAAGAGGCTCAGGAAAAGCAGGAAAAGCAAGCAAAAGAAATGCAGAAGAAATTAGATAAACAAAAAGTAGATGAAAAGAAAACCGTAGCAGTTGTAAACGGTAAAAAAGTTTCGGGTGAAGAATACAATGCAGCCCTGGCTACATCACAAAATCAGTACCAACAAATGGGACAAGACCCAACTTCTAAAGAAGCAGCTAAACAAGTAAAGCAGCAAACAATTGACAATTTAGTAGGTCAAACGCTGCTATTGCAAGAAGCTGAAAACAAAGGCTATAAAGCAACTGATGAAGAAGTAAATAAAAAGTTAAAAGAAACGAAAAAGCAGTTCAAAACAGATAAACAGTTCAAAGCGGCTTTAAAAGATGCAGGAATCACTCAATCACAATTAAAGTCTGAGCTGGCTGACAGCATTAAATATCAGCAGTACGTAGATAAAGATATCCAAACACCTGAAGTAACAGATAAGGAAATTCAAGATTATTACGATCAATTTGCAAAACAAAGCCAAAGTCAAGCAAGCGGCAGTAAAGAACAATCTCAAATGCCAAAGCTTGAAGACGTAAAGCCTCAAATTAAGCAGCAGCTTGAACAACAAAAGAAACAAGAAGCATTACAGAAAAAAGTTGAAGAACTTAAAAAAAATGCAAAAGTTGAAGTGAAGCTTTAAATACAAATGAAACGGCCCTTTAAAGGGCCGTTTTTTTGTTATGTACATTTATTGCTTCTTGTCAGTAAAAAGGGGTGCGTGAAAGATTTTAATGTATTTTGACTTATAAGGTAAAAAGTGTTCTGATGGTTTGCCTTTCATCCTATACTTTTCTTATATAGATATAAGAGAAATTGGGGGAGTCGATAAATGAAAAAGGTGGCTGTTTTTTTTGTTGGGCTTGTTTTTTTACTCGCAGGGATGGGTCTGACAGGCAATGCTTCTGCGGCGTCCAATCAACTTGTTATTATTAACAAATCTACTAACACCCTGGCTTTTTATGATGGAGGAAAACTAGTAAGGACGTTCAAAGTTGCGACAGGGAGGCAGATGAGTTATACACCAGAGGGTACTTTTAGCATTGTGAATAAAATTAAAAACCGGCCTTATTATAAAGATAACATTCGGGGAGGAGATCCTAGGAATCCACTAGGCGATCGCTGGCTAGGATTAAATGCGCGCGGAACGTATGGCACCACGTACGCTATTCATGGAAATAATAATCCAAGTTCTATCGGAACCTACGCAAGTTCAGGGTGCATTCGTATGTATGATGAAGAGGTACGCTGGCTGTTTGACCGCGTTCAAACCGGTACAAAAGTGGTTATTGGTCAATTTCATTCTCAAAGTTTTGATTCAATCGCTATGAAAAACAAATACAAAATAAGCAGTACTCCAGTTGCCCAGAATCTTTGTAAAACGAAAAAGCTCTCAAAAGGCCAAATTGGTTTTGTAACGATTCAATCACCGATGGTTTTGTTAAAAGAAGAACAAGGAAAATGGGTAAAGATTCGTACGTTAAATCGCGGTGAACGCTATAATGTATATAAAATAGATGGCATTAAAGTCTCTTTAGGACCAGGATTTATTGAAAATTATCCTAATAAAAAAACATCCATAAAATTAGATATTTGCAAATAGAAAATGAGGCTGGGACAAAAGTATTTTAGCCTAAGTGAAAAACGAACCATTGATCAGAATTTTGATTCTTGGTTCGTTTTTTTTATTATGGTGAACGCCGGTTTCATCTGTTTCGTTCCTTCTAGCAGTTGATGGGAGGATGAAGACTCCTGCGGCAGCCCGCGGAAAGCGAAGTCTTGCACGGAAGTCAACAGTGGTTTCACAAGCTAATGTATCCATTTGTTCGTCTTTAGATTGGATTTATTTCGTTATGTCTCAACCTCATTTTTTGAATTTTTAATAATGTTTATTATAATAAAAAACAGGGAAACTAATTGCCTAATGAAGAGAGAGAAAGGGTTGTTTTAGCGTATGTCTACAATAGATTTATCAAAATTCGAGAAAAAAATGATTATTCGTAACATCAAATCGGACGATATAGATGAAATTTTAGCACTTCAAAAGCTATCATTCCCGGGAATGGATCCGTGGAAAAAAGAACAGCTTGAAAGTCATCTGGCCATTTTTCCAGAAGGACAAATATGTGCAGAGTACGACGGGGAAATTATCGGATCTTGTTCAAGCTTGATTGTGAACTTTGATGAGTACGATGATCAGCATACGTGGGACGATATTACAGACGAAGGATACATTACAAATCATAACCCGGAAGGCTACAATCTGTATGGAATTGAAGTAATGGTTCATCCAAAGTATCGCGGCATGAAAATAGGACGCCGCTTATATGAAGCGCGTAAAGATTTAGCACGTGAATTGAACCTTAAAAGTATCATCATCGGAGGAAGAATTCCTAATTACCATAAGCATTCAGCTGAAATGTCGCCTAGAGAGTATGTAGAGCAAGTTATTCATCATAAAATTTATGATCCAGTACTATCTTTTCAGCTAATGAACGGATTTACGCTTATGCGTATAAACCCTGGTTATCTTCCTGATGACCTAGCTTCTAATAAGTATGCAACGCTTATGGAATGGAACAACGTAGATTATGTTCGCCGTTCAAAACGCCATTTTAAAACATCATTCCCAGTGCGTATTTGTGTTGTTCAGTATATGATGAAACAGATCAATTCATTTGAAGAGTTTGCAACACAGGTAGAATATTATACAGATGTTGCTTATGATGCAAAAGCCGACTTCTGCGTATTCCCGGAAATTTTCACAACTCAGCTCATGTCTTTCTTGAATGAAAAGATTCCAAGCAAAGCGGTTCAGCGCGTAGCAGAATATACGGAAGAGTACATTGAGTTATTTACTAACTTAGCGGTTAAATATAACGTAAATATTATTGGAGGATCCCACTTCGTCGAAGAAGATAATGGAGATATCTTTAATATTGCCTATCTATTCCGCCGAGATGGAACAATTGAAAAGCAGTACAAAGTGCATATTACACCTAATGAAAGAAAATGGTGGGGAATTAGCCCAGGAGATAAAGTTGAAGTGTTTGATACAGATTGCGGGAAAATTGCGATCCAAATTTGCTATGACATTGAATTTCCGGAGCTTGCTCGTATTGCTACAGATAAAGGTGCAAATATTATTTTTACACCATTCTGTACGGAAGATCGTCAAGGCTATCTGCGCGTAAGATACTGCTCTCAGGCTCGTGCGATCGAAAACCAAATTTATACGGTTATCGCAGGTACGGTTGGAAACCTGCCTGAAACAGAAAATATGGATATTCAGTACGCTCAGTCTGCTATTTTTGCACCGTCTGACTTTGAATTTGCACGAGACGGTATTGTAGGAGAATGTAACCCTAATATTGAAATGGTGGTTATTGGAGATGTAGATTTAGAAATTCTTCGTCGCCAGCGTCAATCAGGAACGGTTCGTCAATTAAAAGATCGACGCCATGACGTTTACAATATTAAATATAAAAAATAACGCAGTTTCTAAAAACATCATGCAAATGCATGGTGTTTTTTATTTCAACTTTTGCCATAATAAAAACTATTACAATGAATTTTGTGGACTAACCATGGAAAAGAGGGGAAAACATGAGTTTTCATGGACAATCGGTATTACCCGCTGTTCGAGATATGAAGCAATTGGAAAATTTTTTAGTAAGCAATTACGAGTACGGAGTTCTTTTAGACAATCAAGTGGGCATGCTAAAAGGAATTATGAGAGAGGTTCATAAGCATGAAAAAAAGCTAATCATCCATTTAGACTTAATTCATGGCTTAAAGCACGATGAGTATGCGGTTGATTTTTTGTGTCAGGAGTTTAAGCCTGCGGGGATTATTTCGACAAGAACAAACGTCATTTTAAAAGCTAAACAAAGAGGAATCTATGCCATTCAACGGGTCTTTTTATTAGACAGCACGGCTTTGAAGAAAAGCTACGAGTTAATGAAGAAAGTAAAACCCGATTATATTGAGCTTCTTCCTGGAATTGTGCCCACTTTAATCCAAGAAGTCAAAGCTGAAACAGGCATTCCAGTGTTAGCCGGAGGTTTAATACGAACCGAAGAAGAAGTTCGTAATGCTTTAGGAGCCGGGGCTTCTGCTGTTACAACATCAAATAGAGAACTGTGGAGTATTTCAACTTAAAAAAACTGTTTGACAACGCTTTCACCATCTAGTAAACTTCTAGATAAGTTAATAGTTGTGAGGGAGAATAGGAGATCCACGATATAGCCTTTTAATGATTTTATTAGGGGGATGTATGGTGGATTTTCTTATTTTCTTGTAATGTTAACCGTGTTTATACAAAGGGGAGGTATTTATATGCAAGCATTTTTAGGAGAAGTAATTGGAACAATGATACTAATTATCCTTGGCGCTGGTGTATGTGCGGGCGTCAATTTAAAAAAATCGTTTGCTGCTAATTCAGGATGGATTGTTATCACAATGGGGTGGGGAATGGCAGTAGCCATGGCAGCATATGCGGTTGGTAATATGAGTGGAGCACACTTAAACCCAGCGCTAACAGTAGCGCTTGCTATTACAGGTGATTTTCCATGGTCGCAAGTACCGATGTACATTTTAGCTCAGTTTATTGGAGCGATTCTTGGTGCAACAGTTGTTTATTTACACTATCTTCCACACTGGAAAGAAACAAAAGATGCTGGTACAAAACTAGGCGTATTTGCAACGGGGCCAGCAATTGCGAACCCATTTGCAAACGTTTTAAGTGAGGCGATTGGAACATTTGTATTAGTAGTAGGAATTTTAGCAATTGGAGCAAATAAATTTACAGATGGATTAAATCCTTTAGTAGTAGGATTTTTAATCGTAAGTATTGGTTTATCATTAGGAGGAACAACAGGGTATGCTATCAACCCTGCTCGTGATTTAGGACCTCGTATTGCTCATGCTATCTTGCCGATACCGGGTAAAGGCAGCTCGAACTGGAAATATGCTTGGGTGCCAGTAGTGGGGCCTCTATTAGGGGGATCAATTGGCGCAGTCTTTTATCAAGCAGCATTCTTAAATAAAATGTCTAACAGCTTATGGATTGTCTTAAGTATTGCAGTGATTGTTTTAGCGGTTATCTACGCGGTTTCTAAACAAAAAGCAGCGCAAATTCAATCAGCAGTAGTACCGAAAAAATGAATGCGCTTTACCATCTAACTATGTACAATAAAGAAACGACACTATACAGAGAATAGGGGATATTGATATGGAAAAATTTATTTTATCTTTAGACCAAGGAACAACGAGCTCACGAGCAATGTTATTTAATAAAAAAGGTGAAGTTGTGCATGTAGCTCAAAAAGAGTTTACGCAGTACTTTCCAAAACCAGGTTGGGTAGAGCATAATGCAAGTGAAATTTGGGGTTCTATCCTTGCTGTTATCGCATCTTGTTTATCTGAGTCAGGCGTTCACGCGGACCAAATTGAAGCAATTGGGATTACGAATCAGCGTGAAACAGCCGTAGTATGGGAAAAAGCAACAGGAAAACCCGTGTATAATGCTATCGTATGGCAGTCTCGTCAAACGTCTGGTATTTGTGAAGAATTAAAGGCAAAAGGATTAAACGATACGTTCCGCGACAAAACGGGGTTATTAATTGACGCATACTTCTCTGGAACGAAAGTAAAGTGGATTTTAGATAACGTAGAAGGTGCACGAGAAAAAGCAGAAAACGGTGAATTGTTATTTGGAACAATTGATACATGGTTAATTTGGAAGTTATCAGGCGGAAAAGCGCATGTAACGGATTACTCAAATGCCTCTCGCACGCTTATGTTCAATATCTACGATTTAAAATGGGATGATGAACTACTAGATATTTTAGGAGTACCAAAATCTATGCTTCCGGAAGTAAAGCCTTCTTCTGAAGTATACGCTCATACAGTAGATTATCATTTCTTTGGTCAAAACATTCCAATTGCTGGAGCAGCAGGGGATCAGCAAGCCGCTTTATTTGGACAAGCGTGCTATGAAAAAGGAATGGCGAAAAACACGTATGGAACAGGTTGCTTCATGTTAATGAATACGGGTGAAAAAGCAGTTAAGTCGGATCACGGTTTGTTAACTACATTAGCATGGGGGATCAACGGCAAAGTAGAATACGCGCTTGAAGGCAGTATTTTTGTAGCAGGATCTGCTATTCAGTGGCTTCGCGACGGTTTGAGAATGTTTAAAAATGCGGCTGAAACTGAAAACTATGCAACACGAGTAGAGTCTACAGACGGCGTATATATTGTGCCAGCTTTCGTAGGACTTGGAACACCTTATTGGGACAGCGATGTACGTGGAGCGATGTTTGGATTAACTCGAGGTACAAAAAAAGAACACTTTATCCGTGCAACGCTTGAATCATTAGCTTATCAAACAAGAGACGTATTAAGCGCGATGGAAGCAGACTCTGGAATTACATTAAAAACATTGCGTGTAGACGGAGGAGCAGTTAAAAATAATTTCTTAATGCAGTTCCAAAGTGATGTGTTAGATGTTCCTGTTGAGCGTCCTCAAGTGAATGAAACAACCGCTCTTGGGGCAGCATATTTAGCGGGTCTTGCGGTCGGCTACTGGAAAGATTGTGATGAAATTGCGCAGCAGTGGAATATGGAAAAATCTTTCGAACCAAATATGGAAGAAGAACAACGTGAAGAATTATATAGCGGCTGGAAAAAAGCCGTACATGCAACAATGGCTTTTAAGTAATTATTTGATGAAAATCCTTTAATTAAAAGCGCATGTATGATATAATGTATTCAAGTTAATAAATTGGTTGGAGAATCGGAGAGACCACAGATCCATATGTAGGTATACTATATATGTGATTTGTGGTCTCTCTTTTTGTATATTGGAAAATTTTGATATCTTTGAAAAATGAAAGGGGAATGACGTATGTTTTCAAGTCAAACACGTTCGAATAAATTGGTAGACATGACACAAAATCAATATGATTTATTAGTAATTGGTGGGGGAATTACTGGGTCAGGTATTGCACTTGATGCGACTCATCGAGGCATGAAAACGGCATTAGTTGAAATGCAGGATTTCGCAGCAGGAACATCTAGTCGTTCAACGAAGCTTGTTCACGGCGGTCTACGCTATTTAAAACAGTTTGAAGTTAAAATGGTAGCCGAAGTTGGTAAAGAACGTGCCATTGTATATGAAAATGGCCCTCATGTAACGACTCCGGAGTGGATGCTGTTACCTTTCCATACGGGTGGAACATTTGGGAAATTCTCAACTTCAATTGGATTGCGCTTATATGATTTCTTAGCAGGAGTAAAACGTGCAGAGCGCCGCAAAATGTTTAGCGCAGAAGAAACGCTTAGACGCGAGCCACTAGTGAAATCTAAAGAGTTAAAAGGCGGCGGTTACTACGTTGAATATAAAACAGATGATGCACGTTTAACGATTGAAGTAGCTAAAGAAGCTGCCGCAAGAGGAGCAGATTTAGTCAATTACACAAAAGTGGAAAACTTCATCTACGATAAAGGAAAAGTAGTAGGGGCTGTTGTTCGCGATCAGCTTACGAATAAAGAATATAATATCTATGCAAAAAAAATCGTCAATGCTTCAGGTCCATGGGTGGACACGCTGCGTGAAAAAGATAATTCAAAAAAAGGCAAGCAGCTTCAATTAACAAAAGGAATTCACTTAGTTATTGATCAAGAGCGCTTTCCGTTAAAACAAGCCATTTACTTTGATACACCTGACGGACGTATGGTATTTGCAATTCCGCGTGATGGAAAAACATACGTAGGCACAACAGACACGGTCTATAAAGAAGACGCTAGACATCCGCGTATGACTGTAAAAGACCGTCAATATGTTATTGATGCGATTAACTATATGTTCCCAACGGTTGATATTACAGTAGACGACGTAGAATCAAGCTGGGCGGGTGTTCGTCCACTTATTCATGAACAAGGAAAAGATCCTTCTGAAATTTCGCGTAAAGATGAAATCTGGACATCAGAATCAGGTTTAATTACAATCGCTGGAGGGAAATTAACTGGGTACCGTAAAATGGCTGAAATTGTCGTAAATCGCGTAGCTGAAGATTTTAAAGCAGAAGGACGCGAATTTGAAAGCTGTCAAACTAAACATTTACCGATTTCTGGAGGTAATGTAGGAGGTTCAGGCGGGTTCCCAACGTTTGTAGAGCAAAAAGTCAAAGAAGGCATCAAACTAGGGTTATCACGTGACGCTGCTGAAAAGCTTGTAAAACGCTATGGCTCAAACGTAGACAAAGTATACCGCTACATGATTGAACGTCCGGATCAGCTAAAAAACAGCGACCTTCCAGCTAGTGTATTTTTGCAAATTCAATATGGCATAGAAGAAGAAATGGTTTCAAAACCAGTGGACTTCTTCATTCGACGTACGGGCGCTTTATTCTTTGATATCAACTGGGTAAGAAGCTGGAAAAAACAAGTGATTGCTCATATGGCCGAAGAGTTAAAGTGGACGCCTGAGCAAACAAAAGCTTATACCGATGAATTAGAACAGCACCTTCATGACGCAGTTGTGCCAGTAGATGAAAAAGTTAACCGTATGACAGGTATTTCATGATAAAATAAAAAAGTACCTCAAAATTTGTCAATACAGCCATAATATAATAGCAGGAAGTCAAATTTTGACGAAGAAATATAATATGACTGTTAAAAAAAGAGAAAAACGATTACTCGTTTTTCTCTTTTCATACATATTTACATTTATATAAGGGGGCTTTTTTTTATGAGTTGGAAAGAAACGTATACATCTTGGATTAATCACCCAAATTTAGATCCTGAATTACGTCAAAATTTGGATGCAATCAAAGGTGATGAAAAACAATTAGAAGATAGTTTTTACAAAACATTGGAATTTGGAACAGGCGGAATGCGTGGAGAAATTGGAGCGGGTACAAACCGTATGAATACGTATACAATCCGAAAAGCTTCTGAAGGCTTTGCTGAGTACATTAAACAAGCTGGCGAAGAAGCTATCAAGCAAGGCGTAGTCATTGCATATGATTCTCGCCACAAATCGCCTGAATTTGCGATGGAAGCAGCAAAAACATTAGCAAGTCACGGAATTAAAACGTATGTATTTGAAGAGCTAAGACCAACACCTGAACTTTCATTTGCAGTGCGTGAGTTAAACGCATTTGGAGGTATTGTTATTACAGCGAGCCACAATCCTCCTGAATATAATGGATACAAAGTATATGGTCCAGACGGTGGTCAGCTGCCGCCAAAAGAAGCTGATGAACTAGTTGGCTTTGTAAATGCTGTGGAAAATGAACTTACATTAGCTGTTCAATCTGAAGCGGAGCTAAAAGAAAAAGGTCTTATTGAAATGATTGGTTCAGCGATTGACGAAGCATACAATGAGAAACTAAAAACGATTTTAATTAATCCAGAGCTAGCTTCTGAAACAGGTAAAAACTTAAAGGTAGTTTTTACACCTCTACATGGTACAGCTAATAAGCCAGTTCGCAACGCGCTTCAATCCATCGGTTACGAAAATGTTACGGTTATTGAAGAACAAGAACTTCCTGATCCGAATTTTTCGACGGTTAAATCTCCGAATCCTGAAGAGCCGGCTGCATTTGAATATGCTGTTCGTAAAGGAAAAGAAATTGATGCAGATCTCTTAATCGCAACGGATCCAGATGCAGACCGTTTAGGAATTGCTGTCAAAGATCCAAGCGGCGAATATGCGTTATTAACAGGAAATCAAACCGGTGCTTTATTGCTTCACTATTTGCTTTCTCAAAAGAAAGAAAAAGGCGTGCTGCCTGCTAATGGCGTTGTGTTAAAAACGATTGTAACGTCAGAAATTGGCGCACAAATTGCTCGTTCATTTGGATTGCAAGTTGTTGACACTCTAACAGGTTTTAAATTTATCGGTGAAAAAATTAAGCAATATGAGCAAACGGGCGAGTATACATTCCAATTCGGTTATGAAGAAAGCTACGGCTATTTAATTGGTGACTTTGCTCGTGACAAAGACGCTGTACAAGCAGCCATTCTAGCGGTAGAAGCTTGTGCTTATTATAAAAAGCAGGGCATGACGCTATATGAAGCGCTTCAGCAAGTGTTTACTAAATATGGTTTCTATCGTGAAGGTCTGAAATCTTTAACGCTTAAAGGAAAAGAAGGATCTGAGCAAATTCAGCATATTTTGGCTACATTTAGAAATGAGCCTCCTACTGACATTGCAGGGTTAAATGTTTCGGTTGTAGAGGATTATACATTAAGTGAGCGCCAGCATATTAAAGCAGGAAAAGTAGAAGAGATTACATTACCAAAATCAAATGTATTAAAATATATCTTAGAGGACGGTTCTTGGTTCTGCCTTCGTCCGTCTGGTACAGAGCCAAAGGTGAAGTTCTATTTTGGCGTTGTGTCAGAAGATGAAGCAACGAGCATTGCCCATTTAGAAGCTGTACAAACAGCTGTAATGGGTGAAGTGGAGCGTGTACTAGATAAAGTGAAAACGGTATAAAAATAAAGCCTGCTCAAACTTGAGCAGGCTTCTTTTATGATACTTTATTTGATTGCGTATTTGACAAATATGAAGAAGATCGTAGAGCTTTATAAATTCTCGGAGCAAGCATAGCCCCAAGAACAGTGAAAATAAGATCCTTTACAGCAAACCACGACATAATCTTCCAAGCAGCTGCATATGTCATTGCAGGAGCTTCAAGCCAGTAGTTAACCGCTATATACATATACGTAGTACCAATTAAATAAATAACGGCAATACCAACCAGCGATGAAATTAAAAAGATAGAAAAAGTCGGCTTGCCGCGCATTTCCATAATTTTTCCTGTGATAAATGCAGCGACAATATAAGAAAGCAAAAAGCCGCCGGTGCTTCCAAATAAAATACCAATTCCTGCTTTAAATTGAGCAAATACCGGAGCGCCGGCAATGCCAATTAATACATATACAATCATCGAAATAGAACCCATTCGGCTCCCAAGTAAAAGTCCTGCTAATATAACAAAAAAAGGCTGAAGCGAAAGAGGCACGCCGCCTACTTGTAAAAAAGGTGCCCAAGAAGTAATGTTTGCACCAATAGCCATAAGAGCTGCAAACATACCGGCTAATGTTAAATCTAATGTGCGAAACCTTTTAGTATTCATATATGTTCCTCCCAGTATGTACTGAAATATCTTAGCGTATGTACTGAAGATTGTACGTCGAATTCACTTTTATGTCAACGATAAAAATAAATATGTTTACATATATTATTTGATGTTTTTTGAAATGAAATATGCATATTTTTAATGCAACATAAAAAAATAAAGAAGGGAATTCATCCCTTCTTTGTCCAAGTGTGTATCAAAAATACTAGTACAATGATTCTTCCAGAAGCTCCGGGTTGTGCTCCGAATATTCCGTTGCATGATCAATGTAGCGTAGTAAAGAATAAAGCTCTTCTTGAATGATGCGGTAGTTTCGTTCAAAATTGTAGGCGTGCAAAAAATGTTCAATCTTTTTTGAAAGAAAATCGTCGTCTGTTCGAACCATTAAAATTAATAAGTTATCCCATTGTGAACGGTGTGTGTAATATAAAGCTCGATCATAATCAATTACATCCATTAATAACGTTCCTCCTTTTGAGGAGTTGAAATTAGTGTATGATATTTGCGGGAATTCTTACGCTGTAAATGTTGGGCAAAAGACCAGTGCATAATTAAAAGAGGTTGTAGTCATTATGTAAGAAGAATAAACGTACAGCACCGGATAAATGATAAGAAAGGCAAAGAATAACGAAGCGTAACAGTTACATTACATCCATTATTTAAGACAACTAAATAAAAATCCCCTTTTCTTGAAAAAATAAAGCTTCTTTTTGATGAAAACACATGAATTGACATGTTTGTACATAGATTGAAGTAAGGAGTGAAAGGGGGAGCTGTCGTGAAAGAAGCAGATTATAAGCAATTATACCGTGCGATTGATGAAATTACGGAAATAGCTAGCGGTTTCGGTTTGGATTTTTATCCGATGCGCTATGAAATTTGCCCGGCAGATATTATTTATACGTTTGGTGCATATGGGATGCCAACTCGTTTTTCACATTGGAGCTTTGGAAAACAATTTTACAAAATGAAATTACACTATGATCTTGGTTTGAGTAAAATTTATGAATTAGTTATCAATTCAGATCCTTGTTATGCATTTTTATTGGATTCCAATGCGCTTATTCAGAATAAATTAATTGTAGCTCACGTGTTAGCTCACTGTGACTTCTTTAAAAATAACAGCCGTTTTGCCAACACTAAACGGGATATGGTAGAAAGTATGGCAGCGACCGCTGATCGAATTAAAGAATACGAAGTAAAGCACGGTAAGCGTGAAGTAGAAAAGTTTTTGGATGCTGTCTTATCGATTCAGGAACATATTGATCCGTCTCTTATGCGTGCCAAGCTTTCTTGGAGCATAGATGATGTAGAATCATCGGAAGAAGAAATCACTTCTCCTTATGATGATTTATGGAATTTGGATTATAAAGAAAAGAAAAAACCAAAACCTCCAAAGTCTTTTAAAAAATTTCCGCCTCAGCCTGAAAAAGACATCTTATTATTTATTGAAGAATACAGTCCTTATTTAGAGGATTGGCAGCGGGATATTTTAACGATGATGCGAGAAGAAATGCTTTATTTCTGGCCGCAGCTTGAAACAAAAATTATGAATGAAGGCTGGGCTTCTTTCTGGCATCAACGCATTATTCGAGAAATGGACTTAACGAGTGATGAAGCGATAGAATTCGCGAAGCTAAATGCAGGGGTTGTGCAGCCGTCCAAGACGGGAATCAATCCATATTATTTGGGATTAAAAATCTTTGAAGACATTGAAGAACGCTACAACAATCCAACCGAAGATATGATTCGCCGGGGCGTCGAGCCCGGGTCAGGAAGAGAGAAGATGTTTGAGGTACGTGAGGTTGAATCAGATATTTCCTTTATCCGCAATTACTTAACAAAAGATTTAGTTATGCGGGAGGATATGTACTTATTCCAAAAACAAGGAAAAGACTATAAAATCGTCGATAAAGAGTGGACAGAAGTTAGAGATCAGCTTGTTAATATGCGCGTAAACGGAGGATTTCCTTACATCACAGTAACCAATGGAGACTATTTAAAAAATGGAGAGCTCTATTTAAAACACTGGTATGAAGGAATTGAATTAGATGTCAAATACTTAGAAAAAGTGGTACCTTATGTTCATCAGCTTTGGGGCCGCCCCGTTCATTTAGAAACGATGATGGAAGGCAAGCCAATTGCCTTCACGTATGACGGGAAAACAGTGCATCGAAAACATTTATAAAAAGGAGACCGCTTAAATAGCGGTCTTTTTGTGCTTCTGTAATTTTATTATCCATATAAATTGAAAAAATAAAATTACTATGCAATAATTTAGTGAGAATCATTTTCATTTAGAAAGGGAGATAAGATGTTTGTTGTAAACGCAAGTTTTGAAACAGAAAAGAAATTTGAAGAACAGCTCAAGCAAAAAGCTAAGAAAAACAAAACAGAAATCGAGGAAGCCAAAGGAAATTTATCGTTCGAATGCTGGAAAAAAGATTCCGCGGATAAAGTCGAATATGTCTTTGTATCAAAGTGGGAAGACAAGCAGTTCTTTCAAGCGTGGATCTCAAGAGAAGAACATGTGAACGAACATAAAGAAGCGAATAAAAAGAAAACGAAAGCATTTTCTGAAGCTATGGAAATCAAGAAAACGCTGCGTTTTTATGAGGCGGTAGAAGAAGACATTCTTTCCTAAAAAAGCACGCTTGACTTTCATAAATGTTGTAACTATAATGATTACAACAAAATAGGAGTGAGAGTAATGAAAATTAGCAGTCGATTCACCGTGGCCGTTCACATACTGTCTTTAATTAAAGTAGATAGCAGTCATCCTAGTACTTCAGAGTGGGTTGCTAGCAGTGTAAATACAAATCCTGTTGTTATAAGACGAGTAATTGGGATGTTAAAGAAAGCTGGACTTGTGGGCGTAAAAGCCGGAGCTGGCGGAGCTTATCTATTGAAAGATTTAGAAGAGATAACGTTGTTAGACGTTTATCGAGCGGTAGCGGCTGTGGAAGAAGGAGAATTGTTTCAAATGCATGAAAATCCGAATGTGGAGTGTCCTGTAGGAGCCAATATTCAAAGTGTCCTTGAATTGATTCTAAAACGTTCTCAAGATGCCATGGAACAAGTCTTAGCCGATGTGACGATGAAAGAATTAGTGACGGATTTAATAGCAAAAATAGATGCATAATAACATGCGTCTGTTCGTAAAAAAACGGAGAAACCTAGGTTTCTCCGTTTTTTTATAGCTTCACAATTGTTCGTCCTCGAGCTTGTCCTTTTAATAAAGTCGGAAGTACCTCAGGGAGCTGTTGTAGTGAAATTTCCTGCTGAATGAAAGGTTCAAAGCTTTCAGGCTTAAAGTCACTAGCGAGTCTATTCCAAATCTCTTTTCGAGTAGGCATTGGACAGTAAACAGAATCTATGCCGAGTAAATTAATCCCTCTTAAAATAAAGGGAAAGACGGTTGTTGGCACTTTGCCTCCAGCTGTTAGCCCGCTGACAGCTACAGAGCCTCCGTACTGAATTTGACTGAGAACAGAAGCTAGGGGCTCTCCCCCCACAGGATCCACCGCAGCGGCCCATTTTTGTTTGCCTAATGTTTTTAATTTGCCGTTATAAACATCTTCACGCGCTACAATAGAGGAAGCGCCAAGCTCTTTCAAATAAGCTGCTTCCGAGCTTTTTCCCGTACTTGCTTCCACTGTGTAGCCTAATTTTGAAAGAATGGCAACCGCAAAGCTTCCTACACCTCCCGTAGCCCCTGTTACAAGCACAGAGCCGTTAGATGGACTAGTATGGTTTTCCTCTAAGCGATGCACAGATAAAGCAGCTGTAAAGCCAGCTGTTCCGATAATCATTGCTTCTTTTAACGTCAAATTTTCAGGAAGAGGGACAATCCATTCGCTGCGTAAGCGCGCATACTCACTGTAGCCTCCAAAGTGTGATACGCCAATGTCATAGCTTGTTGCGATGACACGATCACCTTCTTTAAAATCAGGGCTGTCAGAAGATACAACGATTCCTGCTAGGTCAATACCTGGAACAAACGGATAGCTTGTCACAATATTGCCGTTTGCGATGCTGGCTAAGCTATCTTTATAGTTCACCCCTGAATAATGAACGCGAATAAGTACATCGCCTTTTGGCAAATCGTTTAGCGTCAGTTCTTGGACAGACGCCTCCACTTGTTCTTCACCTGTTTTATCTACTACTAATGCTGAAAATGATTGCTTCATTTTATTTCTCCTTTCTATACCGAGATGTATATGCCTATACATAGATTACCTTATTTCTATACCCATTATAGAAAATAGTAAAAGAAGTTCATAATACTTTGATTACCAAAGAGGCCATTTCATTATAAAATAGTGGTACAGCTATTACGTAGCGATACATAGAAAAGAGGAGAAGAGACATGAGCACAAACATATATTTTAACCATGATGCAGGGATTGATGATTTAGTATCCCTTTTTTTACTGCTGCAAATGGATGATGTAAAGGTAACGGGGGTATCTGTCATTCCTGCTGACGGATACTTAGAGCCAGGTATCAGCGCAAGCCAAAAAATTATTGATCGTTTTGGAAGTTATGATATCGAGGTAGCCAAATCTACTTCACGTGGTATGAACCCATTTCCAAAAGAATGGCGCATGCATACGTTTTATGTAGATGCACTGCCAATTTTAAATGAAAAAGGGAAAGTGCAAACAAAAATAAGTCAGCTGCCTGCTCATGATCATTTAATTGAAACATTGCAGCACACAGACGGAAAAACGACTTTATTATTTACAGGACCGCTAACTGATTTGGCAAGAGCACTTGAAAAAGCGCCGGAAATAGAAGAGAAAATTGATAAGTTAGTGTGGATGGGCGGTACATTTCAAGAAGTAGGAAATGTGCAGGAGCCTGAACATGATGGAACGGCGGAATGGAATGCTTTTTGGGATCCAGAAGCAGTAGCAAGAGTATGGGAAAGCAGCATTAAAATTGAGATGGTTGCTTTAGAAAGCACGAATCAAGTTCCATTAACGCCGGCTATTCGCCAAATGTGGGCTTCACTTCGCAGGTATGAAGGAGTAGACTTTGTAGGGCAGTGCTACGCGGCTTGCCCGCCGCTTGTGCATGTTGAAACCAATTCGACTTATTATTTGTGGGATGTACTCACAACAGCATTTACAGGGAATTCAACACTTGTGAAGGTAAAAACCGTTTCGAGTATTGTGTATACGGAAACACCAAGACAAGGAAGAACAGAAATTTCTGAAGAGGGGCGACCTGTAGACGTCGTGTATGACGTCACAGCTGAAGCATTCTTTACGTACATTACAGAGTTAATGAAAAAAGCAGTAGCCAAATAAAGAAAAAGGTTGCACGTGAAAATGTGCAACCTTTTTAATGAATCATATTCAAGAATTGACGTGTTCGCTCTTGTTGAGGATTTGAAAATATTTGATCCGGTGTACCTCTTTCCATAATGACACCTTGATCCATAAAAATAACTTCATCTGCTACTTCGCGGGCAAAGCGCATTTCATGAGTTACCACAACCATCGTCATTCCTTCTTTCGCCAGGTCTTTCATGGCCTGAAGAACGTCTCCTACAAGCTCAGGGTCAAGAGCTGAAGTAGGCTCATCAAACAGCATAACTTTTGGGTCCATCGCCATTGCTCTGGCGATGCCAACACGCTGTTGTTGTCCGCCTGATAGCTGGAAAGGATAAAAGTCAAGCTTATCTCCTAAACCAACTCGTGTTAATAATTCTTTCCCTCTTTTTTCTGCTTCTTGAGTAGAAATGCCTTTTACAATTACAGGACCTTCCATAACATTTTCAAGCGCAGTTTTATGAGGAAACAAGTTATAGTTTTGAAAGACCATACCTGTTAGGCTTCGAAATGAAGTAATGTCTTTTTTACGAACAGGTTTGGTAAAATTCATGCTTTTTTTATCAAGTTCAATTGTACCGTCTGTTGGGATTTCTAACAGATTTAAGCAACGTAAAAAAGTAGTTTTACCCGATCCAGAAGGGCCGATTAATACAATTACTTTGCCCTGTTCAACTTCCAAATCAATCCCTTTTAATACTTGCAAATCACCGAATGATTTATGCAAATTTTTGATATTAATCATATAAAAAACTCCTTTAGCTACTTGAAACGGTTATTTAGACACGTAACGATCTAGTCTTATTTCAATACGTCCTTGGATAATGGATAAGATTGTACACATAACCCAGTACAAGAGCGCTGCTTCACTATAAAGAAGTAAAAACTCATAGTTAGTTGAAGCAATTTCTTGAGCTTGACGGAACATTTCAGAAACAAGAATAAGCGATGCAAGTGACGTGTCTTTAATAAGACTAATAAAAGAGTTAGATAATGGCGGAATCGATACACGTGCTGCTTGCGGTAAGATAATCCGTCTTAACGCTTGGGAATAGGTCATACCGAGTGAGTAGCCAGCTTCCCACTGTCCTTTAGGAATAGATTGAATCGCTGCTCGGATAATTTCAGATGCATACGCACCTACACTTAATGAAAATCCAATAACAGCAGAGATGAATGGGTCAATTGTTATATCTAAGTTAGGTAATCCGTAGAAAATGATAAATAATTGCACAAGCAAAGGTGTTCCACGAATAATTGACACATATACACGTGCAATTATGTTTAATATCTTACTTGAAGACAAGCGAGCAAGTGCTGTTAAAACAGCTAACACAATGCCTATGGCAAAGCTTATTAATGTTAGTGGAATAGAATATTGAATAGCTCCCTTTAGCATTGGTAAGAGAGATGATTGAGCGATTGAAATCAATTGATTCAATCGCTCTCCATCAGGAAAAATATTATTTAGGAGAAACATCTTCGCCAAACCATTTCTTAGAAATTTTTGCGTATGTTCCGTCTTTTTTCATATCTTTCAATGCTTTGTTTACTTCATCCACTAACTTACCGCTGTCTTTTCTAAACATAAAGCCGCTTGCAGCACCATCGGATTTTTCATCCGCGATTTTGATAGGTGCGTTAGGGTGCTTTTTCTTATAGTCAAGGAACGATAATTTATCGTTGATTGTAGCATCAACACGGTTTGCGCTCATTAGTTCTACTGCTTGAGCAAAACCTTCAGCACTCGTAATGTTTGCACCATAAGATTGAGCCATGTCTTTGTAGTTACTTGTTAATGACTGTGCTGATTTTTTTCCTTTTAAATCTTTAAATGATTTGATATCTTTTTCGTCTTTACGAACAATTAATACGGCGCCTGACTGGATGTATGGGTCAGAGAAATCGTATTTCTTTTGACGATCTTCACGAATACCCACTTCATTAGCAATCATGTCAAAGCGTTTAGCATCTAATCCGGCAAACATGCCATCCCACTGTGTTTCTTTGAACTCAGCTTTTACGCCAAGACGTTTAGCTACTTCTTGAGCCAATTCTACATCAAACCCAGTTAGCTTTTGTTTGTCATCATGAAAAGTGAACGGAGGGTATGTACCTTCAGTTCCAATTGTTAATACGCCATCTTTTTTCACTTTATTATATAAATCCTCTTGTGAAGATTTATTGTCTCCATTGTTTGCTTCATTTTTTGAGCTAGAACCGCATGCGGCAAGCACAACTGTGAAAGCTAATAGTAGCGACAAAAGTGCAGCAAATTTCTTCATTTTCTAAACCCCCTAGTATTCTGATAGGAAATGATACTCTGTGATACTAAACAAGAACACAGCAAAAGTCAACAAAAAAAACTTATACGATTAATGTGACTTAAAATAAGGGAAATATACCTTCTATACACGGTTTGTCATAAGGATACAGAAAGATTTTAAAATTTGGATTAAGTGGATTTTTAAGGGATATTTGAGGAGTAAAAAGGAAGTTTCATGCGACGATTTTCTCTTTCATTTTTTCATGACTTTTGGTGCAATAAACATATAGTTAAATGTTAAGGTAGAAATAAATTCCTTATGGTACACTTAAAGAAGAATTTATGAAACGGAGCGATATGATGAAAGCCATAAACTTAATCTCAATTGCCTTTGGTGCTATCGCTGGTACATATGCGCGTTATTTGCTAAATCTTTCCTTATTATATACGGGCTATCCAATAGGAACGGTAATTGAAAACCTATTAGGAAGCTTCATACTAGGCCTATTAACAGGATTTTTTGCGTGGAAAAAGCCAAAAGAATGGATAAAGCTTGGACTAGGAGTTGGCGTGTGCGGCGGTTTTACAACGTATTCAACCTTTGCAGGAGACGTCATTTCTCTCACTCAGCACCATTTATTTTGGGGAGCCATTTATGTCATTGTCTCTTTAGTAGGTGGAATCCTTCTTGCTTTAGCAGGCTATCTATGCGGTGAAGCGGCAGGGAAAAATTTAGTGAAAGTACATGAGGTGAAGTAAATGAGCATAGTGAGCTTGGCACTTGGCGGGGCAGCTGGAGGAATATGCCGTTATCTTTTGGGTTTAAAAGTTACAAAAACAGTTTCAAACCCTCCTTTTCCAGTCTCAATGCTGTTTGTAAACTTGCTCGGGGCGTTTGGGCTTGGTCTTTTTTACGGTAGTTATTATGGAAAGGTTCCGAGTCATGCTTATGATGATTCAATATTTTTAATGATTGGCATTGGGTTTTTTGGTGCCTTTACCACTTTTTCAACGTTTAGTGTGGAAACCGTACAGTTAATTCGGGAAAAATCTTATCGGAAAATGTTGGCGTACGTGGGGATTTCAGCATTTGGAACAGTTGGTTTATTTACAGTCGGTTTACTGGCAGGAACGTTTTTATTATAAGTAAAGAGAACGTTTCTAGTAGGGAAAAACAAAAAGACGGAGAAGTAGAGAATGGATAGAAAAGCAGAAGTTTGGAAATACATTTTGTTGATTGTAGCTGTTGCAGGTCAGATCATTGGTTTTTTATTTTTATTTATAAATGTTGTGGCGGCATTTATTTTTTACGGTTTTTATATTCTAACTTTTATTATGTTACTCCTGCTGTTTATATGGGATCGGAAAAAGGAAAAAGACAAAGAAGAATTTGACGACTATACCGATTACTAACTATATAAAAAGCAGAATGATTCGGTGCGCCGGGCCTCTTAGTAAAGAAGCTTAAAAGATACATCTATAAAAGGAAGAGAGCCGTAAGAGCATAAAGAGATATTGTATTTACATCTAGTTGTGTTATAATTTTAAGTGCAAAAACAAAATCAATAAATAGCAATCACTAGGGGAGCTTTTTGAAGCTGAGACGGATGTATTTCGGACCCTTTGAACCTGATCTGGTTTGGACCAGCGTAGGGAAGTGGCGATCATGTTTACATAACGATGCATGCTAACCACTCTACGTTGTAGAGTGGTTTTTTGTATGTAATAAAGCCCTCTGCACAAGATGAAGTGATTGAAATTTCTCTTTATTCTGAATGGAAAGGTTTCGATCATGTGGATATTCCTAAATTTCATGTCATTACAACAGATAAGCAGCCAATCGAAGAGCTTCAAAAAATTTTAACGGCTATCGCGCCTTTTGCGGGCGCCATTCATATTAGAGAAAAAAAGAAAACGGCAAAGCAGATTCAATGTTTACTAGAAAGCCTACCATTTTGTCGCTCTAAAATTATTGTGAATGACCGAGTTGATGTAGCGCATGCTTTAAAAGCAAAAGGTGTACAGCTTGCCTATCATAGTTTAGACGTTTCGTTTGTTATAGACGCATTTCCTTCTCTTATTGTTGGAAAGTCAGTTCACTCTGTGGAAGAGGCTTTAGAAGCTGAAAAAGATGGTGCTCACTACATTTTATACGGACATATTTATTCAACACATTCAAAAAAAGAATTAAAAAGTCGAGGGATAGCGGCACTAAAAGAAGTAGTAGACGCTGTGCAGATACCGGTTATTGCCATTGGAGGAATTACACCTGTAAATGCCAAAGAGGTACTTCAAACAGGAGCACACGGTATAGCCGTGATGTCTGGTGTCATGCTTGCGCAAGATCCCCTGAAAGCGATTAAACAATATTCTCATATATGGACATCTGGAGGTGGAGAAAATGAAGCAGCATTATGATGTACTGTTAATCGGAGGAGGTATAATCAGCTCTTCTATCGCTTATCATTTGTCAAAACAAGGAGCGTCAGTAGCTATTCTTGAACGCAATCAAGTTGGTTGTGAAGCTTCAAGTGCAGCCGCTGGTATTTTAGGTGCTCAAGCTGAAATTGATGAAGAAGGTCCTCTTTTAGACCTTGCTATTAAGAGCAGAAGCATGTTTCCTGAACTGGTGAAGGAACTAAAAGAAAAAACGGCTATCGACGTAGAGCTCATTCAAAAAGGCTTATTAAAAGTCGCTGTAACAGAAGAAGATGCACACGTATTAAAGAAAAAAGCCGCTCAGCACCACCGGTGGGACAAAGATGTAAGATGGATCGATGTAAAAGAAGCGCGTTTGTTAGAACCCGGGCTCTCTCCAGACATATACGGAGCCATTACAATACCGGGAGACGGCCAGCTAGCTCCGGCTAAGTTAACACAAGCTCTTGCTCATGGAGCCTTGTATCACGGAGCAGATGTATTCGAATACTGTGACGTTCACTCTCTTATTATGGAAAATGAAACAGTAAAAGGGGTACAGACGTCCAAAGGCTCTTTTTATGGAGAAAAAGTAGTGATTGCAGCAGGCTCATGGGCTAAACGCTTTATTTCTTCTGAACATTTAGGCGAGGTGTTTCCTGTAAAAGGAGAGTGTATTGCTCTGCAAAGTCATAAGCCCCTGCTTTCTAAAACGATTTTTTTAGATGAAGGTTTTTACTTAGTCCCTAAGACTGGTGGAAGAATCGTAATCGGGGCAACTAAGCTGCAGCATGATTTTACTAAGACCGTTTCTGCACAAGGTATTCAATTTTTGCTGAATAAAGCTTCTGCGCTTCTGCCGGCCATTAAAGAAGCCACATTTGAAAAAGCATGGGCTGGTCTTCGTCCACAAACAAATGATGGCTGGCCTTATTTAGGAGAGCACCCTGAAATAGCGAATCTGCACATGGCTTTTGGCCACTACCGAAACGGTATTTTATTAAGCGCTGCAACTGGAAAAATTATGGCTGATGCTTTGTTAGGGAAAAAGCCGAATCATTCATTTTTTACATCATTTCAGCTAACGAGAGCAATGGAGGGAGTTCATTGAATCTAATTATTAACGGTAAGACCGTCACTGTTGGAGATGAAATTGAAACGGTCGAGCACTTGCTTCAGGCTCAGAGCCTGCATGAACGAGTTGTAATTGTTGAATTAAATAAGAACATTTTACAAAAAAAAGAACATAGCGATGCATGCTTAAAAGATGGAGATACATTAGAAGTTGTTTCATTTGTAGGAGGAGGATGAAGAGTATGTTAAAAATTGGACAATATACATTTAATTCACGTTTATTATTAGGAACAGGGAAATTTCCGGACTTTACGACTCAGCGTCAAGCGGTAGAAGAGTCAGAAACAGAAATTTTAACATTTGCTGTTAGACGAATGGATATTTTTGATCAAAATCAGCCCAATTTATTAGAAGCGCTTGATGTGAAGCGTTTCACTCTTTTGCCTAACACTGCTGGAGCAAAAAATGCAGAAGAGGCCGTACGTATTGCTAAATTAGCAAAGGCTTCTGGACTTTGTGACATGGTGAAAGTAGAAGTAATTGGATGTGATAAGACGCTGCTTCCTGATCCAGTTGAAACATTAAAAGCTAGTGAAGAACTGTTAAAAGAAGGCTTTACCGTTTTACCTTACACATCAGATGATGTTTTACTTGCGCGTCGTTTAGAGGAGTTAGGCGTACATGCCATTATGCCAGGAGCGTCGCCTATCGGTTCAGGTCAAGGTATTATTAATCCGTTGAACATGCGTTTTATCATTGAACAATCAACCGTTCCAGTAATTGTAGATGCAGGTATTGGAACGGCGTCAGACGCAGCTCAAGCTATGGAGCTAGGAGCAGATGGTGTGTTATTAAATACAGCTGTTTCAGGAGCAAAAGATCCTGTAAAAATGGCTCGTGCTATGAAGCTAGCGATTGAGGCAGGAAGGGCAGCATTTGAAGCAGGACGTATTGAAAAGAAACAATATGCAACGGCAAGCAGTCCAACAGAAGGGATGAGTATCGGTTGATTAATCGTTATTCCCGCCAAGAATTGTTTCAACCTATTGGAAAAGGCGGACAGCAGCAAATTCAAGAAAAGCATGTTCTGATTGTAGGAGCAGGTGCTCTTGGAACAGGGAACGCCGAGGCCCTTGCACGAGCGGGAGTAAAGAAAATAACGCTCATTGACCGCGATTATGTAGAGTGGAGCAACCTTCAGCGTCAGCAATTGTATAGTGAAAAAGATGCTGATAAAAGAATCCCAAAAGCAGTTGCCGCTAAAAAAAGGCTTCACGATATTAATCATGATGTAAAAGTAGAAGCCCACGTAGCGGACGGTACCCCTCAAGTTTTAGAACAGCTTGTTGATGGGGTAGATGTTATGATTGATGCAACCGATAATTTTGACACACGCCTTGTAATGAATGATTTATCACAAAAATATGATATTCCTTGGATTTACGGAGCATGTGTAGGAAGTTACGGAATTAGTTATACTATCATACCAAGTGAAACACCGTGTTTATCCTGTTTGCTTGAATCTGTACCGCTTGGAGGGTTAACGTGTGATACAGTGGGGATTATTAGTCCTGCTGTACAAATGGTAGTCGCTCATCAAGTAACAGAGGTGCTAAAAATATTAGTTGGAGACTGGAATGCGCTCAGGAGGGAACTTGTTTCGTTTGACGTATGGAAAAATGAGTATACGAGCATCAATGTGAACGTGTTTCGCAAATCTGCTTGCCGCTCATGCGGCAGTGAACAAACGTATCCCTTTTTACAATATGAAAATCAAACGAAAACAGCTGTGCTATGCGGAAGAAACACGGTACAAATCCGTCCGGGCAAATCAGCCAAGCAGCCGCTGCAGTCTTTAGGTGAACGATTAAAAGAAAAAGGATATAAAATTGAACAAAATCCGTATCTGCTTTCTTTTTATGTAGATGATTACCGTTTAGTGATGTTTCAAGACGGGCGCGTCTTTGTCCATGGAACAAACGACATAGTAGAAGCAAAGTCACTTTATCATCGGTATATTGGGTAAGAAAGAGATGGAGGTTTCAAGCATGACAGTACCAAAAGCATTAACCATTGCTGGATCAGACAGCGGTGGAGGAGCAGGCATTCAAGCAGATTTAAAAACATTTCAAGAGCGTGACGTTTTTGGCATGTCTGTTATTACAGCTGTGACTGCACAAAATACAGTTGGCGTTCAAGGAGTTTATCCTTTAGAAGTAGAAGCAGTTGAAACGCAGTTAGATTCAATTGCGACTGACTTATTTCCTAATGCAGTGAAGACAGGTATGTTGTTCAGTGCTGATATTATTTACGCAGTGGCTCGTAAAATCAAACAGCACGGACTGCAAAATGTTGTAGTTGATCCCGTTATGATTGCAAAAGGCGGTCAATCTCTTCTTCAAAGAGAAGCTATACAGGCTCTAAAAGAATTATTGCCCCTTTGTGAAGTCATTACGCCGAACATACCGGAGGCGAAAGTTATCACGGGGAAAGAAATTCACACGATTGAAGACAGAAAAGAAGCGGCAAAACAGATGCATGAGCTAGGTGTAAAGCACGTGGTAATTAAAGGCGGACATGACCAATCTCATCAAGATATGATTGATCTAGTGTATGATGGTCATACGTATGTTGAAATCAAGCATGAAAAGATGAATACAAAGCATACACACGGGACGGGATGCACGTTTGCTGCTTGCGTCACGGCTGAACTAGCGAAAGGCAAAAGCGTAGTTGAAGCAGTTCAAACCGCTTCGGATTTTGTTCACTATGCGATTAAGCATACGCTTGAACTTGGTTCGGGACACGGTCCTACTAATCATTGGGCGTATAGAAAATACTTTCGTTCAAACATATAAAAAAACGTGCCTACAATCTAGGCACGTTTTTTATGAAGAAGGAATATGTGTCGGAATCTCTCCATCGATGCCTAAATAATAATGTCTAATGGGCTTTAAATTATCATCAAGCTCATACACAAGCGGTACGCTTGTGGGAATATTCAAGTTCGCAATGCCATCAGGTGAAATGTTATCCAAATACTGCATCAGAGCTCTAATCGTATTACCGTGAGCGGAAATAATAACCTTTTTGCCAGCTTTAATAGAAGGAGCAATAGTTTTGTTCCAATATTCTAGAACCCGCTTTTCTGTATCGGCTAAGTTTTCCGTTACAGGAAATTGTCCCTTGGCTAATTCCTTATACTTAGGGTTGGAAGCTTCATAGCGAATATCTGTTGTCTCTAAAGCAGGAGGGCGTTCGTCCATCGACCTTCTCCACAAATGCACCTGCTCTTCTCCAAATTTTTTTGCGGTTTCTTCTTTGTTCAAACCTTGAAGAGCCCCGTAGTGTCGTTCATTCAGTCTCCAAGATTTATATACAGGAATCCACATGAAGTCCATTTGATGTAAGACAATCCATAGAGTACGAATGGATCGTTTTAAAACAGAAGTATAGGCGATATCAAAAGCATATTCGTTTTTCTTTAGCACTTTTCCGGCTTCTCGCGCTTCTTGCAATCCATTTTTAGAAAGGTCTACATCCGTCCAGCCTGTAAATTTATTTTCAAGGTTCCATACGCTTTGTCCATGCCTAATCAACACAAGTTTTATCATCATGTTCTCCTTTCAACAGTGACTAAGGACTCTATTCTTTTTTATTATGAGAAGGAAAGTGTTTTTTATCCTAAAGCCGGGGAAAGGAGTTTTTAACATTTAGAAAAAGTGATGCTGAAAAGTAAAGCTTTAACTTTTTTACGCATATGATAAAAATAAAAAAGGGAAGGGAAGATAGTGGATGAGTGACCAAGAACGTCAGATTCAAGCGCTACACGGCCAGATTGAAGATTTAAAAGAAGAAATGTATCAGATGAAGCTTGATATTAGCACATTAGAGAAAGAAAAAGGAAAGCCTGTTTTGACACCGTCTCTCGTTGGTCAAATAGGAGGTTTTGTTCTAGGTGGATTAGCTATAATTGGTATTTTTTTGGATGTAGAACTTTTCGTTTTGAAAACGAAAAGTTCTCCTGATTTTTCAATAAGCAATTCCAACGCGGCATTTTGGGAATTTTTGAGCCCATATTTCATGGTAGGTAAAGTGAGCGGTATCTCCCGTTGAAATTTTAACGGCATCTGCTGGCAAAATATCTTTTTCCACTCGGTATGTGCCTGTTACTTCACCATCAGGCAAGTAGGTTGGGCATATAACGGTCCAGTTTAGGTCACTTTCCTTCAAGTGTAAGTATCCTTTTAAATGATCTTCTGCTGCTCTGGTCGTTTTACGCTTTGATTCATTTGATTGAAAACGATACTTTTCCGGTTCTGTTCGTGACTGTAAAATACCTGCAGTTCCGATAGTAAGAATACGATGAACGCCGTAATGCTTCATGCTGTTTATAATAAGCGGAATACTTTTTGAAATGGTCTCTGCACCATCTGTATTTAACGCGCTGACTACGATATCTTGGTGCTTGAGGGCAAAGCTGATATTTTCTTGATTAAGGACATCGCCTTGTAAGATATGTAGGTTTGGATGACTAATCTTTAACTTATTGCGGTCTCTAACAAGTACCGTAACGTCGTTTTCATCTTTTAGCATCATTTTTAATAAAGACTGTCCAACTCGTCCTGTTGAGCCTAATAGTAAAATTTTCATTGGTTGCACCCCTCTATAAAAGATAGTATCTATTCTTTAGAATATACAATTTGTATACTTATTCATAATAAAAAGCATGCGTAGCATAAAGTAATACAAAGTTGATGAAGAAAATATTCAACATCAAAAAAATTTGATATGATAAAAAGACAGAAAAATCAAAAAATAGGAGAGTGAATGTCTTTTGGGAGACTTGCCTCTGAATCAAATGATGATATTAGTCGTTTTGCTTATGTTATCAGCTTTCTTTTCATCTGCTGAGACAGCCTTTTCAAGCGTAAATAAAATTCGTTTAAAACATTACGCTGAGAAAAAATATCGAGGAAGTAAAAAAGCGCTGCATATTGCTGAACACTTTGAGCAGACGCTATCGACAATTTTAGTAGGAAATGTTGTCGTAAACATTGCTGCGTCCTCTTTGGCAGCTAAAATTGCCCTCGATGTGTTTAAAGGAAACCTAGCACTTGTGATTAGTATCATCGTTATGACCATCATCATTTTGATTTTTGGTGAAGTCTTACCGAAATCGTTAGCGAAAGAGCATGCCGAATCTTTTGCGCTGATGATTTCTTCCTTGTTATTTCTTATTATTAAATTATTAACCCCGATTTCCTTCTTATTTTTACAGGTGAGAAAAGGAGCTTCTCACTTGTTAGCGTCTGCTCCCACACCAACGATCACAGAAGATGAAATTAAAGTGATGGTAGATTTAAGCGAAGAAGAAGGAACGATTAATAATATTGAAAAAGAGCTAGTTCATCGTTCACTCAATTTTAATGACATTGTGGTGGGGCAAATTTTAAAACCTAGAATAGATGTCACAGCAGTTGACGTAAATGCTGATATTGATTCGGTTTGTCAAATGTTTCTTGAAGAGAGATATTCGAGAGTCCCTGTATACGAAGATCATATTGATAACATTATTGGTATTTTATCAGAAAGAGAATTTTTAACCTGTTTAGTCCAAAGAAAAGAGATTTTTATTCGTGATTTGTTGAGACAACCTATTTTTGTAGTAGAATCCATGAAAATATCTGTACTATTGCCAGAGCTTCAAAAAAGTAAGGTGCACATGGCAATTGTAGTTGATGAGTTTGGTGGAACGGCCGGTCTTGTGACCTTAGAGGATATATTAGAAGAAATTGTGGGAGAGATTTGGGATGAACATGATGAAGCTGTTAAGTATGTACATCAGATAGGGGAAAAGGAGTACGAATTTAACGCAGACATCCCTATTGATGAATTTTTAACCTATGTAGCAGTTAGTTCTCCTGACAGTACGTGCCATACCTTAGGGGGATGGATATATGAGCAGTTTGATCATATTCCTGCTAAAGGAGACTTTTTCTCATATGAAGAGATATTGTTTACCATTAAGGAAGTAGAAAATCGACGCATTCGCAAAGTTTCTGTAAAATCATTTGCGAATAAGAATGATGAAGCTGATTAAAAGAAATTAGAAAGCGCTCCAAGAGATCTTGGAGCGCTAAAGCCATAATATGAAATTAGTTAATATTAGTACTTGCCGCCTAAGTTTTGCTCAGCTAATTGTACTAAACGTTTTGTGATTTCGCCACCAACAGATCCGTTCGCACGAGCTGTTGCATCTGGTCCTAAGTTTACACCAAACTCACTAGCGATTTCGAACTTCATTTGATCGATAGCAGCTTGAGCACCAGGCGCTACTAACTTGTTTGATGAATTTCTGTTTGATGCGTTTTGATAATTTGCCATGTGTATTCATCTCCTCGTTAGATAAAATAGATTTAATGGTTGAGTTAGCTGGAGTTGAACCAGCCGAGCAGATGCATCGATTAGATCTGCTTGCCTACCGCGGCGTAACTCAATGTTTGCGAGCTGTTGTGCTCGGTTGTTACTAGTATTATGGCGAAAGGGAAAAAAACATATACATAGAATTTTATTGGTAATTTATAGAAATTTTTGTGTGGAGTTTGATAAAGAGTAAGAGAGTTTTATTCCGTGCATATTATAGGTACATATTGATCAGGTAAAGCGAGGTGTGCGGATGTCGATTTGTTCTTTATGTAATGGGTTTAGTGATGTACAAATGACGTGCAAAGCATGTGGAGAAGTGCTGGGGGATATGGGAAAAGTCAGCGATTATTTTGATGATTATAGTGCTTACATGGAAATCGATCAGTTAAAAGTAGAAAATGGGTATCCTAGTGATTTAGCAAATCACCAATGTATTCATCTCTTTTACTGCTCTACTTGTCACAGTGAGGAATTGAAGCAAATACAGGAATAAAAAAGACCCCTAAGGGTCTTTTTTATTCGTGTTCAGCACGGATGCGCTGTTCGGATTCTGCATCAAAGAAATGCGCTTTGTTCATATCTAATGCTAAGTCTAGAGACTGAAGCGGTTTAATATCTGTTCTTGAATCTACGCGTGCTACAAAGTCTTGTCCGCCAAGTTTAGAATAAAGCATGGTTTCAGCTCCCATTAACTCGGATACATCGACTTTAATGGTAACTTTTGTGCCGGGTGAAGATTCAATAAATACAGGTTCATCATGGAAATCTTCAGGACGGATGCCTAAAATAATTTGTTTATTTAAATATCCTTGCTCGCGAAGTATTTTCATTTTACCTTCCGGAACTGCAAGAAGAGAATCGCCTACTTGAACCTTTCCGTCTTTTAACGTTCCGGTTAAGAAGTTCATAGCAGGAGAACCAATAAACCCGCCTACAAATACATTTTCAGGTTTTTCATATACTTCTTTTGGTGTACCAACCTGCTGGATAATCCCATCTTTCATAACAACCAGACGAGAAGCCATTGTCATTGCTTCGGTTTGGTCATGTGTTACGTAAATTGTCGTTGTACCCAAACGCTGGTGAAGCTTCGCAATTTCAGAACGCATTTGCACACGTAATTTCGCGTCTAAGTTTGATAAAGGTTCGTCCATTAAGAAGACCTTAGCATCACGAACGATTGCACGACCTAGAGCTACACGCTGACGCTGTCCGCCGGATAATGCTTTTGGCTTGCGCTCTAAGTATTGCTCAAGTCCTAAAATACGAGCGGCATCTTTTACGCGGCGTTCGATTTCATCTTTTGGTAATTTACGAAGTTTTAAGCCGAAAGCCATGTTGTCATATACGCTCATATGAGGATACAATGCGTAGTTTTGGAATACCATTGCAATATCGCGATCTTTTGGAGCAACGTCATTTACACGCTTGCTGTCAATATAAAAATCACCTTTGGAAATTTCCTCTAGCCCTGCAACCATACGAAGCGTTGTCGATTTCCCGCAGCCTGAAGGCCCAACAAATACAATAAATTCTTTATCTTGAATGTGAAGGTTAAAATCTTTTACCGCCGTCACATCTTTATCATACATTTTATAAATATGTTCTAAACGTAATTCAGCCATTTCCATTTCCCCCTTGTATGTACTCTGTGAAACCGTTTTCTTAACTCTAGTGTAATTTTTTTTAATGAAACGGTAAATGGCAAACATGCACAAAAAAAAGAAAGAGTTTTCGTGCACTATTTACGAAAACCCTTTCATTTTATTTTTTATCCTGCGAATTTTTTAACGCAAGAATAGCTAAGTAAGCAGACACAGCTCCCGTGAAGTGTTTGATATCAAGGTGTGTGCGATCAATAAATTTCTCAATTCTATACTGCAAGCTGTTGCGATGCATGTACAAATTCTTAGCAGCAAGAGATACGTTTAAATTACATTCTAAATAAACTTTAATCGTTTCTAAAAGATCTCCATCATCTTTTACTAAGTCAAGTAAATGTATCATATGATTTTGGATTGCCTCTGAAGACTCTTGCAGAACCAAATGGGGTAAAACGTCGGTAAAATGGATAACATGGTTTTGTTCGACTGTATGCTTAATTTGATAAAACCATTTCTTTTCACGCTCAAAAATTAATCGCGGTGAAGACGGAAAAAAGTGAATTTGTCCTTCAAAGAACTGAATTGAAGTTTCAAAATCATGACATAGCACCTCGATAGAATCTGATAAATTTTCAGTTAAGTCATTAGGATCATCAAAGGTTTCGATAACGATACCTGATTGTTTATCAATCCACAACACAGTAATCGAGGTAGAATACAAGGCGTGAAGCGCATTTTCAAACTCTATTTTTTGTTCAAACAAACGTTTAATTAAAAACTGGGTAAAGCGAAAAGAATGGTGCGTATGATGAGAGTGAATGACTTTTTCAGGTGCTTTAAATAACAGGTTTGACCAATACAATTGTTCTGGCGTCAGGAAAGAAACTTCCTCATCATAAGGCGTTAAAAAAGCAGAAAGTAATGCCTGCTCTTTTTGAGACAAAGCCGTGTGTTCAATTCCAATGAAGCCTTCATCACATGAAAACCATTTGTATCGTTCAAATTGAGAAGGGATTTTAGCCTTAATCATTTTATCCCCAAATAGTGTGTGCAGCTGTTTCATCTGTGCTCGTTCCCTTCGGTGAAAGCTTACTATTCATAAACGTGAAAAAGCATAAGCTCATGAATATAATCAATTAATTGTGTTTCATCTATTTGATTAGAAAGCGCAGTTTTCCATACAATTTGTCCATCTTTTAAATAATCAGCCTCGTAATAAACCCGATTCATATAAAACGAGATGTGCCAGCCCGGCATTCGATTATTTTGATACAGTGGTTTAACCTGAAAATGTGCAACCATAAAGAAAATCTCCTTTCTCAAGTAGTTATTATAAGCTTACCATGAGAAAAGGAGATGAAAAATCATTTAATCTAAAAATTTTGTTAATTTGTAAAATATGTTGCATATGTGTTTAGCACCTTGCGTTTGAATGTCTGTTTCATCAAAAATCATCGGTTTTGCATTCACTTCAAACAGATAATAATGACCTTGGACTGACTTTGCCATATCAAGAGAAAATTCTTCAATGAGAGGGAAGGACTTTTGAAGGACTTGCCCGCACGTATTTACAAAAGACGAAAGAAAGGAAGTATCTACTTCATCTTCAAGATCTTGAGAAGGTGAAATGCTTCCGCCGTTTAACGTATGTGTTGTAATGGAGTGATAGGGACTATGTCGAATACCGACGCCGCTAATAACATACCGGCTATCTTTGTGATGCGCTAAAATACGTAAGTCATAGCGCCGGTCTTTGAATGGCTGCGTCTCAATTGCTTCTTGAATGAGATAAGCAGACCTGGGAAGGTCAATTGCTTGTAAAGAAGAAAATTCTTCTTTGCGTGTATGATCTTGATAAATAATCGTATGCTTATCGGAAGATAATCGGAAAATTCCAGCGCCTTTACTGCTGTTAATAGGCTTAAAATAAAGAGAAGAGTGTTTTTGCAGAAGCTTAGCAATATCAATTTCTGGTGTTAAACGATAGGTTTTAGGAAGGTGAGAAGATAATAGTGGATGTTTTGAAAATAACTGATACACTTTCCATTTTGAAAAAAAAGCGGAATTAAAAAGGGGGATGTGCCTGCTTTTTATTTTTTTGTGTAAAGATTTCAGCTTTTTGGTTTCTGATTTTCTTCCTGGATAACGATTATATATAACGTTTGGCAGCGGCAAAGTTGTTTTGATCCACTGCTTTTTTGCCCCGTCAAAGCAATACCCTTCAAAGAAGTGATGAGACATTGTTTCTTCAGCGAATAAAGCAAGAAGCCCGCCTTTCTCTTGCAGGGTATGATGTAAGAGTTCTAATAAAGGACGCTGTTTTACATTCAGTTTTTCCAAAACAGCTTTGTTCGTTAAAACTCCCACAATAGGACCTGCTTTTTCTCCTTTTAAACGAAGAAAAGCTTGAGTAGAAGAAATACTTTGAGTAAAGGGAAGTTCAATTTCTTGAACTCCCCATGTGTAAGATGCTGAAGGATTATTATGAAACCACTGCTGCTTTTCTTTGTGATAGTAAATTGTAATCATATGCTGATGCCTTCAGGTGTATTTAGATAGTATCCAGATAAGTAAATCGCATATTCTAGAGAAAGTTTTCTAGTTTGTTGATCCGCTTTTCGTAAGGCAGGGTGTGAAAAAATAGAGCGACCGGGCTTAGAGTTAGCTTCAAACAGCCACACGTTTCCTTGATAATCCACTCCAAAATCGAATCCAAGCTCTCCAATTAATCCGTTCAACTCCTGTTCAAGTATATGACTAATTGAGATAGCGGCATCTTTTAGCTTATTTTCAATTTCTTTTTTGTAAGAAGGGTTAGTGAATATTTTGGCTGTAGCTTCAATTTCTCCGCCGTAATCAAGATGCGTAGTGATGCTGTTGGGACCGGCTACTTTAGCAGCTAGAGCAGTAAGCACCCATTGGTTATTCCCATCTTTATTCGTATGCACGCGAAAGTCTACACAGCGCTTTTCTTTTTTGATTAATGAAATACCTTGCTGAGCAATGTATGAAGGATTAGTAAGTAAATATTCAAATTCTGATAATAGTTCCTCTAAGGTTTCTTTTTCTTGAACATGAAGACCTTTTTCTCCTTTGTAAGTCAGCGTGTACATGGAATCCTTAAAAGCTAGCGTATAAATGCCGCGGCCTAAGCTTCCGTTTTTCGGCTTTAAATAAACGGTTTGATGAAGAAGCAGAAGTTTTTTTATTTGCTCACACGAAGGACTTTCAACCGTGTAAGGTAACAAATAGGCTGTCTGCTCGTTCAGTTTTAAAAGCTCATGAATTTCCCACTTGTTGAAAAAATCAGGATTAAAAAATGGAATGCCGTAATCAGTCATCATCTTTTCTTTAATGAACTTAAAAGGAGCTAACCCCTCTGTTTTTCGATTTGGCAAACGGTTATATACAACGTTAGGAAGCGGGACTTCATGCTGTGTCCAGCCGCTTTCCTCGTAAAAATAGCCGTTTATGGTCCCGGTTTCCCAGTTGATATGATGAGTTCCAAAAATAAAAGGAAGTCCCCCTGTTATACTTGCAGTAGAAAGAAGTTTAGCTAAGTGAAGGGAACGCTTTCCAATTGGCCGCAGCAGAGAACCAGTAAAACCAGCTGATAACACACCAATTAAAGGTCCTAAGTGAATGGTCTCATTCACAATAATAGGGTGCATCATATGAGCGAAAGGAATTTGCAGTTTTGTCATTAGCTCAGCTGAAATCTGAATTTCTTCACATTCTGAAGATTGTATAAGGCATGGAGCTGTCATTGTTCCAAAAGCTGCTTGTTTCAAGGAGTCTTTGTAAAGAGGTGCAGGAACAGAAAGATCGCATCCTAGCTGCTCTACTACAACAAGGCGAGTAAGAGTTTTTTTCATAGCATTACTCCTTACGATACGATAGTGTGTTAGCTAAATAGATGCAGTAAGACAGGACATTTTTATACATGACTTCTTTTTGTTCAGGAGCTGTCTCCATTACGATTTTTCTTCCTGGTTTCGAATTTAAATCTAGAATCCAGATGCTGAAGTCTCTCGAGATACATAAATCAATACCTAATTCAAAAAGAGAAGGAAAATGTTTTTCCAGCACGGACGGAATCGTTTTACAAATGGTGTTGATTTCATCCATCACATATTGACGGTGAACGCGAGGGATGCGAGGCAGCAAGTTCTCAAAAGGTACAATAGAGGCTCCTGAACTTACATTTGTTACGATGGAGTCTCGTTCACCTTGTCTAATTCCTCTTCCAATTTCTTTCCAAGCACCATCGTTTCCTTTTTGTAATAGCAGTCTTATATCAAAAGGAGTGCGCTCATAAGGAAAAAATGAAATATGGGGCTGAGCAATATACAATACATCACGGGCCGTTTTCGTAAACCAGTTCTTAAACTCCTGAAAAGAGGAAAATAGAATGGTGTTTACAATGTCATTTTGTTGATAAGAAGCTTCAATTTCACGTCCACGCTGTCTTAATTTCACAATTCCTTTACCTTGTGAGCCGTTGGCAGGCTTAATCATTAGGCTATCGTTTGTTCGAAGCAGCTGAACAAGCTGCTCTACACTTTCGATTGGAGTGGTAGGAGGAATATATGAAGATAAATAGCTATCTTTTTTAATTGCTTCATAGACATCTAGCTTATTGGGCAATCCATGGCCTAAAAATGTAACATCTTCCCGCTGTTTAAGCCAGTTTACAATAGGGCGAGCCTTATTAGACAGCGAGTCTTTTCGATAAAAGCAGCGATCGTAAATAAACGAAGGAAGTAAAAAGGAATCTTCTATCCATTTCTTTTGTTGTAAATCGTAGCGGAAGCCTTCAATATTTTCGGTGTTAGGATGAATGTTAAAAGGAGTAAAACGGTATATTTCAATTGAAAACTCAGAAGCATGTTTAGCAATTTCGGTCACATACTCCACTTCTTGCTGTGGGTGAATCGTTAAAAAGCCTAATGAAATCATCGTAAATCCTCCTTGGCAAATTGAAAATTCGTTGCATGCAGACAATAATCAAGCAGTGCTTTTGTTGAGGGACGAACAGAGAGAGCGCTTGAATCTAATTGTTTGGAAGGTTTGACATTTACTTCAATAATCCAAGGCTTTCCTTCTTGATCAATCGCTAAATCAATACCAAATTCTGCATAAAGTTCAGACGGGTGAGAAAGCTGTGTGCAAATTTCAATCGCAATCTCTTTTAAAAGTGAAAGGATATGGCGCGTCGTTTTTGAATCATAGAGCTGAGTTAAAACTTGCTGAGGAGGATGAATATCCCCTCCACGAGCAAGATTTGAGACGAAATTGCCGGGTTTTGATACACGTGTGACAATGGACGTGATTTTCCACGTCAAGTCGTCTTTTTTATGACAGAGAATGCGGAAATCAAAAGGGCACTGTTTGTATGTCTGCAGTGAAATTCCTTCTTGGATAAGAAATCCTTGCCTTTTTAATTGACTATAAAGCGTTTCAAATAAGTCATAGAGAGATTCATATTCTTTTTCATACGTCTGTGTAAACGTTGTATAGTCTAAAATATACTTCTCTTTCTTTGAAATTTTAAAAATATTTTTTCCTTGGCTACCATGAACAGGCTTCAGAAAAACATCGTCATGAAGTTCCAAAGCGTCAAGAAGATCTTGACGTGAACGAAGCTGATACGTTTTTGGCAAATATGGAAGCAAGTGTACAACATCTTTAAGCTGTTGAAAAACCGTCCATTTATTTAAGTAGCGTGCGTTAAAGAAAGGAACGTCATGCTCTTTCAAAAATGTTTTAAAGGTTTGAAAATCAGCACTTTGCTCGGTTTTCCTGGCATGAATCCGGTTGTGTACGATTCCCGGAAAGGGAACGTCTGAATAAATCCATCGATCACCGCGATAAACATATCCTTTAGGGGACAATGAATTCACGTCGCTCAATTTGCTCACATAGCAAAAACACCCTAACTCCTTGCAAGCTTGAACAAATTCCTTACAAAATACAGAAATGGAGCCAAAGGGTTCTTCATCTTCTCGAACTTCTGTTACGATGCTAATCACGGGTCCCATCCTAAACGTGTTCTCTTCGTAAATGCCTCTCAGCTGATGTGTTTCATACGGAAAGCGAAAGTCTGCAAATAGAGCTTCCGACATCATGAAGCAGCATTCTCGATGCTGAAAAACAGTGGCTTTGACTTCTTTCGTGATGGAGCCTACTGTTAACGTAAACTCGTGCTTGCATTTCACACATGAGAACAGAGCAGAACTAATGTAAATGTCGTCGCTCATATGGTTCTCTAGTGGTTTTAGAGAAATGGTAAAAGTATTCATAAACGAATCCTCTTTTTCTTTCCTTTAGTAGGCGAATGCTGATATATACTATGAGGAATTAGCCCAATCTGTGAAGAGAATTTATCGTTTTCTGAGAAAATAAAGGTCTTAAGCTGAATTTTATATAATAATTTGTTATAGTTAGGGAAGTCAAGAAATTATAGAACTGAATTAGGAGGAACTTAACGTGTCTGTAAACTTACATGATGTAGCAAATGATTTAGAAAAAGCAATTCGTCAAAGCGACGATTACACAAATTTAAAAAACTTATATGCAGCAGTAAACGCTGATCAAGGTTCAAAACAATTATTTGAGCGTTTCCGTACAATGCAAATGGAGCTGCAACAAAAGCAAATGATGGGCCAAGAGATCACTGAAGAAGAAGTTCAGCAAGCTCAACAAACAGTTGCAATCGTTCAACAAGATCAAAATATCGCGAAGCTAATGGAAGCTGAGCAACGTATGAGCATGGTAATTGGTGAATTAAACAAAATTATCATGAAGCCACTTGAAGAACTTTACGGTGCGGCTGAATAAGAGATAGAGAAAAGAGGAAAAGAGAAATCTTTTCCTCTTTTTTTATGCGGAAATTCCTTCTAATTGTGCAGTTCTGCTCATAAGCTTAGTAACAAGGCTACACATGCCGACTATCATGAAAAGGTCATTTATAACCGTATCCTAACGGATTAGACATCTATGAAAGAAGGGGTTCTCATATGGCTTATCGATTGCTAGCGTTGAATATTGATGGAACCATTTTAAATAGCCAAGGGCGCGTTACAAAAGAAACGAAAGACGCAATTCAATTTGTGAAAAATAAAGGGGTTTACGTTACGTTAGTAACAAACAGGCATTTTCCGTCTGCTAAAAAAATTGCTCGATCACTTAAAGTTCATCCAGCAATGCTCATTACTCATAGCGGTGCCTTTATCGGAACATCGATAGACAAACCAATACTAGATAAGAGAATTAGCGAGGAAAAAACATTTAATCTCATTCAGCTTTTTGAAAATTTTAATTGTCATGTCCGCATTTTGCATGAAAGGTTTTCAATTGGAAATCGTGTAAAGCTTCCTAATAATATTGTAGCTAAAAGCGTGTTAAAAACGGGAGAACCGCTCTTTTATCCCGTGCAGTTCGTAGATTCATTAGGGGATACGCTTCGTGATGAACCTGTTTCTACTCCAAAAATAGAAGTGTATTTTGCAGATCGTAGAGAAAAAGAATACGCTGAGCAAACAATTGCCAGTGCAGTTCCGGATATTGAATGGTTTTCGTATCCAAATGAAAATAGATGCTATATTACGCCAAAAGGAGCCACAAAAGCTGCCGGCGTTCGTTATGTAGCAAATCGTCTAGGGATACCGATGGAAGACGTAGTAGCCATTGGAAATTGCTATGATGATGTAGAAACGATTGAACACGCGGGAATGGGTGTGGCCATGGGCAATTCACCAACGGAATTAAAAATGCTTGCGGATTGGGTTACTCGTTCTAATAATGAAAATGGTGTAGCCTATATGGTGAAAGAATTATTTAGAAAGCAGCAGCGTCTTGGTTATCTTCATCAAATTGACAGCTTTCGTTTAAAATAAATAAAAGTATGTTAGTTGAAGGGAATCCGAACGAAGAATCCAACTCGTTCGGATTTTTTTCATTGGTAGGATAAACGTCAGCTTCACGTATGTAGCTGTTTCTAACTGTTGATTGAAGGGCAAGGCGAAGACTCCTGCGTAAATTAACAGAAGTGTAACAAGCAATTCATATGAGCTTATTTATCCCATTTGTTCGTCTATAGGTTGAATTAATGTAATTATGGCTCAATCTCTTTTTCCGTTTGTTTCCTGTCCGCGTATTCCCTTGAGCTGAGCACCTTGACCGGACATACGTAGGTTTTGTAAACTGATTACTTAGATAGAATTGATTTGAAAGGTGATTATATTGAACATTTATATAAAAGGTATAGAAGATGAGCGTTTTTTACGTCCGCTTCACCGAATTTCAGATTTGTTTTTTGAAGAAAGCAACGTCTCCTTTGAGGATGATAACGAAGCTCAGCTGAAGGTTGAAGTAGAGCTAAAAGTTCATGAAGAAATTTATGCGAAAGCAGTGCTGCATGATGCTGCAACGGACAAGGTGTTTACAGAAGAGCTTTCTAAATCGTTTACGCCGTATGAAACAGAAAAAGAAAAATTTAAGCAAATAAAAAATGTGGTGCTTCGCGTCTACTTATCTGTGTTACAGGAGTATACAAACATTGTTCAAAAATGGGGTATTTTAACCGGTATACGTCCAACGAAGTTGCTTCATATGAAACTGCAGTCAGGCAAAAGTAAAGAACAAGCACATCGTGAGCTAAAGGAAGAATATTTAATCACTGATGACAAAATTAATTTAATGCAGCATATTGTGGATCGTCAACTAGCAGCTATTCCCGATTTACATGAGTTAAAGAACGAGGTAAGCATTTATATAGGCATTCCGTTTTGTCCGACGAAGTGTGCATACTGTACATTCCCAGCCTATGCGATTAACGGACGTCAAGGATCTGTTACGTCATTTTTAGGCGGCTTGCATTATGAGATGCGTGAAGTAGGGAAATGGTTAAAAGACAATGACGTCAAGATTACAACCGTCTATTATGGCGGAGGCACACCAACGAGCATTACGGCTGAAGAAATGGACATGCTGTATGAAGAGATGTATGAATCGTTCCCTGATGTACAAAATATCCGTGAAATTACGGTAGAAGCAGGAAGACCCGATACGATTACGGAAGAAAAGCTAGCTGTTTTGAACAAATGGAATATTGACCGGATTAGTGTAAATCCGCAATCTTATATTCAAGAAACCTTAAAAGCTATTGGACGTCATCATACAGTTGAAGAAACGATTGATAAATTTCATCTTTCCCGAAAAATGGGGATGAATAACATTAACATGGACTTAATTATTGGGCTTCCAAATGAAGGTGTAGAAGAATTTCAGCATACGCTAGACGAATCTAAAAAATTGCTTCCTGAATCTTTAACTGTTCATACGCTATCGTTTAAACGCGCGTCTGAAATGACTCAAAATAAACGGAAATACAAAGTAGCAGATCGCTATGAAATTGGTAAAATGATGGATTTAGCGACTGAGTGGACTCAAGAACAAGGATATGAACCTTATTATTTATATCGCCAAAAAAATATTTTAGGTAATTTAGAGAACGTTGGATATTCATTCCCTGGTCAAGAGAGCCTGTACAATATTATGATCATGGAAGAAAAGCAGACGATTATTGGCCTTGGGTGCGGGGCATCCAGTAAGTTCGTGCATCCAGAAACAGGCATTATTACAAGGTTTGCGAATCCAAAAGACCCAAAATCGTACAACGATGGATTCGAGCACTATACGCAAGAGAAACTCAAGATTTTAGATGAATTGTTTAGGAAATAAAAAGGTCACTTTTTAGTGATCTTTTTTATTTTCAGCAGGGAAATGTCGGAATCTGTTGAATATATAAGAAAGTTGTAAGCGTTTTCTTATTATGACGATGCGAGGTGCCGCTTAATGATGAATGTACAGTTAACCGTACCATCTATGATGGAAAGAGCTGAAAAGCTGTTTGGTAAAAAAGAAGTGGTTTCTAAATCTTCAAAAGGGATTCAACGTTTAACTTATAATCAGTTAATAAAGCGGACTCGGCAGCTCTCTAGTATGCTAGAACGAATTGGAGTGAAGCGAGGAGAAAGAGTCGGAACGTTTGCATGGAATCATCATAGACATCTAGAGGCTTATTTTGCTGTGCCGGGAATAGGCGCTGTGCTTCACACAATTAATATCCGGTTAGATTCTGAGCAAATTGTATACATCATTAACCATGCGCGCGATAAAGTCATTTTACTTGATGAATGCTTTTTACCTTTATTTGAAAGCATTCATCAAAGGCTTCCACATATTGAAGCCTATATCCTTATGTCAGATGAAGGTGAGCTGCCAGAAACAGAGTTGCCAGTGTATCATTACGAAAATTGGATTCAGCAAGGGGATGCATCGCATTCCTTTGTTCAAGATTTAAGCGAAGAAGAACCAGCAGGTCTTTGTTATACCTCTGCTACTACAGGAGAGCCAAAGGGCGTTGTATATTCTCATCGCGCTATTTATTTACACTGTATGGCGCTAGGACTTGCTGATAGTGCTGGATTATCAGAAGGTGATATCGCTATGCCTATCGTTCCAATGTTTCACGTAAATGCATGGGGAATTCCTTTTGCTGCGGTCTGGTTTGGGACAAAGCTCGTGCTGCCGGGCGCTTTTTGTACCTCAGAGACGATTGCCTCTCTCATTGAACAAGAGAAAGTAACTCTTGCTGCAGCAGTACCTACCGTTTGGTTAAATTTTTTACAAGAGTTAGAAAAAAAGCCTTACGCAGTTGATAGTTTGAGGTCTATTTTATGCGGCGGATCAGCGGCCCCAAAAAGCGTCATTCGAGAATTTCAGGAAAAATATCAAATTGAATTTATGCATGCATACGGAATGACGGAAACAAGCCCTGTGGTAACCGTCTCCCGTTTAAAAAGCTATCAGTACAGCGAAGACCCTGAGTATCAGCTCAGCGTAAAAGCGAAGCAAGGTTTCTTAGTTCCTGGCGTTGAAATGAAAGTAATAGGTCAAAATGGAGAAGTTGCTTGGGATGGAGTGGAAATGGGTGAGCTATTACTAAAGGGGCCATGGGTAGCTTCTGAATATTACAAGGATAAAAGAACAGAAGATACGTTTAAAGACGGCTGGCTGTATACGGGAGATATTGTGACGGTTGACGAAGAGGGAACGATCAAAATTGTAGACCGAACAAAAGATTTAATTAAAAGCGGAGGAGAATGGATTTCATCGGTTGATCTAGAAAACGCGCTGATTGCCCATGAATCTGTTTTCGAAGCCTGTGTCATAGCAGTTCCTCATAAGGTGTGGCAAGAGCGTCCAGTTGCTTGTGTCGTGTTAAAAGATGCATATAAAGGTGTCGTTTCGTCAGAAGAGCTGCTCAAATTTTTAGCGCCGCAGTTCGCAAAATGGTGGCTTCCAGATGACATTTTATTTATGGATGAAATCCCAAAGACAACGGTCGGAAAGTTTTTAAAACGTGCGCTTCGTGAAAAAGTCCTCAATCATTATCAGAAAGGGTGAGTAAATATGACCGTCGAATTAAAAGTAGTAGAACTAGTTTTGCAAGAGCGTGTCGCCACAATTTCGTTTAACAGGCCGGATGCGTTAAATGCATTAAACGAAGAAGTGCTAGAGCAGTTTATTCAATGTTTAAAAGTTGTCGAAGAAAGTGAAGTGGACTTCTTAGTAGTAAAAGGAAACGGAAAAGTGTTTTCAGCAGGGGGAGATATTAATATGATGATGTCACCTTCACAATCAGAACGTTTTGAGCAGGTGATGGATTTAATTAATGAAGCCGTGCTGACTTTATACAGCCTGCCTCAAATGACGATAAGTGTACTGCACGGTGCGGCAGCAGGGCTAGGGCTCAGCATTGCGCTTGCTTCTGATTATATTATTGCAGAAAGACACACGAAAATTGCGATGAACTTTATCGGCATTGCTCTAATTCCAGACGGAGGCGGTCACTTTTTACTAGAAAAGCGCATCGGTTCTCATCGTGCGAAACAGCTAATTTGGGAAGGAAAGACATTAAAAGCAGAGGAAGCTCATCAATTTGGCATAATTGATGAAATAAAAGAAGGAGATTTGGCGAAGCGTGTAGAAGATTATCTCTCATATTGGCTAAAAAAACCTTCACGTGCTTTGAAGGAAACAAAGCGAATTTATGTGGAGACATCTATTTCACAATTAAAGCAAGTGCTTGCGCTTGAGAAAAGAAGTCAGTTTGCTATGAGCCAAAGTTCGGATCATAAGGAAGGTGTACGTGCGTTTCTGGAAAAGCGAGCGCCTGTTTTTAATCAAAGTGAAAAAGATATTTCCGAAAATTAAGTGAACTAGTTTAAAAGCCAATATTTTTGTCTATCATATTGATAGAGCATGTTTAAAAGTTGCAAAACAGTGGTAACACAAGATAATGTAGAAACTAATGAGGTGATTGGAAATGAACAAAACAGATTTAGTAAACGCAGTGGCAACAAAATCAGAGTTAACAAAAGCAGATGCATCTAAAGCAGTTGACGCATTACTAGAAACAATTTCATCAACGCTAGGTGAAGGTGAAAAAATTCAGTTAATCGGCTTCGGTACATTTGAAGTACGCGAGCGTGCTGCTCGTACAGGCCGTAACCCTCAAACGGGTGAAGAAATGCAAATTCCAGCATCAAAAGTACCGGCATTTAAAGCTGGTAAAGAACTAAAAGAAGCTGTAAAGTAATATAAAACGCCGGAAAGCTAAACCTTTCCGGCGTTTTGTATTAACGATGAAATAATACAAGTTTTCCGCTAGAGCTAACGCATCGATGTGTTTTTTCTAAGTAGGCAAGTTCTTCTAACTTTTTGGTGCCGATTGTCTTTGCTGCTGTTTCAGAAGCTGCTTCGAAGCTTTCATCTATTAATTTTTCTCCAGTCTTTTCAAAAGCGGTTAATGTATAAGTACTCATAAAATCTACTCTCCTCTTATAGTATAATTGTAAGCGTATTCAACATATTTCTCGTCTTATTCCTCTAAATCCTGCTAAGGTTTACAGATATCATTTTTTTCCATACAATAAACATAGGTTTATTTACAAAGGAGGAATTAAATGTCTCTTTCTATCCGTGAAGTTTCAAAAAGGTACGGTGAATTTACAGCTGTAAATGAACTATCCTTGCAAATTCCAAAGGGTGAAGTGTTTGGTTTTTTAGGTGCAAACGGTGCTGGCAAAACAACGACGTTTCGAATGATTTTAGGGCTCATTGAACCAACCTCAGGTCACATCCAATGGAATGATAAATCTTTAACTTACAGTAGAAGCCATCTAGTTGGTTACCTTCCAGAAGAAAGGGGATTATATCCGAAATTAAAAGTCAAAGATCAGCTTGTTTATCTAGGACGGCTGCGCGGGATGAAAAAAGCTAACGTGCTGCAAGAAATGGAGCGCTGGTTATCTCGATTTAATATTCCTCAATATGCTTCAAAAAAAGTAGAAGAGCTATCCAAAGGAAATCAGCAAAAAATTCAATTTATCGCTTCCGTTATTCATCGTCCCGAGCTGCTTATTTTAGATGAACCTTTTAGCGGCTTGGATCCTGTAAACGTAGAGGTACTAAAAGAAGCGGTACTTGATTTGAAAAAACGCGGGACGACGATTGTTTTTTCAAGTCATCGAATGGAACATGTGGAAGAACTTTGTGAATATTTATGTATTATGCATCATGGTACGCCTGTTGTATATGGAAGACTGCCGGAGATCAAGCGTTCATTTGGCAAGAAAAACGTCATTATACATGGGAAAGGTCCGTTTGAGAGAATTACGGAGCTTGAAGGTGTTGTAAAGGTGAAAAAAACGGTTGAAGGCATGATTGTTCAAATTCAGCATGAATCCGTATCGCAACTCATTTTTCAAGAACTTAAACATTTTTCATTTGTATCTAAATTTGCAGTGGAAGAGCCTTCATTAAATGATATTTTCATTGAAAAGGTAGGTGCTTCCTATGAATAAATTTTGGGTCATCGTTTTTCATACATATCTTAATAAATTAAAGACAAAATCTTTTATTATTACGACGATTATTACTGCTCTTATTCTAGTTGCTCTTACAAATATGGAGAAAATTATCGACGTTTTTAATTCAGACGATAATGGCACAAATGTGGGTGTCATCTATGAAGTGGAAAGCGTATATACGTTGTTCAAACAAAATGTAAATGCCATGGATAAAGACATTCATTTAAAAGAATTTACGTCTGAGGCTAAGGCAAAGCAAGCGGTAAAAAGCGGGCAGCTCGATAGCTATTTACTTTTATCTTTAAACGATAAGCAGCTGCCTCAAGCTGTGTACAAAGCTAACTCTTTGGCCGAATCAAATCTTTCATCTACCTTAGAACAGGCGGTACAGCAAACAAAAGTGGCTATGGCTACAGTGAAAATTGGTTTAGAAGAAAAGCAAATTGATCAGCTTTACAGCCCTGTTTCATTTAAAAAAGAAGCGTTAGTTGAAAATGCTAAAACAGAACAAGAGCTAAATCAAGCAAGAGGTCTTGTGTATGTTCTGCTGTTTGTTATTTATTTTGCCGTTATCATGTATGGGAGCATGATTGCGATGGAAGTAGCTACTGAAAAATCATCCCGCGTTATGGAGATCCTCGTATCGAGCGTATCACCTATTACACAAATGTTTGCTAAAATCATTGGAATTGCACTGCTCAGCTTAACACAGCTTGCAGTGATACTGAGCGTGGGCTACACATCGTTAAAAGCCAGTGTGGAAACAAATCATAACGGCATCTTTTCTTATCTCGGATTTAATGATGTTCCGCTGACTACATTCGTGTATGCATTTGTCTTTTTCATATTAGGGTACTTTCTTTTTGCTACGCTCGCGGCTTTTTTAGGTTCTCTTGTGAGCCGTATTGAAGATGTACAGCAAATGATTACGCCCATGACCCTTGTGATTGTGGCCGCTTTTTTAATTGCTATGTTTGGACTTGGTGATCCTGAAACCACAATCATTACGGTCACATCTTTTATCCCGTTTTTTGCTCCGATGATTATGTTTTTGCGTGTAGGTATGTTAAATGTTCCTATGTGGGAAGTGAGTGTATCGATAGGGATTTTGGTTGTGACGATTACTGCTTTAGCTATATTTGGTGCCCGTGTGTATAAAGGAGGAGTCCTTATGTATGGTCAATCGACCTCTTTTAAAGATATTAAAAAGGCGCTGCAGTTAACGAAAAAAGAAACATAAAGAAGTGAGAGGCTGAGACAAAAGTAGATTAGTTGAAGGGAGGTCCGGACGAACAATCTAGATTCTTGATGGAGAATCCAACTCGTCCGGATTTTTTTATTGGTATGGTGACCATAGTTTGCATGTATGTAGTTGTTTCTAGCTATGTATTGGAGAGCAAGACGAAGACTCCTGCGGAGAAAGCGGAAGCGACGAGGAGGCTCAGCGGCTGCCGGAAAGAGAAGTCTTGCACGGAAATCAACAGCGGTGCCTCAAGCGATTCATACTCGCTCCTTTATCCAATCTGTTTGTCTTTAGATTGTATTGATTTTGTTGTGTCATAATCTCATCTCTTATGAAAAAGCGTCTACCCGTGCATTCGGTGCCAAGCGATGGTAAAATGAAATGTAAAGAGCTGTAAATAAGCGGACGAAGCGATAAGAGCTTTGCTATCAAATACATAGAATGAAGTGGTAAGGAGGAAAAGGGCATGACAAAAGGAATTGCTCAATACGAAGTAGGAGAGCAAGTTGATCTTTATTTTTTAATTAAATCCTCAACGAGAGGAATTGCAAGCAATGGAAAACCATTTTTAACGGTAATCCTACAGGATAAAACAGGTGATATTGAAGCCAAGCTGTGGGATGCATCCCCAGATGACGAGGAAAATTATGCTGCTCAAAAGATTGTGCGAGCTGCTGGAGAAGTAATGAATTACCGCGGGCGCAACCAGCTGAAAATACGCAACATTCGTCCTGCACAGCCCCAAGACGGAGTGCGCACATCTGACTTTTTAGAAGTGGCGCCTTTATCTCAAGAAGAAATGGTGGAACATATTACAAAGAGTATATTTGAAATGAAAAATTCAAATGTCCAGCGCATTACTCGCCATTTGTTTAAAAAATATCAAACGGAATTTTTAGAATATCCGGCAGCAACTAAAAATCACCATGAGTTTGTATCGGGGCTTGCCTACCATGTGGTGTCTATGCTGAAGCTGGCTGAGTCATTTTCAACCCTTTATCCAAGCTTAAACCGCGACTTGCTGTACGCTGGAGTTATTCTTCATGACCTTGGCAAAGTATTTGAACTTTCAGGTCCTGTTTCGACGATATACACAGTCGAAGGGAACTTGCTTGGCCATATCTCGATTATGGTGAATGAAATTGGAAAAGCGGCGGAAGAATTAGCGATTGAGGGAGAAGAGGTCATGCTTCTTCAGCACCTTGTATTATCGCATCACGGTAAGGAAGAGTGGGGAAGTCCGAAAAAGCCGTTAATTAAAGAGGCTGAGATGCTTCATTTGATTGACAATGTAGATGCTAAAATGAATATGCTGGACCGAGCATTAACAAAAGTGAAGCCTGGTGAATTTACAGAGCGTATTTTTGCACTTGATAATCGTTCATTTTATAAACCAACGATTGATTAAAAAGGTATAAGTCTTTCTTCCTTCGCATATAGTGGTTGTAAATAACTGTGATGGGGGATCAATATATGGTGACACTACCAATTTGGATTTATTTAGTTGTAGCAGGCATTTTCTTTAGTGGATTTATGGCAATTCGTGCTGCACAACATGATAAGCAAGTGGATGATTCGTTTATTGAAAAAGAGGGACAAGTCTTCATCGAAAGAATGCAAGTGGAAAAAGAAAGACGCAACAGCGATTCTATCTGATTATATAAAAGAGCCTGTCACATGAGTGACAGGCTCTTAGCATTACTGCTGAGGAGTTTCTACGCCAGATTGACTATCTGTCGCACCTTCTTCGAAAATTGGTTTTACATTTTTATCTTTGACTTCCACTTTTGCTTTATCAAGCTCTTTTTGAATCTTCTTGTTCGCTTCTGCTTGATCTACTTTTGAACGTTTGATTTGCTGCTCAAGTTCGGGTTTCTTTTTCTCAAACGATTCTACTTTCTTTTTATCGACTAGTTTAATGATATGGTAGCCGTACTCTGTTTTGATTGGTTTACTTACTTCACCTTTTTTCAGCTTGTAAGCCGCTTCTTCAAATTCTTTAACCATTTGGCCTTCACCGAAGTAGCCTAAATCGCCGCCGTTAGCTGCAGACTGCTGGTCCGTTGAATATTCTTTTGCTAGACTAGCAAAGTCCTCGCCTTTTTTGATTTTCGCTTCTACTTCGTTTGCTGTTTTTTCGTCTTTTACTAAAATATGACTTGCGCGAATTTGAGGTTTTTGAGCTTTATATTCATCATAAGCTTTTTTCAGTTCTTTGTCCGATACCTTAATGCCTGCCGTAGCAGCTTTTTCACGGAGAATATCAACTTTTAGCATATCTTTGACTTCTTTTTCGCCTTTTTGCTTAATAACTGAATCTACCTGATCACCGTATTGTTCTCTTAGAATGTTCAGCTGCTGATCAAGCTCTTTATCCGTTACTTTATATTTTTTACTCAATACTTTTTCTTCGGTAACGCTTCGTACGAGTGTATTAAATTGGTCTTGTCCGATTGTATCTTTCATTTGCTTATACAAATCACCTTGAGTGATATTGCCTGCTTTTGTTTCTACAATTACTTTTGAAGAATCGTTTGCATTTGAAGCATCATTTCCCCCACTGCATGCTGATAAAGCAACGAGGCTGGCTGCCGTTGTTAGTGCAACTAAGCTTTTTTTCATACGTAAACACTCCTACTCATCATTTTTACTTATGTAGCTTGACTCAAGATTTACTATATCACATTTCCTGATGTTAGCAAATGAAGTTAAAACCACGTAAATTTACATTTATTTTCCACTAAGCATGGAGTGATTATACGCTTATGATGGCTTTTTTATAAAGCGTTTTCAAAATGGTGGACAAACTCACAGAGTAATCTCCAAACGAGAAGTAAGAGAAATAAATTATGGAGTTTGGGCTAAAAGCCTAGACGTTTTTTGAGCTGATGCATAAGATGCAGTATTAGTAAACAAAGGGGGTGCTCAAATGAGCGGATGCGGATATGGAGGCGGTTTTGCACTATTAGTTGTACTGTTTATCTTATTAGTCATTGTTGGTTGTGCATGTTACCACTAGGAAACAGGTGAATATAAAAGGAAAGGGGCGATAGATATGGGTTCTTACGGATGCGGATACGGCAGTGGATTTGCTCTATTAGTCGTATTATTCATCTTATTAGTTATCATCGGCGCTAGCTGTTTTTGCTAAGCCTATAAAAAAGCGGTGAGACATCTCACCGTTTTTTATGTAAATGATACTTCAATATAAGATGAAACTAATAAAATGGTAATTAATACATTAATCGTACGAAAAACTTTAGGCTGTTTTTCAGCTGGAATTTCTTTTTGAATACACAATGTATTTGTTAGTGCATTGATGTAGAATAAAATGAATAGTGCAAATACAATAAAGAATATGTACATAAAAATCCCCCTAACAAAATCAGTGTGACGAAGACAAAAAGTCTTATAGTCATTTATATAGTACAGCTTTGTATGAATTTACAAATATCTATATTAACATTACCAAAAAAGCGGTAAAATAGATAGTTATATATACAGTTGAGCAAAGAATTTCAAAAGGTATTTACACAGAAATGCGGTTTTTATTTTATAAAGGGTAGTTAAGAAGTTGAGAAATAGGTTTTAAACGAAATAGCAAAGTGAATCGATAAGAAATGAGTAACAATCAGCCATTGTGCAAAAGGATTGTTAAAAAGGACAGAGGGATTTATATTAATATATGCAGTGAGCACATAATCAGTATATGAAAATCTTTATACGGTGCTACTCAAACAGGAAATGTGATTGACGAAGAAAGAATTATTTGGAAGAACATGAATGAATCATGTACAATATGGAGTAGAGATATATGAACGTTGAAGGAGTAGGGGAAGCGGATGGAAACTTTAGAATCTCGAGTATCACGTTTAGAATATTACATAAAACTGTTATCTGGGACATCTGAACAAGAAGCTAAACCATTTATTGATTTAGTGGTAAGAAATCAGCTTACAAAGAGGGAAGTAGAGGAAATTTTAATTCTGTGTGAAGATACAAAAAGCGAATATATTGAGCAAAAAGCGGAAGGCCTAACAGACTTTGTTCCGCTTCTTACACAATTTGTTGGTATGCTGAATTATAAATTAACTCCTAGAGAGACGGTCGAATCGCTTCGTTATCAACCTTCTTATCAAGATGTGATGAATGAATTTTTTGAAATTATTCAATGGATAAGGGACTAACCATTAAGAGTTTGAAATAGTCTCCTGGTGGTTCTCTTTATCTTTCTTGACAAGCTTGCCATCTTCTTCAGTGAATTCTTCTTCGATATGATGGAAAGATCGCTCGAAGATATCCATAAAATCTTCACCGTAAATTTTGCGGATGACGGTCATTAGTTCCATAAACTCAGGGAATTTGCCGTACAAGTCGCGCAATGGAAGTGCGCCGCTGAATACTGAATTATTAGAAGGTTCGTAATGTTCCATTAAATCCAGTAAAATGGCCTCGCCTTTATCTGTCAGCTGAATGTACGTATTTCGCTTGTCGCTTTCTTTTTTAGAAAACTCAAGTAAACCTCGTTCTTCTAGTTTTTTGGAGAAGTTAAATGCAGTAGAAACATGCATAACTCCAAACTTGGCAATTTCGGAAATGGAAGCCCCGTTTAAATGATATGAAATCCACAAAATATGATGCTCGTTAATATTAAGGTCATAAGGCTTAATCCATTGCTGCCAATCCTTCTCTACGGTTTTCCAAAGGGCTTTACTTAATTGGGCAATACGTTGGCTAAATAGAAGTGCTTCTTTCAAACTGTAATCCTGATCACTAGTCTTTTTCATCTTCTCCCACCTACTTAGTCTCTTTTTTTATTTATCTTCTATTATGCCAATAAAATAAAAAATTATAAAGATGTAAATTTACAAAATTTTAAAAAATTAAAAAAGAAGGCGCTTTAACCTTCTTTTTTGTCAATTTTTTCATTGGGATTTTTAGTTGTCTGTACATGTTCCTCTAGGTTTGACAAAGAATTTTGGATTTCTTTCAAATGATGCTGAATGGATTCCTTATGAGGGACAATTTCTTCTTTAAACTGACCAAGGGTAGTAGAAAGGTCACTTGCGATATTTTTCACTATAGTATTTCCTTCTCTGGCGGTCATTTGTACTTGTTGAGAAACAGCTTTTATTTTTGTTGAGAGCTCTTGTTGTGAAGCGTTAACTCGGTCTTTTCGAGAATTGACACGCTGTTTAAGTTCTCGTCCTGAATATGGAGTAATAAGAAGCGTTGTAATAGCGGCTACGGTGCTTCCGATTGCTGCTCCAGCTGCTAGTTTTTTCATTCTACTCATTATTTATTTCCTCCTATGTAGTAAAGTAATTGCTAACACTTCCTTCTGACATAATCATAAAAAAATAGCATAGATTTATACAAAAGAAGGAGGTTATCAACATGGGATAGCTTTATTCATTCTTTTGATGATTAGCCTGAGTTTTTTTCTCGCTGCTTTTAAATGGTTTAGCCTTACGACTAGAACGGCATCATATCCACCTAAACATGTGCTTAAACAAAAGTCTCTTACATGTGCGACAGTGGCTTTTGCGAGTTTTTTATTGGCGCTTATACTTTATTATGTAACCTAGGATGGGGAACTTAAACCTTTATTACATAGTAAGTCTTCATACCTATTGTATGAGCTGCAAATGAAATTTAAGTGAAAAGCATCCTGTATCATCTCTTTTTAAACAACAAGTTAAGAGCCGGACTTTAGGTTGTCTCTAAAAGATCAGCAACATACTATAAATGAACAGTTTTATCTAAAGGTCCGCCACGCTTTGGCGGGCCTTAGCTTTTGGTGTAAAAAAAGAGCCTGATTCTTAACTAAATCAGGCTCTTGACGTTACGATAATTTTGCTTTGATGCTTGTGCGTTTTAGAACGGATTGAACAATTGGATAAATAACGACCATAACGATTGTATTCACTACTGTTGCAGGTAACACAACCGCAGCAACAAGCGCCATGACGCTGTTTCCGCCCGGTAAGCCGACGATTAGCGCGGCAGCAGACAAGAATACGGTTCCTGATACGAGCGTGCCAACAGCTGTTAAAGCAGCGGCAACTGGTGTTTTCATGCCTATTGCTTTTTTCACAAGCATAAATAATGCAAAGAAAACAAATGCTGTAATTGGTTTATCAATCAAGTTTGCAATTTGTCCGCCAGGAAAGCTTGTTGTTAAAGCAGAAATAACTGCTGTGGTTAAGCTAACCAATGCAACATTTTTTACGCTAGGAAACAACAGGATTGCTAAAAACATCATTGTTAACATCATATCTGGCTTCATTCCAAATAAAATAGGAGGTACCACCGTGTGGAGAACCGCTCCAATTCCGACTAATAACGCTAAAGAAACTAAAACTTTTGTATTCATTTCTCATCTCTCCTCTTCTAAGCTAAGCTCGAAATATACCAATAGTGCGTCTATGCCCATTGCATATATTTACATACTGATTATAACATATTTATGTGAAAAAAGAATCAGCTAATTCTGCCAATTACGCGTTTGCCTGCGCAAATTCATCCATAAAGACGGCAAGAGCTTCACACGCTTCAAGCGGCACAGCATTGTAAATAGAAGCGCGGCATCCGCCGATTGAACGGTGTCCAGCTAATCCTACAAAGCCTTTTTCTTTTGCTTGCTGTAAAAACTCAGCCGTTAGCTCATCGTTTGGTAAAGTAAACGTGACATTCATAATTGAACGGCTTTCCTCTGTAGCGTGAGGAGTATAGAAACCGTTTGAACGTTCCATGCTTGCGTAGAGTAACTTAGCTTTTTTATGATTTTGAGCTTCAATGGCTTTAACGCCCCCTTGTTCTTTAATCCAATCTAAAACAAGTGAAAGCATATAAATACCAAACGTTGGAGGAGTGTTGTAAAGAGAATTGCTCTTTACGTGAGTCTCATAGTTCAGCATTGTTGGTAAACCTTCAGGGATACGTTTAAGCAATTCTTTCTTCAAAATGACAACTGTTACACCAGATGGTCCGAGGTTTTTCTGAGCACCAGCATAAATGAGTGAGAACTTAGATACATCAATTTGACGGCAAAGAATGTCGCTTGACATGTCAGCAATTAAGTCTACTCCTTCAATAGAAGGGTAGTCAGCCCATTGTGTACCAAAAATGGTATTATTGGACGTGATATGCAAGTATCCAATCTCTTCTTTTGGAAGCTTTATATCATCTAAAGCTGGAATAGAGCGGTAGTTCTCTTCTTTAGTAGAAGCAACAACTGCTGTTTTTCCAAGTTTCTTTGCTTCTTTTAACGCTTTTTCCGACCATGATCCCGTTAGCACATATGCCCCGACTTGATCAGGAGCTAAAAAGTTCATTGGAATCATAGAGAATTGCAGGCTTGCTCCGCCCTGCAGGAATAAAATTTCATGTGTATCTGGAATATTAAGCAATTCCGTTAGTGTTTCTTTAGCATGTGTTAATACATCTTCAAACTCTTTGCTGCGATGTGATAATTCCATCACAGACATACCTGTATTTTTGAAGTTAACTAGCTCCTCTTGAGCAAGTTGTAAGACAGGTAGGGGAAGCGCAGATGGACCTGCATTAAAATTATAAGCTCTGTTTAACGTAATCACATTAATTCCTCCTCAAATTAGTTCGAACACTCATCATACAAAATGGCTAATGACTGATGTCAGAAAGAATATCATTATACTATCATGAAAACCATTGGTTGTGGAGGTAACTTTTCAAAAATTTAAATTAATCTGTAAAGAGAAAATAATAGAAAAAAGATAAATAAAAAGTATACGTAAACATGTTTTGGCAAACATGTAAATGAAATGTTTATATGCTATACTGATGGAAGAAATAATGTGGAGGAACAGAATGAGAGTATTAAAATATGCAATATTAGGGCTCTTAAATCAGGAGGAGCTCAGCGGGTATGACATTACCAGACTTTTTAAAGAAGAGGTTGGTAATTTTTGGAGCGCTAAACACAGCCAGATTTATCCCGAGCTAAAGCGATTAACAGAAGAGGGATTTATTCGCTATGAAACGGTGATTCAAGGCAAAAAATTAGAAAAAAAGATGTATTCGATAACGGAAGAAGGAAGAGTGGAGCTAAGCAAGTGGCTCACTACGATTGATCCTATTCCTGAAACAACTAAAGATGAATTTATGTTAAAAGCTTATTTTGCTTCATCCATGTCAATAGAAGAGTTAAAGCAACAAATAGATAACCAATTATCAAGCAGGAAAATGAAGCTGACTTTTTTAAAGAAACGAATGGATGATCTTTTAGAAGAAGTTAATCACCACATTACCGTTTCTTCTCCTCAATTTGGTCATTACTTGGTGCTATCTCGCGCTCAAGACCGGGAGACAAGCTATATCAATTGGCTTGAACGTACGCTGAATTTAATTGAAAAAGAACAATAAGAAAAGGTGAGCAGATCATGAGTTGGTGCATAAAATCATTTCAAGAGCTGACAAATGATGAGCTTTATGAAATTCTACAGCTTCGCACCTCTATTTTTGTTGTGGAACAGAAGTGTGCTTACTTAGAAGTAGATGGAAAAGACAAATTTGTTTATCATTTGTTCAAAAAAGAAGATGAGAAAATTATCGCATACCTTAGAGTTTTACCAAAAGGAATTAGCTATAAAGAAGCTTCTCTTGGACGTATTATTGTAAAACAAGCACAGCGCGGTACAGGTCTCGGAAGAGAACTAGTAGCAAGAGGAATTGCTTTTCTAGAGAATGAATTGCACGAGAAGACAATTAAAATTCAAGCTCAAAGCAGACTTCAAACATTTTATGAATCGTTTGGTTTTAGACCTATTTCCGATATTTATTCAGATGAAGGACTCCCACACGTCGATATGCTAAAGACACCTTAGAAACTTCACCATTTGTGTGAAGTTTTTCTATTTTTAAAACGGGTAAGGTGAAAGAAACGTGTAGGGTTTAGTGGCATGCAGATAGAATCGATATGACTACTACTAAATTAGTAATTTATGAATAAGATAGATAGTGAATTTGTTTCTTTTTACTTATTCTTTGATTTTCAGTAAGTGATATATTGAAGAAAGTAATAATATTGTATATAATGATTTTTGTAACAAAAATGTAACAATTACGTAATATTCTTAATATTTATTAAGGAAGAAATTTGTTGTACATATTGCTTGGAGGCATTTTTATGAGTGCAAAAGAAAAGAAAAATAGGTATATATATAGTTTGGACGGACTTCGGGCCTTTGCTGTCATGGCTGTGATTGCTTATCACTTAGGCTTTGGATGGGCGTCTGGAGGATTTTTAGGAGTTGACGTTTTCTTTGTATTATCTGGGTATTTAATTACCTCAATTTTACTGGTGCAATCTTGGGAAAATCCTTTAAAGAATTTGAAGCATTTTTGGATTAGCCGTACGAGAAGACTTCTTCCAGCTGTGTATGTGATGGTCGTATTAACTGCAGCGTGGGTTATTTTATTTAACCGACCATTGTTAACAACGCTACGAGGCGATGCATTATCGTCTATTTTTTATATGAGTAACTGGTGGTTTATTTTTCATAAAGTTTCATATTTTGATAGTTTTGGATCACCGTCACCATTAAAGAACTTATGGTCACTTGCTATTGAAGAGCAGTTTTATATTGTATGGCCACTTGTTTTATTGTTGGGTTTGAAATTTATTAAAAAGAGAGGAATTCTTTCTCTATTTATTTTAGCTGGAGTAATGGCCTCAGCCATTCTGATGTCTTTTTTATATGAGCCAGGAGGAGATCCTAGCCGCATTTATTATGGAACCGATACTCGGCTGTTTGCCCTTTTAATCGGTTGTTTACTTGCATTTGTCTGGCCGATGTATCGTTTATCATCAAAAAATCTTCCAGCTGTGGGCAAGCAAGTATTAAACGCAGTAAGTATGGTAAGCTTCTTTGTATTTATTCTCTGCGTATGGAGCGTTGATGAGTATACGCATGCATCTTTTCTTTATCAAGGTGGCATGCTGCTGATTTGTTTAAACGCTGCTGTGCTGGTTGCAACGATTAGTCACCCTAGTAGCTTTTTAGGAAAAGCTTTGTCGTTTAAACCGCTTCGCTGGCTTGGTACTAGATCATACGGTATCTATTTGTGGCATTATCCGGTTATTGTTCTTACAACACCTGTAGCCGAGATTGGCCGCCCGGTCTATTGGCATGCGCTGTTACAAGTAGGAATTACATTTATCATTGCTGAACTTTCGTACCGTTACATCGAGGTGCCTATTCGCACACGCGGTTTTCGCTATTATTTCCGGCACTACCATCCGAGAGAGCTTTTTAAATGGCGTAATCTCTCTCGTTCGAGACAAGCGGTTTTGGGCAGTCTCATTTTCTTTTTGGCGTTGTTTACAGCGGATATGACAAGCTTTGCTATTAGTACGCAGCAAAAGGATGAGACCGAAGCAAAACAAACAGAGGTTAAAATTCAAACGAATCATAAAGAAAATGCTTCAACTTCTGTCAAAGACAAGAACAAAGCGGAGGATGAAAAAACAAAGAACGCGGAAAAGAACTCCGCAGAAGAAAAATCTGATGCAAAAGAAGAACAGCAGCCGAATTCTTACAGAGATGTTCTTGCGATTGGAGATTCGGTCATGCTGGATATTGCTCCTAATCTTAAAGAGATGCCGCTTAGTATTACGATTGACGGAAAAGTAGGAAGGCAGCTCAATGAAGCACTGCAGCTAACTCCTAGTTATCAAGCATTTAATAATCCGAACAGCGCAGTGATTATTGAGTTAGGAACGAACGGTTATTTTACCAATGAAGAACTTGAACAACTGTTAAAAGCTTTTTCACAAGCGGACGTTTACTTAGTGAATACGCGCGTTCCTCGTTCCTGGGAAAGCACCGTGAACAAGAACTTGAAAGCTGCTTCTGAAAAGTTTGATCACGTCACGCTTGTAGATTGGTACTCTGAGGCTTCTAAGCACCCTGAATACTTTACATCAGATGGTGTCCACTTGGTACCTGAAGGATCAAGAGCATTAACAAAATTGATTGAAGAGCGTATGAATTTAGAAGTTAAGGAAGAAAATGGTTCATAATGAGCGAGAGACGTATTGAGTTTTACATCATAAACTGATTAATAGATAAAACAAAAAAAGCTTACATGTGTAAGCTTTTTTTGTTTCAAGAAAGGCGAGAAGAAATATTGCCAGCGATTTCTTGAAGTTTTTCAGGCGTGTATTCGCTTGTATGCTCTTTCCATACAGCACCGAATCCATCGCCTTCCCCGTAGCGTGGAATAATGTGCATATGATAATGAAACACGGATTGACCAGCTTTTTCACCATTATTATTTAAGATGTTTAAGCCGATTGGGCTGTATGTTTCTTTAATTGCATTTGCGATTTGAGGAACCACTTCAAATAAATTGCGCGCAATTTCCGGTGTTAGTTCGTGAATGTCTTTTTTATGTACTTTTGGAATCACCAGCGTATGACCTTTTGTTACTTGACTAATGTCTAAAAAAGCTAATACATGTTCGTTTTCAAATACTTTTGCACCTGGAATTTCACCGCGAATAATTTTGCAAAAAATACAGTTTTCATCATGTGTGCTCATTATGTTCACCTTCCGTTACTAATATAAATGTATGGGTATACATGTACGTTTATTTTACCACAAAGTAGAAATGCAATCAGCAGGCAAGAAATAGCCACTCATATTTTATACACAAAAACGGGATGCAAACGATTATGCATCCCGTCATGTGAAGAAGGAAAAAATAGCTTTTAATGCAGCATATGATCTTTAAGGAACACCTCATTTACGTAATTACATTGCCTAATGAAACAGTAACTTGAAAAAGTATATTCTCTTTAACAAACACCTCATTTAAGCATTGAGCTAAAAAAATATACAATGTGAACGAAATCGTTCTTGGTCTTTGACAAACACCTCATTTACACAGTAATAAATGAACATTATTGTCTACCCATTATATATATTCTTACTACGTTCATGACTACCATCCCCTTATGAATCAAACATACATCGATTTACAATAAGGTTTTCTGAAATATGCCTGCTGTAGACACCTCATCCCAAATGTAAGAAGCTTTGTAATGATTAGTTGTAATCAATAACTTGTTTTCCTTCTTCCCTATATAGAATGTCCCGATATTTCGATTATATTCTGGAAAAATTAACCGAAAAGAATTGAAAACGATGTGAGGACGAAAAAGATTTGGTACAATAGAGCAAATAGCGCTTGCGCTTGTAGACAAAAAAGAACAAATAAAAGGAGATCGTGATGGGTTCTTTATTGCAAATTAACAATATTACAGGGGGATATACGAAAACTCCCGTCTTAAAAGATGTATCGTTTGATGTAAATGCAGGTGAATTAGTTGGGTTAATCGGCTTAAACGGAGCCGGAAAAAGTACAACGATTAAACATATCATTGGATTAATGGAAGCAAAAAAAGGAAGTGTATCCATTAATAATAAAACCTTTCAACAAGACCCAACAGGCTATCGAAGTCAGTTTACGTTTATTCCAGAAACTCCTGTGCTCTACGATGAATTAACATTAAAAGAACATTTGGATATGACAGCTATGGCTTATGGACTTGAGCCTCAAGCATATGAAGCACGTCTGCAGCCGCTTTTAAAAGAATTTCGTTTAGACCGGAAGTTAAAATGGTTTCCCGCGCATTTTTCAAAAGGGATGAAGCAGAAGGTTATGATTATGTGCGCTTTTTTGGTTCAGCCGTCTCTTTATATTATTGATGAACCTTTTTTAGGTTTAGACCCGCTTGGTATTCAATCTTTACTTGATTTGATGACGGATATGAAAAAGCAAGGTGCAGGCATTTTAATGTCCACACACATTTTGGCGACCGCGGAGCGCTACTGTGATAAATTTGTTATTTTACATAACGGAGAAGTAAGAGCGCAAGGAACGCTTAAAGATCTTCAAGAAGAATTTCAGATGCGCAATGCTACTCTTGATGAAATTTATATTGAATTAACAAAGGAAGAAGGCTATGAGTAAGATTGACGCATTATGGAAGCAACGATTTCAGCAGTATTTAGTGGATGTAAGAAGATATACAAAATATATCTTAAATGATCACATTAAATTAGTGTTAATTTTTGCGATTGGCGGTTTAGCCTACTATTATCAACAGTGGTTGAGTACATTAACACCTGCGTTTCCTTCGGCTGTAGTGATTGCGATCCTTATGGGATTGATTTTAACAATGGGCCAAATTCAAACGTTTTTAAAACGACCTGATTTAGTCTTTTTGCTTCCTTTGGAGACGAAGCTGCAGCCTTATTTCAAAAAATCTTTTTGGTTTACCTTTACGATTCAGCTTTATATTTTATTATTTGCAACGGGTGCAGCAGCGCCTCTTCACGTAAAAGTAATGCATGATTCTTACTCAAATATTTTTGTGTTTTTTCTGCTATTACTCATTCTGAAAGTTGTAAACTTAGGCATGTCTTGGTGGGCCGTATGGTTTGAAGAAAAGTGGGCGAAGTGGACAGATTATATCGTCAGATTTTTCTTAAACGCAGTTTTTACTTATTTCTTATTTTCGCATGCATACGTATTTTTCACAGGAATTGTAGCGGTAATTATGATTGCGCTAGCCGTTTATTATCGCTCTCTTACAAAAAGGAAGCCGATTAAATGGGAAAAGCTAATTGACTTAGAAGAAAAGCGCATGGGCTATTTTTATCGATTAGCTAATTTATTTACGGATGTTCCACAAGTCAAAGAACGAATCAAACGCCGTAGATATTTAGATTGGCTAGTAACACGTATTCCATTTCGTCAAAATGCCACTTACCATTACTTGTACACCAGAACATTTTTGCGATCAGGAGATTATTTAAGTTTGCTCGTTCGCTTAACTGTCATTGGCGGATTTTTAATTGTAGCTGCGCCGTTTCAATACGGCAATATAGTGGTTGTTTTATTTGTTGTATACATGACGGGTTTTCAATTACTCCCGCTTTGGAAGCAGCACAAGCAAATTTTATGGCTTTCTCTTTATCCAGTCGAAGCTAAAGAACGAAAAAGGGCATTTTTGGACGTATGGAAAAAAGCGCTGTATGTACAAATTCTTGTGCTCGCCATAGTGGTGGCTTTTTCTAATATAGTTGCTGCACTGCTTTCCTTGGCAGCAGGTGCTATATTTATTCACTTATTTGTAAATGCATATGTAAATAAAAAATTAACGTAAAAAAAGCTCCGAATGGAGCTTTTTTTACGTTTTTAGACTACTTTTGAGACGAAGATAATATCCGAAAGCGATAGACGTTCATCGCTACTTTTGTGAGATGATCAAGAAGCTGATAATTCGCATACGCACCTACAACAGCTCCAATTCCCGGCATCAGCTGAAACATTTTCACAACATCAATGTAATCGCGATATTCTTGTTGAAAAGCTTTCCAATCAAGCTCAAGAAGTTCCTCTTTCTTTTCCTCCCAGCTTTCTACTACTTCGAGCAGCTTCGTTCTATGGTCGTCGCTGCAAAAGGCAAGATGAAAAATATATAGCATATAAATGCGTTCTTCTTTTTCTTTTACATCAAAACCATACGTCGCGGCAATGTCAAATAAGCACTTCATTTTTATGGAAAGAAGAAGTGGGAAATCTGCTGCGCCTAAAAGGAGACCACCTGCACCAGTACCAGCTCCTTCTACAGCAGCTGTTTTTTTGTACTTAGGTATGAGCTCCAAAATTCTTTTCTCTTTTTCTTCAAACGAAAGACCGCTGACATCTCTTTTTTTAGTCGTGAAATCGGACCCAATAAGCGTGGTTTCAACCATTTTTTTTATACTTTCAGTTATAATTCTATGGACTTTAGCAGGGATTTTTTCATTTAGTTTAAGCTGTAAGGATTTTGCGGTACGCTGAAATTTAGAAGGTCGTTTCAACATGCTAAATTTCCAATGTTCAGCTTCTCGTAACACTTTTTCTTCATACGTATTCAAAAAAGTCACCTCTTTTCAGTCGATATAAATACTACGTTTTAAGTGAGAAAAAGTTTCCTAAAATAAAACAGCAAGCAATCGTCTGTTTATCTGTACGAATGCTTGCTGAATGATTAATTCGCTTTTATTGCGTTTTTAGAATGAGCTTGTTCTCTTAAATACTCAACAGCAGCCGTACCAAGCGTTTTCGCTGCGATAAGCATTGCTTTTTCGTTAAAATCAAATTTAGGATGATGATGAGGATAAGGAGCATCTACACCTTCTGGCTGAGCTCCTGTAAAGAAGAACGTTCCTTTAATATGCTGCAAATAATAAGAGAAATCTTCTCCAGTCATGTGAGGCTCCGTTTCTTCGACTGTATGAACTTCATCGATTTGAGAAGCAGCAGAAGCAAGAAAGGCCGTTTCTTCCGGGTGGTTTACGACGGAAGGATAGCCGCGCGTATAACTCAGCTCATAAGAAGCATCAGCTGTTAAGCATGTACCTTGGACAATTCGTTCGATTTCTTTTTCGACATCATTTCGTACATCTTCATTAAATGTTCTTACCGTTCCAATTAGTCGAGCAGAATCAGCGATAATATTAAATGCATTTTCCGCTACAAAAGAACCTATGCTTACAACCGCTGAATCAATTGGATTTACACGTCTGCTTACAATTTGCTGTAAATTAACAACAAGCTGAGAGGCGATGACGATTGAGTCTTTTGTTTTGTGGGGCTGTGCACCGTGTCCTCCTGCTCCTTTGATCGTAATTTCAAAGCGATCAGCAGCAGCCATAATAGGGCCCGTTCGATATTGAACCACACCAGTGGGAGTTAATGACCATAAATGCGTTCCGAATATCGCGTCTACACCGTCTAAGCATCCGTCTTCAATCATGGACTTGGCGCCTCCGGGAGCATACTCTTCAGCGTGCTGATGAATGAAGACGATTTTACCAGGGAGAGAATCTCTTATTTCAAAAAGCGCTTTAGCAAGGACTAAAAGAGTAGCCGTATGACCATCGTGGCCACATGCATGCATCACGCCCGGAACAGTTGATTGATAGGGTACATCTTTTTCATCTTGAATAGGAAGGGCATCAAAGTCGGCTCTCAAAGCTACAGTAGGACCAGGTTTTCCTCCTTGAATGCTTGCTACAATGCCGTTTCCTCCTACATTTGCTCGGTAAGAAATACCGATCTTGTCATAAAAAGACCGAATGTAGGCAGCAGTTTGAAATTCTTTAAAAGACGGTTCTGGATACTGATGCAGATATCGGCGAATTTGAACCATTTCATCAAATTTTTCTTCAAGTAAAGTATGTAGCTTGGAGTTCACATAACCATATCCTTTCTGTGTAAGTTGAATAAAGTTTTGAATTTTTTGACATTTTAATCATTATATCATTATCTATAAAAAAGAAAAGAATGTAAGCGTTGTTATTGAAAAAAGTAATTGAATCATGAAATATTTTATATACATAATAGATACATAAGATGAGAAATAGGGACAAAGAATGAGTTTTTTACCAATTTTCTCGTGAGATAATAGGAGGTAACGATATGGTAGATTCACAAACTGTATCTCTGTACAAAAAATTGATGTGGGCGTTTGGGATTGCGGGTCTCGTTTTTTTAGGAGTGTTGTTTGCTGTGTCGACAGATTCTTTTCAAGGAGACCGCTGGCTTGTTTCAGCTATAGATGACAGCACTATTCTTCAGTCAGCGTCATCTGTTTTTCACGGCCTGTCTTTTTTAGCTTCAAAAGTGATGATTATGGTTCTTTTAGCTGTACTTATTGTTTTTTTATTTTTAAAAAAAGACTATATTGGCATGATATCCTCATTTTTACTTATTTTAAGCGGCGATATTATTAATAAAGCAGTTAAAGATGCGGTAGAACGAGCCCGTCCTCTTGAAGGCATCGAAGGCTACAGTTTTCCAAGCGGCCATGCAATGATGGGAATTCTTATCTACGGTCTGATTTTCTTTTTTCTGATCAAGCATATAAACAATCAAAAGGTGGCCAAGTGGTATCAGCGGGCAATTACTTTAATTGTTTTGTTAATCGGCGTGAGCCGTATTCTGTTAAGAGAACACTTTTTAACAGATGTATTAGCTGGCTACAGCTTAGGGCTTATGTGGCTAATTGTAGGCATTTTCTTCTATACGCTTGTTTATGCGTATGTAAGGCCGTCAGCGGAAAAAGAGTTTCCAAAAGGTATGTAACAAATATATACATATGACCCCCTTCATCAAAAGAAGGGGGCTTTTGTTTAAACTAGGAACATTGCGACAATCGTTGTAACAACTAATCCAATCGCTACAGGTTTTAAATTGCGTCTAGCGAGTTCAAACGGACTGACTCCACAAATCGCAGCAGCTGGAATGAGCGCCCATGGAATCAACGTTCCCCCTCCAACCCAAATCGCAGCAATTTGCCCCAAAGCAGTTAGCGTGGCAGCGCCCGATCCTAAAGCAGATGCAAATAAATGAGAGACAGAGCCTACGAGTGAAATACCTGAAAAGCCTGAACCGTCTAACCCTGTAATAGCTCCTAGCGCAGTTATCGTCACAGTAGCGACCTGTGCAGTTAACGGTACAGTCGAAGCAAGCGCAACACCTAGGTCATTGACAAGTCCATGTGATCCTTTCGGAAGAAAGTCACCAATGATTGTTTTGAATCCAGCATCTCCTAAATAGAAAAAAGCGGCAATTGGAATAACGGGACCGAATACTTTAAACCCAAACTGCAAGCCTTCAATCAAGTAGGAAGTGGTTTGTTCGAGACCTTTTCCTTTGTGAGCAATAAGCGACACCACTACTAAAATAAATAGAGCTGTACCTCCAACGAGAGCAGTGGCATCTCCTCCCTGTAAATGAAGGGCGAACATTGCCCATACGTCTATAGCAAAGAAAAGAGGAACTATAATGGCTAAAGCCCGGCGTAATGAAGGAGAAAGAGGTGTGGATTGGTTAGAAGAGTTGCTTGTTAAAATTGTCGGTTGCGACTGAATTTTATTGTGCTTCATATCTTGTTTTAGAAAGTAAAAAGCAGAGAGTGTGGTAACGACTCCCATCACAATGACAAGAGGGACACTTGCTTGAACAACCTCGTGAACCGGAAGACCTGCTGCGTCAGCGGTTATCTTAGGGGCAGCTTGAATAACAAAGTCTCCTGAAAGCGCAACGCCGTGGCCGAATAAATTCATCGCTACAGCTACGCCTATAGCTGGAAGCCCTACGCGGATGGCAACTGGTAAAAGCACGGCTCCAAGTAAAGCAACTGCTGGAGAAGGCCAGAAAAAATAGGAGATGGTCATCATAACTAATCCAATAACCCAATAGGCAAGAGTGGGTGTTTTAATGAGGCGAGCAAAAGGTGAAATCATCGATTCATTTATTCCTGTAGCCATTAAGACTTTACTCATGGATACAATAATTGAAATAATTAAAATGGTAGGAAGCAGTTCTGTAATGGCATAAATGAAGCTGGAAAAAACAGCGCTGACGGAGTGGCTTAACGAAGAGGTAGCCGTTAAGGAAAGCAAAAAAATCCCGAGTATACAAAGGATACTCGTATCTCGCCGCATAATCATAAAGCCGATAATGAAGGCGATAAAAAGGACATACATCCAATGAAGAGCTCCAAGCTCTATGCCCATAAAAATTCCTCCCAATAGGTGATGTAGTATACAATATGACGTTTATGCCTATTGTGATACTCGCCTACTAGGAGGATGTTTACTTATTTAACTACGTGGTATGAGGTCACATAAGAAGGGCGAGAGAAAATCGATGGCTGCTGATCCACGCCTTCTGACGTACCGCGTTTTTTGTGTGCTTCATTATAGGCTTTTGAAGACTGCCAATCGCTAAATGAACTTTCATCTTTCCATCCTGTAAAGATAATGTATGTGTCATTTTGCAGTGGACGAAGCACACGAATAGCTGAAAAGCCTGCTTCATTTTCAATTAAACGAGCGCGTTGGCTAAATCGCTGTTCAAACAAAGGACGGCCTTCATCTGTAACTGAAATATTATTTAGTACAGCAAATCCGCTATCTGCAAGATCTCCAGAAGCATCTAATAGTTCATAAGCATGTCCTTCTTTAAAAATTGTATCTCCATCTGTTTCGTGGACTAGTGCAAATTGATCGTCATCTTTGTGAAGCAGTAATAAACGTTCACTCGGATGTTCGTCGATCAACTTTTGAAGGTAAGGGCCTGTTCCGTAAGTAATAAAGATCTTCATGGGTTATACTTCCTTTCTAATTGGGAATTGCATACAATTTACAATTGTAAATCATACTAAAATTATAAAATTTTACACACGAAAATTCAAAAATTGTGAACTTCTAATGAAGATGGTAAAGTAAAACATTGATGAAGTTGTTTTCCATATTATCAAAAGTTTAGCGGAAGAAAAGGGGTGGCACGATGTACAAAAAAGGCTTATACGCAATTGCTGCCTTAGTTGGAATTTTTCTATTAGGATTGATTGGATATACTATCATCTTGTTTCTTGGAAACTATGTAATTGATGAGAAAAAAATCGTCATGGACTCGGCTACGAGACTAGTCGATGAAAATGGAGACGAATTAACAAAGCTCTATGTGAAAAATCGGGACTTGGTTTCAATTGACAAGATTCCAAAGCATGTGCAACAAGCATTTATTTCAATTGAAGATGTTCGTTTTTATGAACACCACGGAATCGATTTTAAATCTATTGGCCGAGCATTATACCGAGATATATTGGCTGGAGGAAGTGTTGAAGGAGGAAGTACTTTAACACAGCAGCTGGCTAAAAATGTGTTTTTATCGAATGATAAAACGCTGCTTAGAAAAACAAAAGAAGTAGTGGTGGCTATTAACCTGGAGCAGCGTTACAGTAAGCAAAAACTGCTTGAAATGTATTTGAATCAAATATACTTTGGACACGGAGCCTATGGAATCCAAGCTGCATCCAAGCTTTACTTCAATAAAGATGTCTCCGAATTAACGGTAGAAGAAGGTGCATTTCTCGCTGCACTGCCAAAAGCACCGAATTCCTATTCTCCTATTTTACATCCAGAAAAAAGTATAGAACGTAGAAATGTTGTGTTAAATGCCATGCAAAAAGCAGGTTATTTATCAGCTGAAAAAAATGTCCGTTTGCAAGGAAGAACGCTGGGGTTGAACATAAAGGAGCAGGCTAAAAATCCAGTGTATTTAACCTATATCGATATGGTTATCCAAGAAGCAGAGAAGAAATACAGCATTTCGGGCAATGAGCTTCTGCGCGGAGGTTATACGGTCAAAGTACCGATGAATATAAAAGTACAAGAAGCCGCCTACGAGCTGATGAAAGAAAATCGTTATTTTCCAGGTACAGATAACAGTGCCCAAGGTGCTTTTGTATTAGTCGATAACAAAAGCGGAGGAGTTTTATCTGTTATGGGAGGACGAGATTATGTACAAAAATCGCTCAACCGCGTAAATGTCAAAAGACAGCCAGGTTCTACGATGAAACCTATTGCGGTATATGGCCCTGCATTAGAAGAAGGTCAATTCAAGCCTTATTCGTTGCTGCAAGACAAGCTTAGAAGCTACGGGGGATACACACCTAAAAACGTAGACGGCCAATATGCTAAAAAGGTAACGATGTACGATGCCTTAAAAGATTCTAAAAACGCAGCTGCCGTCTGGACATTGAATCAGCTAGGAGTTGAAACAAGCAAGCAGTATCTCACAAAGCTAGGAATTCCGTTAGAAGATAAAGGGCTTGCGATTGCTCTTGGAGGATTAAAGGAAGGAATTACACCGCTTCAATTAGCAGGAGCGTACCGAGCATTTGCTGAAAATGGAGAAAACATCCAACCGTACTTTATTCAAGAGATAAAAGATCAAGATGGAAAAGTGATTGCAAAAGCTGTTCCCGACACTCACAAAGCATTTTCAAAACAGACGGCTTGGTATATGACAAAAATGCTTCAAGGAGTTGTTAAAGAAGGAACGGCAAAAAATGGAGAGTTTAAAGGAGAGTTAGCAGGGAAAACAGGGTCTACTTCGTATACGAATGTTAAAGGAGCCACAAGAGATGCTTGGTTTGTTGGATATACCCCAGATGTTGTAGGAAGCGTGTGGATGGGATATGATTCTACAAATGACCAGCACTATTTAACAAAAGGAAGTTCTTATCCAACTCTATTATTTAAAGACATTCTAACAAGAGCTGGTTACGACGAAGCTGCATTTCAAAAGCCAGCAGGCGTTAAAGATCTGCCAAAACCAATACGTTTAGAGCAAGTTAAAGATTTAAAACAAGAATTAACATTCCATCCATTTGGTTTGCTAACGGTAAGTTTATCGTGGACACCTTCACCTGATAAAAGAGCTGTTTATTATGTTTATGAGAAAAAAGGGGATAAAGCCGAATTGATTGGCAAAGTGAAGGGAAAAGGAGCATTTGAAAAAGAGCGTGTGAATCTGCTCGACAGTCCTACTTATTATGTAGTTCCTTACAATTCCCAAACACAACAAAAAGGAAAAAAATCCAACGAAGTAACACCTGCTCTTTTTCAATAAAAAAAGGAAGAGTAGGGCGATTTTTTGACATTTTTAGCAGGTGGCTATACAAGTCGTAAAGAAATGGGTATAGTGACAAGTAGAGAATATAACGTGAAACTTTAATCAGTAGAGGAACCGGTATGTTCCTTTGCTGATTATTGTCTGTCTAATCGAAGAAAATACGGATGGAAGACAATCGAGAAAGGTGGAAATTATGAGTCAAGGAACGTTTAACGATACTTTTTTAAAAGCCTGTAGAGGGGAAAAAACGGATCATGTTCCGGTTTGGTATATGCGCCAAGCAGGGCGTTCACAGCCGGAATACCGAAAGCTAAAAGAGAAGTACTCTCTATTTGAAATCACTCATCAACCGGAGCTTGGGGCATACGTAACACGCCTGCCCGTTGAACAGTACGGAGTGGATGCAGCTATTTTATATAAAGATATAATGTCACCGCTTCCTTCAATTGGAGTGGATGTTGAAATCAAGTCAGGAATTGGTCCTGTCATTTCTAATCCAATTCAATCTTTAAGCGATGTAGAAAAGCTAGGAGAAATTACCCCGGAAGAAGATGTTCCGTATGTATTAGATACGATTAAGCTGTTAACAACAGAACAGTTAAACGTACCTCTAATTGGTTTTGCCGGTGCTCCTTTCACAGTAGCAAGCTATATGATTGAAGGAGGACCTTCAAAAAACTATAATAAAACAAAAGCATTTATGTACACGGAACCTAAAGCATGGTTTGCGCTAATGGATAAGTTAGCAGATATGACGATTACATATGTAAAAGCGCAAATTGACGCTGGAGCAAAAGCCATTCAAATCTTTGATTCATGGGTGGGGGCTTTAAATGTAGCGGATTATCGTTATTTTATAAAGCCTGTTATGGAGCGGATTTTTACCTCTTTGCGCGAAAAAAATGTACCTCTCATTATGTTTGGAGTAGGAGCAAGTCATTTGGCAAAAGAATGGCATGATCTGCCGCTGGATGTAGTGGGATTAGATTGGCGAACACAGCTGGATGAAGCACGCGCACTAGGCTTAACAAAAACACTGCAAGGAAACTTAGATCCTGCTATTTTGTTAGCTCCATGGGAAGTTATTGAAGAACGTGTAACAGAAATATTAGATAAAGGGATGGCCAGTCCTGGTTACATCTTCAACTTGGGGCACGGCGTCTTTCCACAGGTTCAGCCGGAAACGTTGAAGCGTTTAACAACCTTTATTCATGAATATTCTGCAAATAGACAATAAATTGTCAAATAATTTGGAGCGCTAAACTTTGAATTTTTCTTTTTATTCATGGCAAAATGAAGACAAGTATTGAATCTAACAAAGAGGTGTCGAACACATGAGTAAAAAAGTAATGGGATTACTTGTAATGGCATATGGAACACCATATAAAGAAGAAGATATTGAACGTTACTATACACATATCCGCCGCGGACGTAAACCTTCACCGGAAGCCTTGGAAGATTTACAAAACCGCTACGAAGCAATTGGGGGCATTTCACCTCTTGCAAAAATTACGCAGCAGCAAATGGAAAGTCTAGAAAAGCGCTTGAATGAAGTACAGGATGAAATTGAATTTAAAGCGTATCTTGGCTTAAAGCATATTGAACCGTTTGTTGAAGATGCAGTAGAAGCCATGCATAAAGACGGAATTAAAGAAGCGGTCAGCATTGTGCTTGCACCTCACTTTTCAACGTTTAGCGTAAAATCCTATAATGGACGCGCCAAAGAAACAGCTGAAAAATTAGGAGGACCAATCATTCATTCCGTAGAAAGCTGGTACAGTGAGCCAAAGTTCATTCAGTACTGGGCTACACGTGTTAAACAAACGTTTGATTTAATAGACGAAGAGAAACGCCAAAAAGCCGTATTGATTGTGTCTGCGCATAGCTTGCCAGAAAAAATTATTGCAGCAGGAGATCCATATCCAAATCAGCTTCAAGAAACAGCGGATTTAATTGCACAAGCAGCTGGTATTGAACATTACGAAATTGGCTGGCAAAGTGCTGGAAATACGCCTGAGCCATGGATAGGTCCTGATGTCCAAGATTTAACAAGAGAACTGCATGAAGAAAAAGGCTATACGTCGTTCGTCTATACCCCGGTTGGATTTATCGCGGATCACTTAGAAGTACTTTATGATAACGACTACGAATGCAAAGTGGTAACAGATGAAATTGGGGCTGATTATTACCGTCCTGAAATGCCGAATGCACAGCCTGAATTTATCGATGGGTTAGCTACAGTTGTGTTAAAACGAATTGCTCGTTAAGTCAATATAGATTCTTTGTACGTTGAACAGGGACGAAAAGTAACTTATAATCAATATAAAGAAAAGTAAGAAGCGAGCTATGGGTTTCCATAATCGCTTCTCTTTATATTGAATTTTACAGAAAAGGCGATGATAACGTGACGGATAGACGAAAAAAGGTTGTCATCATCGGTGGAGGAATAACAGGTCTTTCAGCTGCCTATTATTTGCAAAAAAAAATAAAGGATCATCAGCTGCCTATTGATCTTCAACTAATAGAAGCGACGCATCGGCTTGGCGGGAAAATTCAAACGGTCAAACGAGACGGTTATTTATTTGAAAAAGGTCCTGATTCATTTTTAGCGCGTAAGCTAGCTGCTACAAAACTGGCAAAAGAAGTGGGGCTAGGTCGGGAGCTAGTCGGAAATGAAAAGGGAAAATCCTATATTCTGGTAAAAGATACACCGCATGCGCTGCCTGATGGTGCTGTAATGGGGATACCAACCAAGTTATCTCCTTTTATCACAACAGGGCTATTTTCGCCTGTTGGCAAGCTGCGCGCAGCAGCTGATTTTTTTATACCGAAGACAAAAAATCAGGATGACCGTTCGCTAGGCGTATTTTTTAGAAGACGGTTTGGTGATGAAGTTGTTGAAAATTTAATTGAGCCTCTATTATCAGGAATTTACGCAGGAGACGTTGATCGTTTGAGTTTAAGATCAACATTTCCACAGTTTTTGCATGCTGAACATAAGTACAGAAGCTTAATTGTTGGAATGAAAAAGCTAAAAGAAATTCACCCACAGCACGGTGATGATTCGGAGTTTAAAAAAAATAGCGTCTTTTTAACATTAAAAGAAGGTCTTCAATCGCTAGTAGATGGGGTAGAAAAAGCAATAGATCCTGATATTATTACAAAAGGAATAAAGGTAGAGAAAATTTATAAAGAAGATACCACATATGAATTATCCTTAAATAGCGGGAAAGTAATAAAAGCAGACAGCGTTATTGTAACTTCCCCTCATGCAGCTGCTCAGTCTATGCTCTCGGAATATAAAATATTCGAACCGTTAAAGCATATGCCTTCCACTTCAGTAGCTACTGTTGTGATAGCCTTTGCACAAGAAGCGCTGCAAGACAATCTAGATGCAATGAACATCGCCGTTTCCAGAAATAGCGATTACACGATTACGGCATGCACGTGGCTAAATAAAAAGTGGCCGCATGCGGTTCCGGAAGGAAAAGTGCTGCTAAGATGTTTAGTTGGACGAACCGGGGATGAAGCTGTGGTGGATCAGCCTGACGATGAAATTTTTAAAATTGTCCTGGAGGATTTGAAGAAGCTCATTACCATTTCTGCTGAGCCTGAATTTTACGCGGTAACGAGATGGAAGCAGTCAATGCCTCAGTATACGGTCGGACATCACGATATGCTAGATACAATGAACGAACAGCTTGAAAAAGAGCTTGCCGGTCTTTATGTAGCGGGAAGTTCATACGAAGGTCTGGGTATACCAGAATGTGTAGAGCAAGGAGAAGATGTGGCTAAAAAAGCGGTTAAATATGTGCAGCAACTGTAGAAGTGGAGCGGTGAATCAATGCTCCGCTTTTTTGTCTACTACCCGTAGAGAAAGGTTATACTAAGAGAAGAGATTGTGGTTGAAAAGCAAAAGAAACTTATGCTATAGTAAAACCGTACTTGTTGACTGAAATATTCATTTGGTCAGAAAGAAGGGGATAACGTGGCGATAGACCGAAAGCAATCAGTTGTTGATGCAGCGTCAAAATCATTTGCGCTGTTTGGATATAAAGCAACGACTATGGAGCAAGTGGCGAAGCTTGCAAATGTCGGAAAAGGAACGATTTATACTTTTTTTAAAAACAAAGAAGAGTTATTCGATGAAATTGTGACACGAATGATTCGAGAAATGACAGATGCAGCTGAAACTGTCATTGACAGCAACCGTCCTTTTTTTGAAAATGCCCAAGCAGCCATTTTTCGAATCTTAGAGTTCCGCACTGAGCATCAGCTCATGCTGAAGCTGGTACAGGAACAGCAGTTAGGCACTACAGCAGTGCAAGAAGTGCTGGTGCGAGTAGAAGAAGAGATTTTGACTTATATAAAAAACAAAATCGAAATTGCGATTTCTAAAAAAGAAATCAAACCGTGCAACCCGGAGCTCACAGCTTTTTTACTATTTAAAATGTACATTGCACTCGTCTATGATTGGGAAAAACGGCATGAGCCGCTTTCAGAAGAAAAAATTGCTGAATTAATTGAACTATACTTTTTACGCGGTCTGTCTCAGTGAGATGGGCTTTTTTCATAGAAAAAACAAAAAAGGTCTCATGACGAGACCTTTTGTTATTGTTCATTATCATCTTTTTTTACGCCGTTTAATTCTGTATTTCCTGTTTTTGCATCTTCTTCTTTTTGCTCTACTTCTTTTTCGCCTTGTTTCTTAAGGTCGAAGTAAGCTTTAATAACTTCACCAGTAACTTTTTTGCTTAATGAATTCGAAGTTCCGGCTACATAAGCAGAAGGGATAACAACCGCTACGGCTACTTCGGGGTTATCATAAGGCGCGTATGAAACGAATGTAGAGTTACGAACGCTGACCCCTTTGTTGAAGGTTTCAGCTGTACCTGATTTACCAGCAATGTTGTATTTTGCATATGCTGTTCCGTTTCCTAGAGCTCTACCAGTTCCATTTGTGACTACGCGACGGAAACCTTGTTTAACAATTTCAATTTCTGATTGGCTCATCGTAATACGATTTAACACTTCCGGTTCAACAGAACTTTGAATACTTCCTTTTAGCTCGCTATCAAGCTCAGGCTCGCGGATTTCTTTTACTAAGTGCGGTTTCATGCGATATCCACCGTTAGCAATCGTTGAGATGTACTGAACAAGCTGAAGCGGTGTGTACGTATCATACTGTCCGATACCAAAATCCAACGCTTTACCCGGTTCGTTTGTGACGCTGTTACGAATACCCGTCGATTCATTTTCTAGGTCAATTCCAGTTGAAATTCCAAGACCAAACTGGCTATAGTATGAGCGCAGTTTGTTAAAAATAGATGGGGGAATATTCAGCTTTCCGCCAGGTCGATATGTTTCGCCAGCCATGCTCATAACCGTACGGTACATGAACACGTTTGATGATTGTTCCAAAGCTTTTTGAATACCTGTTGCTCCAATTGGATGAGACGATTTTTTAATTGTTCCTCCAGCAAACTTCATCGGCGCATCGTAAAAAACCGTACCAGGCTGAATAGCGCCTGAATCAAGTCCTGCTAGAACGGTCGCTCCTTTAACCGCAGAACCTACTTCATAAGAAGTTGTCATGTTACCAAGAGCGAAGTCTTGTACTTTACGTGCTCCGGTTTGCTTATCAGTAACAAGCTGTTTTCCGCCCATCGCTAAAATGTCTCCTGTATGAGGATCCATCATAATAGCAAACGCTCGGTCCATTAATCGTGTTCCTTTGTCTCCAGAAGTCACAGCTTTTGTTAAAGCATCTTCGACTTGCTTTTGCAGCTCCATATCAATTGTCAAAATTAAGTCACTGCCGCGCTGACCTTCTGTAACGGTCTCTTGGCTAACTAAGTTGCCAGAGCGGTCCGTTATGTTTTGCACGCGAGCTTTTTGACCGCGAAGAACGTCTTCATACTGTTTTTCTAAATAACTTTTTCCTACTCTATCGTTACGGCTGTAGCCGTGGGACAAGTAGTACTGTAAGTTTTCGCTTGGCAATCCTTCATCTGCCGATGTGATTTTACCAAGCAGCGTGCTAAGTAAGCCATCGTATGTATACATACGGTCCCAGTAAGTTGTTGTATCAACGCCTGGCAAGTTCCCTAATTGTTCACTAATAACGGCAAGCTCTTTATCTGTTAAGCCGCTTTTAATAATTTGAGCGGTTAACGCGTAGCCGCCTTCCATCTTGCTTTTAATAGCAATCACTTCAAGGTCATCTTTCACCGATAAAAGTTCATTTTTGGTGATGCGCTTCAGCTGAAGAGGATACAAATCATCTTCAGAAAGCTGACCTTCTTTTACTTTTTGCTTATCTGCTGCGGTAATTTTTTTCGCTGCTGCTTTTGGATGAGTTGCAATCCAATAATCTTTTAAGTCGCGTTCTGTTAGCTTAATCGTATTTTTATCTTTCTTTTTATCCGATTTGCCAAACACGTCTGTTGTAACAGGAACATCAATAAGAGTGGCAAGCTTTTTAGCTACTTTTAGCTTGTCTTCTTGAGTGACGCCCTTCAAACGCGTGTACGTGACAGCGTTCAACGGTTTATTATCCACGATAACGCGGTCATAGCGGTCTAGCATCTTTCCGCGAGGAACCGGTGAATCTACCGTTTCATCTTCTGTTTTTTCAACTTCTCGTTTATAGTTCTCTCCGTACACAATCTGTACGAAGCCTAATCGTAAAATGAGTGCAGAAAAAAGCAGGAAAACCACAATAAACAGCCAGTTAATTCGAAATGAGACATGTGTTTTTTTGCGCTTTTTAGTTTTCATGTAAACCCCTTCACTTTGTTTATACAAGTTAAAAAAATTCATAAATTTTCTTATGAATCTATCACTCTACATATTAACATAATTTTGTCTATAAATGTTATTAGGTGGAATAAAACAGATAAAAATTTTATAGAAATTTTTGCGGAAGAAGAAAGACCTGTCGAAGGGTGCTGAAGGGGGGTGTTCAATATTTTCCACTCGGTTGTTCAATATTGTTACCTGTTCAAATGTCCTAGAATCGGTAAAATAAAGAGAGATAGATATCAAGGGGGGCAAAACGAATGAAAATGAAAAGGCTTTCAATAATGTCTGGCGTGTTAGCAACATCACTTTTATTTGCGACAGCATGTTCAAACTCAGGTACGGATTCAAAAGCAAGTAAATCAACAGGCTCAGGTGATCAAGTTGTTATTGATATGTTCCAGTTCAAAGTGGAAATTGCAGATCAGCTGAAAGAATTAACGGATGAATATACAAAAGAACATCCAAACGTAAAGTTTAACATCCAAACAGTCGGCGGAGGAGCGGACTATGGTGCAGCATTAAAAGCACAGTTTGCCTCTGGAAATGAACCTGATATCTTTAATAATGGAGGGTTCCAAGAAGCGCAAACGTGGAAGGATAAATTAGAAGATTTGTCTGATCAGCCGTGGGTAGATAATCTGTATGATATCGCTAAAGAACCGATGACAATGGACGGGAAAATCTATGGTCAGCCGCTAAACTTAGAAGGTTATGGTTTTATTTATAATAAAGATTTATTTGAAAAAGCAGGCATTAAAGAATTGCCTAAGACGCTGTCGGAATTAGAAGCAGCTTCTAAAAAGCTTAAAGCAAAAGGCATTACGCCATTTTCTAACGGATACGGCGAGTGGTGGGTGCTAGGTAACCACTTATTTAATATTCCAATGGCGCAGCAAGATGATCCAGATGCGTTTATTAAAGGTCTAAACGAAGGAAAAGCAAAATTTGAAGGCAATGAAACGTTTAAGCAATTTATGAATCTGTTCGATTTAACGTTAAAGTATGGAAATAAAAATCCATTAACGACGGATTACAATACACAAGTTACTCAATTTGCTTCTGGTGAAACAGCGATGATGCAACAAGGTAACTGGACGGTAAATATGATCACGAAAATCAATCCGGATATGAAAATGGGCTTTATTCCAATGCCAATCAGCAACGATGCGAAGAAAAATGATAAATTAGCAATCGGAGTTCCAAATAACTGGGTAGTGAACAAAAATGCGCCAGATGCAGATAAAAAAGCAGCGAAGGAATTCTTAAATTGGATGGTTTCTTCTAAAGAAGGTCAAAAATTCTTAGTTGAAAAGTTCAAGTTCATTCCAGCGTTCAAAAACATCGATGGAAAAGGAATCGATTCTTTATCTGATGACATCTTAAAATACTCTGAAGAAGGTAAAACATTATCTTGGAACTGGTTTAAGTATCCAGAAGGAACGGTTCAGGAAGTAGGCGCAGCAATGCAGTCTTACGCAGGCAAACAAATGACGGAAGAAGAATTTATGAAGAAATTAGATGCAATTTGGGCAAAAATGAAAAAATAACCAAAAAGTCCGCGTGGAAAACGCGGACTTTTTAGTGTGAAAAAATAGCTGGTTAGATTCATAGTTATGAAAAAATAATAGTTAATTGAAAGCGCTTTTAATGTATAATAATAGTCATAATGTATGACATTAGTCAAAGGAGGTTATTTGTGAAAGGCTGGAGCATACGCAAGAAATTAATTTTGTTTTTCTTATTCGCAACCGTTATTCCATTTTTAATTTCAACGATTTTTACGTATCAATACACAAAAGAAACGGTTAAGAATCGATTTATTTCTACCAACTATCAAGTTATTAAAAATGGAAGCAATGATTTGAGTGATTACTTAAATGAAATTGCTAATATTACAAAAAGGCTGTACGGCTACCACCCATTTATTAAAGTGTTAGATGAAGGCGTATCAAGTGATTTAGGAGCCAATCAACTGGAAATATCACGCACTCTTCTTTATTTATATAATACTCGTCCAGAGATTGAACAGCTCCATCTTTATATTGAGAACGGGCATGACTCGTATACAGCTTATAATTCGAAAGTGAGCAGCAGAGGGAAGTACGATGATATTTACACCCAGCCTTACTATTCTTATTTAAATAAACATCATAAATTTCTTGCCATTGAGCCTACCCATGAAATTTATAGCTACAATAATTTATCAACGTTAATTGACTCACTGCCGAATCAAGTTATTAGCTTTCATCAGCGGATTGATGAAATTCCATCAGACAAGTTGTTAGCTTATCTATCTTTAGACATTAACATGACACAAATTCAATCTATATCGCAGCGCTTATATAATGAAGAGTCAGAAGATTTTTATTTAATGAACAATAAAGGGAAGGTTTTGTATTCTTCGGATTCAAAGGTTATTGGAAAAAACGAAAACTACCCGTGGCTAAAGGCGCTTACGTCTCAAGAGGATCACAGCATGGAATGGGAAGATAAAAGCTTCTCAGGCGTATTAATGTATGAAAAGCTTAAACAGCCTTTTGAGGACTTATACATTGTGAAGCGAATTCCTTACAGTGTTTTATATGAAGATGCAAGAAAGACAGCACTTATGAATGTATTAATTGGCCTGCCATTTTTGTGTATGCTCGTTATCGCGACGCTTTTTATATCGGTCCGTTTTACACAGCCGATTAACGTATTGATTCGCAATATGAAAGAAGTGGAAAAAGGATCATTTGAGGTCCGGTTTAAGTCGCTTGGAAACGATGAATTTGGTGTTTTAGGAAGGCATTTTACCTCTATGGTAGAAACAATTAATGACTTGATTGAACGTAAATTTCGATTGGAATTAGAAAATAAATCAACGCAGCTAAAAGTGCTGCAGTCACAAATTAATCCGCATTTTTTATACAACGCATTTCAATCGATTGGAACTCTTGCCCTTAAGCATAAAGCAGTTGAAGTATATTCTTTATTAACCTCACTTTCTCACATTATGCGTTACAGCATGAATATGAAAGAGGATATCGTTAGCTTAAAGCAAGAAGTCGATCACGTAAAAGCTTTCTTGAGTCTGCAGAAGCAGCGGTTTGGTTCAAAGTTTGAGTATGAGTTAAATATCGAAAAAGAGGCAGAGCTTATGCGAATACCGAAAATGATCTTGCAACCTCTTGTTGAGAATTCTTTTAAACATGGATTCGAAACCCGCACAGGAAGCGGAAAGCTGTTGATTTCAGCGAAGTTAAACGGAGAAGAACTGATTCTAACTGTTTCTGACAACGGAAAAGGGATAGGAGAGCAAGAGTTGAATCAATTAAAAACGAGACTTCAGCAATCGTATAATCAAACAGATGAGCATATTGGGTTACAAAACATTTATGAACGACTTCGCATCTACTATGGAAATCATGCTTCACTGCAAATTAGCAGTCAAGAAAATCACGATTTTACCGTTGTCATAAAGCTAACAACAATTGAAGAAAAGAGGGATAGTGATGAAAGTATTAATCGTGGATGATGAAGAGCATGTAAGAGAAGGAATAAAGCTCCTTGGACAGTGGGAAGAGCATGAAATTACAGATGTGATAGAAGCTGATAGCGGTGAGCAAGCGATTGCGCTTATTGAGGATCACGGACCGGAAATCATTTTTACTGATATGAAGATGCCTAATATCGATGGAATTGCTTTGTTGGAGTGGATTAAAGAGAATTCACCTTCTAGCAAAACGATTGTGGTAACAGGGTATGATGACTACCACTATATGCGTAAAGCTATTCATTTTGGAAGTACGGATTATATTCTAAAGCCAGTGGATCCTTCGATTTTAAACGATACCCTTGTACGAGCTGTAACCCAATGGAAGAAAGAAGAAGAGTCCAGAAAAGTCCATAATAGCAGCTATCGTTTAATCAATGAAATGAAGCCGATTTATCGAGATCGAAAACTGACGCAGTTAATGAACAATTATTTGCTAAATCAATCAATCTATGAAGAGTTTGGTTTCCATCTGACTAGAGAATATGAAGTGGGGATTGTACGTGTAGATGAATCCATTATTCGTTCTTTTGGCGGTGACCGGGATTTAGCCTATTTTTCAATTTTAAATGTAATCAATGAAATGCTGATGGCAGAAGAAAATGGGGTAGCCTTCCGTTATTTATCAAATAAGTGGGAAATTATCATTATATTTTGGAATGATTTTGAACGCATAACCTCTTTGCTGACGACTTTACATACAGCAATTCGCCGTACGTTAGACGTGAGCTGTCGGATTGCAAGAGGATGCAAAGTCTCTTCTATTGATCAGCTAATGAAATCCTATGAACATGCGAAAAATTCGCTTTTATTAAGCAATGTTCTTGATCAAAATAAAGTGAAGGTCTACGGCGAGCAAGACGTTTTAGCAAGTGCTTTATTAATAAATATGATGGATTATAACAGTAAAATTGAAGAGGCGCTGCAAGTAGGGAAGTTTGAAGCTTTTTTGCCGGTATTCAACGAAATTATCACAGCTTTTGAAGCACAAAATTATCTATCATTAAAGCAAATTCTGCATTTTGAGCAGGAATATCAGCTGTTAAGCCAGCATTGGTTAAAAAGATATCACATTCCTTATACGATAAGTAATGGTCCTGAATATGTTCTTTCTTTTTTCTATAACCAAGATGGGCAGTTTCAGCTAGCAAAGTATGTAGAGAGAAAAAAGCGTGAAGTAAAGCGTTTTTTAAAAGTAGTAAAAAGGTATAGCAAGCAAAACAATCGCGACGTTATTTATGAGATCGAACAATTTTTGCAGCAAAATTTTCATCGAGATGTGAAGCTTCAAGAAATATCGGAACGTTTCTATTTAAGCCGTGAATACATTTCGAGAAAGTTTAAGCAAGAATTTCAAGAAAATATTTCAGATTATATGGTGAAAGTCAGAATGAATAAAGCCAAATCACTTTTACTAAATGAAGAACTAAAAATCTATGAAATTGCGAATATGATTGGATATCATGATGATAAATACTTTCGAAAAGTGTTTAAAAAAGTAGAAGGCATTACGCCAAACGAGTATCGCAGTTTGACCGTATAAAAAAAGCTGAAACTGTTATAAAACAGTTTCAGCTTTTTTTATTTCATGATATCTAGGCAGTGATCGCATTTGTTTCCGTAGCACTCATGCTGTTCCTCGATGTCGTTTCCGCATTCTACGCACTTTTTATTGGGTAATCTTTTGAAAAATTCAGTCATTTTTTCTAACATTTAAATCCCCTCCGTTGTTTTTTGTTACTAATATTGTATTATAACAGATGTTGAAATGTCAATTATGTTTTATAACAATTTAGCCTATTTTGCTATTCTAAGTGGTTATTTGTTATATAACAATGAGTTATTTCGATAAAATAGGCAAAACGAGTATCTTTCAGTTAGTTTTCAAAAAAAAGTAGGGTATACTGAACGTAATAAAAATAGTACGAAAGGGTGATTGAAATGAAAGTAACTGTTATTGGTTTTTGGGGAGGATATCCTGCTGTTTCAGAAGCTACTTCTAGCTATTTAGTTGAGCACGATGGATTTCAGCTGCTTGTTGATTGTGGAAGCGGTGCATTGGCTCAGCTGCAAAAATATGCAAAACCAGAAGAAATAGATGCGATGATTTTATCTCATTACCATCATGATCACGTGGCTGATGTCGGAGTATTTCAATATGCTCGCCTCATTCAGACTCATCTAGGGAACGCTGTTAAGGAACTTTCTATTTACGGACATACATATGATCAGGAAAGCTTCAACAAACTTACTCATAAAGGAATTACCAAAGGAGTAGAGTACGATCCGAGTCAAAAACTTGACGTTGGGCCTTTTACAATCGAATTTATGAAAACGAAACATCCAGTCGTTTGTTATGCCATGAAAATAAGTGCTGGCAATCAAACCGTCGTGTACACAGCGGACTCGAGCTATTTAGAAGAATTTGTTTCTTTCTCAGAAAATGCAGATCTTCTTATTTGTGAATGTAACTTTTATGCTAGCCAAGATGGAAGCGGTGCTGGACACATGACAAGTACAGAAGCCGGTACACTTGCTTCTAAAGCAAGTGTCAAACAACTCATGCTTACTCACCTTCCACACTACGGAGAACACCAACAGCTAGTAGAGGAAGCTGCTGCTCGTTATGGAGGTACGCTCACGTTAGCTGAATCAGGATACGTATGGGAATAACAAGGAGGAAAATGAATGTTATTTATTGATAATCAAAAAAATTATGATCCCCGAATTAACTTAGCAATTGAAGAATATGCGCTCAAGCATCTAGATATTAATGAGACATATCTGCTGTTTTATATTAATGAACCTTCTATTATTATTGGAAAAAATCAGAACACCATTGAGGAGATTAATACAAAATATGTTGAAGATCAGCATATTCATGTAGTGAGACGTCTATCTGGAGGCGGTGCCGTTTATCATGATAAAGGAAATTTAAACTTCAGCTTTATTACGAAAGACGATGGAAATAGCTTTCATAATTTTAAAAAGTTTACCGAGCCAGTCGTGGAAGCGTTAAAGAAATTAGGAGTCAATGCTGAGTTAAGCGGACGAAATGATTTAATGGCGGAAGGACGTAAAATTTCTGGAAATGCTCAGTTTTCGACGAAAGGAAGAATGTTCAGCCATGGAACTCTTCTTTTTGATTCAGAGATTGAAAACGTGGTATCAGCGTTAAAAGTAAAAAAAGATAAAATTGAATCCAAAGGCATTAAGTCTATTCGAAATAGAGTAGCGAATATCAGTGAATTTTTAGAACAGAAAGTAACGGTGGAAGAATTTAGAGAAATGCTGCTTCGGTATATCTTTGAGGGAGAAGAAAATATAACAGAATATAAACTAACGGAAAAAGATTGGGAAACGATTCATCAAATTTCTAAAGAGCGCTATCAGTCATGGGATTGGAACTATGGAAAATCACCTAAATTTAACTTACAGCACTCTCACCGCTTTCCTGTGGGACAAATTGACGTTCGTTTGGAAGTGAATAAAGGGAAAATCGATGCTTGCACCATCTATGGAGATTTCTTTGGAGTGGGAGATGTCCAGGAAGTACAGGAAAAATTAACAGGTGTTCGTTATGAAAAAGCTTCTATTGAACAAGCCTTAGAGGACATCGATATTCCACATTATTTTGGTAATATTACAAAAGAAGAGTTTGTTGAATTAATCTATTAAGAAAAAAGTCTGCCACATCAGGCTTTTTTTCTTTTTAAACAGATGAGTCTTGTCAATAGAACAGCAGTAACATTATAATAGAATAGAAGAAGTAAGAATTTTTCCATTATTATGACTTAATAATGAATGGTTGTTCATTCATTCGTTATTAAAAGGAGGAAGTTATGAGATGAATTTGTCAGCACAGCTTCATAAAACAGCTGAGCAATTTCCGCAAAAATCGGCATATGTTTTTATGGATCAGGAAACATCTTATGCAGATCTTGATGCATCGGTATCTAAGTTTGCTAATGGTCTGAAGCAATTAGGTGTAAAAAAAGGAGATCATATCGCTTTAATTGTCGGCAACTCGCCTCATTTTGTTATTGGATTGTACGGTGCTCTTCGAGTAGGAGCTACTGTTATACCCATTAATCCTATTTACACAGCGGATGAAATTAGCTACATGCTTCAGGATGGAGATGTAAAAGCAGTTATTGCGGTTGATTTACTTCTCCCTGTTTTAAAAAAAATCATTGGACACACTCCATTTTTGGAACACGTTATCTTATGTGAAACGACAGATACAGTGGAAAGTATACCTTCTTATTTTCACACGTTTTCGCAAGTTGTAAACAGAGGGGAAGCTACATATGATTTTCTCGAGTTAAAAGAAGAAGATGTGGCCATCATTCTGTATACGTCAGGAACGACTGGAAAACCAAAAGGAGCTATGCTTACGCATAAGAATATTTATTCAAACGCTCAAGACGTAGCAGATTATTTAAGTATAAATGGGAATGACCGAGTCGTAGCTGCTTTGCCGATGTTTCACGTATTTTGTTTAACTGTTTCATTGAATGCGCCTTTAATGAATGGAGGAACGATATTAATTGAACCAAAATTCAGTCCATCTTCTATATTTGAATTAATTCAAAATCGACAAGCGACTATTTTTGCTGGCGTTCCGACAATGTATAATTTTTTACTTCAGCATGACAAAGGGAAAAAAGAGCACTTTCACACGGTAAGGCTTTGTATATCAGGCGGGGCATCAATGCCGGTGGCACTTCTAACCCATTTTGAACGTAAGTTTGGGGTCATGGTAGCAGAAGGCTATGGATTATCTGAGGCTTCTCCTGTGACGTGTTTCAATCCGATTGATCGAGAGAGAAAAGCAGGTTCTATAGGCACATCTATTATGAATGTTGAAAATAAAGTGGTAAATGAACTAGGAAAAGAAGTAGAAGTAGGACAAGTTGGCGAACTTATCGTCAAAGGCCCTAATGTGATGAAAGGGTATTATAAGCTTCCTGAAGATACGGAATATGCTCTCCGAGATGGTTGGCTGTATACAGGTGACTTAGCAAGAATGGATAAGGAAGGTTATTTTTATATCGTTGACCGTAAAAAAGATTTAATTATTGTAGGAGGATATAATGTTTATCCTCGCGAAGTAGAAGAAGTGCTATATGCGCATCGGGATATTGTAGAAGTGGCTGTTATCGGAGTTCCTGATCCTTCTTTAGGTGAATGTGTGAAGTGTTACGTGGTTTGCAATAATCAAGAGATAACGGAAGAGAAGCTTATTGCCTACTGCAAAGAGCACCTTGCTAAATATAAAGTGCCAAGTGAAATTGAATTTTTAAAAGAACTTCCTAAAAATACAACGGGAAAAATTTTAAGGCGTGCACTGAAGCAGCAGGTATCTCAGGAGCGATAAAATGAAAGCGATTCCAATTTGGAGGTGGTAAAAGAATGTCATCTATTTCTTATGAAATAAAGGGACACGTCGCCCATGTGATACTGAACCGTCCGGAAGCGATGAATGCTTTTAATTACGATATGCTTAAAGAATTGGAAGAAGTAATTGAAGGAATTCGTATTCAAAAAGATATTCGAGTTGTGACGTTTAAAGGGGCAGGTGAAAAATCTTTTAGTGTAGGTGCGGATTTAAAAGAACGTAAAACCCTCTCTGATCAAGAGGTAAAGCGCAATATTTACAAAATAGGAGAAGTGTTTTCTAAGATAGAGCAGCTTCCTCAGCCAACGATAGCAATCATCAACGGATATGCATTTGGAGGAGGAATGGAGCTGGCTTTAGCATGTGATTTCCGGATCGCTTCAACAGAAGCGCTTATGGGTTTAACGGAAACAAGCTTAGCGATTATACCAGGCGCAGGAGGAACACAGCGTCTCCCTCGCCTAGTTGGTGAAGCAAAAGCAATGGAACTAATTTTAACAGCTCAGCGCCTCACGGCATCAGAAGCAAAAGAATGTGGTCTAGTAACGAAGGTAGCTCCTGGATATCAAATAGAAGAAACAATAGATATTTTTATCTCGCTTTTATTAAAAAATGGGCCAATTGCACTTCAGCAAGCAAAATTTGCTATCAAAGAAGGAATGAAGGCCGATTTGCAGACTGGTTTGCAAATTGAAAGAAAAGCATATGAGTTAACGATTCCGACAGAAGATCGTCTAGAGGCGCTTCAAGCATTTGCTGAGAAGAGAAGACCTAGTTTTAAAGGGAAATAAGAAGGGGCTGTCTAATGGACAGCTCTTTTTTAATTTCTTCGTATAATGAAGAAATTGAAAAAAGTAAAGGGTTCAAGAATAGAGAAGGCAAAGTTTAAACCTAGCTTTTGCCTATAATATGATGATATGATCTAGATAAAACAGCCATCTGAATCAAAAAGTAATGATTTCGAATTTTTTTGTTAAAAACTGTTGACTTTAATAAAGATATATTTTATTATTATAAAGCGTCGTTGAGACATAACAGTAACAACGAAGCTGAAAAAAGAATTTTAAAAAGTTGTTGACATTACGTCGGTAACTTGATAAGATAATAAAGTCGCTTAAGAGCGGCGGTTGAACTTTGAAAACTGAACAAAGCGACAAACGTCAACGTTAATTTTTATTTTTT
>NZ_JBIQFF010000007.1:45332-162174 GCF_045369295.1 Priestia sp. 179-F W1.4 NHS | reverse complement strand
TAAAAAATAAAAATTAACGTTGACGTTTGTCGCTTTGTTCAGTTTTCAAAGTTCAACCGCCGCTCTTAAGCGACTTTTTAATCTTACCAGTTTATCTCTTTCTTGTCAACAACTTTTTTAAGAAGTTTTTTCAAGTTTTTGATAAATTTAGTATCGCTCATCAGCGACGTATATAAATTTACCACGGATATTTTAAAGCGTCAATAGATTTTTAAAAATAAATCGTGTTTTTTTAGAAAAACCTTTTATCCAGACTATAAAATCATGTGTCAGGGCATCTATACGTCATAACCATACCGTATCAGATACCCTTTCTCTCTCTATCATTTCGCCACATAGTGTCTATGGTACAAACTCTTTCCTTTGGTTTCTACTTTTTTTACCATAATGATATCTTTTTCAATTAAAAACTCAAGGAGTATTCCTAAGTCAATAGCATAAGGGCGTATTTCGGGATGATGAACAAGTTCATTAAACGTCCATTCCTGCTTTTCACTTTTCATAATATGAACAAGATGCTTCGCACCCAATTCAGTTTTTTTATTGACTAGAAATTCACTTGCTAAGAAAAGCAGCTCCAAACGCTTGCTAACCTCTTCTTGGCTAATAATTAGCTCTTCGTAAAGACGATGAATTTCAGGTTCTATTTTTTTCACTTGGTTCCACACTGTCACTTCTGGGTGAAATCCATTTTCCAACACAGACAGTCGTGCTAAATGATGAAGAGCATGAATGACATGATTGAATGCATCTAAATAATGATTAGACGCATAAAAGTCTTTTCCTTCTTTAAATCGGCGAATCAACTTAGCAAACTCGACACCTATTCTCTTTGTCCGATCTTCTCTAGGGAAATCAATTAAGCGTTTCTTTAAGTTTTCCATATATTCGTTTCGATCAAATAGCACTTTACCATTTAAGATCCAATCAATAATACGGCGGTTCGTCCCATTCATAATCCATTCACTCATTTGCTGTTCAGAAGCCATATAAAGTGCAGCACGCTCATTTTCATATTCGTATTGTTTAATAAAAAGAGAAGTTTCTGTGGTTTTGGTCACAATAAATAAGATAGCATCCAAATTATCCGTCACTGGAGATTCTGATTTCTTTTTTTCAATCAGTAAAATACCGAGTGTGTCTTTATTGCTAGCTCTTTCTTGATATATTGGCCGTAAAACATCTTCCATTTTGAGCTCTCCTAACTGTAATAGACAAATATTTTTCAAAATTTTAAAGGCTATGGACTAAGATTTCTTTTTTTATTATATACGATGTATAACGGATATCCCACTCAGAATTATGGAAATCATTCAGAAAGCTCAAAAACTACGGATAATTTTCCGAAGATTCAATTTTTATTACTATTCACTGTCTCACTCTATGATATATTGGTAATAGGGGGGATACTGATGGGGATAAAGTATTCAAATAAAATTAACAAGATTCGCACGTTTGCACTCAGCCTGATCTTTGTTGGTTTCATTGTTATGTATGGGGGAATTTTCTTTCGGTCTTCAGTCTGGCTAATGACTATTTTTATGCTTTTAGGTTTACTGTGCATCGTAGCTAGTACCGGCGTTTATTTCTGGATTGGCATGCTTTCTACAAAAGCAGTTCAAGTAACCTGCCCTACATGTCAAAAGCAAACCAAAATGCTAGGGCGCGTAGATATGTGTATGTATTGCAACGAGCCGCTTACGCTTGACCGGTCTCTTGAAGGAAAACAATTCGATGAAAAGTATAATAGAAAAAAACAAAAAGAAAGCTGATAGTATCACTACTATCAGCTTATTAATGCGCTTTTTTAGCCGTACAATCAGGACACGTTCCGTAAATTTCCATTCGGTGGTGACTAATATCAAAGTCAGTAATATGAGCAGCCAGCTTTTCTACTTCGTCTAAACCAGGATAATGAAAATCCACAATTTTTCCGCAGCTTTCGCAAATCACATGGTAATGCTCTGTTGTAACATAATCAAACCGGCTTGATGCATCACCGTATGTTAGTTCCTTTACAATACCTACTTCGCGAAATACTCTTAAATTATTGTAAACGGTTGCTACACTCATATTTGGAAACTTACCTTCCAGCGCTTTATAAATATCATCTGCTGTTGGGTGTGTCATAGAATTGATTAAATACTCTAAAATAGCATGACGTTGTGGTGTAATACGAACGCCAGTACCTTTTAACGTTTCAAGGGCTTCTTGTAAATGATTTGACACGTCATGCACCCCTCTTCTATAAGTATTATTACTTTATAATTCTTATAATTAGTCTACATGTTTTACCCACGTTTTGTCAACTTGATGCCTATTCCTATTTTATGTAATAAGTAGAAATTATTCATATATGTTATGCAAAAAAAGAAGTGTGGAAATCAATCCACACTTTTAAATATATTAACATCTGAGGAGGTATGCCCTACACTGATATTGTATGTTCAAAGACTAAAACTGCTCTAGTTATCTGCCTGTTTTTATGCCATTTTTTCTTTAATAAATGATAAAGCTTCTTCCACATGCCCTTTTACTCGAACCTTGCGATACTCTTTTACGAGCGTTCCTTCTTTATCAATGATAAAAGTGGAGCGTTCAATGCCCATATATTCTTTTCCAAAGTTTTTTTTCAGTTTCCATACTCCATACTCTTCAGCTACGCTGTGATCTTCGTCAGCTAAAAGCAAGAATGGAAGACCGTGCTTATCAATAAACTTATGGTGTTTGTCGATTGGATCCGGGCTCACTCCTAGAATCACCGCATCTAGCTCTTCAAAATTTTCATGCTGATCTCTGAAATCACAAGCTTCCGTTGTACAGCCTGGCGTCATATCTTTCGGATAAAAATACAGCACAACGTTTTTTCCTTTCATCGAAGCGAGTGATACTTGCTCTCCATTTGTAGACATTAATACAAAATCGGGTGCTTTTTCTCCAACTACAGCTGTCATATTTATCTGCTCCTTTACGCTTTTCATTTTCTTTGAATAGCGTACCCAATATTAGATAAGATGACAAGTTTAAGTGCGGGTAACAGTTCGCATCACAAAGATTGCAGGCATAATGTAGCCGATAAACGCTTCAAAAGTTGCAAATAATTTCCCAATTCCAACCGGATACATATCTCCGTATCCTACTGAAAATAACGTCGCTGCGCTGAAATACATGCTGTTAAACAGCGTATAAAAGTAATGACCTTCATGTTCAAACCCTCCGCTTAACACTGGAATACTTCCCATCTCACACACTGTATAAATAAGGCTAAACCCCAATAAAACTGTGATATATGAATAAAACAAGACAAAGAAATGACCAATTGAGAAAAAATGAAATTCTCCAAGTTCTTTTTCAAAAAGAAACTTCATACTACCGATTACAAAAACAATGATAACGAGGATTAGAAAAATAACCATCATTCTACTCCTTTAATTTATACTCTACTACCACTATACGCGCATCCTTGTCCATTCATTACTACTCAGAAACCACGAAAAAGAGCAGGCATTTAATTGCCTGCTCCTCTGTATTTTTTGACACCTGTATTCCATAAGAAAATAGAGATTACAAAAAAGACGATTCCCATCACCGGGGTTAAAAATGCATATCCGTACCATTCTGACCTTCCTAAGAAATAAGCAGCTGGATATACGCCTACAAATGCAAAAGGAAGAATCCACGTTAAAACATATCGGATGACATTATTATAAATATCTACAGGATACCTTCCGTAGTTTCCAATATTATAAATAGTAGGCATAATAGAGGTTCTGGCATCCGACCAGAAGCCTATGCTTGCTAAGGCGATGAAAATTCCTGCGTATACAAGCGCTCCTCCTAAAATAAACAATAGAAAAATAAAAACATCATACCACTGGAAATGAAGGTGTAAAGAAGACGCAGCGTAAGCCATTACGGCAATCCCTGTGATACCACCAAACAATGATTCCAGTTCCATCCGCTCTAAAATAACTTGAAACAAACTGTGAATCGGCCGCGTTAAAATTCGGTCCATTTCACCTTTGACAATGTAGCGCTCGTTGAAATCCCAAATGTTAAAGAAAGACGAAAAAATAGCAAAAGGGACCAAAAAGAAACCATAAATAAAGATAATTTCCTCTCGTGACCATCCGTGCAGCGACTGAGTATGTCCAAATACAACTAAAATAAAAATCAAATTAACTGTTTGAAACAATAAGTCTGAAATGATTTCAACTACCATATCGGTGCGATACTGAAGCCTTGTTTTCATATATTGACTAATGTACTGAAAGAAAATCGAAAAATAAAACATTTTCATAGACTACCCTCCTTGAATAACCATTTTTTTCTTCGCTATGTTCCACAAACACGCAATAGGAATAAATAGAAGCCCTGACCAAACTGCTTGTGTAATAAGAGCATGTATTACTTCCTGCCCTTTAAATCCATTTGTGAAAATCATGCTCGGAATATAACTAATGGCCTGAAAAGGGAAATAGCTCATAATATGTTGCGCCCATAAAGGATAGAAACTGATGGGCAGAAGAAGTCCTGAAAACAAATCAATAACAACGCGCTTCGCTCGAATGAGTCCGTCATTGTTAAAGAGAAAAAAAGTCGTAATACCCGTTAATAAATTAATTTGTGTATTAATAATGAAACTAAAAATTAAAGACAGTCCAAAATAAAGCCATGTTGCGGCATTGGCTGAAAACTGTACTGGAAATAAAAACGCGACAATAATCATACCGGGCACTGAGAAAAACAGCAGCCGAAAAATCCCTTCTCCCAGTCCTTGCATTGTTTTCATACCAAGGTAGCTATAAGGCTTAATTAACTCTACTGCCACCTTGCCATCTTTAATTTCCATTGCCATTTCACGGTCAATGTTATTAAAATAAAAGGCTCTTGCCATCCATGAAACGGCTACATACGTTGTCATTTGGGTAATGGATAACCCTTGAATATTCTCTTTTCCTCCATAAATAGCGGACCATAAAAAGTAGTAAGCACCAATATTGATCGCATAAATCAATATTCCGCTGTAATAATTCGTCCGATACGCCAGCATCATTAAAAAGCGAATGCGTATCATCTCTATATATTTATCCATTCACAACACCTTCTTCATAAATGTTGCGGATGATTTCTTCCGTTGAAATTTCTTCAATGTTAATATCACTGATTTCGTGCTTTGCCACCACTTTAGCAATCAGCTGTGACATTAAGTCTCCTTTATTTTGAAGCTGCGCTGTCCACAAATATTTTTGATCACCTTCAATCCAGTTAACAGGCATCCCTTGCGTCAATAGCTTCAACTGCTCTTTATTTGGCGCAGTTCCAAATTCAAACGTGACTTGTTTAAGATCTCCCCAATTCGAACGCAGCTTTTGCAGTGATCCGTCATAAATAATACTGCCTTCATCGAGCATTACAACGCGTTCACATAAAGCTTCAATATCTGCTAAATCATGTGTCGTAAGCAAAATCGTCGTATTATATTTTTCATTAATTTCTTTTAAAAATTGGCGGATTTTTAATTTAACCAGCACATCTAAACCGATCGTCGGTTCATCTAAAAATAGAAGCGGCGGATTATGAATAAGAGCAGCAGCCAGCTCACAGCGCATTCTTTGACCTAGAGAAAGCTTTCGCACCGGCTTATCTAGCAGCGGTCCAATATCTAACGTTTGAATAACATGTTCCATATGAGCGTTATAATCTTCATCTGACACTTTGTATACTTTTTTTAACAAGCGAAAAGATTCTTGTACGGCAATATCCCACCACAGCTGAGAGCGTTGACCAAAAACAACTCCAATCGTTTGGGCAAACTTCTCCCTTTCTTTATGAGGGTTCATTCCATTTACGGTAATCTCGCCTGAAGTAGGAGTTAAGATTCCTGTCAGCATTTTGATTGTGGTCGATTTCCCCGCTCCGTTTTCTCCTATATAACCTACCATTTCCCCTTGTTTTACGGTAAACGAAATATCGTTCACAGCTTTCATAACTCTATAATTACGGGTAAATAAATCCCGGAATGCCCCTTTAAGGCCAGAGCGGCTAGAATAGGCTTTAAATTCTTTCCGAAGTTGATTCACCTCAATAGCATTTTTCATTGTATTCCCTCCGTTACGTCGACGTATTAGTGGTTTCTTTTATTGTTTCCGGCGCCCTTGCTAGCAACTCCTCTGCGAGATGAGGAACTATTTTCTAGCAGTTAGCTCACAAATTTCTATCATACACGTTCTCGAATGTTTTTCAAGAAACAAATAAGTTTGATAGAATAAAGAAGTTGAACTTTTCATTAGGAGGCATAACATGCAATTTACAAAATCAGAACAATTACACGCTGAAGCGCTCGAACATATTGTAGGCGGCGTTAACAGCCCTTCACGTTCATATAAAGCCGTAGGAGGCGGAGCACCTGTTGCAATGGAAAAGGCAAGCGGAGCTTATTTCTGGGACGTCGATGGAAATAAATATATTGACTATTTAGCAGCTTACGGCCCTATTATTACAGGACACGCTCATCCTCATATCACGAAAGCTATTACAAAAGCAGCTGAAACTGGTGTTCTTTACGGTACGCCAACTGCTCATGAAGTCACATTTGCTAAAATGCTCAAAGAAGCGATGCCCGCATTAGATAAAGTGCGCTTCGTCAACTCTGGAACAGAAGCAGTTATGACAACAATCCGTGTAGCACGCGCTTATACTGGACGCGATAAAATCATTAAATTTGCAGGTTGCTATCACGGCCATTCCGACCTTGTATTGGTAGCAGCTGGATCTGGCCCTTCTACGCTCGGAACTCCTGACTCTGCAGGTGTACCAAAAAGTATCGCTAATGAAGTCATCACAGTTCCTTTTAACGATATTGAGCCTTACAAGGAAGCATTAGAAAAATGGGGCGATCAAATTGCAGCTGTTTTAGTAGAACCAATCGTTGGAAACTTTGGAATTGTTGAGCCAGAACCTGGCTTTTTAGAACAAGTTAACGAATTAACTCACGAAGCTGGAGCACTTGTTATTTATGATGAAGTGATTACAGCATTTCGCTTTATGTACGGCGGAGCTCAAGATTTACTTGGTGTAAAACCTGATCTGACTGCATTTGGAAAAATCATCGGCGGAGGTCTTCCAATCGGAGCCTACGGCGGTAAAAAAGAAATCATGGAAAAAGTGGCGCCGCTTGGACCGGCTTATCAAGCAGGTACAATGGCAGGAAACCCAGCGTCTATTCTTTCTGGGATTGCTTGCCTGGAAGTACTAAAGCAAGAAGGTGTTTATGAACAGCTAGATAAGCTAGGGGCGATGCTCGAAGAAGGTATTTTAAAACATGCTCGTACATATAACATGCCTATTACGATCAATCGATTAAAAGGCGCTCTTACTCTCTACTTTACAACAGAAACGGTTAAAAACTATGAACAAGCAGAAAATACAGACGGCGAATTATTCGCACGCTTCTTTAAACTAATGCTCCACCAAGGCGTCAACTTAGCTCCTTCGAAATATGAAGCATGGTTCCTTACTACAGCTCATACAGAAAAAGATATTACCGACACTTTAGAAGCTGTAGAAAAAGCATTTAAACAGTTAAGTGAAGAACGCTAATTTTTACTCTAAAGCACTCGTTTGAAAATGAGTGCTTTTTTATCTTACCTTTGGGTTTCCTTATAGAACATTCCCACCTTTCATAACCATTTCTTACGCGTCATCTCCTTTTTGTCATCCTGTCGAAAAATCCCGAGAAATACCCTTATTTTTCTGCTTGTTTTCTCTTGATATCCATTCTTAAACCTTGTATAGTATGTTATTGTTTATATTATTTTCAACAGGTTATGTAATAAAGAAGGATTGATTTTTGCAATTTATCATTTGTTTTGGGGAACATTCTTCATAACGAAAAAACTTTTTTACAGAAAGGAACTACGAACGCACATGAAACTTGGTGCCCGCATCTTAAAAACGGGAATTGCCATTACACTTTCATTGTTATTAGGTGAATTTCTAAGTTTACCATCTCCAATATTTGCGGCAATTGCGGCAGTTTTTGCAATTCAACCGTCTATTTACAGATCTTATTTAACAATATTGGAGCAAATACAGGCGAATGTGATTGGAGCTGCTTCTGCAGTTTGTTTTGGACTTATTTTTGGTACCCATCCCATCATTATTGGTTTTACCGCTGTTGTTGTCATTGCAGTCAACTTAAAATTACGTATTAATAATACAATTGGGCTTGCGCTTGTGACAGTAATTGCAATCATGGAAAATCCAGGAGATAATTTCGTTGAATATGCACTTATACGCTTTGGTACAGTGTTACTTGGGGTATTCTCAGCATTTATTGTCAATCTTATTTTTATTCCGCCAAAGTATGAAACAAGATTGTATTATAAAATTGTAAGCACAACGGAAGAAATTATTAAATGGATTCGCATGAATCTTTATCACGCATCTGAGCACACGTTGTTAAAAGAAGACATTGAAAAAATGAAAGACAATGTGGCTAAAATGAATCAAATCTTTGATTTTTACAAAGAAGAACGCACTTATTCAACCAAAAAACGTTTTGTTAAGTCACGCAAGCTCGTTTTATTTCGTCAAATGATTACCGTAACAACAAGAGCTCTTACAACCTTGAAACTACTTCACCGAGTGGAAAATGATCTTCAAGTCATGCCGCAGCAATTTCAAGATTTAATCAAATCTGAAGTTGAGTGCCTGTTAATGTATCATGAGCAAGTATTATTAAAATTCATTGGGAAATTACGCGTACAGCCAACCACTACTGTACCAAACGAAGCCTGCGTTGGAAAACGAGCTTTAATCGATAAATTTATGCAGTACAAAATATACGATAATGATGAAGAGAATAAGGTTATTTATCATATCTTCCCTTTAATTTCTGTCATCATTGAGTATAGTGAAGAGTTAGAGCATCTTGATAAGCTGATTGATACGTTCCAAAACTATCACAAGGATGCTAACTCATTTGATATTAACCATCAGCGACAAGAAGATTAAAAACACCACCTATTGTTAGACAATAGGTGGTGTTTTTAAATTGTATCAAGCTGCTGAACGTTAAAGAGCTGATAGTAATGACCTTTTTTCTTAATTAACTCCTCATGAGAACCTCGTTCGACTACTCTTCCATTTTCTAAAAGTACAATTTCATCAACATGAGTAATTGTAGATAAACGATGGGCTACAATGAAAGTCGTACGGTCTTTTGCTAGTTCAGCTAATGCTTCTTGAATATAGTGCTCACTTTCCAAATCTAGAGCTGAAGTGGCTTCATCAAAAATAAGAATAGCTGGATTTTTTAAAAATACGCGCGAAATGGAAATACGCTGCTTCTGTCCCCCTGATAGCTTCATTCCCCGCTCTCCCACTTTTGTATCATATCCTTCGGGCAAATTCATAATAAAATCGTGGGCATTTGCGGCTTTTGCCGCAGCAATTACTTCTTCATCTGTCGCTCCTGGCTTTCCAAGCAGTATATTGTTTTTAACCGTGTCACTAAACAACACCGTATCCTGCAGGACGATTCCAATCTTATCTCGCAGGCTGCGTACTTTATAGGTTTTGATATCAATGTCATCAATGAGAATTTTCCCCTCTGTCACATCATAAAAGCGCGGAATTAAGCTGATAAGCGTGGATTTCCCTCCTCCGCTCATTCCAACAAACGCAACGGATTTTCCTTTTTCTACATCTAAATTAATATCATGAATCACAGGTTTTTCTTCTTCTTCATAAGCAAATGAAACGTGCTCAAACTGCACCTTTCCATGAAGCTCAGTACATTCTTTTGCATCTTTCTTGTCTGTAATATCGTATTCTTCATCAATGAACTCGAACACCCGGTCCATAGATGCAACAGACTGCGTGAGCGTAGTCGATGAATTGACCAAGCGGCGAAGCGGATTATACAAGCGGTCAATATAGGCCACAAATGCTACCATCGTTCCTACGCTAAGACTTTCTGTGATGACTTGATATCCAGCAAATGTAATCACGATTAAAGGTGCCAAATCGGTAATGGTGTTCACTACTGCAAATGTTTTGGCATTCCAATTCGTATGATTGATTGCTTTTTGTAGAAAATTTGAATTTTGCTTATCAAATTGTTTCTGCTCATGAGGCTCAATAGCAAAGCTGCGAATAACAGAGATTCCTTGAACCCTTTCATGCAAGTGACCCTGTACTTCGGCTAAAGCCTGCGAACGGACTCGCGTTAAATGGCGCAGACGACTGTAAAAATATTTTACAGAGAACGCATAAACCGGCAGCAAAATAATCGATACCAGTGTTAAAGGTACATTCATCGTAAACATAATCACAATGGCTATTACAATCGTCATCATATCAAGCCATACGTTCATTAAGCCTGTGATAACAAAGTTTTTTGTTTGCTCTACATCATTAATGACTCGTGAAATCACTTCACCCGCTCGCGTGTTTGCATAGTAACGCAAGCTAAGCTTTTGAATATGGCTAAACAGCTGATCCCGAATATCATATAATACTTTGCTCGATACCCACTGAGCATAATACTGCCTGTAATATTCAATGGGAGGTCTTAACACTAAAAATATAACAAACGAAATCCCCATAATCGTCACCATTTTATGAACTTTTTCAGAGGAAGACATGCCATGTCCATTTACGATATCGTCCAAAACATATTTCAAAAGCAGCGGAATTAATAAAGGAATAGCAAATTTAATAATACCAATTAAGACAGTGCCGACAATTTGCCATTTGTATGGCTGTACAAACTTCATGTAGCGTCTTATACTTCCCATAAAATCTCCCCTTTCTATCTATGAGGGCAAGCTTTCTTAGTATATGTACACGCGTCGATTTTTTAGTGCTTTTATCTCTTCTAAAAGATGGCGACCATAACGCCAAAAAGAACATTATATCAAACAGTCAGCTTTAGACGGCCTAACATAATGTTCTCTAGCTCATTCATCAAGAATGCCGATATGTTAAAAAACGTTCATACCAAATGTCAATGAAATCTGGAGCAAACGGGCCTTTTCGCTGGCGAATCCAACCTTTTAACTCCTCGACGTGATTATGTAAAATACGGTCAATCACTTCTGGATAATTCATTTCTTTTCGATGCTTCTCATATTCATCTTCATCAAGAAGGGTGTATGTCATATCTGGATAGACTTTAATATCTAAATCATAATCAATATATTTGAGCGCTTCATTGTCATCATAAATGAACGGCGAACTGATATTGCAGTAATAATAAATTCCATCTTCACGGATCATCCCAATGACGTTAAACCACTGCTGAGCATGAAAATAACAAATTGCCGGCTCTCTTGTGACCCATGTTCGTCCATCTGATTCTGTAACGACTGTACGATCATTTCCTCCAATCACTAAGTTATTGGTTGCTTTTAATACGGTTGTCCGATCCCACACGCGATGAATATGTCCATTATGCTTGTAGCTGTGTATTTGAATTGTTTCTCCTTCCACCGGAATTCCCATCTCCAATACCTACTTTCATTTTAGCACTTAAAAAAATTCATATAACGTCTCCATTTGTCTTATGTTTATTATAACGGTTTCTCTCTCATTTTAACACAAATGTGCTAACCTTCTTGAATTCAAAAAAGTCACTCCCCCTACTTTTCCTTTGCTTAGCAGCCTTAAAAAAGAGAGGAAGTGACACATCAATGTTCATTAAGCAAGTGTAGAGCAAGCCCCTTCACTTTTATATGTACGAATAATGTCTTCGGTTTGTGCTTCAAACGTCAATTGAATCTCTTTTAATTTTAGCTTCATTTCACTAATTTCATCTTGCACAGAATGAAGTTTTGCTTCTTCATGAAGTTTTACTAGTTCACCTTCGATTTCCTGACAACGCTCAATCTCAGACTGCAAAAACAGAAGTTGATCCATGGTCTCCAATTGTTGAGTCACTAGCTGATCAAATTTTTTCATACGATAGCTCCTCCCTATTTGCTTTAACCATACACGCGGCACTTCTGTTAACATTCTGTTTAGGTGAGACAGATTCCTTTGACGAGTTGTGTAAAGTTTCAAGAAGTTTTGTCATACTTTGTTGCTTTTTATATAAGAAAAAGCGAACTTAACATCGCCGTTTGAAAGACGTTAAGTTCGCTTTTGATATTAACCTTGGTATTTACCAGCGTTTTGGTTTTTCTTTGCTTCAGCTTGTGCGTTTTGTTGTCTCACTTCTTGAGCACTTGTTTCGCTAGCAAATTCAGTACCGAAGTTGTTTTTAGATGCTTGAGCATTTTGGCTTTTGTTTGCCGCTGCTTGTGCATTTTGTTGCTTCACTTCTTGTACATTTGTTTCGCTACCAAATTCAGTACCGAAGTTGTTTTTAGATGCTTGAGCATTTTGGTTTTTCACGTGTTGTGTGCTTGTACCAGATGCTGTTTTGTTAGTTTGTTTTGCCATTGTAATCACCTCCACGAAAATTAATATGCCCGGGAGGTAAATAGGGTATGCAAACTTTTTTCAGTATTTTAAAGCGCAAGCACAAAATACATTTACCTTACATTAAAAGTGAACGCCCTCCGTCAATAATAAGCGTTTGACCGCAAATCATATTTGCTTGATCGGAGACTAAGAACATCACTGCATCTACCATGTCTTTTGGCTCCACCATACGACCAGCTGGAGTATGTTTGCGCGCATCATCTAACAGTTCATCACGATTTGGGAAGTGCTTTAATGCTTCTGTATCCACAGCACCTCCAGATACAGCATTTACCACAATATTTTTTGGAGCAAGCTCCACTGCTAAATAGCGGGTCAATGCTTCTACAGCAGCTTTTGACACGCCTACTGTTGTATAATTTTCCAAATAGCGAATAGAACCGAGCGAACTGATGGTAACAATCTTTCCTCCGCCTACTTTTTCCATACGTTTAGCCGCTTCTTGTGCACAGAATAAATATCCTTTGCTATTGATGTCCATTGTCCAATTCCAGTGAGTTTCTTCTAATTCCATAATAGGACGTAAAACTCCTGAAGCTGCATTACTTACAAATACGTCTAAGCGACCGAATGCGTCATCAATTTGCTCAAACATTTCTTTAATTTTCTCTACTTTTCCTACGTTTGCTTTAACAACTAATGCTTCTCTGCCTAATGCTTTGATTTCTTCGGCTACTTCCTGCGCTGCACTTTTGCTTCGTGCATAGTTTAATACAATATCGTATCCTTCTTTAGCAAGACGTAAGGCAATCTCTTTACCAATACCTCTGCTGCTTCCCGTAACTAGTGCTACCTTTTGTGACATGATGTCATCTCCCTTATGTATCATATTATCTTTACATTGTACTGATTTTATCGCATAAGAAACAAGTAATATAGGGAAAATAGATAAAACTTGATAAAATGAACGAGGTGAATAGAATGTATGTAGGTCGAGACATGACGGCTCTTTCAATGATTTCTAAAAGCGAGTGGAAAGACAGCGAGCTTGCGTTTTCCCATCACTCTTTACAGCAAATGACGCCGTATTTAAATGCTGAAGGACAAAGTATTCATCAGCAAATTATTAAAGAAATTGAAGCACGAGGCGGGTTACAGCACCACGAAGCAGATTATACACACGGCACGCACGTATCATATGATTAAATAAAAAGAAGCGCGGAGTTTATCCACGCTTCTTTTATTTAACAAGCAAATATTCTTTTAAGATTTTTTGATGGGAAACCGGAAATGCATATTGTTCTAAGTCTTTTTCAGAAACTACTTTCAAATTTTTTAATGCACTGATATCACTTGCAAGCTCTGCTTCATATACTGTGATGTTCCAGACGATATGAGAAAACACGTGCTGAATTGTGGTAAACGGCGCATGAATTTTAATATCAGCTCCGTACTCGTTTTGAATAAATGCCTGAAGCTGATGATGATCTGGCGCTATACTAAGATCTACTTCTATATTTGGAAATTCCCATAGATTAGCTAAAAGTCCTTTGCTTGGACGCTTATGAATTAGATAATTTCCTTCACCGTCTTTAATCACCGCTGCAGCAAGCTGAAGAGCACGCGGCGCTTTTTTCTTTGATTTAACGGGAAGCTCATTCTGCACTCCTTCTTCAAAAGCGCGGCAGTGTTCGCGAACTGGACATAACAAACAGGAAGGAGAAGTTGGTGTACAGACAATGGCACCAAGCTCCATCATACCTTGATTGAAATAGGAAGGATTATCTGTTGAAATAATTTCATGCACGATTTCTTCAAACAACTTTCTTGTTTTCGGTTTTGCAATATCATCCCAAACGGATAAAATGCGCGATAGCACACGCATGACATTTCCATCTACAGCAGGCTGCGGCACTCCGTATGCAATACTTAAAATGGCCCCTGTTGTATAAGGACCCACTCCTTTTAGTTTGGAGATTTCTGCTGGCGTATTTGGAACTTCTCCCCCGTATTGTTCGTGAACTTCTCGAACCGCAGTTTGCAAATTACGGGCACGAGAATAATAGCCTAATCCTTCCCACGCTTTTAACACATCATCTTCATTCGCATAAGCTAAGTCTTTGATAGTGGGAAATTTGCTAATAAAATTATTAAAATAAGGAATGACCGTATCTACTCTCGTTTGTTGAAGCATAATTTCAGATACCCACACCTTATAAGGGTCCTGATCTTGACGCCAAGGTAAAATGCGCTGTTCCTGCTCAAACCAAGAGATTAAGTCATTTTGAAATGCTTGAATATCAAAATTTTGTACAATATCTTTACTTTGTTTCACGTCATAGCCTCCGAGGTATTAACTATACATATACAATGTGTTGCTTTTTGAATCTTAGTAACTTTATGATAACCTTATAACAACTACAAATATGAATAGTAAAATGAATTGTTCAAATAATGAATAAAAACAGCCAATTTGCTGCGTTAATAATAAAATGAGATTTTTTGCTTTAAATCAAGCTTTCATGCTGAATTAGAATAATCTAAGATCGTCATCATCTTACAAAGGAGGAGTTCGCTCTGGATACTGGTACACACATTGCAATGGGAATCGCTCTGGGCGGCCTTGCAACATTAGACCCCACTGTATCTGCGAATACAGCCACAATGGATGCTGTGATGATTGGCGTAATGGCCGGGTCATTAGCACCTGATTTAGACACTGTTTTAAAGCTGCGAAATAATGCACAGTATATCCGCAATCACCGTGGAATTACACATTCTATCCCGGCTGTTATTTTATGGCCTTTGCTTATCGTGTTCATTCTTTCGCTTCTGCTGCCAGGAGCTAACTTGCTGCACCTATGGATGTGGACCTTTGCAGGCGTCATTATTCACGTTTTTGTTGATATCTTTAACGCTTATGGCACGCAGGCTTTACGGCCTTTCACAAATAAATGGATTGCTCTTGGCGTAATCAACACGTTTGATTACGTGATTTTCTCAGCCCACGTGCTCGCAATTTTAATCTGGTTTATTGGAGCAGAGCCAGGACCAACATTCATTACGCTATATGTGTTATTGGCGTTTTACTATGGACTGCGCTTTTATATGCGCCACCAAATCGCCAAGAAGCTTCGAAAACAGTTTCCTGATGTTATCAAGCTCAATATCTCTCCTACGCTGCGTTTCACTCACTGGCACTTAGCCGTGACGACCGAAAAGTACTTTCATGTAGGAAGAGCAATCGGAGAAGAAATTTTTATTTATGATACGTTTGATAAAGTTCCAATTCCTGAATCGGCCGTAATTGAAGTAGCGAAAAAAGATGAAAATTTATCTGCTTTTCTTTCCTTTTCACCTATTTATAGATGGGAACTGGACGAATATAACGACCACATTGAAGTGCGCTTTATTGATTTACGCTACCGCAGCAAAGACTACTATCCATTTGTAGCCGTGGTCCAGCTTGATTACGATTTAAATATTATTTGTTCGTACACTGGTTGGATTTTCAGTGAGAAAAAATTGCGTAAAAAGCTTGATTACCTCCCGCACTAATCATAACAAGAACAAATATGAAACCCAAAAACGAACCGTCTTGAGAAGACGGTTCGTTTTTATTTAATGTTTTAAATAGTCATCGTTATTTAATAAATGCTGATATTTAGGGTTTTTAACCGCGATTTCATGAAGTTTGTCACCGTAGCTGTTGATGTACATCGTAACAACCTTTTCCGTCGCTTCTTTCCCTTTATAATCATATCCTGCTTTTGCGTAAGATGACTCAAAATCTTCCCAGAAAAGTTCGACCCATGTACGGGCTTGAGCGTATGAAAGCGAACTATTTTTGCTTAATAGCTGATTCGTTAATCTTTCGAATATATCGTTCATAAGAACACCTCGATTACCAAAATTCTTTATGAGTATGTTTGCACTTTTAACTTACACTATAAATGCGGAGTTATTCACTCCCTCATGTACTATATCATAACCGCAACGCTTTCTGTTGTAAAAGGAGAGGTATCGATGCGCAATAAAGCAAAAGATTTTACAAACCAACATCATACTAAGTTTGAAGGCGAACCTCGAGCAAAAGCAGAATACGCTTCAAAACGTGCAAATGGAACGATCAATACGCATCCGCAAGAACGTATGCATGCTTCTAATGAGCGCGAAGAATAACCGCTTGCTTTGCTTATTTGTTTAAAAGTAAAGCGAATATAGATATCAAACAAGCAGCACATTTCGTGCTGCTTGTTCGTCCCTTTATTTTTTCAACATGGAAATAGGCAATGCCTCTTCGTTTTGCGGTGAACCAAGTCTAAACCCCCATGCAAAAACTCCGTTCATATAATCAATTTTAAAATATGAACCCGGATCTCCTTGAATTTCATATACTTCCCCTGCTTGAAACGTTTCAGGATCCAATAAGTACGATCTAGCCATTGTTACTTTTCTTTCTAATACTGCATACTCATTGACCATGCCAAGCTGTTCAGCTTTTCGTGCTTTTTCTTGAAGAGACCCAATTTCTTGTTGAAGTTCATACGTCGTCATATCACTGTAACGTTTTTCAGACATGCTGTTTTCCCCCTTGTTTGCTTTCATTTTATTATAACAAAAGGTATAACTAAAGGGAGACTATGAAAAGGGAGTTTTGGGAATGAAAACAGTGCTAATCACAGGCGGTGCGACGGGTCTTGGAAAAGAACTCGCAAAACTTTACGCAAAAGACTGCAACGTCATTCTAGCTGGACGCAATCAACAGAAATTAACTGAGGCGCAGCATGAGCTAGGAGAAAACGTATATACGATGTCTGTAGATATTACACAGTATGAAGAAGTAGGAAAATCTGTAGAAAAACTGCTGATGCAGCATTCAGTAGATATCCTTATCAACAACGCAGGCATTGGACATTTTGGTCCTTTGATAGATTATACAAAACAAGCAATCGATGAAGTCATCGATACAAATGTAAAAGGAACTATTTTTTTAACGCAAGCGCTTATGCCTCATCTCTTGACGAGACCTGAACCTAAAGTTATGAATATCATTTCAACTGCAGGACTTCGAGGGAAAGCCAATGAAAGCGTCTATGTGGCAAGTAAATTTGGCGTAAGGGGATTTACAGAAAGTTTAAAAGTGGAGTACCAAGATACCAACCTTCATGTGACGGCAGCTTATATGGGAGGCATGAATACTCCTTTTTGGGATCACAACAACCATATTAAAGATAAAAGCCGCTTGAGCTCAGCTTCAGAAATCGCTGAGATTATTTATAAACAGCAGAATGACTCAGAAGATATTTTGTTTTAAAAAGATTGAAGCATCACAATAAAAAAATCCGAACGAGTTGGATTCTCTATCAAGAATCTCGATTCATCGTTCGGATCTTCCTTCAACTAACATACTTTTTTCCCCGCTCTATTCCTCTTCAATAGAATCTAGAAATGATTGAATTTGTTCAATGGAGAATCCTTTTCTATAAAGAGCCTGCTTCATTTTTTGCTGATATTCCCAGCCTTCATACTTTGAAAAACGACGATGAGCTTTCATTCCTTGATATTGCAGAGCTTCCCAAACCTCATCGCTTTCTTTTTCTGTATCCGTTCGCTGAAATGCTTCTTGAATAACAGAAAACGAATAGCCCTTCACTGCCAATGCTTGTTCCATTTTTTGTTTCATCATTACTTGAGATAATTTTTTATATTTCCCTTTTAACTTTTCAATTAATTTTACAGCAGTTTGAATTTGCTGTTCTTCAGGGTATTCACATAAACTAAGGGTAATAATGGAATCAGAAATCCCCTTTTCTTTTAATTCTCTTTGAATCACATTTGGTCCTTTTGGTGTTGTGTTCATCTGAGTTAACACAAATGCTTTTGCAAACTCTTCATCATTTAAATAACGGTGGCTGACTAGTTTCTGAATAACTTGTTGAATAATAGTAGAGTTAATTTCTTTTTTCTTTAAATAATCATGTACCTCTTTTTCAGAGCGCATTCGATAAGATAAGTAAATGATCGCTAAATTATAAGCTTTTTTCTCATCATCTGCGTACTGAATTTCCGTTAATTCAAATTCATCAAGCTCACGACCTTTTTTTAAGTCATATTTGATGAGGACATTTTCGTCAACACCAAAGCCAAACTCTTCACCTTTACCGTAATCTAAATACACATTATAACGTTCACCGCTATTCTTTTGCGTTGTGATCTTTGTGACAACAGGCATTAACCTTCACCTCATATTTCTTATTTAAATTGATGGCTGAAGAACCGCCAAACGTATCATACACGTTTTTATTTATCTCAATAAAGGAGGAAGTTCGTATGAAAATTGTTATTGCTGGAGGAACTGGATTCGTAGGTAAAGCTTTAACAAAACATTTTTTAACACAAAAACATTATGTATATATTTTAACACGCAATGCAGATAAAGCTGCAAGAGATCCGAAACTTAAATATGTAGAGTGGATGCAAGAAAACAGCCAACCTGAAGAGCATGTAGAAGGAGCAGACGTTTTTATCAATTTAGCTGGCGTTTCACTTAACAGCGGCCGCTGGACGGACGAACGCAAAAAAGCCATCGTGGAAAGTCGCCTTTCTTCTACTCAAGAAATTCTTCGCATTATGGCTTCTTTACCCGAAAAACCGTCACTTTATGTAAATGCAAGCGCCGTTGGTTATTACGGGACATCAACGAAAGAAACGTTCACAGAAGCTTCTCCATCGATCGGGACAGACTTTTTGGCTGAAACGGTAAAAAAGTGGGAAAATGAAGCGCTAAAAGCCATGGAAATCAATATTCGTACTGTCTTAACAAGATTCGGCGTTATATTAGGGAAAGATGGCGGAGCACTTCCTTCTACGGCCCTTCCTTATAAATTATTTGCAGGAGGAACAGTCGGTTCCGGAGAACAGTGGATGTCTTGGGTGCATCTTCAAGACGTCGTGAAGATCATTGATTACTGTATTCATACCGAACAAATAGAGGGAGCTGTTAACGTCACTGCCCCAAATCCCGTTCAAATGAAAGAGTTTGGAAAGACGATTGGAAAAGTGTTGAATCGTCCTCATTGGATGCCCGTACCTAGCTTTGGCCTTCAGCTGCTGATGGGAGAAATGAGTATGATTATTTTAAAGGGACAGCGCGTTTTACCTGAAAAATTGATTCAACAGAATTACATTTTTACATATACTGTATTAGAAGATGCATTGCGAGATTTACTCTAGTTATTTTCTGTTATTTCCCTAAAACAGGTGACTAAGCTGCCGATAGATAGGAGTAACTTTATGAAAACCATTCTCTTAAAAAATGCAACGCTCTATCCTATTACGTCAAAACCTATTTATAATAGTGATGTGCTCATTCAAGATGGAAAAATTGTTTTAATTGGGCCAAACTTGCAGCCACCTCTTCGAGTAGAAGTCATTGACTGCAAACAGCGTTATTTATTCCCTGGATTTATTGATGTTCATACACATCTAGGATTATATGATGAAGGAACCGGCTGGGCCGGGAATGATGCTAACGAAACCATTGAACCTATGACTCCACATATCCGAGCTTTTGACAGTGTACATCCTTTAGATCCTGGGTTTAAAGATGCCATTGAAGCGGGTATTACGTCTGTACACATTATGCCAGGAAGTGCAAATGTGATTGGAGGCACAACTTCCGTTATTAAAACAGCTGGAACAAGCATTTCTCAAATGTTAATTCAAGAGACAGCTGGACTTAAGATTGCGCTAGGAGAAAATCCAAAACGAATTCACAGCCACGGCAATAAAGAATCGATTACGCGAATGGGTATTATGGGGATGCTGCGAGAAGCCTTTTATCACGCAGCAAGCAGTGACAACAAAGATGATTTGCGCATCAAACCTCTCACTCAAGCACTGAATAGAGAAATTCCAGTTCGGATTCATGCTCATAGAGCCGATGATATTCTATCAGCTCTTCGCTTAGCAGATGAATTTCATTTAGACGTCCGTATTGAGCACTGTACAGAAGGCCATTTAATTGCTAAAGAGCTGGGTGGAAGAAATTTAAAAGTGAGCGTAGGTCCAACTTTAACACGCCGCTCAAAGGTTGAACTTAAGAATAAAACGTGGAAAACCTATCAAGCTCTTTGCAATGAAGGAGTAGAAGTTTCCATTACAACGGACCATCCTTATACGCCTATTCAGTATTTAAATATTTGCGCATCCATTGCCGTACGTGAAGGACTCGAAGAGCAAAAAGCATTAGAAGGCATCACGATTACTGCTGCTCGGAATCTCCGTATTGATCATCGAATCGGCAGTATCGAAGCAGGAAAAGACGCTGATTTAGTGCTATGGAGCCATCATCCCTTTCACTACTTAGCAAAGCCTATTTTTACCATGATAGATGGTAAAATATTATTTAAAAAAAATTAACATTTTACCTATTTTCTTTTTTTATTTTTTTTAGTATGATACGTTTAGAAGCATGTGAATTTCACAAAAGCATAAACATCACACGTTGACTTTTTATGTTTGTTGACTTGTAATGGGAAGGCAAATGGTGCGCCACCAGGTAACTGGTTCTAGTGGGTTCGATTCCCACCCCGAAATTTTTTTAATTATTAAAAAATTTCGAGGGTGGGGACTTGATTGGAGTCTGTATATACCCTCGATCAGGAGGGAAAAGTTATGTTAAAAAAACGTGACCTAAATGACTGTCAATCTCTATACGAACTCATGGTACATCCTGATGTCTTCCCTTTTGTTCGTCATAAAGCCCATTCCTATGAAGAATTTTTATTTGTGACTAAACAAACGATGGAAGCAGAAGATCATGGAGAAATTATTTCTCGCACGATTTTAGATGAATGGGGTAACCCTATCGGCACCATTAATTTATTTGATGTACAGGATCAAGCTGGTTTTTTAGGCACTTGGCTTGGCAAACCGTTTCATGGAAAAGGATATAATCAAATTGCAAAAGAAGCGTTCTTTAATGAACTGTTCTTTGAGTTAAATATAGAGCGAATTTTTATGCGAATCCGCAAAATCAACATCAGGTCTATTAAGGCTGCCGAAAAACTGCCTTATGCAGTACTTGCGAATGAAACACACAAAGCTTTATACGATGAAATTAATCAACATGAAGACGTATATGATTTATACGAAATTCCAAAAGACTTGTATACATTATACTACCTGCGTCACGAACAAGACGTTCAAGAAGATCACCAGCTTAAAGAAGCGTAAGAGTCTCTCCGTTACACGGAGAGCTTTTTTTATGATTAAAAACGAGAGATTCTGGAAAAAATAAGTAGCATGATCGAAAAACGTTAATTGGAGGTTTTTTTATGTCTGAAAAAAAACGAAAAGAAAACGCAAAAAATACGTTAAGTAGCGCTCAAGAAATCTATTACGGCCGCGAGTTTAAAAAAGCAGACCGTGCAGGCGGCTACACGAAAAAATAAGTGAGGCAAAACATCTCTATCCAACGCTTGATCATCCCAACGTCCTTTCTGTACACTGTGTATCGGAAGGACATTTTATATTATGTAAAGATAATAACGCGAAGATTTCATGCGTATGATTTACGATTTTTTAATACTTTACTATATCCACAAAGTTTACCCACAATTATGTGGATAATGTGCATAACTTTATCAGATATGTATATTACCGCTTTCATAACTTGAAATGACAGTGGGTAATTTTTATGTAAATTTTCTGAAAAAATGTGAATAATGTGGATAAAGTTGTGAATATCCTATACAATTCAGCAGTTAACTTCTTGTTAACCTGTGGATATCTTCTTTAGCACTTTCGTTTGTTTTAGTAACATGAAAGCTTTTGATATATTATAAGTATAATAATAAAAAGTAGGGGAACTTCCCCTACTTTTTTATGATTGGAAACAATATATCCACACTTGTTCCTTGATTTAACTGACTAGAAAATGTCATCTGCGCATGATGAGCTTTAATAATCCGATAGCTGACCATCAGCCCTAAACCTGTACCTTTTTCTTTTGTACTATAAAAAGGCTCACCTATCTTCGCTAACCGTTCAGGAGGAATACCTTGCCCTTCATCAGCAAGCTGCAGCCAAAGGTGGTTTTCTTTTGCTTTAATCGTAATATGAATACCCCCTCCTTCAGGCATTGCTTCGATAGAGTTTTTAATAATATTAATAAATACTTGTTTTAACTGATTTTTATCTCCATATACCTGCGGTAATTGCTCATCCCTTTCAAATATGAAAGCTACCTTTTTTTCTACTGCTTCAGGTTCAAGAAGCGAGCACACTTCTTGAACAAGCGCTTGCATATTTAAGGGTTCAACATTCATAACCTGAGGTTTTCCTAACATCAAAAATTCTTCTACGATTCCATTCATTCGTTCTAATTCAGTTTCCATGATATCTATATACAAAGCATCTTTGGGATTTTGTTCTTTTAATAAGTGAACAAAACCTTTTAAAGAAGTCAAAGGATTTTTGATCTCGTGAGCAACTCCAGCTGCAAGTTCTCCTACAACGGCAAGCTTCTCAGAAGTTCTAAGCTTCTCTTCTGCTTTTTTACGCTCCGTAATATCTGTCGATACGCACAGCATTTGAATCACTTCCTGTTTTTCATTCATAATAGGAAGTTTTGCTGTTTCGACCCAGCGCCGGTTTCCTTTCGAATCTTTAAACTGTTCTTCTAATACCATCCCTTTTTGCGTACAGTTTGAAAACGTCCCTTTATATAAAAGATCTGATTGAAGGTTGAATTGATATTTATCAATTGGTTGTCCAATCAAGTCATCAGATTTTTCACCTAGCAGCATCGCAAAAGATTCATTAACAAGAATGAACTCCCTTTTTTGATTAATGGCATAAATATAGCTTGGATTAATGTCAATGACTTGTCTTAAAAACGTTTTTTGTTCCTGCAGCTGATTTTCTTTTTGCTGTAAATTTGCTTTAGAATGGCGTATATAGCTAATCATTTCATTAAACTGTTTAGATAAAGTACCGATTTCCCCCCGCTCAATTTCTCGTTCCGGAATTTTTTGATTAAAATTCCCGCGCGCTACTTGTCCCGCCAATTCATATAGTTTACGAATAGGATTCACAATTTGCCTTGCATATAACGCAGTAAAAAAAGAAAGCAGTAAAATTGTAATACCTGAAACGGTCCAAAGCGTTTTTTCAAACGTTTCATAAGGCCTGTAAATTTCTTCAACGGGTAATTCAGCGACAATTCCCCAATCCAAAACAGGAATATATTCAAATGACGCAAAGAAGTACTTACCTTCGGTGTTCACAACGCGCTGATATCCTGATTTATGATTCATCGTTTCCTGAACGATTTCATTTTCCCTGGCATTTTCACCGATTCTCTGTTTCTCAGGGTGTGAAATAATTCTACCATTGCGGTCTACAATAAACGTATAGCCGTTCTCTCCTATATCGAACGTTTGAAAAATGGATTGAAAGCTTTTATTTTCTTCAATGCGCAGCGCTAAATTTATAACTTTTTTTACATTTTGCTGCTCATCCAAAATAGGAATTGCCATCACCACAATGTAATGCTTTGTGTCTGCTGAAACGACATCGCTTAAATATATTTTTTTAGTTCGCAGCGCTTCTTGAAAATATTTTCTTTTACTTAAGTTCACGTGCTTCATACTCTTTAAATCATCTGGGTAATAATGCTCCACATACCCTTTTGTATTAAAAATGGTTCCGCTATCGATATACGGTGAAATATTAACTATTTTCTGCAGTTCTTTGTCTATCTCTTGTTCATCATCTGATAAAAAAATAGGATCTTGCTGTACCTCGTCGCCCAAGCTCCAAATATCTTTAATAACGATGTTAATTTGCTCTTTCATTCTCTTGACGGTTTTATCAGTTACCTGTCGATATTGATCTTGAGAAATATTAGGCAGCATCACTCTTGAAACTATAAACATTAGCGTCAGTACGGTACAAATAAGAAGCACATTAATCGTGAAGATTTTCCAAAACGTATGAGATTTAAACCATTTCATGTTTGTTCACCTTAATTCAATGAAGTCTACCTCCATTGTACTGCAAAATGAAAACTTTTCCATGTAAATGATAGAATTCCACCTTTAGACATAGAAGAAAAGCATTTGGTTCTACATTACTATCAGAAAACTATGAGCTTTTTCACTGTATTTTCTGCTAAAATTTTTTTAGGGTTCTTATATAAACTTTGCTTACTGCATTTTCTTCATACAGTAGAAATCAATTATCTATCTTCCAATAAAAAGACCCCATCACGAAATGATGAGGTCACCCATTTACTATTTCTTCTTCCTTCTAGCTCCGTAAAAACCAAATAAGAGAATAAACCAAACGGGTGTCAACAATAAGGCTGGGCGCGTCGCATCAGAAAACAGCATAATAATAAGAATCACTGCAAACAACGCTAGCACAACATAGTTTATAAATGGTGTTAACGGTGCTTTGAATGTTGATGCTGCATGCAGCTGCGGACGTGTTTTTTTATATCTTAGATGGCAAATCAAAATGATACTCCACACCCAAATGAAACAAATAGCGCTGATGGTTGTTACGATGCCAAAAGCTTGATCTGGTATCAGTTTGCTTAACAAAGCTCCCGCCGAGATAACCAGCGTAGATACAAACAATCCGTTGCTTGGTACGTGGTTTTTGTTCAGTTTTGCAAACGTAGATGGCCCTTGATCATTTTTACTTAAGTTATATAAGATACGGCTTGTTGAAAACATTCCGCTATTACAAGCAGAAGCGGCTGAAGTTAATACAACAAAATTAATAATTCCAGCAGCAAGCGGAATTCCGACTAAACTAAAGGTTTTAACAAATGGGCTTTCTGCTGCATTCAATTCCATCCACGGGTTAATAAATAAAAGGACGATAAGCGCTCCAACATAGAAAAATAAGATTCGCAGCGGAATTTTATTAATCGCCGATGGAATATTTTTTTGGGGATTTGATGTTTCCGCTGCCGATACCCCTACCAATTCAACCCCGACGTATGCGAAAATAACCATTTGGAATGAAAGTAAGAAACCTGAAACACCGTTTGGAAACAGTCCTCCATGATTCCAAAGATTTTGAACCGTAACGGATCCTGCATCTGTTTTAAATCCGATTACCAGTAAAATAACGCCAATAACAATTAACGCAAGAATCGTAATAACCTTTATTAAAGCAAACCAAAACTCTAATTCTCCAAATAATTTTACGGTTAATAAGTTAAGTCCTAATAAAATGATTACACAAATAAGTGCAGGAATCCACTGAGGAATATTGAACCAATATTTCACATATACGCCAACGGCAATCACATCAGCCATAGCTGTCATGATCCAGCAAAACCAGTACGTCCACCCTGTGACAAATGAAGCCCATGGTCCAAGATACTCTTCAGCAATATCTGTTAACGATTGATAACCTGCTTTAGACAGCAGTAGTTCTCCTAGCGCTCTCATCACAAAGAAAAGCGCAATACCCACAATTAAATAAGCAAAGATGATAGAGGGACCTGCAAGCTGTATGGCTTTACCAGAACCTAAAAATAATCCCGTCCCAATGGTTCCTCCAATCGCGATTAGCTGAACATGACGATTGGATAAATCCCTCTTTAATTCTCGTTGTTCCAACTCTAACTCCTCCTAACAATAAAACCTTTGATGCGATCGTGCGGACTACAAAATAAAGTCCAATAAAAAAAGAGATTGGATGCGCTCCAATCTCATGGTCATAAGAATAACAAATATTATGGTACATGCTACCAATTAGTAACATGCCAAATAAATATCCGGTACTCTTCTGTCCTTTTGCCTGAGATTGTGAACCCTTCGGCGTCGCGAAACTATCGCGATCTCTCCAGAAGCTGCTCCTGCTATAGTGTGATCCATAGCAATCATAGCTTTCTACGTATTAAATTTTCCGATCAAGATAATGACTGTCGAATAGTTGTTTATTCTAATACCAGTTGGATGCTTTGTCAACAAGAAAGATGACTTTCATTTATTTACCTTCTTCGAAAGAAGGTAATGAAACAGGTTCAATCGTCAACTTAGTATCCTTTTCTACATGCTACCTGAGTCCCTGCGGAAACCTAAATACGTTAAATGGATCGTACTTTTTATTTACTCTTTCTAACCGCTCTGCGTTGTCTCCAAAATACTCATACTCGTAGTTTCTAAGGTTGCTGATAGGGAAATTCACATAGGAGCCTTTCGTAATACGTTTAATATATTGAAATCGCTTATACAGCCACTCTCTGTTTGCTCGTGCAAACGCATCGTCTGTCCATACAGATTGAAAGCCCAGAATATATCTAGCGTTTCTGTAAAAGAAGGCCGTTTCTCTGTTACCAACACTGCGAATTTCTCCTCCTAGTGCATAAAAAGAAATCGCGGCGTAAACGGACCCTTCTGCTGGACGCTGTATGAGATCTGCAAGATTTTCAAGCTCGCCAACTGAATAACTTCTTTGCACAAATCTTCCCGTTGACTTAAATTTTTCAGACGGAGGATAGGTTGCTTCTATCTTTTGTACCGCTTCAAGAAAAGATAATGACTCTAGCTCGACTCGGAACCCCTCCACCTCTGCAAAAGGCTGCAAGATCTTTCGAGCTCTTTCTGGAGATCCGTAAAAGAAGCCGTTCGCAAATATGCCCAATCCTTCCCCTTCTGCATTATAAAAACTGGCAACTAGCGTCATACGTTTGTCCAATTCAGGCAGCCAGCTTTGCCATATATTCATCACTTGTGCCTGTTTTTCTCTTGTAGTACCTACATAAAAGAAGCGAACAAGCGTCACAGAGCTGTTCGTCGGTTTTGGAAGCTGAAACGTCATGCTTGCCACAACGCCAAAATTACCGCCACCAGCACCTCGGCATGCCCAAAAAAGATCCGCGTTACACGATTTGTTTGCTTTAATAATCTTTCCTTCATAATTGACCAACTCTAGCTCTATCAAGCTGTCACAACCTAATCCGTAAAGTCTGCTCGAAAGCCCCCAGCCTCCTCCGAGCGTAAAGCCAGACACCCCAACAGTCGGACACGTTCCTCCTGGAAACACATATCCATTCGAACCGATAAAATCATACACTTCCGTATTCTTTGCTCCTGCCTCCATCTTTAAGATGTTCCGTTTCCTATCCAATTTCAACCCGTTTAACCGACTGATATCAATGACTAATACACATTCACCCGTAGAATACCCTTCATAATGATGACCGCCAGATCGAATGCGAATGTCTACACGATGCTTGCGCGCCCATTGAATTGCATTTACAACATCCTGCTTTTTTTCACAGTACACAATCACAAGCGGAAATTTATCAATAGCACGATTCCACTCCTGACGAGCTTCCTCATAAATGGGGTCTTTCGGCGTTACCACTTTACCCGTAAGACCTTTCAAAAACATTGAGTCCATTTGACCTCTGCCCCTCTGTATATACTTTTTAGTAGTTTTATTACTATAGTATTCTTGGGGTGGTTGAGGGTGTGGGTTTTCAAGACTAGATTGGCGTTTATCATCTCTATTAAAAATGAAATTTCAGTTCATTTACCGAAATATAAGTACTAATAAAACTTCTTTTCGGTGCTCGGATGCTTTCTAAAACATAACTTTCCAATAATTCAAATTAGATATATTAGAATATTTTTTCTTCCAACAAGAGTCCAATTCAAATAAAAAAAGAGCAGAACCAAATCTGCCCTTTACTCTTCATCTATTTACTTCTTTAACGTCAAACTCACTACATTCTCCACATGCGCCGTATGAGGGAACATATCCACAGGCTGAATGTAATCCACATGATAAGCCTTCGACAGCTGCTGCACATCTTTGGCTAATGTGGATGGATTACAAGATACGTAAACCACTTTCTTTGGCTTTACTTGTAAAATTGTTTTTAGAAGCTTGTCATCACAGCCTGTTCGCGGCGGGTCAACGACGATAACGTCTGGCTTCCAGCCTTCTTTTACCCACTGCGGCATCCATTTTTCAGCCGGACCTGTTACATACGTGGCATGTTCAAATCCATGATCTTTGGCATTTTTTCGCGCGTCTACAATGGATTCTTCAATCGTGTCCATTCCGCGAATTTCTTTGACATCTTTAGCAAGCCATAAGCCAATTGTCCCTACTCCGCAGTAAGCATCTACGATTTTTTCACTGCCTGTTAGCGCAGCTGCTTTTTTTACTTCGTCGTATAGCTTCACCGTTTGAAGAGGATTCAGCTGGAAAAATGCACGCGCTGAAAGTTCGAATGAGATATCACCTAACGTTTCTTGAATCACCGATTTTCCAGCGAGCGTAAACGTTTCGTCTCCAAAGATAAGCGATGTTTTTTGGCCGTTTACGTTTTGTACGAGCGATTTCACTTCCGGCAGGCGGCGCTGAATTTCTTTCATCAGCAGCTCTTTTTTCGGAATTTCTTTTTTAGCCGTAATCAAGACAATTTGAACTTCACCCGTTTCAAACCCTACTCGAGATACAATGGTACGCACAATTCCACGGCGTTTACGCTCATTGTAGATAGGAATTTGAAGGTCTTGTAAAATTCGTTTTATTTCTTTTGTCACGTGATTTGTAGCTTTATGCTGAATGGGACAGTTTTCAATATCAATCAAGCGGTGAGAATTCAGTCCATACAAACCAGCAATGACTTTTTGTTTGTCCACGCCGACTTGGAACTGAGATTTATTACGGTAGCGCCACGGATCTTCCATACCAATCGTTTGGCGAGTTTTTTCCTCTACTTTTTTTAATGAACTGTGACGTTCGAACGCTTGCAGAACAATATCCCGCTTGGATTCTAGCTGACCTTCATAAGATAAGTGCTGAAGCTGGCAGCCTCCGCACTGGTCGTAAATCGGACAGGGTGCTTCTACGCGATGAGGAGATTTTTTGCGAATTCGCTTGATTTTCCCTTCGGCAAACTTATGCTGAACATTTGTTGCTTCTACAACCACTTCTTCATTCGGTAATGCTCCCGGTACAAAGACGACTTGGCGCTTAAAATAGCCTACGCCTTCTCCATTAATACCGAGTCTTTTTATCGTCAACGGAAACGTTTGTCCTTTTTGAACTTTCATTTCAGTTTTTGGTTTATTCATGAGACCAACTCCGATTAGTTTAAATTCTTTATATAGTTATTAACGGTCTTTAGCTGCTTAAAACCTATTGGACCGTATCGCTTTAAAAAAGACATCAACGCATATTATAACACTTCAACAGCAAAAAACCGACAGAAGAAATATTCCCGTCGGTTTTTATCTTTATTTCGTTTTAGAAGGACTTTTCTTCAATTGTTTACGTTCGTTCATTAAATCATCAATGCTTTTAAACGTATAGCCCTGCTTTTTTAAATCCACAATCGCTTGATCTAACGCATCTGCGTTATCCTTTGAAACGGTATGCAGAAGCATGATCGCACCTGGATGTATTTGAGTCATCATATTGTCGTATGAGTAGCGCCAGCCTTTTTGTTCATTCACTTTCCAGTCAACAAATGCTAGTGACCAAAATACGTTCGTATAGCCTTCTTGCTTTGAAAGAGCTAGCGTTCGTTCGCTAAATACACCTCTAGGTGAGCGGAGATACTTCATTTCATCACGACCGGTAATATTCTTGTATTCATCTTTTACTTTTTGCAGTTCCTCTTTAAAACGTGCATCATCCACTTGAGTTAAGTCAGGGTGATGCCATGAATGATTGCCGACAATATGCCCTTCTTTTACCATTCGCTTAATTAGCTTAGGCTCTTCTTTTAAATAGTGTCCTGTTACAAAAAACGTCGCAGGAACCTTTCTTTTTTTGAGCACGTCTAATACCTGCGGGGTATAACCATTTTCATAACCGTTATCAAACGTTAAATAAATATTTTTTTTAGTTGTATCGCCGAGGTAAAACGCATCATACTTAGCAAGAATTTGTTCATAAGCTGTACCTGCGGATGCGGGCTTGTGATTTTTACTTTTTTGAAATCCCCAGCTGATCGGAGTATTTGGATACATTTGTGCTTCAACAGATGCTATGCCTGTTGACATCACGAATAAAAAAACGAGAAAAAAGGTGAACCGGCGCATAAGAAGCTCCTTTCGGAAGTCATTTTACGCTTAGTATCCACTCAATTTTCTCGTTCATGAACGTTACTTTTTACCATACGTTCCCGACGTATGTTTATTTAAATACCGGTTCTTTAAATTGCTCAAGCTTTTCAAATGAAGACTTGTCTACATCTGCATGCAAGCTGTTTCCGTGTGAATCCATCGTCACTACAGCTGTAAAACCTTCTACTTTTAAATGCCACATTGCTTCAGGAATACCGAACTGCATCAAATCAACGCCTTCTACGCTCTTGATACAATCAGCATAGTACTGCGCAGCTCCGCCGATAGCATTTAAGTATACGCCCCCGTGCTCTTGAAGAGCAGCAAGCGTTTTAGGACCCATACCGCCTTTACCGATAACCGCGCGGATACCAAATTTCTTCATAATATCTCCTTGGTAAGGTTCTTCACGGATACTTGTTGTTGGTCCTGCAGCGGTTACGTGCCATTTTTCATCTTCGTCTTTTAACATAACCGGGCCACAGTGATAAATGATTTGTCCATTTAAATCAATTGGCGCATCGTGGTCTGTTAAATGTTTATGAATAGCGTCGCGTCCCGTGTAGATCATACCGTTGATGCGCACTACGTCACCAACTTTTAATTCACGAATTTGCTCTTCTGTAATAGGTGCTTGTAATACAACTTCTTTTGTTTCATCCGCATTTTGTTTCTCTTCTGCACCTGCATTTTTATTAAAATCTACTTCTTCGCCTTCTTGATACAGCCACTCTTGAACGCTTCCTGTATCAGCGTTGATTTTAATACCTAAGCGACGGTAAGCCCAGCAGTTATACGCAACTGACACATAGAAGCTAGCAGGAATACGATTGATTACGCCGACTTTACAGCCAAGTAATGTCGTTTCTCCGCCAAAGCCCATTGTACCGATTCCTAGCTTATTAGCATTTTCCATTACATACTCTTCTAATTCTTTCAGCTGAGCGTTTGGATTTTCGTCATCTAAGTTTCGGAACAGCTGCTCTTTTGCTAATTCATAGCCTGTTGTACGGTCGCCACCGATTCCAACACCAATGACGCCGGCGCTACAGCCTTGGCCTTGCGCTTGGTATACTGAGTGCATCACACATTTACGAATACCGTCTAAATCACGGCCAGCTCGGCCTAACCCTTCTACTTCACAAGGCAGGCTATACTGAATGTTTTTATTTTCACAGCCGCCGCCTTTTAAAATAAGACGCGCATCAATATAGTCATTTTCCCACTGTTCAAACTTAATAACCGGCGTGCCTCCGCCTAAATTATTACCGCTGTTTTCTCCCGTTAACGAATCTACAGAATTAGGGCGAAGCTTTCCGTGCTTTGTTGCTTCTTCAATTGCCCAATAAATCGCTTCTTTAATTTGAAGCTGATTCACTCCTACAGGGGTTTTAATTTTAAATGTTGGCATACCTGTATCTTGACAAATTGGCGATAAATTATCATCCGCCATCTTAATATTATTGGTAATGGTCGCTAAAGACATTGCTGCACGCGTTCCTGCATTTTCACGCGCTTTTGCCTTTGCGATAGCACGTCGAACGTCTTTTGGCAATTTTGTAGATGTTTCAACAATTAAATCGTACATGCTTTGTTTTAAAGCTTCAATCATCACTTAATTCCTCCCATATCCCGCTAATGTATGTATTTATCTATCTGTCGTACAACTTTCAAAATTTATTATACTCCTTCAAAAATTGTTTCGAAAGACCTTTATAGGAGGATTTCTACTTCAAGCAAAAAAGCGCTAGTTTTTCTAGCGCTTTTTTCTTCTTCATTCTTTATCTTTTTTAAACTGCTCACATTTTGCTTCTAAGTCATCAATCATTGTAATCAAACGGTCAATATCTTCTAGATCTGTGTTTTCAGGCTCCATAGAGTCTAATACATGTACAAACATATTTAAACGATCTTTTAAATAACGTACTTGTGAATCTTTATCTCGAACGGCGTTTCCCATTTTAAACCCTCCTGATGTAGCTTTTCATTCGTATTTCCTTATATCCTAACGAATACTTTCATATTTGACAACTAAAAGCAATAAAATCCATAATAGTCACTGGTGTCCGTTTTGAATGGGACGTATAATTTAGTCTAGCAGGACGGACCGTGAGATGTTTTCATCATCATTTCACTTTACGGAAAAATAAAAGGAGTTTTTTTATGGCCACTTTACAACGAATTACCCCGGAATTCGATCCGTGGGAAGCGTATTTAGATATGAAACAATATGGCAAACCGACGCTCACAAACGTTGAATTTACAACAACGACGCTTTGTAATATGCGATGTGAGCACTGCGCAGTTGGATATACGCTGCAGCCAAAAGACCCAAACGCACTGCCTCTTGATTTAATTTTAAAACGTCTCGATGAAATTCCAACACTTCGAGCGTTAAGCATCACGGGCGGAGAGCCTATGATGTCTCTATCTTCTGTGAAAAATTATGTGGTGCCTTTATTAAAGTATGCACACGAACGAGGTGTCCGTACACAGATTAATTCAAATTTAACATTAGATCTTGCTCGTTACGAACAAATCATTCCTTATTTAGATGTTTTACATATTTCTCACAACTGGGGAACGATGGACGATTTTGTGGAAGCTGGCTTTGCAATGATGGAGCGAAAGCCTACTTATGAGCAGCGCGCCAAATATTTCGACCGTATGATTGAAAACAGCCGCGCGCTTGTAAAAGCAGGTGTAACGGTATCAGCTGAAACGATGTTAAATAAACGTACGCTTCCTCATATGGAAAAAATTCATCGTCAAATTGTGGATGAAATGCTTTGTCAGCGTCACGAAGTACACCCTATGTATCCAAGTGACTTTGCCAGCACCTTAGAGACATTATCTCTTCCTGAAATGCGTCAAGCGATTCATCACCTTCTTGATATTCGAGATGAAAATGTGTGGATGCTATTCGGCACGCTGCCGTTTTATGCATGCAGTAATAACGAGGAAGACTTAACGCTTTTACAGCGCTTGTATAGCAGTAAAAATGTAACCGTTCGAAACGATCCAGACGGACGTTCTCGCCTAAATGTAAATATTTTCGACGGAGATATTATCGTAACTGATTTTGGTGATACGCCTCCTCTTGGCAACATTCAAGATACAAAGCTTACAGACGCTTTTGATACGTGGCAGCAAAGCACAATTTCTAAAGAACTTAGCTGCCATTGTTCAGCGGTCTCTTGTTTGGGACCTAATATTTTGGTAAAAAACAGCTATTATCAAGATACTGATTTTAGCAAACTCCAAGCGAACATTACAAAATAACAAAAAGAGATTCCACCACTGGAATCTCTTTTTTGTTATCTCGGCTGATCGTAAGCCCCGAAACTTAAGGAGACATAATCTTGTACTGGAATCCATGCTCCAATTCCTTGAGACGTTACATTTCTCACCACAATTGAACGCTTGCTGCCTTTTACCGTTACATATACTTCCCCATACGTTACTTTTCCCTTTTCACTTACAGCAGGCGTGTACGCATAGAGATAACCTACTTTTTTAGGAGCTACGTTATACACCTGGTCTTTTTTCGTTCCGGCACCTACAAACGTTTGAAATGATAAAGTGAGCTTTGTTTTTTTAGCTGCTTCAATTAGCATCATTTGTTTAACATGATCAGGCTGAGGCACTTTTGCCGTTAATCCGCCTTTTACATGGCTTTGATTTTCCTGACTGTACATCATTTTGTACTGAGTTTTTCCTGCTCTGTTATCATAATGATTCGTATTGATTCGCTGGTGCTGCCAGTTAACGTTTGTTTCTGTTGATTCATAATTTAACGGCCACTGTCCTAAAAAAATGGTTGCTCTAAATCCAATTGCCCATGGAGTTTTAGAAATGTTTGATTCATTTAATATACGAATTAAATCAGGGTTTTCAATTTTTACATTTGACGTTTCAATGAGCTCTTTTGTGAACTCACTCGGCTGCAAATAAGGCGTGTCTTGACTAGCATTTGGATACGTATTTTCTTTTGAAATATTTAAAGCTGAAGAAGGCACGTTGATGGTAGGCTGAGCTGTTTTTGCAATGGCGATCTTCGTTGAACATGAAAACGAAATAATGATGGTAAACACAAATAAAAGCAATTTACGTAACATCTAGAAACTCCTTTCAACATCGTTAATGAATGCAACCATAGTTTTTTCAAACATCCCCTGTTTTATCCTGAATACCAAAAGGGAAATTCTTCTATTCACTCACAAAAAAGAAACGTCCACATAAAGTGAACGTTTCTTTTTTAAATGAGATAAAAACCAATTCCCATAATAATATAAGCACCTAAAAGAGTTGCGCCTTCAAACCAGTTTGTATCTCCGTCATTAGAAATCGCAATCGTTAAAAATACGGCTGTTACCATCGCAATCAACTCAGGCCAAGTAAAAACAAGAGACATTTGGCTTTCGAACATTAGCGAAACAAGTACTAATATTGGTGCTACAAACATCGCTACTTGTAAAGTTGATCCAACAGCAATTTCAACAGCTACACCCATGCGATTTTTAACAGCCATAATAATAGCGGAAGCATGCTCTGCCGCGTTCCCAACAATCGCTACAATGATGACCCCGATAAACAGCTCACTCCAGCCAAAGCTTTCCGAGACAATTTCGATTGTACTTACCAAGCTTTCGGATACATAAGCCACCGCTAACGTAGACAAAAAGAGAACCGCAATCGCTTTCCACATTGACCACTCTGGCTCCTCATGTTCTTCCACTTCTTCACTTTTATGCTGATACACGCCTCGATGCGTGACCAGCTTAAAGAATAACGCCGCTAAGTATAAGATGATGAGAATAATGGAAATTCCGACACTTAGAGACATGGTCTTCGCTTCGTCCATTTCGCTAGCAAACACTTCAGGAATAACAAACGCAACGATAACGGCAAAGATCAATAATCCAGAATTATGTCTTGCATCATAGACATTAAATTCTTGACGCTTAAATTTAAGTCCCCCGATAAAGAATGAAAGACCGCCTACAAGAAGGAGATTTCCTAATACAGAACCGGTTAACGATGCAAGCACCACGGCTGTAAGGCCTTCTTTTAAAGCAAAAATCGAAATGATTAATTCTACAGCGTTACCAAAGGTAGCATTCAATAGACCGCCTATTCGAGGACCAGCTACAACAGCTAAGCTCTCTGTAGCTCTTCCCATAAAAGCTGCGAGGGCAATGATTGTTAAACAGTAAATAATAAACATAAGAACATCTGACCAGTGCATCATGTGCCCAATAACAGATAGCGGCACCCCAAGAATAACCGCTATCAGAAAAATCCGATTGATCATCGATATGTACACCTACCTTATTCATTTTTTGACAACAAAATCAATCATATCAAATTAATGGAATTTGTATAGACTCACCGTCAATGTTAGTATTTTTAACCTATTTTTATAAATGATAAACCTCTAATTGATTTTTGATTAAGATATTTAAAAATCAGCCAAACTACCAAGGATAATGAGATAGAATGAGGAGTGAAAAAATGAGTAATGATGTAAAAAATCAAATTTTATCGGTACTGGATGACTATACAATCGGAACGTTAGCTACGATTCAAGATGGAAAACCTTATTCACGCTTTATGATGTTTTTTCATGAAGATCTTGTGCTTTACACCGCCACCAATAAAGATACCCACAAAGTCGAAGAACTAGAAAAAAACCCTTACGTTCATATTTTGTTAGGCTATGATGGGCAAGGTTGGAGTGATCCGTATGTAGAGGTAGAAGCCAAAGTAAATGTAGAAACAAACGAAGAGTTAAAAAAGAAATTTTGGAATGAAAAGTTAAAAGAGTGGATTAAAAGTCCAGATGACCCAAATTTTTTGCTTCTTCAGCTGACTCCTGAACGCATGCGCTATTTTGATAAAGCCGGAAGCAAACCAAAAGAAATATAAAAGTGGACGATGTCCACTTTTATTTTATTTCGAAGGTTTCTGTCACTTCTATACTGTCAATAACCGACTGTAGCATTGAACAATTTTTTCGGGCTAGCTCAATCGATTTTTCAATTTTGTCTAATGGCAGGTCTTTTCCCGTGATGATATAGTGCAAATGAATTTTTTCGATTCGCCCCACTTTTTCATCATTGCGCGTTACATCAGCTTGGATGCGTAAATCGGAAAAAGCGATTCTTTTTTTCTCTAAAATCTTTCTTAACACGCCTCCGCTGCACACGGCAATTGACGATGTCATTAGCTGATACGGACGAAAGCCATGCTCTTCATCTCCGGCGATATGTAGCTCTCCATAAGGAAAATCTGTCGTAAACCCCGCCTCTTTTTTCATGTTAAATTCCATTTTCTTCACTCCTTTCCTTCATTATAAACCGTTTTTTATATAACCAACTACTCTCACTATAGATCACTTGTTACACCGCGGTTTATTTCCGGGCACCATCACAATAAAAAAATCCGAACGAATTTGATTCTTGATCAAGAATCAAATTCGTTCGGATCTTCCTTCAACTAATATACTTTTGTCCTAGCCTTTTGTATGACTCCGTATTAAATTAATTTTCCAGCGCGAATATCATCCGTCATTCCTTCGTAAGGCGCTTGAGCGATAACTTCCTCATTGTTTACTCCGACATTTTTGATGAATGTAATGTCAGCAAATTCGGGAACCACGTATTTCGGATATGTTTCGTATTTTTCACGGGATTCATGCATTAAATCAAGATAATCATTTTGATAGCACACGGTAATTTCAGGATGTTCATGTACCCATTTTGGGAAGAAAATAATTCCGTGCATGCGTTTTTCATCAGGCATAAAGTTCAAAGATACATCTGTCCCCGTTGGTTCAGTCCAAGATACTTTATATACACCTTCTGTTAATTTCACAATATCTACTTTTTGGTCACGAACCCATCGTCCTGCCACCATTCCGCTATGAATACGATAATCGATTGTATTTTCGTTTTTAATATAGATTTCATATTCCCATCCGTTTTCGTATGTGTAAATCATATGATTTCCAATAAATTTTTCCATGTCTATACCTCTCCTTTGATTTGATTTATAAAACTTCGTATATGTCTAGCACAACGCTTTCTGGGTTTCTTACAGCAGCGCCTATAAACATGCGGTCCTGTAACCACTTATACTTTGCACTTCCAGTTTCAAAGACAGGAATCGTACGAAAGTAAACGTGCTCTGGAGGTATAATTTCACCTTCAGCAGCCTGTTCTCTAAACTCTTCACTAACCTGACGTATTCCATTGTTTTCAATATAAATAAGTTCATCATCTTCTGTTTGAATGACATATCGTGCAGATAAATCGACGCGGCCATCCCAACGAATAATTTGAGAATCCGCTCCACTTGGAAGAATTAAGCCTTTTATTTCCCCGTCTGCAGTACCTGACTTAATGGGAATAAACTGTTTTTTTCCTAATCCTGTATGACCAATAACGACGGGTGTACCAACATTAATTGTGAATGTTGCTATTTTCTTCAGCCCTGGTTCTATCATAGCAATCACCTCTTAATTGTAAATAAAAACATGTAAATATTTACACGTTTTATTCTACTCCCCTTACATAAAGATGTCAAATGGACAGCACGGTCTGTTTATATCCTTGTCAATAAAGCGTTTTCCTTGTACGATTAAACAGTTGGATTGACAAAATATAGATAAAAAGAGGTTAAATGCTATGGGTGCTACTCATCAACAACGTTTCTGGATTTTAGTTAGCCTTGTCGCCATTTCTGGATTCAGCCAAGGCATGCTGCTTCCTTTAATTGCTATTATTTTTGAGACAGATGGTCTTTCCTCTACTATAAACGGATTAAACGCAACTGGATTGTACCTGGGCATCTTATTTATTTCTCCTTTCATGGAAGCGCCGCTTCGCAGATACGGATACAAGCCAATTATCGCAGCAGGAGGACTTTTAGTTATTGTATCTTTAGCTTTGTTTCCCCTGTGGAAATCTGTTGTATTTTGGTTTGTGCTCCGTTTATTTATTGGAATAGGAGATCACGCGCTGCACTTTGGAACTCAAACGTGGATTACATCGTCTTCCCCTGCTGATAAAAGAGGTAGAAACATTTCACTGTATGGGCTCTTTTTTGGTATTGGTTTTGCTGTTGGTCCTTTAATGACGCCGTTAATTGAAATTAATCAAGCGCTGCCTTTTATGATTTCTTCTGCTCTATGTCTTCTAACGTGGGTATTTTTATTTTTGATAAAAAATGAATTTCCCCTTCAGGGAGTTGAGGTTAATTCATTAAAAGAAACGGCTAAGCGATTTTCTAAAGCGGCTAAATATGCTTGGATTGCTTTTTTACCGCCTTTTGGATATGGTTTTTTAGAGTCATCACTGAACGGCAGCTTTCCTGTATACGGTTTACGAATTGGATTGCAAGTAGAGTTTATTTCACTGTTGCTGACTTCCTTTGCAGTTGGAGCTATTGTGTTTCAGCTTCCTCTTGGCATACTGAGCGATAAATTCGGACGGAAATTGATATTAGGATGGATTTTATCAATTGGAGCCGTGACTTTTTTTACAGCAAGTCTCTTGGAAGACACCGCTATTCCATTAGTAGCGTGTTTATTTATAGCAGGCATGGTTGTAGGTTCTACGTTTAGTTTAGGAATCAGCTATATGACGGATTTGATTCCTACTCGTCTGCTTCCTACAGGTAATTTACTATGCGGCATTGCTTTTAGTATCGGAAGCCTTGCCGGTCCTTACATAGGCGGTACTTTTATTCAGTTCTTTCATCATGTCAGCTTTTTTAATATTATTAGCGGGATGCTTGGCTTTATTTTTATCCTTCTTTTTGTATTCGGACAAAAAATGCCTATGCAGCAAAAAACAAGCGAGAACTTATAAGTTCTCGCTTGTTTTTAAACTTTTAGCGTCCGGTGCTGAAGAGCTGATTTTTCAATTTGTATCGTCGTATGCTCAATACCACAGTGATCGTGTACTAAATCAATGGCTTTTTGCAAAATCTGCTGACAATCTTTTTCATCTTCTACGCGCATATGACAGCTCAATGAGTCCAGTCCTGAAGTAATCGTCCAAATGTGTAAATCATGCACATCTTTGACTCCTTCAATGTTTTCAAGAAGGTTTTTTATTTCACTGTGATCCACTCCTTCAGGAGAGCCTTCCATCAAAATATGAACGCTATGAGCAAGCACGCCCCAAGCGCTTTTTAAAATTAATACAGACACAACTACAGAAATAATCGGATCAGCAATATACCATCCAAACAGCATCATAAGAAGTCCCGCTACAATAGCTCCAATAGACCCTAAAGCATCTCCCAATACGTGTAAGTAAGCGCTGCGCAAATTTACATTTCCTTTTACATCGCCTTGTCTCATAAGTGACCATGCGCTGATTAAATTAGCGAGTAAACCAACAGCAGCAATCAGCATCATGCTGCCGCTTGCTACAGACTGCGGCTCCAGTACGCGCTGATAGGCTTCATAAATGATAAACCCTGCTATTACAAACAGTGCCACTCCGTTAAAAAGAGCCGCTAATATTTCAAAACGATAATAACCGTACGTTTTTTTAGCCGACGCAGCTCGGTTAGCAAACCATATGGCTACGAGGCTAAGAGCAAGTGAGCTTGTATCAGACAGCATGTGTCCGCTATCGGATAATAGCGCTAAACTATTTGTAAAAAGCCCTCCGACAAACTCAAGAACCATAATACCCGCGGTGATAATTAGTGCAATTAACAGACCTTTTTTGTTGCCTTCACGCTGTGTATCAAAATGGTGATGATGACCATGATGATGATGGTGGTGATCATGACTCATGCAAAGCCCCTCCTTCTAATCGTTATGTGCGCATTCTACGTGCTGAATCACTTGATGCAGTATTCCAACCACGTGTTCATCATCGTACGTATAGAAATACGTATTCCCTTCACGGCGATATTTTACTAAACGTAAATGACGCAAGTGAGTTAACTGATGTGAAATAGCTGATTGTGAAACACCAAGCACTTCAACCATATGACCGACTGAACACTCTTCTTGAAATAGCAAATAGAGAATCTTCATTCTCGTAGGATCTGAAATAGCTTTTAGTATTCTTGATGCTTCTTCTACTGTTTGAGGTGATAAAAACGAATGTTCATCTTTTTTCATAACATCTCTCCGTTCATTATATGCAAGTATATGAGCATATGTTCATATATAAATTATAAAATACCTTTTTCTCTATAGTCAATTATTTACGTCTTTCAAAATTTTTTTGCCTATTTTTAAAAAAAATCCACACAAAATACTTTTTCTGTTATATAATACAATTAAATATAATAAACTGTATTAAAACAGATGGAGAGGAGAATAATAAATGAGCAGACAAGAACGTAAAAACATGATTACATTTATTGAAACAATGAAGGGGATTGACCGTGAAACCTTAATGTACATGACGGATGCCGATATCGAGCACATTTACACTTCCGCTTATAAATATTATGAAGAGCATTTAGATATGTAGTACGTTTTTTACAGAATGCAGACGTCCAGCTGCATTCTGTTTTTATTTTTTAAGCATTAGTTGTTACCTACTTGCTTGTTCCGTGCTATACTATACTAAATATCCCAATTCAAAAGATAATAAATGGAAAAAGTGTGCTGCTATCGCTGAGATGGCAGCTTTCGTGCTTTTTTAGGGGTAATGATTGTGATTATTTTTCTCAATTATCGTTCAAGGAGGATTTGTATGGAAAATGCGTTACCTAAAAAACAAGAACAAACGCCGCAAACATCTTCTGCTGTCAACGTATTAAAAACACATGGTGAACTCATTGCTGCACTGTTGAGCGGAGTGCTTATTTTAGCCGGCTGGCTGATTTCAAAACAGCAGGATACAGCTGTATCTATTACGCTCTTTGTATTAGCTTATGTGATAGGTGGATTTGCTAAAGCAAAAGAAGGCATTGAAGAAACGATTGAAAATAAAGAATTAAACGTCGAAATGCTAATGATTATTGCGGCCATTGGAGCGGCTGTAATTGGCTACTGGACAGAAGGTGCTATGCTTATTTTCATTTTTGCACTAAGCGGTGCATTAGAAACGTACACCATGAATAAAAGCAACCGAGAAATTAGCGCCTTAATGAATTTGCAGCCGCAAGAAGCAACGCGGCTGATTGGAGACCAAGAAGAAATTGTCTCCATTTCAGATTTACAAATCGGAGACTTGCTGTTAGTTAAGCCGGGTGAACGAGTGCCGTCCGATGGTATTGTTGTCTCAGGTCAAACAACGATTGATCAGGCGGCTATTACGGGTGAATCTGTCCCTGTACTAAAACAGCTCGACGATGAAGTATTCGCGGGCACGGTGAATGTGAAAGGCGCCATTACCATTAAAATGACAAAGCCAAGTGCTGAGACGCTGTTTCAAAAGATCATTCAACTTGTTCAAACGGCTCAAAGTGAAAAGTCTCCTTCTCAATTGTTTATCGAACGATTTGAAGGCACCTACGTAAAAATTGTTCTATCGGTTGTGGCAGTTATGCTGTTTCTCCCCCACTATGTGCTTGGATGGAGCTGGACCGAGACATTTTACCGAGCAATGATTCTCTTAGTTGTAGCGTCTCCTTGCGCCCTAGTTGCATCTATCACCCCTGCTTCGCTGTCTGCTATTTCAAACGGAGCAAAAAAAGGAATTTTGTTCAAAGGCGGCGTGCATTTGGAAAGGTTAAGCCATTTAAGCGCAATTGCTTTTGACAAAACAGGCACGTTAACAAAAGGAAAGCCAGAAGTGACAAATGTTATTGTACGTTCTGATATAAACGAACAGGAATTTCTTATTAAAATAGCATCAATTGAACGTCAGTCTAATCATCCGCTTGCTCAATCCATTGTTGACTTTGTGAAAAACAAGCAGGAATTGACGCTCGTTCAGCCAGATTCACTTGAAGACGTTCCCGGATACGGTGTGATTGGGTCTCTTCAAGGAGATACGTGGAAGATAGGAAAAGCAGATTTTGTAGGTAAAGAAGAAGCAGCTGAATTTGAAAATGGGATTTCATCTACGCTTGCCAGTGAAGGAAAAACGATTGTGTACGCAAAAGACCAGCATGGTATTGTGGGATTGCTTGCGCTAAAAGACGTTGTACGAACAGAAGCTGTAGAAGCTGTTAAATCTCTGAAAGAGCAGGGTATTCATACCGTCATGATTACAGGAGACAGCGAAAAAACAGCCGAGGCCATTTCAAAAGAATGTGCCGTCGATGAATACATTGCAGAATGTTTGCCTGAAGCGAAAGTAGATAAAATTAAAGCGTTAAAAGAAAAATTCCCTACCGTTTCAATGGTCGGAGATGGGATTAACGATGCACCTGCTCTCGCTACTGCTAACGTTGGAGTAGCCATGGGAGAAGGAACCGATGTGGCACTGGAAACGGCAGATATTGTTTTAATGAAAAATGATTTATCAAAAATTTCGGATGCAGTAGCTCTTTCCAGACGAATGAACTCAATTGTGAAGCAAAACGTTATTTTTTCTATTGCCGTCATCTTTTTATTAATTTGTTCGAATTTTTTCCAAGTGCTTGATATGCCATTTGGTGTTATAGGTCACGAAGGCAGCACCATTTTAGTTATCTTAAACGGCCTTCGCTTGCTAAAATCTTAACGAAAAAAAGCCTAACGTATTTGTTAGGCTTTTTATTATGGAAATCAATGCCTTAATGGTAACCGTTTTGTCCATTTTGGCTGTTGCTTGTTTTATGCTTTGGCTGACTCTTTTTATTTTGTTTTGTATTGCTTCCGTCTTTTTTCGTATGCTTTGTCATGATGTAAAACCTCCCTTTCACTTTGTTAGTATGCTCATATCTTGCGAATGATTTCATCCCAATTTGTGACTATGAAGATTTGACTCGGCGGTCGTAGAAAATAGCGTTAATTTCTCCTCCAATAACGATAATCATCCCCGATAGGTACAGCCAAATAAGCAAAATAATAATTCCGCCCAAGCTTCCATATGTAGCTGTATAGTTATTGAAATGATTGACGTAATACGCAAATAGCATCGATACCACTGTCCAGCCGACCGTAGCAAAAGCCGCTCCTTTTACAACATTTCGAATCAGCAGCTTTTTATTAGGAGCAAAGTAATACAACCCCGTAAAAACAGTAAACAAAATGAGACCGCTGATAATCCAGCGGGAAGCAGACCATAAAGCGAGAAAAGTTTCTGAAAATCCAAACGTAGACGATAAATAAAGACCAATCATATGACCAAAAACAGGAAGTAAAAGCGCTACAATAATAACAAATATCATCGCAAAAGTAAGGAGAACTGCCATGCCTCTCGCCACTAAAAACGGCCGATTTTCTTGTACGTGATACGCTCGGTTAAATGCCCTTACGATCGCATTAATTCCATTTGAAGCAGACCACATCGTGGCAATGATACCAAAGGACAATAGTTTTTCATTATGAGAACCAATGATATGAGAAACGTTGCTTTCAATCATGTGCAGCGTTTGCTGTGGCGCTACATTTTCGACCAAATCAAGCAGATCTGTTGATTCCAATGGCAAAAATCCAATCAGCGTAATTAAGAAAATTAAAAAAGGAAATAGCGAGAGCAGCAAATAATAAGCCAATTCAGCTGATAAGCTGGGCAGCTCATCTCGATGAATGCGGCCCATCAGTTCTTTGCCAAACCTTACGATGTTATTTATGTATATTCCAGCCATATGTGCCTCCTTATTTATTTTTGTTCATCACCATACTTCTCCACAAATGCTTCTTTTGTATCGTTTACAATTTCCATCACCTGAGGCGTTGTTTCTTTTAACTTTTCTACTTTTCCTGCTACAAATGATACATCTTCAGAAACTTGCTCAATGGTCGTACGGATCGTTTCATATTTCTCTTTCACAGTATCCGTTACAAGTTCAGGATGCTGAATAAGAGTTGTTGTTTTGTCTTTCAATTTTTTACTTCCTTGAATAACGGAACTTCTGGTTTCTTTATCAAATAAAGAAACAGCTCCTCCTATAATTGCTCCAATGACCATACCTTCTACTAGCTTATTTCGTTTACCCATTTGTCGTTTCTCCTCCGCTTTTTATTTTTTTAGTATCACTTATTCCGAGAAATGCTTCTCTATAATTTCGTCTAAAAGCGCCTTGCATCCTCCTTGAACTAAGTCATATACTTCGTCAAAATTTCCCGTGAAATAAGGATCAGGCACATCTTCAATATGTAAACCAGGCACAAAATCCAAAAGTCTTGCAATATAACCTGTTTTAGTATGTCCAGCCATTCTTCTCAGATTTCCTACATTTTCGACATCCATTCCAATAATATAATGAAATTTAGCTACATCCTCTTGAATCACTTGTCTTGCTGTTTGCCCTTTAAAATCAATGTTGTTTTTCGTTAAAATAGATTGTGTCCCTTCATGAGGAGGATTTCCTTTGTGCCAGCCTCCTGTGCCTGCAGAATCTACGTGAATTTGTCCTTGTAGCCCTTTTTTCTTCACCATATCTTTAAAGACCGCTTCTGCCATGGGTGAACGACAAATATTTCCCAAACAAACGAATAATACGTTAATCATAGTCTCGACTCCTTTCCCTTATTACAAACATTATATACAATCATTTTTAAACTAAAAAATAGTTTTCTTTTATTTATATCGTTTCCACTCTTCTGTGGATAAGAACCTGACATAAAAGTGTTCACACGATAAAAACATGTTACAATAAAAAAAACGCAACTGGAAGGATGAACAAAGTGGATTTATCAGTAAAATCTCCAGAGAATATTAAACATATGGTCGATAGCATTAGTGAAAAATTGCGCATGCTAAATATCGGAGCAATTAAAGCCGAAGCTTTTGACGAAGAAATGTATGAAGACTTAAAGTACTTATACGATATGGTAATGAGAAAAGATTCTTTTAGCCCAAGTGAAATGCAAGCGATCGCGGAAGAATTAGGTACACTGCGTAAACAAGCTTAATGACATCTCCGTCAATGACTAATAGCCATTGACGGTTTTTTCTACATTTTTTTCTATACATGAATGCTGCACCTTTTAGCGAGCAAATAAGAGTTAAATCGTTTACATACACATAGATGAAATATTCCCAAAAATCTTTCTTTTTTATTAGGAATTGACGTTTTTATTATTTGTCTATAGAATGTATCGAAATACCTAAAGCTCGTATAGTCTTGGAAATAGGGTCCAAGAGTTTCTACCGAACTACCGTAAATAGTTGGACTACGAGGGTTGAACATCATTCATACTGCATTTTTATTCTTCTTTATGTTCTCCCTTACATAGTCCTTCATTGTTATTCAGTTATACAATGAGAGGAGTCACATTCATGTCAAATACAAAAACAACATTAAAAAAACAGCTTGCTGTTGCCAATAAAAAAATACCTGCAGATCTTGTAGTGAAAAACGGGAAAATTATCGATGTCTTTACGCTTTCCATCATTGAAGCTGATATTGCGATTGCTGATGGAGTGATTGTTGGAATAGGTCAATACGATGGAAATAACGTCGTTGATGCAAAAGGAAAATACATTTCGCCTACGTTCATTGATGGACACGTTCACATTGAATCATCAATGGTTACACCTAAAGAGTTCTCAAAACTTCTTGTACCTAGAGGCGTCACAACTGTCGTAACGGATCCTCATGAAATTGCGAATGTTTCAGGGAAATCTGGTATTGAGTTTATGCTTCAAAACTCGGACTCCATTCCTTTAGACGTATTTGTGAACTTACCTTCAAGCGTGCCAGCAACTCCTTTTGAAAGCTCTGGAGCCATCTTAAAAGCAGCTGACTTAGCGCCATTTTTCTCTCACTCTCGCGTGCTTGGATTAGCAGAAGTAATGGATTTCCCTGCTGTTCGAGATGGAGATGACGATATGCTCGATAAATTACAAGCAGCTAACGATGCAAACGGCGTAATTGATGGGCACGGCTCAGGGCTAGATGCCACGGGCGTTAACATTTATCGTACCGCTAATATTTCAACAGATCATGAATGCGTAACAGCAGAAGAAGCAATTGAACGTATTCAGCGCGGGATGTATGTTCTAATCCGCCAAGGTTCTGTTGCTAAAGATTTGAAACAATTGTTACCTGCTGTAAATGAACGCAACGCGCGCAGATTTTTATTCTGTACCGATGACAAACATCTAGATGATTTATTAACGGAAGGCTCTATTGATTACAATGTTCGTTTTGCTATTGAACTCGGGCTGGATCCGTTAATTGCGATTCAAATGGCTTCATTAAATGCCGCTGAATGCTACGGGTTAAAAGATAGAGGTGCGGTTGCTCCTGGTTACAAAGCTGATTTTATTCTGTTGGACGACTTAACCGATATATCTGCAGCACATGTTTATCAAAACGGAGAGCTCATTGCTGAAAATGGAGAGATGCTGTCTGTGCAAGAAGAACAAATTGATCTGCCAACAGAACTAATGAATTCTGTTCATTTGAAAGAGTTTTCTATTAACAAACTTACGATACCACTTCAGCACAATCGGGCTAATATTATTGAAATTAATCCAAACAGCCTGCTTACAAATCATATTGTAGAAGAAGTTCACGTGAAGCAAAACGAATTTCAGCCTTCTGTAGAAAACGATCAGCTGAAAATGGCTGTTGTTGAGCGCCATCATTTAACAGGGAATATTGGTCTTGGGATCGTAAAAGGCTTTCAGTTAAAAGACGGAGCGATCGCTACTACGATTGCTCACGATTCACATAATATCGTAGCCGTAGGAACAAATGATGAGGATTTAGCAAAAGCAATTGCGGCAATTGAAGAAATCGGCGGAGGTATTGTTATTGTAAAAGATAATGAAGTGATTGGTTCCCTCCCTCTTTCCATCGGAGGGTTAATGTCACCTCACCCTTACAATGAAGTAAATAGCTTACTTAAGCAGCTTCACGGGGCTCTTCATGAGCTTGATATTTCACAGAAATTCAACCCGCTGCTGACGTTATCTTTCTTAAGCTTGCCCGTTATCCCATGTCTAAAATTAACCGACAAAGGATTATTTAACGTAAAAGAATTCAAGCATATCCCCGTTCAAGCATAAAACAAAAAGGACTCTTTTGAGTCCTTTTTATTTATACCCTTTAGACGGCGTAGTTCGAGTTTTACGATTTTTATAATGACGATATCCTTCTTTTAAAAGGATGGGAAAGACAGCCACTAGAATTTTTTTTAATATACGTCCCAATTTAAGGCACTCCTTTACGTGTTCTTACTTTACTATACCCAAATTGGACAGCTAAAAACGCAAAAAAGAGCAGGTATATCCTGCTCTTTTTGTATTACTTACCGATAAATTGTTGAGTCCAGTACGTAGTATCACCTTTTACGTATCCAACACCAATTTCAGTGAAATCAGGGTTTAGAATATTTTTGCGGTGACCGTCACTATTCATCCAAGCATTCATTACATCTTCAGGAGATTGCTGACCTTTTGCAATGTTTTCACCTGCAGTTGTATATTCAATGCCGAATTGTTTCATCATATCAAATGGTGAACCATATGTTGGTGAATTGTGGTCAAAGTACCCTTTGTCCATCATATCTTTTGATTTAGTGCGCGCAACGTCACTTAATTTTTTGTTAAGTGTTAAAGGCTTTAAACCTTGTTTTTGACGTTCTTGGTTTACTAAATCTACTACTTTTTGTTCAAATTGACTAGCATCTTTTGTTTGTTCTGCTTTATCAGTATTTTCTGATTGTTGAGCTTTTGTGTTTTGCTGTGTTTGCTCAGGAGTTTTTGCCTCCTCACTTTGCTCTGGTGCTTTTGCTTGTTCCTGTGGAGCTGCTTGAGCTTGATCTGGTGCTTGTGTTTCTTGCTGTGGAGCTGCTGCTTGAGCAGATTGTCCTTGAGCGTTAAATTTCTTTAATAGCTCGTCTACATTTATATTTTGTGCTGCTTGAGCATCTTTAATGGTAATTTGTTTTGGAGTGTTGCAATCAGGAGCTGCTGCATTTGCTTGTCCTGCTGTTAGTAATCCTAATGATACGGCACCTGCGACAGTGGCAATACGAAACCTTTTCTTCATGTTTGAAATCCTCCTATGTGATAATAAAGTTTTTTGTAAAACCGCAACGCATCTAAGCTTGTAGCAAGCCAACCTCGTGATGCATCCTCATTGTTGCACGAAAACTATGAAACTCGCAACGTCTTTTAAGCTACCAAAATTATACTCACACTTATGTAAAAAATATTTCGATTATATTACGCGACTTCCAGCTATTGATAGTAAAAGGTTTTCATATACTTTGAAAAACAGCTTCATCCAACGCGGTAATATAACTGTAAATTCCTCGTCAAAAACGTTACATACAAAAAAGGCGACAACAGAGTGGTAAACCACCCTATTATCGCCTTTTACAGAAAGTTTTACTAATATTATTTACTTATTTTAAGATGTTTACTGATTCACGTACGAATGCTTCCATATCATCTGGTGTACGGCTTGTAACTAGTTGATTACCGCATACCACAACTTCTTTATCATGGAAGTTTGCGCCTGCATTTTTCAAATCAACAGCAATTGATTTGAAACCAGTTACGTCACGTCCTTTTAATGTTTCAGCATTGATTAGCAGCTGTGGCCCGTGACAAATAGCCATCACCGGTTTGCCTTCATCCATAAATGATTTTGTAAAAGCTACGACTTGATCGTCCGCACGCAAGATATCTGGTGAGAAGCCTCCCGGTAAAAACAATGCGTCAAAATCTTCTGGTTTTACATCGGCAATTGCTTTATCAATTGTTAATGTTGTTTCGCCTTGTTTACCTGTTACTTCGCCTGTTTTCACATCGATTTTTGTTAGCGTATGGCCTTCTTCTTCAAAGGCTTTGGCTGGATCTGTATATTCCACATCTTCAAATAAATCTGTTACTAATACTGCAATTTTCTTACTCATTCTAAGCAACTCCTTAATTGATTTGTGTACTAATGTTCTATAAATAAAATACCCGTACACTATTCTTTTAAACATGGTTTATGAGTAAAAAACTTTTCTACAATAATCTAAAAACACAGTGTAGGTTTTTATAAATCAGACATTCAAAACAAATTAAATGTCTGAAACGTCGTCTCTTCTGGAACTGGATACACATCTCTACCTGCAATTACGTTCAGAATACGCTGATTACGCTGAACGGATAAACCAAGATTTGTTGCGCCAGATCCGTGTGAATGTTCAATGTTAGTTAACGTAAAAAAGTGGTGGTTACGGGGTTGTTTAAAGACAAGCCGGTAATCTTTTGTGACGTTGAAACGCTTGTCATCTTCCCATTCGATATCATCTTTTATTCGTTCGATGAACGGCGAAATCTTTGGCTTATAGCCCGTGGATAATATCAAACGATCCGCTTCGTATTGAAAAGAGCGATCAGCCTTTAATTGTTTGCACTCCAGCTCATATCCATTTGCTTTTTTATGAATATCACTTACTTCAGTCGAAGCTTGAATCGTAACGGGTACTCTTCCTTTAAGTGAACGATGATAGAGTAAATCATAGATTTTCGTTAAGGTAGAAGATTCAATTCCGTGACGTAGGGGGGTTAAATCTTCTACCGTGCTTGTACGTTCCTCAAAAGCCAGCGAATGAAAGTAATCTACATAGTCTGGCGAAAATAACTCTTGAGCAAGCTTGGATTGATCAAGCTGAAAAAAATTAGAGGATCTTGTAAACCATGTAAGGTGGTAATGATGTTCAGTCTGTTCTTCTAGTAAATCCAGAAAAATCTCGGCAGCACTTTGCCCTGAACCAACGATCGTTACATGCTTTCCTTTTTGAATCTCTTCTTTTTTATGTAAATAGCCGCTGCTGTGTAAAATATGCTCATTTAGCTTTTCTTCAAAAGCCGGAGGCACAAGTGGAATGCTTCCTGTTCCCATTACAACGTGTTTAGCATTTACCGTTTGAATTCCCTCAGGTGTTTCTACCTTTACTTCATAATACTCTTCTTCATTTTTTGGTATCACGTCCACAACTTTTGAAGAAAAGTGGCAGGAAGATAGCTGCTCCGCTACCCATTTCGCGTACTCGTTGTATTCTTGACGCGGAATGTCAAAACGATTAAAGAAAAAGAACGGATACAAGCGCTTTTGCTTGTGAATATAATTTAGAAAAGAATAGGGGCTTGTTGGATCTGCAAATGTAACTAAGTCTGCTAGAAACGGAATCTGCAAGTCCGTGCCGTCAATTAACATGCCCGGATGCCATTCAAATTTCTCTTCTTTATCAAAGAAGACTGCATCAATTTCATCAAGAGGCTCAGCAAGGGCCGCTAAGCCTAAGTTAAAAGGTCCTATTCCTATTCCCACCATGTCATACTGCTTATTTGTCATCTTTAAACTCCCTTTCATAAAAAAAGCTAACAGTATTGTCTACTGTTAGCTTTTTACCCTTTTTCCATACATTTATGCGGAAGGAGTCATACTCATTTTCGGGCCAAACGATTCATACATGATATTTTCTTGGGAAATACCCATTTCATCTAGGCCTTCTAACACCATTTGCGTAAATGAAGAAGATCCACAAACATAATAATATGCATGTTTATCGCCGGCATATTTAGCTAGCTCTTTTTTAGTTAAGCGACCATACGTTATGTTTTCATCATGCTGATCTGTTTGCGCTTGACTATAGAAAACGTGTTGTTCAAACGTATATTTCTCTGACAACGATTGAAGCTCTCGTTTCATTGCATGAAACTGCTCATTTTTAGCACTGTGAATAAATGTTACTTCTTGATTGTTTTCCAATGCTTGATGAAGCATTGACATCATTGGAGTAATCCCTACACCTCCGCTGATAAATACTGATTTATTATTTTCTTTTAAGACAAAGTCTCCTGCTGGAACGCTGACTTCAAGCAAGTCTCCTTCTTTCAATTGATCATGTAAATAAGTTGACACAACCCCGTCTTCCATTTGTTTTTCTCGTTTTACGGTAATTTTATAGTATGGCTGGTTTGGATAGCCAGATAAGCTGTACTGGCGAATAGATAAATACTCTTGACCAGGAATTCGTACACTCACATACTGACCTGGTAGAAAAGCAGGCAGCGCTTTTTGATCAGGTGATACTAAATAAAACGAGTACACGTCTTCTGCTTCTTTTACTTTTTTATGAACCATTAATTTTTTATAATCTTTCCATCCTTTTTCTTCGGCTTCTTCATATAACTCTTGCTCCACACTTATGAATACGTCTGCAATGGCACCGTAAGCTTCTTTCCAAGCTTCCATAATCTCATCGGTCGCAGCTTCTTTTAAAACATCTTTAATTGCCTTTAATAAGAACTCGCCGACAATTGGATAGTGCTCTGCTTTCACGCCGATACTACGATGTTTATGGGCGATTTGCTTCACAACTGGAAGCAGCGTTTCAAGCCGATCGATGTACTGCGCAGCGGCATAAACTGTATTAGCTAACGCCATTTGCTGACGTCCTGTTTTTTGATTTGTTTGGTTGAATACATTTTTTAAAGAAGGATACTGTTCAAAAAGCATTTCATAAAAACGAGTTGTGATTGCTTGACCATGCTTTTCTAAAACAGGAACTGTACTTTTTACAATAGAAATAGTTGTTTGTTTCATAACTTTCGCCTCCGAAAGATTCATTTTTAAAAGATATATTTTTAATACATCTTTATAATACTCATATCCTACTTAAAAAGATATATTTTATATACATATTTAAAGAAATGTTCACAAATTCACCCTGTCAAAAATGTGAGCATTCTTTCTGTATTTCTTAGATATAGACATGCTATTATAGATATATCAGCTGCTGATAAGAGAAGAGGTAAAAAGATGAGGCTCACACAATATACAGATTACTCACTGCGAGTTTTATTATATTTAGGCGTTCGCGATAATAATAAACTAAGCAATATAAAAGAAATTGCTGAAGCGTATAATATTTCAAAGAACCATCTTATGAAAATCATTCACGAACTTGGAAAACTTGGCTTAATTGAAACGATCCGAGGACGAAACGGCGGTATTCGTTTAGCTCAGCTTCCAAAAGACATTAATATTGGCAAAGTGGTACGTCAAACTGAAGAAGATTTTCATATTGTTGAATGTTTTGACCGTGAAGGAAACTTCTGCATTATTAGCCCCGTCTGCAAGTTAAAAAGTGTTTTGCATGAAGCCATGCAAGCCTTCATTAAAGTGTTAGATCAGTATACATTAGAAGATCTAATCCAAAATAAAGACGAATTAAACCTCCTCCTTCTATCTCAAAAAAACGAGGAATGAGCAAACTAAAATTTCTCTGAAATCATTCTCGTTTTTTCGACCTTTTTCCCTTTCATCATAAAATAAAAGATGTTACAATGAGGCACGTATTGGAAAGACAAGATGTCTCCATTCGAGCAGACAATGAACCTCATTCTGTTCATCCTAAAAAAATGACGAAAGGGTGTTTGAGTATGCACGTAGGAAGCAAAGGTTGGTATGTTGAGGAACTTAAAAAACGAGGAGTTCGCAACCATGAAGGCCGCAAAGTGGAAAAGTACAAAACATATGTACTTGCTAACTTGCTTGATAAACACAAAAATTAATTAACGTGTAATAAGAGAGTACAAATTTGTACTCTCTTTTTTGTTCATTTAATAAGCTGCGTCTTGATAAAAATAATTTGGTGATAATACTTTATTTTTATAAGGCTTATGAAAAATATGTGTGGTAGCTGGTGAAACCGGTGGGATTAACCATGTCCAGTTCCCAGTCACTTCCCGGCCATTTTTTTGTTCTCTTTCTTCAAACAAGTGAAATTGCTGAGCAGCCGTATGATGATCTACAATGCTAACACCTTCTCGTTTAAAAGAAGAAAGCACCGCAACGTTTAATTCAATAAGAGCTTTGTCCTTCCAAAGCGTCGCGTTGTAATCCATATTCAATCCCATCATAGAAGCTATTTTTGGAAGTTGATTATAGCGATACGTATCCGCCAAATTTCGGGCACCAATTTCAGTCCCCATGTACCATCCATTAAATGGTGCTGCGACGTAATCAATCCCTCCAATTTCTAGCTTCATATCTGAAATCATCGGGACAGCGTACCATTTTAACTGTAAGTCTTCAAATTCAGGAAGTTCTGGATGCGTAATAGCTACTTCTGTCACTAAATGTTTTGGAATCTCAAACCATCGAGGTGACGCTTCATTAACTTGCAGGACCAGAGGAAGAACATCGAAGTGAGTTTTCTCACCTTCCCACCCCAGCTTTTGGCAAACTTCCGTGAACGCAACAGAATCAGGATCTCCTATCACGCCATATTCCGTCTCGTACCCAGCATAGCGGATTAGCTGATGATTCCAGATTCTAATCGGTTCTTTTGCTTGCGTTTTCGGTTTAAACACCGTAATAGTAGGCCGGATTTTCCCGTCATTTGTTGCATATTCAATATGGTGAAAAAGAGCGTCTCTTACCTCTTCAACTGTGCTCACCTCTCGCTTATCAAATACATTGAGCGATTGCCAAAATAGTCGTCCGATACATTTATTGCTGTTTCTCCAAGCCATGCGAGCTCCGTGCTCTAACTCTTCAAATGTATGATCATAATGTCCGAGTGACATAATTTGCTGATGAATTTCTTTTAATCGCCTGTTTTTGTCCGCTTCGCTTTTTTCAAGTTCAGCGTAACACGTCTCTATAAATATACGTGCTTGTTCAAATAATTCTTCTTGCTTCAACGTTTGTTCCCCCCTAGAAGAACAGATTTCATTCTTTTCGTCCAAGAAAAGCAAGTTTCAGTATACCATCCTCATAGCGGAAACGCGCATCATAATGCTTTAATAACCTCTTTCAATATTAACCAAGTTAGAAGGCAATTCGCCTTGCTCAACTTTTTGCAGCGTTTCAACAAAGCACTCTACGGCTTCTGCAGGCGTAGTCACCGCCGAAATATGAGGTGTTATGATGATATGTGAATGATTCCACCAAAAAGATTCTTTCGTTAACGGCTCACGTTCAAATACGTCTATGTATGCTTTTCGAATACGCTTTTGCTCAATAGCCCCTACTAACGCATTTTCATCTACAGTTGCACCTCGTCCAACATTTATAAAGTATGCATTCTCAACTAAATTCATCCATTTTTGGTCAAAGTAGCTTTTTGTTTCATTCGTTAGCGGCATTGTACTAATAATCCAATCAGCTTCTTTTAGCAAGTCTCTCTCATTTGAAATCGAGACTACTTGATCAAATGACGGCTTTTCATTTCCACTTTTAGATACTCCTATCACTCGTACACCAAAAGATTTTAAAACGGTTGCAAGACGTCCGCCGATTTCACCTGTTCCATAAATGATGACCGTTTGAGCAGAAAGCTGCTGAGGCTCTACCGCTTTCCACCGCTTTTGTTTTTGCTGATGCTGAAACTGTGCGTGGTGTTGAAGTTCAGCTAGCATATAGCTAAGACAATATTCACTGATCCGCTGACCAAATGAACAAACCGTACGTGTTAACATCACGCTCTTTTTCCAATCCGCACTTTCTAAGAACCGATCAACTCCTGCACCGAGAGAATGAATCCATTTGAAGCTATGGTCTTTAAAGTAATTCGTTGGACCGAAGGATAAAAGCGCGTCAGCCCAGTTTAAATCTTCCATTGTAACGTCTTGCTCTTCCATAAATCGAAACGTCTGAGACAGCTGCTTTTGTTTGATTATCTCCTCCAGCTCCTTATGCATTCTTCCTGCCACTAGTATCGTATAAATGTTCATTTCTTTTCCTCCTGCCTTTTTATTCTTCTATATACTCTATTTGAATGATTCGATATAACCGTCCCGTCGTCATGAAGGATTTTCTACATTGATATATATAGTATGAATCAAGTGAAAGGAAGACGCGAGTGAATTTTATATGACTTTCAAGGCTGGAAAACTCATATGGATTTATGTATATAAGTTCGCTATAATCGTTATGAATCAATTTGTTTATAACGAAACGTACGATAGATATTTTAAAAGAAAAGGTGTGTCAGCATGAGTGTATTAAACGTAAAAAATCTAAGCCATGGTTTTGGTGACCGTGCGATTTTTAACGATGTATCATTTCGATTGTTAAAAGGTGAACACGTCGGCTTGATTGGAGCAAACGGCGAAGGTAAATCAACATTTATGAACATCATTACAGGCAAGCTAGAACCGGATGCGGGAAAAGTAGAATGGTCTAAAAAAGTGCGCGTTGGCTATTTAGATCAGCACACGGCATTAGAGCGCGGCCTTTCTATTCGTGATGTACTAAAAAGTGCTTTTCAATATTTATTTGATTTAGAAGCTCAAATGAATGGCCTCTATGAGAAAATGGCGGATGTATCACCAGAAGAACTCGAAAAACTATTAGAAGAAGTCGGTACGCTTCAAGACCTCTTAACAAACAATGACTTTTACGTTATCGATGCAAAAGTCGAAGAAATTGCACGCGGATTAGGATTAGAAGATATCGGCTTAGATCGTGACGTACAGGATTTAAGTGGCGGACAGCGTACAAAAGTATTGCTAGCCAAACTATTGCTTGAAAAACCAGAAATTCTTTTACTTGATGAGCCTACAAACTACTTGGATGAACAGCATATTGAGTGGCTACGACGCTACTTGCAAGAATATGAAAATGCCTTTATTTTAATTTCTCACGATCTTCCATTTTTAAATAGCGTGATCAATTTAATTTATCATATGGAAAACCAAGAGTTAAATCGCTATGTAGGAGACTACGACGATTTTATGAAAGTATATGAGATGAAAAAACAGCAGCTTGAAGCAGCTTATAAAAAACAACAGCAAGAAATGGCAGATTTAAAAGATTTCGTAGCGAGAAACAAAGCGCGCGTGTCGACACGAAATATGGCCATGTCCCGTCAAAAAAAGCTGGATAAAATGGAAGTAATTGAACTAGCTCAAGAGCGTCCAAAACCAGAGTTTAACTTTAAGAGTGCTCGTACTTCAAGCAAATTAATTTTTGAAACATCTGATTTAGTCATTGGATACGAAGAGCCGCTTTCTAAGCCACTGAATCTAAAAATGGAGCGAGGTCAAAAGATTGCCCTTGTAGGAGCAAATGGAATCGGGAAAACAACTCTTTTAAAAAGTATTCTAGGAGAAATCAAACCGATTTCAGGCTCTGTAGAAAAAGGCGATTACCAGCATATTGGCTATTTCGAACAAGAAGTTAAATCAGCTAACTACAATACGTGTATTGAAGAAGCATGGAACGAGTTTCCTCACTTTACCCAATATGAAATTCGTGCAGCGTTAGCTAAATGCGGCTTAACAACCAAACATATTGAAAGTAAAGTAGAAGTTCTAAGCGGTGGAGAAAAAGCAAAAGTCCGTCTATGTAAGCTGATTAACAATGAAACCAACATTCTTGTACTGGATGAGCCTACAAACCACTTGGATGTAGATGCGAAAGATGAATTAAAACGAGCTTTAAAAGAATACAAAGGAAGTATCTTAATTATTTGTCACGAACCTGAATTTTATCAAGATGTAGTCACAGACGTGTGGAACTGCGAATCTTGGACGACTAAATTATTTTAAAAAAACGGGTTAAAAGAGGCATATCTTTTAGAAAAAGTGGGAATGATAAGATTAAGTTCCCCCCCTTTGTGTGAGTAGCCATTTTTTAAATGGTTACTTTTTTTATGTATAGTCCTTTAATAAAATGGCTATATTGTATCTATACTCCCTAAACCCAAAAAGACCGCTGCAGTGATGCAGCGGTCTTTTCGTTGTCATGGTTTCATCTGTAGCCAGCTATCAAAATGATGAACAGCTATACTGCTTGGAGGGTTTTTAGCTTGACACTTCGTAAGCAACTTACCCAGCTCTTGCATCATCTTTTCTTCTCCTTTAGCAGAAAAAGAAATGTATTCCCCTTCATCTGAAGCCATCGTTTCTACCCCTATTTCAATCGGAGTGGATAGTACACGTCCCCACTTGCGTTCATTTTGCGTTATGTCAGCAATACCGTCTTCTTTATCTGCATGGTTTCGGTACGACATAATTGTGACTTCATCAGCGTACTGAATAATCCAATGCCCCAGCGAACCGGAACCGTTGCTATTTTTGAATGGAACTTCGTCAAACCAAAACGGTATATCTACAGCAAGCGGCAAGTGTAACTGACGAGACTGTACTGCAGCTTGAGAAATAACATATTGATACTGCAGAATACTTTTCGCTCGATTATTTTTCCAGCTTTTATACAAATACGGCTCTATATCTAAATGAACCCCTGAAAATTGCTGTTGTTCTTCCGCTTCTGCTTGGTAAGCTGTTATCCAATTAAAAAATGCGTCTTGCTCTTCTATACCAGAAGGCCCTATCCAAGAAGGAGCGCCGTCAAGTGCGTAGACATCTATACCCTGGACTTGCGCTTGTTGGATAAAATGCCTATATACAGAAGGTGAAAGATGAGCGTCAATTTGTAAATAAACCTTTGTCACCTTTTTTTCTTTAAGTTTTTCACGGATAGCTTCTTGGTCCAACATCCATTTCTTTGTATCCCACACCCACGTCGACAGCGGTATATTCATCTCTGCATTCACCTTTGATCCACATCCTGTTCCTTTCCCCATATTAAACAGCCATACAACCACCAGAAAAATAAGAACGCACTTGCTTTTCACACTCTATTTCCTCCTTTATACGAGCCAGAACTCATATAAAGAGAGTCTGGCAGCTTGGCAACTTTATGGTGAATTTCTCCCTTAGATCTGTAGCTTTCAGCAAACTCTCCCTTATCAATTTTTTCAGCCTAATCTTTATTTGTTCTAGCGGTTGCTTGATTTACTTCCCTGTATCTTTCTTATGGAATAAATATGCCTGCTTTGGATGGTTTGGCTGATTTGGATATTTCAACTGTAATTGTCCTTTTCGTAATAGCTTTGTTAAATAATTATTACGTACTCCATCCGGCGTTCTTTCTAGTAAATAAGCAAACTCTTTAAGCATGAGCGGTTTTTCTTTGCATAATTCAAGAATAATATGCTCCATCTGATTAGGCGAAAGCCGTTTTTTTTCACGAGCCAGCGCTGCAATATCCCATAGCTTCGTATCAATATCCTCACCATTCACTGAATTAGAAGAACCATCTTCCGATTCTTTATTATAGGAGCTTTGATAAATATTATAGGAGTAATCATCTTTATTATATGAGTTAAGTTCACTATTATAGTAGTTTTCTTCTTTATTATAGGAGTTATTGTCGTTATTACATGAGTTTAACTCCTCTAATAAATCTTTATTATAAGAGTCTTTATTTTTATTATAGGAGTTATTTTCGACATTGTTTTCAGGTATGTCTTGATATTTTTCGACACTTTTAAAATTATTTCCCAAATCAGTTACAGACGTATGATAAGTGTCTTTTTCAGAAGAACTAATCTGTCTTTCTTGAGTGGACAGAGATAACGTGACTACCGTACGATGCATAGAAACATCTTGATCAACAGAAGGCTTTTTATAATGATGCAAGCTCCAGTTTTGCTTCACTTTTTTCAAGCCAGAGCCCGAACGTTCACATAGCCCTAGTAAACTGAATAGCTTAACGATATTCGGGTTTCGAAGCTGAATAACGGTTTTACTAAAAACTGAATCTGTAGGTACTAACAAAAGACCTGGATTAGAAAAAACGTAATGAGAAGGTTGCTTTTCTAAAATAACGCCGCCCTCGCCATTATAATCTGCATGAATAAGCATATTGATTAAAACTTCTGTTAAAGAGGAAGCGATTGACGACTGGGGTTCGCTAGTGCGAACAATTTCATGAATATGGAAATAAAAATCGAAAATATTTCCTGACCACGTCCCGTCTTGAGAGGTAAAACGCTCTGTCCATTCTTCATTCCCTTTACTTTCCCGGTATTCTAAAAAGTATTGTGGTAAAACTTCTGTGATAATCCGTTCTTCACTGAATAAAAGCAGGCCTGCGAGCGTAACTCCTTCTTTATGGGTATCTCTTACCTTTCCCCATGCTCCTACTTTGTATAAAAACTCTTTTGTTTCAAGCGCATTCCAAGGATGAGCTGGTTTTACTTCAGCAAATCGATCCCGGTAGCTTTTGATCGTATCAAAATTTAATTCATTTAATCCATAGTGCTCTAGGATGAGATTATCTTGTAACATATTCAACTCTCCTATTATCTTTGTATATTTATTTAACAGCGCGAATATGCTGTTTCTTACCTCTTGTTACTAACGTACTAACTTTATTTATCTAGATGCCGCATAGATCCTGCTTCTGCCGCCTAATCTCTGCTACATCGATATATACACCTCATCTATTCTATCATTTTTTCTTTCTTCTCTCCTGCATTTTTCAATCTTCAACATAGCCGAGTTTATTGTGTAAAAGCTGTGGATATTTATCTTTATCCACAGCTTTTACACAACCTACAAACCCTTTTCTAGCTGTTTCAATATAAATTTGTTATAATACCCTTCATAACAACGGATTAAGTGAGGGATTACGTATGGAAAAAGCTACATTTGCAGGTGGATGTTTCTGGTGTATGGTTACACCATTTGAAGAGCTAGAAGGTATTCACGGCATTGTATCAGGATATATGGGGGGAACTGTGGATAACCCTACCTATGAGCAAGTAAAATCTGGCACAAGCGGTTATTACGAAGTGGTTCAAATCACATTTGACCCTGAAGTGTTTCCGTATAAACGTTTGTTAGATCTTTATTGGCCGCAAATTGATCCAACAGATGATGGAGGTCAATTCCAAGATCGAGGCTCGCAGTATCGAACAGCAATTTTTTACCATAACGATAGCCAAAAGCAGGAAGCTGAAGAGACAAAGCTAGAGGTCGCAAAAAGCGGACGTTTTAAAAAACCAATCGTGACAAGCATCCTTCCTGCCTCTGCGTTTTATGAAGCGGAAGAGTATCACCAAGATTTCCACAAGAAAAATCCAAAGCATTATAAAGAAGACCGCGCTAAGTCTGGTCGAGATGAGTTTATTCAAGCGAACTGGAAATAATTCTTATGTTCGAAACAAAGCCGCATAGCGTTTGCTATGCGGCTTTGTTTACCAATTATCTGTATAAGTTGCTGTTGTTGACGGCACGCTCCAATATTGCTGCGAAGGCTGCCATGCTTTTAACGAGCCATCAGCTCTCTTCACAATTGCTTTAAATTGAACATTTTGACTCGCAGGAAAATAGACGGTGCCTCTCCAATCGGCTGTAGATGAATTATATGTTAATTTAATTGGATAAAGGGACGTATCCCACTGACCTAGCTCAGCTCTGTCTCCAACAATATAAACCGTTTCTCCTACCGCAGTTGGCGCATTTTTTACTACAACCGTTTGCGCAACTGGTGTAACGCCCAGCGTATTTTTAAATTGCCCCATCAGCGTATCATTGTTAATCACATCGTAGAAACGAAGCAAAGTAAATCCTGCAAAATTATAGTTAAAGGCCATTTCAGCTGCTTTTTTATATTGATCTTCACTGCCTATAGTTAGAGCATTTTCCCCGTTTAAAACAATTCCTTTTGCATTCGCAATACCTGCTACTTGGCGTACAAGCGTCTTTGGCATAGAATATTCGGGATAACTTCCGCTGTCCGTCATTTCTAAGCACGTAAACGTTATATCTAATTTAGCTGTTTTAAAAGCGTCTAAAAGCGCATTGTAATCATTATATCCAGCAGGTTTTTCTGCAGCATGAGGAATCGTCGGATTATTATACTGCCAATGAATTCCCGCCACTTTTGCACCGATTGGTACGTTAAAGGTGGCATCAAAAGCCTGATGAGCTAACTGTCCAATACGTTTTGTGTGATCTTCCAAAGCTCCTTGATACCATGCTAAGAAATCTTTTCCATAAGCTGTTGAATAACCATCTTTTAAGAACTGATAGCCATCTGATGGCGGTAAAATTTGCGATGCAGAGGTTAAATTCGTTCCCCATGCCTGATTGACGCCGGCGAGTGAACCGTATTTAGTCAAAGCATATGATTGAAACTTGCTTTTGGCGAAGTTCGTATACACTTGAAATTTTCCTCTAGACGGATAGCCGGTTCCGTCTGCTGCTGTATAGGACGGATAACGAATTTCACCTGCAGGGCCTCCGGATAAATAGATTTTAGCAATCACGTCTTTATAAGGTGCTAACGCTTGCGCAAATGCCGTATAGAGCTCTCCGTATTGCTTCGAAATAACGTCAGTTGCAAGCGGGCTTAGCGTTTCTTTATTTGTCGTACCTGTTTCAGATTTAAAGTAAAGGCTGTCATCACTTTTTAAGTTCCATACCCAAGACGGAAGCGGAACGTTACAATCATCTCCAACATTACCGCCGCACTGATGAGTAGAAATAATAGGAACGATCTTTATACCTGCATTACGAGCAGCTTGAGCAAAGCGCTGAGCATAGGAAAAATCAAACTGCTGATCGCCGTTCTTCTCCATATCTCCCCACCAGAAGTCTACTGTCACCGCATAAAATCCATTTTGTTTCGCTTTGCGTAAATCGTTCTCAAACGCTTCCCATGTTGTATAGTCTGTTACCTTTTTTAAAGGCGCCATTAAGTAGGTTTTGTAACCAGGATTCATTGATTTTCCATCTACGGCAGCCGCTCCATTAAGTGGGTTCAAAATGAAAGCGTTAACAAAAATGAGTACCAAAATAAAAGCCAATCCTTTTTTACATAGCTGTTTCATAGCTTCCCTCCATTTTTTCAAAATCACCTATAGGTATTCGGCGGATTTTAGTTTTTTCCTTTTTCTTTTATAAAAAAAGACGCCCCGCCAGGACGCCTCCTACATTAGTTCCAAATCTCATTCACCCATTCAGGATGGTCAATAAACGGATTGCGGTTATGCTGATAGTCTGAATAAATAATATCATTTCTGCGTCGTTCTCGATCATCTACTGGATCTTCGGCGTTCCATTGAAGAAGCACAGATAATTTCCCATGATAAGGAGCAGTGCCATTATTCACTGTGTCATTAAGTTCTAAGTCAGGCTCATCACTTACATCGCCTTCATAGCGTACGGCCATATAAAACAACATACGAGCCACATCACCTTTTACTTCATCTCGAGGTTCCCATGAATCACTGTCAAAATAATTTCCGAGTGCCTCGCTATGTTCCGTCCCTCCGTTATCAAAATCTAAGTTTCCTCTCGTACCATTTACAGACACATCGGTTGGACGTAAATGATGAAGATCTGTTCCAGGACCCATAGCTGTTCCAAAATCCCCGTGAGACTTTGCCCAGACGTGCTCACGATTCCAATCGTCCACTCCGCCTCCATTTGTACTCTTACTCTGTGAACGCCCCGTATAGAGCAAAATAACGTTATTTGCGTTAGCTGGATCTTCATCCGTTTTCTTTAAAGCTTCCCATACAGCTGAATACGAAAGTTCTGTGTGATGGTCAATAATGTTATGAAGCTCTGTTTTTAAGGTGTTTCCTGTTTTTCCAGCTGCGGTACGATAATAGTCTTCTACTGGAACAGTTGGCTCTGTGGGATCTGGAGTCGGATCAGTTCCTCCTGTTTCTGTACTGATAGAAGTAACTGATTTTATTCCTGGGTGTGAAAAGTAAGGGGTGAGTGTGCCCGTAACAGTAAGACTTTTCCCTTTTAACTCCGAGCGACTTTGAAGTCCAAATGTACTTCGCAAATTTGAAGGAATTTGAACGTATACCATCTTGTCTGTGTTGGTTTCATTTGCACTGTCAGCGAGAGCAAGTGCATAATCGTTTGGGTAATTGCTCGTAATAACTGTAGATGTGCCTGTAGGTTGACCTACTACATATCCTTTAACAGCTTGTACACTATTGTTTTGATTTTCAAGAGCTTGTGACACAGATAAAGATGCCGCTGCTTGACTAACAGGAGTTAAGCTCACTACAAGAGCAAAAACAAGCAGGGACATTACCCATGTTTTTTTACACAGAGCATGTAATCTCACTTTTTTATTCCTCCTTATGATAGGTTTAAAAACTCGTTTCCTTCCACCTCTTTATATTATTTTTTCACTGTGAATTCCCTGCCTGTTTTTTGTTAAGTTTTATAGTGAAAAAGATGTGTTCTTCTTTGCAGTGGCGGCTGCTTTATGCGAAGGGTTATATTTTTAAAAGTCCACACTGGAAAAAGCATTATGTGTCTTTCTTTATATATGGTATAATCAACCGAATCGTAAAAGAGCTTATACCATTTCAGAAAATGAAATGATTTAAATAGAAATGAGGATTGTCTATGCTTAGTTTTGACGAAAAATTAGCTATTATTTCATCGTTTCCAGAGCTGCATCGAAAAGATGTATCTTTAGGACGCGTGAATTTTCATTATGAAGAAAGCGTGTACGATAAAACGGTTGTTGTGCATCATCTGCATCCTAACGGAAATGGATTTGTATATGCAGGTTTTTTAAAAGGATATGAAACAAATGACAAAGGTCTTGTGAATATCCGTGATTACACTGAAGAAGATCTTCGATCAATTATTGAAGCTTCTATTGAATCTTTGTCTACCCTTCCTGATACAGCTAGAGAAGAAGCTATTGTAGGGAATGGAAATGAACAGCGCTGGAACGGCCCAGACAATGCAACGCTTTTACTTGTTCATGAAGATGACCTGTGGAATATTTATTCTGGCTTGAATTTAGAGGCAGCATTTTTATCTTACGAAGAAGCAGAAGATTATTTGTTTGAAGAAGGCTTCCGCCGCCTGTAAATTTACGTCTATACGCAAAAACCTCGCTGTTGATTAACAGCGAGGTTTTTTCATTTTTTCACAGAAGGCTGAGGGCTAATGCGCGGTATTAAAACCACAAATAATACAACAACCCCCACACCAATCAATAATAAATAAAACCATTGTAGATCTGATGACTTTTCAGAAGCCGTTTGTTCTGTCCGATCTTTCTTGTAGGAAGTGTTTTTAGAAGAAAACAAGTTATATTCTTTTGCTTTCGCAGAAATCGTATTATCTTCAGCTGATGCGTTCGCAAAAAGACTTTCTTTTAAACTCTCTTTCTCTGCATCTTCCTCTTTTTCAAATGTAAGATCCTTTATTTCCTCCGGAATATTTCCTACTTCTTTTTTATTTTCTAGCAAAGATTCGGGGTCTAAGTTAATGGGATCATCTTTATATACATTTGGTTTAATCTCTTCAACGTTTCCATCATCAGCTTCAGCCGCTGCTGCTATAGGGAAACAAAAAAGTGAAAAAATAAGAACAACACTTCCAATCTTCTTACTAAGCACTATAGGTTTCATCATTTTCAACCTCTTTAGTCGTCTTTAAAGCACGAATAATAGATGGCAGAACACTTAAAACGGCAGTCATTCCCAGTAATACAATAAGCGCCTGTCCAAACAGAGACTGCGTATCATATTGAATGGACATGTACACTTTAGATACTGGATCTTCGTAATTAAAGTTTGGCATAGATAAGTTAAGAAGCGGGGTAATATAAAATAAAATCAACCCTACTGTCGTCACCCATCCAGCGAAGCTTCCTAATAAGAAAGCAATACGTACAAGTGTAGATGAAGCAAGCAATAAGACGATCGTAAAGATTGACCATTCCATTGCCCGGTCTCCCGATAACGAATAAATATTAAGGCTAAAGATACTTACCATTAACCCTACAATCAAATTCAATAATCCAAAGAGCGTACCTTTTACAAGCATAGGTGCATGTCGGTAGTATTGGCTGAAATAGCCAATTAGTAGGCTGCTGATTAAGATAATAACCAAAATGACAACCGGTGGAACCTCTTTTACTTTTTCAGCCGGCACTTCACCGCTTACTTGAAGAGGGTTTGCTAAATAATGATAAACGTAATCATTATTCTGTCCATCTACTAATGTATTATTTAACAAGCGGTATACCTGGCCTCGCACCAACTTCGTTGAATCCACGTTTTGGGCCCACTTGCTGTTAAGCGTGTCAGCCTTATCCTGAACTTCATTTACACGCTTCTGCAATTCATCTGTGTACGTGACAACATTAGCTTGTCTTTCACCTAAAGATGAAATGAGTTCGTTCATTCCCTTCAACTCTTGACCCATGCTTTGCTGCAGCGTCATTAAGCCTGTTACGTCCGGAGCTTCTTTCTTTTCTAATGCTTGATCTTCACCTGCGCTAGATTGAAGCTCTTGATTCATTGCATTTGCTTTTTCTTGAATAGCTGATAGCTCTTCCATAATCGATGCTTGTTCAGCATCAACTGTTTGTCCATATTGATCGGCAAAATCTTGCACTGAACTTTGGAACTGTGCTAACTCTTCTTTTGTTAGAGACAGGTTTTGTTGGATTTGCTTACGCGCGTCTTGAGAAGAAACGGTTCCAGCTAACGCCTGCTGCAAACTTCCTTTAATAGAGTCATTGTTAAGGACGCTGTTCTGTATGTCTGTATTTCCTACTTGAGCTAAAGTCAAATCATACTGCGATAAATCACCGTAGTACTTTAACAGATCTTCGGCACTGCTGCTTTTAATCTTACCTGAGAATGTATTGCTCAGCTTTTCCTTTCGAGAAGCTGAAAGGTTTGGAGAAGATAAGATTTTATCTTCTTTGTTTTTAATCATCGTAATGAGACCATCAACATCCGCACTGCCTTTAGAAGTTTTTTTGCCGTCTTCTTTCAACTTTTCATTCTCTTTTTTTAATCGTTCATTTTCTTCTTGAAGCTTAGCAATTTGACTGCTCGACGACTTGGTTGCTTCTTCTAAGTCTTTCTCTGCTTTGTTTTTCTGTGCTGTCAAAGACTCAACGTCTGCTTCCAAACTGGCAATTTTCTGCTTCAGCGCATCCGTATTTTCTCCTGAATTTTCAGGCTGAACAGTTACATTTTGCAGCTCATCTTTGACTGCCTGTACCTGTGTTTTTAGATTAGCCACTTTTTCAAGCGCACTTTTCACAGCATTGGATGTGCCTGATGTATCCGGTGTATCCGGTGTTTCAGGCGTTCCAGGCGTTTCCGTGCCCTCAGGTGTCTCAGGTGTCTCAGGTGCTTCGGGTGTTTCACTCGTCATGCCTTGAAGCTGCTTTTCTAAATCATCAAGCCCTTTTGATATATCATCAAGCTTTGCTGTTTGCTGAGATAAATCCACTTGAATTGGTTCTGACGTTCCTTCGCCTTGACCGGAATCTGGCTGAGTTCCATCATCTTCTCCAGGATCAGTCGGCGTCTCTCCACCTTGATTAGGATCTGGCTGAGTTCCGTCACCTTCTCCAGGGTCCGTTGGCGTCTCTCCGTCTTGATTAGGATCTGGCTGAGTTCCATCACTTTCCCCTGGATCCGTTGAGCCTCCACCACTATCATTTGATGAAGCTGTCTCTAGCTGCGCACGAAGCGGCTTTAGCTTACTTTCAATTTGATTTAAGGTTGTTTGCTCAGTCTGCTGTTTGTATGAACTGATGATTTGGCCGTTCAAATCTTGCAGAGCTTTTTCTTGTTCACTGACGTTATCTGCTTGTTGATCTCCAAGTTCTCCAACGGCTTTTTGATTTTCATCCAGCTGCTGTTGAATGGAAGATAAGCCACTAAACACTTGATTGGCCTGCTCATTAAAATTTTGCTTAGAGCTTGGCTGATTAGATTCAAGGGAAGACAACCCTTGTTGAATCGCAGCGACGCTTTGAGCCTGCGTTTTTTCAAGCATTTGTTTCTGTGTTTCTTGATATGTTTGATATTGATTTACATATTCAATGAAGCTGTTTAAATTCTTTTCAACCTGTTCTACGTCGCCTTGTCTGTCGCTAGAACCTTTTTCTGCTTTATTTACATTATCTTGGATTTGCTGAAGAATTTTCTTTTGATCATTTAATTCACCTGCTAAATCTTTTGAATTCGGTTTATAAAAAGCGACCATTGTTTTTTGAAAGGCGATTTCTTTATTTAGAATTTTATCGAACTGTCCGCGTACCTTATCCACTTCCTGTGATACATAACTCCAGTACAAAGAGGACATTTCATTATTAACCTTTGTAGTAGCATCTTCTAATTCCCCTACTACTTTTTCCTTATTAACTGCGTTAAGCTGACTTTGAACTTTGTATTCCAAAGTAGCTTTTTCTGGCTTTTTTTCCTGATACGATAAAATATTTTGTGAGAAAGTCGAGGGAATATAAATAACCGCATCATATTTCCCATTCTGTAAACCGCTTGTAGCTGCGCTTCGTCCAAGCACGGTCCATTGATAATCTGACCCCTCCTGTAAAAGAGGAGTCACTTTTTCTCCAAATTCTATCGCTTTTTCACTATTTTCTTTTACTCCATTATCTTCGTTAACAACCGCAATCGTTCTTGTTGAGTTTTCTGTGACTTGTAGCGGGTTGTCTCCAATATACTGGAAAAAGAAAGAAGGAAGAGCCAAAATTAAAACAACAGCTAATATGACTTTAAGTGTATACTTACGCTGTTCGGTCATGTTAAGATCTTCCTTTCACTTACACATAGCGGGATTTGAATTCTTGTTTCTTTTCCACTTTTAATATAATAACCGAAGCCAGGGTTAACGTCGGCTTCTTTTCGGTCATAAGGAAGCGTAAATAAGCTTTGCTCTGTTTTCTTCATCAACAACACAGCTTGGCCAATTTGCTTCACTTCTGTTGTTAACGCGTCAAATCCTTTTGAAAACTCATTGTTGTTCCCTGCAGCAATCAAGTTAAAGCCCAGGTGGCTATAATTTTTCATCAATTTTGTAATACGATCCTGCAAGACACTGTCTAAGTTTTGCTGGAATCGTACAAATCCGTCTACTACAAGCATGATCGGGGCAAATGAAAGGCCGTGTACGGTTCCTTCCTGCACTGCTTCCAAATACTTATTTTCACGTCGCTGCAATCGTTCTTCGGTTAGGTCAAGCCAGTCGACGATCTGTTCTTTTGTTTCCATGTAAACAACTTGCTCTTCAGCTGCATAGCTTGATAAACCACGGTCAACCGAATCAAATAGTCCGATTTGCTTCACGCCTTGTTCAAGCGCTGTTTGCAGTATGACTTTCACTACATTTGTCTTTCCTTTTTGCGTCTGCCCCATGACGATACAATGCTTATTTTTCGTAAAGTTCATATGCACCGGTCGAACAAACTCTTCATCTAACCCAAGAGGAATAACTCCTTTTTCGCGAATAACTCTTCTGTCCGTCATAAATTCGGCAAGTACAAGTTTCGATGACAGCATTGGCACCGGCTCCGGAAGAATAGCATCAGCGTATTGATTCTTTAATCGTTGAATGTGCAGCTTAACTGCATCAAAAATTTCAAAATCATCTTTTCCTTCCGCAGGTAAAAACAGCTGTGCAAAATAAGGTTGATCCGTTTTGATAATAGCCCGGCCTGGAATAGACTCTAGCGCATACGGCGTACGCCCTAAAATAGAATACGCTTCTGAATGATCCATTAAGTAATGAACCACCTTCGTTTTCAAGTTATTCATAAGTGACTGACGAATAGAATTCACGCGCGTTGCGGTAAAGATCATATAAATTCCTAAAGATTGGCCGTCACGCACAAGCTGCGTGAACTGCATTTCTAGATCTTGCATTTCTTCTTTGACAAGATCAAAATTATCAATCGTGATAAAAATTAGAGGAAGCTCTTCTGAACTTAAAGCATTATACATTTTGATATTGCTAACTTCCTGCTGTTGAAATAACTGCTTTCGCCTTGCGATTTCTTGTTTGATAATCGTCATGAATTTTTCAATTTTACGCATTTGATCCATTAAGAAATAATCCGCCGTATGAGGCAGCTGACGAAGCGGCAGCAGCGTACCGTTCCCAAAGTCAAAAATGTAATAATGAAGCTGCTCTGGGCTCTGTCTTTCAGCTAGACTAAGAAGCAACATCATGACTGTAAACGATTTACCGTATCCTGACGAACCAAATATACCAATGTTTCCATCGTCCATCAGCTGATAGTTATATACCGTTTGACTTTGCTTTTCAGGTTCATCAATTAAGCCAATTGGGAATACGCCGTCTCGCTTCTCTTTGTACTCACTGCGAAGCAATCTCTCTTTAAGAGGCGGCAGCCATGGACTATTTAATTTTTTGATACCTAATTCCTGCTGCGTTTGTTCGATTTTTTGCACCACAACATCAATTTCTGCTTCCGCTTGTTTGGATGACGTCTGCTGAGTAGATACATCAGATAAAGGAATCAACCCGAGATCTGTGACAATGGCTACTTCATCTTCAGCCCCATACGTATCTTCCATGTACGGCGCGCCGCTCCAGGCTGACTGAAACAGTTCATACACTTCATTATTTCCAACCTGCAGATAGCCTCGACCCGTCACCGTAATAGAAGCAGCGTCTGCATTTTTTAAGATTTCTTTACTATCAGCGGCATCTTGGACTTTTAACGCTACTTTAAAGCGCGCATTACTCCAAATTTGATCGTCAATAACACCGCCTGGCTTTTGTGTTGCTAAAATTAAATGAACGCCTAGACTACGTCCAATTCGCGCCGCGCTGACTAATTCGCGAATGAACTCTGGTTCTTCACTTTTTAACTCAGCAAATTCATCCGAGATTAAGAATAAGTGAGGCAGAGGTTCTTCTGCCATACCTTGCTTATATAAATCTGTATAATCATTAATATGATTGACTTCATATCTATCAAACAAGCGTTGGCGTCGCTTTAATTCACTTTTAATAGAAGCTAAGGCTCTTGTACTAAAATTCTTACTTCCTTCAATATTTGTAATGGTTCCAAGCAGGTGAGGCATGTTTTTAAACGGCTGAGCCATTCCTCCGCCCTTATAGTCAATCAATAAAAATGCGACTTCATGGGGGTGGAAATTCACCGCTAGAGAAAGAATGTACGTTTGTAAAAATTCACTTTTCCCTGACCCCGTCGTACCTGCAAGTAATCCATGAGGGCCGTGCGCTTTTTCGTGAAGATTTAGTTCAACAATATCCTCTTTTCCTTTTAAACCAATTGGAACCGCTAGCGACTTAGCTGATTCATTGGTGTGCCACCTTTGCACGATATCCAGCTCACCAATTTCTCTTGCTTTAAATAATTCTAAGAATGAAACGCTATTTGGAATTGAGTTGGTCATGCCAACTTGGTGATCCAATGTCCGCAGCATCCTTGCAAATCTTTCATTATAATCAAGCTTGTGTTTATCAAGCTGAAATGGAATATTCACAGCTTTTTGCTTTTGAATTAATATATCCCCCTCAGATTCGTTAATATAACGAACGAGTGTGTGAACATGCTCTGTTAAGCTTTCTTTTGTCTCTGCCGCAAATATCGTAGAGAACCCAAGATGAGGGTGATACCCTTCTAAATACTCCAAGATAACGTGATCTGCAATTAACTGCTGATTCGTAATAATAAAAACAAAGTGAGGCAGGAAAACCCCTTCCCCTTTTGCTTCATCCAAGTCGCGTTCTCTCAGCATTTCGTAAATAGAAGATAAAAGCTGATCTCTCGTTTGTTCATTATAAATGAAGCCTTTCGCAAAAGAATGAGGCAGCTGAAAATGAGGGAGCCATTTCATCCATTCCCACTCTTTATATTCTTCTTCATCAAAAATGAATACGAATCTCACATCATGATAACTGTGGGAGAATGCCAGCTGTCCTACAAGCTGATGCAGTTCATTCTTCACCGTCTTCATCTTTCCTACCAGACCGATAGAGCCTAAACCTAAGTGAGCGGTAACAGGCGCATTTTTGACTTCTCGATAGACTTTTTCCATGTGCTGAGACTGCTCAAGCAAATCATCAATTTCTCGATTAGCCATATCTCCGCTATTTAAAGAAATTTGGTAGCTTCCAGGAACTGTTCCTTTTCCAAGACGCACCTGTAAGAAATCACTGCTTTCCACAGTTCGTTCCCAAATTCGATCGGAAATCTGTTCTGTTAAATATTTCATTCGTTCAAAAGTTGGAAAATGATAAGATAATACATCTCGTTGAACTGATGCTAGTTCTTGTAATTCCTCGCGCTTGTTCTCTAAGTACTTTGTATAAATTCGACGACGACGCTCTTGGCGCTTCTTGCGCTGTTTTTTATCTTTGAAATATTGAACGGTAGATACAATCAGCGTAGTCGTAAACATCATGACAGATATAATAATAAAAATTCCCCTGGGCTGAATAATTGATACCGTACCCATGACTAAAAGCATGACTAATGGGGGTAAAATGGTAAGCCATAAGCTTCGGTTATTTTCATCATTGTCTTGAGACGGAAAGGACAAGCTCACCTTATCATTAGGCAAATCATATATCATGCGCGGTGTCCGTCTATAAACCGGGTACTTCTTTTTCATTTCAGAAATAGGTTGTGCCGTAGCCGGAAGCTTAGATGCATAATCATAGTAGCTTTGAATCTTCAGCAAATCTTTTTCAATCAATTGAATCGTCATAGAAGACCATAAAATAAGATCTCCGGGCTGAAGGTTCCTATTCTCTTCTATTCGGTGTCCATTAAGATAAAGCCGTTCTTGGTTACAAAAGACCTTCCACTTCCCGTTTATCTTTGATAAGTAAAATCCTTCTTTTGGCTCTACTACATACTTTTCTTTCTGCTGATACACATCAGCTGCTTCATCACTTGTGGAAAACGAGACTTCTGATCCGTAATCAATATAATAGACAGCTTCTTTAACAGCCGTCTCTGTAAGGGCAAAGGTTAAAGCCTGTCCTTGTTCTTGCCATACAAACGACTCAGAAACAGATAGCTCTGCTATCCTTTCTTCTCCGTAGGAAATCAAGAGCCGGCCGTTCTTTTCAGATGACAGCGTCATTTGCCCTTTCTCAAACGGATAGGAAAAAGTAAACGTTTGATGCTGAGTGTTTCCAACCGTTGCTTGGCGAAAGGTTTTAAAATCTATAGGCAGCTGCTGATACGTTTGCCCACTAACTATCCAAAGCATATTCATACAACTACCTCCCTACTTCGATTGATCTTCCTGCTGTTTTTTCTGCTCTTCTTTTTTCTTTTTCTCGGCTTCTTCAGCTTTCTGTTCTTCTTCCTGCTGCTTGGCCGCCTGTGCTTCCTCAGCCTGTTTCTCTTCTTGCTGCTTGGCTGCTTCCGCTTCTTGCTGATCATTTTCTTTCTTGAATTCTTCCAGTTCATTCGCTACTTTATCAAGCTCTTCTTGCTTTTTATCAGCCGCTAAATCGTTGTCTGTCTTTAGCTGACCTTCGTATTTCATTAATGCATAGATAATTAACGAACGTTCTTCTAACAACCTGCTCACTTCTAAAGCTTTTTTGTTGTCTCCTCGGCCAATGTAAAACCAATAGGCAAAGTACTGAGGATCTGACTGAAGCGTAATATCCTTTAAAGCATTTGCCTTTTGCTCCTCTCCCAACTTTTCATTAACAAGATAGGAGGTTGCTATTTCGTATTGCACAATTTTAGGCATACTTTCAATATCGTAATCTTCAAGTGTGTCGACTACTTTGCTGTAGTTTTTTTCAAGAAAGTATTCGTTGCTTTCTACAAATGCTTCTTGTTTCGGCTGAGCAAAAAAATAAGAATAAAAAGTATAAATAAGAGCTGGAATTAATAAGACAAGTATACCGACAGATGAAAACTTAAAAATGGTCCAGCGTTTTTGAGGAAGTTGAACAAGTGTCTTTTGATGTTTTTCAATTTGGGTTAGCTTATGCTGAACAAATTGACTCAGCTCTTCCTCATTGCTGATATGCATTATTTTTTTAGCGTCTTCTTTTAATTGCAAGGTCTCGTATAACTTAAAATACTGTTCAAATGTATGCGATGAGTCAACGGCCGCCGCTATCGTAGCCTTTAACTCCTGAAAGCTTTGTTCCTCGTTAGGCTCATAAGGAGGTAAACTTTCTTTCACTCCATAATGTAAAAAAGCAGGACTTAAACTTTTATCAAAAATGATATTTTCTGGACAAATCAACAAATGCAGCCTTGAAAAAGAATGCTGCTTTATCTTTTTGATAAGCTGATCTGCAAACAGCCACTTTTGCTGTTCTTCTTTTCCCCTTAATGCTGTAAAAGGTTGAAATTCAGAGGTAGGCTTAATTGTTATTTTAAGTTCATCATCGCTCATCATGATTTCTTTTTGAAAAGCCGTGTTTACATCCTTTAACATTTCAATTTCAACAGAACGATCAAGTCGAATTTTTTCTTTTTGAAAAACAAATGTATATTCATTATTATGACGTGTCATTACAGCTTCGAGCTGCTCTTCTAAGTAAGTCGGTTTCTTCTCTGACATTCTAATAGACTCCTTTAGAGAATTTCGATACAATCACCTGTGGTAATTCCGCAGTTAATCATCGTCTCATTTCCCGAGAAAATAAGATTTTTATTTGAAACACGTATCCACGCACCGTCCTTTGGTGATTGAGTAATCTTTTTAGCTTGCCAAACGATCTCGACTACTTTTTTGATTGAATGATAGTTTGATAGTCGCAAATCGAACCGATCACCTGTATAGTGCTTTAAGTCTACTGTTACTTCTATATACATAGGGTTTCATCACCTCAAAACATAGAAAAAGCGCCTTCATCTTTTGAGAATGGGGCGCTCCTTTTATTACTTCACTTAGATTATTAGATGAAGTTAACCGCGGATTTGGCTAGCGATTTGGTTATCTGTATCTTCAAGAACATTTGCAGAGTCGTCTAATTGCTTAGCAATTTTTGTAAGTAGGTTAGACATTTCAACGAAAGAAGGTTTTAATTCTTCGTATTGAGCAGCAAACGCTTCGCTTGAAGCACCTTCCCACATATCTTGAAGTTGATTTTTCATTGTATCAAGACGGCTTACTAGTTCTTGAACTTGACCGCTTTCGTTAGTATAGCGACCTGACATGTCGCGAAGCTCTGCTGGTGTTACGCGAATAATTCCTGACATACATATCTCTCCTTCGGTTTATATATTTACTATTATTGTAAGAAACTCTAGTGATAAGGTCAAAGGTTACTTGCAAAAGCCTCCAAAAATGAGAACATGTATCTACAAATACCCCTAAAAAATGCAAATAAAACCTGAAAAACCAAGATTTTGTTCTCATTTAAACCTTTTCCATCTAATCTATAGGTACCTATTTAAAGGAAAATAAAAACTATAAGACTATTAAATTACATTTCTATTTATTATCTATAGAACTATTTACTAGTAATAAAAAAGCAGCAGCCTGTTTAAGGCCCTGCCTATATATATCCTATTTATTTAAGATTCAGACATGCTTTAAAAAAGGACATGTGCTTGTTATCGCCTTGGCTACTGCTTAAAATAATTTTGATCTTCTTTTAACATTCTTATTTCTTCCGGGATGAATAATTTTGAGAGAGGCGTGTCAGGATTAAGTAATATGGCTATTTCTTCATTTAATACAGGCAGCATATCCTTAAATGATACACATACGGTTTTTTCATCTTTTAGCATCTGTTCAATCGGATATTTTGACGAAAAAACAGGTAAATATCGATACGCTGCACTTTTCATCGTCTGAACGTAGTGCTCTGCAATTAATATATCTGATGCTACATGTTCTGAGCTAACAACTAGCCATAAATTGCTATTCATTAAAGTTTTATAAAATTGAGCAATTTTTTTATTATCTTTCATTGCTTCAATTAACGATTTTTCTAATAAATTAAATGTATACTTCATTGCTGAGACAACCCTGTAAGGAACTGTACCATTTCACTTCCAGCGCCATCATATACTTCATTCATTCTCTCTTCACTTCCTCTGTGCTGTCACTAAACATAATGTTTGAAGGATTCATCTCCTGACTTAAAATGCCCAATCCCATTTGAATAACCCCATAAGTAAAAAATTCCGTTCGACTGCATGTAGAACCATTCACTACTTTTTCTTCCCAAGACATAGAAAGCGAATTCCACATAACATTAAGAGTACCTAGAGGTTTTTCAATCGTTCTATGCATATTGTCATACGTGTTCCATTCTTTTAAGTTCTTTATGTCATTCCACGTATCTTGCGAATGGGCGCTCCCATCGCTCCATACGCTCGACCAAAACCCCGTCCAGCCTGAAGAGCCTTCTAGCTCTCCATCTGCTTTTCTCATTTGCTCCGCAGTGTCTTTTACTAATAAATGTGCATTTTCCGTTAGCGAATCAAGTTTGCGAATCATATGCTGTAACTCTTCCTGCAAGTCCAGCACTTTATCAATATCTGCAACAGACAAGAAATGTAGATTTGTAGCTTCCCAGCTTAGTTTTTGAAGTGCATCAGCCGTCTGTGAATGAGACTGTTGAATTCGCTCTGCAAATGTCTGCAGCACCTCTGGATTTACTTTTATCTCCATGTATGTCCGTCCCCCTATCTCTTGTAAGCCTTCAGTTATCATCCAAACATTTTTTAAGCCTATACGGAAAGACTCACTTTCTAAAGGAGTGAGTCGATAATGTTATTTATTACGCCGATGCTAACTCTCTTAATCGTGAAATTTCTAAGCGTAAAGTTTGAAACAATTCATCCCTTACGTCGTACAGATGAAAAGTAGATTGCGTAATATCATTATAAATATCCTCATATGAGCTCTTAGAACGCCCTGACCAATCTGACGCATATTGTTGGTGCGAATTTTGAAACAGATAGATACCTTCTTCAAGAAATTCCATGATACGTTGAACTTCATGTAAATATGATTCTAATTGATCTGCATCTCGACTATATTCTTTGCTTTTTCTTCTTCGCTCTATGTCGTCAAAGAGATCATCAATTGCATCCATAAAATGTCCCCACGTCCTTCTTCCTCTTTTATTAGAAGTCTCTTAAAGTAATGTTAAAATAAGGTTACAAAAAACAAAATCCATCATTCAAACTATTTTCATACCTAGGAAAAAATATCTACATTTCTCTTTTTTTACTTATTTATACAGGGGAAATAGAGAAAATAAACAACGCCAGGCTGCTGTAATAAAGCAGTAGACGTTGCTTTTTAGGTTGTGACACTGCTGTTATAAAAAGGAAGAATACCTAGTTTACATCCGACCTTTTTGTTTCTTTTTCTTGTTAAATGGCTTTTTTGAAGGTTTTTTAGCTGTACGGGACTGCTCTTTTGTACCTTCATCGACGATTTCGCCCATATAAAGCTCTTTTTTCGCTAATGAAAGTTGAAGTTCACGTGCGATTTGTTTTAAATTTCGCTCTTCTCGTTCAGTGACAAGAGAAATGACTGTACCTTCTGCTCCCGATCTGCCTGTTCTACCTGAGCGATGTACGTATTGATCTGCATCTTGAGGAACATCGATATGAATTACATGCGTCAATCCCTTAATGTCTAATCCTCTAGCTGCGACATCCGTTGCTAATAAGACAGGGAAATCTCCTTTTCGAAACCCTTTAATCGTCGTAGCACGATCTTCTTTTTTCGTTTCACTGTGTAAAGAGCCTGCTTCTACACGCTTAAATGTTAATTTTTCTTCAAACTCGATCAGAGTATCAATCCCTTTAAAAAAGGCTAAAGCTTTCATTTGTTCTTGACGAACTAGTTTTCTAAGCACGTCCACTTTATCTCTAGCTTCACTTTTGATGTATACATGCTCTACCTTCGAAGCTGGGAGTTCATCTCTTCCTACCTCTATTTCAAGAGGCTGGTTCATCATGTCTTTCGCTAGCGATTTGGTACGTTCTGATACAGTAGCTGAGAAGACTAGGATTTGACGATCACTTAACGCCATTTTTACAATCTGTTGAACCGTTTGAACATGCTCAGGTACAAACAATTGATCCGCTTCATCAATCACAATTGTTTTGACTTCGTGCATTTTTAATTTCTTCATTTTAATTAATTCGTTCAAACGTCCTGGGGTACCAACAATGATATTAGGGCGCTTTTTGAGTTTTTCTAATTGCCGTTTCATATTTGCTCCGCCAATAAACGCAGCGCTTGAAATACCGCTTCCCTGCGACCAAGTTTGAATTTCACCATGAATTTGCATAACTAATTCATGGGAAGATGCTAAAATAACCGCTTGAACATGAGATGGTCCCGGCTGAATGCGATGTAAGACAGGCAACAAATATGCCAGTGTCTTTCCTGTTCCCGTTGGGGATTCTCCTATTACATCTTTATTAGCTAAAATCTCTGAAATAGCTTTCGTTTGAATGGCAGTAGGCTCATTGAACCCTGCTTTTTTCCACGCCTCTTGTAAAAAAGGCTGTAAAGTCTCTATAAACTGACTCATATCTATCTCCTTTTCCATGCTTTTCTCGATATTATAAACGATTTTTTTATTTCAATTAAACGAATGTATCAGTGGCCATGTGCGTTAATACTGACCCTAATTTCTATTTATAAATAAACCTTCCTTATCCCAAGGGACCCTGTCAATCCGTCAGTAGAAAAGTCGATTGTTGCCTTAACTTTTCTACATCGATATACATAGCTTCAACTATGATACACTATTGCTTCTATAGAAAACAATATGATCCTCTTTATTATGGACGAAAACTTGTATAAGAAGGAGGTTTTATGTCCTATATGGATCCGGACGCAAAGGGCTCAGCTGCTTACTTCATCTTTTTCAAGAAAACAACCGCCTCTCTGAACTACGAAAGGCGGCTGTTTCGTTCTGTAATTGGCATATCAATAGTAACCGTTGTCCCTTTTCCTTTACCGCTTTTAAAATGCATGGTACCTTGATGACGCTCCATGATTTTGTAACACACGGCCAGCCCTAAGCCCGTTCCAGCTTCTTTTGTAGAATAAAACGGCGTCCCTACTTGTTCAATCCTCTCTTGACTCATTCCGATTCCATTGTCTTCAAAGTGAATCAATGCTCGTGTATCTTTTTCTTCAACTGTTATTGTAATATGGCCTTTCTCAATAATAGCTTCTACACCGTTTTTGATCACATTGATGAACACTTGTTTCAACTGATTTGCATCAGCCGAAACATAAATAGGCCTTTTTGCTGTTTCTTTCAATAAAATAGAAACATTATTTAAATTGGCCTGCGCTTCCATTAGCGTAATAACTTGTTTTAAAATCTCGCATAAATTGGTCTTTTCAAAAGATACATGCTGCTTTTTTCCAAGAATGAGCATTTCACTGGAGATTAAGTTGATGCGGTCGATTTCAGACATCATGATATCTAAATATGTGTCATTTGTTTCCTTAGAGGCTTGCATAACCTGTACAAAACCTTTTAAAGAAGTAAGGGGGTTTCTAATTTCATGTGCTACGGCACCTGCCATTTGTCCAATAACCGACATTTTTTCCGAGGTTATCATAAGCTCTTCATCTTGACGGTATGTAGTAATATCGCGTGCAATCATAAATACACCTACTACCTGCTTATGAACAATAATGGGAAGCAAAGAACACCTAAGCAACCGTCTTTCTCGCTTTCTATTGATCACATTCATTTCGAACTTAGCACCTTTTCCATTCAGCACTTCTTTAAAATACTCTTTACACATATCAAACTCTTCAGCTGCGATAAGAGCTGAAGGTTTCATCTTTTGCAGTTCTTCACTGGAGTATCCAACGATTGCTTCACCTTCCGGGTTAGCAAGAAGTACTTCACCCGTTTTACTTATTTCAAAAACACCATCAGGATTATGTTTGAACAAAGATTGATAGTGCTGATTGCTCGTTTGAAGTTCGTGTTCTTTCACTACGAGCTCTTGCTGGGACTCCACTAGTTTATAAGCTCTCCTATATACCAACCCATACAAAATAATGCCCGTAGCTAAAATAAAAAACCAACCTTTGTATTGTTGAAAAAAAATATATACTTCAAAACGACCTTGCGCTAATGTTCTAGATATATTATCAGATATCAAGATCCATACAGCGCCAATAATGATATATATAATTGAAATCCTTAAAGCTACTTTACGCGCGTGTTTCACCAAATTTTAATCACCTGTTTATCCGTATTGATCCCCTGTCTTATTGCCTTTATATGAAGTGTTCACTTTTTGTAGCCATTTCATGCCGTTGTAAAAAATTGATGAATGGCCTGACCTAGATTACTAATAGATTTTACATTTGCTTGAAAATGATACTGGTGAAGCCATTGACTGTGATCGGGTGTCACACCTGTTAAATAAATCTGTACGCCCATTAGCTGAAATTCCCATATTAAATGTTCTAGGGCTGCAACACCTCGTTCATCAATTTGACCGATTCCATTAAAATCAATGATAACTCGATCAACCGTTTCCTCATCTATTTGTCTGAGCAGCCGATATTCATTTTTCATGATGACTTCCTCAAATAAATCGCCAAACAGAGGTATAAGCACCATGTTGTTCGATAAATGAATAAACGGTCCCGACAGCTCTATAACTCGGTTCATGGCCTTTTCTAATCGTTCTTTTTGCAGCAGCAGTTCTAAGTCTGTTTCACATAAACGCGCTGTATGCTGTTCGATTTTTTCTGAGAGAATTCTAATTTGAGAATCTTCCTCTACACATATTACATGCGCCTTATCTTGCTCCCATTTGCAATTCACGGTATAAAGAGACATCTTAGCTTTACGCGAATGCATGACTAATTCTGTTTTTATTTTTTCCTTCTTTCCTAATCGTTTTCTAGCTTTGTTCTGACTATCTTCATCAACAATTTCTAAAAAATGTTGAACCTCTCCGAATAAAGCGGCTGCTTCATCAGATTGCGCTAGAATATTCATTTCCTCATCCATAATAAAAGCAGGAAGCGGAGCATATTTAATAGTCAACAACCTTAATCCCCCTAATTGATTGATAATGAAAAAGCTCTTTCAACTCCTCTAGCTGTGCAATAAATCGAACTTGATTTGTTTGAACAAGAGGAAACTTATAGTTTGAAACTACTCGGCCTCCAACTAAAATAAGCGGCTGATGTTTTGTCTTTTTTAATCCTTCTATATATTCGTTTGCTTTTTCTATATGATGAGTTAAACTGAACGAGATTCCTACTAAATCAGGTTTCCATTGTTCAACAGCGTGCGTTGCATGTAAAAGCGGAGAATCTGCTCCTAAAAGTTTCGTCTGCCATCCGTGCTCTTCAAAGAGAATGGAAATCATTTTTAAACCTAAAAAATGCTGTTCATTTTCTATACACAAAAACAGACCTTTTTTTTCACTTTTAATAACTTCTTGTCTTATACACAATTGATAGCGTGACAAAACATAGTCACAGGTAGTAGTAGCTAAATGTTCATCAGCCACTGAAATTTCATCTTCTTCCCACATCATACCGATTTGAGCCATTGACACTGAAATGAATCGCTGAAAAATATAAAATGTGTCGAAACCCTGCTGTCTTTTTTTCCACACAATATTCCAAGCTTCATCTTGATTCCCTGATAACAGTAATTCAGTCAAGCGTTCTATGCTTTCAATCAAGAAACCACCTCTTTTTCAGTCAAACGACTTGTTTTTTTCCTTTGTTATTATCAACCATACCACTTAACTCACCGGCACTCTACAGTAAAATATTCTCACACCGACAAAATAGCACCGGACGTCTCTGACAGGTAAATCTTTTTATTTTTCAAAGTCAACGAGGTAGTGATGCAGCAAGTGACGGTTTTGTTCATTGTATAAGTACGCATACACAGGACGTCCTATTGTGCCGTAAGTCATTCTTTCTCCAAGAAGACCTATATCTGTTAGAAATTTTAAATATTTTCGAATAGACACTCTTGAAATTCCCGTTTTTTCAGCCACATCATCGGTCGAAAAAGGGTGATCTTTAAGATGCACAATGGCTTCTACGATGACTTCTAATGTTCCTGTCGTTAGACCCTTAGGCAACGGCTCTACCGGAGCTTCTTTTATTTTTTTATTAGACAGCAGCCCGTCTAATTCCTGTTGATTAAGCTGAGGTTGCTGTTTTAACGTACGAAATGTTTGTTTATAAGCCGAAAGTGCTTGATAAAAGCGTTCAAATGTAAAAGGCTTAATCAAATAATCAATCGCTCCATAGCGTAAAGCTTGCTGAATCGTTTGGGCATCCGAAGCAGCGGTGATAAAAATGACGTCTATTTCCTCTTGCTTTGTTCGAATCTCTTGTAAAATTCTCAAACCATTTTGCCCAGGCATAAAGATATCAAGCAGTACTAAATCAACTTGATATTCATTTACCTTCACTAAGGCTTCATGACCCGAATGAGCAACAGCGACCACTGTAAACCCCTCTATCTCTTCAATGTACTTTTGATTAAACTGAGCAACCATTGGGTCATCTTCAACAATTAATACTTTAATCAACTTGATCTCTCCTTGTTTCGTACGGAATATCAATATAGAATGTGGTACCGCTATTTATAAATGAGTCAATAACGATTTGGCCACCTAGTTCATCAATCGTTTGCTTCACTAAATGCAGCCCAAACCCTCTGCTCGTTCCTTTTGTAGAAAAGCCTTTCTTGAAAATCTGATTCATTGTATCGGAAGGAATGCCGCAGCCTGTATCCGTAACTTGAATCGTAAGCTTATTGTTTTTATACACAAGCATAACGGACACTTTTTTAGAAGCTTGATGACAAACTGAATCAATTGCATTATCAATTAAATTTCCAATAATGGTAATGAGATGATGAGTAACGTGTGGATCTGAAGGTTCTGGAATAACTTCATCAGCGGAAAACGTCAGTTCTACGCTTTCCTCTCTAGCATAACTCATTTTGCCCATGAGAAACCCTGCCAACGCATGATCTTTAATAGATTTAGTCACTGAACTAGATTCATCGACACGATGATTAACAAGCTGATGAATATACGTTTTTAGCTCATCATAATAATTCATCTGCACCATTCCTAAAATCACATGAAGTTTATTCATAAATTCATGCGATTGTGCTCGAAGCGCTTCCACATACATTTTAACACCTGTTAGCTGTTCTGCTAAGATATTAACTTCTGTTTTATCCCGAAACGTAGAAAGTGCTCCTACAATCTCTTCGTTTACCACTAGCGGAACCCTATTAACTACAATGGCTACTCCATTTATGACTTGCTCTTCATCATAATGAGATTCCCCCGTAGACAAAACGTCGTCCAATCTGGAGGTGGGCATATATTCTCGAATAGACAAACCGATTGGCTCTGGTGCTAACCCTGCTTTAACAAATAAGCGGCGTGCAGAACGATTAGCAAGTGTAATATTACCTTCTTTATCAACAGCTATCACTCCTTCACGAACCGACTGCAGCATGGTGCTTCTCTCTTCTAGAATTTTAGCAATTTCAGAAGGTTCCAAGCCAAATAAAATTTTCTTTATGTAATTCGCTAATAAAATAGCACCAAGAACGCCTACAAGTAAGCCAATTAATGAACCTAAAACAATTCGACGATGCCCATCTCTAATCGCTTCATTTACATTATTCAAAGAAATCCCCACAGCCACTGCGCCAATTTGTTGATTTTTTTCATTATAAATAGGTGCAAAAGCGCGCAGAGATTTATCAAGCGTTCCTTTTGATACAGATACATAAGATTTCCCGTGCAATGATTTTTGCTCATCGCCTCCGGCAAACCTCTTTCCTATCTTTTTAGGATCTGGGTGAGATTGGCGGATTCCATTCATATCTATAACAACGATAAACAAGACGCTTGATTTTTCACGAATTCGTTCAGTAAATTCCTGAATTGACTGAGGTGTTTTTGTCTCTAGTCCTTTTTTCACGTTCGTTGATTCTGAAATAATTGTAGCAATAGTCCGAGCTTTTTCAGCCTGTTGATCTCGGATGTTTTTTCCAATTGAACTGCTAACTAATAAATCCGTTAACAATAGCGATAGAATTACCACCATGCATACAAGCAGCACCGTGATGCTTCGCAGTCCCATTCTTCCGTGTTTCACATTCTTCCCTCGCTTCCCTGCTTTCCTTGTTTATAGCACAAGAAAAAGATCTTATCTAGAGGCAGATAAGATCTTCGCTTATTTAATTTCATTTTTACTGAGCTGATACACATTTATACAGGAAGGTTAACAATCTACTTTATAGTTTAGGTCCTTTTCGATATTTGAACCATCCCATTTTATAAAAGGCAAAGACCATTACGCCTACAAGCCCAATCATAATGCCCAGTACAATAAAATAATTATATTTTCCCGTCAGTTCCGGCATATATGAAAAGTTCATGCCATAGAGGCCAGCAATAAACGTCAACGGTAAGAAAATAGCTGACATCAGCGTTAGCGTAAACATGATTGAATTCATACGATCCGAGTTGATGGACATAAAGCTTTCTCGAATATCATTTGACAAATCCCTGCTTGCTTGCATAATTTCAATCATATTTAATAGGTGGTCATAAATATCATTAAAATAGCGAACCTGCTCTTTTGCTTTTAACGCATTGGTTGACATAATACGATACATTAAATCTCTCATGGGGTTTAAAATCCGGCGCATTCGTGACAAATCACTTCGGATGTCATAAAGCTGCCTCATTAGTTCATCCATAGGTTCGTCTTTTGCATTGTCTTCAATGTCGTCTATGTGATCTTCAAATTTATAAAGCACAGGGAAGTATTCATCAACGGTATGATCTAAGAGTTCATACATGATATCCCATGTTCCATCTTCGGTAGCCTCAGGGTCTTTTTTGATAAGCTCCCACACTCTAGCCACGCTCGTTAGCTTGTCCAAGTGGTAAGTGACTAAAAAGTTATCTCCTACAAATGCAGATACTTCTAAGTGCTCAAGCTCTTCTTTATGAAGTGCATAATACACTAAAAAATAATGCTCATCATACAACTCAAATTTAGCCCGCTGACCTTGATTCAAACAGTCCTCAACTGCTAAAGGATGAAAATTAAATTGTTCAAGCTGCTTTTTTTCTTCCTCGGTGGGATTGTAAAAATCAACCCAATACCATTGAAAGTCATGGCTTGAACGAATCTCATTCATTTCTATCTCTTTAATAGCTCCTTCTTTGGTTTTAGCTACAATTTTAATCATAAGATAACCTCTGTCTTTTTTGATACTATTCTCTGCACATACCCTTTTTACCATTTTGTTAAACTTTTTTCTTTTAATGTACGCCTTTTCTTGTCTATACATACGATGATGGTGACGACAAGAGAACAAAACGGTGAGGAGGTATATCCATATGTATGAATTTTACTCCCGGCATGAAGAATATTGGGAAGATGATACAAGACTAGACGAACAGCTTTTAAGAGATATAAACAAAGCTGTAAACGATGAGTTTTCCGCTATTCACTACTATACACGCCTAGCAGAGCTAGCTCCTAATGATAAGTTTCAACAAGCTATATTAGGTATTCGGCAGGATGAAATTAAACACTTTGACTGGTTTTCTAAAACCTATTATGATTTATCAGGCAGCTACCCACAGATTTCATTAAACATAAAACTGCCAAATACTTTTCAAGAAGGGGTCTCTGAATCCATTAAAGATGAAGTAGAAACCGTTCCATTTTATCAATCAATCGCTAGAAGAATCACAAATGCTCGAATTCAAAGCCGCATTGTTCGAGCTGCGAGCGATGAACAGCGCCACGGTCAAATTTTTCGAACCATTCAGTCCCACTTCTCATACTAAATAATACGCTTGCCACTGCAAGCGTATTATTTAGTATGGTTTTATTATTATCTCTTACTTTGTAGCATTAAATTCTTCTTTAATTTTTTGGAGCAGCGTTTGATTTGTTAATACGTCATACCCTGTTAATGCCATTGTTTTTGCACCAAGTATCATTGCTTCTCTTCCTTGCTCACTTAAAGCTGCTTCTCTAAATTCGTGCGTATGACAAACAAAATAATCATCACAAATTTGAATATACGGATGAATAGCCGGAACAACCTGACTCACATTCCCCATATCTAAAGATCCATGATCGCCTTGGTCTTCCGTAATGCTTTGCTCGCTCACACCTAATGAGATGAGATTATTTGTATAGACGTCGGATAATGTTTGATTCGTTTGCATATCATCATAAGAAAACTCATAGTTTGAGATTTTTAATTTTGTTCCCGTCGCTAAAGCAGCACCATGTGCACATGCCTTCACCTTATCTGTTACTTCATCTACATATGCACGAGTTGAAGCGCGAACATAAAATTGCGCTACTGCATAATCCGGTACAACGTTGGCCGCCTTGCCACCCTCTGTAATCACTCCATGAATACGTACATCCGGCTTTACATGCTGGCGAAGCGCATTAATGCTATTGAACGTTTGTAATACACCGTCTAGCGCATTGATTCCTTCATGAGGGGCAGCGGCTGCATGTGCAGATTTTCCGAAGAACTCAAACTGAATCGCATCCATCGCAAGAGAACGCCCGCTTTTTTGATGACAGTAATAAGGGTGCACCATCATAGCTACGTCTAAATGATTAAAAATCCCTTGTTCAGCCATCGTTACTTTGCCGCCTCGTGTTTCCTCTGCAGGCGTTCCGTATACGTATATTTTACCGCCCGTTTCTGCGACTGCTTTGCTCAGACCAATACCAGCGGCAATTGACATGGTTCCAATTAAGTTATGTCCGCATGCGTGTCCGAGATCCGGCAAAGCATCGTACTCTGCCATAAACCCAATCGATGGACCTGGCTTTTGACTGTCATAAACAGCGGTAAAAGCCGTTGGCAAGTCACATGTACCAATTTCAACTGTGAACCCTTGTTCTTTTAAAACATCTGTTAATGCTTTGCAAGCCTTAAATTCTTCATGGCCAAGCTCAGGATTTTGTCCAATATATTTGCTTACATCATAAAATGTATCCTGTAATTTATTAATTGTTTCATTTATTAATTGTTTCATTAGTTGTACTCCTCTTTTAAATATTTAAACAAATTATAGTATATTTATTCTTTTTTTGAAAGCTAGTTTTTAAGACGTGTTTTCCTATCACCTTAATATGCCTTATAATTAAACTACTAACTGTTTTAAAGAAGGTATGCATAATGATTAACGTAAAAAAATTTAATTTTTTAGGCGGTCGTATTATTAAAACAGGCATTGCCGTTTTTTTGACTGCACTCATTTGTCAGTCCGTTGGCTGGCCGTGTATGCTCGCTGTTATTACAGCCATTGTTACGATTGAACCAACCGCTGCGGATTCTATCAAAAAAGCGTTCATTCGCTTTCCTGCTTCAGCAATTGGAGCTGCTTTTGCCATGATTTATACATTTCTTTTAGGCGTAACGCCGCTTACCTATATGCTTGTTGCTGTTTCTACTATTATATCCTGTTATAAATTGCGTTTACATGCCGGAACACTCGTTGCAACGCTAACAGGAGTGGCTATGCTGACGATTGTGCACGACCATTATTTCATATCATTTTTAATTCGCCTAGCGACCACTAGTATTGGGCTGCTTACTTCTTCACTTGTAAATATCATTGTTCTTCCTCCTAATTATACACCGATTATTACGAGGAAAATTCAAAATCTCTCAAAACAAATGAGTAGCGTCTTACAGCAAAGAGGAAGCGAACTTTCTCAAGTACACGCTTGTCATAAACAAACAAAGCTTCAATTTCAGCAGCTTTCTGCTGAAATTGAAAAAATTGAGACGCTTTGTAAGTATCAGCGAAAAGAATGGAAATTTCATCATTTCACTCGTACAGCTATGAGAAAATTCCACTATGAATATAAGAAACTTTCTCTTATGAGGCAGCTTGTCTACCATATTGGTAATTTAATTTATTTGCCCGCTCATCAGCTGCAAAGTGCAAAACATCAAGTGATTTGGGACACTTTCACTTCCTTTCATAACGTCTTACAAAATGAACAATATAAAAGCTCTTTGCAGCATCAAACGCTTGTTTTGACTTTAAAACAAAGGTTTTGGGCACATAAGCAGGAAGAAAACAGAGTGGATCAGCCTTTTTCAACAGAAACAACCATGCTGTACGAACTTCTTGCAATTCATCACCTGCTTGAAGAACTACACCGTATTCATCGTTTGAAGGAACGCTATAACTTAAATAATTCGCCTGTCTCACTTTCTTCATAAAAAAATCCTCACATATGTGAGGATTTTCTTGTTTACGAAACTTGTGACTCATCTTTCTTATATTCTTTCTCCCAGTAGTCCGCATTTTTAATTCCTAGCTTAACAGGATCAAATACGGGGTCTACCCCTTGTTTTTTCTGAGCTTCATAGTCTTTTAATGCAACTAACGCAGGCTTAGCTAAAATTAAGATAGCAATTAAATTTAGCCATACCATAATACCAAGTCCTGCATCACCTAACGCCCAAGCTAATGAGGCTTGTTTCACTGACCCATAGAACGTAGCTCCCAGCAGGACAAGTTTTAATGCAAACATAGCCCACTTTCCGTTCTTTCCGCGAGTTAGATAAGCAATATTTGTTTCAGCAATGTAATAATAAGCCATGATCGTTGTAAACGCGAAAAAGAATAGGGCAACTGCCACGAAGCCAGCTCCAAACCCCGGCAACACTGTTTCAATAGCAGCTTGTGTAAATCCAGGTCCTGCTTCTACACCCGGTAAATTTGAAATAATAAATGAACCTCCCGGTCCTTCCGTGTTGTACATGCCTGTGAATAAAATCATAAACGCTGTTGCTGAACAAACGAACAGTGTATCAATATAAACCGAAAAAGCTTGTACAAGACCTTGTTTCGCCGGGTGTGAAACTTCTGCTGCAGCTGCTGCGTGAGGTCCTGTCCCTTGTCCTGCTTCGTTTGAATAAATGCCGCGCTTCACTCCCCAAGAAACAGCTAAACCAACGATTCCTCCAAAAGCAGAATCTAATGCAAAAGCACTTTTAAAAATAAGAGCGATAACTCCCGGCAACTCGGAAATGTTCATTGCAATAATAATAAGAGCTAAAATAATATACCCAAGTGCCATAAAAGGTACAACGAATTGGGCTACCCCTGCAATACGCTTAACGCCTCCAAAAATAATAAAAGCAAGAATAATAACTAATCCTACTGCTGTAACCGTTGGACTAACACCAAATGCATTGTCGATGCCAAGCGCGATGGAATTGGACTGAACGCCCGGCATTAAGATACTCATCGCAACAAGTGCTGCAATAGCAAATAAAATGCCATACCATTTCATACCTGTTCCTTTTTCAATGTAGTACGCTGGACCACCTCGATATTGGCCATCTTGCTTAACTTTATAAATTTGAGCTAGTGTTGATTCGATGAATGCACTAGAAGCACCAATAAAAGCAACTGCCCACATCCAAAATACAGCCCCTGGACCTCCAAAAGCGATAGCTGTCGCAACTCCAGCAATATTACCTGTTCCAACTCGTCCCGACAGCGCTAAAGACAGGGCTTGGAAGGAAGAAACTCCCGCTTCTGAGCTTTTACCCTGAAACATAAGCATAACCATGTCTTTTAAGTGTCTTACCTGCAAAAACCTCGTTAAAATTGAGAAAAACAGGCCGATCGCAAGACACCCATAAATAACAGGCGTGCTCCATAGCACATTATTCAAACTCGTTACAAATTGCTCCAAACGATAACCCCCTTATTTTTTAATTCAGACTATTTTAAATTATAAGTTAAATTATAAATTTTAACAATAAAACTCTAAATTAAAACTTGTTTTTTAGTTAAAATACACAAAAAAAGTTATAAACCCCTCAAAAACATCCAATAAGAAATCGTTTACATTCCATAATTATTGCTCTCAAAAAAGAGATATCTGCACCTTTCTTCTCAAGAACACATAGGCTATAGGAGTTATTTTCTATTAGAAGGTGTGAAAAACAATGATGAGAATCGAGCCTTTATTTTATCGTTCTTTAGCTCTAGACCTTCTTTATGCGTGCGTCTTAGCTTATAAGCAATACGCACAGGGAGGCACATTTGATGTACCTGAAGGCTACCGGCTTATTAAATCGTTTAAAGCTTCTGCCGTAGGGGTGCAAGAATGGTTTGGTTTTATTTTAGAATCTGATGAAGCCATTGTGATTGCCTTTCGAGGAACTCAATCTGAGGCAGACTGGATTGCTGATGCTCGCATTCGGCAGCGCCCTTATCCATACAATCAACAAGCGGGTCTCGTCCACGAAGGTTTTTTAGCTGTTTACGAATCATGCCGTGATGAAATTTTTGAAACATATAAATCGCTTCCCACCAAGCCCATTTATATAACGGGTCATAGCCTAGGTGGCGCACTCGCTGCTCTTCATGCCTTGGATGTCGCCACAAACGCATCTTTTCCGGAAGTTACAATGTACAACTACGGAGCTCCTCGAGTAGGGGATCCTCAATTCGTTCAAACATACACAAATCTTGTTTCAAATAGCCGCTGTTTTGTTAACACGACGGATACGGTTCCTAAAATCCCTCCGAAGCGACTCTATTCCCCTTCCACCAAGCAAACAATTTATTACGATCAAGACCCTCTGCAACTCTCATTTACCATCCAAACAGGCTCTACCGTAGGGAACCATAATCCCCAAACATACAGTGTTGGGATATGGATGATGTCGGATTATCCTATTTTGGTCCAAAAATAAAAAAACAGGCGGAATGCCTGTTTTTTTTATGCGCCAATTGCTGTTTTGATTTCTTCTATTTGTTCTTGATGACGCTTTTCATGATAGCCAATAAAATCAATCCATTGCTTTAAATCCATTAACCCAAACACAGGATGTGGAAACGATTTTTGCTTTAGGTTTTCTTCACTGGCTGTTTCTTCTAACTCTACTAAAGCCGCTCTTGATTCCGCCAGCTTACTCTTCATTTCTTCTAATGTCTGCTTTTCATTAGAAGGCGTAACTTGAGCCGGTGCATCTACTTTTCGAGAACGGTCTACCGCTAAATGAAACGGCTTATCTTCGGTTGGCTGATCTACACCGTTTTCTAACTGATCCTTTACACGTGAAACAATCATGCGCTCCATCAAATATAAATGTTCTAATACTTGCATAACGCTCCATGTATTAGATGCTGGCTGCTGATTTAATTGTTCATATGTTAATGATTCTACACTGTTCAATACATCATTTCGAAACTGTTCATTTTTGTTCATTGTTCATCCTCCTCTAGGATTCCTCTAGCTTATCGTATCAAAAAACTCTTCTATATAAAAAGGATATCCCTTTACATAACCATGTTTTAGCTACAATTGTTTCACGTGAAAAAAATCTTTTTTCTATTTGACATAGATCAACTGAAGTGTTATATTTAGATTTCTGGCTTTTCTTTAAGAGCTGGACATAGTGAAAGTAACTTGAAAGGATGTATCGTACAATGCAAGGTAAAAATACTGGCATTCGACACATGTCTTTGAACAAAACTTATTCACACTGGATCGGCTTCGGAGCCGTAAGGATGCAAGAGAGGTAGGGCTTGCGTCGTTTAGGTTAATCGATCATGTGGAAAAACAAACCGCGGCAATGGATGAAATCCATGCAAGCACAATCAATGCTAATTGTGCCCTAACAACAACGAAACATACAAAAACCGTAATCATGGATTTTATAAAGAAAGTAATCATTTTGTTTTTACACTTGCAAAAAGCAAGTTACTGATAAGAAACACGAACAAAAGCGAGCAGATGCATCTGCTCGCTTTTTTAATGATGATTTTTTATTAAAGCTTTCCAAGCTTACGCCGAATCCGCCAGCAAATAGCCCCAATGATATACCAAGGAACAACAATCATAACAAATGCCCAAAACGAAAGCTGATTTCCTTTAGCTCCTTCCACCATAAACAAAGTCGCTGTAGAAATCGTAGCTGCTATTGCAACGAATAGTGGCACTAGCAAAATGAGACGGATAAAGAAGTATTTACTTTTTTGGTTAGGCAATCGAATTTCCTCTTTTCTATTGCAACCAGACGCAAATAGTTAATTTATTTACTTTTTGTTCCATCTATTTGCTGCTGTACATTTTTCAAAAGCTTTCTACTTTCAGGTGTTACGTATCCAACATGCAAAACCTTTTCTATTTGGTTGCGATTAAAAAACATATTGTAATCTGAAGAAACATTACCTTCAGGATATGGTACAGCAATGTAATCATATGTAATGTTATTTGAAACATTCTTTTGGTATTGCCCATAAACCATAACAGCCTTGTCTACATTTTTTAGTTTCATTACTGTTCCAATTGGCAAGAGCTCTGTTGTATCAACTTTAACAGCTTCATCACTAGATTTAAGCTCCTTGCTTTCCTCTTTAGAGCTTGTGCTGGAAGAACATCCTATTAATAAGCTTCCAATGACCAGAGCTTGCACAACTAGTAGGATTCTTTTTTTCATTGTTGAGTTTCCTCCTCTCGGGCTTTTTGGATTTCTTTTTCTATTTTTTTTCTCATTTTATCTTCTACTATTGATTTCATACCAAAATGTTCAACACTTTGAATCATATTACGATTGAAGAATACATTATAATCACTCGTAATATTGCCTTCAGGATAAGGAACACCAACATAGTCATAAATTTGTTGACTAGATGCTTGAATTTGAAACCTACCAAAAATCAGCACAAATTTTTCAACATCCTTTAGTTTTACTACACTACCTATTGGTAAAAGGTCCTTGTAATGAATGTTTTGTTGATTATTCACTCACAATCACTCCCTATGTCTTTTTTAATTCTTGAACGAATAAAAATTGCAATTGCAGAAGTGCCGTAAGCCATAAAAGCAACGCCAGCCATCGCTTTTTTTACTGTGCTAGAATGGACTCCTGCTTCAGGAAGAATAACGAAAAACGTAGCTGTTAGTAAACCTGTAAAAGTAAGAGATATCACAATTGCATAAATCATACAAGCAGCTCTTAGTACTTTGTTTAGATCTTTTTTATTGGTAATCATATTAAAAACCTCTTTATATTAATCTTCATCTTCATCTTCCTGGAAACCGTAAGAAAAACCTGCACCTACTCCCAGAGCAGCATGAATTCCTGTTTCTTTTCCTAATGATCCACTTATTCCAATACTTCCTACTGAAAGATCTACTCCAACGTAAGGATCATAATCAAGTCCAACAGCTTTTTGAATTTTATTCACCCATGGAAATTCTAATGGTTCGACTTTAAACTCAGCTTTTCCTACAGCAGCTTCAGCTCCTAAATTAACCTGGTAGTTCTCATAGTTAGCCTGAGCTTCTGCTTTCCCAAAAGTAAAATCTGCACTAACTGCTGAATCTTTTGTATGAAAAGAGCTTTTTGAAACTCCTACTTCCCCTTTTAATCCTATCGTTTGTCCATAATCGATAGACTCTATCATTGACTTATAACTATATGGCATTGCCACCTCAGCTTCACCATATAGAACTTGTTGTGATAAAAAGCCTGGTATATCATCCATCTTTTCCGTATCTATTATTGATGCCTTGGTTTTCATACTTAAAGTATCTTCTTTTGTAGAAAATTCTAGATTTGCATTTCCTACACCATCTGAATCCCAACTATCAGATACGTCTTTCTTGATTTCAAATCCATCTGTTTTTTTAGTTTCTTTTTTTACAATTTTACTATACAAATCTTTGTTATCTTTAGAGATACTCAACCTATTAGTTATGTTAGAGTTAGTTGAAAATACTGCTAATGTACTCTCATATTTGCCACTATAGTACAAATCATACATATTACGGTACTGACTCTCTACCGTAATTCTTTGAAAGACTACTGGATACTCCCTAGCAAAATTCACATAATCGGTATTACGTTTATTCATGGTTCGCCACTGTGGTGTAGTCTTGACAAATCCATTTTGGTAGACATCCAATGTACGTGCACCGTTGCTAAGCATACCTTGAACTGATTCTACATGCTGCTCCATTGTTTGTATATCTTTACTGATGGATTCAAGGCTTTGGGACTGCGTAGCATCGAACTCGTTGATTTTTTGCACCAAATCACTTAACTGCTTTTTTGCATCGTTAAACCCACTAACTACTTCGCTGTCATCGAGTGAACTAACCGAGATTAAATCTTGGATTTGTCCAATTATTTTATTCGTTTCATCTGTTAAGTTAACGGTGGATTGCTGTGCATCGCTCAAACCCTTTGTTAAATCATTTTCTAAATAGCTTTCATGAATTAATGCATCTTTACTACTATCAACTTCATCTATAGCTGTATCGATAGTTGTTAAAGTTGTCATATACTTTGTAAGGAATAGACTGTAGAACATAAGAAAAGGCTTATGGCATTCTTGATAGAATTGACGAATTTTTTCTCCTCCCTCACCTTTCAATGAAGAATCAAGAGCAATAATTCCATCCACGCTCTTTCCTATCTGGCTCACCATCTTTTGTTGAACTGCTATATTTCTTTTTGTATTTAAAATTGCTTCACGAAAAGCATGAGCATCTAACACTTTTGCCATGGCATACACTCCTTTTATTTTAAGATAGAAGTAGATACGGATACGGTTGAAAGCTTTTGATCAGCTTCCCTCATTAATTCTACTGAACTTCCAGCCATTTGTTCGCTCTTTATTAGTAAAGCCTGATAAGACTTAAGAAGCGCCTCTAATTTAGTGTTAATCTCGCTTAGCTTATCCATTGTGTCTAGAACATTAAGCCCCTTTATATCTTGAGGAAATGAGGGATCTAAAGCTTGAGCAGATAATCGAAGCTGTGAAAGGGCGGTATCAATTTCAGAGTACTTCATTAAAATTTCTTTTCCCATCAATAAGCTCCTTCCTTATTATTCTTTTCGTTTTCAAGGGCTTCTTCATGTTTTATTATTAACCTTTGAGTTTCTTGAATAGAGCTTTGAATAGACTCTATCTTTGTATCAATTTCCGCAAAAATTTGGGTAAATTGAGTCGTAAGTATAGCTTGGTACTTCTCTTGTATATCGTGATCTCTTAAAGTATAAAAAGTAGTTGCTTTATTGCCTTTAAAACTGTCTGGTGAGCTAGATGGCTGTTTAACTAAACGCTTTTTATCAGCGAATTCTTTTTCATATGCCTCTAAGCTTTTTCTACAACTTTGTAGACGTTTTAAATTCTCTTTTTCATTACTCAACGTTGTGTTGTAGGGTGTTAACATGATATCCAATACGTATCTCCTCCTTTTCCATTACTTTAACAACACCCGGTTAGCTACTTTATACGCAATAAATATAAAAACAGTTGTAATTAAAAACTGTATAATGATCATAATCCAGAATAAACTCCGACCGTTCCAAATTAAAAATGTTGTTGTCATTTGCATCGCAAGTGCAAAAACATAAAAGATGATACAAGCAGTTTTTCCGTAGCGCTCCCATAGTTCACTCACCAGTATCCCTCCCTTTATTTAAAGCTGCTGCCTCATGAATTAACCCACCTTCCATCATACACGACCTATTCTTTACCAATAAATAGGTCATCCCTACGGTCTTTTACACTATTTGTATATGATTCGTTTAAATCAATGTAATTTTTTGCATAACCTTTAGTCTCATATACCCAACACCCTCTAAATTGGAAACACCTTACACAAAAAAGCCGAAACCAATATGGTTTCGGCTTTTTTCTTATTGCTCTGCTAGTACATCCGCAAATGCTTTTGCATAAGGTGGAAGGTCTGGCGGACGGCGACTTGAAATGATGTGGCCGTCGATTACGACTGCTTCATCATGCCAAATAGCTCCCGCGTTTTCCATATCATCTTTGATTCCTGGCGTACTTGTTACGTTTCGGCCATCTAAGATTTTTGCAGAAATTAATACCCATCCTGCATGGCAGATTTGGCCGATTGGCTTTTGCTGTTCGTCCATATGACGAACCATTTCAATTACTTCAGGGTAGCGGCGCAGCTTATCCGGCGCCCAGCCTCCAGGTACTAAAATAGCGTCATATTCAGCTGGATCAACATCTTTAAATGCGTAGTCCGATACGGCTGGAACACCGTATTTCCCCATGTACGTTTCGTTTGCTTTTTCTCCAACTAAATGTACTTCTGCTCCTTCTTCGCGAAGACGCATCACTGGATACCATAGTTCTAGATCTTCAAAGTCTGCACTAACAAGCGCAATAACTCTTTTATTTTCTAAGCGCATCGTAACACCTCCGCCATCAGTATAGCATGTTGGAGAATAAGATTGAAAATAAGGAACTAACTTGTACATAATTAAAGGATTTTTCAAGTGCCCTTCAGAAATTTTTTGTATGCCAAATGGTCTAATTTTATATTTTCACTTGACTGGGGACAAACACCACACTACAATGTGTAGTGTGATGTTTATAATGTTGTAAAATTATCCAAATAAGAAAGACTTTCTGATTTAATTGCTACATTTCTTTTTTCGGGCTTTCACACTACATAACGTAGTGTTTAATTAAATAAACTTAAAGGAGGAAGTAAAGTGAATAAAAACGTCGAAATTGGTTCACTTATTATTCGTTTAGTATTAGGTTTTACATTTTTAGTACACGGTTTTCAAAAATGGCAGGGCGGGATTGAAAATACAGTAGGATTCTTTGATAGCTTAGGAATCCCTGGTTTTATGGCCTACATTGTTGCAACGATTGAACTTGTAGGTGGGGTCCTTATTATTCTTGGTCTAGCAACAAGAGTCGTAGCTGCTTTATTTGTGGCCGTTATGCTTGGCGCTATTTTCACAGCCAAGCTTAAAAGCGGATTTGTTGGCGGGTTTGAGTTTGATATCGCTTTAATTGCCATGTCTGCTCACTTGTTCCTTGCAGGAAGCCAGTTCCTTGCTCTTGATAAAGTGGTATTTAAAAAGAAAGAAACTGCTTTTTCTCTTCAAGAAGAAAGCAGTAAGTAAAAAAGAACGCTTATACTCTCCCACTATAAGCTTTCAGGTTAGTCCCGCCGTTTGAGGCGGGCTTTTTTTATATTTGAAGCAGCAAATTCGCAAATAAAGAAGAACGCTCGGACAACGTATCAATTTGAATATGTTCATATTCTGCATGTATTCCTTTTCCGCATGCTCCTAATCCATCCAACGTGGGAATGCCAATGGCCGCTGTAAAATTCCCGTCGCTTCCGCCGCCCACAGCTGCTTCTTCCAATTTCATCCCAAGTTTGGCCGCGATTGACTGAGCGCATTCAAATAACTCTTCCGTTTGTTTAGACTTAACCATTGGAGGACGGTTCATGCCTCCTGTTACTTCAATCTTAATCCCTTTTAAAATGGGCGTTAAATTCAAAATAATATCCGTCATGCGCTCGGCTTCTTCTTCGGTAGAAACACGTAAGTCCACGTGCGCTTCTGCATACTCCGGCACTACATTTGTACCGCTGCCTCCGGTAAACGTCCCAACGTTTACCGTTGTACCTTTTTCATAATCAGTTAAGCTCTGCAGAAAAATCACTTGGCGCGCCAGTTCTTCAATGGCATTGATTCCTTCTTTGTGATGATTACCCGCGTGTGCTGCTCGTCCCCACACCTTTACGGTGAAAATCCCCGCTCCTTTGCGCGACGTTTTTAACGCACCTGAACCCGCCACCGCCGGTTCCGCTACTAGCACCGCTTCACTTCTTTTTGCTTCTTCTTCAATATATTTTTTAGAAGAAATCGACCCAATCTCTTCATCTGAATTGCAGAAAAACACAATTTTTTTATCCAGTGCTAAGCCAAGTTCTTGAATCGCTTTAATCGCCCATATAGATTGCACAATGCCGCCTTTCATATCTAAAATTCCCGGACCATAAAGCTTGTTTCCTTCTGTTCTTAAGCTCAGCCTTCCCTTTTCCCATACTGTGTCAAAGTGACCGATAATTAAAAGCTGCTTTTCTCCTTCCCCAATCGTAAATTTCAAGTGGTTTCCTACTTCTTTTTCTTCTATGATTTCATACCCTACCCCTAAACGCTTTTGAAACAGCTGCGTTAAATACATTCCACACTGATCCACTAACTCTTTACTGTAGGACGGTGATTCTTTTTTCACAAATCCAACTAAATCTTCGAGCATCTCTTGTTCGTGTTCTTTTAAATAACTAAATACGCTTTGTTCTACCATTACCTGACTCAAATCAATTCCTCCTCCAAACAACCCCTGCTGCTTGTGCATTCACTGCTTTTATTTATCGTACGTATGAGTATGTTCTACGTTTCACATAACGACCTTAAATTATCCTTAATTATAATGGTTTTCAGACAATTTTCCATCCTTAAAATACAGATAATACTTTAACTTATTCGTAACCGACCGAAAATAGCCATAAACTTCAACAAATTCATACAAAAAAGCTTCAATCTCCAGCAGATTAAAGCTTTCATTTTATTAATTGATATTTATTTTGATATTTTTTCCTCTTGACTTCACACTAACAAAAACAAACATAGACACTAAAAAAATAAATAGAATAACGCCAACCATTTCAAAATTCACCTCGGCCCATGGGTTAAAGAAAGTGAACGCTAAGTAGAAGGACACACCATACGCGAGGACAACAATAACCCAGCCCATCAAGCGGGAAGCAGATTGCCCAAACTTACTCGATTCATTCACCATTTTATGTACAATCAGTGAATCGATTGTATCTGTCAGCATCATTCCAAACATAAATACTAGTCCTAATAAAAGCGGCGTATACTTGCCTGCGTTCCCTACAGCTAGAGACCACACGGCCGTTTGACTGACCGTTTCGGCTGCTAAAGCGAACAATGCTCCTACAAGAATAATTAAAAAAGGATTCGTTGTTCCTTTTGCGATTTTGGGGATAAACTTCCCTTTTAACCCGCTCAGCTGAAACTCTTCTTCTTTATTTTTAGTTCGAAGCAAATGATATGTGTTTAATGTCCCGATTAGAAAGAGGGAGATAATGGATACCCAAGATGCAAAATGATCGAAATATGATGGAAATGTAAAATTCTTCATCACCACGCCCAGCACCCCGGCCGTGACGGCCACCATTCCTCCGTGACCTAGTGAAAACAGCGTTCCAACCCACGGGGCAAAACGGCTGCCCATTCGCCAATTATATCGGGTCTGGCCGTCAATAAAAGCTAAGTGGTCTGCATCCAATCCGTGCCTGATTCCTAATAAAAAGACAAGTAAAAAAACTGATAAACCTTCCATTTCCTACACTCCTTTTTTTAAAATAAAACGTAAAAAAGCCTCAATTCTATAGAAATTGAGGATGTGTCGGCATATGAAAATAAACAGCAATTGCTCACTGCGTACCTTGATACACCGCCTCTTTCCTAGAAGAGTCAAGTGTACAGAATAGGTAGGTCTCCTGGCTTGAGATCATCATTTTCTACCGCCTTCCCCGTTTTGAGTGACGATAAGATAGAAAACTCCCTGCTTACAGTGGCTGGACCGCTCGAGATTTGCACTCGATTCCCTGTTACCTCTTACGCTATGTAAGAGCACCTAAACTGTGCGAATGATTCATTTTCTTCCTCATTATACTAGTACTCTTTACAAATGAATAGAGAAAATTCAAATAAAAAAGCCCTGCTAAGCTTTACATGCTTAGCAGGGCTTTTTAAAGCAATTAAACTACTTCTACCGTTACGTCTACGTTACCGCTGATTGCTTTTGAATACGGGCAGTATGAGTGAGCTAGGTCTACATATTTTTTAGCTGTTTCTAAATCTAAGCCTTCGATATGAGCTTCAAGCGCTACAGCAATTTTTACTCCTTGATCAGCTTTATCAGGAAGCAGCTGAACCGTAGCTTTTACTTCACTGCTTTTGATTTCTACATTGTGTTTTTTCAACATAAATTCTAAAGCGCTGTTGAAACAAGCGCTGTATCCAGCTGCAAATAGCTGCTCTGGGTTTGTTGCTGTTGTTGCTTCTCCACCAAGTGCTGGAGGTGTTGCAACATCTAAATTAAAGATATTATCTAAAGAATGAACTTCTCCTGTTCTTCCACCTGTGTTAACGACTGTTGTTTCATATAAAGCTTTCATGTATAAATCTCTCCTCTTTTTTAGTAATTTTATTAAAAGTTTTTTATTTATCATTTCTGTAATTTAATTGTACACAATTTAATTTTAAAAAACAAGTATTAAATGCATTAAAAATTTCCCAATAAAAAAAGCCGCGTATTTGCGGCTTTTTCTTAATAATATTGAGACTGTTCGTCATAAGCTGATTTTCGAAAAATAGACAAATTGGTAATAGCCCTCATCAGTTTCGTATTAAAAATAACATAATGAATAAACAGCGCCAGCACGCAGCCTAGAATAGCTCCTGTTAACACATCGAATGGATAGTGAACGCCAACCCATACGCGTGAAAATGCGATGAGTGCACCCATTACAACCCACATGCGCCCTGAACGTTTGAAATGTAGCCAAATGGTAAAAGTGATAACTAATGCAGACGTAGCATGGTCGCTTGGAAATGAAGAATTCGCGGCGTGATCAATAAGCTGATTCACGTGGTGAGAGATAAATGGACGATCTCGATAAGCAAATAAACTAATCACTTTATTGATAATGACTCCTGTGGCACAAGCACATAAAGCTTGGAATGCTACAACACGGCTGCCGTTTTTATTAATAAGTAAAAACAAGCCGAGTAAAACAATAAGTACATACTGGGCATAATCTGCAAAGAATACCATCAGCGAATCTACAAACTTCACATGCGAGGCGTACTGATTCACCGCATGGAAAATGGTATAGTCTACTGAATTAATAGCTGATAACATAATCGAAATCCTTTCTTATTTTTAAATGTCATTAGCTATCTTATCAGTTTCTGAAGAAAATGAACATGTTTTTGTCAGAAGCTTCCTAACTGGTATTTATAAATAACGTAGTCAGGCTGAGTGGTAAGCCAACAGATTTTTGCCCATTAACTTACCTGCGAATGATCCACGATGTTTTTTTGCAAAAAGATTTCTTCTAAAGAAGGCTCTTCTACGTGAATTTGATAAATATCGATGCCGCATTGAATCAATTCGCGAATAATCAGAGGGATATTTCTCTCTTTTTGAAGCATCACTTTTGTGTACGTGTGATGGTATTCCACGTCCGGACTCACCGTACGGAAAAACTGTTGAATATATTCTTTATGACTGCTTGGGTAAGGATCATGTTTAATCATCACCGTTTTTTTCGCTTGGTATTGAAAACGCAGTTCTTCCATTGTCCCTTCTACTAAAATAACACCATTTTTCATAATCGCCACACGTGTACAAATCTTCTCAACTTCATTTAAATTATGAGACGTCATAAAAATTGTCTTGCCCTGATTTTGAAGTTCTCTTATTAATTCATGAATGTGGAGAGCAGATTCAATATCTACTCCAGAAGTTGGTTCATCTAAAAAGATAAGATCTGGGTCTGTTACAATCGCTTGAGCAATTCCTAACTTCTTTTTCATTCCAAAAGAAAACTTTCCAACTTTCTGATGGTCATGTCCTTCTAATCCTACTTTCTTCAGTACATTACTACAGTGTTCTTTCGAAAAACGATGTCCGTTTATCTTTAAAAAATAGCGCAAATGATTGAGTGCCGTCATCTCATCATAAAAGGTAGCATAGTCAGGAAGCACACCTATTTTCTTCTGAAGCCCTAAATCAATATCACTCTGTCCCAGCAGCGTAAATTCTCCTGCTGAAGGGAATGAAACGCCGGTAAGCATATTAATAAATGTAGACTTCCCTGCTCCGTTTCTCCCTAAAAATCCGTAAATTTCTCCTTGTGGGACTTGCAAATTAATACTATTAACAATTGTTTTAGATCCATACTTTTTAGTTAATTTACTTGTTTCAATAGCATACATATTATACTTCTCTCCTTTTAAAACTCCAAAGTGCCGTACATAAACAGAGTGCTGCAAAAATAAGAAGAACCGTTAAATAACCTTTCTCCAACTTTAAATAGTAGTAGGGTGTCACATACTTAAACCATGCAATGTACGCTTTTGATGAAAATATGCTCCATCCACTCAGTACCGGTAGAACAAACGATGAAATAATTGATAAAAACATAGTATGAGTTGGACTTGGTATTAAAGCTGAAAGCATTAAAACAAATGAAATGATACAAACGGTGAATAGCAGGCACTCTAAAAATATATAAAAAGAAAAATGATGCGAAATAAACCCAATCAGTAGAAAAGAAATAGAGATACAAACAAGCCAGAAACAACAAATTCCTAAGAATTTCCCTAGTACAATACGCTCTCTTGATGTTTTGGTAACTAAAAACCTAGCTGTTCTTGTTTTAATTTCTTGATTAATAACATTATGAGAAAGACTTGAAATAAACAAGGGTCCGAATCCGAGAAGCATCACCAGAATTCCCCCGTTGGCTCCATCTCGAATCTGTGCGCTCGTCAGTTGACCTCCAAGTTGACTAACTAGATGGGCTATTCCATAGGAAGCACCGCATACGATTAAAATAACGATAATTGATTTAACACTTTTAAATAAGCTTTGAAACTCTTTTACACTAATGGCCCACATTTCGAAAATCTCCTTTTAAATAAGTTTGACTGCTATCATCCAACAAAAGGATGATTTATTCCCTCAGGTAAAGCTTTTTTCTCTTTGGGCTTTCCGTTCCAAGAAAAATTTGTCCATATGCGCAGCAGCTTTTCCACCGGTCCAGTTTGAAATTTTTGCACGTACATATAACTTCCGATAAGCTGAATTCCGTAAATACCTATGCAGACAAAAACCCCTGCAATCATGCCGAGCTTTCCGAAATAACCTAATCCATAACCATAAAAAATCGTCGTGCATATAACCGTTTGCATTAAATAATTACTAAGCGATATCCTGCCTACGCTTTCAAAAGCCTTCATCAAAAATGACTTTTCGTATTTCGCATATAGCCAAGCAAAGCCTGCAATATAACCAAGAGATAAGAGACTCCCACCTAACATATGTGTAGAACCAGCCCAATTAGCATCTGGCCATACGTACATAGTTCCTTTTAACAGCAAGCTAAGCGGAATCAACACGGCCGCCCAACGGCCATACTGTTTTGGATTAGCTGAAACGTCGTAAAACCAATTTTTCTTCCCCGCATACATACCAAACAAAAACAAAGCACCCATTATAAATGGTGTAAACAAGAAGGCAAACGCAAATTTATATCCTGCTATATTCATCGGATCAACGTTGTTGCGGTGGTCTTTAATTTGTTCATAAGTTCCACTTCCATATACATGAATCGTATCTTTTACGTATGTGGTGAGCGTTTGCTTATCACTAAGAAGATACATATTATCGTTTAATGAACCGTAACCGGCTGCTCCCGTAAGAACTAGTAAAATCGATGCCCATACCAACAGCGTTTTAGCTTTACGGTTTAAAAAGAAAACTAATAAAAATATCCCCATCATTCCGTAAAACGTAAGAATATCTCCTTCCCATAAAAGTACTCCATGCAGTAGGCCAAACCCTAGAAGCAGAAGAAAGCGGCGAAAGAAATGCCTTTTTACTCCTAACTGCCTTCTTTCTAAACTTTCTTTCATCTTCACCATTGAATAACCGAATAAAAAAGTAAAGATTGGCATAAAACTTTCTTCTACCGCGACTTTTAAAAAGACATAGGCTGCTGAATCACTTGGCGATAGCGAGAAGAGATGAATCGTATCCTTTCCGTAAATACCATATTGAAAAATCAGCATATTCGCTAGTAAAATACCAAACAAGCTGAATCCTCTCATACTATCAATTACTTTAACCCGCCTAACATCATTACTCATCCTTTTAACTCCTTTACTATGTGTCTGTATATTTAGTATATGAAATGAAGGTTTCAAGAAAATAAACGGGAGATTATCTTTTCTTTAACATTTTCCAATTTTGTTAATCTTTTCGTAATGTTCTTATGCTAAAATCGAATACGTATGAAATGAAACAGAGGTGATTTATATTGGAAGATGCATCTATCTTGCTAGTGGATGATGAAATTGCTATTGTCAAAATGCTGGAGACAGTATTAAAAAAAGAAGGCTTCAACCAAATCTATAAAGCTCACACCGCTCAAGAAGCGCTAGATGTTTTACATAATAAAACGATTGATATTATTTTGTTGGACGTCATGCTTCCCGATAAAAGCGGATTTGATATTTGTCCTAAAATTCGTGAGCTCTCAAACGCATATATCCTGTTCATAACAGCCAAAGTATCTGACTTGGATGTGTTAACAGGTTTCGCCATGGGCGGAGACGACTACGTAACCAAGCCATTTAATCCTTTAGAGATTGCGGCACGAATTAAAGCACGATTGCGCAGAAAACAAACGCTGATCGAAAGAAGTCCTGTAAAAATGGAATTACAGCCTTCAAATCGCTATGAGTTTGATCGTTTTATCGTAGATGAATCCGCTGGAGAGCTCATTGTAGATGGTCAAACGGTTGCTTGCCCCGCACAAGTATTTTTGCTGCTACTTCATTTTTGTAAAAACATGAACATGGTTCTTTCTAAATCACAGCTGCTTGAAGCCGTTTGGGGATATAACCAGTTCGTAGACGATAATACGGTAACCGTTCATATTCGAAGAATTAGAGAAAGAATCGAAGATAATCCTAGCAATCCAAAACATTTAGTTACGGTACGAGGGCTTGGATATAAATTAGTGAACGGAAAAGCACTATGAAATCAATTAAAAGAAGGTTGACCTTTCATTTTTCGTTTCAGTTTATTGCGATTATTGCATGTGTTTGCTGCGTTCTCTTTTGCGCTTTAATGTTCCTAGCTTATTACCTTTCAAAGCAAGATATCAAAAGAGACTTGCCCTCTGGATCACTTAGCGTATTAACCGGGGATACAACAGTTGAAGGTGGAAAAGCAAGCGTTTCAGATGATTTAGCAAAACAGCTTAAACAAGAAGGACTATGGTACCAAGTACTGAACAAACAAGGAAAAGTAATTGGAGAAGTTAACTCCCCAAAAGACTTACCTAAGTACTACGGTCTTTCAGAGTTATTAGAAATGGATAAAACCAAAAAATTTAGAAACTATAATGTCGTAACAGAACTTGATACCTTTTTGACTACACCTACTTATTATATTTTGGGCTATAAAAGTGATTTAAAAGACCAGCTATACGCTTTGTATGCTAAATATAATAAACAAAGTGTGCCTCCCAAAAGCGATATTCCACTTATCAAAAAGGCGTTAAAAGAAAAAGATGCTTCGCTTCAAATTTTAAATGAGAAAGGTGATATCTTAGCTTCAATTAGAATGCCTAAAGAAAAAACACGTTACGATCCTTTAGAAATTATTTCCCGAAAAATTGAACAAGATAAATATGATTCAACGGCTACTGTATTCCATGATCCAAAGAAGAAAATTTCTTGGGTTTTTTACACTCCTAATAATTATCACAGTATAACCGATGAATCTATTATCCGAAAAGCTTGGATGATCTCCATCATCGTGGCGGTTTCTGTTCTTATAGCCACTATTACTTTCTCCATCTGGAACGCTTTTCGCTACGGTGGTCCCTTACTTCTCTTCACCAGCTGGCTCGGGCGCATGGGAAGCGGAAACTATTCAGAAGTGCTAACAGAAAAAGAGCGGAAGCGCGTCTTTCGGAAAAATGGAAAAGTACGTTTTCAATATCGTTTGTATTCAGAAGTCATTAACGCCTTTTATGAGATGGCAGAGCAGCTTAGCTTAGCTGAAAAAGAACGAAAGCAGCTAGAAACCACTCGTGAAGAATGGATGACTGGAATATCACATGATTTGCGAACCCCCCTTTCGACGATTCAAGGATATGGTCATATGCTTGAAAGCGGCTATTATAATTGGAACGAAGAAGAGCTAAAAGAAATTGGCCAAACGCTGCGTGACAAAAGTGAATATATGGTGGGGCTTGTAGAAGATTTTTCACTAGCCTTTAAGCTCAAAAATAATGTGGTTGCCTTAGAAACAAAAAAAGTGGACGTTCATCAATTGCTTCAGCATATTGTTTTAAAATTCGTTAACGATCGAACCATTAAAAATGTGCAATTCTCTTATGTACCCGTTCACCTTCAACCTTTTATTCAAGCTGATGCACGGTGGTTTGAACGAATGGTTGATAACCTAATTTTTAATGCTATTAAACATAATGCGGAGAACACCACTATTACAATTTTGACCGTTCTAAAAAGTGACAACGTCTTGATTACAATTCAAGATGATGGAATTGGAATGGATGAAGAAACGCAGAAAAATTTATTTGACCGCTACTACCGCGGCACAAATACAACCGAAAAAACAGAAGGTGCTGGACTCGGCATGAGTATCGCAAAGGCCATTTGCGAACTTCATAAAGGGCATATTGAAGTGAAATCCACTCCTAACCAAGGCACTGCCATTACCTTGCATATTCCTCTTTCAAGCAATCAGCAGCCGGGCTAACCTCCAGCTGCTTTTATACACCTCAATCCTCTCCATGCTATAATGTACGCAACTATACATAGACACAAGGGGGAATTTTTTTGAGTAAAGGCAGAATTTTAATTGTAGAAGATGAGCGCAAAATTGCTCGTTTGATTCAGCTCGAGCTTGAACACGAAGGGTACGAAACGGGCATGGCTTATACAGGGACGGAAGGGTTAGCAGAGTTTCAAGAACACGATTGGGATTTGCTGCTTTTAGATGTGATGCTTCCTGAACTGAGCGGACTTGAAGTACTGCGTCGCATTCGAGCAAACAATGATCAGACGCCCGTTATCTTATTAACCGCTCGAGACGCCCTTCCTGATAAGGTAAGCGGACTAGATTTAGGAGCGAACGATTACATTACAAAGCCCTTTCAAATTGAGGAGCTTTTTGCACGTATCCGCGTCTGGCTTCGCCATCCTGCATCAGCATCTCCTGCTGAAAAAGAAGCAGATACTCTGCAGCTAGGAACTTTAGTTGTGAATGAAAAAACGCGAGAAGTCACGCGTGAAAATGAAGCTATTGAGCTGACTCCTAAAGAATATGATTTGCTTGTCTATATGCTTCAAAACAACAATCAAGTTCTAAGCTTTGAACAACTTCTTACAAACGTATGGGGATTTGATTACTACGGCGACACCAATATTGTATACGTATACATTCGTTATTTGCGCAAAAAGATTGATGCACCATTTTCAACACCTTATATTCAAACGGTGCGCGGCGTTGGCTATATGCTTAAGGAGTAGCTTATGAAACTGCAAACAAAGATTATCCTTACATCAACTGTGCTGCTTTTTATTCTGCTAGTGATTGCGAACAGCTCGATTTACTTCATTTTCAAGAAAACCATGGAAGACAATGCAATTGAACGTTTGCAAGCAGAAACAAGCAACGTAACAAATGGGCTAAAACAAACAAGTTCGACGGTTAAACAAGCCAATTTGCTTCGTGCCTATTTGCCTCCTAACGGAATGATTCGTATTTTGCCTAAATCAGGGAGTCCTTTAGTTGTATCGGTTACTGATCAAACGAAAGAGCTTCAGGACTTATCCTATTCTTATTATTCAAATGAACAAACAACCATCAAAGAAGACGACGGCCACCTATACGCAATTTCGCATACTCCGGTCATTTGGACGAACGGTGAAGTCGTTTCTTTAGAAGTCACGGAACAACTCGAAGACGTGGAACAATCTTTACAGACGTTAAAATTCATCTTGCTTATTGCCTCTCTTGTTATATTAATTCCGACCATATTTGCCGGACGGCTTTTAAGTAAAATCATTTTGCGGCCTATCAAATCTCTTATTCATACTATGGAAGAAATTCAAGTGTCTCGCACATTCAAAAAAATCGCTCTCTCTTCCTCTTCTAAAGATGAGTTAGATCAAATGGCCAACACCTTCAATAATATGATGGATTTATTAGAGGAAAACTATAAAAAGCAAGAGCAGTTCGTATCGGATGCTTCTCATGAATTAAAAACACCACTTACCGTGGTAGAAAGCTATGCCAATATGCTAAAACGATGGGGGATGAAGCGTCCAGATATTTTAGAAGAAGCCATCGAAGCCATTCACTCTGAGTCTTTACGCATGAAACAGCTTACGTCTCAAATGCTGGTGCTTGCGAAAGATGAGTCGCAGTGGGAGCTTCACATGGAACACGTAGATGCGGCGGCCGTCTGTAACCAAACAATCAAGCATCTAGAACAAGCTTTTGAACGAACCATTTATTTAAATATAAAAACGGATCATCCCGTCGTAACAGCGGATGAAAAACGCTTAAAGCAGCTGCTGTACATCCTCTTAGATAATGCCATTAAATATAGTGAAAAAGCAGTGGAAGTAACTATAACAAGAAGCGAAAGCTTTATGATTACGGTCACAGATCAAGGAATTGGTATTCCAAAAGAAGACTTATCAAACGTGTACGAACGCTTTTTTCGCGTAGATAAAGCAAGAAATCGAGAAACCGGTGGTTCAGGGCTTGGATTATCCATTGCTCGAAAGATTGTAGAAGCCCATAGCGGACGTATTGAGATTAGCAGCGATGAAGGAAAAGGGACATCCGTAACGGTTTGCTTTCCTCTTTAATTTCTCACCGTTTCTTAGAGATTTTTAAGAATTGCCTGATATACTACTTTTTAAGATACTGGAGGTGAATGTATGAAGAAAACGGTGCTTTTTATACTTATCTTTCTTGCTGTTGGTTCAGCTTGCTTTTATGGAATAGCAAAAGCAATGAATCGATCTGATACCATTTTATCCGAGTCTGAAATCAGCCGTATGATTCAGCAGAAATATGGCGGCACGATTGAAAATGCAAGTTTTTCTCAAAAAGATGATGAACCGATTTATCGAATCACTTTGCTTAAAGGTGATATTCCATACCACATCACAGTAAATGGAGAAAATGGAGAAGTCCAGTCATTAATCAAACAAAAAGTAGAGAAACAAACGTCTACTCAAACTAAAAATGATACAGAAGAAGAACAAAAAAAGAGCGAGCAGCCACCCGTTTCTCCTACATCCGACGAGCCTCTCATTTCAATGGAACAAGCAAGAGATATTGCTTTACAAAAAGTAAAAGGAACGTTTTCCTCAGTTGAAATAGAAGAGGAAGAAGGCCAAACCTTCTACGAAGTCGAAATTGATCAGTCTAAAACAAGAGAAGCTAAAGTAATGATAAACGCTTACTCTGGGCATGTAGATTCCATCACCTATGAAAATGACGACGATTAAAAGTACAGCGAAAAGCTGTGCTTTTTTTATACACCTTTATTTATTTCTAAGAAAATTTTAAACTTCTTCTTCTTTTCCTTTAAAGTTCATGGGCTAAGATAGTCTTAACAACAAACCAAGGAGGCCGTAACATATGAAAGTTATTACAACCGTTTTAGCCAGTGCAGTATTAGTCGGTGGATTAGGTGCAAGTGCATATGCCATGACGGATCAGTCTAAAAGCAGTACCAAGACTCAAACAACGATTGAAGAAGCGAAGGCAAAAGACATTGCCCTGCAAAAAACAGACGGCGGTGACATTACAAATATCCAATTGGCCGTAGATGACGGCGTTAAACAATATGAAGTAGACATCACAAAAGGTAATAAAGAATACGATGTAGATATTGACAGCAGCAGCGGTAAAATCATTGAATTTGATGAAGAACAAAAAGACGATGAAGATGAGAAAGAAGAGAATCTTCAAAACGTTTCCCCTGCTATTTCATTAGATCAAGCAATCAAAACAGCTTTAAAGAGTGCTAAAGGAACCGTTAACGAAACGGATTTAGACCAAGAAAACAACCGTTTAGTATATGAAATTGAAATTGACACAGCCGATAAACGTGAAGCAACTGTTTCAGTAGATGCCAAAAACGGTGACGTAATCAGTGTAGAAATAGATGATTAATAGAAAAAGCACGCTCCAAAAGGAGCGTGCTTCTTTTTTATACCGCTAATTTAATAACCGTTAACACAATACCAATCAAGAATCCACATAGAGCTCCGTTCACTCGAATCCACTGCAAATCTTTTCCGACATTGTTTTCCATCATATCCACAAGCGTTTCATCATCTAATTTATCTAAGTTTTCTTGAACAAGCTGCCCAATTTTTGAATGATTCTCGTCTACAAAACTCATGATTTGCTTTTGAATAGCCGTATCAATTGCTTCTTGACGCTGTGCATCCACTTCAAGAGCATTCAGCCAGCTCTCTACGTAAGGAACGGCGTAGCTTTTCATAAATTCAGGGCTTTCAATAAATGCCGTCACTTTCGCTTTCATTTTATCGACGATTTCTGTTAATTTATTCGTTACATTTAATTCATTAATCGTTTTTTGTTTCCATGCTTCTAATTTCTCAAGAAGCTCTTCATTGTGCTCCAAGCCTTGCAGCTCTTTTCTAATTCCATTTACCAAAGCAAGGCGATATTCATCATCTTCATTACGAAGACGACCTGTAATAGAAAGCAGTAGATTTTGCAAAATAGACCCTAGCTTCTCTTCGTTAATCATGCTTTGAAATGATTTGAGAGCAAATTGTAAAATACCGTCAAGCTCAATATTATCAAGCGCATTTTTAGCAATACTTCCGAGCTGATACTGGGTTTCTTCTTTTTTAATCCAGCCCTCTCCCTTATTTAAAAGAACATCAAGTGCTTTTTCATCATACTGATTTCTAACCACTTCTCCAACAACCGAATGCACAATAGGCTTTAACTCTATTGCTGAAAGCGATGACTTGAGCTCTTTTTCAATAATAGGAACTACTTTCTCTGTATCCACACGATTAATCGCATCAACAAGCAGTGCTGTTCCTTTTTGTTGAATCGTTTCCGAATGAACGCCTTTTCGAACAATCGGAAGCAAACGTTTTGTAAACGCAATTCTTTTTACTTTTTCTTGAATGCTTTCTTTTGACAGCCAGTCGTTTTCAAGCGTTGAGACTAACCCTTTTGTAATACGCTGTCTGTTTTTAGGAAGCAGGGCAGTGTGCGGAATAGGAATGCCTAAAGGGTGACGAAAAAGAGCCGTAACAGCAAACCAATCCGCTAAGCCGCCGACTAATCCAGCTTCGAATCCACCTTGAAGCAACCGACCCCAAATTGAATCACCAAAAGGCATTGTGGCAACGAAGCCCACTCCCATAATCGCCAAAGAAATCGTAGCTAAGTGCTTTGATTTCTTCTTTGAGTTTGTTTTTAATACATTATTTGATTCCATTGTAGTCCTCATCCTTTATTTATTTAACTAAACATTTCATCTAGAAATATGTAACGTGATGCAGAAATTTCTGCAAAAAAAGAAAGACAAGCTTTTACCCTCGTCTTTCTAGTATATTGCCTTTTTGCTATACTTCAAACTTTTTTTCTTTTCGGCTTTTATTAATAAATGAAAAAATAAGGAGTACGACCAGGATAACCGCACATACGCTTGATCCAATCACATTGTTTTTGTTAAACATGAACGATACAAAAATAACAAGCAGTGCTGCTGTTGCAAAGAGCGTTGTATAAGGAAACCACTTTAAGGCAAAAAACGGCTTTTCTTTATACCCTTTACGCAGCTTTAATTGAGCTAAACAAATGCTCACCCAAATGAGAATGATCGTGAAACCTGGAATAGTCATTAAATAACTAATTACATTATCCGGCGTCTTATAGGCTAAAAACAAACCCATTAAAATACAAGCAGCCGTAATCATCAAACCGTTAATCGGAATGCCATTTTTTGAAACTTTCAAGAAGCGCTTTGATGCTTCTCCGCTTTGAGCCATAGCATAGAGCGTACGCGAAGTTGCATACATCCCTGAATTGGCTGCTGATAAAACGGCCGTCAATAAAACGAAGTTCATAATGTGAGCCGCACCTGGCAGACCGGTAATACTAAACACTTGCACAAAGGGACTGTCTTGCCCCGATACAGAATTCCAGGGCATAAGGCCGCAAATAATTAAAATAGGCAAAATATAAAAGCCAATCACTCGCCATACTGTGCCTTTAATTACTTTCGGTAAAACGTTTTTTACATCTTTTGTTTCCGTTACGGCCACACCAATTAGTTCAGCTCCCCCGTAAGAGAACATCACAATTAAAAAGGCACTCAGCACACCGCTCATGCCGTGAGGGAAAAAGCCTCCATGAGCCGTATAATTTGCCCAAGGATTTTGCACATCACTTGGAATTACACCGAATAAAATGAAAGCTCCCAAAATGATAAAAGCAGTAAGAGCAATTACTTTAATACCGGCAAACCAAAACTCAATTTCTCCGTAATACTTCACTTGAAATAAATTCATCCCTACAATCAGCACTGCACAGAGAAAGCTTAAGAGCCAAAGAGGTACAGAAGGGAACCAAAACTTCAAAAAGCTTCCTCCCGCAAGCAGTTCAACAACCGTCACAACAATCCAGTTTACCCAGTACAGCCACCCTACAATAAAAGAGGTTTGCGTACCGAATGCCTTATGCACTAAATTTTGTACGTTCATATTCGGATAGACAATTGCCATCTCCGCTAGTGCTGTCATTACAATAAATAAGATAAGGCCGCCAAATAAATACGCAAGTACAACACTTGGTCCTGCAATACCTAGCGTGTCAGCGCTACCTTTAAAAATGCCTGTCCCAATCATGCCGGCAAGTGCAATGAGCTGCACATGACGAGGCAACAGACCTTTTTTTAAATTTTGATCTTGTTTTCCCATAATGCCCGTCCCTTCTGTTCATTTTACGTGTTAGTTTAACCAAATCACTTCTTGCACAAAAACCCCTACCGGATATTCAGTAGGGGTTGGACCAACACTGTTTTTTTCTTCTATATAATGAATGAAAATAATCTCATTTAATCACTGTTACTTTAGTCATTTTATGCGTTGCAACAATGCATTGTCAATGTTATTTATTTTCCAAAAATAAAGTCAAAAGAGTATCTACACCCTTTTGACTTCTAGTCTTCGTGCAATGACTGATAAAGCATAGTTTACAATAAAATACATCATCGCAATGATCAAAAACATCGGCACCACGTAACTTTGTTTCTGTCCATAAATGATTTGAGCATTATGCAGCAAATCAGGAAGCGCGATGACCACTGCAAGCGACGTATCTTTTAATAATGAAATAAATTGACTAACTAAAGGAGGTACCATTCGTCGCAAAGCTTGTGGCAATACAATAAAACGAAGCGTTTGATAATAGTTTAAACCTGATGAACGTGCCGCTTCAATTTGTCCTTTTTCAATTGATTTTAATCCGCTTCGGATAATTTCTGAAATCATAGCAGATTCAAATACAGTGAGGGCCACAATCGCTGCTGACGTAATTTCCATATCAATTCCGATTTCAGGTAAAGCAAAGTATGTAAAAAAGATGATTAAAAGAAGCGGCAAATTCCGGATAATTTCTACGACAAAAGCGAGTACATGAGACAGAACTGGAATGCGGGCATACCTTAAAATACCTACTATACTTCCAATAAGAAAACTTAACACAATCGAAATGAATGCCACTTTTAAAGTGACCCAAAATCCTTCCATTAAGAAGGAAAGGTGATCAGGAGAATAAGCACCCATAAAATCCATCACTTTCACTCCTTTCAGCTTGTTTTACCAAGACGTTTCTCAAGATAACCAACTCCTAAACTCAACGGAATGGTTAGAACTAAATAAAACAGAGCAACAAAAATATACACATCAAACACTACATAAGTTTGAGAGGAAACAAGATCTGCCTGATACATTAAATCAAAACCAGCAACAATCCCTAACACGGATGAGTTTTTCACTAAATTAATAAATTGATTCCCAAGAGGAGGAATGACAATTTTAATGGCTTGAGGCAATATAATGAATCGCATAGCCTGACCGTACGTAAGGCCGGATGAACGCGCCGCTTCAAGCTGCCCTTTTGGAACTGCCATAATTCCCGCTCGTATGGCTTCGGCTATAAAAGCCGCCGTATAAATAGTTAATCCCAGCACTCCGGCTGCTGTACCGCTGATTCCTGCCACAATAAAAATAAAAAAGACGATAACCACAAGTGGAATATTTCGAATAAACTCTACGTAGACAGTGCCAATTACATTTACTATTTTGAGAGGGGCTATTCGCATTACCGCAATGATTGTACCAAGTACAAAACTGGCCACTAAAGCAATCAGACTGGCGATAATGGTGTACTTAAAACCTTCTAAATAAAGATCCATATTGTTCGTAAGAATTGAAAAATCCAGCAATTTTCTTCCTCCTTTCAACTAAACAAGCAGGATGAGCATAATGCTGCTCATCCTGAGAAAAGAAAACTGTACGCTTATTGTTTGATCCACTTGTCGTGAATTTCATCATATTTTCCAGAGTCTTTCATTTTTTTAAGCGCATCGTTTAATGCATCTACAAGCTCTTTGTTTCCTTTTTTCACAGCAATGCCATAAGGCTCTTCTGTGAACGGCTTTCCTACTAATTCATAAGAAGGATCTTCATCAGCCATTCCATAAAGAATAGCATCATCAGTTGTTAAAGCATCTCCTTGCTTAGATTTTAAAGCGGTAAATGCTTCTGCATAGTTTTCAAACTCTAATACCGTTGTCTCCGGTGCTTTTTCGCGAATATTAATAGCTGAAGTTGATCCTTTAACAGCCAACACTTTAGTACCTTTCTTCAAATCATCAACGCTTTTAATTTTACTGCCTTTTTTCACAAGAAGAGACTGGCCAGCTTGAAAATACACGTCCGTAAAATCCACTTCTTTTTTACGCTCATCTGTGATGGTCATTGTTGCAACAACAGCGTCAATATCTCCTTTTTGAAGAAGAGGAACCCTTGTTTTGGACGTAACTTCTTTAAATTCTACCTTGTTTTCATCTCCTAAAATCTCTTTAGCCAGCTGCTTAGAAATATCAACATCAAAACCTTCTACTTCACCCGTCTTTGGATTCTTTAAGCCAAACAAACGCGTATCATTTTTAACACCAATGACAATTTTCCCTCTGTCTTTAATTTCAGTGAGCGCATCTTTTTTAGCTGATGATCCACTCGTTTCTTCACTTTTTCCTCCACAAGCCGCTAACATCATAGCCGCTGCTAATGAAAGCACAGCTGCCTTTAAAAACGTTTTTGATTTTTTCATATTACTCCCCCTATTAAACAATTAATGATTTAAAATACGGCTAAGAAATAAACGTGCCCTTTCTTCTTGCGGGTTTTCGTAGAACTCAGCCGGAGTTGCCTCTTCTAAGATTTTTCCTTGATCCATAAATACAATGCGGTCCGCTACTTCTTTTGCAAACCCCATTTCATGAGTTACAACTACCATGGTCATTCCTTCTTTAGCCAATGTTTTCATGACATCCAGCACTTCTCCAATCATTTCTGGATCAAGAGCAGAGGTAGGCTCATCAAAAAGCATAATTTCTGGCTTCATCGCGAGTCCCCTCGCAATAGCTACCCGCTGCTGCTGGCCGCCTGAAAGCTGGGACGGGTAGGCGTTAGCTTTTTCACCGATTCCGACTTTATCTAAATAGTATAGAGCTGTTTTCTTAGCTTCTTCTGACGACTGTCCCAATACTTTCATAGGTGCTAACGTGATATTTTCTAAAACCGTTTTGTGCGGATATAAATAAAAATGCTGAAACACCATACCTATATTGCGGCGCAGTTTGTTAATATTTGTTTTTTTATCCGCGACCAATATATTATTTACCGTTAACTGTCCGTTAGATATTGTTTCTAAATAATTTATGCATCGCAGCATCGTGCTTTTACCCGAACCCGACGGTCCAATTACGACGACAACTTCCCCTTTTTTAATCGTTAAATTGATATCTTTTAATACGTGAAAGTCACCGTAATATTTGTTCACTCCGTCAAAAACAATCATTTTCCCCCTCCTAATCTGCGAACAACAATAAATATTTAAATATTTTAAAAATTTAAAATATATAAAAAATTATATTCTTACCCTCAAAAAAAAGTCAACAGTTGACAAATTATCTCTTTTTTGTAATCAAAATGAACTATCTTCAAATAAAATATGCTAGAAAAATAAAAGGTTTTGTCGGCATCCCCCGATATGTAAGCATACGTTCGCTAGGCTGAAGGTACTTGTATAAGCTTAATCAATAGATTATATTAGTTAACGCATATCTTTATACAAATTGTCTTTCATTTTTATAGGGCATTTTTCTCTAATCACTTTTCTTTCTACTCATCCGTTTATGTTTTTATTATATTAATATATATAATTCTCTTGTCAAAAAATTAACAAAAAAGAAAGTACAAGATTTCAGTCGCGGTAGAGGTTCTGACATAAATATAATGAAATTATGTTGTTCTTTTAAAAAAACACACGCTTTATTAGCGTGTGTCGTCTGTTATATTTTCCGGACTCATTTGAAAATGCGGATAATCTTTAAACCCTTTCCAATCTCCTCCCCATTCGAATCCTAATTTTTTTGCTATAGCTACAACTTCCATCCAATCAGATTTATTGTTGTTATTACCGTCATATTCCATGTCCCAAATAACTCGTCCATCTTTTGACTGAATAGCAAAATCAATAGCTAGTCCATAGTTGTGGTAGGACTGGCCGCCCTTTGAATAGGTCACAATGTTGCCTTCTTCCGTCCTGCCTTTTGCATAAAGCTTATCTTGTTCTTCTTTTGAACGGAAACCTTCCGTGATGACAATCGAGATTCCTTGGTCACTTGCTTGTTGAACAAGTTTATTTTTCTTTTCTTCTACGACAGGATGTAACTCAGCTGCTCCTGAAAAATCTTCTAGCGTTGGACCTGGCTTTAACTCATCGCGAAACAAAAATACCAGGCTTACCGCTATCACAACTATCAAAGCTATTGCCAATTTTTTAAGAACATTCATCTATATAAAGTCTCCATTCTTTTTTACTGTTGTTTAGATAAAATCATATCGGATTTCATTGTGTTATCCAATAAAAGAGCTGTGTAGTTCAACAAACGTCTATATTTTTTCGTTTTTTATCTATTTTCACCATTTTTTCACTATTGGTGGTTACATTAACAATTGTGGACAGCTCTGTACCACACCCCTATAACTTTTAAGGAGTGACAACAGCATGAAAAAGAAACTATTGGGTTATATCATGGCAAGCGGTTTAACATTAGGAGTTATGGCCGCTGCAAATTCCACGGCATTTGCAGCAAGCAAAGATGAAACAAGCTCTTCAACAGTCGTAGAGCGAACAAATGGCAATACAACAACTACGAGTGATGCAACACAACAAAAAGTTGATGATATCATGAAAAAAGCACAGGAAAAATTACAGAAACTCGGCGTAAGCTTACCTCAGCATCATAAAGAAGGCCCCTTTAGCAATTTAGATGCTGGTACAAAGGCAAAAGCGAAAGCTATTATGGATCAGCTTCGCGATGGCACGCTGACTAAGGAACAAGCTGAAGCCAAATTAAAAGAACTTGGCGTAGACTTCCCTGAACATAAAGGTGGTCCTTTTAGCAATCTAGATGCAGCCACTAAGAAAAAAGCCAAAGCTATTATGGATCAGCTTCGCGATGGCACGCTGACTAAGGAACAAGCTGAAGCCAAATTAAAAGAACTTGGCGT
>NZ_JBIQFF010000007.1:0-45232 GCF_045369295.1 Priestia sp. 179-F W1.4 NHS | reverse complement strand
AGATCTTCCTGCTAAAAAGAAAGATTTTCTAAATGGTTTAGATGCTGAAACAAAAGCTAAGGCCGAAACCATTTTAGAAAATGCAAAAAAAGAAATTCAAAAACTCGGTGTCACAATGCCGTTTGAAAAGAACGAGCACAAAGCTCAATAACTAAAAAAAGCTACTTGGCTGTTGAGAGCCAAGTAGCTTTTTTATGATGCAGTTTTCCGTTTCACTAATGCCATGTATACACCTAATGCTAATAAATCACAGACCATAATCACAATGCCCATCGGCAGAGCATTTTGCCCTCCTCCAAGTCCCACAAGAGGAGCTACGGCTGCTCCGAGCAAGAACGGCAGCAATCCTAGAAGCGCTGAAGCACTCCCTGCATTAGAAGCTTGATTTTGCATAGCAAGTGAAAAAACGTTTGTGTTCACAATTCCTACGCTTGATACAACAAAGAAAAGCAAGATGCAGACCAAAATAACGGACGTGTGAGTAGCAATTACAGCCACTAAAAGCACGCTTCCAACGGCTGCTTGAAGCAATCCATACATGAGAAGAGTAGCTTCTTTTACTTTACCAGCTAAACGTCCTGTCACTTGAGTAGCTATAATGAGACCAAAACCGTTAATAGCAAAAACAAAACTGAACATCTGCGGAGACAGCCCGTAAATGTCTTGAAGGACAAATGTAGAGCCTGAAATATAAGCAAACATAGCGCTCATAATAAAACCTTGCGCCAGCGCATATCCCACGAAGACACTATCTTTTAGCAATACGCTAAATGTACGCAGTACTTCTGTTAATCCACCTTCTTTACGGCGTTCAGCCGGCAGCGTTTCTTTTAAGCCAAATAAAACGGCAAAAAACATTAGTGCACCAATTACAGCTAACACGCCAAATACTCCGCGCCACGACATGACCGTCAGCAGCTGACCACCGGCAACCGGAGCCAAAATAGGAGCTAAACCATTTACGAGCATAAGCATGGAGAAAAACTTTGTTAAATCCGAACCTGAAAACAAGTCTCGCACACTTGCTCTTGAAATAACCATTCCTGCTGCTCCCGCCATACCTTGAATAAATCGTAAAACGATAAAAATCCAAATAGAAGGCGCAAACACGCATAACACAGAGGCAACTGCATAGGTGATTAATGCTGCTACAAGCGGCTTTTTCCTTCCCCGGATATCACTGAATGGCCCCATTACCACTTGCCCAAATGCCAAGCCTAATAAGCAAGCTGTCAGACTGACCTGGGCTAAAGAAGCTGACGTATGCAGTTCTTTAGCAAGAGTCGGCAGCGCTGGCAAATACATATCGATTGATAACGGTCCAAATGCGCTTAGTGAACCCAAAATTAAAATAAATAAAATGCGATTTCCTCGGCTTAAAGACATTCCTTGGGAAATACTTTGCTGATTCATCTATTGTTGTCTCTCCCTTCAGCAGTTTTACAATAGTCTCATCTTAAACCCTCCAGCAACTGGATAGTCAAGACGTAATTCGAATTTGAATTTCCGTCAGCCGCTCTTCTTCATGATGAGAAATAAATGAATCTACAATTCGCCGAATTAAAAAAGGCCCTTCTGCTTTGTATCCTTCGGCTTTAATAAAGTTCAGTAACGTATCGTAATAGACTCCTGTGGTATCTCTCTTTTCTCTCATATAAATAGATGCGTAATCGCCTTCAGGTATTAACGTAACGAGTTCATGCTTAAAAGAAACATCGCTTTCGACCAATAAAAAAATGCCATCGTAATCTGTAAATTGTTGTTTTTTTGTGTTTTCTACAGATAGTATAAACCCTACTTTCCCAATCATAATCGGGGTAATATGACTGATTTTCTTTTTTAAATCACGCAGAACACTTTCAGTTCCGTCTAACGTACCTACCTCTGCTTTTACTTGCACAACTTCACGAGAAGGAAGGTGTTTGATGAACGGGGCTCCTATTTGGTTAATATGTCTCGTCTGTTCTAATTCCTTCATTCGAGTTGTTAACTGCGCATTCACTCTTTGAAGGTGACGAATTTTTTCTTTTGTTACCTTCTGATATTCCGCTAAGGTTTCAATAAATTCGTCCAAGCTGCTGTGCTCTATCTTTCTTTTAATTTCTTTTAACGGAACTCCCATCAGCTTTAAATAGACAATGATATCTAATTTTTTAAATTGTTCTAACGTATAATAACGATATCCGGTTTGGGGATCAACTTCATAAGGCTCGAACAGGCCAATTTCATCATAATAGCGAAGTGTTTTAATTGGAATATCGTGCAGTCTGGCCATTTGCCCAATCGTAAATTTGTTTTGCACTATAAGTTCACCTTCTTTATGTAAAGCTGCTTGCACTTAAAGCAAGCAACACCGTAATTCTCATCATTCATTTAGTTCTTGTACAAGCTCTTCCACAATAAGATGTGCAGGCAGTTCTTTTGCCAGCGTAAATCCAGTTCCTGCCCACAAAGAAGTGTACTCTGGATTATTCATTTGTGTAGCTTTTGTTCGAATAGGCTTTGTCATGTAATGAATATGAGGGTAAGCGGATAGTGCTGATTTATCATAGGAAATAAAAAAAGCATTCACAAATCCTCTAGCACGTTTCCCTGTAAAAGCTCTTGTAACACCTGTTTCATTAAAACGCTTTTGAAGAATGCTTTCTTTATGAAGAGCACTCGCTCCGCTTTCTGGACAACAAATAAAAGCCGTACCTAACTGCGCAGCAGAAGCACCTTCCTGTAACACGCGTTTAATGTCAGACCCCGTCATCAAGCCTCCCGCAGCAATTAATGGCTTTTTAGTGATTGAGCGGACTTCTTTTAGCAAATTTATAAGCGAAAAGTCCACCGAACTCTCTAAAAAAGTAGACCGATGGCCGCCGGCTTCAATTCCTTGCAAGCACAGCGCATCTGCTCCTGCTCTCAAAGCCACTTCGGCTTCTTGAGGTGTTGTAATCGTAACGAAAATATGACTTCCAATTCCCTTTAAGCTTGCTACAATCTCTCGATCCGGGCACCCAAATGTAAAGCTCACAGCAGGTACTCGATGTTTTTGAATGATGTCGAGCTTTGCACTCCATTCATCATCATCATTCTTTGGTATACCAACTTCACACTCCAAATATTCAGCTGCTTTTAACAGTTCTTTTTGATAACAATCAAGCGCTTCAACTGCTACTTTTTCATTTGTCGGAACAAACAGATTTACTCCAAAAGGTTTTTTCGTAAGTGAGTGCATCTCTATAATTTCCTGCTCCAATTCACGCGCACTTTTATATCCCGCGGCTAAAAACCCTAGCCCTCCGCTATTAGATACCGCTGCAGCTAGTTTAGGCGTCGAAACTCCTCCTGCCATAGGAGCTTGTACAATTGGATACTCACATATATTTTCCACACTTATCACCTCAGCCCTTCATGCGTTCTCTCTTCATTCTACTACAACACCAGAAAAAAAAAGCCCTCCAAAAGGGCTTTTCTTCCATATATAGATTATGCTCATTTCAAAAATTGGGATCATAAATGACGCTTAGGAATGCGCACTACCTGACTATTCCCTCAAAGGTTCACCTATGCGGATGGCACTAACCCCGAAAGGGGAGTGACAGCCGCTTAGGTTTAGAAAGCCAGACCTGATTGTTTTTGGATCAGGTCTGGCTTTCTACATCGATTACTTATAGTGGAGGAACTTTACGCATACAGCTTCTGGAACCGTAACGTTAGATTGAAGAAGCGTTAGCTTTCCACTTTCTTGGTCTCTTTCAAACAGCACCAAGTTTCCTGTTTCTTGATTAGACGCCACAATAAATTGTTCGGTTGGATCCAAAACAAAATCGCGCGGCCAGTCGCCTTCAGTGCCTGTCCATTCTACGAATGTTAAATGTCCAGAATCCTGATCTACTTTGAATGTTGCAATCGAGTTATGTCCGCGGTTTCCTGCATAGACAAAGCGGCCGTCTGAAGAAATGTGGATCGCACTCCCTTGATTATTTTCTGTAAAATCAGCCGGAATTGCTAAAGTAGCTTGTTGTTGAGTAAAGCTTCCTGTGCTTTCGTCATACGTTAAAAATAAAACTTCGGAGCTGAATTCTGTCATTGCATACGCATAGCGGCCATTTGGATGGAACGTTAAATGTCTAGGGCCCGAACCAACAGATGTAGAAAGGCTGTTGACTTCCTTCAATTTATTCTCTTCCACTTCATATGTCACAATTTCATCAATACCTAGGTCTACAACCGCCACGTGTTTTTCTCCAGGAGTAAAATCGGCATAGTGTACGTGTGGTTTTCCTTGTTGTCCTTTTTTAAGGTCTGAATGAGGATGTTCCACTACGGATGCTACATATTCAATTTCTCCTGTTTCTTCATTCACAGAATACGTCTCAACGCTCCCTTTATGAAAATTAGCAGATAAAACAAGCGTATTATCTTCATTCACTGAAACGTAGCAAGGAGGCGCGCCGTCTAGCAGCTGTTTGTTTACAAATTTCAATTGCCCTGTGTTTGGATCAATCTTAAAAGCAGCTACGCCGCCTTTTTCTCCTTCTTTAATAACTGTATAAAGATGTTCATTGTCTTTGCTCGCATTTAAGTATGTAGGATTTTCAATTTTAGCCACGGCTTTTACTTCTACAATTTTTTTAGCCTTTGTATCTAACGTAAATGTATAGACACCTTCACTGCCTGCTTTTGTATATGTACCTGCAAATCCAATAAATTTTCCATGTTCACTCATTTTCCTATACCCCTCCTAAAGAATTGTTTTGTTTCATTTATTTTACTATATCATACCGCATTTGTTATAGAGAATGCTCCAATTCAACGTTCATTTATCAGTTTTCCCTACATGCCTAGCGTCAAACCCTTCCTTTTTAAGCCTGCATCTTGCATTTTCCTACCATTGGGCGTTATGATTAAGGATGATTTTATATCGCCCAATAGCAGACGGTTCCTGTATTTCTTAGATTTTTAAATAAAGAAAAATGAACTGATGAATAGTCGACTTCCATCGCTATAACCGCTGCTCAACTTTTTTCGTAAAGTTACATCAAAAAAGGAGTGAACAACAATGATCACATTAAAAAGTGAACGCGAAATTAATTTAATGCACGAAGCAGGTAAATTATTAGCTTCTTGTCATAAAGAAATCGCTAAAATGATCAAACCAGGCATAACAACAATGCAAATTGATAAATTTGTTGAAGAGTACTTAGCAAAGCACGGAGCAACGCCGGAACAAAAAGGATACAAAGGATATCAATATGCAACGTGCGCTTCTTTAAATGATGAAATTTGCCACGGTTTTCCAACAACTAAACCGTTAAAAGACGGGGATATCGTAACCATTGATATGGTTGTAAATTTAAACGGAGGCTTAGCAGATTCTGCATGGACTCATACCGTTGGAGACATTTCAGACGAAGCACAGCGTCTAGTAGATGTTACATACGAAGCGCTTTTAAAAGGAATCGAGCAAGCACAGCCAGGAAACCGTACAGGTGACATCGGCCACGCTATTCAAAGCTATGTAGAAGGCGAAAAATTCTCTGTCGTACGCGACTTCACAGGACATGGAATTGGAAATACCATGCACGAAGCGCCTACAATTCTTCACTACGGAAAAGCTGGCAAAGGTACACGTTTAAAAGAAGGTATGGTTATTACAATTGAGCCAATGGTAAACGCTGGTACATGGCATTCTAAAATGGATAAAAACGGTTGGACTGCTCGTACAACAGACGGTAAATTATCCGCTCAATTTGAACATACGCTTGCGATTACGAAAAACGGTCCTCTTATTTTAACAGCACATTAAAAAACAGCCCTTTTGAGGCTGTTTTCTTAATGTAAAGGAAATTTAATAACAAAAACTGTGCCGCGGGAAGAAGTAGATAATAATTTAATCTGTCCTCCGTGGCTTTCTAGAATACGCTGAGCAATGGGCAGACCAAGACCTGTGCCACTATCTTTTGACGTGGAAAACGGCTGGTACAGCGACTGCTGCATATGAACTGGAATACCTTTTCCAGTATCTTCAATGTATAAACAGTAGCTATCTTCATGAACCTGCGAGTAGATTGTAATAACTCCCTCTCCATCCATGGCTTCCATACTGTTTCGAATTAAATTATGAAGAACTTGTTTGATTTGTTTTTCATCTACCTTTAATACATGCGGCTGCAATTTCACATCAAAAATAAGCTTATCTTTTTCTGTAAATTTGCTTGAGTGAGTAATCAAAGGCAATAACTCATTAATGATATCCTGCATGCTGACTTTTTTCATCACCGGAGTCCCAGGCTTTGATAACAACAGCATTTCTTCAATGATGTAATTAATCCTCTCTAGTTCTTTCATAAGCAGAGGCAGGTAAAAACGCTTTTTCTCCTCATCAGAAAGAGACTGATTCATAAGAGATATAAATCCATGAATCACGGCAAGAGGATTACGAATCTCATGAGCAGCTCCGGCTGCCACTTCTCCAACCAAGGCAAGTTTCTCAGACTGATGCATTCGCTTTTCTAATTCTTCGGTATCCGATATATCAATGAAATAAAAAATCCTTCCAATGCTTTCGTTCTTCTCATTAAACAGCTGCGTTTGAGAGGCTAGAAAGCAATAGCACGTCTTTTTCGTTCCAAATAATACTTTTTTATTTTCGTGAATTTCTCCCGAATTCAACATGCTCCAAAATTCAGTATTATATTCAGGACATTCCTTCATATACCGGCAAATATCCTTTTCATCTAGATCTAAAAACTGTTTTGCTGAGGTATTAGCAAATATACTATTTGTCTCATCTTCTATTGTGATAATTCCAACAGGCAGTGAATTTAAGATCTGCTGGCGATACGCTTTATCTTTAATGATTTTCCAAAATGAATCTTCTAAACTAACCGACATTTGATTGATAGAAGTCGAAAGCTGCTTCAGCTCGATTTGCTTTGTGTCTTGAAGAACAAGACCGTATTCTCCGTCTGCAATGTCATTCACTTTTTCAATCATTTGTTCAATTGGTTTCGTAAGGCTCGCACTCATACGATAAGAAACATAAAGAGAAGTGACAATAGCACTTACTGTTAAAATCAATAGTAAAATTAATGAATCTTTAATAATAACAGACAGTGTATCTGATAGTGTATCTAGTGAATCAACCGTCTCTTCTTTTAAACTATTAATATCTTTTTTTATCTGATGCAGATCCGGCAAATAATTTCCCTTAAGATACTCTTGTGCTCCCTCTACATCTCCGTACTTCAGCAGTCCCTGCACGTTATTAGAAATCTTAAAATCCAGCAGATCAATTTTTTCCTTTAATGGAATCAACGATTTTGGTACAGGCTGCTTATACTTTTCATTGTCTTCAATCACTCGTGTATCATATGATTGATATTCTTCTATCAAAGAGACAGTGGGGTTCTTTAGATTATTTTTCACAATGTATTCTTTTATGTTCAGCTGCTCTTCCCAATAAGAAAGCCACACCATTTGAGGAACATTTTCATCTTTAATTTCATTGCTTACATGATTCATTTTATCAACGGCATGCACTAAAATTAAAGAGAACCCGCTTAACATGAATGTAATCAAAAGAAGAATCGTTAATATTTGGCTACGGAATGACATGTTGCGAAATAATTGATTCATAATCATCTCTTTCTTTTTCATAGTTACTTCGGCTGTGTAGACATTCTAACTTTCGAATATAAAATTTGTTTTTCTTGTTTACTGTACATCGGTCCAAAAGGCGCTAGTTTATAAACACCGTCCCTGGCGCCAAGTTTGACTTCTCCAGATGGAAGACCCTTTTTACTAAAATAGTTCTTCATAATCACGTTGTAAGCTTGAGGAACATCATTTATCACACTTGTTAAAATAACAGACCTACCCATGTACGCCTGATCATCTAAATATCCTATTACGTACATTCCTTGTGTTTTCGCTTCTTGAATAACTTCTTGATTATACGAATTTCCTTTAGCATAGACGATATCGACACCTTGAGCTTTTAACTCGCGGAGCAGCTTTACTGCTTTTGCTCCATCGTCTCGGCTGTTTACAACTCGATAATAAAAAGCAATTGAGGAATCAGACGCTTTTAGGCCTTTTTCAAACCCTGGATTTTTTTCGCGTGCTTCAAATGCATCAATTAATCCAATTTTTTTCGTTTTTGTCTTCATGGCAGCTGCCGTGCCTGCCAGATGTTCTATTTTTGTTTGATCAAATGTATATACAGTTTGGTTTTTATACATTGAAGTACCGTGAATGGTGACGAAATGAACATGAGGATACTTAGGAGCGAGTTCTGTAAAAACGGTAGAAAATTCTCTTCCATGTCCAATTACGACTTTTGTTCCATTTTGAATAACTTTTTCAGCAGCTTCCTTCATTTTTTGGTTCGTATTTACTTCGCTAATAACTTGAGCCGAAACGGGGTACTTCTGCTCGATGTTGATTTTTCCTTTATAAGCTAGACTGCCCCAGCTTTGATCTGTCAGTACATCAGAGGTGAGAATTGCAACGCTTGTGTTTTCTACTTTTTTTGTCGTTTGCTGACTTATAATCCCTTGTGTTTTCGAAACAATAATAATTAAAAACGAAGCGACAACAAGCAGGGCAAGCAATAAAATCAGCCTTAACTGTCTTGATCGTTGCATAGACCTTCTCCTTTTTGTTTAGCATACTTTCATTATATAAAAAAAGCATCTAAAAAGACTACATCTTTAACGAAATTCCAACTTTTTTCGACATTTCTTTCATATCTTACCTTTTTTAACACTTTCACTCCAAAAGAAAAAGCAGAAAACATCTGTTTTCTGCTTCGGCCTTCAATCTTCATCTTTTACGTCCATATCTTCAGGGATTGGCTCATTTAGGTATTCTTCAATTTGTTTTTTGTACTTTTCCATTTGCTCTAAATGGGTGTTAAACTGCTCTTTATTTAATAAGTAGTTTTCACCATCAAATATAGCCCTTACTTTTCCTTCTTGAATCAATTTCTGTACATATTCTTCAGGAAAAGATAGATACTCTGCTGCTTCTTTTATCGTTAAATACATCCTGCTCCACCTTTTAGACGTTATAGTGTACTTCTTCTGTAGCTTTAACCATTAACTCATACTGACGCAAGCGAAGCTGGAATAATGTTAACGGATCATAGTAAGCTTCAGGATTGGCTTTCATATGACTTAATACGTCTTGATTTTCATTAATATGCGCCTGTGTTTCTTCAATTGTTTCTTTTAGAACCTCTTTTGGCTTTTCAAAGAATAGTTCAATATCAACTTCTAAATTTTTCTCAAATAAATTAAATTGCATAAAAAACTTTGCCAGCATAGATTCTGTGATATCTTGATAGTCTTGACTTTCAATGTACTTTTTATATTGATTATAAAGCAGCGTTTGATTTTGAAGAATGGAAGAAAACAGCTTTCCTGCTCCTTTTAACAAAAGCTGCGCTGGATTAACGCGAAGTAAAATATTTTCTTCATCCAGCTGAACCCGATTAGCCATCCGATTAACGTCGCGGCGCCAGTCGTCCAGCACTTTAAAATCGCATGCTAACGTTAATTTTTGCTCATTGTACATCTTATTTAATGACTCTGCTACTTCTTCAATATCTACTTGACTCGCAATCAGCTCTTCATTTGATGTAGCAATCCAGTCCTTTAAAGAAATACGGAACTTAGGTAGGACATCTTGCTGCAAGTGCTCTTCCACGCGCATATTCATTTGTTTATTCAGCTCAATATGAACCGTACTAAAATCACTGTCTTCCTTCACTAATTCTGAAGACTTTTTGAGTAAACGAGGAATTTTATTTTTTAGCTTTTTGCTGATATCCTCTTTGATGCCGTGATAAGCCGAAACAATACTACTTGCTTTTTCTTGTTCTAAGTCATCCACTCGATGCAAGAAGCCATTTAATCGCACAAGCATATCTTCGTTCCATTTAATACTTTCAATCAAATGATTTTCTGTGTGATTTCTCTTCTCCACTAAGCCCTTTAGCATGCTTTGAATAAAGAACAGCAGTCTGCGCGCACGCTCTTCTACTCCAACGTCGTTTGGATCGTAATAGAAATTAGCTTTAATAAACTGAGCCAAGTCTCCGTGGTGCTGACTCGATACGTAGTGAGGCGTATAGGCTAATACATGCGCCTGTGGGAAATCAGCGCCAATGCTTGCCTCAAATTCTTTTGTAATTCGCTCAATCGTTGCTTGATTATAAAGACTGTCCATATTGTTGATGACAAAATGAACTGGCGTATTTGGCGCATATTCTTTAATCTCCAGCAATAATTCTCTTTCTTCATCAAGCAGCGATTCTTTTGCATCAAGCACAAACAGTAAACCATCTGCTAAAGGAGCATATTTAAATGCATCCTGCTCACGCGCCTCTTGTTCTGTAAAGCTTGGCGTAACAATGCATGAACAATTATGCTTATCAAGGAACGCAAAAGGTTTTTTCACTTCTACAAGCGCCTGGTGAGAAGATTGCTCCGCTCCGTCAATCGTTTCCATCGGAATGATTTCTTGATCAGCGATTTGCTGGATAGATTCTTCTTCATCATGAATGAACACAAAGGTTGTTTCATGATTTTGCGGTACCTTTTCTTCTGTAATCGATCCCACAAATGAAGACGTTGCAGCATTTGTTCCTGTAATTAATAAGTGTGTCGTATGAGCATCTAATAAAAAGTCTACCCACCATTTAAAGGTGTGCCCCACTTCTAAACCATTTTCATTAGCCCATTTAATAATGCCATGGCAAAGTTTGTAGTGATATTCAAGACCATCAATGTCGTTACGCGCCTCAAAAATTAATCTGCCTGCATTTTCGATTGTAATGGTATCAATAGTTGACGGAAACTTTTCATTCCATGAAAGCACGGCCGCAGACGGAAATAACGCACGTGACTTATTAGTAATTTTAAGCCAGTTTGTTAATACGTTCGGAATGACTTCATGCAATTCCTTTACAGAATGATCACTTTCCATTAAGTCAGTGTACGTCTCTTGATAAAGAGTTGAAATCTCTTGCCAATAATCATAGAGACCCACTTCAATATTCAAGAAAATATCATTGATGGTTTTAATCCAAGCAAGATAAGGAGGCTGACTCTTATATTGTTTCCATAAAGCTGAGACAAGCTGTTTGAAATATACTTGGTCCACTTTGTAAAATGAAATCATCACTTGATAAAAATAGTTAGGGATAAAGTTTGCTGTATATCCTTTATCTACGTAAGTCTTTAATACCGCAAACCAATTCAGCGATTCTGTTCGAATACACTCATCTACTGCAAGCTCCACTGCGCTATTAAAATCTTCTTGCTCTTCATAAAATCTTCGCGCAATCGCCGTGACGTTTGGATAATCCGGCTGAGAAGCAACCAGCTCGTTAATAACTTCATAAGCTCGTTCAATATTGTTATGGTCCGTATAAAGCGAAAACAGCTTTAGCGCTATTTCAGCTTTTAATACTTTTGAATCCGTTTCGATGGATAGGTAAAGCTCTTCAGCGAGCGTAGACAACCCCAATTCATAATGTGCGTCGGCTGTATTTTTCTTCGCCCACAGCTTAAACTCGCCATTTACATTCTCCCACTTAAAAATCGCGGATTCAAAATCTTGATTGTGGAAGTACACTTCTCCCTGAGCTAAGCGAATGAGCGATAAGTCGTACCACTCTTTTTGCTGCTCTTCGTAATAAGCTTGTCCAAGGACTTTTACAGGCGGCTGATTTTCATTTTCTTGCATAAACGTTTCGTAATATTTCTTTTTCGTTAACTGATATTCTACCGTCATATAGTCTCTCCTTTTTGATGTCAATATTTTATGTACTCTATCAAATTCCCTTTTTTATACTTTTCATACACGATATTTTCTTACTCATATTTTACGCAAAAAAAGCCTCAAGAACTACTCTTAAGGCTTTTTTTATAACTTTTATACTATAAAAATGGCTATTTATCATAAATCGGCGCTGAAATAACAAATATATTAATAGGCATCCCGTCGAAACAGCCCCATTACTTCTACCGTTTCTGTAATATTTACGAAAGCTTCAGGATCCACAGATTGAATTAACTGCTTGAGGTTTGCAAGCTCATAGCGTGAAATCACCGTCATTAATATTTTACGGTCTTCTCTTGAATAAGCTCCTTCACCGTTCATTAACGTCACACCGCGCACCAAATTCGTAAGAAGCTGTTGCTTCATTTCTTCGCCTTTTCTCGTAATAATGGTTAACGTGAGCTTAATGTGGCGAGTATGAATCGCATCCACTACTTTTCCTGTGACGAAAATCGAAAGCATCGTATATAAAGCTGCGTCCCAATTCACAAAGAAACCTGAAACAAATACAACCACGGCATTCATCGCTGATAATATAGCGCCAAGAGGAAATTCTTTTTTATGCGTAAGAAGCATCGCAATAATATCAAATCCACCTGTCGAAGCTGATTGACGAAAAACAAACCCTACGCCAATTCCAGTTAAAACTCCTCCAAAAACAGCTGACAGAATAGGATCTGTACTAACAGTTCTCAAGGGAATCACGTATAAAGCAATTGATAAAGCCACAACGGACAGCAGCGTATGTAAGACAAACCGCTTTCCTAACTTCATAAAACCAATAATTAAAAGGGGTAAATTCAACAAAAAATTCATTGTTCCCGTGCTTGCAGGCGTTAAAATTCCTATAATCATAGCAATACCGCTAATACCGCTGCTTAGCACTTTATGGGGGATTAAAAACCAATTGTATGCAAATCCAATTAACACAGAACCTGCTATAATAGCAATTGCTCTATACATGATGTCCCTTCACCTCTTACCACAAATATAATGTTTTCATTTATTGCTTCTTTATTATAATTCCTAAAATATTGAAAACCTTAAAAAAAGTATATTCAGAAATTTGCTGTGTTGGTGGGGTGGACAAACGGCAAAATAAAACGGACATACAAGCGGATAATGCTTTTATATCAAGCTTTTGCTGCTTTTGGTATAAAAATGCTAACTTTACCTTTTCCGTACTTATTTAACCTAAAAGAAGTTGAGACATCATAATGAAATGAATCTGATTTAAAGGCGAACAACTAGTATAGATGAGCTTGTATGGAACCGCAGTTGATTTCCGTGCAAGACTTCGCTTTCCGCGGGCGGCCGCTGAGCCTCCTCGTCGCTTGCGCTCCTGCGGGGTCTCACCTGTTCCGCTTTTCCCGCAGGAGTCTTCGCCTTGCCCTCCAATCAACTGCTAGAAGGAACGAAACAGACGACACTTATTTGCCCTAACAAAAAAATAAACCACGAATCAAACATGTTAATTAATGGTTCGTTTTTTACTTGGGTTAAAATACTTTTGTCCCAGCCTCTTGGTGGAAAGTTATTTTAATTTTATTCTTCTTCATATAAACCATTAATAAATTCTTCAAATGAATGGGCGACGAAAAAAATACTGCTTTCAGGATTCTCATATGCTAGTTCATGATTTATAAAAACGATAATAGGCCGCTGAGAGTTAGAACGGTAGTCAAAACATACATGATTATCCGCTATGTCATATCCAAATGGGTAAATACCATCAACTAGCTGGTATTTAATATCATGATACACGTTTAAAATGTAATCCTTTTTCTCCTGATTAAAACTTAGTAAGTGGTAAAAAGAACATTCTCTCTGTCCAACATTAAATCCATCAGCTGAAGGTTCTCCACCATGATACTTTGTTACACATTCAATAAAGTCGATTGGAAACAATACATCCCATACTTTTTCTACATTCAAAATGGTTTCTAAACTTACCTCTTTTTCATCCGTTTCCCACGTAATCAATTTGCTTCCTCCATTTTGCCTTATGTATATTTAGGAATCTTTTTACTCCCATTTATAATTGCTTTTATTTGTTTCTCTATAAATCTTTTAGTATATTCCGTACTGTATTAAAAATAAAAGCCAATATAAAACACCACTACCATTCCTAATGATAGTGGTGTTTCAAACAATTTCCTTATTTTAATGTAAGCACCGCCACATTCTCCACATGCGTCGTATGCGGGAACATATCAACAGGCTGAACTTCAACCGTCTCATAGCCGCCTTTTTCTAGAATAGCTAGATCACGCGCAAGAGTTGCTGGTCCGCATGAAACATAGACAACTTTTTTCGGCTTCATCTCGATAATGGTATTTAAAAGGGCTTCGTCGCATCCTTTTCGCGGCGGATCTACGACGATGACGTCCGCTTTGATGCCTTGTTTGTACCAGTTTGGAATGACGACCTCTGCTTCGCCTACTTCGAATTCAGCGTTGTGAATACCGTTTAGCTCAGCGTTGCGCTTTGCATCTTCAATCGCTTCAGGCACGATTTCAACGCCATATACTTTTTTCGCTTTTTGAGCGAGAAATAACGAGATTGTTCCGATTCCACAGTAGGCGTCAATGACCGTTTCTTCTCCTGTTAAATCTGCATACTCGAGCGCTTTGTCATAAAGCACTTTCGTTTGCTCAGGGTTTACTTGATAGAATGATTTTGCTGAAATGGCAAATTTAACGTCGCCGATATAGTCGTAAATATATTCTTCTCCCCAAAGTACGTTCGTTTGGTTCCCTAAAATGACGTTCGTGCGCTTGCTGTTGACGTTTTGAACAATTGATTTCACGTTCGGCACGGCTTCGATAATGTCTTCTATAATACGCTTTTTGTTTGGCAACTCAGCTGTACGAGTCACAATTACAACCATAATTTCACCCGTTACAAGTCCGTAGCGCGCCATGATATGACGAAGCGAGCCTTTATGCTTTTGTTCTTGGTAAGCAGAAACCCCATGCTTTTCACAGATTGATTTGACAGCTTGAACAACATCATCATTTGCCTGCTGCTGAATCAAACAGGCATCCATGTTAATGATATCGTGGCTTCGCTGCTGATAAAATCCAGCGACCAAACCGCCTTCTCGCTCTGCTACGGGAACTTGAGCTTTGTTTCGATAGCGCCAAGGATCGTTCATTCCTAGCGTCGAATGTACCGGAACGTCAGGTAAATGGCCAATTCGCGCCATGACGTCTTTTACTTGCTTTTGTTTAAATTGCAGCTGTCCTTCATAGCTTACATGCTGCAGCTGACAGCCTCCGCACTGCTTGTATACCGGACAGGGTGCTTCAACACGCTGCTCACTAATTGTATGGTGCTTGATAAGCTTGCCAAACGCATAGCCTTTTTTTACTTTAATGACTTTTACTTGGCCGCTTTCGCCGGGCAGCGCATTTTGAACGAAAATAGGAAATCCGTTCACTTTCGCTACACCCGCTCCGTCATGCGTTAAATCTTCAAACGCAACATCTATATATTCATTTTTTTCTACAGGTGGTTTTAATTTTTCCATTTATCGTTACATCCTTTTAGTCATTTGAAAATGCTGAACTGATTGTACCATAAGAGCGAAAGCCAAACAAAGGAAAGCATGAAAAAAGATCGCAATTAGGCGATCTCATTTTTTTCCATCAATTCAGCTGTTGCTTTTGGAACAAAGATTTCTACATGGCGATATAAGTTTACAAATTCCCCAGGCAATAACCCACCGTACTCGCCATCTAGATTTAGCTGCATTTTATCATTCGTATGAATTTTAACACGGTTCGCTTTTGTATAAATAATATGAGGATCATTGATATGTTCTCCTCGCAGCGCAAGTGTCGCAATTCGAATAAACTCAGCTAAATTTGCTTTCTTTAAAATAATTAAATCAAACATGCCGTCATCTAAAGAAGAGTCTGGTGCCAGCTTTTCAAAACCGCCGACTGAGTTCGTTAAGGAAACGAGGAAGAACATAATCTCGCCGCCAAAGAATTTTCCGTCATACTCAATTTCAACGGATGTTGGTTTAATAGAAGGAAGCATTTCCATGCCTTTTAAATAGTAAGCTAGCTGTCCAAGCATTGTTTTTAACTTGCTTGGCACTTCATACGTTAATTCAGTTAAACGGCCGCCTCCGGCGATATTTACAAAGTAATGCGTTTCTCCGTCGTTTGTTACACAGCCTAAATCAATTGGCTTCGTTACACCTTCTACAATAACATTAACAGCGCCTTCAATTGTACGCGGGACATTAATGGCACGAGCAAAGTCATTGGTTGTTCCAACAGGAATAATACCTAGCTGCGGACGATAGTCTTGTCCGGCAATACCGTTTACCACTTCATTGATGGTACCGTCTCCACCGGCTGCAATTACAACATCAAAGCGGCGCTCTACTGCTACTTTGGCAGCTTCTGTTGCATCGCCAGCGCAAGTTGTAGCATGACAAGATGTTTCGTAGCCTGCTTGCTCTAGCTTTTGCAAAACTTCCGGTAAGTTTTTCTTAAAAATTTCACGGCCCGATGTCGGGTTATAAATAATTCTCGCTCTTTTCATATTCATCATCCTAATAATGATAATTTGTCACAAATCTTTGCCTACTTTTATCAGTGAAAGAATGCCCCCTCACATTACATCATCAACAAGAGGGGGCATGAACAAACATATTATAAAGAAATTAACCTTGATATACAATATTCACGTTTCGGTTTTTATTCATACCTTCAGCGCGATCGCCCTTACTCATAATAAATGTGAGATGGATGCCCACCTCACATTTAGTTATCAAATTTAGCGTTTATTAATTTCTTCTAAAAGAATTTTATTAACCATCGGTGGGTTCGCTTGACCTTTTGAAGCTTTCATAATTTGACCAACTAAGAAGCCGATTGCACGATCCTTACCGTTTTTGAAATCTTCAATAGATTGAGGGTTTGCATCTAATGCATCTGTTACGAATTTACGTAAAGTTGCATCATCAGAAATTTGTACAAGACCTTTTTCTTTTACAATTTTCTTTGCATCTCCGCCATTTTCAATTAATTCTTTGAATACTTTTTTCGCAATTTTAGACGAAATTGTGCCTTCTTGAATTAATTGAATCATACCAGCTAGACCTTCAGGTGTTAATGCTACATCTGAAAGTTCTTTTTGATTTGAGTTTAAGTAAGCAGAAACTTCACCCATTAACCAGTTAGAAGATAGCTTAGCATCTCCGCCTGCAGCAAGTGTTGCTTCAAAGAAATCAGACATTTCTTTTGTTAGCGTTAATACCATTGCATCATAAGCAGGTAAGCCAAGCTCTTCTACATAGCGCTTTTTACGAGCATCTGGAAGTTCAGGAATCGAAGCACGAACGCGTTCTTTCCACTCTTCGTCGATGTGTAATTCTAATAAGTCAGGCTCTGGGAAGTAGCGGTAGTCGTCAGATCCTTCTTTTACACGCATCAGAATTGTTTCACCCGTAGACTCATCAAAACGGCGTGTTTCCTGCTCGATTAGGCCACCAGACAATAACACTTTTTCTTGACGAATTTCTTCGTGTTCAAGACCGCGGCGCACATAGTTAAATGAGTTTAAGTTCTTTAGCTCAGCTTTTGTACCAAACTCTTCTTGTCCAACTGGACGTAAAGAAATATTGGCATCACAGCGAAGTGAACCTTCTTCCATTTTACAGTCAGATACGCCTGTATATTGAATGATTGATTTTAGTTTTTCTAAATAAGCATATGCTTCTTCAGGAGAACGCATATCTGCTTCCGATACAATCTCAATTAGAGGTGTACCTTGACGGTTGAAGTCTACTAGTGAATAGCCATCGCCTGTATGCGTTAACTTACCAGCATCTTCTTCTAAATGAAGTCGGTTGATACGAATGCGCTTCGTTTCACCTTTAACTTCTACTTCAATCCAACCGTTCTCGCCAATTGGTTTATCAAATTGAGAGATTTGATAAGCTTTTGGGTTATCCGGATAGAAATAGTTTTTACGATCAAACTTTGTATCTGTTGCGATTTCACAGTTTAGCGCAAGCGCCGCTTTCATTGCAAAATCAACTGCTTCTTTGTTTAACACAGGTAGTACGCCAGGATAACCTAAGTCAATTACACTTGTGTTAGCATTTGGAGCCGCACCAAATGCGTTTGGACTTGCTGAGAAAATTTTAGATTTTGTCTTAAGCTCAACGTGTACTTCAAGACCAATAATCGTTTCAAAGTTCATCTTTATCTCACCCCTTACAGTGCTGGTTTCGCTTTATGATGCTCAGTTGCTTGTTCGAATGCATGAGCAACACGATAGATTGTGCTTTCGTCGAAATGCTTACCGATAATTTGTAACCCTAATGGCAATCCATTTGATAAGCCGCAAGGCACAGAAATACCAGGTACTCCAGCAAGGTTTACTGGGATTGTTAAAATATCGTTTGCATACATTGTTAATGGATCATCTGTTTTCTCACCAATTTTGAATGATGGAGTTGGTGTAGTTGGTCCAATGATAACGTCATAGTTTTCAAATACAGACTCAAAGTCTTGCTTAATTAACGTACGTACTTGCTGTGCTTTTTTGTAGTAAGCATCATAATAACCAGAGCTTAACGCAAATGTCCCAAGCATGATACGGCGTTTTACTTCGTTTCCAAAGCCTTCGCTTCGAGACTGCTTGTACATTTCGATTAAGTTCTCAGCATTATCTGTACGATATCCGTAGCGAACGCCGTCAAAACGAGATAAGTTAGCAGACGCTTCAGAAGAAGATAATAGATAATAAGTAGCTAATGCGTATTTAGAGTGTGGAAGCGATACTTCTTCCCAAGTTGCGCCTAGTCCTTCTAACACTTTTAGTGCATCTAAAACAGACTGGCGAGCTTCTTCGCCCACACCTTCGCCTAAGTATTCTTTTGGAACAGCAATTTTAAGGCCTTTTACGTCACCTGTTAAAGCAGATACATAATCCGGTACATCAACATTAGCAGAAGTAGAATCCATTGGGTCTACGCCTGAAATTGCTTGAAGTAAGTATGCATTATCTTCAACAGAATTTGTGATTGGTCCGATTTGATCTAAAGAGGATGCAAATGCCACTAATCCGTAACGAGATACGCGACCATACGTTGGTTTTAATCCAACAACACCGCAATAAGCAGCTGGTTGACGAATTGAACCACCTGTATCAGAACCTAAAGAGAACGGAACTTCGCCTGCTGCTACAGCTGCAGCTGAACCACCGCTAGATCCACCCGGTACGTAATCTAAATTCCATGGGTTGCGCGTTAACTGAAGACCTGAGTTTTCAGTTGAAGAACCCATTGCGAATTCATCCATATTTAATTTACCAATTGTTACTGCTTCAGCTGCCTGCAGTTTTTGAACAACTGTTGCATCATAAATCGGATCAAAGTTTGCTAGAATTTTACTAGAGCAAGTTGTACGTAAATCTTTTGTGACAATATTATCTTTTACACCGATCGGCATACCAAATAATAGGCCAAATTCATCTTTTGTTTGTAATGCTTCATCTAGCTCTTTTGCATAAGCACGAGCATTGTCTTCATTAAGCGCTAAGAACGCACCTACTTTATCATCTACTTCATTAATACGTTTGTATGATTCGTCTACTAAATCTTGTACACGTACTTCTTTCTTGTGTAAAAGGCTATGTAGTTCTGAAAGTTTACGATCGAATAAAGACATCGTAAAGCCTCCTTCCTTATTCTAAAATAGTTGGTACTCGAATGTAGCCATCCTTGTGGTCTGGCGCGTTTTTTACTACGTCTTCAATTGGTAAGCCTTTAGCTGGCTTATCTTCACGCATCACATTTTTCATATCCAATACGTGAGAAGTTGGTTTTACATTTGTAGTATCTAGCTCATCTAATTGTTCTGCATATGTAATAATAGCATCTAATTGTTTTGTAAATAGTTCTGCTTCGTCATCCGTCACCGCAAGTCTCGCTAAGTTTGCAACGTGTTTTACTTGATCAACAGAAATTCTTGACATGTTCCTTCACCTCCGAATATTCGTCCCACTACAATATACTGATAATACCAAACTTCACTAGCAACAGGCAACATTTCTGAGACTAGTTCCTAAAATATTAAAAACCCCGCCAGACAAGACAGGGCTTACATTTATCACTTCTATTTTATACCAAATCTATTTCATTCAAACAACATTCCATACTTTTCCTTTGTCATAAAATATTTCTCTCTTGCATAGGTATAAAATAACCTTCTTTTTAGAAAAGATAGATAGAAAAAGAAACATGCTTTAGAAGAACACACCATCATGTTTTAATTTCACTAGTCTTTGGGAAAGTAAAGAAAACGAGTAACTACTTTACCGTAAAAGAGGTGCTATAAAAATTGAATAAAATACTTATACAGTCAGTCATCCACCAGCGCCCTGTGTATCAGCAAAGCGGAAGATGGTTTGTATTAGATGAAGAATTCAAGTGGGATTTGTCCACCTTGCAAAAAGATGTTTTTGCTTGTTTAAATAAAGCCTTTCATATTACTATCATTTTTTGTGATTCATGTGAAGCCAATAAAATTGTCTCCGCTCTTGGAGAAGAAGAAGCAGAATACCTGCAGTTTGCCTCAGGTGTTTACTGGCGAGAAGTCGGCATTATATTTATTTTTAAATTTGATGACTACCTTCCGCTTGTTGAAACCATCTTTCACGAGCTGCGTCACCATATTCAAGATCACATTCCTTATTATCAGAAAGAATTTGAGCTGGATAAAAAACGCCCGTATGAAGAGCGGACAACCGAACAAGATGCATTTGCATTTGCTGCTTATTATCTTGCTAAGTTTACAAGACAAAATTCTCACGCCATTCCTTCATAGGAGGCAATTTCATAGAATTAGAAAAAGACACTGCTTTCGCAGTGTCTTTTTTGCTTACTCTTCGTAAATATGAACGAACGGCTTGTCTTCATCTGCTTTTCTAACAATGAGAGCTTCCGGTCCGCTTACTGAGTTAATAGAGATACTCGTTTCCATATATGAAGGGAAATGATCAAGCATTAAACCAGCAACGTACTGAGTAAATCCTACAATTTCACCTTTTCCGTAAAATTGTACGGGAATATCAATCGTCATTTTTTGAAGCTGTCCATCTTTGTAATACCCTTTCCCTACTACGCTTGTAAAGTTCGGGAAGTAGTCTTCGATTTGCGCTTTAAACTCATCAAATTTCATCGCATCGTCTCGATGGTCTTTTGTTGCATCTGATGATGGGAATAAATAATATTTCTCATCTAAATTATCCCAGCTGCCAACAGCCGTATCATTTGAACCTGCATTTCCGACAGCCATGAAGTTACCTGGCGTTAAAGAAGCCTTAGCACTTTGTTTGAATAGTGCTACTCGAATTGGAACGTTTTCTAAGCCCTTGATATTACGCATACGCTGCACAATTTCATCGGCCATCTTTTTGCCTTGCTCTTCAATATTTTTATCGGTTAGTTGTTTTTCACGGGCATAACCATTTTCCTCTGTATAATAATGAACAGAATTCATCGCCAGACCAATTGTGACGCCTCCAAGTTTCACCTTATCGTCTCCGTCTTGAATAAGGTAATCTTGCTCAGTAATGTTCGCTAAGTACATTGGACTTGTTTCGTTACGAGTTTTCAAATCGCCTTTTTCTGTATCAATTGGGTTTAACCCATTGTTTTTAAGCTTCTTTTTCGCCGTATCATCTTTTGCTTTGCTTTGAAGATCTTTAAACTGTTTATCACTCAGCTTACGGCTTAACCATGAGCGAATGGTATCTTTATCAAGGTACTGGCCTTCTTGATACACATATTTTTTCGGAGAATAGCTATCTGTCGATAAGCGCATTAAGCCTGTTTCAAATTCTTGCGCATCCAAGCGGTTATTTAAGTTTGCTGCGACTAAGCCTCTTGCCACTCCCGCTTTAAATGGAAGAATTGTTCGGTAATAATCATCTGAAATACTATACTTCGGAATAACTGCTTTTTCTTTCTTGTTGTTGGTTTGTTGAACAGTCTCTTTATCGTCCGAAAGGTTCGGTGCACACGCTGAAGTTACAAGCATGACCGCAAGAGAAAGTAACAATATCTTTTTCAACTACACACACCTCTTATTTATTTAATTCCGTAAGTAGCCTTGCCTCATCCCATACTTCAATTTCAAGCTCGTTAGCTTTTGTCAGTTTGGAACCAGCCTCTTCCCCTGCCACAACAAGGTCTGTCTTTTTACTTACGCTTCCTGTGACTTTACCGCCAAGTGCTTCAATTTGTGCTTTTGCCTCATTGCGAGATAGCTGTTCAAGCTTACCTGTTAATACAACGGTTTTACCAGCAAAAACAGAATCTACATTTTCTACACTTACAAGCTTGGGTCCTTTGTATGTAAGGTTTACTCCATACTCTTTTAATTCATGTATAAGTTCTTGAACCTCTTCTTGTGTAAAGTAAGCGACAATAGCATCAGCCATTTTGGCACCAATTTCATTAATTGCCACTAATTCATCATACGTTGCTTTTGTTAACTTGTCTATGGTTTCAAAGTGCTGAGCTAACGTCTTTGCAGCTTTTGCTCCAACATGACGAATACCCAAACCAAAAAGCAAACGCTCAAGCGAATTTTCTTTAGAAGCTTCGATGGCCGCAATCAAATTATCAGCAGATTTCTCGCCCATGCGCTCGAGCTCGATTAACTGCTGTTTTGTCAGCGTATAAATATCTGCTACATCTTTAATTAATTGTTCGCGAAATAATTGTGATATAACTTTTTCACCAAGTCCATCAATGTTCATCGCATTGCGGGACACGAAATGAATCAGTCCTTCACGAATTTGAGCAGGACAGCTTGGATTAATGCAGCGAAGCGCTACTTCTCCTTCTAAACGCACCAGTTCACTTTCACATTCCGGGCAGTGAGTAGGCATCGTAAATTCTTGCTCTTCTCCCGTTCGCTTCTCTTCAATCACATTCACTACTTCAGGAATAATATCTCCTGCTTTTTTCACCACGACATAATCGCCGATGCGAATGTCTTTTTCACGAATTAAATCTTCATTGTGAAGAGACGCACGCTGTACCGTCGTACCTGCTACTTGAACCGGCTCCAAAATAGCTGTTGGCGTAATGACACCTGTCCGTCCTACCGTCAGCTCAATATTTACAAGCTTGGTTACAACTTCTTCAGCAGGAAACTTATAAGCAATAGCCCAGCGTGGACTCTTGGCCGTTGTTCCAAGCTCAGCCTGCTGATCAAATGAATCTACTTTTACAACAATGCCATCAATATCATAAGATAGTTCTGGACGTTTCGTTTGCCAGCTTTCGATATAAGCAATCACATCATCAATGGTTTCACACGTCTGTCTTTCTTTATTTGTTTTAAAGCCAAGATCATCGAGTAAATTCAAACTTTCGCTGTGAGAGTCGATTTCTAATTCTCCTGTATCAGTCATGGCATATACAAAGATATCTAAATTACGTTTTGCCGCAATTTTAGGATCTAGCTGACGCAGTGAGCCAGCAGCTGCGTTACGGGGGTTAGCAAACGGAACTTCATCTCTTTCCATTTTTGCTTCATTAAGTGCTTCGAATGATTTCCTCGGCATAAATGCTTCTCCGCGAACTTCCATTGATAACGGTTCTTTAATTCGCAGTGGAATCGAGCGAATTGTTTTTAAGTTTTCAGTAATATTTTCACCAGTCGTACCATCTCCGCGCGTAGCACCCAGCACTAAGTATCCATCTTCATAGCGAAGAGATACAGCAAGGCCGTCAATTTTAAGTTCGCATACATAAGAAAACTCGTCTTCAACGGCTTGGCGCACTCGGCGATCAAAATCTCGAAGGTCTTCTTCATTAAATGCATTTCCTAAACTTAGCATAGACGTTTGATGCTGAACCTTCTCAAACGCATCGAGCACTTGGCCGCCGATGCGCTGAGTAGGTGAGTCAGCTGTTTTTAATTCTGGAAACGATTCTTCTATTTCAATTAACTCATTCATTAATTTATCGTATTCTGCATCTGGAACAGATGGCTGATCTAACACATAATATTCATAACCATATTGATTTAATAAGTCACGTAATTCTTGAACGCGTGATTTTGCTGTCTCAAACTCCATATTCTAGCTCCTTTTCACGATTACACTTTCGTAACCGGGGCAAATTTAGCAAGCAGTCTTTTTACACCTGTAGGACTAGGAAAAGCAATGTCTAATTCTTTTGAGTCTCCTTCTCCTTTTACACTTACAACTGTACCAATTCCCCATTTTTTATGCTCGGCCTTATCTCCAACGCTCCATCCAATCGATTCACTGCCCGTTGATACAAGCTTCGTTTTTGCCACGGCCGCTTGTCGGCGCGCTGCAAACGGCGAAGCTGAAGCCCCTGAACGACCAGCAGCAGGCTTGCGCATCGTTTCATTTAAAGATTCCACAAGCTCGCTTGGGATTTCTCCAATGAAGCGCGATTTTGGATTGACGTTTGTTTTACCAAATAGTGTACGCATTTGAGCATTTAATAAATACAATTCTTGTTCAGCACGTGTAATCCCTACGTAGGCTAAGCGTCGTTCTTCTTCCATTTCATTATCTTCGAATAACGATCGGCTATGAGGGAATACGCCTTCTTCCATACCCATTAGGAAAACAACCGGGAACTCTAGACCTTTTGCTGAGTGAAGCGTCATCAGAATCACTTGTTCGTTCTCTTCTTCTTCCTCGTCGTCAAGCTTATCGATATCAGCAACAAGCGCTAAATCGGTTAAAAATGCTACTAAGCTTTTATCTTCGCTTGCTTCTTCAAACGTTTTTGTAACAGATAAAAACTCATCAATATTCTCTAAGCGACTTTGTGCTTCAATTGTTTTTTCCACTTTAAGCGCTTCACGGTACCCTGTTCTTTCTAATACTTGTTCCACAAGCTCTGTTACAGACATATAGTCTTGCATTTGAGCTAAGTTTGAAATCATTGATTGGAAATCACGAAGTGCCTTTGTTGCTTTACCCGTTAACCCCATCAATTCTACTTCATCAAGCGCTTTGAAAATAGAAATGTCATGAACGTTTCCGTAATTGGCTACTTTATCGACTGAAGTAGCTCCAACTCCGCGTTTTGGAACGTTCACAATACGAGCTAAGCTAATGTCATCATCTTGGTTGGCAATTAAGCGCAAGTACGCAAGCAAATCTTTAATCTCTTTGCGGTCGTAGAACTTAATCCCGCCGACAATTGTATGGTTAATATTGGATTTTAGCAGTACTTCCTCCATTACACGCGACTGTGCATTTGTACGATACAAAATGGCAAAATCGCTATATTTACGTTTGCCGCTGTCTACTGCTTCTTTGATTTTACGTGCTACAAACTGTGCCTCATCATGCTCACTCATTGCTTGGTAATGATAAATCTTCTGGCCTTCATCGTTTTCCGTCCATAAGTTTTTCACTTTACGATTCATATTGTTTGCAATGACGCCGTTTGCCGCAGCCAAAATCGTTTTCGTTGAACGATAATTTTGTTCAAGCAAAATGGTTTTGGCTTTTGGGTAATCTTTTTCAAATGACAAGATATTTGTAATATCAGCCCCGCGCCAGCGGTAAATAGACTGATCTGAATCCCCTACTACGCATACATTTTCAAATCGTGCTGCTAGCAAGCGAACCAGCATATATTGTGCATGGTTTGTATCTTGATACTCGTCCACATGAATATATTGAAACTTGCGCTGATAGTACGTTAACACTTCAGGAACTCGTTTAAATAACTGAATCGTTGTCATAATCAAATCATCAAAATCGAGCGCTTGGTTTTTCTTTAAACGCTTTTCATACTCTTTATAGACTTTACTTACAACTTCTTCATACGGTCCCGCTGCTGTTTTATCAAATTCTTCCGCTACTTTCAGTTCATTTTTAGCTGAACTAATGCTTCCTAATAGCGAGCGCGGATCGAATTTTTTTGGGTCGATGTTTTGATCTTTTAAAATGTTTTTAATAACGGACAGCTGATCCGTTGAATCTAAAATCGTAAAGTTGCGATTAAAGCCAATACGATCAATATCTCTTCGTAAAATACGTACGCACATCGAGTGGAACGTTGAAATCCAGATATCTTCTGCCACTCCGCCAACGATACTTGCCACACGCTCTCTCATTTCACGAGCTGCTTTGTTTGTGAAGGTAATAGCTAAAATATTCCAAGGTGCAACTTCTTTTTCCGCCATTAAAAACGCAATTCGATGCGTTAATACACGTGTTTTTCCACTTCCTGCACCGGCCATAAGTAATAATGGTCCGTCTGTTGTTTTAACTGCCTCTTGCTGCTGAGGGTTTAATCCTGTTAATAATTTTTCACTTAAAAAATTCACGTTTTCACCGCCTATATCGAACATATATTCTCTATTCTACTTTATTTATTTTTCACTGTGCAATATTCTTTTTTACCGCTTTTACCGTTTTTAATGCTTCCGATAAATTTGTATAAATAACATTTCCTACAATAACTGTATCAGCTAGCTCTCCCATCTCACTTGCTTGCTCTTTTGTCTCAATACCGCCGCCGTAAAATAACTTCGTCTCATTTAGCGAATTTTTCACTTCTGCCACTAATGCAGGGTCTCCATATGTTCCACTGTATTCTAGATAGAAAACGGGCAAATGAAACATGCGTTCAGCCATGCGAGCATACGCTACAACATCTTCTGCATCCAAATCGGTTTTCGCTTCCGTCAGCGCAGCTACTTTTGCTTCGGGGTTAAGTACGCAGTATCCTTCTACAAAAATTTCATCCCAGTCCATGATTTCACCGTATTCCTTCATCGCCGCATGATGTAAGTCAACAATCCACTTTGGATCCTTGCTGTTTAAAACGGTCGGAATGAAATAAGAATCAAAACCAGGCGTTACAGAGTCAATTGTTGATACTTCTAGCGCACACGGCACCGTGTAGCGGCGAATACGCATTAGCAGCTGCAGCACATTGTCTAAAGTTACTCCGTCTGATCCTCCAACAAGAACCGCATCCGTGCCGGATTCGCAAATTTTTTCTAAATCTGCATCTGAAATTTCTTTATTAGGATCTAATTTAAAGACATGTCTCCACTCTTTAATATCATACATATAGGTTCCTCCATTTCTTTACACTTAAAAGTTCGCGCTCGTCCATTTGTTCATTATAACAAAACTAAGAGGGTGAAATGAAAAGAAAACCGAACTTTTCATCACGTTTTTTGTTTTCAAAAAATATGGATAAAAGATATGGTTTTATCCTCAAATTCCGGAAGAAAACATCACAAAAAAAGCCCATTTTGCACAAGGTTATTGTTTCTCTGCATAGGATATGCTAATATATAGCTACTAAAATTCATATGATATACGCTGAAGGATCAATAGTACTTAAATCCTCTTCACAAAGCGAACTAGGGACGGTGGGAGCCTAGAGAATGGTTTAAGGAAAAGGCAATCTGGAGTATATACAGACGAAGGTGGATACATTTTGTATCAACCAGGGTGGAACCGCGGGAAAAACTCTCGTCCCTGGGCATATTGTTGATATGCCCAGGGACGAGAGTTTTTTTGTACCCGCTCTTTTTGTTTCGCTTGAATTACTACCATTTACAGGAGGAATTAGAATGTCAAAAACAATGGATCAAATCGTATCTCACGCCAAACATCGCGGCTTTGTATTTCAAGGTTCTGAAATTTACGGCGGTCTTGCAAATACATGGGATTACGGCCCGCTTGGCGTAGAATTAAAAAACAATATTAAAAAAGCATGGTGGAAAAAATTCATTCAAGAATCTCCATATAACGTTGGTTTAGACGCTGCGATTTTAATGAATCCAAAAACATGGGAAGCTTCTGGTCACTTAGGAAACTTTAATGACCCAATGATCGACTGTAAGGATTGTAAAGCTCGTCACCGTGCTGATAAATTAATTGAAGAAAAGCTTCAAGAAAAAGGCATTGAAATGATCGTAGACGGCCTTTCATTTGATGCAATGGCTGACTTAATTAAAGAACATGAAATTACATGTCCTGAGTGTGGTTCAGCTAACTTCACTGAAATTCGTCAATTTAACTTAATGTTCAAAACGCACCAAGGTGTAACTGAAACATCAACAAATGAAATTTACCTTCGTCCTGAAACAGCTCAAGGTATTTTCGTAAACTTTAAAAACGTTCAGCGCTCAATGCGTAAAAAGCTTCCATTCGGTATCGGCCAAGTGGGTAAAAGCTTCCGTAACGAAATTACACCTGGTAACTTCACATTCCGTACACGTGAATTTGAACAAATGGAGCTTGAATTCTTCTGTAAACCAGGCACTGAATTAGAATGGTTTAACTACTGGAAAGAAACATGTAACAAATGGCTTCTTTCTCTTGGCATGAAAGAAGAAAACGTTCGTCTTCGCGACCATGATGATGATGAACTTTCTCACTACAGTAATGCAACAACAGACTTTGAATACAAATTCCCATTCGGCTGGGGCGAACTATGGGGCGTAGCTTCTCGTACAGACTATGACTTAAAGCAGCATATGGAACACTCTGGAGAAGACTTCCAATACGTTGATCAAGAAACAAACGAACGCTATGTACCTTACTGCATCGAGCCTTCTTTAGGTGCTGACCGTGTAACATTGGCTTATATGATTGATGCATATGAAGAAGAAACGTTAGAAGACGGCTCATCTCGTACAGTAATGCAGCTTCACCCTGCTTTAGCACCATTTAAAGCTGCTGTATTGCCACTTTCTAAAAAGCTTTCTAACGAAGCGCGCGCTGTCTTTGAAGATTTAGCAAAACACTTTATGATTGACTACGATGATGCTGGTTCAATCGGTAAACGTTACCGTCGCCATGATGAAATCGGTACGCCTTTCTGTATTACATTCGACTTCGATTCATTAGAAGACAATCAAGTAACAATTCGTAACCGCGACACAATGGAACAAAAACGTGTAGCAATTAGCGACCTGAAAAATATCATTGAAGAAGCAACTCAATTTTAATTAAAAAAATAAGCGTATGGCTGCTTCAGCCATACGCTTTACTTTTGATTTGAATCTTCTTGAAGGCGTTCTAACACCATTTGATACGCATCGCTTCCATAATTCAAGCAGCGTTTAACACGGGAAATAGTCGCTGTGCTTGCTCCAGTTTCCGTCTCAATTTTATGGTACGTGTTGCCTTCTCTTAGCATTCTTGCTACTTCTAAGCGCTGTGCTAATGATTGAATTTCATTAACTGTACATAGGTCATCAAAAAATTGATAGCATTCTTCAATGTTTTCTAATGATAAAATCGCTTGAAATAGCTGATCTAATTCTTTTCCTCGTAGTTTGTTGATTTGCATCGTATCGAACTCCTTTATCATTGGCTTTCTTTACTAGTTGTTTCTATCTATAAAATACAGTTTCTATATTTATTTGCACATACATTCATTCTGTATGAAGACAGCCAATTTCATACAAATTTCAAATTCCTTTGATACTTTTATATTTTAACGCATTATAGACGGAAAAAGTACTTTTTTATTCATAACGTCATAAATTCCTACTGGCGTGATACGAATATAAGGCAAATGTGTAGACGAAAAGAACAGCAGTGAATAGACAGGATCATCGTGTTTGTATCCTCGCTCACACAGCACTTTCTTGAGTTCTACCTCTCGTTTACTTAATTCCTCCATCGGCAGATTCGACATGACTCCTTTTAACGGAAGATCCAGTTCGTATACTACTTTCTCATCTTCGGTAATGACAATACCCCCTCCAATTTCTTTCATACGTTTAAATGCACACATCATATCTTTTTTTGATTTTCCAATTAAAATAAAATCACCTGTATTTGAAAATGAACTCGCCAGTCCCGATACATTTGTCGCAAATCCTTTTAACAGGGTATTGATCCGCCACTTGCCTTCTCGGTCCACCAGCACTAAAAAACTTTCATCATGATCAGAGGCTAATACATCTCCGCTCACATTCAAGTGAATTGAATACGGCTCCATAATAACAGCATTTTTCATTTTGACGCCTACTGGCATTGAAAATTGAAAATCGTCCATCGTTAAATCAAAGTCCAACTTTAACGGGGAAAAACCAAACTTTTCCCAAGGAAATTCTGCTGAGGCTAATGCTTGTTCTTTGCCTTCTTTTTTCATCCACTTTCCTTTTGCTAGCACAGAGACTGGAGTAGGCTGCATAGGATCTTCTAAAATATTAATATTAGCCACACAGCCTGTTGCTACATGCCCATGTAAATGTTCCATGTTGTAATAGCGGGCAATATTTACAGACACCATATTATAAGCATCTAACACGGGAACTCCTTCTGAAATAGCTAATGTAATTAACATATCTGACACGCCGTTTTGGTAAAAAGAAGGCGGAGAACCGTCTGTATTCATCGTAATATGGTCAAAATAATCTACCTGCAGCTCTTTTAACTCCTGAAGCAATTTTGGCAAATCCGGCCGAATTGAAGAGTGGCGTAAAGCAACGTCATAACCTTGTGTTAACCGAGCAACAACATCTTCCCCCGTCATAGACTCATGATCGCTGTCTGCTCCGAGCAATTTCATTTTTGCCAAGGTAAATGCTGATGCCCCCGGGAAATGTCCTTCAATGTGCTTTCTCATCCTTTTTGTCTCTTGAACCCAGTGAAGCATTAAATCATCTCCGTCTAAAAGCTTCGGCCAACTTGTCAGTTCGCCTCCTTGTAAGACAGCTTCATTTTGTAGCCAAGAAGTAATGTTCGTGTGTGAGAAGATGTCAGCCTCTTCATCAATTTCCGTCTGGGAATCAAATCTGCACCACCAGTACAGTGATTGTGGTAACGTTTTCATTTCTTCAATCAATGAAAATGCCGTTTTTTGTTCAAGCTGTAAAGCGAGAATTAAATTATCATTAAATAAAGTCGTTGTTCCATGCTTGGCTGCATATTGGGAAAAAGTCTGGGGATTATATAACTGAAACGGGTGAACATGCGGCTCAATATACCCAGGAACCACATATTTATCACTGCAGTCTATAATCTCTGTAGAAGCGTCTGTGTGCTTAGGCATCTCTGAGCCAACGTATACAATACGATCTTGGTAAACCCAAATATGTGCTTTTTTCCACTGCTTCATTCGAGCGTTCAAATATGTTGCATCTTTTAAGACAATAGTTGGTGCTTTTTGACCGTTTAATACTAAGAGCTGCTGTCTAATATGTTTGCTTTTCCAGCGGTATCTTTGTTCCGGCATGCTAAATTCCCCCTAATTTACTATGTATTTTTATCGTAACACATCCGTGATGTAAACGCATTCAGAAACTGTTATTAATTTTATGAATAAAGGTGATAAAACATGAAACCAAATATCGGTATTGTTAACGCATTAATTCGACTTACACTGGGCTTTACCCTTCTTTCTTGGACAACATCTCGTTTATCTCGCAGACCGTACAAAGATTCATACATCTTCTTAGGGTTAATGGGAGCTTTAAAAGTTGCAGAAGGCATCACGCGTTTTTGCCCCCTTACGTACGCATATGATTCGTGTCAAAAACACGATGAACATGAACACCATCCAAATGGAAACGAAGAAACGTATAATCCTTCATAAGGTAAAAAGGAGAGCCGGAGCTCTCCTTTTTTATTTTAAAGCTGCTTTTGCTAATGCACGATGGCCGATGTCTTTGCGATAGAAAAAGCCTTTTTCTACATCGATATGAGCCATTTGTTTGTATACTTCTTGCTGCGCTTCTTGAAGAGTTGCTCCTTTGGCACCTACTAATAGAACGCGGCCGCCGTTCGAAACGTATGTGTCGTTTTCTAAAGCCGTACCAGCGTGGAAAACAAGCGCGTCTTCACTGATCGCATCCAATCCGTTAATTGGCGCACCCTTTTGATAATCTTCTGGGTAACCCGCTGCTGCTAATACAATTCCAATAGCTGCTTCGTTATCCCATTCAATTTCTACTTTTTCTTCTTTCAAAATGCGAAGAAGCACATCGACTAAATCGCTTTTCATACGGGGCAGTACAACCTGTGTTTCAGGATCTCCAAAACGCGCATTAAATTCAATAACTTTTGGTCCTTTTTGTGTTTGAATCAGACCAGCATATAGAATTCCCGTATACTCACAGCCTTCTTCAGCTAATCCTTTAGCCATTGGAAGTAAGATGTTTTCTACAGCCTCTTGTACTTCTGCATCACTGATTTGCGGAACAGGAGAGTAAGCTCCCATGCCTCCTGTGTTCGGACCTTGATCGCCGTCAAAAGCACGCTTATGATCTTGTGCAATTACCATTGGATATACATTTGTACCGCGTACAAATGCCATTAATGAAAATTCTTCACCATCCAAAAATTCTTCTACAACTACTTTTGCACTTGCTTCTTTAAATTTTTGGTCAACTAGAAAATCACGTAATGTATCTACAGCTTCTTCCACTGTTAAAGCAACAGTTACACCTTTACCAGCCGCTAAGCCGTCTGCTTTAATAACAATTGGAGCGCCTTGCTTTTCCACATATGCTTTTGCTTCCTCGTAAGACGTAAATGTTTCATACGCTGCGGTTGGAATATCATACTTTTTCATGAGCTCTTTTGCAAAGCTTTTGCTTCCTTCAATCATCGCTGCTTGTTTGCGCGGTCCAAAGACTGGAAGACCTTCTTGTTCGAATCGATCAACAATGCCTTCAATTAGCAGATTTTCTGGTCCAACAATTGTTAATCCAATCTTATTTTCTTTTGCAAACTGCACAAGCTCTTCTTGGCTGCTTTCATCGATTGGTACAATCGTTGCCACATCTCTCATGCCTGGGTTTCCTGGTGCTACAAACACTTCGTTAACAAGTGGACTTTTTGAAGCTTTCCATGCAATTGTATGCTCTCTTCCGCCTTTTCCAATAACTAAAACATTCACGTTCTTCACCTCATTAATGTTTAAAATGTCTTACGCCTGTAAATACCATTGCAATGCCGTATTCATCTGCTTTTGCAATTGACTCTTCATCACGAATTGATCCGCCTGGCTGAATAATAGCTGTGATTCCTGCTTTAGCTGCTGCTTCTACTGTATCGCCCATTGGGAAGAAAGCATCTGAACCTAAAGCTGAACCTTGTGCTTTTTCACCAGCTTGTTCAATTGCAATTTTTGCAGCGCCCACGCGATTCATTTGACCAGCACCTACGCCAATTGTCATGTCATCTTTTGCAAGTACAATAGCATTAGACTTAACATTTTTAACAACTTTCCATGCTAATTTTAAATCTGCCCACTCTTTTTCTGTTGGCTCACGTTTCGTTGGAACAGTAATCGTTGCATCATCAAATCCGAATACGTCTTCATCCTGAACAAGCACGCCGCCTTTTACAGACGTTAAGAAAGCTTCTTTTTCTGCTTTTTCATCAAGCTCTATCGTTAGTAAACGAAGGTTTTTCTTAGCTGTTAATACATCTAATGCTTCTTGATCGAACGCAGGAGCAATGATAATTTCTAAGAAAATTTCTTTTAACTGAATAGCCGTTTCACGGTCGATAGGACGGTTAGCTGCTACGATGCCGCCAAAGATAGATGTAGGATCCGCTTCGTATGCTTTTTGATAAGCTTGAGCAATTGTTTCACCCACACCTACACCGCAAGGATTCATATGTTTGATCGCTACGATAGCCGGCTCTTTGAATTCTTTTACGATTTGAAGAGCTGCGTTTGCATCGTTGATATTATTGTATGATAACTCTTTTCCATGCAGCTGCGTAGCTGTTGCAATAGAACCTTTTTGTGTTAACGGCTTTTTATAGAAAGAAGCTTGTTGGTGAGGGTTTTCTCCGTATCTTAAGCCTTGAACACGCTCATACGTTACTGTTAATTTCTCAGGAGTTGTTTCACCTGTAATGTTTGTTAAGTATTCAGCGATTAATGCATCATAAGCTGCCGTATGACGGAATACTTTTGCTGCTAATCGTTGGTTGGTTTCAAATGAAACATTGCCATCTGCTTTTAACTCTTCTACTACGGTTGCGTAATCGCTTGGATCTACTACAACTGAGACAGAACGATAGTTTTTCGCAGCTGAACGAAGCATTGTAGGTCCACCGATGTCAATATTCTCAATCGCTTCAGCAAGCGTTACATCCTCTTTTTCAATTGTCTTTTTAAATGGGTATAAGTTTACAACTACAAAGTCGATTGGCGAGATATTATGCTCTTTCATTTGAGCTTGATGCTCTTCATTATCGCGTAACGCTAATAAAGCACCGTGAACGTTAGGATGCAATGTTTTTAAACGGCCGTCTAAAATTTCTGGGAAACCAGTTACTTCAGAAATTCCGATAACGTCAATGCCGTTTTCTTCTAGGGTACGCTTTGTACCGCCAGTTGAAATAATTTCTACTCCTAAGTCCTTTAATTCTTGTGCAAATGAAACAATACCTTCTTTATCAGATACGCTAATAAGCGCGCGTTTTGCTGTCATTTTGTAAACTCCTCCTGATCCGATCTCTCATTTAAAATCTTTCTTCCACTACTACTCTACCATAGTAAAGGATTAAAACTTTTTTGACAAGGTTACATCCTATTTATTTAACTGCGGCTTGTTCAAATAATTCATTCAGTACCGCGGGATAAAATTGATGTTCAATTTCATGAATACGGGCCTCAACTGTTTCTCTTGTATCGCCTTTTTCAATGCGAATAGCCTGCTGGTCAATAATTGGTCCTGTATCCATGCCTTCATCTACAAAATGCACGGTAATTCCAATCACTTTTACTCCTGCATCAAAAGCTTGACCAATAGCATCAATCCCAGGAAATGCAGGTAAAAGCGAAGGGTGGATATTAACAATACGATTTTTGTATGGCTTAAGCAACGTCGAACCAACTAATCGCATATATCCTGCTAAAACAAGAAATTCTACTTTAGCTGATGTAAGCTCTGCAAGAATTGCTGCTTCATACGCTTCTTTATTTTCATAGTTTTTAGGCGAACAAACAAAGCATGGTATTCCACATGCTTTTGCTCGTTCAATTACGTATGCATCCGGTTTATTACAAACAACAAGCGCAATATTTGCTTTTAATCGACCTGACTGAGTTGCTTCGTAGATGGATTGAAAGTTACTGCCGTTTCCAGAAGCAAACACTGCAATATTTATCATGCAAACGTCCCTCCAGCAAATTCAACACCTGTTCCTTCTTTGACACGTCCGATAACAAATGCTTTTTCGCCTTCGTTCTCAATTGCTTCAATGACTTTATTCATATCTTCAGGTTCAACAGCTAAAACAAATCCGATTCCCATATTGAATACTTCGAACATTTCTTTACGGTCTAGCTTGCCTTGCTCTTCAAGGAAATCAAACACGTATGGAATTGGCCAAGAACCGTAATCGATTTCTACACCTAAACCTTCAGGAAGCATACGAGGGATATTTTCAACAAATCCGCCTCCAGTAATATGAGCCATACCTGCAATCTTAGCTGCATGTAATGCTTTTAGGACCGGCTTCACGTATATTTTTGTTGGCGTTAATAACTCAACTCCGAGCTTTTCATTAAAACCAGCGTAAGTTTCGTGAAGATTTAACCCTTGATCATCAACAATTTTACGTACAAGAGAGTAGCCGTTGCTGTGAATACCGCTAGATGAGATACCGATCAACAGCTGTCCAGCTTTAATCTCATCTCCAGTAATAATTTCTGACTTTTCTACCGCTCCTACTGTAAACCCTGCAAGATCATATTCATCTTCTTCGTATAAACCTGGCATTTCAGCTGTTTCTCCGCCAATTAACGCACAGTTGGACTGTTCACAGCCGTCTGCAATTCCTTTTACAATCGATTCAATTTTTTCAGGAACTGCTTTCCCGCAAGCAATATAATCTAAGAAGTAGAGAGGCTCTGCTCCTTGTGCTAAAACGTCGTTTACACACATGGCCACTGCATCCACACCGATTGTGTCATGCTTATCCATTTGAAAAGCAAGTTTCAATTTTGTTCCTACTCCATCTGTACCAGAAACAAGAACAGGCTCTTTTAAATTCAATGTAGATAAATCGAACATTCCGCCAAAGCCACCGACTGTTCCCATAATACCTGCACGAGCAGTTCGTTCTACGTGCTTTTTAATACGTGAAACAGCTTCATATCCTGCTTCTAAGTCAACTCCAGCTTGTTTATATGAATATGACATGTTGTCACTCCTTTTTTACGTTAAAACTAACAAGTTACCTTTTCATGAGGGTGTACAGTATCTGGATAAATTTCAGTTGGATACTTTCCAGTAAAACATGCCATACACTGTCCGCCGTTGCCTTCATACTGTCTGCCGATTGCGTCTACTAAACCTTCGTTGCTTAAGAAAACAAGTGAATCAGCTTCAATCAATTCACGAATTTCTTCAACAGAGCGCGTAGCAGCAATTAACTCAGAGGATGACGATGTGTCAATTCCATAAAAACATGGATTTTTAATAGGAGGTGAACTGATGCGTACATGTACTTCAGTTGCTCCTGCTTCTCGAAGCATACGAACAATGCGACGGCTTGTTGTGCCGCGAACGATAGAATCATCTACCATGACAACACGTTTACCCTCTACAATTTTACGTACAGGAGACAGCTTCATTTTCACACCTTGTTCACGCAATTCTTGTGAAGGCTGAATGAATGTACGGCCTACGTATCGATTCTTAATTAAACCTAATTCGTATGGAATCCCTGACTGTTCTGCAAAACCAATCGCTGCTGAAATACTTGAATCCGGAACGCCTGTTACAACGTCTGCTTCAATCGGTGACTCAACTGCAAGTTGTTTCCCAAGGTTTTTACGAGCAGAGTGAACATTGATTCCATCAATATTACTATCTGGTCTTGAGAAATAAATATATTCCATACTGCAAATAGCACGGTTTACGTTTAGTGTGAATCGCTCTGATTGAATACCTTCATCATTAATAATAAGTAACTCACCAGGCTCTACATCACGCTCATGAACCGCTCCAACAATATCAAACGCACATGTTTCAGAAGCTACTACATAGGCATCACCTAATCGTCCAATTGATAATGGACGCAGTCCGTGAGGATCAAGTGCAACCATCATCGTATCTTCCGTTAAAATAACGAATGCGTATGCGCCTTTAACCATGGATAAAGCATTTTTCACTTTATCTTTCATATCTTCATAGCCGCTTCGTTTAATTAAATGAGCAAGTACTTCTGTATCAGATGTTGATTGGAAAATACTCCCTTGGTTTTCAAGCTGATGCTTTAATGCATTTGCATTAACCAAGTTTCCATTATGAGCTAACGCAAGGCTTCCGCTATGAGAGCGGAAGTGAAGGGGTTGAACATTTTCAAACCCTCCGCCTCCAGCTGTTGCATAACGAACGTGTCCAATTGCTGCTTTACCGTTTAGTTGCTCTAACTCTCCGTGGCCAAATACTTCGTTAACAAGACCGACGCCTTTCATCACTGTCACTTTTTCTCCGTCTGTTACAGCAATACCAGCGCCTTCTTGTCCGCGGTGTTGCAAGCTATGCAAACCGTAATAAGCAATCTGGCTTGCATTTTCATGTCCCCATACACCGAATACGCCACATTCTTCGTTTAAGCCTTTGATTTCAGCAAGCATGGAAGCGCTCCTTTCCAAGCAGTAGTTAATTCTTCAACTGATAATTGAACAAGAACATTTTCTTGATGTTTAACAGTTAATGTTGCGTCTTCTGTTACGCGTCCTACTAATGTTGCATCTTGTACAAGCATTTCGAATTTTTCTTTATTCTCTGGTGAAACCGTTACGACAAAGCGTGATTGTGTTTCACTGAATAGCTCTGCTGTTGCTTCACCGTCTACCGTTACGTTTACGCCTAACCCGCTGCCGTTCATCACTTTTTCAGCTAGGGCTACCGCGAATCCTCCTTCTGCAATATCGTGAGCAGATTGAACTGCACCTTCACGAATTGCTTGAAGAAGCTGATCTTGACGTGTTTTTTCAACCGCTAAATCTAATTTAGGTGACTGGCCGAATACCGTACCGTTTTCTAGTACTTTTTGAAGCTCAGTACCTGCGAATTCTGCTTCAGCTTTACCAATAACATAGATTAAGTCATCTTTTTGCTTCGCATATTGAGTTGTAATATGGTTGATATCGTCGATTAGACCAACCATTCCAATAACAGGAGTTGGGTAAATTGCTTCACCTTTTGTCTCATTGTACAGAGATACGTTACCGCCGATAACCGGAGTCGATAGCTCACGGCAAGCGTCGCTCATACCGTCTGTTGCTTTTTCAATTTGCCAGAAGATTTCTGGCTTTTCAGGGTTGCCGAAGTTTAAGCAGTCTGTAATCGCAAGAGGCTGTGCACCTGAACATACAAGGTTACGAGCAGCTTCTGCCACTGCGATACGGCCGCCTACTTCCGGGTCTAGGTATAAATAGCGAGAGTTACAGTCTGTTGTCATCGCTAACGCTTTATTTGTATCACGTACACGAACAACCGCCGCGTCAGATCCAGGAGATACAACTGTGTTTGTACGTACTTGGTAGTCATATTGGTTGTAAACCCACTCTTTGTTTGCAATCGTAGGCTGTTTTAAAAGCGTTACTAACATATCACTGTGATTTTCAACAGTAGGAGCGTATGCTGACTGCTCTTGGAACTCACGATAGTATGCTGGTTCTTGAGATGGTTTGTGGTATACCGGTGCATCTTCTGCTAATGCATCTACAGGAACATCTGCTACTACTTCTCCGTTATGAGTTAAACGAAGGCGCTTATCGTCGGTTACGTGACCGACTGAAACAGCTTCTAATCCGTATTTTTCAACGATTTCGACGATTTCATTTTCACGGCCTTTTTCAACAACGATGAGCATGCGCTCTTGAGATTCTGAAAGCATCATTTCATATGGTGTCATACCCGTTTCACGCTGAGGTACAAGATCAAGGTTCATTTCAATACCAGAACCTGCTTTACTTGCCATCTCTGCCGAAGAACTTGTTAAGCCCGCAGCACCCATATCTTGAATACCTACTAAAGCGTCACACTTGATAAGCTCTAAGCAAGCTTCAAGAAGAAGTTTTTCCATAAATGGATCTCCTACTTGTACAGCAGGACGTTTTTCATCTGACTGATCAGATAGCTCTTCAGAAGCAAATGTAGCGCCGTGGATACCGTCGCGTCCCGTTTTTGCTCCTACGTACATAACCGTGTTGCCAACGCCTTTAGCTTGACCTTTTTGAATATCTTCGTGGTTAATTAAACCAACACACATAGCGTTAACAAGCGGATTTCCTTCATATGAAGCTTCAAACTGAATTTCTCCACCTACTGTTGGGATTCCTACACAGTTACCGTAACCTGCGATTCCCGCTACTACTTCCTCAAACAAATGACGAACCTTTGGAGATGTTAATTCACCAAAACGTAAAGAGTTTAAAAGTGCAATCGGTCTTGCTCCCATTGAAAAGACGTCACGAATGATGCCACCTACACCAGTTGCTGCTCCTTGATAAGGTTCAATCGCTGATGGATGGTTATGACTTTCGATTTTAAATACAACGGCTTGGTTATCACCAATATCAACGATACCAGCTCCTTCACCAGGACCTTGTAATACTTTTTCACCCGTGATAGGGAATTTTTTCAGTACAGGCTTAGAGTTTTTATAGCTACAGTGCTCTGACCACATAACAGAGAATAAGCCTGTTTCTGTATAGTTAGGAGTACGACCAAGCAGTTGCTCTACATTCGCAAACTCTTCGTCTGTTAATCCCATATCTCGATATAACTTTTGTTCTTTAATTTGCTCTACATTTGGTTCAAGAAGTAACGACATTTTGTTCCCTCCACTGCTTTACGATTGATTGAAATAATTTAAGTCCGTCCGCGCTTCCTAAAAGATCGCTTACCGCTCTTTCTGGGTGAGGCATCATTCCTAATACGTTGCCTGTTTCGTTCGTAATCCCTGCAATATCTTGAAGACTTCCGTTTGGATTATCACCTGCGTATTGGAAAAGAATCTGGTTGTTTTCAATCAAGTTTTGTAACGTATGTTCATCACAATAGTAGTTGCCTTCACCGTGTGCCACTGGAATAGCAATTACTTCATCTTTGCCATAAGCATTTGTAAACATTGTTTCGTTATTAGCTACTTTCAAATTCACTGTTTTACAGATGAATTTTAAGTTTTCATTACGGCGCATAGCACCTGGCAGTAATCCTGCTTCTAATAAAATTTGGAATCCATTACATACACCTAGTACTGGCTTTCCTTGGCTTGCTGCTTTTTTTACAGCATCCATTACATTTGAGAAGCGAGCGATAGCACCTGAACGAAGGTAATCTCCATATGAGAAACCACCTGGAAGCAAGATACCATCATATTGATCTAATGATTCTGTATCGTGCCAAACGTAATCTACTTCTTCACCAAGCTCATCTTTGATAGCATGATACATATCTACGTCACAGTTTGATCCTGGAAAAACAATTACAGCAAATTTCACTGTACGACAACCTCCTCAACCTCGTAACGGTAATCTTCAATTACTGTATTAACTAAAAGCTTTTCACACATTTCTTTTACGCGTTCATCTAATGAATCTGTGCTGTCGATTGTTAGCTCTAAAAATTTACCGATGCGTACTTCTTGAACTTCTTCATAAGACATACGGTGCAATGAATTTTTAACGGCTACTCCTTGAGGGTCTAATACACTTTCTCTTAATGTGACAAATACTTTTACTTTATACATGGTTGGGTTATCCTCCGATTCGCTGTAAGATTTTTTCGTATGCTTCTGTTAAACCGCCTAAGTCTCTGCGGAATACATCTTTATCTAATTTTTCGTTCGTATGAACATCCCAGAAGCGGCAAGTGTCAGGTGAAATTTCATCTGCTAAAATAATGTCGCCTTGAGAAGTACGGCCGAATTCTAATTTAAAATCCACTAAGAAAATGTCTTTATCTTTGAAAAATTTCGATAATACTTCGTTGATTTGAAGTGCTTGTGCCTTTAAACTATCAATCTCTTCTTGAGTTGCAGCCTTAAGGAAAATCGCATGTTCTGCAAGAATTAATGGGTCACCAAGCGCATCATCTTTGTAGTAAAGTTCAACGATTGGCTGTTCAAAACGAATACCTTCTTCTACGCCAATTCGCTTCGCAAGGCTTCCTGCTGTAGCATTTCGTACAACGACTTCAAGCGGAACAATTTCTACTTTCTTAACCGCCTGTTCATGATCTGAAAGCTGCTTCACAAAGTGAGTTGTAATCCCTTGCTCATGTAACATTGAAAATAGTAAACTACTAATTTGATTGTTCAGCTGTGCTTTTCCGCTAATCTCTGCTTTTTTCTGACCGTTGAATGCTGTAGCTTCATTTTTATAAGCAACCCACAGTACATCTTGCTCATCAGTAGCGTAAATTTTTTTCGCTTTTCCTTCATAAAGTAACTCTTGCTTTTCCATGCTGTCACCTCTACATACAGAATATTCAGATAAACTTTCTTAGATAAAGGCAAGGACGTGCCTTGCCTTTTTTATTAAAGACCTAAACGTTCAAAAATCATATCTACATTTTTTAAATGGTGCTTATGATCGAAGCAATCTTCAATCTCTTCTGGCGATAAGTGGCGAGTAATGCGCTCTTCGCCTTCAATTAAAGAACGGAAAGGAACTTGCGTTTCCCATGCTTCCATTGCTTTTGGCTGTACTAAGTCGTATGCTTCTTCACGTACCATACCTTTGTTAATTAATGTTAAAAGTACACGCTGTGAGTAAATTAGCCCTAGTGTACGATCCATGTTGCGCTTCATGTTGTCAGGGAATACTGTTAAGTTTTTAACAATATTTGCAAAACGATTTAACATGTAATTCAAAGCAATCGTTGCATCAGGTAAGATGACACGCTCTGCCGATGAATGAGAGATGTCACGCTCATGCCAAAGCGGTACATTATCATAAGCTGTAACCATATAGCCGCGAATTAAGCGAGCAAGTCCCGTTACGTTCTCAGAACCGATTGGATTACGTTTATGAGGCATTGCAGATGAGCCTTTTTGACCTTTTGCAAAATATTCTTCAACCTCACGTGTTTCACTTTTTTGAAGACCGCGAACTTCTACTGCAAATTTCTCAATAGATGTCGCAATTAACGCTAGTACTGACATATAGTGTGCATGACGGTCACGCTGTAATGTTTGCGTAGAGATTGGTGCTGGTGAAATTCCTAACTTCTCACATACGTATTTTTCAACGAAAGGATCGATGTTAGCGAACGTTCCAACTGCTCCTGACATTTTACCGAATTCCACTTCAGCTGCAGCACGTTTTAAACGCTCTAGGTTACGCTTCATTTCTTCATACCATAATCCCATTTTCAAACCAAATGTCGTTGGCTCAGCGTGTACACCGTGCGTACGTCCCATCATAACCGTATATTTATGTTCTTGAGCTTTTTCCTTTAGTACTTCTACAAAGCGCTCTACGTCACTTAGCAAGATTTCATTAGCTTGCTTTAATAAATAAGATAGAGCTGTATCAACTACGTCAGTTGAAGTCAAACCGTAGTGTACCCACTTGCGCTCTTCACCAAGCGTTTCAGATACTGCACGAGTGAAAGCTACTACGTCATGACGCGTTTCTAGTTCAATTTCATTGATGCGGTTAATATCAAAAGATGCATTTTGACGAATTAACTTCACATCTTCTTTCGGAATATGTCCTAATTCTGACCATGCTTCGCAAGCTAGAATTTCAACTTCTAACCAAGCTTTAAATTTATTTTCTTCTGTCCAAATAGCTGCCATTTCTGGTCTTGTATAACGTTCAATCATGTTGTTACTTCCTCCGTTCTTTCCCAAATTCCTAGAGATTCGGCTTTTTCTATCGCCTCATCTATCTTATCAGCTAATACCGTGATATGTCCCATTTTTCTCTTCTCTTTTGCAACTTTTTTTCCGTACAAATGTAAGTGCATATCATCTAAACATTCGATTTTTGCCATTGTGTTCTCAATATGTTCCCCTAATAGGTTAACCATCACAGCAGGTTTTAATAAAGTCGGCTGTGCTAGGGTCCAGTTACAAATGGCTCTTACATGCTGCTGAAATTGAGAAAGATCACAAGCATTGATTGAATAATGACCTGAGTTATGAGGTCTAGGTGCCATTTCATTTATATAAAGCTGACCTTCTTCAGTTAGGAACATCTCAACTGCTAATGTACCAACTAAATCTAATCCTTTTGCTATTTCTTGCGCATATTGAAGAGCTTTCGCTTCTTGATCTGCTGTAATACGTGCCGGAACAATCGTTTGGTGCAAAATATGATGCTTATGAATGTTCTCAGCTACTGGTAAACATACCGTTTCGCCTTTTGCATTGCGGTGTACAATAACTGATACTTCTTTATCTAAGTTCATCCACTGTTCTACAATGCATTCCGACTGTGCTAATAGCTCAGCTGCTTCACGAATATTATTCTCATTTTTCACTAGAACTTGCCCTTTACCGTCATATCCGCCTCGGCAAGTTTTTACGACACATGGATAACCAATTGTTTCGACAGCTTTTAAAAGTTCTTCTTCAGTCGTAACGATTGCGTAATCAGGAACGTCTAGATTAAGCTTTGTAATCATTTCTTTTTCTAAACGACGATTTTGTGTAACGGCTAGTAAATGACTGCCTTGTGGCACGTAGCATTTTGTTTCTAGCCATTTCATCATCTCAACATCAACGTTTTCAAATTCATAGGTGATGACATCTGACACTTCAGCAAGCTGTTCAACCGCTTTTCTATCATCATAGTTGCCAATGACTTTAATATCTGCTACTTGACCGCAAGGAGAATCTTCTGTTGGTTCAAGCACTGCAATGTAATAACCCATTTCTTTAGCAGATAGTGCAATCATTCTTCCTAGCTGTCCACCGCCTACGATTCCAATTGTTTTACCAGGAGGTATAAGTAAATTAGACAAGTTGATCACTACTTTCTAACACAGATGATTTAATAGACTCTCTACGATTTTCAAGTTGATCACTTAACGTTGGATCCTGTGTTGCTAAGATTTGTGCTGCTAGCAGGCCAGCGTTCGTAGAACCAGCTTTCCCAATAGCTACTGTAGCTACCGGTACGCCGCCTGGCATTTGAACAATCGATAAAAGTGAATCTAAACCGTTTAAGTTACTTGATTTAACGGGTACTCCTATTACAGGTAAAATTGTTTTTGCGGCAATCATACCAGGTAAGTGCGCAGCACCCCCAGCGCCAGCAATAATAACTTTAATCCCTCGTTCTTTCGCTGTTTCAGCATATTCAAACATATAATCCGGCGTTCGATGTGCTGATACAACTTTCTTTTCATATTGAATATTTAATTCATCTAAAATGTCACACGCATATTTCATAGTGCTCCAGTCTGACTGACTGCCCATTACAACAGCAACTTTTACATTCATGAATAAAAGCTCCTTTTTCACGTTATAAAAAAACCTAGGGTAAGTTATGGCTCACTAAAGGAAAGCCACAACTACCCTAGGTTTCATGTATCAACATTCCTTTTGAAAAGGAATCATGTTTACCTATTTAGTAATTGTACTCTCCTCATAGTCCAATGATTTACGGTCATCGGGTAGAAACTCGTGGGCCATATTCCCACTATTATATGAGGTTTCGGATATCTCAATTGACAACTTAATAATAACAGCCAAACTAGAAAAAAGTCAACCTAAAAATCGAATGTTTACTATTTTTATCATTAAAATGTTCGTATTTAGAGACTTTTCCCTTCGAAAACAATCTGTTGCTTTACCGGAACATAGTCCTTTTTACCATTTATTTCTTTTTCTTCAAAAATAGGCTTTTCCATTCGTCGAATAGGCATATACCCATCTTTTTTCATCCGATCTAAACAACTTGCGATTGTTTCATTTTCTTGTAATTCATACAGTACTTTTTTTGATTTCTTACCCAAAATGCAGCCTCCAGTTCGAAAAAAGTTTCTTACAGCGTCAAAAAGAGCTTTTATAACAAAAATTAAATGAATCCACTATAGTGTAACATAATTTAAAAGTTAAATTCATGCTGTAATTTTTAGAAACAAAAAAGACTAGTCATTGAATGACTAGTCTTTTTATTGGCCTGGCAACGTCCTACTCTCACAGGGACAAAGTCCCAACTACCATTGGCGCTAAAGAGCTTAACTTCCGTGTTCGGTATGGGAACGGGTGTGACCTCTTCGCTATCGCCACCAGACAAGAGATTGCTCTCTCAAAACTAGGTAACAGTTTGCTGAGTAAAGCTTACGCTTTTAAAAGTTTGGTTAAGTCCTCGATCGATTAGTATCAGTCAGCTACACATGTCGCCACGCTTCCACCTCTGACCTATCAA
>NZ_JBIQFF010000006.1:0-193615 GCF_045369295.1 Priestia sp. 179-F W1.4 NHS | reverse complement strand
CAATGTCGCGTAAAACGGAAGAAACGTCAGCGAACAGGGCAACCTTATCAGGTTGCAGAGAATGTATTAAATCGTGAATTTCGAGCTGATCGTCCTCTTCAAAAACTAGTGACGGATATTACCTACTTGCCTTTTGGACCCAAACAGTTGTATCTTTCAAGTATTCAGGATTTATTTAACGGAGAAATCATTGCGTATTCCATTGGTGATTGTCAAAACGTAGCGTTTGTTTTAGATACGTTAAGTCAACTTCCTTCTTTGCCTGAAGGATGCACGCTGCATAGCGATCAAGGTTCCGTGTACACATCGTATGCTTATCAACAAAAAATCAAAGAAAGAGGCATTACCATGAGTATGTCCCGCAAAGGGACTCCTGCAGATAATGCCTCTATCGAATCGTTTCATTCCTCGCTAAAGTCTGAAACGTTCTACCTTGACGAGTTGACATATACTACGACCACCATCGTAGAGCAAACCGTCAAAAACTATATTACTTATTATAACAATGCCCGTATTCAAACAAAACTAAACAACCAGTCACCGGTACAATATCGGCAACTGGTCGTTTAAAAGGTGTTTTGATCCCTGTCTCAAAAACAGGGGTCAGTCCCTTAAAACCGCAGCTTTCTTTATCATGAGCTCATATAACTGGCTGTATATTTTTTCGTCTGTTTTTGTATTTCTTGATTTAAATGTTTGAAAAATGAGAGCGTTTCTTCATAATCCGTCGCTTTTTCATGAAACTTCAATGTAAGATTTTCTTCAAACAACGTTTCTCCTTGATGACCGACCGCTTTTAGCTGAACATCTGTAACAATACCTTGCGAAATCGAACATAATAAATAATTAAAGCAATGAACCGGAACGATATGCATCAGATGGAAATCATCAATAGTTCTATCACTTTTTGTTTTCTTAAATTCCACAGTGAGTTCTTCCGGATGAATAAACACATTTATATGCTGTTTGGACAAACAAGTAGGATTCATTTTTTGTGTATACTCACAAAATTCCAGTCCAATAAATACAGAATTCTCGGAGTCAGCTTCAATGAAGATTTGCGAATTTTTTACCATTGTCCTCGTCCTCCATATTCAATCTAGTTACCCCACCACTAGTACTTGTTTGTAGAATATTACCATTTCTTCTCTATTTTATCACTGATTTTTCTCAGTGCCTATTTAACAGACGGAAGTTCTCTTTAAAAGAGAAGGAACTGACAGGCAATTCTTTATGTGAGAAGAATGAACAAAAGACACCTCTTTTGTTTTATTGAGGTGTCTTTTGGTATCATCAGCCTGTGTTACGCAATCCTGCTGCAATGCCGTTAATCGTTAATAATGCTTCTTTTAAAAGTTCTTCATTTAACGTTTCAGCCTCATCTTCACGCAGCTTGGAAATAACCTTAACTTGCAAGAAGGTTAGAGGGTCCACATACGGATTTCGTAATTTAATAGATTCTTTAATCGTAGGAAGATGATCCATTAATTCTTTTTGCCCGGTGATTTGAAGAATCATTTCTTTCGTAACATTATACTCTTTTTTAATAGCAGTAAAAATTCTCTCTGAAATAACCGGATCTTGTACCATTTCTGTATATTCTTTTGCTGCCATTAAATCTGCTTTTGTTAAAGCCATTTGCAGGTTATCGACGGTCGAGCGGAAAAATGGCCATTCTTTATACATTTGCTGAAGAAGCTGTATATCTCCAGATTTCTCTACTAAATGCTGTAAGCCCGTACCTGCAGCGTACCAGGCTGGAAGCAGCTGTCTGCTTTGCGTCCATGCAAATACCCATGGAATTGCTCGCAAGTCTTCAAAGCGATCACTTCCTTTTCGACTCATTGGACGTGAGCCAATATTTAAAGCCCCGAGCTCAGGAAGAGGTGTAGCTTGTTTAAAGTAGGTTAAAAAGTCTGGATCGTTGAAAACAAGCTCTTGATACTTACGTAACGAAGCAGTTGAAATCTCGTCCATTGTTTCTTCCCATTCATGTGTACGAATATCACATTGTTCAGCTTCTTGAGAAACATTTGCTGCCGCTGTAAGAAGAGCTGAGACCGCTTGTTCAAGGCTTCGGTAAGCAATGTCATATAAAGAGTATCTAGAAGAAAGAACTTCTCCTTGCTCTGTAATTTTAACACCGTCTCCTAGCGTCTCAACAGGCTGAGATAAAATGCTTCGGTTTAACGGGCCTCCTCCTCGGCCTAGTGAGCCGCCTCGGCCATGGAAAAACTTCAGACGAACTTGATACTTCCTCGCCATATCGTGAATTTCCTGCTGCGCTTTGTAGAGCTTCCAATTAGCGGTAAGCGTTCCGCCATCTTTGCTTCCATCTGAGTAGCCAAGCATGATTTCCTGCAAATCCTTCTGTTTTCTTAAGTGCTCTCGATAAAAATCTAATTGAAATAGCTGTTCCATAATCTTAGGACCTGCTGTGAGATCATCGATCGTTTCAAGCAGCGGAGCTATATTTAACTTACTTTCAATGCGGCCATCTGCATGAAGGCGGTAAATACCCGCTTCTTTGGCAAGTACCATGACTTCTAACAAATCACTTGCAGACTGCGTCATACTGATCAAGTAGACTTCAATGGATCTTTCTCCAAATTCTTTATGTGCTCGATGTATCATGTTAAATACTTCAATTACTTGCTGCGTTTCTTTAGAGTAATTCTCTACAAACGATAGCACAGGTCTTGGGTCTTGAAGAACTTTCCCTAGTAGCTCAACTTTTTTCTCTTCTGTTAACGCTGAATAATCTTCAGCTAAAGAAACAGCATGGAAAATTTCTTTGATTGCCGCTTCGTGTTCTCCGCTGTGATTACGGATATCAAGCGTTGCTAAATGAAATCCAAACAGCTCAACTTGGCGAATTAATTTACACAAGCTTTTCAGCTGATAATCTTGAGGCTGATGCTTTTGCAAGCTATCTTTGATGAGAAACAAATCTTGTAAAAGTTCTTCCGACCTTTGATAACCTGCTTCCGACTCTCCAACTAAATTTAATTTATGAAGCATAATCGTAAGCTTGCAGCGATATACTTCGTGTTTGATTCTCCATCGCTTTTTCTCAGGCAGCAGCGATATTTCTTGATTAATAGAATCAAGAAGATTATCTGAAACTGCGACTCTTTTTGTAGACTGACTTAACCTTTGTCTCAATTGAGTAAGCGACTCTTTATATTTACGAATAGCTAACTTCCTTTGTTTGACAAGCGTTTGCCACGTTACTTTAGGAGTTACGTTTGGATTTCCATCTCGGTCTCCGCCAATCCATGAACCAAATCGAAGAATATTAGGCACTTTCCAGTTTTCTTCGGGGTAATTCTCCTGCAATGAATTTTCCAATTCCTGATGAAGTTGAGGAAGCACTTCAAATAACGTTTCATCAAAATAATATAATCCATTGGATACTTCATCCATTACGGTTGGCTTGCGATCTCGCAGTTCATTTGTTTGCCATAAAATTAACACTTCGCTAAACAGTCTTTCTTCAATTTCTGTACGCTCGCGTTTTGTTAACGTTGGATTATCCAAGTTTTTCAGAAGCTCAGCCATTCGTTTATGAATATCAAGGACACTTCGTCTAGTGGCTTCTGTTGGATGTGCCGTGATGATAAGCTCAAGTGATAAAGTTTGAAGCAAATTAGCAATTACATCTGGCGCCACGCCATTATTTTTAAGCGAAACAACGGCGCTTTCCAATGAACCCGGCTGCATAATAGAATCTTCTTGCTGCTGATATTCCCGTCTACGACGAATTCGATGATTTTGCTCTGCAATATTAACTAAATGAAAATAAACGGCAAACGCCCGAATAACCTGCGCGCGCATCGGCTGTTCAAGAGTAACGATTTCATTTTTTATTTCTTTATAGATGGCTTCATCCTTGTTTTCTCTAAGTGATTTTGCCACTTCGCGTATTTTTTCTACTTTGTTGAGCAGTTCTTCTCCACCTTGGTGAACCAGAACTTTCCCTAACAATTGACCGAGAAATTTTACATCACGGCGTAGGGCAGTGCTGCTGTTTTGTCTTTCTGCTGCTTCTACTGTTACCATTAGACACGACACCTTTCTTTATAAATGTTGTACTTTTTAAACTTTTTAGAAAATTATATTAAATTCATATTACCATGAACGAAAATAAATTTCATATAATTTTGTTTCCTCCTCTCGATTAGGAGGAAAGATTCATCAAATATAAAAAAGAGGATGAGGCATAACGAAATGAATCCAATCCTAAGACGAACAAATGGGATACATAAACTGAACCGCTTGTGACACCGCAGTTGATTGGAAGACTTCACCTCTCCTTTCAATCAACTGCTAGAAAGAACGAAACAGCTGAAACCTACGTTCACCATAACAAAAAAAAACGAACCACTAATCAAACGTGTTGATCAGTGGTTCGTTTTTCACTTGAGCTAAAATACTTTTCAGCCTCTCTTTTATGCTACCAAGGTTGTCCTAAATCCAACACTGAGGCTAGTTCATTGCTTTTTTTACGCACTTGTTTACGTGTGGCAGCACGATCTGCCCCCGTTTGAAACAGATATTTTTCTTCTTCTGTTTCTGGAATAAGCTCCGGTACTGCGCGGGGCTTTCCATCATCATCCATTGCCACAAAAGTTAAAAATGATGTAGCTGCAATTTGACGCTCCCCGGTTTTTAAATTTTCTTTAATCACTTTCACAAACACTTCCATGGATGAACGACCTGTCCATGATACGTATGACTCCAAACATACAGAATCCTGAGGCGTAATAGGGTGCAGAAAGTGAATAGAGTCTGCTGAAGCCGTCACACACTCTGTACGACTGTGACGATAAGCTGAAATGGACGCAATCATATCAATATCACTCATTAATTTTCCGCCAAATAACGTATTGTGATTATTAATATCATTAGGGAAAATGCGGCTCGTTCGAACGGCCTTTGTATCTTTACAATAATTTGCTTTCATTAGTAAGAACCTCCATTGATGCCTATCATAATAAGAATAAAAGAATGAATGAACCTATACTAGCATATTTCGATAAATTTAGCTTTACAAAAAACTCGTTGATTTATTTACAGAAAACAAAAAAGAGAAGAAAAACTCTTCTCTTTTTTGTCTATCGAATGTAGCTCGATCCAAACGTTTTACCTAAAGAGTCACTGTATAGGTCACTTGACTTCACAGTCCATTTCCCATCTTCTTTCACCATAAAAATTCGTAGCGGACGACTTCCTTCTTTCGTTTCTAATTCATTTACAATATCTTTGAATTTAGAAGCCGCAAACTCTTCAGAGTGTTTTGTATCGTAATCTTTTGTTTCATCTGTATATGCTCTCTTAAGCTGCGATACGTATGAATATAAGTCTGATAAATTAACAGTAGTGTACTCCACTTCTACTACAGCTTTATTATTTGCATTGGCAATCACATTTGTCTTTACGCTTGCTTTTTCTTTTAAAACATCTTTATACATGTTAAAAAAATCTTTTTTTGCTTTATCGGTTAAACTATTAGAAAACGCACCTTTTAATTCTTCATTAAACGCTTTTTTCTGTTCTTCTATGACAGCTGTTTTGTCCGCTGTTACATATTTATCATAATCTACATTTTCTTTGTTTAAGTAAAGAACTTCCGTGTAAGCTTGCAGAGCTTTTTCTGGGTCTTGCAGCTTATTATAGCTTTTCGCGTATTTCTTCGTATCCAGTGTTAATGTTACTTCGTCAATTTCTTCATCATAATCAGATGATTTTGGCTGAAGCCCAATTTTGTACTTTTTATCTTTTTTGACTTCAAAGACGAACATTAATTTTTTTTGCTTCCCAGCGCCAATCTTGTCAGATGAACTGCTTTCTAGTCCAAGTTCCCTACTGTTCACTCCCGTTTTTGGAGATAATTGTTCATCTCCTTCATATAAATACACACCGTCGTAATCCGATAAAGATATACTGTTTTTGGATACATTTTTCACTTTTAAATCAACTTTCAACAGCCCCTTTTCTTCACTTGTAGCTCCTTCATCACTATCTACTAAAATATAAGAAGCGCTGTCAATAGATGCTTCAATCGCCTTATTTTTAGCCGAAGTGGATCCTCCCGTTTCCTTAGAACTGTTACAAGCCGCTAATACTAGCATAAGTACAAAAACCACAGCCAAAACATTCATTTTTTTCACAGCTGTCCAATCCCCTTTATTTTGTTTTTTTAGAACTTTATCCCAAATAAAGGTTCCCTCTGTGTAAATCCTTAAACCTTAAAATCTATGTTTTTTACAATATTTTGATAAAAACTAAGTCTAAATTCTCCATTCACCTAAATAAAAAAACACGAGCACGGGCTCGTGTTTTTTTATTTAGATTTAAAATTTTCTTGATTGATTTGTTCAGCTTCTTTCATATATCGGTTAGATTTGCCACTCTTAATTCCCCAGTAATAAAAAGCTAATGATACGCAAGCAATCACTAGCATATCCCATCCGAAAGGTAAAATATTTTTGCCTCCGAATTTTTCGCTTCCTATGTAGGAAATAAAAATCATGCACGCTAAATAGATAAGCATCCAAGCCCCGGTTAAAAATTCTTTTTTAAAGCCCACCCATTTATTTTTCGCTTGGTAATAAAAATAAACTGGCAGGCCAATTGCCATAATAAAAATCACTTCACCTGTAAGTGGCCACCTTGCCCAGTAAAGCGTCAAAGAAGCAAAAACGAAGCCGCATGGCGCAATAACTGATGCCCCTTTTAAATAAAATGGACGGTAAAAGTGTGAAGCCGTTTTTCTTAATGTTATAAGCGCTACAGGGCCCATAATATAAGAGATAAGCGTCGCTACTGAGATCACTTCTGCTAAGACACCCCACCCTTTAAATAAAAAGAGAAACAAAAAGCAGGCTGCTAAATTTAGCCACATAGCTGGGCGCGGGACATTGTAAAGTGGATGAAGAGTACCAAATATCTTTGGCAAATATCCATTTTGCTGCATCCCGTATAACATTCTAGAAGTCGTTGCCGTATATGTAGCACCTGTGCCGGAAGGAGAAACAAATGCATCTGCGTATAACACAATTGTTAGCCAGTTAATTCCAAGCGCAATCGCTAAATCAGCAAAAGGAGAATTAAAATTCAAATGATTCCATCCATCCGCAATTGATGACGGACTTACTGCTCCGATAAAAACAATTTGTAATATAATGTATACAATTCCAGCAATAAAAATTGAACCAATTACAGCTACCGGAATCGATTTATTAGGTGACTTTGCTTCTCCTGCCATATTTACAGGACTTTGAAACCCATTAAATGCAAATACGATACCTGATGTTGCCACTGCCGTTAAAACACTCGCCCATCCGTAAGGTGCTACCCCATGCTCACTTGAAAAGTTCCCGCTATGAAAACCAGCAAAAAATAAAGCCCCTGCCGTTAAACCAGGAATAATTAATTTAACAATCGTAATAAATGAGTTTGCTTTAGCAAAGAGATTTACCGTCCAATAGTTCACAAAAAAGTAAATGAATAATAACAGAGACGCAACTGCCAACCCCTTGGACGTTAAAATGCCATTGTCTACTAATTCATGAGTCCAGCGAGCCCATTTCCACGGCCAAGTACTCATATATTGCACAGATGCAATAGCCTCCACTGTTATCGTTGAAGCGATTGAAATCCAGTTAGCCCAAGCAGCCAAAAATCCAATAAATGATCCGTGTGAATACTGAGGATATTTAACCATCCCCCCTGCTTGCGGAAACATCGCGCCCAGTTCAGCGTACGATAGGGCAATGGTCAAAATAACTACCATTCCAATAACCCATGAAAAAATAGCCGCTGGTCCTGCAATTTGAGCTGCTTTCCATGCTCCAAACAGCCATCCTGAACCGATAATCGAACCTATGCCTGTCATGGTTAAAGCAAATGTTCCCATCTTCCTTTGCATATTGCTCATCCAAATCTACTCCTCTTCCCTAGGAAAATAAAAAAAACACTTGCGAAATTTTCTCAAGTGTTTGCCCAGGCGCGCGGCTTATACGCTATATGCTCCCCCATGGTCATCCATGTTGCGCCAGTCACATATAGGAATATATTTTTTATCAGTATATAACATTCATTACTATTACTCAATACACAAAAATGTTTACATTACTTTTACAAAAGTAATGAATTATTCGTAAAATTCTGAATAAATCTTCTTAAAATCTCTTCCTAATTACAAAAAACAACTAAAACTCTAACCTTGCTTATTATTTGTTTCTTTTGCTTCACGAGTATATCATCTTCTAAAAATTATATTAATATATATTATTCATTTACAAAATACGAATTAACATCTATATATCCATAGAATTCTTGCACTAGCCCCTTTACTTATATACAATATGAAGAAAAGATACTAAAGTAAACTGCCCACCACTTAGCTACGCTTGAAGTGGGAGACTTCTTTTGGGAAAACGTTAACACCTACATATCATGCACTTCGCAACGAATGAAGTACTTCGAGCAAACTTCTCTGTTTACGCAAGCAAAAAACAGGGAAAATTACGAAAAAAGATTGTTAGAGGGATGCTTATGAATTATGCAAATGTAAAAGTTCTTTATTTTGATGACGACGGAACCATTCCAAATCACCCTCGTCTTCCAGTTTTGTTGTATGAACACGTATTTATTAGTAAGAAAGAGAAAGTAGAGAGCATTTTTAATTCTCACAACTGGAAAAACAGCTGGGTAGGCGGCATATATGATTTTCACCATTACCACAGCAATTCTCATGAAGCACTAGGTGTAATTAGCGGATCTGCACGCTTAAAACTAGGTGGACATATGGGAGAAAATATCGTGGTGCATGCTGGGGATGTACTCGTACTCCCTGCAGGTACAGGACATATGCGTCTGCAGTCAACTGCTGACTTTAAAGTGGTTGGAGCTTATCCAGAGGGCATGGATTACAACTTACGAACAGGAAAACAAACTGATCGCCCTCACGTATTTGATGAAATTGCACAAGTACCTATTCCTACAACAGATCCTGTTTATGGCGACAAAGGACCATTGACAGAGTGGTGGAACTAGACAAGCACTTATTGTCTAGTTTTTTTATTTGCTCGTTTTTATAGCTTCCATAAATCTATATTTGAACATACAAATTCTTTTCCTTTAATGCAATAGCAATATACTTTATCTCATCGAGAAAACTACCTTTCTTCTTTTCCGTTCTTTTTTTGTTTCAAAGGCAATTGCGCTTAGGTTCTCTCCTGCTTTTTCTTCCCTAATCATTTCAAATATCTTCTTCTCATACCCTTTTTTTGTTTTTCTAAAAAAATTTTCGTAATTTATAACGAAATTTTCAAAAAACTTATTGCTTTACTATGTCAGACTTGCTATCATAGTGAACATTGTTAGATAAATTTTAGAGGAGGAGTAAAAATTGAACAGAAAATTCATAATATTTATTTTATTCATCATTCCGTTTATTGCTCAATTCGCTTTTTTACCTTTTGTAAATAACATTCATCCAATTATTTTTGGATTACCTATTTTGCATTTATGGTTATTTTTATGGGTCTTCTTAACGCCTGTGTGTACATTTATCATTTATCGTTTACAAAAATCTTGGGGGGACATTGAATAATGCAAGGAAATTTAACCGCACTTTTAATCACATCAGCAATTGTTCTTGTCGTTATCGCCATTGGCTTTATAGCAGGACGTGACAAATCATCTAGAAGCTCCGTTGAAGAGTGGGCTGTGGGGGGAAGACGTTTTGGAAGCCTGCTCGTCTGGCTTTTAGTAGGAGCAGATTTATATACTGCTTATACATTCCTAGGTCTTACAAGTACAGCTTATCAAGGAGGAAGCATCGCATTTTTTGCCATTCCTTACTCTGTTTTAGCCTTTTTAATTTCATACTTTTTTCTTCCAAAACTTTGGACTGTTGCTAAAAAGCACAAACTTACTACACTTGCTGATTATGCTAGAGAACGTTTTAGCAGTAAATTTCTCTCCTCTTTAATTGCCATAGTAGGTGTATTGATGCTTATTCCATATATCGATCTTCAGCTTAGCGGTATTCAAGATACTCTTCGCGTTGCAGGAACTGGCTACATTAATGTAAAAGCTGTCGTTATTCTTTCATTCTTTCTTGTGGCTCTTTATACTTTTTTCAGCGGAATTAAAGGTCCCACTTATACGGCAATTATTAAAGATATTTTAGTATGGGCGATTATGTTATTTATGGTTGTTTCTCTGCCAATTATGCATTTTGGAAGCTGGGGCAACATGATTGACAATGTTGCAAAGGATGCACCTCAGCTATTAACGATCCCAACACAAGGACCTAAGGGCATTCCATGGTTTATTACAGCATCACTCGTATCTGCTTTAGCTTTATTCATGTGGGCCCACGCTGCTACAGGTGTTTTCACTGCTAAAAGTGCAGATTCGCTTCGTAAAAATGCTGTCTTCTTACCTCTTTACAATATTGTTTTAATTCTAGTCATCTTCTTAGGGTTTATTGCTTATCAAGTATTACCTCAAGATACAACGGATCCTAGATTAGCATTATTAACCTTGATTCAATATTCATATGGTGGCATTGGCCAAGGGTTAGCTTATGCAACGATTGCTCTTGCTTCATTAATTCCATGTTCTATCATGGCTATCGGAGCGTCTAACTTATTTGCAAATAATATATTTAGAGATTTAATTAATCCAAATGTACAAGGTAAAACATTAACAATGGTTACTCGTTCTATGGTTTTTGTTGTTATTGGACTGGCACTTTTATTCGGTTTATTATTCCCACAAGCACTTGTTTCCCTACAGTTACTAGGGGTATCCGGCATGGTACAAATCTTCCCGGCTATTGTTATCAGCCTGTTTTGGAGAAATCAATCGAAAGAAAGTACGATTGCTGGATTAGTAGTAGGGCTGGTTGTAACGTTTACCGTTCATGCCACAGGAAATTCATTTGGCCTTTATGAAGGGTTCTGGGGATTATTATCTAACCTACTCGTAGTTTTTATTTTAAATCCAATCTTTGCTGCAAAAACCAAAGCAGCAACAAATGGCGTGAAAGAAACATTATTTTCTAAAGGCACTACGCAAACTGAATTAAAGAAAAACGCATAAAAAAAAGTTCAGCCAACTGGCTGAACTTTTTTTAGATAATATTCTCTTTTTCAGAAGGGGATGAAGTCGATTCTCTTTCCCAACATTCAATATTCTGATTGTTTTCTAATACATCTTTATAAAAGACTGGATTTTTCCCTTCCTTTTTCTGCTGAGTATAGTCATGCAAGGCAGAAAACGCCACTTTCGATAATAGAAAAATAGCAATTAAGTTCACCACTACCATCATCCCCATAAATAAGTCTGCCAGATTCCATACAAGCTGAAGCTGAGCAACCGACCCAAAAATAACCATCGCTAAAACACCTACACGATAAGACCAAAGCCACATCTTATTTGAATTTAAAAATTCAATATTCGTTTCTCCATAATAATAATTGCCAATTAACGTACTAAAAGCAAATAGAAATACCATGATAGCTAAAAATCCTGATGCCCAAGAACCGATATGTGTACTAAGAGAAGCTTGCGTCAATTCAATGCCGCTTAGTCCCTGCTTATAGGCGGGAGATAAGAGAACGATAAATGCTGTGCTTGTACAAATCACAAGTGTGTCCGTCAAGACACCAAATGCTTGGATAAGACCTTGTTTAACTGGGTGACTCGTCACTGCAGTTGCAGCCGCGTTGGGAGCACTTCCCATTCCTGCTTCATTGGAAAACAGTCCCCGCTTTACTCCGTTGATTAACGTTGCACCAATTGATCCCCCAAGCGCCTGTTCAAATCCAAATGCATTTTTCACAATTAGAGATAGAACCGCAGGCATTTGATCAATACTTTTAAAGATGATGAACAGAGCCATTCCAATGTATAAAACGGCTAATACGACAACGATGTATTCCGATATCTTGGCGATGCGTTTGATCCCGCCAAAAATAATTATCGCAAATATAACTGTCATAATAATCCCAATCAATAAGCGGCTCGTTCCGAAAGAGTTCTCAAATGCCAGCGTAATCGTATTAGACTGCACAGCGTTAAACACCAGGCCAAATGACAGTGTAATGAGTACAGCAAATAGCCCGCCCATCCATCTTTTATTTAACCCTTTTTCCATATAGTAAGCGGGTCCTCCTCGAAATCCGTTTGACCCTTTTACCTTATAGATTTGAGCGAGTGTACTTTCTACAAAACTTGATACTGAACCGATAATGGCAATAATCCACATCCAAAATACAGCACCCGGGCCACCAAGAGCAATAGCAATCGCTATACCGGTAATATTTCCTGTTCCTACTCGAGCTGCCATGCTTATGCAGAAAGCTTGAAACGGGGAGACTCCCCCATCTTTAGCCGCTCGTCCTTCTTTCAAAACAAGTACCATTTCTTTCAACATGCGAAACTGCAAAAAACGAGAGCGGATCGTAAAATAAATACCGATTGATACAAGTAAAATAATTAATAAATTCGACCAAAAAAAATCATTGATGACACTAATTACACTTTCGATTGCTTGTTGCACGCCTATCACCTCATTAAAAAATTTGGTAGAACAAATGCAAAACATGAAAGTTTTTTCTCTTGGTGTTTATATTATTGAAGCGAATGAATAGTACGTAAATAGACTAAAAAATACTCAAATCCCATTCTTTTGCGATTTTTTTTAGCAGCGTAACGCCTTTTACGCTATTCCCGTACTCATCAATAGCTGGACTGTAAATTCCGATACCGCATCCGTCTGGAAATGGAGACTGCTTTTTCGTATTAGGTGGCACCAATGACATGATTCCTCCTGATACACCGCTTTTAGCTGGCATACCAACAAATGCCGCAAACTTTCCTGAGGCATTATACATACCGCATGTAAGCATAAGCGCTTTTGTTAATTTAGCTACTTCTTTTGGAATTACTTGTTTGTGAAACACTGGATGGTACCCGTCTAATGACAGAATTAATCCGATCAGCGCAATATCTTCAGTCGTTACTTCAATTGAGCACTGCTTTAAGTAAACCTCTAGAACTTCTTCTACTTCTCCTTGTAAGTAGTTTGTTTCTTTTAAATAGTAGGCAAGCGCACGATTTCGATGAGACGTTTGCCATTCTGATTCAAAGACGGTTTCATTAATGAGTGGTGTTTTCCCTGTAAGCATTGTTATTACATCAAACAAATAGCTTAGTTTTTCTTTTGCCGTCTCTCCAGATAAAAGAGATGAAACCGTTAAAGCACCGGCATTAATCATAGGATTGAACGGCTTTCCTGGTTTATGCATTTCCAGTCTTATAATAGAATTAAATGCATCTCCAGTTGGCTCTACATCCACTCTCTCTAGTACGTAGGGAATGCCGCAACATAAGCAAGCTGCTATAAAGCTAATGACTTTAGAAATACTTTGAAGAGTAAATACCGCTTCATAATCCCCAGACTGGATAACCGTTCCGTCAGCACCAATCAAACAAATACCTAATTGAGACGAGTCCATATCTTTCAGAGCAGGGATATAATCAGCCGTTTTTCCTTCTGACGAAAATTCTTTTATTTGCTCTACCCACTCGTGTAACTGCTCTTTTGCAGTGACCTGTAAGTAAGACATTTCCTGTTCAATTTCTCTTTTCATTAAAATCACCTCATCACTTCATTAACTTTTTATTTTAAAGCGCTTTCATAAAGCGGGATTTCATTTTCGTTTTTAATGTACAATGCAACCTACGAGAGCATACAAAAACCTACAAAACTTTTTTGAATTATATTTTTATCTTTGGTACTCTTCTCCATTGTGCTGGACGCTGTCACAATGTATACTAATTCACGAATCACTTCAGGAGGTGTAATTATCTGAATTTTAAATCTTTCATTCGAAAAGATCCGTACATTTTATTGCTCATGCTCATTACTGTTCCGCTGGCGGGAGAGCTAAAATTTTATCCGTTAAATGAAACATTTCGAATTACATTTGGAGCTCCAACATTTTTCTTTTTCCTATTGCTTTTAAAACGGAAAACCGTTTTATCTGGCGGCTTGTTAACCGCTTTAAGCGTCGTTCTCTTTCGCATCATGCTCGATTATATCACGCTCGATCATTTTCAATTTGCGGCTTCTGCACATACGCATTACCCTACGTTTTTCTTTTACTTTACGTATGCACTTTTATTTTTTATTTTTAAAGTAAGCCGCATGAACTATAGTGCTATTGTGATTGGATTAATTGGACTCATCATTGAAATAGCTGCTGATATAGTCGAACTAACTGCGCAGTATATCGTTTTGCACACAACCATTCATATCGATTCATTATCCGACATGGCCGTTATTGCTTTTGCTCACAGCTTCATTGTACTTAGCTTTTTTAATATGATGACAATTTATGAATCACAGTCACGAGAACGTCAAATTCGCAAACAAAATGAGCACATGCTAATGCTTATTACAAGCCTTTATGAAGAAACCGTTCATTTAAAAAAGACCCTTCATAATACGGAAGTGATTACAAAAGCCTCGTACGATTTATACCGTTTATTACATCAGCAGGAAAAAGATCATTCTGTGCTTAACCAATCGCTCAGTAAAAAAGCGCTTCGGATTGCCGGAGATATTCACGAAGTAAAAAAAGACAACCAACGTATTTTTGCGGGCTTATCTAAAACAATTTCAAATGAAAGTTTCCAAAATTATATGAAAGCAGAGGAATTAATCGAGCTGATCGTACGCATCAACAAAAAATATGCCGATTCTCTTCACAAACAAATTAGCTTTTTTTCCTCTGTCACTGGGGAACATTTCAGCTACCACGTTTACACAATTTTATCGATCATTAATAACTTGGTAGCAAACGCAGTGGAGGCGATTAAAGATGAGGGAATGATTGTTTTATCCGTACATAGACAAGCTGAATTTGTAGAATTTCATGTACAAGATGATGGTCCTGGCGTGCCTTTGAAGTACGAAAAAGCTATTTTTGAACCTGGTTTCACCTCAAAATACGATCAATTTGGAAATCCCTCTACTGGAATTGGCCTTTCTTATGTAAGAGATATTGTTCAAGAACTTGGAGGTACGATTGAAGCTAAACAAGGAGATAACGGGATGATTTTTATCATTCAAATACCTCTTTGTAATCTAATTCAGAAAGGATGAGTTTATGCGATTTTGTATTACAGATGATGATTCAGCCATTCGTTCAACGCTCAGTCAGCTGATTGAAGATGAGGATTTAGGAGAAGTTGTAGAAGAAGTCGTAGACGGCAGCTTTTTAGATGCCTCTACGTTAAATTTAAAGCAAATTGATATTTTATTTATTGATTTACTTATGCCAGGACGAGATGGAATCGAAACGATCCGTCATTTAAAAGATTCATTTAAAGGAAAAATGATTATGATTTCACAGGTAGAGTCCAAAGAATTAATAGGAGAAGCCTATTCATTAGGAATTGAATACTATATTACAAAACCAATTAATCGAATTGAAATTTTAACGGTTATTCGAAAAGTAATTGAACGAATCTCTCTTGAGAAATCAATCGATGATATTAAAACCTCCTTGAATAGTTTAGCGACAGCCCATCACGCTCCCCCTTCAAGCCAGCCGATAACGAAACAAGCCCATCTATACGATGTAGGGAAATTCTTATTAGCCGAATTAGGTATTGTAGGAGAAAATGGTGCAAAAGATTTACTGGATATTTTACAGTTTCTGTACACTTATGACCAAAGAGAAAGTGTGGAAAAACATTTCCCTTCTCTAAAAAATATTTTTGTGAATGTCGCTGAGAAAAAATTGGGAGCTCACGCGTCTTCTATTGAAATTAATCGTGAAACCAAGGCTTGTGAACAGCGAATAAGACGAGCAGTTACTCACTCACTGAATCATTTTGCTTCTATTGGATTAACAGATTTTTCAAATCCAAAGTTTGAAAATTATGCTTCTAAGTTTTTTGACTTTACAGCCGTTCGTAAAAAAATGAAAGAACTGCAGGGAGATTCTAAAATTTTGCCGATTCGCATTAACACCAAAAAGTTTATTCAAATATTTTTTCTTGAAGCCAAGCGTTTGTTAAGCCAAGAAAAAAGCTGGTATTGACAGAAAAGACGGAAAAGGTGCAAATCCCTCATCCGTCTTTTATGCTAATTGATTCAGTTTTACTAAGGCAGGACCATATACAGTACGCAGAAGCAGCGTCTCTTCGCCTTTTGCGTATTCCGCTAGAGAAAAGGCTCCTTTTTCTGTTTCTACCTGTACATCTACAGAAACTGGGCATCTCTTTAGCTTACTGACTATCATTTCCGCTTGTTTCACCGACAAATAAGAAGAAAGGCGAATAAGTACATCTAAATCACTGGTTGTCGTGACAACTTCTTCACCGCTTGCAAGCTCGAACCCTACACTGCCGGTTGGTCCCCACGCAAATTTTTCAAAAATAATAGCCACCTCTTCCAAAGCGCGTATAGCTGGCATGTTTCTATACTGGGCGTTTTGAAAAAATGAAACGAGATTTTCCGGCCTAATTGTTTGTTTAATGGCCTCCTCAGATAAAAAAGCACCAAAACGCTGATTCCTTCGTTCTCCTCTTACTCCAATAGGTATCAGTTTATCTCGGTGAACAGCACGCCTTACCACTACAAATGGAGCCTTGGCTAATGAATATTCCACCCACTCGGGGATAGATGTATAACTGATAAGCTTTGCTTCCTCTTTTAACTGAAGCAAATCATGAGCTATATATTCCATTGTTTTTCCAACTCACCTCTTACCCATAAAGAAGCTTTTCGCCCTTCCTTTCTTGCTTGCTCACTGTGCAGCCGGCTGCTTAAATCGTATACACCTTCACAGCGAACATCTTCTACTGCTCCAATTAAAATATCTTGAATCATTTGAACGTCACGCTCTGTGGGCTGCTCTGCTTGAATACCGCTAACCAGCTCATATAAAGCGCCAAGTGAAGCAAATGATTTAATATCATAAGCCATGGACGGGACTTTCTTTGAAGCTTCCTCAAGTTCTTTTATACTTCTTTTAGTAATGCGCGCTGCCGACTGTTTGGACATGGCGTGAACATTCACTCCTTCGTCTTTTAAAGCCAAAATTCGATTCGATTGGTATCCATGAGCCAAAAATGCTCCTGAAATTGCTTTTCCGACAATTAACGTAATAACCGGATGACCTGCTAAGCGCGCTGCTGCATAAGCATCAGCTGCAGCAGCGCAAGCATAGTGAATACCTAGAAGTTCTTCATGATAGCCATACGCTTGACTCGGTACGTCCACAATGGCAATTATAGGGCGCGGAGATTGATTTCGATCTTCTTGTATTACTTCACGAACGTGCTTAGCAATTGCCCATCCTTCATCTAGTCCTACTTCCCCTTTTCGTGCACGTAAGAAACGATTATAAGGATTAGGTACAACCGATATATATCGGACCTTTTCTCTTCCTAGCAGTGCGTCTTTATAAAGAACGGAAGGAATTTCAAAATCTGCTTCTTCATCATTTATTAAAGCGTTAATCCACACGCGACCGCGGCTGTTAGGCATGCTACCTGGAACTTCGTTCAACGAGTAAGAGACTGCTGAAGGGATATGTTCATTTTTTGTTGCTTTATACAATTCTTGAAATTGATAAGGAGCCATTTTTTCTGAAGGATCAACCTTGCTAAGCAAATGCCTATAAAAATCTACTTGTTCTGTTTTACTAGCTACTTTTTCTTTTTTTTGAAACGTCTCTTGAATCGCTCGTTGAATAGCAGTAACATCATCCTGTGCTAATGTATCTGCAAACCCCGTTTCATAGCGTTGAATACCGCCAATCGTTTTCCAGATTAAGCTTCGGTCTCTTGCATCAAACTCTTCAACCCCCGCTTCTTGTTCGATCACTTCAGGGCCGTTAAGACCAAACCTTGCTTCTTTTGTCATAATGAGATAACTAAAGAGTGAAGCAGTGATAGACATTCCTCCAAAGCAGCCTACATTTCCTGAAATAACTCCGACAACAGGTGTATGCTCACGCAGAGCAACTACCGCTGAGCCAATTTCAGATATCGACAAAAGTCCATAATTCGCTTCTTGCAGCCTTACCCCTCCTGTATCGAATAGAAAAACAGGTCTAACAGGAACACCTTTTTTGTGATTATTAAGAGCTAATTCTAAAGCTCCTGCAATTTTAGCTCCCGATACTTCACCAATGCCTCCCCCTTGAAATCCTCCTTCTATTGAAATGACAACTGCTGGCTCCCCTGCTATTAGCCCACTTGCTATGATGACACCATCATCGCTTTGAGGAACAATATTTTGCTTAGGTAAATGAGGCGACTCGATCCCGTCAAAAGGGCCGAGCAGCTCACGAAATGTACCTTGATCTAAGATTGCCTGCGCTCGTTCTCTTCCATTTAACTCAATAAAGCTTTGATTATTCACTCCCATTTCTACTCACCTCCAAAGCTTGTGCAAGACGCAAAGCGACTACACCGGGCGTAGCACCGAAATCATTAATTACAATTTTCGCTTGAATCATATGAGCACTAAAAAACCGATCTAATACGGCTTTCCAGGTTTCACTAAACCCTTCACTTCCTGTTCGTACTGATACGTGAGCATGTTCTTCATCAGAAGGAGCCATTAAGATTTCTAAATCCCCTGAACCAACAACGCCTACATGTGCGCGCTGAGTTAACTTTCGATCGGCTTTGTATTTAAACACTAACGTTTCCATTAGCCACTCACTCCTCCCTGCAGACTTTTATGATTCTTTAAAAAGAGATATTCGATCTAAAAATAATACAGCAGCCAGCAAATCTGCACTTCCACCTGGAGAAGCGTTAGATGATAGAAGAATATGATCTAACGCTTCCAGCCGCTGTTTTCCTATTGATGTAGATCCCCCTCCAACTTCTAACACATTGGATGCCGCCATTTTAACCTCCTCTAACACAACTGGACCAGCACGATGCAAAATACACGTATCATCAAGATTGGCGATTAGTGTTACTAAAGTATCAATCCGCGCTGATGTTTCATGTATGCCTAGCTTGCGAGCCTTATGTAAAGCAGGCAAGCCTATATGAATCACGTGAGGAAATCCTTGCTTCGCCTCTCCAGCCGCTCCTTTTGCGCCATACTTTTTTTTCACACGAAGTCCATTAGATGAATGCAGAGTACAAAAGCGATCTGCATAACGAGCAATTTTTCCTGCAGCTTCTGTGATGGATGCAGGTGATGCTTGAATACCGCAAACCGCTGTTGCAGAAGCAAGTAGACCTAATGCCCAAATAGCTCCCTTGTGTGTATTGACACCATCCGTAGCCGCGTACATAATTTGTTCACCTTCGCGTCCAATTCGAGCAATTTCTTCCCTTAGCATCTGACTTGGCTGCTTTCCTTGACTATATAATGCAATCTGTGAGAAGGTCGGTTGTAAAGCATAAGCAGAGGCTAGCAGCGTCTCAATATTCATATCTTGATGAGATCCAGTTGTTGCTGCATCTACAAGCCCCGGCTTAGGTGTAAGTAACGCTTCATCAACCAAAGCGGTAACTGCCATTTTAGCTATCAGGCATGAAGAAAACACAGTTGTTTTTGGCTCTTCTTGAATACGCATATTTTTTACCAGCTCCTAAATTTAGCAGGCGGATTGTATAAACCATCTGACCATTCTACTAAATCTTCTACACTTTTCGCCGCTAACAGCGAACGCTTTGCTTCCGTACGGCGAATCTGTAAATCTTCCGGAAAAGCCACTAAGCCATCTCTGCGCATTCTTTCCACTTTATTTTGGTTGTGCCGTAACCCTATAGGCGTTACCCCCGCTACTGCTTCAAGCGCTGCTTTTCTTTCTTCCAAGCTTTGTGCTTTATATAAATAAGCAATTCCTTCTTCAGTCACGACATGTGTCACATCATCCCCGTAAATCATGACAGGAGCAGTAGCTAAGTTTGCTTGTTTAGCTACATTTACCGCATCCAAAGACTCAACGAAAACAGGCTCATTTCCTGATTGAAAGGTTTCAACCATTTGTACAACTAGCTTTCTGCCTCTTGCTAATTCATGCTTATCGTTCATCATATCCAACCAAGCAGACGTAGAATGCCGTCGGCCTCTAGGATCATGCCCCATGTTAGGCGCTCCGCCAAACCCTGATAAACGTCCAGATGTGACGGTAGAAGAATTTCCTTCTCCATCTATTTGCAAAGTTGATCCCACGAAAGCATCTACCGCATATTGACCAGCGACTTGACATATCGCACGGTTTGAGCGCAGGCTGCCGTCGCGTCCTGTAAAAAATACATCTGGACGGCCTGCTGTGTATTGTTCCATTCCTACTTCTCCGCCAAAGCAGTGTACGCTCTCAATCCATCCGCTTTCAATAGCCGGAATTAGCGTAGGGTGAGGGTTCAGAGCCCAGTGCTTGCATATTTTACCTTTCAGCCCTAACTTTTCTCCATAGGTAGGCAGTAAAAGCTCAATTGCAGCTGTATTAAAGCCAATGCCATGATTTAATGATTGTACGCTGTGGCGCTCATAGATACCTCGAATCGTCATCATAGCCATTAGAATTTGGAGCTCTGTAATATGACGAGGATCTCGGGTAAATAAAGCTTCCAATTGATAAGGCTGATTGGCCACGACGATACAATCAATCCAAGAAGCCGGAATATCAACTCGCGGAAGTTCTTCAACAAGTTCATTTACCTGCACAATGACAATTCCGTCCTTAAACGCTGTTGCTTCGATAATCGTCGGCGTTTCTTCCGTATTTGCTCCTGTATATAAGTTACCTTGTGCATCCGCTTTATCGGCAGCCACTAATGCAATATTGGGAATTAAATCAATGAAAAGGCGTCCGTAAAGCTCTAGATATGTATGAATTTCTCCCATTTTCAACGTGCCATCTTCAATCATTTGAGATACGCGAAGACTTTGAGCACCGGCGTACGAAAAATCAATTTTTTCAGCAATTCCTTTCTCAAATATGTCGAGGTGTTCCGGGCGTGAAATACTAGACATAATCATATGAAGACCGTTTATTTTATCAGCGCTTACTTCATTCAGCGCCTTTGATAAAAAAGATGCTTGCTTTTGATTGTCTCCTTCAAGCACTACTTTATCTCCGGGTGATATAAGCAATTCTAACGCTTCAATAATGTGTTCATTATCCAATAACTTTCCTTTAAGAAGTTGGTCTATTTTCGCAAGGCGAGCTGCTTTTTGATCTCGGCGGGTTGTCCATGATTTTGAAGTTTTTTTTATTCCACTCATGTTCTAGCTCCTTTCTTCTACTCCTAAATTAATGCGCTTACATTTTTTCTTTCTCCATTAAAATTAACACAGATTTCATAGTAGATTCGGCTGCAGAAATAGCCCTTGCTTCCGGAAAGCTCTTAGCAGTCAAATCCGTTAGTACTCTTCCTGGAGCCATTTCAATATATAATCTTGTACCCATTTCATACATAACTTCCGTCATATCATGCCAACGGACGGGCAGGGCAACACTCGCTGCCAGATCTTCCTTAATATCAGCAGCTTTCCATAATTTCCGAGCTTTACAATTACCTATAAAAGGAACGATCGGGTCTTTTCCTTTCACTTCCGTTATTATTTTTCGTAATTCGCTCGAAACTCCTTCCATAAGAGGACAGTGAGAAGGCACCGTTACATGAAGCAATTTGGTTTTCCTAGCCCCTTTTTTAGATGCTTTTTCAAGAACTTCCTCAATTGCTTTTAAGGTGCCAGAAAGCGTTATTTGATCAGGAGCATTTAGATTCGCTACGTAAACAGGAGCTGCATCGGTGGATATTTCATGTACAATAGAGAGAAGCTGATGTTCGCGCAGTCCCATTACGACCCCCATACCATAACCATCAGGATAGGCATTTCCCATCAGTTCCCCTCTTTTTCCCACAAGAAAAAGAGCTTCTTTAAAAGATAACACTTCAGATATAACTGCTGCTCCAAACGCCCCTATTGAATGCCCTCCTACCACGTCTGGCGAGTAACCTTTGTTTTTAAACGATCTAGCCGTAGCCACTCCTGCAATAAAAAGACATATCTGAACATTTTTATTATATTTTAATTTTTCTGACGAATCTAACGATAATACGTCTTGATTTAAAGCCTCACTTGCTTCTTCAAACGTAGTCGTTAATCCCCATTTATTTTTTATATCATGAAGCATACCAGCATATTGTGCACCTTGTCCTGGAAATAGAAATGCAACACTCATCGTGTTTCTCCTTTCGACTTTATATCACCCAAGGAGATAATGGATACTTTTATTATAAAGAACATAGAATCAATAACTCTAATACATATTTCTTATATATCCTATAACTTGAAATCTATATAAAAAGAGAGTTAGACATAACGAAATCAATGGAATCTGGAATCTAAAGATGAGCGAATTGGATAAATGAAAAAATCCGAACGATTCATCGTTCGGATTTTCCTTTAAGTAAACTGCTTTTGTCTCAGCCTCTTTTTGTTTGCTACATATGAGACGGGAAATGCGGAAGCACTTCTTCACCAAGCTCATGTATGACTTCTTCAGCCGGACGCTTACTATCAAAAAGAGCAAAAAAGAGATGGTTAACTCCTATTTCTTTATAAATAGAAAGAAGCTCAATTAATGTATTACGCCCTGCTCGAAATCCTAAACGAATTGGCGTTGGCATTTCATTTGGATCTTCTGCCAAATCTAGATGCATAGGTTGTGTAAAAGGTTTAAAAACGCCTGGATGATAGATATCAACCAGTTCTCTCCACTGTTTAATGGCTTCTGCTTGAAAATGCGGATGACGAGGATAATACATCCAGCCGTCTCCATGCTGTGCAAACCACTCCATATTTTGCTGGCTGTATCCCGTGATCATCGTTGGAATACGTTTCGTTGGCTTAGGAACAACATTTGCTCCTTGAATGGACCCCAAAGCAGACTGGATAGATGGAAATTCTTTATTTAACGCTTCTTCTAAATAATGAAAAGCCTCTGCAAATCGCTTTCCTCTTTCTTCATGAGGAATACCTAACCCTCGAAAATCTGCTTGACGGTCTCCAGAGGATACGCCCATAATCAAACGCTCAGGAAAAAGCTGATCAATGGTTGCCATTTCTTTAGCTACACGAAGCGGATGGCGTAAAGGCAGCACAATAGCAGATGTACTGAGAGCAATTTCTTTTGTTTGACTGGCAAGGTAAGTCAAATAAATAAGCATATCATAAATTTGACCCGTGGCTGGATCGCCAAATGATGGATCTTGAAGAAGGACATCACGGAACCATAAGCTTGTAAATCCATATTGTTCTGCAAGCTGCGTGAGCTCTACTTGTTTCTCCATCGTAGGCGTGGCATACTGATAATTTTCAAGCGGCATATGCAAACCTAACGTTAACTCATTCTCCTTGTACATACGACGATACGCCTTATGATATTGAAATGCAGTCATTTGCTTCCTCTCCTTTTATAGCTAAGAGATCATCGCAAAAGGCGATGATCTCTGTTTTATTTTGCTTTTGCTTCTATTGAGCGGCTCCATGCGGTTAATAAGACCGCTCCTAAAACCATCACTCCTCCAATCCAAGGAGTATGAACAAGACCAATGGAATCAACAATCAGGCCGCCTACAAAAGAACCAATAGCAATTCCAACGTTAAATGCAGCAATATTCAGCGCAGAGGCTACGTTTACTGCTGAAGGAACATACTTTTCAGCTAAGTTCACGACCAGCACTTGCAGTCCAGGTACGTTCATAAATGCCAATAAGCCCATAGCAAAAATTGTAATTGTTCCCGCTACTTTAAACGATGCAGTAAACGATAAAATAACTAAGATAACGGCTTGAATTAAAAACATCCAAAATAATGCTTTTAACGGATTTTTATTCGCAGCTTTTCCTCCAATCGTATTTCCGATGGCTACTGCTACGCCGTATACTAATAGCAAGATACTAACTGCGCTTGGTGCGTATCCTGTTAACTTTTCAAGAATAGGTGCTAAATACGTATAAGCTACAAACGTTCCGCCATAACCTAAAGCAGTAATAGCAAACGATAGTAAAAGCGGCCCGTTTTTCAAAATTTTTAATTGATCACTAAACTTTGCCGGCGGCGCTTCTTTTAAGTTTTTAGGCACTAAAAGAGCACTGGCAATAATGGCAATAACGCCAAGTAACGCTACCCCCCAAAATGTTGCTCTCCAGCCGAAAGCTTGTCCGATAAATGTACCAAGTGGAACACCTGTAACAGTTGCAACTGTCAAACCTGTAAACATTAAAGCAATGGCACTTGCCCGCTTATCTTCCGGCACCAAATCAGCAGCGATAGTCGCACCGATAGAAAAGAAAATCCCGTGTGAAAATGCAGTAATAATTCGTGCTATAAGCAGCAGCCCAAAGCTTGTTGATAAAGCTGCTACTGAGTTTCCTACGATAAAAATAACCATTAATAGCATCAGCAATGATTTTCTGCTCATTTTACTTGTTAATGCTGTTAATACGGGCGCTCCAAATGCAACTCCCATTGCGTACCCTGAAATTAATAACCCTGCTAGTGTAATAGAAATATTTAAATCCTCTGCAAGCGATGATAATAAACCTACTGGAACAAACTCTGTTGTCCCGATTCCAAAGGCGCTAATAGCTAGCGCTAATAGCGGCAAAGCACCGCTTTTTTTACTTTGTTGTGTTTGTGAAAGTGTATTCACTTCTTAACGCCTCCTGTTCGTTATAATAACTTTTTATAATAGCTTCTCTTACAGCTGATTAGCTTAGGTACCCTTCATATATTCGCTAACCGGCCATCAACAATTGTTATTATGAGCGATGTAAAACCAAAGAAAAAGTACGCACTTTCAAGTGATATAGGTACCCGGAGGTTACAATAAGCGTAAATACTAAAGTCATGAACTATTGGGTATTCTAAAAAAATGCTTACACCTAGAAAATTCTGCGCTATAGTGGTATGATAAACATCAGAAAAAATGCGAAACCATGCATTTAACCGTTATCTCTAGAACAAGGAGAGTTGTTAACGTGAAAAAATATAATATTCCAGTGGAAGCGGCACTAGAAGTCATTGGAGGCAAGTGGAAAGTCGTTATTCTTTGCCACTTAATTAAAGGGACAAAACGTCCTGGAGAATTAAAAAGAATTATGCCGCGCGTTACACAAAAAGTATTAACGCAGCAGCTTCGTGAGCTTGAAGCAGACGGCATCATTGTTAGAAAAATGTACAATGAAATGCCGCCTCGAGTAGAATATTCTTTAACAGATTACGGATGGTCTTTAAAAAGTATTCTTGATTCGCTATGCTCTTGGGGAGAACATCATATTGAAAAAACGTACCCTGATAAAGAAGCTGTACTTATGCAGCCTGTAGAAGAAGTCACTGTTTCTAATTAAAAAAAGCTGACTAGATAGTCAGCTTTTTCATTCCCTTACTTTCTTTGTTTTTTCAGACGATGTACGTATTCAGGAGGAACCTTTATGACAGAACAATCAAAAAAGAAAATTAGTCTTCAAGATGCTATTAAACAGCAGCTTGCTAATAAGAAAAACCAATCTTCAAATAAAGCTAAGAACAGCAGTACTAATCAAGCAACCAAAAAGCTGACAAGTCAACAAACAAAAAAAACGAATAATCAGCGAAAGAGAACAGGTGTATAATGAACGGACAAAATAGAAAAGACGTAGCTCCTGGAATTAAAGTCGACATTGTTTTAAAAGCAGATCAGCGCTCTGGAAAACTGACACATGGAACGGTCAAAGACATTCTGACCAATTCAAGCTTTCACCCTCACGGCATTAAAGTTCGTTTAACAGATGGACAAGTCGGACGTATAAAAGAAATTTACCCAAACTAAAAAAGCATGTATTTTACATGCTTTTTTAATTTATCCTTCAAATAAATCTACTTATCATTTCCTACTTTTGTTAAAATAAAGAAGCACTGTCGTCCCCTTTCTTTCCCTTGGGAATTCACGCAAGGAAAAAAAGGTGGTGGATAGTCTGAGACAAATCCTCAAGTCATTTTTCCTAGATGCTGAGAATGTTCAGCTCCTAACGGCTTACGTCGAGCTTTTAGGAGCCATAGTCGCTCTTATTTTGCTATTTTTCCAGTAGCAAAATAAGTAATCACCCATAAGTATCGTCTAAAGGGTTCTTCATCCATAAGGCTCGTGTGCTGATTGTCTTTAGGGAATGGTGTTTGGCGGCACTTCCCTATAGTAAAAAGACAGCTTCCTTGCAGAAATGGACAAGGTGTAATCAACTACGGCCGATTATGGGTGCAGGACCTTTTTCTTTATTAGTCTATGTCTTTTTTTTACTTCCCATACACAAAAATAAAAAAACCTCCGAGTTGGCGGTCTCGAAGGTTTTTTCTAGTGAATCGTTTTCAACAAATCCTCATCCGGGCTAACAAGGTTCAGATCTAATAAGATTATGTGATGAATTTCTTCACCTTACAAGTTAAACTTGTCAAAGCTAAGAATTCATTCGCTTGTTAAGAATAACTGAACGTGCGCTCCGGATTGTCACTTTTCCTAGCCTTAGTATATCATATTTGTTGAAAATAGGTAAAAAAAGTGTTCGACAAAGCTTGTCAGCAGCTCTTCACCTATTTCATATTTTTCAAAACAAAAAACATTTTACAAATATGAAGGAATTTCATACTATTAGATAAAAGATAGAAGATAGAAGTATTCTGACTTGGAGAGGATTTCAATGAAGCAACCACAGTTAGAAAAAGAAATTCGAGCCTTACAATCAGATATTTACCAATTAGCTAAGAAAACAAGCAGCTATTCTCACGGTGAGATCTTAAAATTAAGTCAAAAGCTAGATCAAAAAATTGTTCGTTACCAAAAGCTTTTTAACCATACCAAATAAGAGCCGCGTAGGACTTTCACTTGCTATCCCCCAAGTACCATAAACCTACAGATAAAACAGATGTGTTTTATTCGCAATAGGTACATCCCTGCTTCCCTAATTAATTAGGGAAGTTTTTCATTTAGAAAATAAGAACCTTCTCCTTTCCTTTGGTTAGTTGTCATACAAATTGGGTATTCAATCAGTAGGCCTTAAAACTTATTTAAGAAACTTAAAGGAGAGAATGCATGATGAGTAATGCTGATACTACCGAAACAAAAAAAGGCGCCGATTTACTAGTAGAAAGTTTGGCAAGTCAGAATGTGCCTTATATTTTTGGCATTCCAGGAGCCAAAATTGATGGCGTATTTGATGTTTTGAAAGAAAAAGGACCGGAAGTAATTGTTTGCCGCCACGAACAAAATGCTGCGTTTATGGCAGCTGCTATGGGAAGATTGACAGGTACGCCGGGCGTTTGCCTTGTCACATCAGGTCCAGGTGCCGCTAATTTAGCCACTGGCCTTGTCACTGCTACTTCTGAAGGTGATCCAGTGGTAGCCCTAGCAGGAGCCGTTCCAAGAGCAGATCGATTAAAAAAGACACATCAATCAATGGACAATGAAGGACTATTTAAATCTATCGCCAAATTCAGCGTTGAGGTAGAAGATGCTGCAAACGTTCCAGAAGTGATAACAGACGCCTTTCGTGAAGCTGTTTCTTCTCCTTCAGGAGCATCTTTTGTCAGCTTGCCGCAGGATGTAATGGATGGCGAAACATCAGCTTCCACTCTATCCTTTCTAAAAACTCCTACGATTGGCGCTGCTAATTTAGACGCTGTTGCCCAAGCTATACACACTATTCGCACAGCAAAACTACCTGTTTTACTTTTAGGTATGAGAGCAAGTAAATCTAAAGCAGTGGAATCAATCCGTCAACTCGTAGCAGAACATGACCTTCCTGTCGTAGAAACGTTCCAAGGTGCGGGAGCTGTTTCACGAGAGCTTGAAACTCACTTTTTTGGACGAGTAGGTCTTTTTCGCAATCAGCCTGGAGACGTCTTATTGAAGCATGCTGACGTCGTCTTAACAATCGGATATGACCCAATTGAATACCCTCCTTCTCTTTGGAACTCAGAAAGTCAAAGAAGCATTATTCATTTAGATGATGTACAAGCACAAGCTGACCACCATTATCAGCCGGAAATTGAGTTAGTAGGGGATATCCCAAGCACCCTCGACATATTAGCGGATAAACTCCCACCTTTAATACGTTCAACAGAAAGTGCTTCTTTTTTAAAAACGCTAAAAAGCAAACTTGAACAACCTGACGATCAGTACGAGTTTTCTAATGACACTCACCTTCATCCCCTACAGTTAATTGAAGCTCTGCAGGACTTTGTTGAAGATGATACTACCATTACATGTGACGTTGGTTCGCATTACATATGGATGGCTCGTTATTTTCGTTCCTATGAACCTCAGCATTTACTATTCAGCAACGGCATGCAAACGCTAGGTGTTGCTTTGCCTTGGGCTATTTCAGCTGCACTCGTTCGCCCCCATAAAAAAGTTCTGTCCATGTCTGGAGACGGCGGGTTTTTATTTTCAGCTATGGAGCTCGAGACAGCCATTCGGTTAAACTTACCAATTGTTCACATTATCTGGAACGATCAAACCTACGATATGGTTGGCTTTCAACAGCAGATTAAATATGGCCGAAAATCTGCAGTGGAGTTTGGCAGTGTAGACTTTGTTACATTTGCTGAAAGTTTTGGTGCCAAAGGATTTAGAGTGAACTCACCAGAAGAATTTTCGGACACTCTAGCAAACGCTTTTCGTGAACAAGGTCCCGTTATCATCGATGTTCCTGTAGATTATAAAGATAATGAAAAATTAAATACACAGCTACTGCCAGATCAAATTAACTGAAAGGACTGAGTAAAGAATGAGCAATAAAGAAAAATTAACGATTCACCAAACTTCCACTATGATTGCTTTATTAGACGGCGTGTTTGACGGTGTTGTCACATACAAGGAATTAGCTAAAAAAGGTGATTTCGGCATCGGTACTTTTAATCAATTGGACGGTGAAATGATTGCCTTTGACGGAGAGTTTTATCATATTGCTGATGGGAAAGCCGCACCTATTAGTGAAGATGCAAAAACACCTTTTGCCATTATGACAACCTTTTATGAAGATATCTCTTATCGTGTAGAAGAGGAAATGAACCGTGAACAACTAGAAACCTTAATGAACGAGCTTATTCCCAGTCCGAATTTATTCTATGCAGTTCGCATTGACGGGAAGTTTAAAGAAGTAAAAACTCGCACTGTTGCAAAGCAAGAGAAACCCTATCCTTCCATGGTAGATGCAGCTGCTGATCAGCCTACATTTACATCTTCAGATGTAAATGGAACACTAGCAGGTTTTTACACGCCGGAATATTCTTCAGGCATCGGTGTTCCCGGGTATCACCTGCACTTTATTGATGAATATAAAAAAGAAGGTGGACATGTTTTAGACGTCTCCGTTCAGGATGTTACCATTCAAATTTGCAAAAAAACGAAATTAAATCTCAATTTATCGGAAACAAGTGAATTTCTAAATGCTAATTTAGAAGACCATGATGTAGAAGAAGAAATTGCGACGGCTGAATAAGCAATGATACTTTTACTGATAAAAAAACTCTCATCGCTGCGCATGACGATGAGAGTTTTTTTATGAACACTTCGTGTATTTTTAAGTTTCCTCCCATTTCTACTAGTAATATAGGTCTCCCATAAAACCACGGTAGAAAGCCTAACACAGAATGATACATAAGAAAGAAAGCGTAGTATCATAATTACCATATTGCAACAGCTTTACGCTGTATATAAAAAAGGAGGTTTTTAAGCAATGTTTTCTAAACGGCCCTTATCTGTACTTCTTATCTCGACTTTATCTATGATTATTGCTTTTTCAGTATGGTCTGTCTTCGCGCCTATCGCCGCAGATATTCAAGTGATGTATTCATTAACCAACGCTGAAAAAAGTATCTTAATTGCCACTCCCGTCTTATTAGGTTCACTCATGCGGATTCCGATGGGAATTTTAACAGATCGCTTCGGCGGAAGAAAAGTGTATTCGTTAACAATGCTTGCTCTTTTACTCCCTACCATTTGTGCAGGCTTTACTCATTCTTACTCCATGCTGCTCTTTTGGGCATTTTTTATCGGCATGGCTGGAACAACATTTGCTATTTCCATTACATATGTCTCTAAATGGTATTCACCTCAAAAGCAAGGTTTTATTTTAGGAATTGCCGGGATGGGCAACTTAGGATCAGCGGTAGCAAGCTTTAGTATTCCACTTATCTTTTCTTCTTTTGGCTTGCCTTGGGTATTTTGGAGTTTAGCAATTGTGGTAGCTTTAATGGCTCTTTTATTATGGGTAGGAACTTCAGACCACCCCTCTGCAGCTTCTCCTAAAACGCTGCAGGAATCTTTATCGGTATTAAAATTTAGAGAAACGTGGTTTTTGTCCGTTTTCTATTTTTTAACATTCGGTGGATTTGTCACATTCAGCATCTATCTCCCTACCATTTTGCACGATCAATTTAATGCATCAACCGTAGACAGCGGGCTGAAAACAGCTATTTTTGTTGTATTAGCAACGTTTGTACGGCCTCTTGGAGGATATTTATCGGATGTATTCGGAGCAAAAAAAGTACTCACCTTTGTCTTTACCGGAATGCTGCTAATAGGATTATTTATCGCCTTTACCATCAGCTCCTTCGCGCTATTCAGCGCAGGTTGCTTACTTGCAGCCATTACCCTTGGTATCGGAAATGGAGCTGTTTTTAAAATGGTTCCATCTGTTTCAACAGGAAATATTGGAGCTGTTACGGGGATCGTAGGAGCATTCGGAGGAGTAGGCGGCTTTTTCCCTCCTATTGTGCTAGGCTTTATAAAAGATACAAGCGGAGATTACGTTGTCGGTTTTTCCTTACTAGCGCTTTTTGCTCTATTCTGTCTCTTACTGAATTATTCTGGATTCAAAAAACAAGATGTACGTATTAACCAAAAGCACCTTGCCTGATTCCACGTAAAAAGCCTCTTTTTGCAAGAGGCTTTTTGCATCAGCATTTTTAATAACTGCTTCTTTTTACAGAAGGGCTAATATTCACGGCACTTACTTTAAAGCCAGGCATCTTACAGGCGGGATCTAATTTCTCAGAAACAAGGTTATTAACATTTTGAGAATCCGCCCAGTGAAAAGGAACAAATACGGTATCTGGCCGAATGCCCTCTGAAAATTTGCTTCTTACCACAATCCTTCCATATGAAGATTCAATTTGTACTAATTCTTGATTCGATATTTCATATTTTTTCGCTGTTGAAGGGTGGATTTCCATAAAAGATTCGAAATTTCTAGCAGATAAAGATGCACTTTTTCGCGTTTGTACACCCGTTAAATAGTGTGACACCACTCTCCCTGTTGTTAAATAGAGAGGATATTTTTTCGTTATTTTTGCTTTAGGAACAATAGCTTGATTCGAGACAGGGACCATCATCGCCTTTCCATCACTATGAGCAAAACGTGTTTCAAACAGGCGCTCGGTTCCTTTATCCGTTAAGCTTCTGCATGGCCATAAAATTCCTTTTTCCGCTCGTAATCGTTCGTACGTAATACCGGAGTAATCCGCGATTCCTCCTTTACTTGCTATTCGCAGTTCATTAAATATTTCTTCAGCTGATGAAAACGAAAAATGTTCCTCTTTCCCTAAAACTTTAGCAATTTCACATAGTATTTCCCAGTCGTGTTTGATTTCGCCACGGCGCGGAAAGCTAGCTTCGCGCAATGTAACTCTTCCCTCTACATTTGTCATCGTTCCTTCATCTTCCAAATAAGAGGATGCTGGTAAAATTAAGTTTGCTAATTTTGCCGTTTCTGATTCAAACATATCTGCTACCACTAGAAATTCAAGCTTTTCAAAAGCCTTCTTAACAAAATTAGCGTTTGGATTTGAAACGGTTGGATTTGAACATACCAGAAACAGCCCTTTAATTTCACCATCATGAATTTTTTCAATCATTTCATATGCAGAAACACCTTTTCTAGGAAGATCTTTCTCCTCTATGTTCCAAACATCTGCTATGTACATACGATGCTCGTGATTTTCGATTGAACGATAGCCTGGAAGCTGATCTGCTTTTTGACCGTGTTCTCGGGCTCCTTGCCCATTTCCTTGACCAGTAATGGCTCCATATCCGCAGCAAGGTTTACCGATTTTCCCGACAGAAAGTAGAATATTCAAAAAGTTCTGCACAGCAGCACTCCCGTCTGTTTGCTGCTCTACCCCTCTAGCAGTAAAAATCATTCCTGTTTCTCTTTGACCAAACATACGGGCAGCTTGATACATTTTCTCAAGCGGCACTCCCGTTATTTCTTCAATGACACTAAATTCTAGAGACGCCACATATTGCATTACCTCTTCAAATCCATTAACACGTTCTTGTAGAAATCGTTCATCTAGATAATTTTCTTCTATAATGACCTTCAAGATTCCATTGGCTAATGCCGCGTCGCTCCCCGGTTTAAGCTTCAGGTGTAAATCAGCTATTTTAGTTGTACCTGTCTCTCTTGGATCAATAGCAATAATAAAAGCTCCGTTTTCTTTTGCTTTTTCAAAATAAGGCATAATCGTTGGCTGACATTCCGCAATATTTGTTCCAGCTAACATAATACATTCAGTAAACGGAATCTCTTGTAAGCTATTCGTAAATCCTCGGTCCATGCCAAATGTTTTACTAGCAGCAGAAGCAGCAGCTGACATACATAAGCGTCCATTGTAATCAATATACTTTGTTTTTAACGCAACTCGAGCAAATTTCCCTAATAAATAAGCTTCTTCATTTGTAATAGAGGCACTTCCATAAACACCTAGCGCATCTGCTCCATTCTTCTCTTGAATCTCTGTAACGTGCTCTTTAATATAGTCAAGAGCTTCCCTCCAAGAAATCTTTACAAACTCTCCGTTTACTTTTAACAAAGGATATTGAATCCGATCTTTATGCAAAGGATGCTGGTGCGCATTCATTCCTTTGATACATAATCTTCCTTGAGAAGTAGGGTTGTCTCTTCCAATTGTTTTATACGTTTTTCTTTTTACATGTGTTTGTTCAACTAACTGCATTTTGCACTGCATGCTGCAGTAAGGACACTGCGTATTATAGATACGCTCGGTTTCAACTTGCTTTTGCTGCTCACGAAAATATTTCAACAGCATCTCAGTCATCGTAGGTCACCCTTCTTTCCTATAATAAATATGTGATTGCACGAGAGCGTTCTGAGCTGAGCTGCTTCATTAAATACTCTCGATTGTCTGCCTCAAACAAAACTTCTCTGACATGAACAATTCCTACTCGCTCGATCCAGCTGCCGACAGCTTCTAAATAGTTCCCCGTTTCACGGTAATATTGAATCAAAGAACAGCTGATTTCTATCGCTTCTTCGTTCGTTTCGGCCACATAAAACAGCTCCCCGCTTCTGGCTTCTGTGCTGCTTCCGCCAGCATATATTTCCCAACCTCTGTCTATTCTTCTTAATCCTATATCACTTTTTGTGACATCCTCTGTAATGTGAAAACAAGAAGCAATACTGATTTTGATATCGCATGGGGTCTTTACGTATTCAAGCTGTTTGTCTAATTCATTTGATAAAGCAAGAGCAGGTTCATACTGACAAATACACGTTCCTTTTCCTATATAAACAGATACATTTTTAACTGTACGTTCATATAACTGCTGAAGTCCTCTATCTATTTCCTCACTTATCAACGAAAGATATTCTTTTTTCACTCCAATAAGTTGAATGCGCTGATCACTTGTTAAACGAATATTCGAGATGTTGTACCTTTCAGCTACATTTGCTATGTTCCTTAATTCCTGTACATTTGTCAGACCACCGTGAATTTGCGGTACCACTGCATAAGTACCGTCATGAAGCAAAACGGCCTGTTCATTCTCCGTAGTAAATAAAGAATGTCGATTATTTTCATAATGAGGATTCATCATATTTAAATAGTAATGAAGACCGCCTTCACATAACGAGCAGCCTTTCATGTCTTTAAACTTTAACATTTCTCTTACTTGCTGAACCGTTTCAAATTGATATTGCTGCATTTCTCTTACCAGCTCATCTTCTGATAGCTGTGTACAAGCACAAAAGGTTTTTTGTTCAATGTTTTCATCAAATTCATTGCTTTGAATATACGTTAAAAGATCTGTTACAAGGGGCTTGCATCCTCCGCATGAACCAGAAGCTTTCGTGCAATTTTTTATTTCTTCTACTGTCGTTAAATCATTTTTCTGTACTGCTTCAATAATAGCTCCCTTGGTTACACCGTTACAGTTACATACGATACCTGTAAGTGGCATAGAAGCTGCTGCATTTTCTTTTTCATATTGAGAAGGAAATAATTGTACTTTTTCCGCTTGCGACAAATCCTTTTTTTCACTAATCATTTGTGATAGCTTTATAGCCTCACTGGTATCCCCAAAAAGAACGGCTCCCACTATTCTCCCTTCGCGAAAAACTACTTTTTTGTATATACCATCTAACATATTCGAAATCGTAATAGCTTTTGCACCTTGATTTTCCTTAAACTCTCCGACCGAATAAACGTCTATTCCTGATATTTTTAACTGAGTGGAAAGAACGGACCCGCCATAACCCTCATTTTTCATTTTGCAAAGGTGTCGCGCTAAGACTTTTCCTTGTTCGTAAAGAGGAGCAACAAGGCCGTATGTCATCCCCCGATGTTCAGCGCATTCACCTACTGCATAGATATCCGGAATGCTCGTTTCTAAATAATCATTTACGATAATTGCTCTATTTGTTGCTATTCCGCTTTTTTTAGCGAGATTCACATTTGGCTTCACTCCTGTAGCCATTACAACTAAATCAGCTGCAACTTTGCTGTTATCGTTAAATCGGACGCCTTCTGCTCGATTTTCCCCTATAATCTCATCCGTATGTTTGTTTAATAGAAAACTCATGCCTTGCTTTTCCAATTCTTCTCTTAACATGGCAGATGCTGCTCTGTCTAGCTGTCGCTCCATTAAAAAACCCGAATGATGAATAACTTGAACATCCATCCCTAAATTTAATAGTCCTCTAGCAGCTTCCAGCCCTAACAGACCCCCTCCAATAACCGCTGCTTTTTTATACCGTTTAGAAATTTCAATCATTTTCCGGCAGTCTTCGATGGTACGAAAACCGAGGACCCCTTCTTTTTCAGCACCTTTAACGGGGAGCATATACGGGCTCGAACCGGTAGCAATAATAAGCTTGTCGTACATCGTCTCTCTGTTTTTATCTGTTTTTATTATTTTTCTCTTGGTGTCTATGTGCGTAACACTTTCTCCTTTAAATAAAGTGATATTATTTTCGTTATACCATGCAAACGAATGAATGTTAATATCTTCAAGCTTTGTACTGCCTTGTAAAACGGTTGATAATAAAATTCGATTATAGTTAACGTGAGGCTCACTTCCAAAAACAGTAATATCAAAACAATCTGGAGAATGAATAAGAATTTCTTCAATACAGCGCATTCCCGCCATTCCGTTTCCGATTACTATCAGCTTTTGTTTCGTCATATAAAAACCTCCAACACATAGATTCAGACCGTAAAATATACATTTTTTATTATTTCATAAACTTCTCTAAAAGAAATGAACCTTGTTATAACTTCTAACATTAAAATCTGTTTAAAGCGTATAAATACGCCGATACCTTTCGCTGAAAGCAGGCTTTTATATAGAAGATTAATCTGCTTTAAAAAGGGGTAGAAAAAAGGATGCTGTGCTTGCATTACCTTTCTCTATGCTTTATAAGTACTCTATATAAAATTTTGTTATCTTCTTTTTGCCTACTATTTATTTATTTTGAAATCAATTATGATAAAAGAAAGAGTCTGAATTGGAGGTTTAAAACATGTCAATAACCGTTCACGCCACTCAGTGGATTCATTTTCAAATTAAATTGTATAACCTTCATTCCAAAACGAGATCGCTTAAAGATCAAAAACTAGAATTACCTCTACCAGAATTCCATCAAAACCTGATCATATTTACATCAGCAGCACGTCATGGCCTTACGTTTGGATATCAAGCCATTCAATGGGATACACCCTATACTTCTTCTCCGATTTACATAGAGCATCAGTCTATTCCATGGTCCACTTTAGAACAACGTTCCCATAAGCGTATAACCGAACATATTACAGCTATTTTCTTAGAGACAATGTTTTATAGACAAAGTCAATTCAAACAATGTCAATTTTGTTTTGAATTTATCATTCCTGAGAGTCTTTTTGACCATACAACCTGCCAAAACTGCGCATCACGACATTTTGGAGTGGTGTATTAACAAACAAAAGCCTGAAGAAGTCAGAGTTTTTCTGACATCTTCAGGCTTTTATTACATGACTAGCTGAACAAAAAGTGGAATAACGGCAACTGTGACGACACCTACAATAACGACTGCAATACTTGCCATGGCTGCCTCTACTTCTCCCATTTCAATCCCTACGGCTACTCCTAGCGCATGCCCGGACGTTCCCAGCGCTAATCCTTTTGAAATTGGATTTTTCACTTTGAATACTTTTAAAAATAATGCGCCCAGCGCATATACAATGACTGCATTAAAAATAACGGCAAAGGAAGTAATAGCAGGAATCCCTCCAATATCTTGAGACAATGGCAGTGCAATCGCTGTTGTAGCTGCTTGTGGGAGCATTGATTTCATCACGACTTCATCCATATGAATACCTTTAGCAATCGCAAAAATAATCGCTACCGAACAAACTGATCCTACTGCAATAGAAGAAAGAATTTGCCACCAGTACTTTTTTAATTTATCGGCTTGCTTATATAAAGGGATGGCAAAAGCAATTGTTGCCGGTTCTAAAAAGAAGCTGATAATTTTTCCGCCGCTACTGTACTCCTCATAAGAAAAGTGACCAAGTTTCAAAAAAGCAATCCCGAGTACCATTGCCACAAATAAAGGAGTAAATAAGAAAAACCCTTTTGACTTTTTAAATAAATACGTTCCAATACCGTACGCAGCTAAAGAAACCACGATTCCAAAATACGGATTCATCTTTCCAACCACCTTGTCTCTTTATAATTGATATTACGCAATGCCCTGTTTTTTTGTTTTTTCACTCATATCTACATCTTTTATTTCTTCTTTTGCTTTATTATCTTTTGTCATGCCAAGTATAAGCTGTGAAAATAAGCCTGTAACGCCTAACAAAATAATCGTTGCCACGATGATAACTAAACAAATTTGAATGCCGTACTGCTGCATAACACCTAATGAATTCATAACAGAAATACCTGCTGGTACAAATAAAAATCCGATCAAAGAAGTTAAAGCCGTTCCCAGTGATTCAACTTGCTCTAGTTTAATAATCTTCAAGCAGAGTGCAAGAAATAACAGCACAAGTCCAATGACTGAAGCTGGCATTGGAAAAGGCAAATGCTCTGCAATAAAATCTGAAATCAACATAATTACGGAAAAAATAAATGCTTGTGTTAAAAAGCCATACACTTTTTTAGCACTCATTTCTTTCACCTCTCTCTGTTTGTTGACTTCATTATATAAAATGAAAACACATCAGAAAGCGTTTTCAAATCAAAGAGTCGAATATTTGTGCTCACTTACAAAAATCGAGCCTTGAAATGCAAAAAACAGCCTGCTAAAATGCATACGCAAGCTGTCTCTTACTTAAATTCCTAAACGCTTCTTCAATTCTTTAGCATATGTACGGCTGACAGGAACTCGCTTATCGTTTTTCATCACTAAATTATACGTGGAATTAAACCATGGCTGTACTTCGGAAATATGATGTACGTTGACGATATAACCCCGGTGCACACGAACAAACGACTGAGAAGGGAGCTTTTTTTCTAGCATAGCCAGCGTATCTGCAGTATGATAGGATTCGGTTATGGTCTGAATGGTAACTTCTCCTTCTATTAGCCCTACAAACAAGATATCCTCTATATTTACTAACACAATTGAATCGTCTACAGAAATCGCTAACTTTCCCGTTTGAGAAGAAGACTCTCCTATCGGTTCTTCTTCTTTAACAGCGTGATGAGGAACACGCATTTTTTTATATTTATGAATGGCCTGCACCACTCTTTCTTCATCAAAAGGCTTCAAAATATAGTCAATTGCATCTACTTCAAAGGCTTGTAAAGCGTACTGATCGTACGCAGTTGCAAATATAATAGCAGGCGGGGTTTTCATTTTTTTAAGTCTTTTCGCAATATCAAAACCGCTGTCATCTGACAATTGTATATCTAAGAATAATAAATCCGGCTTTTCATCCATCATTTTATCCAACGCCTCTTCGATACTTTCAGCTTCTTCAATGAAGTCTACTTCTTTCGTTCGGTGGAGTAAATATTTTAATTCATCTCGCGCTAACATTTCATCGTCTACTATTAGTACTCGCAGCATATTACATACCCTCGCTTTTTAATTCAATTGGTATAACAAACGAAACTGCTGTTCCTTCTGTTACGTCAAACTCCAGTGTCGTTTCTTTTCCAAACAATCCATGTAAACGTTGTTTAATATTGTAAAGAGCCGTCCCCGTTCCTTTTTCTGAAAAAACAGGCTCATTTCCAATAAGTTCCAATCGCTTTGTGTCTATACCTTGTCCATTGTCTTTTACCTTTACGTATACATATTTATCTTTTGTCTCAATATAAACTTCTACGCGACAGTGTTTTTGTTTGCGCGGAAACGCGTGCCGAATGGCATTTTCCACAAGTACTTGAAGAATAAACGGTGGAAGCAAGACATCATCTAGTCCTTCTTCAATATACATCTCAATTTCATATTTATTAGGGAATCTGGCTTGTTCAAGCGATAAATACGCGTGAACATGATCAAGCTCTTTTGATAACGGAATCAGCAGCTGCCTTGCACCTTGCAAATTGGAACGAAAATAAATGCTTAGCTGCAGTAGCAGTTTTCTAGCTTTTTCTACGTCCTGTCTGCAAAGCGCCGATATCGTATTAATGGCATTAAATAAAAAGTGAGGATTCACCTGTGCCTGTAAAGCTTTAATCTCCGCATCTTTTAGCAATTTACTTCGAAGCTCTGCTTCGCCGAGCTCTAGCTGAGTTGAAAAAAGTTTGGCCAATCCTTCTGCCAGCTCTTCCTCGACCCGACTTAACCCGCTTGCATCTTTAAAGTACATTTTTAGTGTTCCAATGGTAGTACCGTGAGAAGTAAGCGGCATTACAATTGCGGCATGAAGCGGGCAGTCTTTATGCTGACAATCAATTTGTTCTCTCGATTTTGCTTTCATAATTTTTCCCGTCTTCAGCACTTCGTGAGACAGCCCGGTAATTAAACTGTGCGAAGGAACATGGTGATCAATTCCTTCTCCCACATGAGCTAAAATTTTGTGCGTATCCGTTAACGAAACAGCGTCCGTACCTGTGAAGCGATGAATAATATTTGCAACATTTTCACATGATTCACTAGTGAGACCCTGCCGAAAATGCGGAAGAGTTTGATCTGCGATTAATAATACTTTGTGTGTCTGAAGCGCTCTCATTTGTTCTTCTTGCCGTAAAATGGACTGAATAATAGATAAGAAAATATAGCTTCCCGTACCATTTACAATAATCATTGGAATAGCAATAATACTCACTAGCGTCCATGCCGAATCAAACGGTTTAGCAAATAATAAAATAATCAGCATCTGAAGCGTTTCCATCGCTATGCCTACAAGTGCAGCAAAGCGCGGTGTAATCGTTCGATGTTTTTTCCGGTAGGCATAACCGATATATCCAGTTAACACTCCTGCCAAAACGGATGAAACAGCGCAGCTAAATGCCGTACTCCCACCTAACATAAAGCGATGAACGCCGGCAAGTAGTCCTACTCCTAAACCAACAAAAGGACCGCCAAGCAGACCGCCCATTTCCACACCCATAATTCGCGTATTTGCAATCGAGCTTGATGGATCTACTTTTAATAATAAATCTTCATTTCGAATAATCGTTCCTTGAATTTCAATTCCCGTGTAGTTACTAATAATGCTAAAAAGAGAAAAAATAAAAATAAGTACAGCTTTTCCTTTATAACCTTGCTGTTTACGGAGAAATTGCCGAAAAACTTTTGTATGTGCTAGCAAAAAACCTATAATGACAATAACTCCAACTCGTTCTACCATCATAATTAATAAATGAATCATTTCTAGCCACCCTTTGCTGTCTGTTTCTATTTTATATTGTTACATTGATGGTGTCAGAAATCTAGCTGTATAAACAGAAAAAGCTGTTCGAATACGTACTGTATTCGAACAGCTTGACTTTAAGCTTGAACCGTTTTAAAAAATTGAGGCAAGTAATCTTTATGAGCTTCTAACATCTCATCGACAATTTGTTTAGCTAGTTTATCAGAAGCAACAAGAGGATTAATGGTTAATGCTAAAATAGCTTTGTCATAATCTCCTGTCACTGCTGCTTCAGCTGCAATCCGCTCAAATGACTTAATGGTTTGAACAAGACCGCGGACAGGTACGGGAAGATCGCCGACTGAAATTGGCTTTGGACCATCTTTTGTAATGATACAGCTTACTTCTACAGCAGAATCAGCTGGAATGCTTGCAATAGCGCCATTGTTCACTGTGTTTACAGGTTGAATATCGCCTTTATCCGTATAAATGGATGTAATCAATCGAACCGCTGCATCACTATAATAAGCACCTCCGCGCTGTTCTAATTGAGGCGGTTTAATGTCTAGGTTAGGATCTTTGTACAGTTCAAACAGCTCTTTTTCCAACTGTTTCACGACTTCTGCTCTGGTTTCACCTTTTTCATAATTAACAAGCTCTTTTTCTACCATTTCACGCGTTTTGTAATAGTACATGTGATATGGACACGTTAACGCATTTAGCGCTTTTGTGAATTCTGGCTCCCATCCAAGTCCTGCTACATTTTTCACAAAGCTGCTGTTAGTTGGATCACTCAATAAATCAATAACTTGATCTTTGACACTTATACCATCTACATATACATCTAATCCGTAGACCATGTGATTTAAACCAGCAAAATCAATTCGAATGCGAGAGTGGTCTACATCAAGCAGCTTAGCAATCCCCATTTCCATTCCGATTGGCACATTACAAAGTCCTACAATCTTTTTAATGTTACTATAGCGAAGCACAGCTTCTGTTACCATGCCAGCAGGATTTGTGAAGTTAATCAGCCAAGCTTCTGGACATAACTCTTCAATGTCACGGCAGATATCTAAAATAACAGGAATGGTGCGAAGTCCTTTAAATAATCCCCCCGGTCCGTTTGTTTCTTGACCGAGCACCCCGTATTTAAGCGGGATTCTTTCATCTTTCGCTCGTGCATCTAACAAGCCAACGCGAAATTGAGTTGTTACGAAATCCGCATCTTTTAGTGCTTCTCTTCGATTTAACGTTAAATGAACCTCGATTGGCAAACCTGATTTTTTCACCATTCTCTTCGCTAAATTTCCAACAATCTCTAATTTTTCTTTTCCTTCTTCCACGTCTACTAGCCACAGTTCTCGAACTGGAAGTTCATCATATCGTTTAATAAACCCTTCTATTAGTTCAGGCGTATAGCTTGAACCTCCGCCAATCGTTACAATTTTAATACCTTTTGTCATAATGTAATCCCCCCAGAAATTTTGATTGCTTCATATAAATCTACAAATTCAGTAGCCATTTCTTTTACCGTCATCGCATTCATTAAATGATCTTGAGCATGAATCATGAGCAGAGAAATTTCTGTGCTATCCCCTCTAATTTCTCCTTGAATTAACGACGTTTGGATATGATGAGCAGCATTTAATTCTTCCCCAGCTTGTGTAAGCTTTTCACGCGCTTCTGAAAAATCTCCCTTTTTGGCAGCCGCTATCGCTTCCATTGCTGAACTTCTGCCGTTTCCACCGTGTAAGATTAATTTAAAAATATATTCTTGAACGCTTTCCATTCTTTATCCCTCCTCACACAATATCTTTCTGTGTATCACTTGGTACCCCTTCAACTGCAGGTTGTATACCATGTTCTTCAGTGAATTTTTGTTTATCCCACATTCTAAAGAAAGGATAATAAATGCAAACAGAAATGCCGATGTTAATAGCTTGCATAACTGCACCCGATAATTTTCCTCCTGTGGCCAAATAGCCAGAAATAATCGGAGGCATGGTCCAAGGAACCGCAATACCTGCTGGTTTTGCTACCAGTCCTGTCGACATGGCAATATAGGTTGCTACTACCGTCACAAGAGGGGTAATAATAAACGGAATAAGCATCATTGGATTCATCACCATCGGAAGTCCAAAGATAATCGGCTCATTGATATTAAAAAGAGCTGGCCCTATTCCTAATTTACCAAGCTGCTTCATTTGTTGACTGCGCGCTTTTAAAATCATGGCAACGACTAGAGCTAGTGTCGCTCCGCTGCCTCCGATATTAATCCAAATGTCAAAGAACTGCTGTGTGAAAATATTGGGTAATGCTTCATGGTTAGCAAATGCAACTCTGTTTTCATCCATAGCTCCATACCAAATTGGAGCCATAATTCCACCGACAATATTCGCTCCATGAAGTCCACAAGACCACATGAGCATAATAACAAGCTCGGCAACTAGCGTACCCCCTAAACTGCCGCCTAACACACCTAAAGGCTTTCCAAGCAATTCTCCAACGATATTATGCAGACTTCCAAAATGCGTTTGTTCTACTAACAAACGTAAAATCCAAATAAATGCTATTACCGTGAAGCCAGGAATAAGAGCGGCAAACGATTTTCCAACAGCGGGTGGAACTCCATCAGGCATCTTGATGACAATATCTTTTTGAATAAACCATCTGTAAATTTCCGTAGAGAGAATCGCGACAATCATTGCTACGAAAAGTCCTTTACTTCCCATTAAAGCGGTTGGAATTCCGCCGTCTACTAAAATAGCTTCTTTAGCGCCGCTTGGGAGAAACGACACTTTATACGGCGTAGCAAGTAAAAAGGCAGCAAGTGAAATAGCACCTGCGGACAAAGCGTCTACTCCATATTTTTCAGCTAATCGATAGGCTATTCCGAAACAAGCAAGCAGCGCCATAATATCGAATGTAGCTCCAACTGGATACGCCATTTTTGTGGCCCACTCTTTTCCAAAAATCCCTGCCATAAAGTCGTTGTAACCTGGTATCGGTAAATTCGATAGTATTAAAAATACGGAACCGATAATAATGAGCGGCATTGTCAGAACAATACCGTCTCGAAGTGCTTGTAAATGGCGTTGACCTGCCATTTTTCCGGCGATAGGCATTACTTTGCTTTCAAGCATACTATTAAATTTGCTCATGTAGTCCACACTCCTATTTTGAAACTAGTTGAGCTGCAAATTTTAACACTTGTTCTCCATTACACGTTCCGTAGTGAACAGGATTTATAACGTCAACTGGCACTCCTTTTTCTTCACCTAGCTTCTTAAGCTGCGGCAGCAAGTAGCGCACTTGAGGTCCTAATAACAGTACATCTGCTTGATCAATATGGTTGCGAACAGAGTCACCAGGAACTGCCCAAATTTTATACTCCGTGCTTTGGTCCTGAGCACTTTTTTCCATTTTTGTTACTAGTAAACTTGTAGACATTCCAGCTGCACAACATAATAGAATATTCATCTGTCATTCCCCCATTTTTTTATTTTGCTATCTGTTTTGTTGATAGTTTTATCTTAAAATAAAAGCGCTTACATTTATACACAACCTTTTTCCGTTAGTAACGGAAAAATTATGTTTGAACATTCAGATAAAGGAAGAAGCCCCTCTCTTGGACTTCTTTTATCTAATATTTTTCGTAAATACCTCTATAAACTCCTCATAATCCTTGCACTTTACTAAGCGCTGCACGACCTGCTTGTCATCCACAACGCGAACCAACAAACTGTACATCTTCTGCAAATCGCCTTGATTATTCGCTTTTACACTTAAAAGACAAATAAATTGCACAAGATTTCCTTCCCACATAATCGGTTTTTTTAACGTGCAAATAGCCCAAAACGTCGTATCCGTTTGAGGAACCATAGGATGCGGAATCGCAACGAGATTGCCAAAACTTGTTGGGGATGCAGCTTCTCTTTCAAAAACAGATTCTATAAATTGAAAAGGAACTAGTCCTAGATGAGTTAATTTCTCTCCTAAAAAATGAAGCACTTCTTCTCTTGTTTGAAATTCTTGCTGTAAATATACTAATTCTTTTTTCGTGTATTCTAACGAAGACTGCGGTTTATTCTTCATTAAACATTCAATTTTTTTAAAATCATTGTTTCCTAGAATTGTACTTACTTGTACTACAGGAACAGGAAGATCCTCTGGAATTGGAATGGTACTAACAATAAAATCTAAAGAGTGCAGCGACATTTGGTGAAGCTTATAATACTGAGTTGTTCCTAAAATAGTAAGATTTAATCCAAACGTAGCCTGCAGCTTATATGATAATAGCTTGGCACTCCCTACTCCCGATGCGCATACAATCAAACAGCGCTTAGGCTGATTGATAATTTTCCGACGTTCAATGGCCCCTCCAATATGTAAAGCTAAATAGCCAATTTCCGTTTCATGCATGTCAATTTCAAGGCGATTTTTTAAAACCTTCCCGGCAATAATTCCAGCTTCAAAAGCAAGAGGGTAATGACTCTTAATTCCTTCAAGCATCGGGTTTCGCAGATTCATCCCATATTTATAGCGGTTGATAGCCGGTTTCAAATGCAAACTCATGCCAAGAATCAGCTCTGAATCTTCACTAATTCCTAAATGAAGCTCTTTTTCAATTGCTTCTAATATAGCCGCTGTTAATTCATAAATATCTGCGGCAATAAACTGCTTCACTTCTTTGTCTTCATGATTGCTACTGTTGAGCATTTTTGTACCTAGCAAATGAATGGCAATATACGCTGTTTCTGATTTGGGAAAACGAATCTTGAAGGCCTTTTCAATTTCCCTTACAATTTCAGCTGCTACTTCATATTCTTTATGCTCCATAATTTCAAGCAAGTCTTCTGAATACAAAGAGATAAAATTTTCTTCTTGTATTCGCTTACAAGCTATTGCTAAATGAATGATTAAATTGTTTAATCCAATATCTGAAACCATAATATTGTATCGTTTTATTTGATTTAAAATGTGGGCTTTAATCGTTAAGATTGATTCTTGGGGCAGGATGGATATTTCATTGTATACCATATCTACTTCTTTATCTTTTCGGTTAAATATGTACTCAGACATACAAAATCTCATTTTCATTTCGTCCCCTTTAGCTTTCAAGCCGTAGTTAGGACGTTTTTCTAAAAGAACATCATACTTACACAGCTGTTTTTTTACATCTCTTAAATCGTTTTGAACCGTTGATTTGCTAATATACAACTCGTCTGCTAAATCTTCGAGCTTCAAATATTCGTCTGCTAGCAGCAGTCTTTTAATTAAATAATGCACGCGGTCATCAGGAACGGTTGGAATAGAAGTTGAATCAAATAATTGATTAGCCGAAAGTTCTTTTAATAGCTGATGAAATTGTTTTTCATCTAAAACGCTAAGTTCATATCCCGTCCCTCGAGCTGATTTAATTTTGGCCCCGTACTGAGACAAAATGTCATCTAACTGTTTTATATCCGTTCGAATAGTTCGAGAAGATACCTGATTTACTGTTGCTAAATATTCGCTCGTAACGGTTGATAATGTAGACTGTACGGACATTAGTTCTCTTAATATGACGATCATTCTTGAATTAAGCATGTTTGTTTCTCTCCATTCTCAGAAGATTTCCCCTTTATAAAATAAATTAAAAGAGCTGGTTATTTTAAACAAAAGCAAAAAATACCTAAACAGCAACAAACAGAAACTACCTTTTCTGTCCTTGCAGCTTAGGTTTTGCCTGCTTCATCAGTAACAACCCTAAAACAATAGGAATAAATGTCTTTATTTGTAATCTATCATTCTTTCTGTTTTTTTTCAATTTCCATTAAAGCGTTAGGCTTAGTGGCATTAATGAAATTTATGGGGTCTGTTCATACCGGTGTAGCCCCAATACAAACGTACGAATTAAAAAATCTAGTGTCTCATCAGTACTCAACGGCATGTCAAATCCCCCTTTTTGCTCCAAAGAAGAAAACCCATGTAAAATGCTGCGGAGACTTCTAACAGCATGGAGGGCTTCATTTTCCGGAAGGTGATACGGTTTTAACACCTCCAGCACTAAAAACACGATGTTATCAGATGCTTTTTGTACTTCTTCATCCTGTATCCTTGGTGCTACCGTTGCCGTTGCTTCGTATATTCCGGGAGACTTTCTTACAAATGAAACATAAGATTTACTTAGCTGATAAACAGCGTCTTCTGCAGAAGCATGTTCAACAGCACTTTTTAGAAGATAGTGTAGCTGCTGCAGTCCGCTTAAAGCCATTTCTTTGCGCAGCTCTTCTAACCCTTTTATATGGTTATACAAAGACGGAGGGCGAACATCTAATTCCTTGGCTAATGAAGCAATTGTAACAGCATAAAACCCTTCACGATTGGCCAAATTTTCACCTGTTTGAATAACCTTTTTGAAATCTAGTCCTTGTCGTGGCGACATCCCTTCATCTCCTCTTTTCTATTTTTACTTTTGCTTGTTGTATTGCTTTTCCCATCAATTTTAGCGGTTGAGAAAGCATTCTTCCGTGTCCAACAGCAAGAAGTGACGGGTTTAATTCATATAGCTTTTCTGCACTTTTAAGCGCTAGCTCTTTGCTCCATGTTCCAAAGGCAGGAAACGGAAACAGCGGTTTTAACTGACCTGATACGGCAACTCCTCCCCGCACTTGGAAAGAATCTCCCGCAATTAATGCGTTTGTTCTCTGGTCTAAAAAAGACATAGACCCAGGTGTATGTCCAGGTGTAAAAATAGGAGCAAGTGAGCCTATATAAGACTCTTCTTCGATGAAATGATCAATTTTAGTTGAAATCTTTCCTAGTTTTGGTATTCCTCCACGGATTGGGTTTTGAGGTTCTTCAGAATTTAGTGTGAAGTCTCCTGAAAATAATCGATAATCTCTTTGCGACATATAAACAGAAGCATTCGGCAAACTTTTCTTCAAATTATCAATCGCTCCGATGTGATCTTCATGAGTATGAGTAAAAACAATTCGAGTAATCGGTTTTCCAATTTGATCTGCAGCTTTCAAAATACCTGACGCGCTGTAAGGAAGAGCCGCATCAATTAACGTAAGACTGTCTTTCTCTTCGACTAAATAACAATTCACTGGAAAAAATCGAGGCAAAAACGTCAATTGATACAACATTTTCTCACGAACTATTCTCATTTCCTCATCCCCTATTATCAAAATAAAAACTAATGGTATTAGTTTTTATTTTAACTAATGTCATTAGTTTTATCAATCATATATTGGGAAAAACAAAAAAGAGTGTGAGACATAACGAAATAGAGTGAATTTAAAGACGAACAAATGGAATAAAGGAGCTCGTATAGATCACTTGTTACACCGTCCCCACAAAAAAATCCGAACGCGGCTGATTCTTGATAGAGAATCAACCGCGTTCGGATCTTACTTTAACTAAACTACTTTTGCCCTAATTAAACATCTTTTCTTTCTCCCGTAGCAGCCACTACAATCGCACTGCCTTTCTTTAACTCTTCTTCATATTTTTTAGTTTCGTCTTTTGATAAGCCTAGCGAAGCCATTTTTGTTCGAAGCTCATCTTCTCTTGTTAAAAATAAACTCGCTGCTGAATGTAAAGGACCTTCTTCAGACAGTCGAATAATATTTGTATCCGTTACTTCAGTTAAATTTTTAGAATTTTCCTTGTCATAGGTAAACACGTATACTTCATTTTTCTCAAAACCTTTATCTGCAAATTGATTAACTGCTTCGTTAATATTCGCTCCGTTTTCTACTACTTCAACATGTTTCATTATTTATAACCTCCTGTTTCTATCGCACATCTTTCTTTTATACTTAGCAAAAGAATGAACTTCTTACTACTATATATACCCGTTTTCAGAAAGGAAAACCCGCATTTAGCGCTTTACGGAGAGTTTGAATATCATTCCATATTATCCTTTAATCGGATGTACATCTCTTTTGATTAACGTATCTAAAACAATCATTCAGCTTATTTTCAGCTACCATTCATAAAAAATTCATCTGCATTGCTTATTATAATAAAGATAAAAGGCGCTAATCAGGTACTTTCTACGCATAATGAATGTCTGTGTCACAGTAAACCGGATATGAATGCAACCATTCATATCCGGTTTTTTATATGAAAGAACTTCTAACAACATCCTGTCCTTGCACCTTATAACATACTATAATTCTCCGTATTAACTAAAAATTCAGGTTATATAGGGGGTTACAAATGAACAGCCATCCACAGCCACAGTTAAAAAAAGAGTTAAAGATCCGGCATATCACCATGATTTCTCTTGGAGGAATTATTGGCGCTGGATTGTTTATTGGAAGCGGATCACTCATTAACACCGCTGGACCCGGCTCTATTTTTTCGTACGCATTTGCTGGTTTACTCGTTATTTTAGTCATGCGAATGCTTGGAGAAATGTCTACTGCAAATCCTTCCAGCGGTTCGTTTTCCACTTATGCAAAAGAGGCATTAGGCCCTTGGGCCGGCTACACAATTGGCTGGCTCTACTGGTTTTTCTGGGTTATCGTTATTGCTGTTGAAGCCATTGCAGGTGCAAATATTATTCAATACTGGTTCCCGTCTTTACCGTCTTGGGGAGTTAGTCTGACTCTTACTTTTTTATTAACGATGACCAATCTGTACTCTGTTAAATCTTTCGGAGAATTTGAATATTGGTTTTCTCTCATTAAAGTTGTCAGTATCGTTCTTTTTTTACTTTTAGGTATTGCTATTATTTGTGGACTCATTCCAGGAATTGATTCTCCCGGCACTTCCAATCTTTTGCATAAAGGCGGCTTTTTACCGAATGGAATTAGCTCTGTATTTTTAGGAATCGCCCTTGTCATGTTCTCCTTTATGGGAACAGAAATTGTTGCAACCGCGGCAGGTGAATCTTCTCAACCTGAAAAAGCCATTACCATTGCGACCAATACCGTTATTTATCGTATTTTGTTTTTCTATTTAGGATCTATTTTTATTTTAGTAACCGTTCTTCCGTGGAATTCATCAAGCCTAATGAAAAGCCCATTTGTCTCTATTCTTGAATTAGTAAACATACCGGCCGCCGCTCAAATTATGAACTTTATTATTTTAACAGCTGTCCTTTCTTGTCTGAATTCTGGTTTGTATACAAGCTCTCGTATGCTGTTTTCCATGTCTCAAAATGGTAATGCGCCAAAAAGCTTTTCAAAATTAAATAAAAAAGGCGTACCGGTTAGCGCGATATTAGCATGTACAGTTATTTCGTACATCAGCGTCATCTTTAACTATATTTCGCCAGATAAAATCTTTTTGTTCTTAGTGAATGCATCAGGCGGCGTAGCCCTTCTTGTGTACCTCGTTATTGCATTTTCACAAATTAAAATGAGAAAAAAATATGAAAAAGAAAACCCTGAAGCATTAAAAATTAAAATGTGGTTGTTTCCTTACTTAACTTACGCTACAATCCTTGCCATCACTAGTATCTTTATTGCCATGGCATTTATTGATTCATTGCGTTCACAGTTCTTTTTAACTCTTTTAATTGCTGTACTCGTCGTAGGTTCGTTTTTCTTTCAGCGTACCAAAATGACGAGCGGCTTAGCAGCAAAAGAAAACACATCAAAATAAAAGAGGTTGAGACATAACGAAATGAATCCAACCTAAAGATGAACAAGGGAGATAGATGAGCTAGACTGCTTATGACACCGCAGTTGATTTCCATGCAAAGCTTCGCTTTGCCCTCCAATCACCTGCTAGAAGGAACCAAACACATAAAACTATATTTACCATCACAAAAAAACGAACCACCAATCAAACATGTTGATTAGTGGTTCGTTTTTCACTTTGACTAACATACTTTTGTCCCAGCCTCTTTTTATTTAATCCCATAAATCTCCTACAATTTTTGTTCCGTGTAATTCAGTCGCCTGTGTGTCTTTTATAACCCAATCTGCGTTGCCTTCATGAATTCCTCCGCCGGGCAAAATAATAAGACGGTCATTGGCGTATGTGATCAGTTCTCGGATCACCTGCAAGTTTTGCAAAGCAGACCCTTTCCCACCTTTGGTCAAAATGCGGTCTGCTCCCATTTCACTAAGTATATCAATGGCTTTGTATTTATCATTAATCTCATCAAATGCCATATGAAACGTAACGCTTAAAGGACGAGCTTCTGCTATTAATTCCTTAGTGCGTCCGTGATCGATTTCATTTTTTTCTGTCAATATGCCGAATACTACTCCGTTTACTCCAAGGTCTTTACATGCTTTAACGTCTTTTTTCATAATTTGAAATTCTGCTTCCGAATATACAAAGTTCCCGCTTCTTGGGCGAATAATCACGTTGATATCTGTATCAAGATGTTCACTTGCATGTTGAATGGTGCCGTAACTTGGCGTAGTGCCTCCTTGACTGAGATTGTCACATAATTCAATGCGGTCTGCTCCTAGCTTTTCCGCTTTTTTTGCCTGCTCATACCCTTCTACACACGCTTCTTTTATGTACTTCATACTCTCAACTCCTTTATTGGCTGTATAAATAAAGCCCATCTTTAAAAAGATGGACTTCCCTTTATTATTTAATCGCTTTATGAACTTTTAATTTCTTTCCTTTAATTGTTTTGTTTTTCATTGCTTGCAACACTTTGGGACCTTTTCCATTCAGAATCTCTACATACGAGACATTTTCTTGAATCGTAATAATTCCAATATCGTCTGCGGTTACTCCGTCTAATTTTGCGATTGTTCCTACAAAATCGACCGCTCGAATTTTCTTTTTCTTTCCTCCGTTAAAATACAGCTTCATAATGTCTTTATTTAATGACTCGCTTTTATCTTTTTTAACTTCTGGACGCTCATTAATTTTTTCATTAAAAGCGAATGCTGCCTGCTGTACTTCTTCTTTAGAAGGAGGAGTAGATACTGGAATCGAAAAACCAATATATTCTTCAATTTCCGATAGCATTCTCTCTTCATAAGGCGTTACAAATGTGATAGCCTTCCCTTTTTTACCGGCACGTCCCGTTCTTCCCGTACGGTGAACGTAGCTTTCTTTTTCCAACGGAAGGTCATAGTTAATAACGTGCGTGATATTATCAATATCAATTCCTCTCGCAGCTACATCTGTTGCTACTAAATAGCGGAATTTCCCTTTTTTGAAATCATTCATAACCTCAAAACGGTCTTCTTGCACCATTGCCCCGTGAATTTTATCACAAGGATATCCAAGATCATCTAAATCATCTAACAGCGTATTTACCTGCTCTTGCGTGCGGCAAAAAATGATGCAGCTGTCCGGATTTTCTACTGTAATTACGTCTTTCAGCAGTTCGAATTTACGTTCATTTTGTACTGTTATAACAGAATGGTCAATCGTGCTTGTTGTTAATCCGTTCGCTTTGATTTCAACATCAACCGGCTTCTTCATATATTTGCGAGACAGTTCTTCAATATCTTCCGGAAGCGTAGCCGAGAAAAGCATCGTTACACGCTCACTAGGAAGATGTTGAATAATCGCTTCCACTTGGTCAATAAAACCCATATTTAGCATTTCATCTGCCTCATCAATAACCAAATAACGAATTTTCTCTAATGCCAGCGTTTCTTTTTCTATATGATCAAGCACTCGTCCAGGCGTACCTACAACAATATGTGTTTTTTGCTTTAATTCTACTTTTTGCTTGGCAAACGGTGATTTTCCGTAAACAGCTGCTGCTTTAATTCGCTTAAAACGGCCGATATTTGTAATATCTTCTTTTACCTGCGCAGCCAGCTCTCGTGTAGGTGTTAACACTAAGGCTTGGGGCTTATTTTCTTCCCAGTTAACTAATTCACACAGTGGAATGCCGAAGGAAGCCGTTTTTCCACTTCCTGTTTGAGACTTCACGACCACATCTCTTTCTTCTAGCGCAATGGGAAGCACCTTGCTTTGTACTTCCGTAGGATGATTGTATTGCAGGCTAGAAAGCGCCTTAGCTACCTTGTCACTAAGACCATATTGACTAAAACTTCTTTGATTCATTTTGTACCCTCATTTATTTTAAATTAGTGATTATCTTTATCATGACCTGATGCACTATGTTTCATTATACTTTAATTCTTCTATGCGCGCTCAAGATTTAATATAGCATTGGTTTGTTAAGCCAAAGAGAAAAGCCGCTCTCTTATTAATAAGAAAACGGCTTTGGTATGAGCGATGAGGGATTCGAACCCCCGACCCCATCCCTGTCAAGGATGTATTCTCCCACTGAACTAATCGCTCGTGATATGTATTGACTATATTATAGAAAGAGTTATCCAATTTTGTCAACTATTTTTCCACAGTCCCCAAGTTGGAAGAACCGTCTTTACTTTTGATAAACTAAAAACATGCCATAAAGGAACATGACGGGATGAAAGCACACGCTGAATTTTATTTTGATTTTGTCTGTCCACTATGTTTTCTAGCCACTAATCCTTTAAAAGAAGTCAGTAAAGAACAAAAAGCTGAGATTGAAAGAATTTGCTTCCAAAGAACCATTGAAAAAACGCTGTTACATGAATATTCTGCTAAGCTTAAAGACAAAGAGAAATGATTCACTAAGAGGTGTATTTGATGAATATTAATTATTATTTTAGTCGGTTTTTAGCTAAGAAACCGGATAGTCCAACGTATGAAAACTTAGCTGCTTTACAGAACAAGCATATGCTTCATGTTCCGTTTGAGAACTTAGACGTTTTGTCTCAAACTCCTATTATCATTGATTTAGAACGGATCTTTCAAAAAGTAATTGTAAATTTGCGCGGAGGATTTTGCTACGAATTAAACGGTTTATTTGGCTGGCTGTTAAAAGAAAGCGGTTATGAAGTCTCGTACGTTTCAGCTACCGTCAAAAAACCCGATGGCACGTGGACCATTGAAGGAAGTCACGCTACAAACCTTGTGACGGTTGAAAATCAGTCTTACATCGTAGACGTTGGATTTGGAGATTCTGTTCGCAAGCCAATGCCTTTAAATGGCGAAGTAGTAAGAGATGTAAGCGGCTCTTATCGTATGACAAACGTTGCTGAGCATATGTATGATTTGCAGCGATGGGAAGATGATGTATGGAAAACGCTGTACCGTGTGTCTACGCTTCCTAAGAAACTGACAGACTTTACTCCCATGTGTGAGTTCAATCAAACGTCAGCTGATTCTCCGTTTGTACACAAACGCCTTGTTACGATCGCAACACCTACAGGGCGAATTACCCTCTCTGGTGAAACACTAACTGTAACAGACAGCGGAAAAAAGACGAAAAGAAACGTTTCAGAAGAAGAAGTTCCTGATATTTTGCAAAATCATTTTTATATTATTAAAGGGTTTTATTAATATGTCCTTACACAAAAAACCGGCCTCTTATGGGGTCGGTTTTTGTATAGGAGTAATCATCCTGTTTTCTACAGGCGACTTTAAAATAATTGAGGTATTCACATTTCCATAAGGAATCAGTTCATCCACGAGCATTCTAAGTCCATCCATTCCAGACACGGCTGCTTTGATAAAATAAGAAACCGGTCCCGTTACGCGATGACATTCAAGCACATCTTCATTTTGCTCAATAAAGTCTTCAAATTCCTCTGGTTTTCTTTTTAATTCGCTTACTTGAATAAACAGCTGTGTATCTCTCCCTAAAGCTTTCGGAGACACCGTAGCGCTGAAACGCTGTATCACTCCTCGTTCCTGAAGGCGCTGCAGCCTTTCTGATACGCTCGGACGGCTAAGAGCCAGCTTTTTTGATAAATCACTAATCGTCATACGCCCGTCTCTTTGCAAAATAGACAATAATTGTGCATCGATTTGATCCATACAAGCCTTTCCTTTCAAAATGAATATAATAAATAAAATCTTTATTCAAGTTGATAACAGAACAAGTATTATTTCCTTCATTTATACATGTGTTTTCTTTATTTAATATCCTATCATTAAAGTAGATAATTGAAAATGAAAATTCCGAAAAAACAAACAAAGGGGTTTATTTATGAAAAAAGTTTTATGGATTATTCTTGGATGTACGATTGCAAGTATTGGTGTTCTTATCTTGCGGCACTCTCACGTAGTGACGGGGGGAACAGCTGGTCTGTCTCTTAGCTTGTCATATGCCCTTCCTTTGTCGTTTGCGGTGATTTTTTTTCTCATTAATATTCCTTTTTATCTCTTTTCCTTCTTTCAAATGGGATGGAAATTTACCGTCACAACTATAGGATCAGTGTCTTTGCTATCACTTCTCACTTCACTCGATCACTTGCTTCCTGCTTTTACACTTCCCAGCCTGATGGGTGCTGTTACGGGCGGACTAATTGCCGGTCTTGGCTTATCCATTTTATTTATGAACGGAGCTTCTCTTGGGGGTGCTAATATTCTAGCGTTATTCGCGCAGCGAAAATTCGGTTGGGATCCTGGAAAAGTGAATTTTTCATTTGATTTCCTCGTCGTGCTGTCGAGCATGTATTCAATTGGATTTTCAAAAGGAATTTTCTCTGTTATGTCCATTGCGATTACAGGGTTTGTCATCAGCTATTTCAAACAAAAAATTGCTTTACACAATCAATCGACACCCACTGCTGCCACACAGCCTTTAGATAATGTAATCTCTAAATAAAAAACACGATTTAGCTGTGACTAAATCGTGTTTTTCGTTTAAAGCTTTTCTACTTTTATAAAATCAAATTGGGCCTCATATCCTTCTCCTTGAGGACTACAAGCGTAAATCCCAACTTGAACAGGTTCTTTGGATGAGTGCAATAAGTGAGCGAGTCGGAGCTGAGTCCAGGAATCTCCATCACTTGAATAACAAACGGTGTAATCGTCATTTTTGCGCTGAATTTTAAAATAAAGCGCTGATTTGTTTTGAGTAAAATTTTGACTGGACCAATCTGAGAAGCCCTGGTTGGTTACGACTGCTCCTAATTGGTTAGGGCCATCGGGATTGTATTCAACTGACGTTTTGATCCACGTATCTTTTGATACACGAATCATGAGACCTGCTTGATCGTAGCGATTAACTGGATATGTATACACCTTTGTCATGATTTCAAAGTCGCCTTCTACTTCACGGTAAAGAAAGTGTCCATTGTCCGCTTCAAAGCCATAATGAGTACGCTGCCAAAAATCTGTTTTAGCGTCTGTTTTAATCACTAATCGATTCGTTTCCGTATCAATTTGAAATTGAGCTGGTGGACAATACCAAGAAACGTCTGAATCTAATTTTCCTTCTGAAAAGTTTGTGAAAAATACTAGTTGATTACTCACTCTCTGTCATTCCCTTCTTAGAAGCTATTGTTCTTCTATTTCTATTTTGCCATAATTTAACGAATAAATAAAATATTTTGATTATTTTTCTAGTAAATTCTTTTCTTTCATAAAAAATAAGACTCTTTTACATAGAGTAAAAGAGTCTTATTTTTAGATTATTGCATTTAGAATAAGTGCTCCTGCAAAAGCAATAAAGGATAGAAGCGTTTCCAGAACAGTCCATGTTTTGAACGTTTCTTTTACTGTTAATCCTAAATACTCCTTCACCATCCAGAATCCAGCATCATTAACGTGAGAGAACATTAGTGAACCCGCGCCCGTAACGATAACCAGAAGTTCTAAATTAACACCAGACATGTGCTCAATGATCGGTGAAACAATACCCGCCGCTGTTGTTAATGCAACTGTTGCTGAACCCGTAGCGATACGGATTAATCCAGCAATTAAAAATGCAAGTACAAGTGGTGATAGAGATAGATGTTCAGACATTTGACCAATCGTTGTACCTACTCCACTATCGATTAATACTTGTTTGAAGCCACCGCCTGCACCAATAATCAAGACAATAGATCCTACAGGAAGCAAACATTCTTCCGTTAGTTTTTTAATCACATCTTTTGTCATACCTTGACGTTTTCCAAGCAGGTAAAACGCTGCAAAACAAGAAATTAAAAGTGCAATTAATGGACTTCCTATTAATTCTACAAACTTCACTACGCCGCTTGGCAATCCGTTAATAATAGGCGCTATTGCTGCTAAAACCATTAATAAAACAGGAAGTAAAATAACAAAGAATGAAACGCCTGTACCAGGAAGATTTTTAGATGTTGTCGTGATACGAATTAAATCCGGCTCTCCTTCTGGAATTACTCGTTTGTTAACCCATTTTGCAAAAACTGGTCCAGCGATAACTGCTGCTGGAATTGAAATGATTAACGCGTATAAAAGCACTTTCCCCGTATTTGCTCCGTAAATACTAATAGCTGCCATCGCTCCCGGATGAGGAGGAACGAGACCGTGAACAATTGATAATCCTGCAATAACTGGCAGAGCAATCAATAATATATTTTGTTTTGTTGTTTTATGAATCGAAATAACTAAAGGCAGTAAGATTAAAATTCCTACTTCGAAGAAAACAGGAATACCAATAATGAAACCTGCTACTAGCATTGCCCACGGCAATCTTTTCACACCGAATATTCTTACAAAATAATCCGCTACCTGCATGCCAGCGCCTGAATCAGCCATCAGCTTACCTAAAATTGTTCCCAGTGCTAAAATTCCTACTAAGTGTCCTAAAACACCGCCCACTCCCGTTTCGTAAGCGGCAACAATTTTATCCATTGATAACCCAGAAGCAATTGCTAAAAACAAACTCGCAACCGTTAAACTGATAAACGCATGCCATTTAAAAACTGAAACACCTACAATAACAATAACAATTGCGACAACCGTAATAGCTAATAAGTATGCATCCATCTTGCTTTCCACCTTCCCCTTAAGTAAACGCTTTCTTTATGTAGCAAAAAAGCTCTAAACCTGTTAATTTTTTAAAAAATACGTTTTAATTATCGAAATCGTTTACATTAATTAAATCAGAAAACGATTTCATCTTTTTATTACTTAAATTATATGAAAAAAAAATTCTTAAATCAATAAAAAAACTCAAAAAAATTTTATCAATTTTCTTCCAGAGATTTTCAACGCATAAAAAAATCCAATCATGTTAATGATTGGATTTATCTTATTTATTTAGTGATGGTGGGATCAGCGGTTTGACTGTCGATAATTGGTTTTTCGCTTGTTTTTAACGTTATTTCTTCATATTCTCCCGGCGCTAATACACTTTTATCTCCTCTCATGAGATACGTATAGGCGATGATAGAAATGAATAGACCAAATGTCCAGGCATTATCCCATAAAAAGCGCAGTCCAGGAATCAGTAAGCCTAAAACAGGTATGGCCACGCCAATTACTAATGCATAAATACCGTTTTTATTAAAACCAGTTGAATAACTATAGCGACCGTTTACCTCGTATAAATCCTTTAATGCCATCTGTCTCCTTCTTACAAGCCAGTAGTCAGCAATGGCGATGCCGTCTATAGGACCAAGCAGCGCTCCGTATGTTCCAAGCCATCCAAAGATATAATTCCCGAAATTAGACATGATGTACCATGGCTGAAGCAAAATAGCAAAGATACCAGTTACTAGCGCTCCCATCGCAAACGTGATTTTCTTTGGATTCAGATTCTCAATTGCACGGGCCGGCGCCACAATATTTGCTCCCACATTAATCGTTAAAGAAGAAAGCACGATAACGATTGTTCCTAAGAAAATGATAAACGGAGGGAATTTAGCTACTAACGCCACTGGATCCCAAATAGCTTCTCCGAATATAACGATGGTTGCCGAGGTAACAGCAATTCCAATAAATGAAAAAACACTCATCGTCAACGGCAAGGAGAAGGTTTGCGCAACCATTTGGGATTTCTGGCTTCTAGCATATCGACAAAAATCCGGAATGTTCAAAGCGAGCGTCGCCCAAAATGCAATGACTCCGGTTAAAGCAGGGAAAAATACAGCTAGAAATTCTCCGGTGGATGTAAATTTAGAAGGCGTAGATAAAATGGGTCCCCACCCTCCTGAGTTTGTATAAGCCCATATAAAAAGAATAATAGCTGAAATACCAATAACCGGAGCAGCAATCGCTCCTAACACTTTAATTGCTTGCGGTCCTTTATACGCCACTCCTACATTTAAAAGCCAAAAGAGAGCAAATACAATGGCTGTATGACCAGCTAAACCATTCCAAGATGAAAATGAAGCGCTTAGCAGTGTATCAATTGCTTCCGTTCCAATCCATGTATTAATTCCAAACCATCCAGCAGCCACAATAGCCCTAGCCAGTGCTGGGATATGTGCTCCTTTATCTCCAAACCACAGGCGGGCAAATACCGGATAAGGAATGCCAAACTTGGTTCCAGCGTGAGAATTAAGCAAAATAGGAATAAGAACAATTACATTTCCTAAAAAGATTGTACCAATTGCCTGCCACCAGTTCATTCCAAGCGTCATCATTCCGCTCGCCATTGTGTAAGCTGGAATACACAGACACATCCCAATCCAAAGCGTGGCAAAGTTAACTCCTTTCCAAGAATGTTCTTTCATCGTAGTAGGACGTAAATCTTCATTCCAAAGATCGCTGCCGCTCAGCTGATTGTGCGTCTCATCTGTGAGCGTCACAATTCCATCTTGCTCGATTTGTGTTTTCATCCATAAAACCCCTTTTCATAAAATAAGTTCATTTCAAAAAACAAATTTTATTTGAATTTTCTGAAATATAAAGGCGTTTGTGACGATTCCTTCTAGTATGTGATAAATACTAACGTTATTCCTTATTATATTTAATGCGAAACAGGGATACACTGGACAAATTGTAACATTATTTGAGGGAACTTTTATATATTGTGTAGTGTTAACTCTTTTGGTTGTTAGATAACCTAACACACAAAAAATCATCGCCTGAAAGCTTCAAGCGATGATTTTTGAACTTAATGTACGTATTTTTTTTGAAAAGCCGTAATGCTTTCGTATTCTTCTTTAAATAAACGAGCCAAACGAATATAGATAGTCGTTAACTCTTTATATACTTCACTGTTTTCTTTGATTGGATAATGATGATTAGTCGCTCCAACCATATCGGAAACAACGTTTAATGAGTCGACTTCGCCAAGGCTATATAAGCCAAGAATAACTGCTCCTAGACATGAACTTTCAAAGCTTTCCGGCACGGATACTTCTTGGTTAAAAATATCTGCCATCATTTGGCGCCAAAGTGCGGAACGTGCAAATCCGCCTGTTGCCTGAATTTTCGTAGGTTCTCCAATTAACTCTTCAAGTGCCAATAATACCGTATACAAGTTAAAAATAACGCCTTCTAATACGGCGCGAATCATATGTTCTTTTTTATGATGCAAACCTAGGCCAAAGAACGAACCTTTAGCATTTGCATCCCAAAGCGGCGCACGCTCTCCTGACAGGTATGGATGAAACAATAAGCCGTCTGCTCCAGGTTTCACTAAAGCCGCAATATCCGTTAATACTTCATATGGATCTTTTCCAAGACGTTTAGCTGTTTCGACTTCCGACGCTCCAAATTGATCACGAGCCCATCTAAAAATCATGCCTCCGTTATTTACAGGGCCGCCAATTACCCAGTGGTCTTCTGTCAACGCATAACAGAAAATACGACCTTTAGGATCGACTACTGGCTTGTCAGTGACTGCTCGAATAGCTCCGCTTGTCCCAATTGTTACTGCAACAACGCCTGGTTCAATCGCATTTACACCTAAGTTTGATAATACGCCATCGCTTGCACCTACAATAAAGGGCGTATCCGGCAGTAAGTGCATCTCAACTGCAAGCTCTGTGTTTAGCCCTTTCACTTGATGCATAGTTGAAACAGGAGTGGATAGCTGATCTGTCGTCACACCTGCTACTTTTAATGCTTCTTCATCCCACGCAAGATTTTTCAGATTAAATAAACCTGTTGCTGATGCAATCGAATAGTCGATCACATATTCGTTAAACAACTTAAAGAATACATATTCTTTAATTGAAATAAACTTATGTGTTCCCTTCACTAATTCAGGCTGTTCATTAGAAAGCCATGTTAGCTTGGAAAGTGGCGACATCGGGTGAATAGGCGTGCCTGTACGTAAATAAATCTCATGGCCGTTGTATTCATTTTTAATTTTTTCCGTCCATTCTGCACTTCTATTATCGGCCCACGTAATACATTTTGTCAGCGGCTTTCCCTGCTGATCAACGGCAATAACACTGTGCATAGCTGAGCTGAATGAAACGCATAAAATATCCTCAGGTTTTACATCGCTTGTTTTTACAACCGTTTGAATGGTACGTACAACTGCTTGAAAAATTTCTTCAGGATCTTGCTCAGCCATCGCGGGCGTAGGCGAGTATAGTGGATACTCAATCCCATGGTTAGCAATGACTGTACCGTCTACTGAAAATAATACAGACTTTGTACTCGTTGTTCCGATATCTACACCTATTGCATATTTTTTGCTCATGCTGCTGTCCCCCTACTTTACTACTTTACTTATTTACAACACCGTGACCGCCGAATTCATTTCGAAGTGCTGCTACAACTTTTCCTGTAAATGTATCTTCCTCTAATGAACGATAGCGCATCATTAGCGATAAAGCAATAACAGGAGTTGCCGTTTGAAGATCAAGAGCAGTCTCTACGGTCCATTTCCCTTCACCAGAAGACTGCATGACTCCTTTAATACTATCTAGTTTAGGATCTTTTGAAAACGCATTTTCCGTTAGTTCCATTAACCAAGAGCGAACGACAGATCCGTTATTCCAAACGCGCGCTACGGCTTCATAGTCGAAATCAAACTGACTTTTTTCCAGAACTTCAAATCCTTCAGCAATGGATTGCATCATTCCATATTCTACACCATTATGAACCATTTTTAAAAAGTGACCGCTTCCGCTTTTGCCTGCGTACATAAATCCATTTTCTACACAAATATCACTAAAAATTGGTTCAATTGTACGGAATGCTTCTGCATCTCCGCCAATCATTGTACACGCTCCGTTTCTTGCACCTTCCATTCCGCCGCTTGTCCCTACATCAAAGAAGTAAATACCTTTTTCCTGAAGATCCTGAGCACGTCGAACAGATTCTTTATAATTAGAGTTTCCTCCATCTATTACAATATCTCCTTCTGACAGAAGTTCTTTTAGTTCTGTAATCACATTTTCCGTTACTTCTCCAGCCGGAACCATAACCCATACAACTTTAGGTGAAGCAGGCAGTTCGTTGACTAACTCTTCAATAGTAAAGGCACCAGCTGCTCCTTCATTTGAAAGTTTTTCTACCGCTTCTTTATTCACATCATAAGCTACAACTTCATGATGATTGTCCATTAAATTTAATGATAAATTATATCCCATTTTTCCTAAACCGATTAATCCAATTTTCATTTTACAAACTCCCTTTGAAAAAAAATTTCACATTACCTCCATTATACGAATTATTTTTCATTTTGCAATCGTTTACAAGAAAATTTTTTTCACACATATTTTTGTGCTATACTCTTTTTACTACTAAATTCGTGGAAAGGAACATCAGTTATGACGCAAAATTGTTTAGGAAAAATTCGTTCTCACTATGCTAGATTCAGTGAAAAAGAGAAAAAAATTGCAAATTATATTTTAGAACAGCCGGAACAAATTATTCACAGTACCATTAACGAAGTAGCAGACGATTTAAATGTAGCTGATGCAACAGTCTTTCGCTTTTGTAAACGAATTGGCTTCAAGGGCTATCAGGCGATGAAAATAGCGCTGGCTGCTGAAATTATGACGCCTATTCAGCAGATTCACGAGGAAATTGCTGAAACGGATAATGAAAAAACGATTGCTGAAAAAATCTTTCGCTCCAACGTGCGAACGCTTGAGAATACATTACAAATACTAGAGGGCAATGCTATTGAAAAAGCCGTCAAACTTTTAATGAAGGCCGATAAAGTTCAATTTTATGGCACGGGAGGCTCTTCAGTCGTGGCTATGGATGCTTTTCATAAATTTGTGCGAACAGGAATTAAAACGTTTGCATTTATCGATTCCCATTTCCAGCTTATGTCCGCTTCTCAATTGACGAAACAAGATGTAGCGGTAGTGATTTCTCATTCTGGAACAAATAAAGACACGATGAACATTTTAAATACAGCAAAAGCGAACGGTGCCAAAACGATCGGGATCACGGGTTTTCCTAAATCTCCATTAAGTCAAAACGTTGACGTTTCTCTTTATACAAGTTCAGAAGAAACCGAATATCGATCTGAAGCTCTCGCCTCGAGAATTGGACAGCTAAGCCTCATTGATGCTTTGTATGTTAATGTAATGATTGCGAATAAAGACACCTCTAAACACTCGCTTGAAAAAGTACGCGATGCTATTGCTGAAACTAGAATTTAATGTTTCGCCCTTATATATTCTTCAACTACAATATCAAACAGAGCATAAAATATATGCTCTGTTTAGTGCGGTTCTTCACTTAAAATTTTCAGGTTTTCATTCTCATTTAACATTTTCTAAGTTGCTACATATGATAAAGCACAACTTTTAAAAAGTAGGTGAAGTGTGTATGGATATTATCTATCGCACTGCAAAACTAGATGATTATACAGAAGTAAATAAAATATTAGGGGAATCACTAGAACTCCACGCAAATGCGCTTCCTTCTATGTTTGATAACCAAATGGCTGTTTTATCTCCAGAACAATATCAAGCTACCCTTTATTATGCAACCATTGATATTCTTGTAGCTCAATATCGAAATCAAATTATTGGAGCGTCTGTTGTTGAATTAAAATATAACCCTCCCACCACGTTAGCTCCGCTTTCCTACACAGCATACATCCAATATTTTGGTGTAAAAAAAGGCTTTCAAAATTATGGAGTAGGAAAAGGTCTTTTTTCTGCTACAAAACAGTGGGCTGTACAAAAAGGAGCAAATGACCTCCAGCTTACCGTATGGGCATTTAACGAAAAAGCACGTGCTTTTTATGAAAGTCTTGGACTGGAAAACTTAAGCTATCTTATGACTACTTCACTACAGCCATAAATCGTTCCATTAACGGAGGCTAGGCACGTATCTCCTACGTGCCTAGCCTCCGTTATTCAAATAAAAGACTAAATCATTTTAACGCGTTAATTTACGCAGCTTATATACATACTAAAAGAAGTTTATTACGTAGCCGGATTGCCTTCTTGCAGCTGTTCTTGTTCATCACGCTGACGGTGAGCCAAACGACTTGCCGCACTAGAAGCTACGCTCGCTACCAAATCATCTAAAAAGGTATTAACTCCTTTTTCTTTTTTACAGTCCAGCTTTTCAATAATACCTACTTTTACTTTATCTAAATAGCCAAAGGTCGTAACAGCGATACTGCCATAGGTTAAAACGGCACCTAAAGCAATCGTTTCGTCAACGCCAAACAACCCTTCGTCTTGTTCTACAATACTTTGAAGAGGTTCTGATAATTTATTTTGCTCAGCTAACTTATCAAGTTCGATTCCAACTAGAAGGGCATGCTGAATTTCTCGCTTTTGCAGTACTCTCTCTACGCTTTCAGCGCATTCCTGAATGGTTAGAGCTGGATGATAAGGAAGCTGTAAATCATACACAATTTCAGCAATATCCAAAACTGTTACGCCACGCTCTTCCAGCAAATTAAATGTTGCCTTTGCTACTTCTTTGCTCGTTGGGATTTTTTTCGCTGTCATGTCTCTCTCTCCTTTTCAAGTTGTTGTCTCTCTTTATACTAAATTCGATGAGAGCCGCTAAAAACCTTTTTTGTTCATCCGCCTGAGTTCATAAACTCGTCACATATCTCTTTAGGCGCTCATTACATTTACTTGCTATAATAAAATTATCGAATCAGGAGGTTTGTCTACTGTGGAAGAAAAACAAAGTAAATTTAGCAGAGGCTTATTATTATTTTTCATTGGCGCAACAGCCCTTTTCTTTATCATCTTAATCGTTCTGTTTCTCATGTCTACTTTTGGAAAAAGCGAAAAAGAAGCTGTGGCTCTGCTCGCAGGAAATCACTATGCTATCGTTAAAGAAGAGAATTCATATACTCTTTATGATCAAAAAGAAAACAAGCCTATTTTGAAAGATGTAAACGGCTATTTCGGTGCTCGCAATATCCGAAGTTATGTAAAGAATGACACAGAATTGGTTTCGATTGATGAAAAAGAAGAGGAATATACGAAAAAACCGCTAGAAAAAGCCACTCAAGCAGAAAAAGATATGTTTAAAAAGATGAAAAAATTAGATTAACAAAAAAACGAATCATCAATCAAACTGTTTGATTGATGATTCGTTTTTTTCGTTAAAGTGGACGCAGATTTTATCTGTTTCATTCCTTCTATCAGTTGGTTGGAGGGCAAGGCGAAGATTCCTGCGGAAACATGGGAACAGGTGAGACCCCGCAGGAGCACAAGCGACGAGGAGGCTCACCTGCCGCCCGCGGAAAGCGGAGTCTTGCACGGAAATCAACTGCGGCCGAGCAAGCTGCCCAGATTATATATCCAGATTGTTTATGTTTGGATGAAATTCATTTCGTTACGTCCCAACCTCTTTTTTTAGCAACGCATGCCTCTTTCTCGTCATTCGCTAAAAAATTCGTTACAATAAAATAAAGAACGATTTTTAGAAAATGTGTTACAATAAAGGTAACGCTTTCATTCAAATGCATAGGAGTCGATTATTCATGTCAGAAAGTAAGCGGAAGTTAGAAGAAATTTCTTTTTATAGTGACGCACTGCAAGAAGATGTCACGTTACTAGTCTATTTGCCGTCAAACTATTCTACGCTCTATAAGTATTCTCTACTTATCGCCCAAGACGGAAAAGATTATGTTATGTACGGACGTACACCTCGTTTAATCGATGATTTAATGAACGAGTCAGAAATCGATCGTACTATTTTTGTTGGAATTCCATATAAAAGCGTGGAAGACAGACGCAATAAGTATCATCCAGAAGGAAAGCAGGTAGATGCTTACATTCGCTTTTTAGCACATGAACTTGTGCCATTTTTGGATAAAACATATCCTACATATCAAATGGGAAAATCGCGTGTTCTAATTGGTGATTCGCTTGCTGCTACAGTTTCACTGCTGACGGCTATTGCGTATCCTCACACGTTCGGGAAAGTAATTATGCATTCTCCTTTCGTGAACGATGCTGTGTTACAAACGGTCAACTCATTTGCTTCTCCTTCACTTCTGGATTTGTATCATGTTATTGGAACGGAAGAAACGGACGTCAAAACAACACAAGACGGTATATTGAACTTTATTGAGCCTAACCGCCTGTTGCACGAACAAATGAAGCAGCGTGGATATTCTGTTTTCTACGAAGAATTTAATGGAAATCATACGTGGAAATACTGGCAAAAAGACGTAAAGCGGTCGCTTCAATATATGTTGAAGTAGAAAGATATCATATTTTTTGAAAATTTGTTATAATAAGCTCGCTTTATACATATTTTATGATCTTACTTTGGAGGGATTTTTTATGAAATTTGGCGTTGTACTTTTTCCATCTAAAAAATTGCAAGATGTAGCGAATTCTTATCGAAAGCGCTATGATTCTCACTATTCATTAATTCCGCCTCATCTTACATTAAAAGAAGTCTTTGAAGCTACAGAAGACCAAATTGATGAAATTGCGGCTAATTTGCGTAAAATTGCCGAAGAAACAAATCCATTTACATTAAATGTAACGAAAATAAGCTCATTTTCACCAGCCAATAACGTTATTTACTTAAAAGTGGAACAAAAGCCAGAACTGACGTCACTTTACAATAAACTTCATGAAGGCAATCTCGAACAGCCAACTGAGTATTCATTTATTCCACATATTACAATTGGTCAACGACTTTCAGATGATGAGCACTTAGATGTGTATAGCCAGTTGAAGCTTGTAGATGTCGCTCATGAAGAAACAGTTGATCGCTTTCATTTAATGTACCAGCTTGAAAATGAAACATGGACTGTGTTTGAAACATTTCGTCTTGGAAAGGGATAAGATACGTGAACATCAAAGTACTAACGAACAAACAAGATCCTTCTGATGCTTACTTCGTACGTCAAAAAGTATTTGTAGAAGAACAGCAGGTTGATGTAGAGCAAGAAATCGATGAATACGATTCCGAAGCCCTGCATTTAGTTGTATACAAAGGAACTGCACCAATTGGGGCAGGACGCTTCCGTATGGTAGAGGACTATGGAAAAGCCGAACGAATCTGCGTTCTTTCTTCTTATCGAAAAGACGGTGTAGGAAAGCTTTTGATGGATAAGTTAGAAGAGATCGCAGCAGAGCATGAGATTGAAAAGATTAAGCTGCATGCTCAAGCGCATGCGGAAGGATTTTATAAAAAGCTAGGCTACGTAACGGTTTCAGGTGAATTTATGGATGCTGGAATTCCACATGTAGAGATGGTAAAGAAACTAAGTAAAAAACACTAGGAATTGAACCTGGTGTTTTTGCTTTTTTAAAGGATAAGAACCTTTGCTTTGCTTATACTAATACCTAATCATGTGAATTAGGTGAAAATATGGATGAACTTATCGGAATTGCACTAGAACTCTTTATCGGATTTATCTGCTTGTTTATCTTAACTAAATTTTTAGGCAGAGCGACGATCACTCAGCTTACCACTTTTGATTTTATCTCTGCTCTTGTATTAGGAGAGTTAGTAGGAAATGCGTTATATGACTCAGAAGTAGGCATAGGCAAAATTTTATTTGCTGTTATCTTTTGGGGAGCGCTTATTTATGTCACCGAAGTTATTACTCAAAAAAATATTCGCCTGCGCTTGTTTTTAGAAGGACGGCCATCTATTATTATTCGAAAAGGGAAAATTTCGTACAAAGAACTTAGCAAAAATCGATTAGATATCGATCAGCTTCTTCATATGCTGCGTTCAAAAGACATATTTTCTATTCGTGAAGTTGAATATGCAATTTTAGAAACAGATGGCTCGCTAAGCGTACTGCCAAAATCTGATTATGCTAAACCAACAAGAAGCGATCTGCAGCTGCCTCCTTCTGAACCTGTTTTATCTATCGCCTTCGTCAGTGATGGACGTTTGCTTTTGAAAAACTTAATTCAGTCAGGCTTTGATGAAGACTGGCTAAAGAAACAGTTGAAAAAACAGGGATTTACCGATTATAAACAGGTGCTTTATGCTGAATGGCAGCAGGGCCGTACACTTTTTATTGAATCTTACTAAGGTGTTTTTTACTTGTTCATTACTTTGTTAAAAATCGTGAGCGCATTCATTCTGCTGCGTTCACGATTTTTTCTATTATACCCGTGTATTAATCACTAGGCCCTTATTTGTTAGCTTGCTGTATACACGCTCTGCTGCTTGAAGCTTTTTTCGCTTTTGTACGGAACTTGGCGTCAATTCCGATGAGTGAGAACGCGATTCAAACTCTTCGTCAAAGCTTTTTTTCTGGACAGGCCAAATACGATTTGAAAAAGAAGCATTATTTTTTTGAAAGCGATTTGCATATTGAATAGATTGATAAGGTGTGACGGGCAGTATATATCCCATATGAACCCTCCTCTTTTTCAAGATACCTTCTACTCCCGGACCTCAGTATTTTTCGCAAGAAGTATCGACATTGAAACAGCTCACTTACGCCCTCTTCTAGACTTGTTCAAAACAGATAGCACTTTGTATCTATACCGCCTTTTTTTGAACATATGTGATCTCTTACTCAATATATACCCTTTTTTACATCGTATCCCTCCAAAAATATCCGTACTCTTTTTAAAAAAAGATGATTTTGATATGATAGACTTTGATTATAGAATAAAAACTGTGCGTATATACACATCTATATCGATGTAGAACAAGAGCGGCTTCTTGCTTTAACTCCCTCTTATTTACTATTGATTGTTCATGTTTTACAAAGGAGGCCATGTTTTTTGCAACGTGCACTTTATCAAAAACAGATACTTAATCTTGCTATAACGGCTAGAGACCGATTTCAATATTTATATGAAGCTAGTCTCCGAGGAGAAATAACATGTGCTCACTGCGGAGAACCAGTTAAATTATACCTGGGGATTGAACATTCTCCTTACTTTTATCATGCTCAAGTTCCTCATGAAAGAGAAGAGTGTTCAGACACACTATCAGAAACAACAGCTGTACAACAAATAAAAGAAACTCCGGCTGAATACAGAGAAACCAATGGATTTCGTATTCCTAAAGGACGAGCTATTGGTGAGAAAAATTCAACTGTAAAAGAGAAAGCGACATGGAGGTCTTCCGCGCCTTTTTCAAGTGTTCCTGCTTTTCGCTCAAAACCACCTGTTCCTAAACACTCTGACTCTCCTTATTTAAATGAATTTAAAGAGAGCGGTATTGAATTAGATTCGAACCAATGGAAAGCTGTTACACATTCAGAAGGACCTCTTCTTATTCTAGCCGGTGCAGGAAGCGGAAAAACGCGTGTGTTAACAGCTCGCACCGCATATATGATACAAGAAAAACAAATTGATCCAAAATCCATTATGCTGGTGACTTTCACGGCTAAATCAGCTAAAGAAATGAAAGAACGATTGGCTACATATCCAAAGATGTCCGGCTTACATCTTCGTCAAATGCTAGTTGGAACTTTTCACAGCATTTTCTTACGTATGATTGTTCATCACAATCCTCAAGCGTGGCAAATGGATCGCCTGCTGAAATGGGATTGGCAAAAAGAACAGATCGTGAAAGAAGCAGCAAGAGAGCTCCACGTGGATGAAAAAGATTTCCCGTTTGATCAGGCACTTCAGCAAATCGGCTATTGGAAAAACACGCTTGTTGGCGTGAAAGATGTTCGCCCAAAAGACAAATGGGAACAAGATGTGCACTTTTTATATCGTCGCTATGAAGAAGTCAAAAAGCAAAAACAGCTATTCGATTTTGATGACATGCTGTATGGATGTTATGAAATGCTAAAACAAAATCCCGATTTGCTAACTCGTTATCAAAAAAGATTTCGCTATTTTTTAATTGACGAATTTCAAGATATCAATAAAGTTCAATATAAAATTATGAAAATGCTAAGTGAAGACTCTAAAAACTTGTGTGTCGTAGGAGATGATGATCAATCAATTTACGCTTTCCGCGGAAGCGATCCTTCGTTCATCTTAAACTTTGAAAAAGATTTTGCTCATACAACTGTTATTACGTTAAACCAAAATTATCGTTCAGCTCACGCCATCGTTTCTTCCGCTAATAAAGTGATTGCACGAAATACAGCGCGCCGACAAAAAGAAATGGCTGCCCAGTTTGATAATGAGTTAAGACCTACCTTCTTCTTTCCATACGACGAAGAAGAAGAAGCAACAATGATTGTAACGGATATGAAAGAAAAGATTAAGCAAGGAGCTTCTCCAACTGACTTCGCGGTCTTGTACCGAACTCACGCTTCTTCACGCGCCATCTTTGAACGTTTATCGCAGTCAAACCTGCCATTTTCAATCGAACAAGATGCGGATTCGTTTTATAAAAGAAGAATGGTTCGAAGTTTACTTTCATTTCTACGCTTGAGCGTGAATCCAAATGACGCAAGTTCGCTACAAGATTTAGTAAACGCACTCTTTTTAAAGAAAACAGCAGTCAATGACTTAAAAGCAGCAAGTATTCTTCATGACGGTACATTTATTGATGCGCTTGAATATCTTCAAGATTTAAAACCGTTTCAGCAAAAAAAGCTCAAGAAAGTAATTCCTTTATTCAAGTCGCTAAAATCAATGTCTCCTTCTTTGGCACTTGAGACGATTTCTAAGGATATGGGATTCGATGATTTTGTCAAAAAACGCGGAAATGAAGGAAATATGATGGAAAAAGGTTCGGATGACGTGCGGGATTTAAAAGTTGTAGCACGTAAATTCAAAACCGTACCTGAACTGTTAGAGCATGTGGATCATATGATTGCCATGAACACAGAGATGAAAGTTTTAAGCAAGCAATTTAATGAAAGTATTCAGCTAACCACCATTCACCGAGCAAAGGGTCTTGAATATAAGCATGTATACGTACTGAGCAGCGTAGACGGAGGATTGCCTCATGATTATGCACTCGAAGCTTATCGAGGCGGAGATGATGTGCCGCTTCAAGAAGAACGCCGCCTTTTATATGTAGCCATGACGCGTGCACAGAATTCACTTTACTTATCTGTTCCGCAAACTAGAAGAGGTAAAACCGCTTATCCTTCAAGATTTCTGAAGTCTTTTATAAAAAAAGTATAAAGCAAAAAAGGCTGGGACAAAAGTATTTTAGTCAAATTGAAGTACGAACGGTTAATCAAAATTATTGATTAACCGTTCGTACTTTTTATTGTCATGTACATGTAGAGTTAATATATTTAGTTGCTTCTAGCTGTTGATTGGATTGATTTCGCTACGTTTCAACCTCTATTATTAACCAAATATTCCACTAAGAGGTAGATATTCATAAGTAGATGCGTTACACTACGTTATGTACTGCATTACTATATTTTAGGAGGTTCCATTATTGAACGCAAAGCTTATTCATGAAAATGAAAAGATTTTTTTCATTTTGTGTATGGTTATCAGCTTATTAACCTATTTGTTTTTAATTATTTCACTCGTCGGCATTCTCTACATTGCAATCGGTTTTTTCATTACATTTATGCTACACGGTTTCTCTATTGCTCAAATTCGCAATAATGGAGTTAGATTGACAGAGAAGCAGTTCCCGCACACTTATCATCAGGCAAAACATTTATCTTCAGAGCTGGATTTAGAGCTGCCCGATATTTATATTGTTCAATCAGGCGGCTTATTAAACGCGTTTGCTACACGTTTTTTTGGACGTCACTTTGTCGTTTTATACTCCGACATTGTTGAAATGATTGAAGATAATCAAGAAAAAGAACTTTCTTTTATCATTGCCCACGAATTAGTTCATATCAAACGTAAGCACACACTCTACCACTCACTTATTCTACCTGCTCTTTGGGTTCCTTTTTTAGGAAAAGCTTACTCTAGGGCCTGTGAATATACATGTGATCGCATAGCTTCCGTTGCGATTGGTGATGCAAAAGCTGCCACTCAAGCACTCACTATACTTGCGGTTGGTCATTGTCTAAATAAAAAAGTAAATCAGGAAGAATTTGTTCATACGCACTCACAGGAAAAAGGTTTTTTTATGTGGTTGCATCAAGCTACTTCAACTCACCCTCCTATCGCTCATCGTATTAAAGAAATTAATTACTTAGCACAGCATCCAGAACTGTTTGATCTTGATTCTAACGCATTTCAAACAAATGAAATTACATAAATAGAAAAAAGCCCTGACACCTCAGGGCTTTATATAAAAATATTAAATTATTTTTTCTCATTTAGCATTTTAGCGATGGTCGCAAAATCAATGGATTGATTATTGTTTGCAATCGCCTTAACAATTTGTTCTTCTTTTTGTTTTGAAATTGGCTTATTCGCAATTTGTGCTACTCGCTTCACAATATTACGCACCGTTTGCTCATCTTTAAAATTAGCATTTTGTACAGAATTCGCAAGTTCAAAAATATCCTTCATATTAACGCCTGTTTTCTTTTCTATATTTTTAAACATATTATTATCCACTTTGCATGACCTCCTTTATTTATACTTCATCGTATGCACCATGTGCCTAGATGGTGCCCTTTACATTTAATAAAAAAATAAAGTGCGAGTGAAACTTCACCCGCACTTTTCGGTGCCTTATTCATAGAAGGGATTAATTGTAAAAACAAACACAACCAACAATAATTAATAGAATGAATAATACAACGATTAACGCAAAACCACCGCCGTAGCCACCACCGTAACCACAACCACCGTAGCCAAATCCGCAGCCCATAATATTACACCCCCTCTGTTTTACTCTCTATACTGTATGTTCACTCAAATGATTTTGTATGGGCTTTTCAACTGTGTACATTAAATTTCATTGTCCAAACGGATCTTCAGCATCTTGCTCATCAAGTCTTTTTACATTCTGCTGCAGTTTCCTCTCTTGCTGTTCCATCTGATTTTCTGCTTTTTCTACTTCTTTCATTCTCTTTCGATGTTCTCCCATCATATGCTGTTCAAAAAAACGTTCAAATTCATCAAAAAAATCTGGCATCTCTACACCTCTCTCCACTCCATGTAAAAAAGCATTGTCCGAGTGACAATGCTTCTATTGCTTATCGCTTTGGTAACTTTGAACCGCAGCCGCAACCACCTTGTTTTGGAGAAGGGTACTGGACTGGCTTAGGAATAGCCTGCCCTTTCTTCACCGATTGTTGTGTCATGGGTTGTGGATGATAAGTCAGGGGCTGAGGGTATTGATTAGGATTATAATTATAATACATCATGTTTCCCTCCTTTTCACAGCATCCTATCTATAACATTATATTCAGGACTAAAGAAAGACGTTCTATCTTATTTGTCCATTTTGCGCTGTAGGGACAAAAATAAATCCGTGCTGTTTTTTGGTTTCCTCACTCTCGGTCTTTCTCCTCCCTTTTGCTCTGTCACTTCACGCAGCCGATTTTGCAGTTCTTGAATTGTCCCTTGAGCTTGATGATTGTACTGTACAATAGACTGTTCGGTTTTTGATTTTTGTTCATTGACGCATGCTTTAAGCCAATCTATTTTTTCCTCTAGCTTCTTTTTTTCTTCTTCATGCTTTTGCTGTAATTCCAATAACTCTTCCTTCATATCTTCATATTCAAATTCTTGGTGCTTGAATTTTTGATATTCTTCTTTATAAAAAGCCAACTCCGACTTCAATGAAGCAATATATTGTTTTGTTTTTTCCTCGCTCATGCCCTTCACTCCTCCATTATAAATAACCCACAGCTTCTAAAAAATCAGTTAAAGATGAATAACACTTTTTATTAACATGAATATGCTGTAATTGAGTTTATTATTTCCTTCATTTTTTATGCTCGCTCCAACTAGGATTTATTCCGATAAATTCCGCTTTTACTAAGGAACATAAAAGCAGGTCATTCATACACTATAGTAGTCCGATACCTAGTAACGAAAAGCGTAAAGGAAGGACAATTACAATTAGGAGGTTTAAAAATGGCAGAACTTTTTGAATCATTATGTATCCGCGTACCTAAAGTGTACGACTGGGTTAGACGTCAAGTTGTTTTACCACAAATCTTTACGAACGATACTTCATTATTTGAAGAAGAAGCACTTAAAGATTTAGGCCATGACGTAGAAGTGGAAATTGTTTTAACAGATAGTGAAGGTCACCCTGTAGATCCTTCAGATGAAGACGCACTTGATAACGTGATTGAGCTTGTGCCGCACGGTGGTCGCAGACCTAAAAAAATTGTGTTACCAGATGGAGAAGTTGTTGTTCTTCATGAAGTAAAATTATCAATTAGCGGCTTTTACCGAGTTAAGTTAATTGAATTGAATGGACATCACAAACACGATGAGGTTGAATCTAGCGTTATTCCTTGGAAAATACATCAAACATTCTATTTATGCGCCCCGGAAGGAACAGAACCTGTTGTCCACCTTGAATCTTTTGAAGGAACTGACGGTTCTCTCAGATTATCAGATTGTCACTTACAGCAATTAAGCTTTGATCTTATGTTATGCCTAAGTGTTCAAATTGAAAAAGATGTTAAAGTTGAAGTAGAAGGAAGCTTCTGCTACCCTCGCCCTGAAATCATTTCTACAAGCAGCTGCTCACCTATTGAATATCCACCTCAATGTGATGCTATTTTCCCTGGAAGACCACATCACGATGATTTTGATGGAGACGATGTAGAGTCAGGCTTCGACCATCACGAATTTGATTAACAAGATAAAAAGCCAGAGGAGAATATTTCTCCTCTTTTTTCATCCTTTACGCGCTTTCTGCATACATATAAATAAAACTGCTATGGGCAGCTCTAACGACCAGGTTAATTTATAGCTCAGCAGGAAAGGAGACTACTAGATGAGTCGTAACTCCCCTTCCCCTAAAGATGATCTAACTCAATTAAAACAAAAGCTCATACACTATAAATCAGAAATTCGAAACGTGCAAAACCAACTAAAAAGCTATGAACGAGCTTTAGAGCGAGAAAAAGAAAATACATCGTTTTGGAAAAAGAAACACGCTGAGACGCTTTCTACATCTGAAAAAGAAGTAGAAATTGAAGAATTAGAAAAAGAACTGGATCTACTGAGAAACGAGCTTTCCGAACAAAAAATTATTGCCGAAGCGTTTCGAGAAAAAGCTTCAAGGAAACAGCCCGTTATTGAAGAAAAAATCGTGGAGAAAGTAATTGAAAAGATTGTAGAAAAACCCATAGAAAGGTTCGAAAAAAGCGATATCCTCTGTTTCTTCCAACATTCCATACTGCTGCCAGAACAAGATGAAAGCGAGCTGATGATGTTCGGCAACGTAATTATTCAAAATCAAACGAGCAGTACTTTATACTCTCCAACACTTTGCTTAAAAATGAAGCCTACTGCTTCTGCTATGTTAAGCGGGAAGATCATTGATGAAAAAGATATTGAAGCTTCTAGTATCCCCTCTTCTTCTTTAGAATGGCGCTACGCTCATCCAAAATGGAACGAAAAAATTCAAAATGACGGTGAATATTGGATTAAACCCATTAAGCAAACAGTATTAAAGCCCAAAGGCAAATTACTATTTGACTCTTTTCAAGTAGTCATTCCTCTCTCCACTGATACGACTTCGTTTATTCTAGAAGGCTTTTTCTATAGTGAAGAGTGGCAGGAAGGTATTCCTTTTTTAAATAAAGTTGTGCTAAATTTCCCTTAATCATTAAAAGACATATTGACGATCAATATGTCTTTTAACTCGTCCATTTATTTCATAAAAGATTCTATAATTCCTGCACACCCTGCAATAGCTAAGATCGTAATAATGGGAATAGCAATATGTGGAACCGCTACATAACTAAAATAAATCCCTACTGCACACCATATGCCTGTACACCAATAGCAGCTGAGCAGTTCTCCAATCCACCTTTGCAGCCCCTTCCCTTTTATCTCTAGGTACGTTACTGTATTTCCTTGTTCATCTTGATCTTCTACAATTTTGTGAAACGGCTTCCGAATAAAAGCCGTAATTTTATCAAAAACAATTAGACGAGTAAGTCGAAACGTTGCAAAGATAAATAGCGTTAGATAAATCCATGTCATCTTCATTCCTCCGTACATTCACAAACTTATGAAAATAAAAGCTAACGTGCTTTTTCACTGTTAGCTTTTAAAATTACTTAAATTTTAACGATAGATATGGTTTGAATATCATGAAATGTCAATACTGTTTTCTCTTTATTAGGAGGAACGCTTACGTATAAACTTCCTTCTTTTAATTCTAAAATTGTTCCTATATATTTTTGATTTTGGCACGTAATTTCACAAATTGGCTGAGACATATGAGGCGGGAAGCTGCATAGAAATTCAACTTTTTCTTTAATCGTCATAGACTGAAACATTTTATTTGGCTTTTTATTCTCTGATTGCGGTATATCCACGGGAACAATTGAACGCTCTTCCTTTTTTTCATTCTTAATCTCTTCCAATTTTTCTACGTCAGGCTCTTTGACTTCTTGAATAGAAGAAAAGCTGGGCTCTTCTTTTAACACATGCTCTTTCTCTATTCCTTTATTGTCTTGCTGTTTTGAACTAAAATAATATTGCATAGAACGCTGGTTTTGCGTAGCGTTTGGCTGGATAATGTACATTAGCGGCTCATTTTCTTCTGACTTAGATTTTGAGTTAGTCATGAAGCATACCTCCAATTGCTTGTTATCGTTCTTTTAAAAATGTATGCTTGCACACGGAAAAACTTGTTTATTTTTTTGCAGTAGCCTTTTTAGAAATAAAAGCAGCACTATACTTTTTTATATAATTTAGGAAAATACCACAAAAGAAGTTGAGATATAACTAAATTAATTCAATCTAAAGACGCATAAATAGGATACATGAGCTGCCCGCTTGTTACACCGCCGTTGATTTCCGTGCAAGACTTCGCTTTCCGCGGGCGGCCAATGAGCCTCCTCGTCGCTTGCGCTCCTGCGGGGTCTCATCTGTTCCGCTTTTCCCGCAGGAGTCTTCGTCTTGCCCTCCAATCAACTGCTAGAAAGAGCTAAACAGATGAAACTTATTTTCAAAACAACAAAAAAAACGAACCACTAATCAAACATGTTGATCAGTGGTTCGTTTTTCACTTGAGCTAAAATACTTTTGTCTCAGTCTCTTCCTCTCATTCATTCAGGTAGAAAACTAAATCCATCTAAATACCTTTATCTAATTTTATACTCAAGAAGCATACGCAATTCATTCACATACGAACGAGACCCCGTTACAATCAAACGATCATCAAATTCAAGCTCTGTATCGCCATGAGGTACAATAGAATCTTTACCTCTGAAGATTCGAACAAAAATCACATCTCCTGTAAACGGGAACTTACGAAGCTCTACCCCCTCGTATTTAGGGTTACGCATATTAATTTGATAAAGTGCTGTTTCTTGATTCGTTAAGATATTTAAAATATTTGGCGATTCGATTAAAGCTTTTAGCAATGCCGTTGTAGATAACAGCACAGAAAAAACTTCAATGTTATTTTCTTTCATCTTTTCATCTAAGACAGGACTTTCTACGCGGGCAATCACCCGTTCTGTACCATACTCTTTTGCAAATAGAGCAATGTCGCTATTTCTTTCTTCTTCCCCTGTTGTTACAACTAATACATCCGCATCTAAAATCCCCATACTTCTTAACGTTTCCTTACTATATCCATCGATGTCGACGATATTAAAAATGGAATCCGACGTACGGTTTTCAATTTTGTCCTGAGTAGGATGATAAATCGTCACATCATATAAATCAAGATCCATTTCTCGAATAACCGGGAGTGTAAATTGATTTGCACCAAGCATATTAACCTTCAGCTTTCTATCACTGATTTCTGGCTTTGGAAACAGCTTTCTAAAGATAATAGGTGTAATAATACATGTAATAATCGCCACCAAAATCAGCGCACCGGACATTTGTGAATCAATCACACCAATATTTTCACCAACCGTTGCTGCCGCAATAACGAGTGATAAAGTCGATGTTAAAAGAAAACCCGATGCCAAAACGGTTTTCATATCATACCATTTTCTTAAGATTAACGCTGGAACTAGCTTGGATATTAATAATGCAATGAATAATAAAGGCATTAAAATCAGCACTTTTTTATCACTAAACAATGACCAAACGTCAAGCTTCACTCCTACCATCACAAAAAAGATAGGAATTAAAAAACCGTAGCCAAACGAATCTAATTTATGAACTAAGTTTTTATTAGGCGCAAGAAGCGAAACGAGTGATCCCGCTAAAAAAGCGCCTAAAATGTTTTCAACACCAATTGACTCCGAAAGGCCCACTAGAATGATAATGAGTGCAAATACGGCGCGCGTGTCGATTTGAATTGTACCTTTAGACATTGTCTCAAGAAACGATCGGTTTTTAAACTGCTTCCCTATGAAGTATAAAATCACTCCTACTCCAAATAAAATTAAAATCAACCATGTATTGCTATTTCCTGATTTATCATAGACGGAAGCAAATACGGCTAGTAAAATCATCGTGACTAAGTCCGCAATAACCGCAATCAATAAAATGGTTTGTCCAATTGGCTTTTTCATAATCTGTGCATCTTTTAAAGTCGGCACTACTACTCCTAGTGAAATGGTAGAAATAATAAGCGTCATCAAAAAGGCATTATCAATAAAACCGGTCCATACAAAAACATAGGACAAAAATAGTGAAACCGCAAAGATAGCTGCAAACACTAGTATAGAAATGGAAAAAGCATTTGGCACCTTCGCTCCTGATGCCTTTTTGTCTTTTGAATTTCCTCCAGCAAAAGCAGAAAAATCAATTTCCAAACCACTTAAAAACATCAAAAAGATAAAGCCTAAAGTGGAAAGTGTTTCAAGCCACATATCCTGCTCCACAAGGTCAAAACCACTTTTCCCTATAATTAATCCCATAATAATTTCAGCTACGACTACAGGTATAATGTTGAGTTTAAACCGATGCAACAGTATAGGCGTTAAAAAGGCCAAACTAATGACGATAACAAGTGATGTAAAGGACGCGTGCTGTTCCATTAGATTCCCCTCCTTTTACCTTCGCTATTTATAAAACGAAGACGTTAGTATTCAAAATTAAAGGTTAATCATAAAAGCTTGAAGGTTCTCTGTCAACTATATGAACTGATAATGAAAATCCGACATGATTACTCATGTCGAATTCCAAAGTCCCTTCATTATTTTAAATAACTCATAAATGTTGTGGCTAGACCGAAGTAAATTAAAATACTGATAAGATCATTGATCGTTGTAATAAATGGTCCTGATGCGACTGCAGGGTCAATTTTGAATCTGTGCATGAGAAGCGGGATAAACGCTCCTGCTAGTGTAGCCACAATCAATGTTGAAAATACAGAGACGCCTACCAAAGCGCCTAAAATCAGATCTCCCTGCCAAATATAAACAATTAATACAACTAAAAGTCCACATGATGCGCCCGTAATCATTCCGGTAGCTGCTTCTCGGATTAACAGCTTAAATTTGCTTTCTTCTTCGATTTCTCCCGTCGCCAGTCCGCGAACCGCAACGGCTAGTGCCTGTGTTCCTGTATTACCAGCCATACCGCCAATTAAAGGTATAAATACAGCTAAAATAGCTACTTGATTCAACGTATCTTCAAAACGTCCAATTAAACTCGCTGTCATCATTCCTAAAAACAGCAAAATGATCAGCCAAGGCAGCCTCTTTTTGGCCGCTACTAAGGGATTGTGGTCAATCGTATCATCTACATCACTAATACCGGCTAATTTAGAATAGTCATCCGATGCCTCTTCATCAAGAACATCCATCACATCATCAACCGTAATAATCCCTAGAAGATGCTGCTGAAAATCAACAACTGGAAGCGCAAGAAAGTTGTAATCGCGCATAATGCGCGCAACTTCTTCTTGGTCTTCTGCTACTGACACGGATACAACTCGTTCATTCATAACTTCGCTTATCATCGTATCTTCATCTGCTATAATTAAATCACGAAGAGAAATAACACCTGCTAGATGCTTTTGTTCATCAATAACAAATACATAATAAATCGTTTCCGCTTCTGGAGCTTCCCTGCGTAGAATGTGCATAGCTGAATGTACGGTTTGATTTTCACGAATGGCCACAAACTCAGTCGTCATAATACTTCCAGCGGTATATTCCTCGTAATGAAGCAGCTCTTTAATTTCATCGGCTGCTTCTTCATCCATAATCGTTAAATAGCTCGCCACTTGTTCTTTATCCAATTCATTTAATACGTCAACGGCATCATCCGCCGACATTTCCGACAGCATGTCTGCTGCAAAATTGGGATGCATTTCTGAGAGAATTTCTTGATAATCTTCTTCTCGTATCTCTACATTTTCAAAGATATCCGCCATTTCTTCCGGAGATAACATCTCGTACAGCGCAAACCTAGAAGGCTCATCTAATTCTTCAAAAAATTGAGCTTGGTCATACGTATGCATATGTAAAAATTCTTCACGAAATGCATCGATTTCATTTTTTTCTAGAAGTGATAATAAATGTTCGGCGAACCATGCTTTTTCTTCTTTTTCAATTGAATCTGTCATGTCTTCAACCTCCCTGTCGCACAAAACTCATTTAACTTTATGATGAATTTTGTTTTTTTTCAACTCATAGCTCTTTACTCTTTTCCCAATAATATATAAGTTCTACACATAGTTTGCTCCATATAAGGGTAATTTTATATCGTCAAAGGAAAAACCTTTTAAGGATGTGGATAAAAGATGAAAGTAGATATAATAGGCGATATCCATGGATGTTATGATGAATTAAAAGCGTTAACAGAAAAACTTGGGTATGAGTGGCAAGACGGGATTCCTGTCCACTCTGACGGACGGCGCCTTGGATTTGTAGGTGATTTAACAGACCGAGGACCTCATTCACTAAAAGTGATTGAGCTCGTATGGTCACTTGTAATCAAGCATCAGCAAGCTTACTACTGTCCAGGCAATCACTGTAATAAGCTATATCGCTTCTTTTGCGGTAACAAAGTGCAAATTACTCATGGGTTAGAAACGACCGTTGCTGAGTACGAAGCCTTGCCTTCAAGAGAACAGAAATTCATTAAAAAAAAGTTTATTGAGCTTTATGAGCAATCACCTCTATATGTGCAGCTTGATCAAAATCAATTAATTATTGCTCACGCCGGTCTTAAAGCTGAATACATCGGCAGAACGGATAAAAAAGTAAAAACCTTTGTGCTATACGGAGACATTACGGGTGAAAAGCATCTAAACGGCATGCCTGTCCGACGGGATTGGGCCCAACATTATAACGGAAAACCGTTTATCGTGTATGGGCATACACCCGTAGTAAAAGCTAGAAAAATTCATAATACCATTAATATTGATACAGGCGCAGTTTTTGGAGGGGCTTTAACGGCGTTTCAGTATCCTGAAAGGAATATTATATCAGTGCCTTCATCTATGCCTTATGTAGAGGAAAAATTTAATCACTTCGTGTAAAAAGAAAGTCGCTTTTCATTTAAAAAGCGACTTTTATCTTACGATTTGAAGTTTCTGCATATCTGGCGGCAAAGGTGCTGTAAAAGACAACGTTTTTTGTAAAAAAGGATGAAAAAAAGTGAGTTCATAGCTGTGAAGAGCTTGACGAGAAATAAGATGATTCGTTCCGCCATATAAGGTATCTCCAAGCAGTGGATATCCTTTATAAGCCATATGAACACGAATTTGGTGAGTTCTCCCCGTCTCAAGCGAAAGAGCAACTTCTGTAAAAGAAGAATACTGACGAAGCGCCGTATAGTGTGTAATAGCAAATTGCCCACCTTCTCTTACTTCCCGTTCGATGATACTTGACTCTTTTCGGCCAATCGGTGCCTCTATCGTTTCTTTGCCAACAAGCTTACCATGAACAAAAGCTCGGTACACGCGTTTAATTTCATGTTCTTTTTGTGCTTTAGAGAATAAGTAATGAACATGCCTATGTTTGGCAACAATAAGCAGCCCAGATGTGTCTCGGTCTAACCTATTTACAAGATGAACAGTCGAGTTAATGTTATTTTTCTCATAATAATAGAGCACAGCATTACTTAGTGACCACGTTAGATGTTCTCGAGAAGGTATACTTGGCATGTTTGGCTGCTTATTCAAAACTAATATATACTCATCTTCGTATACAATATCCAAAGGTATAGCTTTAGGAAGAAGACTTTCACTTGCTTTTTCTGGTGGAAACGCCACCTTGATTTCGTCACCTTTTTGCAGAATATATCGAACCGTTGCATGCTTCCCATTTACTTCAATTGCTCCTCCTCTGAACTTAATGTCCGTCAGAGAAGCTTTGGAAATATCATGTTCTTTTAAAAATTCACGAACCGCTACACCCTCGAAAGAATGATCTACGGTCCAACTCAACGTAAAAACTTGTTTCATTCTCTTCCCTGCCTTTAATCATCACATACAAAAGAGTCTCTGACACGCTGCCAGAAAGGAAACGCACGAAAGCGAGCAAATCGAATTTTTTCGCTTGCTACCCGAAATTGAATCGACTTTACATCTTTATGTAAAAGAGTTAAATGATCAATGGTAATTTGGAAGTCTGCGTCGTTGACAGGCTTTAACAGCGCTGTATGATGTCCAGGAAGAACCAATGGAGAACCTATCGTACGGAACACTCGATTGTTAATAGAAGCCATTTCAGCAATTTGAATAGCTTGAAGCGAAGGATGTAAAATCGCGCCTCCCAGGGATTTGTTGTAAGCTGTACTTCCCGAGGGAGTGGATACGCAAAGGCCGTCTCCTCGGAATGTCTCAAATCTCTGCCCTTTAATTTCCACATCCATTACTAAAGAACCTTCTACACTTTTTACCGTACATTCATTCAGCGCTAAGTATCGAGCTTCGCGTCCACCGTTTGTGTAGCGAATAATCACTTCGAGCAGTGGATACTCTACAATCTGATAGGGTGTCTTTGCAATAGCAATCACCAGCTTCTCAATCTCATCAGGTGTCCAATCTGCGTAAAAACCTAAATGGCCGGTATGAACCCCAATAAAAGCCGTCTTGTCAAGTCGGTTTCGATAGCGGTGAAACGCATAGAGAAGCGTTCCATCCCCTCCTACTGACACTACAATATCAGGCTGGTTTTCATCATATTCTAAATGAAAATCTAATAAATACGTTTTCATTTTTTGCATAAGCGTATTTGATATTTGGTTGCCTTTTGATGTAATAGCAAATTTTATTTTCTCCACCTAATTCTCTCCCCCTATCCATCCAATGTACAAAGCTGTTGCTGAGTCATAACTAAGATTCTTCCGCCGATTCTTTTTTTCGTGAGAAAATAGCCTGAGCTTCTTGAATCTCACCTCGTATTTGAGACATTTCTTCATCGAGCTGAGTAGCCGCTTCAGAAGCACGCTGAAGTCGCTTTTTGATATTCTCAGGAAATTTCCCGCTGTACTTATAATTTAAAGAATGCTCAATTGTAGCCCAAAAATTCATAGCCAGTGTACGAATTTGAATTTCCACTAAAATTTTCTTTTCACCTTTAATTGTTTGAACAGGATAACATACGACCACATGATATGAACGATAGCCGCTTTCTTTTTTATGAAGAATATAATCTCTTTCTTCAATCAATTCAAAGTCTGTTCGCTGACGCAGGAGCTCTACGACCGCTTTAATATCGTCCGTAAATTGACACATCATACGGAGTCCCGCAATGTCCTGCATCTCTTCCTCTAAGCGATCGAGAGAAATTCCTTTTCGAGTCGCTTTATCCAAAATACTGGCGACAGGCTTTACTCGTCCCGTCACGAACTCAATAGGTGAATGCGTAGACTTCATATCATACTGTGAACGAATTCCTTTTAACTTCACCTTAAGTTCTTCAACGGCTTGTTTATACGGTGCTAAAAATAAATCCCAATGCCTGATCATTAATAACACCCCCCTCTTTTCTCTCTGTTACTTATTTTCTTTATCTAAAAAAACTTCCTCTACTCTTGCTACCATCTCGTCTCCATAATTCACATTTCCTTCGATGTTACTGATGAGATAAGACAGCTCTTCTTTAACGGCTGATAGCTCAATTACTTCCTTGTTAATTTCTAAAAATACTTTCATATCTTTATGTAAGACGTGCTTTAAATTCGCCCAAATATTGTCACTAAGGCCAACATACATAAATTGATCATTAATATCTACAACATATACAAATGACATGTTATCTGAGTCAACAAGCATTTGTTTTGTATCTTCCAATTGTTCAATTTTCGTCTCAATAGGGTCTGCTTTTAAATGTAATTCATTTGATTTCATCACACAGGTAGTGATGTCAATTCGATTGTGCATAAATAAACTCCTTCCAACTATACAATTCGTTACTATTTTAACACATTCCAGGAACGTTTAATAAAGGTAAAACCTAAACAATCCGTATTTCTTCATTTTCCAAGTTCCCCATCTGGATATTCCTGTTAGTAAATGTAGTTTTACTGTCTCAAAAAGTGTGATAAATTAAGATGTAAAGTGCCTTACTAAAAGACCTAAATTAAAAGGATGATTTCATTGAAACAAGAAATTGAAATTGAATTTAAAAATATAGTAACGAAAGAAGAGTTTGATCGTCTCCGCTCACACTTTCAATTAACTGAAGATCAGTTTGTTTCTCAAGAAAACCACTATTTTGATACACCTGCTTTCTCATTAAAAGACTGCGGGGCTGCCCTGCGAATTCGAAGCAAAAAAGGTAAGTTCGTTCTCACGCTCAAACAGCCTCATCAAGAGGGTCTTTTAGAAACACATGAAGCACTAACAAATGAACAAGCTAAAGAATTGCTAGATGGCAGTGCCAAGATTCCGTCAACAATTCAACAGCTTATTACTGATTTACAAGTTGATAGCCATGCGCTAACTTATTTTGGCACTTTGCGTACAAGTCGAGCAGAAATTCCATATAAGAACGGGTTACTTGTACTCGATCATAGCTTTTATCTAGGTGCTGAGGACTATGAACTCGAATACGAAGTAACCGATGCCAATGAAGGGGCAAAATATTTTGAGCAATTGCTTACGGAGCTTGATATTAAAAAGAAACCAACGGAAAACAAAATTCGACGGTTTTACAAGCGAAAGTATACGTTAATGGATGGAGAGTAAATTCATGAGCATGAATATTAACCATTACATGTCTTCCGTTCAATTTCCTGGAACTCAGCCATTTTCAGTTAACAACCAGCTGCCAACAGCTAACGTGATGCTTGGTACAACTTTACTCTCTGTATTTGCTCAGCTTTTTCAAGACTACGTCAATCAAGAGCCTCAAATGAGTACCAACCTTTACTTGGAGGCAGCGCAGATGTTTCCAGCTACAGCGGTTCAAACGCAATCCCAGCCATCTGTTTCTTCTTCAGATAAGGCAGCCGCTTCAACTGCTACCTTACCTGTACAAAAAAACGAAACGGCAAAGGCCAGTTCTCAGGATGTACAAACGATAATTAATGAAGCAGCTGCACGCTACCAGCTGGATCCTAAACTTATTCGTTCTGTTATTAAACAAGAGTCAAATTTTAATCCCTCTGCCAAAAGTTCTGTCGGAGCGGCTGGGCTTATGCAGCTAATGCCAGCAACCGCTAAAGCTCTTGGTGTAGAAGATCCGTATGACTCCAAGCAAAATGTATTTGGAGGAGCCAAATATCTTCGACAAATGTTAGATAAATACGACGGAAACGTGAAATTAGCGTTGGCAGCCTACAATGCTGGACCTGGTAATGTCGATAAATACGGCGGAGTACCTCCTTTTCAAGAAACGCAAAAATATGTAAATAAAATTATGTCTTCTTATCTCGTGTAAAAGAGTCCAATCATTCGCGACTCGACCATGGAATGACTGTAGTTTGTCGAGGTTACACTATATAAATAGAAGGAAACGTTTGTGAAAGGATTCCTTTGTTTCTCATACTAAGTGATTCGCCACAGCATCATAGACTTTTCTTATGTAAAATTCCACTTTATCTCTTTTCCAGTAGAAGAAGTAAGCGGATAGTTTGAGTTAACGAAATGACACTGCTAAAATTAAGGAAAGTAAAAAACACCAAAGAGTTAAGACGTATATTTCTTATAACAAAGGAGTTATCAACATGAGAGAAAAAATCCACTCCCCTTACGAATTATTAGGCGGTGAACATACGATTTCAAAACTTGTTGATGCTTTTTATACACGCGTTGGACAACATCCTGAGCTCGCGCCAATTTTTCCTGATGATTTAACAGAAACAGCACGAAAGCAAAAGCAATTTCTGACACAATATTTAGGAGGGCCTTCGCTATACACTGAAGAGCATGGTCACCCTATGCTGAGAGCTAGGCATCTTCCTTTTGAAATTACACCGTCAAGAGCCAAAGCCTGGCTGACGTGTATGCATGAAGCAATGGACGAAATTAATTTAGAAGGCCCTGAGAGAGATGAACTTTATCATCGTCTTATTTTAACTGCCCAACACATGATTAATTCACCGGAACAGACAGATGAGAAAGGATTTTCACATTGAGTAATCTAAACAGCCAATACCCATCCTTGCATCAGCTTTGTCAAGGTTCAAATAAAAAACCGCTTGAAATCTATGTATTTGTTGACCCTCTTTGTCCAGAGTGCTGGGCACTCGAGCCTATTCTAAAGAAGTTACAAATAGAATATGGTCAGCTGTTATCCCTCAAGCATGTGCTTGGCGGAAACTTGCAGCAATTAAATATTGGAGCACAGCAGAGATTTGAACATATTGCAAAATCGTGGGAGAAAACTGGAAGCCGCTCCGGCATGTCATGTGACGGCAACCTGTGGCTTGAAAACCCCATCGATACTCCTTACGCTGCATCAATTGCAATTAAAGCGGCCGGGCTGCAAGGAAAGAAACAGGGCATTCGCTTTTTGAGAAGACTTCAAGAAGTAGTATTTTTAGAAAAACAAAATGTTACAGAAGAATCTGTCTTAATACAATGTGCAAAACATGTGGGGCTAGATGTTAATGAATTTGTAAAAGATTTGCATTCAGATTACGCTGCGAAGGCTTTTCAATGTGATTTAAAAATCACATCGGAAATGGATGTCGATGAGATTCCAACTCTTGTGTTCTTTAACGAAAAAGTTGAAGAAGAAGGCATTAAGATATCAGGATACTATTCGTACGAAACATATGTACACATCATTAAAGAGATGTTAGAAATTGACCCAGATCCAGCTTGTCTTCCGCCTCTTCGTTCATTTTTAAGCTATTTTCAATTTGTTGCTTCAAAAGAAGTTGCAGTTGTGTATGGTTTATCATTAGAAGAGGCTGAAAAAGAATTGAAAAAACTTCAGCTTCAGCAGGTTGTTGAAAGAGTTCCTGTCAAATATGGAACCTTTTGGAGAAGTACTGAAAAGAGCTGTTAATTATTAAATGTTGATGCTTATCCTAAGCATCAACTACACAAAAAAGACTTGGCTTTCGCCAAGTCTTTTCGTTTGTCTTAAGACAACAAGGGGATGGGAGAAATTTTTCACGGTCAAACAAAGGGGTATATGTTTGTTTTGTGATAAACTTCACGATTAATACTATAGCAAATTATGTCGACTTTTGGCAACCCCTTTTTTCAATTTTATTCACTTTTTTATAAAAAAAACTTCATAAACAGCCAGATTCACTCATATAGTACAACCAATTATGCTTTTAGTAGAGGTGTTAACTATGAAAATTGCTGGAATTACTCTAGGGGTTGTGATTCTTTTGTTTTCTTTTTTATTCTATATTTTATCTCTTATGCAGCTTGTTCCTTTCATTATCGCAGGCCCTCTCTTATTTTTAGCTATTCTTATTATTTTTACATTGCTTAACAATCACAACAAATTTCGGGGATTTAAAAAATGAAGCAGGATACAGCTCCTGCTTCATTTTAATTTTATTGATTTAATAAACGTTCCATTTCCGTTAATTTCTCTTCAAATACGGCTAGCGCTTCTTCGATAGGCTGAGATGTTGTCATGTCCACTCCTGCTTTTTTCAACACTTCAATTGGATAATCGGAGCTTCCTGACTTTAAGAAACCTACATAGCGCTCAACAGCTGCATCTCCTTCTTCAAGGATTTGCTTGCTTAATGCCGCTGCTGCACTGAATCCTGTAGCATATTGATAAACGTAGTAATTGTAGTAGAAATGCGGAATACGAGCCCATTCTAACCCAATCTCTTCGTCAATTACTAAGTTGTCTCCAAAATATTTTTTATTTAAGTCATAATATAATTTTGTTAATAATTCAGGTGTAAGCGGCTCTCCGTTTTGAGCACGCACGTGCACATCGTGCTCAAATTCAGCAAACATCGTTTGACGGAATACCGTACCGCGGAACCCTTCTAAATAATGGTTAAGTAAGTACAAACGCTGCTTTTCATCATCAATCGTTTTTAGTAAATAATCGTTTAGAAGCGCTTCATTACACGTGGAAGCTACTTCTGCCACAAAGATTGAATAATCTCCATAAGGATATGGCTGCGTTTTTCTTGTGTAATAACTGTGTACAGAATGGCCAAATTCATGGGCTAGTGTAAACAAGTTATTTACATTATCCTGCCAGTTCATTAAGATATAAGGATTGGTGCCGTACGTTCCTGAAGAATAAGCACCGCTTCGCTTGCCTTTGTTCTCATGAACATCTACCCAACGATTTTCAAATCCTTCTTTTAACACATTAAGGTAGTCTTCCCCTAGTGGTTTCAGACCTTTTAAAATATAATCTTTTGCTTCCTCATACGTTACTTCCATTTTTACGTCTTTTACTAAAGGCGTATAGAGATCATACATATGAAGCTCTTCAATTCCCAATACTTTCTTACGTAAATCAATATATCGATGCAATAAATGCAAATTATCGTTCACTGTTTTAACTAAGTTATCGTATACTTCTTCTGGGATATTATTTGTGCTAAGAGCTGAGTGACGAGCTGAATTATAGTGACGAACGCGGGCGCTAAAATTATCTTTCTTCACCGTGCCGCTTAATGTACTTGCAAACGTATTTTTAAATTTACCGTACGTTTCGTACACCGCTTTAAACGCTTCTTCTCGTACGCGGCGATCGCTACTTTCTAAAAAACGAATATAGCGTCCGTGCGTAATTTCTACTTCTTCTCCATTTTCGTCTTTAATAGAAGGAAATTCTAAATCCGCGTTGTTTAACATTCCAAACGTGTTGCTTGAAGATCCTAATACTTCAGAAGCCTGAGCCAGAAGCGCTTCTTCGCTTTCTGATAAAATGTGCGGACGTTCGCGAGTAATTTCATCTAATGCATGAGCATATAACTTTAGCTCTTTATGTTCCGCCATGTATTGTTTAATTTTTGATTCTTCAATAGACAAAATTTCTGGTGTTACATAAGATAGTGCACTTGCAATTTGAGTATAAAGTGTTTTGATACGATCATTTAACCCTTGATAAAAAGAATTAGTGGTATCTTGATCGTAGCGCATATGAGCATATGTATAAAGTTTACTAACGCGCATTGTGAGCTCATCTTGCTCTTGAAGAGCGTCGTATAAAGTTTGAGCGGACTCTCCAAGTTTCCCTTTGAATTTTTCCATTTTTGGAATAAGAGCTTTTACTTCTTCAAATTCTTTTTCCCATGCGTCATCTGAAGCAAAAATATCCTCTAGTTTCCACGTATCTTCTACTTTTATCTCGCTTCTACTTGGTAACTTTTTTACTTTTGATTGTTCACTCATGGTCATCCCTCCATCTTTTTCTACCTGTCTATAACTGTTCGCTTTTTCTAAGGCGAATCCTTTTTATTTCTTTGGTTATTGTATGTTGTTTTAAAAGAATTAATCAAAAGTCAGTACGCTTTTGAAAAAAGGATTCTTTCTTAAGCGTACTGATTTTCAGTGGTTATGTCACTTCTTTTGCTTGATTTAACCACTTTTTCATCATCTGTCCATCTTCTAAAAAAGCATCGGATGTTTGCTTTGGAATCGTATAAGGCCTTCTGATTTTGTATAACCCAGAAGTTATAGACGTTAGTATCCCTAACCGGCATAATACCTCTATATACTCAAACAAGGGCTGTTCCACAGCAACAGGGGCCATCGGCAAAGACCGAAACACAATATGCCTCTGATGAATTCTGTAGAGCCATAGCCTGCATAACTCTTTTTCTGTAACTAAATCCCCTACCTGCTTCTGCTGCATTAAATCAAGAAGCAGCCACGTTTGCCATATAGTAGCAGACGTTTCAATCATGTATAAAGAAGGCAGCGGCATGCCCGCTTCTGCTGGAATATGAGAAGGAGGAATATTGTTTTCATAAAGAGCGTGTAAAAAAGGCTGAAGCTTCTGATTAGGATAGAGGATATAATGCGTTCTCCATGCCTTCTTTTTCTTTACCCATGAAGAGAAAAATTGAGGCTGTGTATGTGTAGAAAAAAGATCATGAAAGGTATGCTCGTGAGGAGAGAGCACGACAAGCTGTGCATAACAAATTTGAGATGAAAAAGGCATAAGGTGTTCAAGTTTCAACAGCTGATTAGTAGAAGGTGAAAAATAAAGAAGTGTGGGCGTATAATCGGAAAGAGTGAGAAACTGCCACTCTTGAAAAGAAAGTTGATACATATAAGTGGATAAGCGTTTCATTCTTTTTGCTCCCATAATCCAAAGAGGCATATAATTTCCTTTCTCATAATGAATAGAACGTTTGGTTAGCACTGAGGAAGATAAGGACGCACATTGAAATTCGATTGCATATTTTTGCGAAGGGGTATCTATAAGAAGATCTGGACGCTGCATAATGTCAGGAAGGTACCTTTCTAACTCGACTTCAAGATGAGAACTAAACCAGTGAAACAGCTTTCGCTTTCCGTCAAGATGATAATCTGTTTCACCTTCATGCTGAGCGACGCACGTTTTTTTCAGGTGAGCAAAATGAGGGATTTTTTTTGTACCTACCTTTAACTGTACAGGGGATTGACAAGAGGGACAGTAGAACTGCTTTTCTTTTTTCCACAGCTTAAGCTGTTCAAGCGAAAAGCGCTGAGCTAGTGAAATGAGGCCTTCTTCTGTTCGGGCAACTAACAATCGTACATTTCTCCTTCCTATAGTAGCGAGCTATATCCTTGTATTCGACACCTTTCTACTAAACCCTTTTCTTTCAGAAAAAAACCACATTGCAGCATACGCAATGTGGTTTACAGCGATTATAATAGCGGTGAAAGCAAACGAGCTGTTGATTCAAACAGCCGCTGTATAAATGGCCGCTTTTCAAAGTCTTTAAAGTGAAGCTCACTCGTTTCTTCTAAATCTTGCATATATTCATATACGAGCTTTTGGGTACTAGCTGTGCGATATAAAAAAGCATTTACTTCAAAATTCAGATGAAAGCTTCTCATATCCATGTTAGCTGTTCCAATAGAGGCAATTTCTCTATCAACAATCACAATCTTGCTGTGCATAAATCCTTTTTTATACTCGTAAATTTTCACACCTGCTTCTAGCAGCTCAGGAAAATAAGAGCGTGATGCATGAAAAACAATTTTTTTATCGGGCTTCTGAGGTACAAGAAGCCTTACATCTATACCGCTTAAAGCAGCTACTTTGAGAGAAGTAAAAATATCTTCATCAGGTATGAAGTAAGGAGAAGCAATCCAAATGGACTCTTTCGCAGACGTAATCATCGAAAAAAATAAGTGTTTAATAATTTCCCACTCACGGTCTGGTCCGCCGGCAATCATTTGAACACCGCCGCACTTTTCCATATCAATGTCAATTAAATCCGGCGATAGATACGTTTGAGTAAGCATTGTCTGCCCTGTCATATAATACCAGTCTTGTAAGAAAATAAGCTGTAATGAACGGACTGCCTCACCCTTCACCATCAAATGAGTATCTCTCCAAAAGCCAAAATGCCGACTTTTTCCGAGATATTCATCACCAATGTTCAAACCTCCTACAAATCCAATTGTTCCATCAATGACTACAATTTTACGATGATTACGGAAGTTGATTTTATTATTGAGAAATGGAAGTCTCACCGGCAAGAACGGAATCATTTCTACGCCCGCGTTTCTTAACTCATGAATATAATGCGGTGAAAGCTGAAAACTGCCCACGGCATCATACAAGAAACGTACATAAACTCCTTCTTGTACTTTCTGAATTAAAATATCTTTAATTTGTTCTCCTAAGTGATCATGTCGTACGATGTAATACTCTAAATGGATATGATGCCTTGCATGCTTTAAAGATTCCATAATTTCGTGAAATGTCTCTTTTCCATTCGTCAATGCGCGCGTATCTGAAGAAAAAGAAATGGGACTCTTGCCAAGCCTCACGGCTAGCTTCAGCATTTGCTTCCTACTGGTGCCCAACTGTTCAAAGTGATTTTCTAATATACCAGAATCTCTTTCCATCTTTAAAAGCACCTGTTCATCCAGCTTTGCTTTTTTAGCAAATAAACGCCGTTTTCGCGTATTGCGTCCAAATAACAAATAAAAAAAGAACCCTATTACTGGAAAACCGCCTAATACTACGAGCCACGTTAGCGTTTGAGTTGGATGACGGTTTTCTAATGAAATAACAAGACCGATGAAAACAACACTAATCGTAATTAAGATACTTAGCACGCCAATAAATTTACCGTCCCAATACCCTTTTGTAAAATAAAGCAAGGCAATAATACCAACAACAAAAATTAAAAGCTGTAATCTATTTTTCAACTTGTTTTCACCTATCCTAAAACCAATCTTTCATCATTCATAACAGGTTTCTATACTGTTATTATCCTCAAACTTGGTATTTTAACACTACACTTTCCCGTGTAGGAAACAGCCGCCTGCTTTTTCTACCTATACTGTTCGATATGAGCGGAGAGCTTTTCCAAAAAAGAGGACAAAACAAAGACCGATTTCATATACATGAAATCGGCTGCTATTATCGTAAAGGAAAATACTGTTTTACTTGTTCAAGTGCATTTTCACTGATTAATTCTTTTCCATATTCCATTAAACGATGAACTGTTACATTTGATTCATTTGCATATTCTAAAATGATACTTAAAATGTTATCAATTTCAGCTACAAAGTCTTCATCATCTGTAAACTCAACGTATAAATAATATTTCCCTTCAAACACGTACATGCTGTTGATGATATCATCTAACTCTAAATGGTGACTTAAGGAAATTAAATGTTCTAAGTCTTGAAAGCGCGCGACGAACTGTAGCCCTTCGTCTTCTATAATTTCTTCTTCAAAATCAGCTTTTTTATTTTGATTCGCTTGATGATCAAGCAACGCTTCAATTTTTCCATCTACAGGGATATCGATTTTATCATTTTCACCAACAGGTACTTCGAACTTTTGACCGTCTTTTGAAACTTGTGCTCTTGTTACGATAACCTCTAGCCCCTTCTCAAGCGCATGTACTTGAATCCAAAGAGGACCTTCTGCTACGAACTCTTCTTCTTGATGAATTTCGTCCATCATCTCCCAGAATAGCTCTTCACTGCGCTCACGGCTAAACCAAATTTCATTGCGATCAAATCCACGTTCTTCAATATCTACGTAAGTGACAAAGAATTTTACTGTGTTTTCATTAATGCGTTCGATTTCCATTATCATCTCTCCCTTCGGAAAAATCAGTGAAGGTAATCCGGCCATTTCGAACATTACCCCTAAACGATGAAGGGACTATTTTACCCCCGTGTTAAAGCAATATTACATGTACTTTCTCACTTTGTAAAGCATTCTAACTTGGGATATACAAGCATACACTATTTGAGTGAACCTTGTATATCTATTTTATGACAAAATGCGAAAGAAAGGAAATAAAAAATACTCTGACAACTCATAGCCACCTTACACCTTACTTTGTTATATACATAATCTCTTTACCCTATGAACGCTTTTTGTTAAAAATGAACACAGATAAAGCAATATGAGCTACTTATCCTTACATATTGGGAGGGAAGATTATTGGATTTAGAATTAATAACCTCCATTCTTCTTATTATCGGTATCGATATTGTATTAGGTGGAGACAACGCTATTGTTATTGCCTTAGCAAGCCGCAATTTACCTGAACATCAACGAAATAAAGCTATTTTTTTAGGGACTGGCTTAGCTGTGATCGTTCGCATTGTACTTACTATTTTAGCTGTTTATTTACTAACTATTCCTTACTTGCAGCTCATCGGCGGTTTTTTATTAGTGCTCATTGCCTTTAAGCTTCTTGTATCAGAAGGTGACGATGCATCTTCAATTCGTGCAGGTGTGACGTTAGGCGCCGCTGTGAGAACGATTGTATTTGCTGATATTGTAATGGGACTAGATAATGTAATAGCTGTGGCAGGCGCCGCTCATGGAAATATTATCTTAGTTGTCACGGGACTACTCGTATCCGTCCCTATTATTGTTTGGGGAAGCAAGCTCATTTTGTATTTGATGGAACGGTTTCCCCTGCTTGTTTACGGCGGAGCAGCTATTTTAGCTTATACTGCTGGAAATATGATTGGACATGAAAAGAACTTACATTCATTCTTTGCAGACCATACATCTCTAGGAACATTTATTCCGTTTATAACAATTGCTGTTGTGCTGATAAGCGGCATGGCTGTTAATAGCTTTCGTTCAACTAAATGATAAAGAAAAGGCCATACTAAACATTTTTATTTAGTATGGCCTTTTCTTTAGTTTAATGAGCACAGCAGTCTTTTATTCATAAAACACTTTGTACACTTAAAAAATAATCTCTGTGAGTAAAAAAAGAATAGATGGTACGAGTAAGCAACCAAGACCTGTATAAAATGTAGCTGTCATGGCTCCGTAAGGTACAAGTTTTACATCTGTCGCCGCTAAACCAGCTGCTACACCGCTCGTCGTCCCCATAACTCCTCCATAGATCATTGCTGTACGAGGGTTGTTTAATTTGATTTTCTTAGCAAATATCGGTGTCAAAATCATAACTGAAATGGATTTAATTAATCCTACAGCTATACTTAACGCGATAATATCAGAAGAGGCTCCAATCGCAGTTCCAGAAACCGGTCCCACAATATAGGTCACGGCCCCTCCTCCGATTGTAGTCAAAGCAACGGGATCTCTATACCCAAAACAAAGAGCAATAATTACACCTAGTACAAAGGAATAGAAAACCCCAAAAAACAAAGCCGTAATCCCGCTGATTCCCGTTTTTTTGACTTCGCTAAAATTGGCACCGAACGCAGTAGCAATAATGGCAAAATCTCGCAGCATCCCCCCGCCCATTAAACCAATTCCTGAAAATAACTGTATATCAGAAATCCCTTTTTCTCCTCCTGTATTCACCCCACCGATATAAGCAAGGATTAGCCCAAACATAATAGCAATAGCAGATCCGTGAACTCTTCCTTTTGTTAATTTATCTGATAAAAAATAAGCAATATACATGACAATCCCAATAATAGCAAATGCCATAATCAGTCCGTTATTTTCTAATCCTTCTTTAATCATATTCATCATTTTATCTGCTCCTTAGGTAAAATAGAAAGCTCTATTTCTTGTTCATTCACCTTCGCTTTCTCTCCTATTCTGCTGATAAATGGTATGGATAAAAAGCCTACTACGACTACTACCACCCCTGCAAGAATCGCCATGCCTCCTCCATCAAGAGCAGCTACAACATTTTGCTGTGCAGACATCGCTACCACGATAGGAATATAAATTCCTCCCCAAAAAGCAATGCCTTCTTCGGATTTTACTTGGAGCTTATTTTTCTTCTTTAAATAATCCACCGCTAGTACAAGAAGAAGCATGGATACCCCTACTCCCCCAACGTTGGCTTCTACTCCCATCAGCCCTCCTAATGCGTCCCCTACAATTACTCCTATTAACATGCAAATAGACAGCAGCGCTACACCGAAGATTATCATATTACTTCCTCCCCAACCCATTATTGAAAACGTTTACTTTATGGTTTAAAAATAGTGTAAAGGAAAAAAGTTGAATAACCTATGCATTTTTAGTTATATACTTATATCAAAAATGACATAATGCAGTTTTTCTCTACTGTTCATTTTAGATTTATTCGAAAAAGAAATAAAAACTATGACATTTAGTCATGATTCTTATATGTATTCATGAGGCATATCCGAGGGTAAATGTTTAAAATAATCAATCACAAACTGCCTGAAGATTTGTTGTAAATCCGTCACGTAGCCTCCATTGTTCCAAGCTAAAAAGATTGTACGTTCAAATGTTTCTTCTTCAATTTTTAGCAGTTTCACATCCTTTCCTGTAGAACCTCCCCACGTCACTTCAGGAATAAAACCTATTCCTTGCTTCGCTCTAATCAAACCTCTCACTGTTGCTGGATCATCGCTTTCAAACGTAATTTGAGGTACAAAATTCTGTTCCTTACAAATCGCATCCGTTATTTTTCTTAGCTCTTTCCCTTTCTTTAGCACAATGAATTTCTCATTTTTAAGTTCATTTAACTTTACACGTGATTGCTTGGCTAAATGATGATCAAGAGGGACTGCAAGCAAAATCGATTCACGAAGTAAAGGAGTATGTTCGATCTGACGGGTTGTTAATGGAAAAGCTGAAATACATAAATCAAAATCAGGCTGTGAATAGCTATTAGTCAAATGCTGCATTAGCCGAAAACGAACCTGAGGATATTGCTCACGAAACCTGCTTAATAGCTCTGGAAGTAAATGTGAACTAGCTAACACAACAAGACGAATTTCTTCACATGGATCGTTCGACATATCCTTTAGCTCATGCTTTGCGTCTTCTAATGTTTTTAAAGCACGTTCTACTTTGGAACAGAACGCTTTACCGTACCGATTTAATTTAATATATTTACCGTTTCGATCAAACAAACGAATGCCTAGCTCTTTTTCCAACTGTGAAATCGTTTTGCTGAGCGCAGGCTGAGATACGTATAGCTCTTCAGCCGCTTTGCTGATATGTTCTAGTCTAGCAACTACTTGGAAATATTTTAGCTGTAAAAGCTCCAATCCGTTCACCACCACTTTTATATGTTTAATTACTCTCTTTCTTTATTAATTACATATATACTTCATTTCCCCTGCTATTTCGACAAAAAATAAGCAGCAGAGGCCATTTGGCTCCCTGCTGCTTATTTTTCATATACCAACTTCAAGCAAACGTTACTTGGTTGGTTTCGTATTTAAATCTTAAACAGACAAATATAAAAATTAACCATTCACAAGTCTTTGAGCTTCGCGAAGTTGGAAAGTACGCACTTTACGTGGTAAGAAACGACGGATCTCGTCTTCATTATAACCAACTTGTAGACGTTTTTCATCAATGATAATCGGACGGCGCAATAAGCCAGGATTTTGCTGAATTAATTCATACAAATCTTGTAAAGGCATAGCGTCTACCTGAACGTCTAGTTTTTGGAAAGTTTTCGAACGTGTTGAAATGATTTCATCTGTTCCATCTTCTGTCATACGTAAAATTTCTTTAATCTCATCGATTGATAACGGCTCTGAAAAGATATTACGCTCTGTATATCCAATATCATTTTCCTCTAACCAAGCTTTCGCTTTACGACAAGATGTACAACTTGGTGATGTATATAATGTAACCATTTACTCCTTCACTCCTTCTATCATAATCGGTCATAACATTCAAAACATGAACTGTAAATCATGTTGTTTTATACAAACTTCAACGAGTGTAAATATTTAATGACTGATAATGAAAATCGATACTACTTTATAATTACTTTTAAAAAATAATATCTATTTGCATTATACTATAAACTTCATCGGAATGATATACTTTTTAAAGTGAACTAGTACATTAGTTCGTTCCTTCACTGTCATTATTTTCATTACCGATTTTCTTCATTATTTATTTACCACACTACTATTACGAATAAACCTGTAGATTAGTTTCATTTTTTTATTATTTTTTTCTTTCACAAATTCCTCGAACTTTTCAGTCACTAAAAAAGCCTTGCAGAAGAAATGACTTTTCTGCAAAGCTTTTGAGATAATCTCTTATTTATTTAATAGCTGATGTGCTTTTTCCTCGTCTCATTAAGATAGGATACAGTAAAAGCCCGATTACAAATAATCCAATACCTAGGAAAAATGTTTTTAAATCAGCTGTCCCTGTCTTAATCACCCATAGCGAATAAATAAGTGCTAACGAAGCAATAATCCCGTCTTTTACTCGCGATCCTTTAATCGTGTCGTACGTCTCACCCGTCACAATAAGCTTTAATTGATAAACTGTCGTCACGAAATAAGGAACTAAATAGGCAAGAGTAGCTACAACGATAGCGAAATTATAGGCTTGCGAAACTGTGCCTGAAATAGTCGCAAACAAAAACAACTGTGTTAAGCCATTTGTTAATGTTAGTGAGCGGGCTGGACTATTGTTCTGATTCGTTTTAGCAAACCACTGTGGAAACAACCCTGATTTTGCTGCTTGATAAGGAACTTCTGCACTAACAACAATCCATCCAACAGTAGAACCTAATAAAGATATAAGTGCTAAAATGGCCATTACGTAAGCACCTTTATGTCCAATAACCATTTCTAACGTATCTACCAAAGGCTTTTGAGACTGCTGAAGCTGAGCTGTCGAAAGAATCCCCATAGCTAGAAGCGTAATCCCCACATAGATAACCATTGAGATTAATAATCCAAGCAGCGTTGCTTTCTTTACTACTTTTTGTGATTTTGCACGATTAGATAACAGTACAGCTGATTCAATTCCGATAAATGCCCACAGCGTAGCAATGGCTGCTCCATTGACCTGACTTCCTAATCCTACATTTATACCCTTTGAATTAACAAATTCTGTACTGACGAGGTTGGATGCGCTAAATAGCGATAGCGCCACAACAATAAATAAACCGAATCCAATAATTTTAGCTGCCGTTGTGATAAAGTTAATATTACCGGCGCTATTGATATCTCGCTGCAAAATAGCTTGAATTCCCCATAATACAACAGAACATACTAAAAACGTAATAAATTTCCCAGCTTCTAATTGAAAATCTCCGACTGAAAATAAAATATCCTTACTCTCCATTACTGGAAAGAACGTTGTTAAATATCCCGCAAACGATATGATGACAGATGCTGTTGCAGCCCAGTTTGCTGCCCAATAACCCCAAGCCATGCTATACCCAGCTACTTTACCTGCTTTAGGCGATGAAAAAAGGTTCGCTGCATAACTTTGAGGCCCTCCTTTTAATTCAGGCTTTCTCATAACTAAGTTCCCGAACACAAGAGCAATCATGAACACGCCAAGACCTGTTGCAATCCAAGCAAGTGTTGAACCAATTGGACTTGATACGTTTGCTAAATTAGAAGGAAGCATAAATACTCCGCCGCCTACCATATTACCAACTACAAAGGCTGTTAAAAACCAAAGTCCCCATTTTTTGTCTTTCATTTGCTGTGTCTCCTTTTGCTTTCTATGTCAAAAGCTTAAACTTTTGACATAGAAAGCTCGATGCTAATCTATTAAAACATAGAAATTATTTATTTCTTCATTTGTTTAACAATATAATATATTAGCACACTAAAGCGAAAAGTGAAATAATAAATCCTTCATTTTCTTTTGGAAAAAAATGCGGCTGAGACATAACTCCATTCATCTATAGATGAACAGACGGGATATATGAGCTCGTGTGGATTGCGCTTGTGACACCGCTGTTCATTTCCATGCAAGACTTCGCTTTCCGCGGGCGGTGAGCCTGTCTCGCTTTTCCCGCAGAAGTCTTCGCCTTGTCCTCCAATCAACAGCTAGAAGCCCATACATACAGTAAACCTACGTTCACCCTACAAACAAAAAAATCCGAACGCGTTAGATTCTTAATCAAGAATTCAACGCGTTCGGATTTCCCTTCAACAAAAATAGGTTTGTCTCAGCCTTATTTTTTATCTTTTATGAAAACCTTTTGAATAGTAAATAATAACCAACAAAATAAACCATATCGGACCTACAATAAGGGCTATTCTTGTATCAGAGGAGAAACCCATCACCACTACTACCCCCGCTAAGAAAGCAAGAGCGAGATACGACGTATACGGGAAGAACGGAAGCTTATATTTTAAATCACTTACCTGCTGATCACTTAATCCTCTGCGGAAGCGAATTTGAGAAAGTAAAATAATTCCCCATGTCCAAATCGCTCCAATAGTAGCGATACTTGTCACCCACGTGAACACCTTATCAGGAACAACATAGTTTAAGCCAACTCCGAGTAGCAGTACAACAGCTGAAGCAATAACTGCTGCACCGGGCACGCCGCCTTTTGTTAAATTGGCATAGCGTTTTGGTGCTTCCCCGTGCTGAGCTAAATTAAATAACATACGGCCTGTACTAAAAATCCCACTGTTACAAGAAGATAAAGCCGCTGTTAACACTACAAAGTTTATAATCCCTGCTGCAGCGGGAATTCCAGCTTTATCAAATGTTAAAACAAATGGGCTTCCTTGTGCTCCGATCTCTGGCCAAGGATAAATAGACATAATAACAAACAAAGCTCCGATGTAAAAAATCAAAATTCTCCACAGTACATTATCAATTGCTTTTGTTAACGTCTTTTCCGGATTTTTTACCTCTCCTGCTGTTACCCCAATCATTTCAATACCGAGGTAAGCAAACATAACCATTTGAAGTGATAGAAGAACACCTTTCATACCATTCGGGAAAAAGCCACCGTGATTCCATAAATTACTGATTCCTGTTGCAATGCCGCCATTTCCAATTCCAAAGATAATCATGCCTAGACCAAGCACAATCATAAGGATAATCGTTACTACTTTAATAAGAGAAAACCAAAACTCTAGTTCACCATATGCTTTTACAGCTAAAAAGTTAACGCCTGTCATGATAACGAGCGCTGCAAGTGCCCATATCCACTGGGGCACACCTGGGAACCAAAAATCCATATATACTCCAACGGCTGTAATTTCAGCCATACATGTAATAATCCACATAAACCAGTAGTTCCAGCCTGTTAAATAACCAGCTAGTGGTCCCAAATAATCGTTAGCATACTTACTAAAAGAACCGGCTACTGGATTTTGTACTGCCATTTCACCTAACGCTCTCATAATAAAAAACATAATAAGACCACTGATTCCATACATGATAAGAATACCAGGACCTGCTAACCGAATAGCGGATGCAGAACCTAAAAACAGTCCAACTCCGATAGCTGCGCCTAAAGACATTAAGCTAATATGTCTTTCCTCAAGTCCACGGCTTAATTCTTTTTCTTGCGTGTTTCCTTGCATAATTCTCTCTCCTAACATGTCCATTTCATTTAATAGCGGCTAATTAACTTATTTTTCAAACAAATAATTCTAGGCATTGTATGTACTAAAAATCTGATATTGCAAGTTCCACACCTGCATTTTACCGCTATCACATCTATAAAATACAATATTAAAAAAACTTCACTTTGTTCATTTTATCAAAAATCACAAAAAATGCGATAGTTTTTTGTGATTTTCACAAATAAACTTACAATAAAAATATAATAAAAAACATTTTTTACATTATATGTTCTTATTCCGCTATAATTTTCTAACTATTAAGAATAATAAATCTATTATTTTTCCTTATTTTCAATTATAGATGCTTATTTTTCCCTAAAAAGGGTAAAGATAAGATAACTGTTTAAACACTATTATGAACATCATCATGAAAAGATCAGTAGGAGGGTGCTATGAATTGGTATGAAAAACTAAGTCAATATTTTCCCATTGAAGAAATGAAATCAAAGAAGCATATCGAAACGCTTTTACAAGAACGAAGCGATATTTATCATAAAAATGAAGGACCTCATCACGTATTAATGTACGTGGAAACAGACCAATTTATCTTTATTGATTACCTCTTTGTTTCAAAAGACGCTAGAGGTCAAGGGCTTGGTGGTAAATTAATTGATGAGTTAAAACAACATAACAAACCAATTATCCTAGAAGTAGAGCCTATAGACTATAAAGATTCAGACTCAGCAAAAAGACTGCATTTTTATAAACGTGCAGACTTTAAGCATGCTCAAACAATCGGCTATAACCGCCGCTCATTAGCTACAAATGAAGTTAATCAGATGGAAATTCTATACTGGTCTCCTACCTCTGAAACAGAGGAAAGCATTTTAAATAAAATGAAAAAAACGTACGAGTTAATTCATACTTACAAAGACAAAGAAATATATGGTGCGTCTTATCAGCCGGCAGATCAAGTATTAAAAATTGACAAAAATCGTAAAGACGGCGATATCTTAGCAGATTTATAAAAAGAAGGTAGGCATACGTCTACCTTCTTTTATATTTTTGAATTATTATTCAACACACAACATTATTAATCACTTATATTCCTTTAGTTATAAGGTTTCAACATAGATATTTTGTCTTAAATATAAAATTCTGAAAATTTTTAATAGTATTTTCTAATCCTGTATTGTATAATACCTGTAAAGCGCTAATGTCACTTGTTCTTACATGTTTTTTCCAATTTAAAGTTTAGCGTTCTTTGATAACTAAATAAAAAACGACCTCGTTGTGAGATCGTTTTTGTTAGGTTGTATATGCGGCAAACTCTGCTTGAGAACAAGACACGTAGTGACCTGGAGATACTTCTCTAAGCTCCGGTTCTTCACCGTTATAATCATGGATACTTGGATCATAAATTTTGCGCTGACGCGTTTTTTCACTGTCAGGATCGGGAAGCGGAATAGCTGAAAGCAACGCTTTTGTATATGGATGAACAGGGTTTCGATAAAGTTCATCACTTGGTGCAAGCTCTACAATCTTACCTCTGTACATAACGCCGATGCGGTCACTAATGTATTTTACCATTGACAAATCATGGGCGATAAATAAATAGGTTAGTCCACGTTCACGCTGTAACTTCTTCATTAAATTAACAACTTGAGCTTGTATAGATACATCCAAAGCTGAGATTGGTTCATCTGCGATGATAAAATCAGGTTCTACTGCCAGTGCTCTTGCGATACCGATACGCTGACGCTGGCCGCCACTAAACTCATGTGGATAGCGATTTGCATGTTCTTTGTTAAGCCCCACTGTTTCAAGAAGCTCGTGAACCTTTGCCATACGCTCTTTTCTCGTCTTAGCTAAACCGTGGATGTCAATGCCTTCTGCTATGATATCTGCTACGGTCATACGAGGGTTAAGTGACGCATATGGATCTTGGAAAATCATTTGCATTTTACGATTGAATTTTTTAAGCTCCGAGCGAGATTTGCGACCATGTACATTTTCGCCATTAAATAGCACCTCACCGCTAGTAGCGTCATATAAACGAATAATCGTTCTGCCTGTCGTTGACTTTCCGCAACCAGATTCACCTACAAGACCTAACGTCTCTCCGCGGAAGATGTCAAACGTCAGACCATCAACCGCTTTAATTGTTCCTTTACTTGTGAAAAAATGTTGCTTCAGGCCTTTAATCTCTAATAATTTATCTGTCATGTTATTCACCATCCTTCGCTACGAGTACAGGTGTACTGTATACATTGTCAACTTTACGCATGCGGCGCTGAACTGAAGCAGGCGGCTCTACTTTTGGTGCATCCGGATGTAAGAGCCATGTTTTTGCATAGTGCGTATCCGATATTTTGAACATTGGAGGTTCTTGTTCAAAATCAATTTTCATTGCGTACGGATTTCGCGCTGCAAATGCATCTCCCTTTGGAGGATTCGTTAAATCTGGCGGCGTTCCAGGAATAGCAGCCAGCTCTTCTTCCGCCTCGTTATCTAAGCTTGGCATAGAAGCTAAAAGTCCCCACGTATACGGATGTTTTGGGTCGTAAAACACTTCATCCACTGTGCCCGTTTCAACAATTTGACCAGCGTACATAACGGCTACTCGATCTGCTACATTTGCTACTACACCAAGATCATGGGTGATAAAGATAATAGATGTATCCGTTTTTTTCTGAATGTCTTTCATCAACTCTAAAATTTGAGCTTGAATTGTTACATCAAGCGCCGTTGTTGGTTCATCAGCAATCAGTAATTTCGGATTAGAAGCAAGAGCCATCGCAATGACAACACGCTGTCTCATCCCTCCGCTGAATTCATGCGGATATTGATTCACACGCTGTTCTGGAAAAGGAATGCCTACAAGCGTTAATAACTCGACTGCACGTTTTTTCGCTTCCGCTTTAGATACTTTGGAATGCTTGATTACGACTTCACCAATTTGAGCTCCAACCTTCATTGTTGGATTTAAAGAAGTCATCGGATCTTGGAAAATCATACCGATATCCTTACCGCGAATAGCTTCCATTTCTTTATCCGTTTTCTTTGCTAAATCAATGCCGTCAAACAGCATTTCACCGCTTTTAATTCGGCCAGGAGGCATCGGGATAAGGCGCATGATTGTTTGTGAAGTTACACTTTTACCAGATCCTGACTCACCAACAATTGCTAGCGTTTCACCTTTATTTAAGTGGAAGTTAACGCCGCGAACAGCTTGAACTTCTCCGCCATATGTTTTAAATGATACAGCTAAATTTTTTACTTCTAATAAACGTGACATATGAGTTCACTTCCTTACTTACGTAGTTTTGGATCTAACGCATCTCGTAATCCATCACCAATTACGTTGAACGCTAAGATTGTTAAACAGATAAACAAACCTGGGAAAAATAAGCGCCAAGGATAGTATTCCAAAGCAGGTAAGCCTTCTGAAGCCATTGTTCCCCAGCTTGCAAGCGGTGCCGGAACGCCTAGTCCCAAGTAGCTTAAAAATGCTTCTGTAAAGATTGCTGAAGGAATCGTTAGTGTCATTGTTACTAAAATTGGACCTGTTGCATTCGGAATAAGATGTTTAAATAAAATACGCTTTGTTGTTGCTCCTAATGTTTGTGAAGCCATTACGTACTCTTGGTTTTTCAACTGCAATACTTGTCCGCGTACAATACGGGCCATGTTAATCCAGCCGGTAATGGTCATCGCCAAGATCATCGTACCTAACCCTTGGCCAAGCATAACCATTAAAATAATAACCAGTAAAAGGTAAGGAACACCATATAAGATATCCGCAACACGCATCATTGTTTCATCCGTACGGCCGCCGCGGTATCCAGAGATGCTTCCCCAAACTACGCCGATGAATAAATCAATTAAAGCTGCTGCTAACCCGATAAATAATGAAATACGAGCGCCCTCCCACGTACGAGCAAAAACATCACGCCCTAATTCATCTGTACCGAACCAGTGCTCAGAAGATGGAGCCTGATTAGCATTCAGCAAATCATTGGTTGCATAATCATATTTCACCATCAATGGACCAAATATAGCCATAAAAACAAGGAGAACCATTAGTACTACACCAAACATAGCAAGCTTATTTTTGCGAAAACGAATAAAAACATCTTGCCAGAATGAAAGACTCGGTTTTTCAATCTTTTCTGCCTGAGCGTGGTCAATCCCTGCTGTTTCAAACATTTCTTTAGGAATTTTCGGAAGTTGCTGCATAGTTACTCTCCTTTCTTAGCACCTGTAAGTTTAATTCGAGGGTCAATGAAGCCGTATGCAATATCTACAAGCAAGATACAAAAAAGTAGTAAAATACTGTAGAACACCGTTACGCCCATAATCGTTGTATAATCTCGGTTTGAGATACTGAGTACAAAGTGTGAACCTAATCCCGGGATACCAAATATTTTTTCAATAACAAAGCTACCCGTTAAAATCCCTGCTACTAAAGGTCCCATATAGGATACGACTGGAAGCATCGCATTTCGCATGGCGTGCTTAACTGTAATAACGCCTCTGCTTAAACCTTTTGCTTTCGCTGTACGAATATAATCATTGCTTAATACTTCAAGCATACTCGACCGAGTTAATCGTGCGATAAACGCCATAGGGGTTGAAGCAAGCGCGAGAGCTGGTAACACCGTGTGTGCCCAAGATTCCCAGCGTGCAACCGGAAAAATTTGTAGTTTCATAGCCAGAACGTATTGTAATACCGCTGCCATGATAAAACTTGGAACTGAGATTCCTAGAACTGCAATAACCATCGCCGTGTAATCTTGCCACTTATTATGTTTTAAAGCAGCAATAACACCTAGTACTACGCCAATAGCAATCGCTATTAAAATAGCTTCCATCCCTAGCATGAATGAAACAGGGAATCCGCCGTTAATCAAATCATTTACCGTTTGGCCTTTATATTTGAAAGATGGACCAAAATCCCACTTTAAAATTGATGTTAAGTAATCAAAGTACTGATGGTACCAAGGCTGATCTAAACCGTAATACTGATTTAGATTTTTTTGAATTTCAGGGGGAAGCTGCTTTTCTGATGTGAATGGACCTCCTGGAACAGCACGCATTAAGAAAAAGGTCGCTGTTACGATCAGCCATAATGATAGAAACATATAAATAAGTCGTTTTCCTATATATTTGAACACCCTGACACACCTCCATATTTTTACAAAATTCGCGCACAAGAAAGAAAAGTATATGGAGCACCAGGCCCCATATACCCTTTGTCATAATTGATGTTACTTACTCAAAATGAGCCCACTTAATCTGAATGTCTCCAAGACCAGACATCACAACATCTTTCAGCTGCTTGTCTTGTACCCAAGCATTTGTGTAGAAGTAGATTGGTGCCACTGGCATTTCATCCATGAAGATACCTTCTGCTTTTTTCAACATTGCCTGACGTTTTTTAGGGTCTGTTTCTTTTTGAGAGTCAATTAATAACTTTTTATATTCTGGATTTTCCCAGTTTGTATCATTGTTTCCGCCTTTTTTGTCACGGAATAACTCTAGGAAGTTGATTGGATCGTTAAAGTCTCCTAACCAGCCCATACGCCCAACTTGATAATCTCCTTGGTGTAACTTTTCAATGTAAACAGCCCACTCAGAGTTGTCTAACTGTACTTTAATACCAAGGTTTTTCTTCCACATATCTTGAACAGCTTGTGCAATTTTTGCATGTTTTTCATCCGTGTTGTATGAAACCTTAATTGCTGGTAGTTCTGAAGCATCTTTAAGGCCCATTTCTTTCAAGCCTTTTTCTAAATATTCTTTTGCTTTTTTCACATCATTGTCTTTGAAGTAGCCTTTTTTGTTATCTTCAAACATTGTTGGTGGTACAGCCGCCATCGCTGGAACTGAACCGTCTTTTGTAATTTGTTCTGTAATACCTTTACGATCAATTGCATAAGCTAATGCTTTACGAATGTTCACATTGTCTAAAGGTTTTTGTTCTGTATTAAACTTGTACCAGTAAGTACCTGCAATCTCTTGAATGTTTAATGAACCGTCTTTCTTTAATTCAGGAAGTGCATCAGCTGGTAATTGACCGGTAGGCATACCCGCCCAGTCTAATTCACCGTTTTTGAACATTGAAAGTTCAGTGTTGTTATCATTGATCATGTACATTTCAACTTTTTTAAGTTTTACAGCATCTTTATCCCAATAGTTTTCATTAGGAACTAACTCAATTTTGTCGTTATGTTTCCAAGTTTTAAGCTTGAAAGGACCGTTTGACGTATAGTTTTCGCCTGCATTTGTGTACCATTTTTCATTTGATTCAGCAATTTTCGTATTCACTGGGAAGTACGTATAGAAAGCTGTTAATTCTAAGAAATATGGCGTTGGGTTTTCTAATGTTACCTCAAGCGTTTTATCATCTGTTGCTTTAACGGCAACATCATCTAATGAACCTTTTCCTTCATTAGCAGCCTGTGCATTTTTAACATAGTATAATTGATATGCATATTGAGATTCGTTTTTAGGATCTAACGCCCATTTCCATGCATATTCGAAATCTTTTGCTGTTACAGGGTCACCATTTGACCATTTTGCATCGTCGCGAATCGTAAACGTATATTTAGTTTGATCATCGCTGATCTTTACATCTTTCGCCATGGCATTTTCAGGTTTTCCATCTTTACCAATACGAGTTAAACCTTCAAATGTTTGTAATAATACGTTTGATGACGTTGAATCATTAGCTAAGCCTGGGTTCAGTGAGAAAGGCTCAGTTTTAATGTTTACGCGAAGCTCTTGCTCTTTTTTCTTGTCGCCGCCATCACTGCTAGCATTTTCACTGCCACCAGATTCTTTGTTAAATCCACATGCAGCTAAAAACAAGCTCATTACAAGCAGCAAACTGAAAAGAATTGACAACCTTTTCTTCATTGCGTGTTACCCCCTATTAAATTTTGTTTGTGTGGCAACCATATTTTTTTGATATGCACTAATTTCTTAATCCTCTTTCAATACAAAATAATCAGTTATTTTTTCACGTAGTAGAGTGCTAAAGACCTCACTGCAAAATTATTCTTCTACCCTATGAAACTGTCATCAATTGTTTACATGTTGTAAATCCAATGTATGCGCTTAATATGTAGAAGACTCATTCATTACAAAATTCGCTAATTGAAACAAAACATTGGCTATTTTGTTTTTTCTGAAAAATTAAGAAATTGTAATACCTTTGTAAAAAATATGTTTGTTACGCCTATTATAAATATTTTAAAAATTTATTGCAATACTATTATTTAATGGTATTTTTTTGTCATGAGGGAAAAAACCTTATCTTATAAGGATTGTGCCTACTTGTCAGACGTCTAAAATCTTTTTTGTAGTATAGGTATTACAATAGTATTACAAAGGCATTAGAAATACTAAATAAAAGATTTTTACCAAATCCTCCACCAAATTTTCATCAAGAAATGCTTTAATTAAAAGGTTCTTGTCTTTTTTTGCCGAAGAAAAATTCCAGTAAATTGTCTTATAAAACTTTTTAGCGATAAGATGTTTAAATTCCTGCTTTTTCGCGTTATAATAACGAATAACTATATAATTAAAGCTGTGAAAAAGAGTAGTATGCAGAATTTTCATTTTTAGAGAGTTTGTGGCTGGTGAGAACAAACATTGAAACCTGCAGAATGGACTTTGGAGCTTTCAAGTGCAAAGCTTGAACGTTGATCTCAACGTTACATGAATAAAGATAGTTCACAATAATGTGTGCTAATTAGGGTGGCAACGCGGTCCATTCGCCCCTAGCTTATGCTAGGAGCGGATGGGCCTTTTTATGTTGTATACGTAAACTAGCATCATATATGTGCAGATGAAAGGAAGATTTGATGAAAACAATTTTTTCAGGTATTCAACCAAGCGGTACAATCACTTTAGGTAACTACATTGGAGCGATGAAGCAATTTGTTGAACTTCAACATGACTATAACTGTCATTTTTGTATTGTAGATCAGCATGCAATTACAGCGCCTCAAGACCGTTTAGCACTTCGTAAAAACATTCGCAGCCTTGCTGCTCTGTATGTAGCAGTAGGAATTGATCCAGCAAAATCAACTTTATTTATTCAATCAGAAGTGCCCGCCCACACGGAAGCAGGATGGATGTTACAGTGCGTAGCGTATATCGGTGAACTTGAGCGTATGACTCAGTTTAAAGATAAGTCCGCTGGAAAAGAAGCAGTATCAGCAGGATTATTAACTTATCCTCCACTAATGGCAGCTGATATTCTTTTATACAACACCGATTTGGTTCCAGTTGGTGAAGATCAAAAGCAGCATTTAGAATTAACGCGTGACTTAGCTGAGCGCTTTAACAAAAAATACAATGATATCTTCACTATTCCTGAAGTACGTATTCCAAAAGTGGGCGCACGCGTCATGTCTCTTCAAGATCCTACGAAAAAAATGAGCAAGTCCGATCCAAACCAAAAAGCTTTTATTACGCTCTTGGATGACGCTAAAACGATTGAAAAGAAAATCAAAAGTGCCGTAACGGATTCAGAAGGTATTGTTCGCTACGATAAAGAAAATAAGCCAGGTATTTCAAACTTATTAAGCATTTATTCAATCCTAGCAAATAAATCAATCGAAGACATTGAAGCAATGTACGAAGGCAAAGGTTATGGTGACTTTAAAGCTGACACAGCTAAAGTAGTAGCTGAAGCACTTGCTCCAATTCAAGAAAGATATTATGAATTAGTTGATTCTAGCGAGTTAGATGATATTTTAGATCAAGGTGCCGATAAAGCAAATGCAACGGCTAATAAAATGCTTCGCAAAATGCGAAACGCAATGGGAATTGGCCGTAAACGTTAAAAAAAAAACGACTGCTATGCAGTCGTTTTTTTAATTCACTTTTGGCTCTTGTTCAATTTCCCAAAGTTTTTCAAAGAAAGGTTGTCCTTTTACTAAGCGCTCGCATAATAATTTATGTTTCGGTGACCACCCTGACTTCGTTTCATCGTATAGCTGATTCCATACGTCTTGAAACGGCATCTCTTGAATGTCTTCGTATTTCGTTGGATTCCACTCTGTGTACCAGTAGCGGATTTGAGCTGTATTTTTTGTTGTATGTAGCTGATCAAGTGCCATAAATAACAGCTGTTTTAGCTGACGTTCTTTACGTGTTAGCCCTCTCATCGTTTCAGGAGACGGCGAAAGAATATGATGCTCTTTTTTAGTTAGCTCGTCTTCACTGAACTTATATTCTAGCTCTTCTTGATCCGCAATCATCTCATAAACTAACTGTTCTTGTCTTGGAATTAAGCGGCTTTTTCGAATTGGGATATGATAGCCCATCGTATCAATTGCTAAAATATTCGTTCCATCTGTAACAATAAAACAATATTCAACCTGCGTGCGCTCATGATTTTTCCGAATGTATGCTTTCTGATAGACATCTTGTAGTAGTTGTTGAGGTAGCTCGGAAAGATCATTTTCAATGTAATGAAATAAAAGCGGATTTACTTTTAATAACGGTGCTTGATCGAGCAGTTCTACACAATCGTCTTTTCTCCACTCATGGAAATGACACACATTATAACCGTTTTCTTCGCCTTCAAACCAATTAACCCATACATCATGAAGATATAGCATAATTTACCCCTCACTTACTATCTGTTTGTTATCCATCAGTATAGGCAGAGAAAGGAATTTTTATTCCAAATGATGTTATTTTTCTAAAAATTAATTGTAAAATACCTTCGTTTTTGGTTATTATGCAAATGCACTTATTTCGAAGCTCAGACATAACGCCAGTGCTAATGATTGCTACAGGCTTCATGAACTATATCCACCCCTATAAGCAGAAAAAATCCGAGTTTCTTCTATAGTAATAGGTTTGTCAGGAGGTCTGACAAACCTAAAAAAATCTATCACACTTTTGTGATAGATTTTTAACGAAGAGATTTTGGATTTAAAGCATCTTTTAATCCTTCACCAATGAAGTTGATAGCCAGGATCGTAAATGTAATAGCTAAACCTGGCGGAACCCACATCCAAGGCTTATTCTGCAGCACATCTGATTCCCTTGCTTCTGTCAGCATATTCCCCCAGCTCGGCGTATCAGCCGGCACGCCAAAACCGATAAAGCTAATCGCTGACTCAAACACGATAAGGATGGCCATCTGCAAACTGGCTTGAACCACAATCGTTGAAAACACATTTGGCAGCAAATGTTTGAAGATGATTTTAAACGGGCTGCACCCAATGGAAACAGCTGAAAGCACATATTCATTTTCTTTTTCAGCCAAGACTTTGCTTCGCACCAGCCGGGCCGTACTTCCCCAGCTTAGGAAACTAACAACTAGGATGAGCGTCCAAACGCCTGAGATTTTTCCAATTAGAATTGTATTTAACACTACAACAAAAACAATGAGCGGAAAGTTTAAGACAAAGTCTGTAAAACGCATTAAGAATTGGTCCACTTTGCCTCCGTAATAACCCGCAATCGAACCAATAAGAGTTCCGATTAAAATAACGAGTGTTGTACAAGCAACTCCAATCAGTAACGAAGTTCTTCCTCCATACAATGTACGTGCAAATACGTCTCGACCATTTGTATCCGTTCCAAACCAATGCTCATTGGAAGGCGCTGCATTCATCGCCATATAGTCGATACGTGTAATATCTGCTTTTGTAAGCAGCGGTGCAAAAATGGCAAGAAGCGTAATCACAATCATGAAAGCCAAACTTATCATGGCTAGTTTATTTTTTACAAACTTCTTTCGCGCAATCGCCCATGGAGAAAGGTTTTTAGGAGCTTTCATATTCACTTCTGGCTGTACATCTTTTTTCGTTACAATTTCCATACTTTCTCCTCCTAATCCAAACGAATACGCGGATCTGCTACGCCGTATAACAAATCAGCAACCAGATTCCCAACCAATGTTAAAATTGAAAACAGCATTGTAAGCGACATCATAACTGAGTAGTCACGAGTTGCTACAGAGTCAACAAACAACTTTCCGATTCCTGGATACGTAAAGATTGTCTCTGTAATGATAGAACCGCTAATGATTGTTACAAGATCAAACCCTAAAAACGTAATAAGCGGAATCATTGAGTTGCGTAAGATATGAACATTATAAATTTTAGATTCTTTTGTTCCTTTTGCTCTAGCTGTGCGCACAAAATCTTTGCGACTGTTTTCAATAATATCATTGCGCAAAAATTGGGTATACTGCGCGGTCGACATCAAGCCAAGAATCAGTGCAGGTAATATAACGTGATGAATTCTACTTTGAATAAATTCCCATGATCCCTCTTTTAATCCTACTTCAACAGAACCGCTAAACGGAAACCAGCCTAACTGAAAGGAAAATAAATAAATGCCTACGATCCCTGCGATAAACGATGGAACCGCTAATGCAAAGTAATTATATCCTGCAATAAAGTTATCTGCTAAGGTATACGGTTTTCTTCCTGCATACATACCTAAAATAAATGCAAACACATACGTAATCAAAAGCGAAGTCAAAGCTAAAAAGATCGTATTAGGCATACGCTCTAAAATAATATCTAATGTCGGTAACTTATGAGTTGTTGACTTTCCTAAATCTCCTTGTGCCACTCCCTTTACCCAGTTCCAATATTGAACGTAGATAGGATCGTTATATCCTAGCTTATCACGCATTTCCTCAATGTATTTTGGATCTGTATTACTGGGGTTGATTTCTCCCCCAAAAGGGTCCCCTGGCATCATTTTTGCCAGGGAAAACACAACAAAGGAGATCAGAATCAACATTGGAATCATCCCTAAAATACGTCTTAGTGAGTATTGCAGCATCGTTGACTCTCCTTTACATGTAAAATACTTATTCCGTTACAGACCATTTCTCCGGATCTACAACTACCGTTGATGGATCTAGAGTTACGTTTTTCACACGCTTATTCACAGCATAAATATTGATATTTTCCCATAAAGGAAGTGCTGGCAGCTGCTCGTTAAAGAATTTTTGCCATTTTACATATACATCTTTACGGTGTTTATCATCAAATGATTTTTCACTCAAACCGTCTTTAAGCATTTCATCAGATTCCTTATTTACCCAACGGCCATAGTTCCATTCAGCATTAGAGCTCCATAATCCTGTAGGATCTGGATCTGAACCAGTGTCCCAAGAACCGAAGAACGCTTCTAACGCCTTATCGTCGTTATCTTTCATTTCATTGTACAAGTTAAATTCAACAAGTGAACCCGTTGCTAATTTTGTTTTAATACCAATATCATTCCATGCTTGCATAATAGCCTTCGCACGACCCTCGAAGTTGGCTGGACCAGCATAGTGACCAAATGAGATCGTAAATGGTTTTCCGTTTGGATCTTCTACAAAACCGTCATTATTCTTATCTTTATAACCAGCTTCAGCTAACAATTTCTTAGCTTTTTCCGGACTATACTTGTACTTTGTTAAATCTTTTTGGTCAGCAGCAATCCAGAATACAGACGGAATAACTGTGTTAGAAACAACCGCTTTGTCGTTCATAAATGCTTTTACCATTGCTTTTCTATCTATTGCGTAAAGCAATGCTTGACGAAGTTTTAGATCTTTGAACTTATCATAATCATCTACGTTTTTACCAGCATTTTGATCACGATGTCCAAATCGTAGACCAATATACGAATAACTAGTTGATTTCCCTTCCAAAAAGTCTAAGTTTTCTGCTTTTTCAACTTGCCCTAAATCAGCTGGGCGAACATCCATAATGTCGACATCGCCTTTTTTCAATGCTCCGGCGGAAACAGATGGATCCAGTACTTTTACAACAACGCCATCAAGATGAGGCTTACCTTTCCAATAGTCATCATTGCGTTCCATCTGAACATATTCACTTGCTACCACTTTTTTCACTTTAAATGGTCCAACACCAATAGGCTCTTTACGAACTTGTTTAGACTCTGCAAGATCTTTTACAGCAATTCCTTCATAGTACTTTTTCGGCATTGGATACGGCCATAGATTGTCTAAGTTATTTACACGAACTTCTTTAAACGTTACTTTAAATGTTTGCGGATCTACCACTTCAAATCCGGAAATAGAATCCGCTTTGCCGTCATGATATTCTTGAGCGCCTTTAATATGCTCAACGTTTACATAGCGTGGACCTGTATAGTCTTTATCAGCAATCGTTTCATACGTATATTTAAAATCATCTGCAGTTAATGGATCTCCGTTATGCCACTTAATCCCCTTTTTTAATTTAAACGTGTAAGTTAGTTTATCACCACTCACGTCCCAAGTAGCTAAGTCAGATTTAATTTTTAATTTCTTATCATAAGTAAAGAGACCTTCATTGATAAATTCTAAGATTTGGCTATCATACGCACTACCATACAATGCGTACTCAAAAAGCCCTTCCGGCGCTCCGTCAATCCCATACGTAATCGTTCCGCCATCTTTTGGCTTGTCTGTTTTTGCACCTTCAGTTTTTGCTTCTCCGCCTTCTTTATTACTAGAAGATGAAGAACTGCTTCCACCGCTGCATGCCGCTAGAAAAAGCGATAGCACAAGCAAAATGGAAACAAGTGATAAAAACGATTTCTTTTTCATCATGACGTTCCCCCTATTTAACTAATAATCTGTTCGTATGTAGCTTTTACGAGTTATATAAATGGCAAGCTACTTGATGGCCAGGTCTCACCTCCTTTAAGGCAGGTTTCGCTTGGCTGCACTCTGCCATGGCATGTATACAGCGAGGATGAAACGCACAGCCTTTTGGCGGATCAATTGGACTTGGCACATCTCCCTGTAAAATAATGCGCTGTTTTTTCTTTCGTGGATCTGGTTCAGGTATAGCCGATACAAGCGCTTGCGTATAAGGATGCAACGGCTCTGCGTATAGACTTTTCTTATCAGCAATTTCCACTAAACCGCCTAGGTACATAACACCGATACGGTCACTCATATGTTTAACAACACTCAAATCATGGGCAATAAATAAAAAGGTTAGGTCGAATTCTTGTTGAAGTTCTTTAAGAAGGTTTAAAACTTGTGATTGGACAGAAACGTCAAGTGCCGACACCGGTTCATCAGCAATAATAAGTTTTGGACGAAGTGCAAGTGCACGTGCAATTCCAATACGCTGACGCTGTCCACCGGAAAATTCGTGAGGATATTTATAGTATGCATCTTCCGGTAACCCTACTTTTGTAAGTAGATTCATAACTTCTGATTTTAATTGATTGGTTGATTTTCCTGTAAAATTCCGAATTGGTTCAGAAATAACATCTCCAACCATTTGCATTGGATTAAGGGAAGCATAGGGATCTTGAAAAACCATTTGGAAATCTTGTCTAATTTTACGGAGAGAAGTTCCTCTTGCTTCTGTGATATCTTTACCATCGAAAATAATTTTTCCGCTAGTTGGTTCCAACAGTCTTAGAATCGTCCTTCCTGCCGTGGATTTTCCACAGCCAGATTCTCCTACCAGACCGAGCGTTTCTCCTTTTCGAATCGCAAAAGAAATACCATCAACTGCTTTTACATCACCAATTTTCTTTCGAAAAAATCCCCCGTGAATAGGATAGTAGGTTTTTAAATGCTGAACTTCTAGCAATACATCTTTCACCGCTTTAGTCATTAGCTTGTCTTCACTCCTTTTGACGGATAGCTGTTTTCATACAGCAAACACGCGACGTCATGCCCCTGTGAATCCTCGCGAAGAACAGGCGTAACAGAACTGCAGTCTTCCATTGCATGAGGACATCGGTTAACGAAACGACAGCCTGTCCGCGGCATGTTTACAAGAGAAGGCACAATTCCTTTGATTGTATTTAATACTTCTACATCATCTTCCATGCGTGGAATTGAGTGAAGAAGAGCTTTCGTGTACGGATGTTTTGAGGCATAAAATAACGTATCAACATCTGTATGCTCAACAATTTTCCCGCCATACATGACAATCACTTCATCACACATCTCAGCAACGACTCCTAAATCATGAGTAATCATAATAATAGACATATCATTGCTTTCTTGAATTTCTTTTAACAATTCTAAAATTTGAGCTTGAACCGTAACATCCAGGGCGGTTGTCGGCTCATCCGCAATTAAAAGTTTAGGCTGACAAGCTACCGCCATGGCAATCATGACGCGCTGCCTCATTCCTCCCGACAGCTGATGCGGATATTCATCGATGAGCTTTTCGGATCTCGAAATACCAACGCTTTTTAAAAGCGCAATGCTTTTTTCACGCGCTTCCGCTTTCGATATATTCATATGGTTAAACAATACTTCCTGCAGCTGATACCCAATGGTTAAAACAGGATTGAGAGATGTCATCGGTTCTTGGAAAATCATTGAGATGTCTTTTCCCCGAACATCATTCATCTCATCTTCTGATAAGTGCGTAAGATTCTTTCCGTTAAATACAACGCTTCCGCTTCTAATTTGACTATTTACTTTAGGTAATAGCCCAATAACGGATAAAGACAATACGCTTTTTCCACAGCCAGATTCTCCTACAACTCCTACAATTCGCTTTCGTCCGACTTGAAACGACACGTCGTCCACAGCATTATGCCAGGAATCATTAATGGAAAAAGCAGTTTGTAAATTTTTCACTTCTAGTAAAGGTGTTGATTCGACGGGCTTTTTATCCATTTATAGTGCACACCTCATTTTTCTAAAAATTGTTATATTTGAATAAGATATTATTACAATTTCATTACAAAATCAATATATTTTGAAAATTAATTATATTTTTTATTTTTAAAATAATGATTTTTGAATATCTCTTCAGCACTTTAACGCATAAACCTCCTAATTTTTTGTTGAAAACAGGATAAAATTTACTATTTTTTGTTTTAGGTATATAGAACTTATTTTTTTACAGTTGGAACGCAGATTTTTTTAAGATAGTATTGGTACTAAGAGGAAGCAGCTGGGTAGTAGTTAAAGTGTGAGGCTTCATACATGAAGTAACAAGATGATAGCCGATATTGTAGCCCATCATTTCTGGATACCAATTTTGGCCGAATAACAGTTGATCATATTTTTTTTCGTCAGCGCGCAGATTGTAATAAGGTTTAACATGCTTTTCCCACATTTTTTTAGCTTCTTCAATGGTATAATAATTTGTCCAAGGGGCTAAATATTTTTTACCACAATATTCCTCCACTGCTCTTTCAGCTAACCCTTCCATCATCATAGCGTCTAACAAAGTAATCGTTTCATCAGATTTGTTAATGGCTTTTAGCCTGCAAACGTGATGATATTCATGGGTAAGCACCGCTAACATTTCTTCATCGGATGTATGACTTGTCATAAACACAAATAATTTATCGGTAAAAGCGACACCTGCTCTTCCGTTAAATTCACGCTGCATTTTTCGATTTCGAGGATTGCTTGGAAGCACTAGCACCGCTACATCCGGCCCATTCCATGCTTTTTTAAGCTTTTCATAATGTGCTTTTACTTTCTTCCAAACCTGCCTTTTCTTCATTTCTTCTAATTCTTTTATAAACATTAAAGAAGGCGGACACATTCCATAGTTAAAAAGTAATTCCATATATTCTTTTTCTTTTAATTTCTTAAAATAGCGCGCAAGATAACGGCTTATTTCTTTCGGCTCCGTCCAAGTAGAAGTTGAAACAATCGGCATGTTTTCCCCTCTCTTTCTTCATCCTTTTGTTTCATGATATGTTCACAGCTACTCTTTTGGTTATTAAAAATAAAAAAAATTCTAGGCGTCAGCCTAGAATTTTTCATTATGCTTCGTACTTTTTAAAGATGATTGTTGCATTGTGACCACCAAATCCAAGTGAGTTGCTTAGCACCGCTTTTACTTCTTGCTTACGCGCTTTGTTTGGAATGTAGTCTAAATCGCACTCTTCATCGGGTGTTTGATAGTTAATTGTTGGAGGAAGAATACCGTCTTGAATTGCTTTCACACTAAAAATAGCTTCTACTCCACCAGCAGCTCCTAGCAAGTGGCCAGTCATTGACTTTGTTGAACTAATTGCTACTTTTTGAGCGTGGTCACCAAATACTTCTTTAATAGCCATCGTTTCAAATTTATCGTTGTACCCTGTACTTGTACCGTGAGCATTGATGTAATCAATATCACTTGGCTGTAGACCTGCATCTTCAATCGCATGACGCATTGCACGAACGCCGCCTTCTCCTCCTGGAGCTGGCGCTGTGATATGATGAGCATCTCCTGTTGAACCATAGCCCACAATTTCAGCATAAATACGTGCGCCGCGTGCTAATGCATGTTCAAGCTCTTCAAGCACAATAACACCCGCACCTTCTCCCATAACGAAGCCGTCGCGGTCTTTATCAAACGGACGAGATGCTGTTGCAGGATCTGGATTTGTAGAAAGTGCTTTATTCGCACAGAAACCAGCAATAGATAAACGCGTGATTGGTGCTTCCGTACCGCCCGTCACCATCACGTCTGCATCTCCGCGTTGAATGACTTTAAATGCATCACCAATAGAGTTTGTACCTGTTGCACACGCCGTTACCGTACAAGAGTTCACGCCTTTCGCTCCTAAAGCAATAGAAACTTGTCCTGTTGCCATATCAGGAATCATCATCGGAATAAAGAATGGACTTACACGGCGGGCACCTTTTTCTAATAACGTTGAATATTGATTTTCAAACGTTTCCATACCGCCAATTCCAGAACCAATCCAAACCCCGACGTTTGGAGCAATCTCTTCCGTAATAGTCAAATCTGCATCTTTAACAGCCGCCAATGCAGCTACCATCGCATATTGAGTAAAGCGATCCATCTTACGAGCCTCTTTGCGGTCAATAAAATCTTCCACGTTAAAATCTTTTACTTCAGCCGCTACTTTAGCAGGAAATTCATCTGCATCTAGTCTTGTTAAAGGACCAACGCCAGACACGCCTGCTACTGCGTTTTTCCAAGCTGTTTCTACGTCATTTCCAATTGGTGTAAGCCCACCAAGTCCTGTTACAACTACACGTTTTTTATTCATCGTACATTCATCTCCTTCAGTTGCTTTAAAAATGTAGTGTTATTTTCCCCATCTAATGGCAATAGCTCCCCATGTTAAGCCGCCTCCGAAGCCAACCATTACAATTAAATCATCGTCTTGAATTTTCCCTGCTTCAAGCTCATGAACAATTGAAATTGGGATCGATGCTGCTGATGTATTGCCGTAGTATTGGATTGTTTTAGACATTTTTTCTTCAGGCAAGTCTAATCGCTGTCTTGCAGCTTCCATAATACGAATATTCGCTTGATGAGGTACAAGAAAATCAACATCCTCTTTTGTTAAACCTGCTTTTTCAATTACATTAACAGCAGATTCCCCCATTTGTCGAACAGCAAACTTAAATACTTCACGTCCGTTCATGACAATATGATCAAGCTCGTTTTGATACAAGTGCTTGCCTCCTGTACCGTCGGATCCTAGTTCAAAGGATAAAATACCTCGTCCTTCTGACACAGGTCCCATTACAACTGCACCTGCTCCGTCTCCGAATAAAACAGCCGTGTTACGGTCGTCCCAATCTGTAATCTTAGAAAGCTTTTCTACACCGACCACTAATATATGCTTGTAAGCATTAGTTTCAATAAATTGCTTAGCTGTAATCATGCCGTACATAAATCCTGCACATGCTGCACTCACATCGTAAGAAGCTGCTTTTTTTGCTCCCAATTTTTCTTGCAGCATACATGATACTGTAGGAAACGGTTGATCTGGCGTTACCGTAGCAACAATGATCATGTCAATATCTTCTGCCTCGACGTTAGCTTTATGTAAAGCTTCAACTGCTGCTTTATAAGCTAAATCAGATGTGTCCTCGTTATCGGCTGCAATTCGGCGCTCTTGAATACCTGTGCGCGTACGAATCCACTCATCTGATGTATCCATTACTTTTTCAAGATCTAAATTTGTTACAACTTTCTCTGGTACATAACGTCCAATTCCTAGAACACCAGCGTTCATATCAACCTCTCCTTTAAATAAAAGGCTTATATTCCTATAAAACCTATATCTGTCATTTCATTTACCGATTATATAATCAATTATTATGAGTTGGTACTAATTTTACTTCATTTTTTATTTTTTGTCTATATGGGTGTTCGTCCTACTCAGGTATCTATCATGCTACATATAGTAATCATACGGGTCCCTCTTACTCTAGTATGGGACATTAGGTAAGAACTTACCCACCATTAAAATAGTGAAAGGAATGAGTATCATGGCAAGAAGACAAAGAAATGAAGCTTTTTCTGATTTTATGTTTGGAGCTGGGCGCAGAAAATCAAGAGAAGAAAGAGAGCGAGAGGAGTGGGAAAGATTATTCAAACAAATCGATGAAATTGTACTCGCCGTCGAAGAACTAGCTCCTCTTCTTAAACAGTTTGCCCCTTTAGTCGATTTATTTTACAAACAAAAATAACAGCTCGGATTCTACCGAGCTGTTTTCTTTAGTTGTTTTCATTTTCAGCTAATGCATCTTGCTTGCCAAGCTCATAGGCGTCGTTCATTACTTTTGTCAGTAATGTCAATACCGGCTGTACGTGTTCCATTGATAACTCAACGCCTGTTTCATCTAAAATCTGCTTTGCTTCTGGCAAGTACTTCATTGCAATTTGCATGAATTGCATATTTTGCTCTTCCATAGTGAAATCTCCTTTATTAAAAACATTTATTCCTCCTTATATTAGCGAATCTATTCTATAAGTACAACTTTCTCCTTTTAATGAAGAGGTAAAAAGAATGTTCTCATATGTTTTTTTTGCAGGTAAATGCCTTCTTTAGCCGTTACTTTGGAAGAAAAATGTAGCAGTTCTTTCGCTTTCCTGCTGATTTCATATTTTTCTTGAGCCGCTTCTTCCTTCACCTCCATATGAGTAATGTTTGCTCCAGCGCTCCAAGGCTGTAATTTTTCTTCAACTAAATGAACCACTTCATATGAATATGCACCAGTTTTACAGCGTCTGAGTGCACTGACGGCGTCTTCAATATAAATAATAAAATCCGTGCCTTCCATAATGGTAAAAGCTTCCTCGTACCCGGCAATATTTTTAGAATAGCACATTGACAAAGGCTGCCAAGGTCCGTAAAGAGTGGGCGTTCTGACAATCATAATGGGCCATCCATCATCTTTATATTTTTCTATCATTCGCTCAAAATGAACGTATAGCCTTCCTTCACTACTGTCCGGTTCTGGAATCGTTGTTTCTTCAATCTTTCGCTGCTGGTCTCCAAATACGCGCATGGTAGAAACAAACACAAATCGAATGTTGAATTGACGGCATTTATTAAGTGCTTGAATGAGTACTTGCTGCGCTTTTTGCATTTCTTGTCTTAAAAAATCAGGATGATAAAAATCTCCTCCATCGAAATACGTGAAGTAGACAATATCCGTTTCTGAGGTAATCATATCTAATGAATCGCCTACTTCAGTCGATACATAATTAGCGTTTCGCCCTAAGAAAAATTTCATCTCTTCCTGCAAATCATCTTCTTCTTTATGAGCAGAATGTGTATATCCTTTTACTTCTGTACCTTCGTCTAAAAAAGTCATACATAAATGAAAACCAATAAAGCGGTTTGCTCCTATTACTACTACATTTCCCATATCGCTTCCTCCAATTCTTCATTCATCATTTATTAAACAAAAGCTTAAAGCCCTATAGTTATAGAGAGTACTCATTCCTTATTTCAAAGTAGTTCATCCCTAAAAACATCATGAACTCTCTTTTTCCTTTTATCTCTTATACAAAAAGCCCCTATGATATGTATAATCATAGAAGCTTTGCTTATAACACTTTTTCATGCTGTTTATAAAATTGGAGAAGGGACCGTTCAAATAAATAGTTTTTTTCAGGCAAATAAAGTGAAAGCATAATCGGAGAGTGAAGTTCTTCACGATGTAGTTCATATTTTTTACTGTGTGCAATTGGATAATGAGTAGAGGCATTAGGCGCGGTCCATATCTTCACGGGCAGCGTTGATTTTAATTCCGTAACGGAAGGGTACTCCTTAATTAGCTTTGATACTTGCTTCCGCTCCACTTTATAAGCTTGAGTCAAGTCCTTCGTGAATTGTTTATAAAAGAATTTATTGTTTTTTTCATGTTCTGCATGCGTATGAAGATCAATACACGGATTTAGTAAACCAGCTGATCGAATGAACGTATTCCCGTCATTTTCCATTAGCTGCAGCGCTAACAGAGCCCCCATTCCTTCAGCTAAAATATGAATTCGTTTATTTAAAATTTCTTGTTTCATTACTAAATGATAAAGTTGTTTTGCAAGGTGATATGCTTCAGGAGACCCCCAATGCCGGCCATATAAATTGGAATAAAATACTGTGTATCCTTCATCTTGTAAACATTGCAACAGCTGTGACCTTCCGCCGTGCTGAATCCATAAGCTAGTTGAACTTTCAACAAAATGATCTTTATCACCCAATACTAACACACCGAAACCATTCGGTCGTTCAGGGACATGTACGACATTCCATTGCGTATCTAAGCTAAAAAAGCGTCGATGTATCATAGCTCTTCCTCCGTAACTTACTAGTTGTTCCATACAGTGTATGATAGAACCATAAAAAAGCGCACTAGAATAATGCCTATTTCTGACTTATTGCTCTTTTGTTTCTGCATGGGAGCACGCCCCTTATTTATTCATAAAAAATTCAATTTCTTATTTGACTGCTATATGCTAAAATGAAATCAAACTGTACTGTAAACGAGGTGAATAGAATGCGTGTCGTAATGGCTTTTGTTTGGGGCTTTTTACTAATGAATATGGCAGTGTACGTAATCTCTGCAATGACGGGCGGTACTTACAGTTTCGCAACCGCTTCCATCCTTGGAGTAGTTTTCACGCTAGTTGTAATTTTGATTGGAGAACTGGGTGTACCGAATAAACCAGCAAATAATCAACACTAAAAAGTGTTGGCTGTAAAGCCAGCGCTTTTTTTATTTTTTGGCATAGGTTCTTCTCAGTACTTTCTTTCCTTACCTCGTATTCAAGACATAGGACTGAGAGTGCTTTTCTCTATCTATATATAGTCGGAATCATTGATTATCCCAAACTTTAACTATATAATTTTAGAATAATCAAACTATTAACTTTAGGAGTGAATACTGCTGTGACTAAAGAAAAAATTGGTTTTATCGGAACAGGCGTTATGGGTCAAAGCATGGCCGGGCATTTAATTGACGCAGGATATGAAGTCCTTGTTTATACACGAACAAAAACTCGTGCTCAAGCACTACTTGAAAAAGGGGCCAAATGGAAAGAAACCGTTCAAGAAGTGGCCGAACAATCTGATGTTATTATCACCATGGTAGGCTATCCTCACGATGTAAAAGAGATTTATTTAGGAAAAGACGGCATTATACATAATGCAAAGAAAGGCTGCTATACAATTGATATGACGACATCAAGCCCTATACTTGCTCGTGAGATTTATCAAGCAGCAAAAGAGAAGCACATTCATGCCCTTGACGCTCCTGTTTCAGGAGGAGATATTGGGGCTCAGAAAGCAACCTTAGCGATTATGGTAGGAGGCGATTCTGAAGCATTCTCTGCCGTTACGCCTATTCTTGAAAAAATGGGGACAAATATCGTTCTTCAAGGAAGCGCCGGTGCTGGTCAACATACAAAAATGTGCAATCAAATTGCTATTGCCTCTAATATGATGGGTGTCTGCGAAGCGATACTTTATGCTGAAAAAGCCGGATTAGATCCGAATACCGTTCTAAAAAGTATTGAAACAGGCGCAGCGGGAAGCTGGTCGTTAAGCAATTTAGCTCCTCGCATGATTAAAGGAGACTTCGAACCAGGCTTTTATATTAAACACTTCATTAAAGATATGAAGATTGCCATTGAATCAGCTGAAGAAATGGAGCTGTATACACCCGGGCTAAAATTAGCAAAATCGCTTTATGAACAGCTCGAAAAACAAGGCCAGGATAATAAAGGAACACAGGCTCTGTATACCCTTTTAAAACAGCATGCCCTAACTGTATAAAGACAGGCAGCTCATTACGAGCTGCCTGTTTTTATTAATGATTTACGCTTCATTTAACGAATTCATAAAACGACTGAATGCGAGCTGCCCTTCAGCAGTTTGTTTAAACACACCTGCATGCTCTAAAATAGTCGCAAAGATCAAACCGAGCTCTTGTTGAAGAATGCTTTGGACATTTTCCACTTCAATATGCGGATATTTTTTCTTGATGTGTTCAGCCCACTTCACGTGTTTTTTCACTTGATCATGCCTGCTGGCTACTTCACTCAGGTTATTCTGAACTAACCCTTTGGCCACTAGACTCATTTCGTCTTTCAAACGACCGGGTAAAACCGCAAGTCCCATTACTTCAATTAAACCTATGTTCTCTTTTTTGATATGATGAACTTCTGCATGCGGATGATAAATGCCATCTGGATGCTTGCTGTTTGTTCGATTGTTTCGCAGTACTAAATCTAATTCGTACAAATCCCCTCTTTTCCTAGCAATAGGCGTGACCGTATTGTGAGGAGTTTGATCTGTAAAAGCTAAAATACCAGCACTTTGATCACTATATGATTTCCATTTCTTCAAAATGAAATCCGCTGCTTCCACTAATGGTGCAAGGTGCGAACTTTGAAGACGAACGACCGACATTGGCCAATGAACAATTCCAGCTTTCACGTTTGGATGCGCTTCAAGAGAGAACGATTTATTTATTCTTGCTTTAGCCATAGGAAACTCATGATAGCCTCCTTGAAAGTGATCATGCGTTAAAATAGATCCTCCTACGATGGGTAAATCTGCATTTGACCCTAAAAAATAATGTGGGAATTGTTCAACGAAGGCAAGCAGCCGCTTAAACGTTTGCTTTGAAATATGCATAGGTGTATGCTCACTCGCAAAAACAATGGCATGTTCATTATAATAAACGTAAGGTGAAAACTGCATGTACCACAGCTCTTCCTGCAATTCCACAGGGATAATCCGGTGATTTTGGCGAGCTGGGTGGTTAATGCGGCCTGCATAGCCAGCATTTTCTTTACAGAGCAGGCATAGCGGGTAGTTGCTTTCTTTCAGTGATTTGCTTGCTGCAATTGCTTTTGGATCTTTTTCCGGCTTAGATAAGTTGATAGTAATTTCAAGTTCTCCAAAGTCAGTGTTTGTTACCCATCTTTCGTTTTTAGCAATTCGATCTCTGCGAATATAGTGAATGTCTTTTGACAGCTTATAATAATAGCTTGTGGCTTTTTGAGGGTTTTGCTGATAGTGATCGTAAAAGGTTCGATTAACCTCTGAAGGCATGCTTGCAAAGCATCCCATTATTTTGGTATCGAATAAATCTCTATATGTGATAGAATTATCGGCGATTCGATTGTTTTCGGCAGCCCAATCAAGCATGTTATCTAAAATAGTAGCTGGATGTTCCAAACGTTCTTCTTTAACTTCTACCGTAATACATTCGTCGAGTTCTAACACTTCCAGCAGTTTATTTCTCACCACATCTATATCCCATTTTGTTACTAGATTCTTTTGTAAACCATATTGAATAAGTCGGGTGATTTCTTCATGAATGTTGACTGACATACACTCGTTCCTTTCTCTATCTGTTTTCTCTTATACTGCTTCTAATGTGAGTTCACGCGCTCCTTCTCCAACCGTAACCACATAAAATTCAGCTTCTAAACTCGTTTGCTTATAATAAGCGTCTTTTACTTCCTCAATAAATCTATCAACCTGTGCTTTTTTTACGATACTGATTGTACAGCCGCCAAAGCCTGCACCCGTCATGCGTGATCCAATCACACCTTCTTGCAACCAGGCTGCTTCTACAAGAGCATCTAATTCTTTTCCACTTACTTCATAGTCATCTCGCAGCGAACAGTGCGACTCATTCATCAATTGACCAAATCCTTTTAAATCGCCGTTTTGCAATTTAGCAACCGCTTCTTTTGTGCGTTCATTTTCATATACCGCATGTTTAGCGCGCTTACAATCTACTTCGTTTTGTATTAAAGATTTGTGCTTTTCAAATTGTTCTTTCGTTAAATCACCAAGCGAATCAATGGAAAGTGAAGTTTGCAAATCTGATAGTGCTCTTTCACACTCCATACGGCGCTCATTATATTTTGAATCTGCCAGCCCTCTTCGCTTATTTGTGTTAGAAATAACGAGCACAGCATCTGTTAGCTGCAGCGGGCTATACTGGTATTCAAGAGTCTGGCAGTTTAACAATACGGCTTGATTTTCTTTTCCCATTCCAATTGCAAACTGATCCATAATCCCGCAGCTTACGCCGATAAATTCATTTTCAGCTTGCTGCGCCATTTTTACAAGGTCCATCATATCAATATTCAATTCAAGAATTTTATTTAAAAGTACACATGTGACTAACTCAATTGATGCCGACGATGAAAGCCCTGCTCCGTTAGGAATGTTGCCGAAAAACAAGATATCAAAACCAAAAGGAAGATCATATCCGTGCTTTTTAAAGGTGTCCATTACTCCTTTTGGATAATTAGCCCAATCATCCTCGGTTTTGTACGTTAATTGCTCTAAAGAGGATTCAATAACGCCTGCTTCAGAGAAGTTTTTAGAGTACATACGTATTTTTCGATCATGACGTTTTTGTACTACCGCATACGTTCCTATACTCAATGAACAAGGAAAAACATGCCCTCCATTATAATCAGTATGTTCTCCAATTAAATTGACACGCCCTGGTGCAAAAAAGCAGCGAATAGCTTCTGACGAATGAAATATTTGTTTGAACTCTTCGATTAATTTTTCCAGCATTTATTATCACCTATTTTAAGTAGTTTTTTGGAAACGGATTCATATGTACATTGTAAAGTCCAATTTTCCTTGCCTCAATGGTAAAATTACTATCGATAATCGGTACTTTTTTGCTTATCACTTTAAAAATGATTCTTTTAAATTGATGATGAACTGCTCTTGCGCCAAAAAAGTGTTATCTTCATGGGAGCCTTGACTTGCAAATTATAAGAAAATAATAGATTTAGAGACATTCACTAAAAATAATCATGATATTTTCAAAAAATTATAGAAAAATGAAAGCGATTACGTTAAAGTAAGAATTAAGTACTACTTTATTTCAAAAAGAAGGTGAAAATTTGCTCTCACATTTCCAAGCTCAAGAATATTCAACGTACGCATACAGGTTTTTAGAATCCCGCACAAACGAAGTTGCGCAGCTCTGGTCGGTTGGATGGGATGAAGTTTTCTCGCCCCTTTATAACTGGAGCGGAAATCAGCGAAAAGATGTAGGAAAATATATTTTTCAATACACGGTTTCTGGGTACGGGATGATTGAAATAGATGGACAAGAATATAAAGTGGATGCTGGGAAAGCATTCATCGTCAATATACCTGGAAATTATCGCTATTACTTACCAAAGGAAAGTGAAAACTGGGAGTTTATTTTTCTTACATTATACGGAGATGAAGTACAAAAATGCTGGGATTATATTCAGTCAGCCCACTCCCCTGTAATTAGATTTCACCCTGAATCAGCACCTGTTCAGCTGCTTGCTCAAATATATAAGAGGGCAAGTGAAAAACATATAGCAGATCCATTTCATGCCTCAAGCTTATCTTACCGCTTTGTAATGGAGCTGTATCAATATATTAAAAGCATGGACAGTTTTACAGAGGATTGGCCTGAAAGTATCATTAGCTCTATTTTATTTGCCCGCAATCATTATCATGAAGAAATCGGTCCGGATGAAATGGCAGATGCAGCTCATTTATCTCGCTATCATTTTAGCCGGTTATTCAAACAAACAACAGGGATTACGCCGATTCAATATTTAACGAAGCTTCGCATTCAAAAAGCGGCCGAGCTATTGCATCAAACCAAGTATTCAATCGAAGAAATTGCTGAAAACGTCGGCTATGCAAATGCCAATTATTTAACAAAAGTATTTCGCAAAACAACCAATATGACACCCGGGCAGTATCGAAAAAGTGATGCATCCATTGATGAACACTTTGCATTACCAAAATAAAAACGACTTCCATAAAAGGAAGTCGTTTTTATTTTTTATCGGGAATTTCTACTACCACAGAACCTTTTTCGTAAATAAAAGTCAATTTTTTACCCGGGATAATCATATTTTCTAAAATATCTCGTGCAGCTTGAAGTGCAAACTCTGTCCGTTCTGCCTTTTCCTGCACTTCTTCATTTTCAGCTTGAAGATCATTTTTATCCAGCGCTCTTATTTTAGTTAATGCCTGATCTATAAAATCGTATGCTTCGTCATATATAAGCTCTATACGGTCCTTCATGTGCTCATTCATGCTCCTTTGCCCATTTTGTATTATCATAAATGAATTAGATATATTCTACAACCTAAAACTGAATAAGTTTTTACGCTTAGCTCTCACGTATTTTTTTTATTTATTTTAAAAGGGATGCTGCTCTTAATAGCAAAAAAAGACCATTCAAATTATTATGAATGGCCTTTTTAGAAAACTTATACGCTGACAACAAACTCATCATCTTTTACATCAACTGTCACTTGACTATAATCTTCAATTTGCCCTGCAATTAATTCTCTGGCAATTTTTGTTTCAATATATTTTTGAATAAACCTTTTTAAAGGGCGCGCTCCGTATACCGGATCAAACCCGGAGGCTGCAATATGATTTTTTGCTTCTTCTGTTAACATTAACGAAATATGACGATCGGATAAACGCTTTTCAAGCTGAAGCAATAGCTTATCAATAATTCCCTTTACTTCATGAACAGTTAGCGGTTTGAATAAAATCGTGTCGTCTACTCGATTTAAAAATTCTGGGCGAAAGTGCTGTCTTAATTGAGCCATCACTTGCTCTCTGGCTTTTTCAGTAATCTCGCCTTCACTTGTTAAACCATCTAATAAAAATTGAGAACCAATATTTGACGTCATAATAATGACTGTATTTTTAAAATCAATGACTTTTCCTTTTGAATCTGTTGCTCTTCCATCATCTAGTATTTGAAGGAGCACGTTAAATACTTCGGGATGAGCTTTTTCAATTTCATCTAACAAAACGACTGAATAAGGCTTGCGTCTCACCGCTTCCGTTAGCTGTCCGCCTTCTTCATACCCTACATAGCCAGGAGGCGCTCCTATAAGCCTAGAGACCGCATGCTTTTCCATGTATTCAGACATATCAATACGAACCATTTGTTCTTCGCTGTCAAATAACGAATGTGCCAACGTTTTGGCTAGCTCCGTTTTTCCTACTCCGGTAGGTCCTAGGAAAATAAATGATCCAATTGGGCGGTTCGGGTCTTTAATGCCTGCCCTTGCGCGAATCACAGCATCTGTAACTAAGGATACGGCTTCGTCTTGTCCAATCACACGCTGCTGTAAAATTGACTCAAGCTTCAACAGCTTTTCTCTTTCTCCTTCAACTAGTTTCGACACCGGAATTCCCGTCCATCTTCCTACAATTTCAGCAATTTCTTCTTCCGTTACCTCTTCTCTTAACAAACGGTTTTCTTGTGCTTTTTCAGCAGCTGTTTCTTCCAGCTGTTTTAGTTCTTTTTCAAGAGCTGGAATGCGTCCGTGGCGAAGTTCGGCTGCTTTATTTAAATCATATTTCCCTTCAGCTTCTTCTAGGTCTCGCTTCGCTTTTTCGAGCTGCTCCCGGACATCTTGCACCGTTTGAATCGACTGCTTTTCTTTTTCCCACTGCAGCTTCATTGTATCTGCACGTTCTTTTAAATCAGAGACTTCTTTTCGAATTGCCTCTAACCTTGTGATGCTTGCTTGATCTGTTTCTTTACTTAATGCCGCTTCTTCAATTTCAAGCTGCATGACACGTCGCGTTACTTCATCTAATTCTGATGGCATCGAATCAATTTCTGTTCGAATAGTTGCGCATGCTTCATCAATTAAATCAATTGCTTTATCAGGTAAAAAGCGATCTGAGATATAACGATCCGACATAACCGCTGCTGAAACAATCGCCCGGTCATGAATATTTACACCGTGATGAATTTCAAATCGTTCTTTTAAACCACGTAAGATAGAGATTGTATCTTCTACTGAAGGTTCTTCAACCAGCACCTGTTGAAAGCGTCTTTCAAGAGCTGGATCTTTTTCAATATACTGACGATACTCATCAAGAGTTGTAGCTCCTATACAGTGAAGTTCTCCTCTAGCAAGCATTGGTTTTAAAATATTCCCTGCATCCATCGCTCCGTCCGTACGACCTGCTCCAACGATTGTATGAAGTTCGTCAATAAATAAAAGAATTTGACCGTTGCTTTTCTTAACTTCTTGAAGAACAGCTTTTAAACGCTCTTCAAATTCGCCTCTGAACTTCGCTCCTGCTACTAAAGCTCCCATATCTAATGAGAAGATGGTTTTATCTTTTAATCCTTCAGGCACATCTCTACGAACAATGCGTTGTGCTAGACCTTCAACAATCGCTGTTTTACCAACGCCAGGTTCTCCAATCAAAACTGGATTGTTTTTTGTTTTTCGCGATAAAATGCGGATAACGCGGCGAATTTCTCCGTCTCGTCCAATGACTGGATCAATGTTCCCTGCTCGTACTTCTGCCACTAAGTCTCTTCCATATTTAGCTAACGCTTCATATGTAACTTCCGGATTTTGACTTGTAATTCGCTGATTTCCTCGAAGGCTAGTAAGCACATCTTGCAAAGCTTTTTTTGTTATACCGTGACTTGAAAATAACTTGCCATATTCACTAGAAGACGGTTCCTGTGCTAAGGCTAAAAAGATGTGCTCAACTGAAACATAATCATCTTGCAGACGAGATGCTTCTTCTTGAGCTTTGACAAACAGCTGCTGAAGTTTATTTGTAATATAAACTTTCCCTGCTTCAGCTCCACTTCCTGTAACAGCAGGTTTTTTCGCAAGCAGTTGATTTACCTGCTGCTGAAAAGATTGATGATCTATATGTAAATGATCTAATATGCGAGGAGCAATACCATCTTGCTGATGAATAAGCGTATAAAGCAAATGAGCAATATCCACTTCCTGCTGATTTCGTTTAATAGCTTCGGACTGCGCTTCCATCACGCCTTCTTGCAATTTTTGGGTCATTTTATTTATGTCCATTGAACATCCTCCTTCGATACATTTGACCTTTATTGACCTTTATTTCATTATACCCAGCAATGGGAAAACAAGTAAAGCCATTCAATTTAGAATGGCTTCTTTATTTTTTTACTATTTAAGGCTTGCGCATGTATGTCCAGTGGCGATCATCGTTTGCCGTCTCTGGAAAACGCTCTCCTGCTTTTAATTTAACCTTTTGAGGATTATTTACGTTGCTTCCTGTTTCACCAATTTCAATATACACTCCGTTATTAGGAGCTTTTTGACCCGGTGTGAAATGACGATTTTGTCCCATTGTCCTGCCTCCTCATTCCTGAAATGAAATGTTCTCCTATACTATTCCCTTAAGATTTCCGTTTCATAATGGAGATGTTTTCATATTAGGAACAAAAAAGAGCAGACCTTTAGATCTGCCCTTTTGTATCAATGAGTAAATTTAATAGCTTGTTCAATTTCAGTTTCTCCGGCTAACATTTCAAACGTTTTTCCTATCGTAGCTTCTTCGTTTAGGCATTCTACAAGCACGCTTGCTACATCTGCTCGAGGAATCGTCTGAGATTTATCTTCAATATCATTATTGATATCAATTTTTCCAGTAGCTGAATCATTCGATAAAGTTCCTGGTCGTACAATTGTATATTGCAGATTAGACTGCTTTAAGTATTCATCCGCTATCGCTTTAGCACGCAGGTAAAGCTGTAAGCCTTCTGGTCCTTGTTCAGGTGCATCTGTTCCCATTGAACTTAACATAACAAAGCGCTTCACACCTTGATTTTTTGCTTCATCAATGATATTTTTAGCACCGTTTTGATCCACAGCGATTGTTTTTTCGTCTCCCGTATGTCCTCCAGAACCTGCTGCAAATATGACAGCATCCATACCTCTTAAAGCATCTGAAACATCTTGCTCCAAGTCACCAAGTACAACGTTAGCGCCCAGCTTTTTTAAAGCGTCTGCTTGTTTTTCGTCGCGAATCATCGCATAAGCTTCATGCTGCTTGCTGTTTGCGACTTTTTCTACCACTTGTTTTCCCGTTGTTCCGTTTGCTCCAACAACTAATACTTTCATCATAAATCACCTTTCGTTCTGTTTAGTATACAACTGGTGTTCCCACAATTAATTCCCTTTAAACAAAAAAACCTTTCTGATATTCTCAGAAAGGTTTTTTTCTTAGCCTAAAATTGCTTGAAGCAAGGCCTTTTGTACATGCATACGATTTCCAGCCTGCTGGAAAACAACCGAATTTGGTCCGTCAATAATGCTTGCTGTCACTTCTTCTTCACGATGCGCAGGCAAGCAGTGGAGAAATAAATAGTCTGACTTCGCATGGGCAGCTAGCTCTTCATTTACTTGATAAGGAGCAAATATTTTCAAGCGCTGCTGTGCTTCTTCTTCCTGTCCCATACTTGTCCACACGTCTGCATAAATAGCATCGGCATTTTTTACAGCCTCTACAGGATCTTTTGTAATCGTAACCTTCGCACCCGTTTTAGCAGCTACTTCATTAACATAAGCTGTTACAAAGTCTTTTGGCTCATATCCGTCAGGGCATCCAATTGAAATATCTATTCCCATTTTTGCACATGCAATCATTAAGGAATGCGCTACATTATTTCCGTCTCCAACATAAGCTACTTTTAGCCCATCAAATGATTTCTTGTGCTCGTAAATCGTTAATAAATCAGCTAGAGCCTGACAAGGATGATAATCATCTGTCAAACCATTAATAACGGGAATGGATGCGTAATCTGCAAGCTCTTCGATCTTGCTATGTTCAAACGTACGAATCATGATAGCATCGATGAATTCAGATAGTACGCGTGCTGTATCAGCAATCGTTTCTCCGCGTCCAATTTGTAAATCCTGGCTGCTTAAAAAGAGGGCGTTTCCTCCAAGCTGCATCATTCCCGCTTCAAATGAGACTCTTGTTCTTGTTGAAGATTTTTCAAAAATGAGCCCCAGCGTTTTTCCTTTTAACGATGTGACGATTTCACCATTTTTATGCTTTTCTTTCAGCTCAATGGCGCTTTCTAAAAGTGACATAATATCGTCTGATGATAAATCTTTAAGCGTAAGCAAATCTTTTCCCTTTAAATTCGTATTTACCGATACTGTACTCATGATACTGTCACTTCCTTTTTAGTTTTTTGAAACCATTCTTGTAGTGATGAAACGTGATATTCATCGACTTGGAACGATTGGAAAAATAGCGAAGCCGTTTCTGCCTCCGTCATAACCATTAAACCGTGTTTTAATGCTGACATACGGCTTTCTTTATCTTCAGGCTGTAAACTTACATATAATAAAGCTTCTTTCGTTTTTACCCATTCACTAACTTCTTTATCTTTAACAAGAGTTAATCCCGCGCTTTGCGCAAGTTCTTCAAGGCCCTGTGCTTCTCCGTTAATATACACTTCTGCAGCACCTTTTTTACTTAACACATACTGATGGAATACTTTTTTTGCTGCTTCTTCAATCGTTGAAGAAATCGCAATTCCTTCACCAGTTGACTTCATTTCTGGTCCAACAAGCGGATCAACTCCTGATAATTTACTTGTCGAAAACACTGGAAACTTAATAGTTGTATAAGCCGGATCCGGCAATAAACCTAGCTTCTCGCTAATTTCCGACAATGATTTCCCAAGCAATATTTGAGTTGATAGCGAAACAAGCGGCGTGTTGCACACTTTGCTTACTACAGGCACTGTACGGCTGGCACGCGGATTAACTTCCAGCATGTAGACTTCATCGTTGTAAATAACATATTGGATATTCATAATCCCTTTATATTGAAGTTTGTTTACAATTTTTTGAGCGTAGCTCACCATTTTTTCTTTATGTGCTGCTTCTACTGTTTTTGCTGGTAAAAGCGCATAGCTGTCTCCTGAATGAACGCCGGCTTTTTCAATATGTTCAACGATTGTCGGAATCAACACATCTTTTCCGTCTGCTACAACATCAATTTCTGCTTCTTTTCCAGGGAAGTAAGCATCAATAAGCATTGGGAAATGAGACGCTTTAATAGCTGGTAAACAAGCCTGCAGCTCCGTTTCATTTTGAATTGTCAGCATTCCTTTTCCGCCAATGACGTAAGAAGGACGAATAAGTAATGGGAATCCCATAGCTTTTGCTTTTTGTACAAGTTCTTGCTCATCTTTCGCCATTTCACCTGGGATATGCGGAATATCACAGTCGTCTAAGAGCTTATAAAACAGGTCGCGATCTTCAAGTGCATCAATAACATCATTTGTAATCCCTAGTAAATTGACGCCAGCTTCTTCTAGCCCTTTAACAAGCGAAATAGCCGTTTGACCTCCGTATTGAACAATTACATCCGTCACATTTTCAGCATCAAGAACGTTTAGCACATCTTCTACTGTTACAGGTTCAAAATATAAGCGGTCTGCTACTTCAAAATCCGTACTTACCGTTTCTGGATTGTTGTTAATTAAAATTGTTTCGTATCCTTCTTTTTCAAGAGCTAACACACCGTGTACAGAGCTGTAGTCGAATTCTACTCCTTGGCCGATACGAATCGGTCCAGAACCGATAATCGCAACTTTTTTATTCGTTGATGGTTCAATCTCACTCTCGCCATAATAACTAGAGTAGAAATAAGCCGTAGAGGATTCGAACTCCGCTGCACATGTATCTACCATTTTGTAGCTTGGCGTAATATGTAGTGCTTTACGTTTCGCTCTTACGTCAAGCTCTGGCACGTTCCATACGCTTGCTAGATACGCATCTGTAAAACCATGCTCCTTCACTTGCTTGAAGTGTTCAGCTGTAATGGAATCAAAACGTACTTCCTTCAAAGAGGCTTCCATTTTAATCAGCTGCGTAAAGTGTGTTAAATAGAAATAATCAATTTGCGTTACTTCATGGATATACTCAGGCGTTGTACCGCGACGTAAAAGCTCAAGGATAACAAAAATACGCTCATCGCTTTGTTCGTCAAGCTTGCTTTTTAATTCATCCGTTGAAAGTTCTTGCAGTTCTTCTACTTCCAATCCTTGTAAATCAATTTCTAAAGAAGACAGTGCCTTTTGGAAGCTACGTGTAAAGTTACGGTCAATAGCCATTACTTCTCCAGTTGCTTTCATTTGCGTGCCAAGCGTTCTCTCCGCGTAGAAAAACTTGTCAAACGGCCATCTTGGAAATTTCACTACTACATAGTCAAGAGCTGGTTCGAAGCTTGCATATGTGTCTCCTGTTACAGGATTTAATAACTCATGAAGCGTGTAGCCTACTGATAGTTTTGCAGCAATTTTAGCAATCGGATAGCCCGTTGCTTTTGATGCAAGAGCAGACGAACGGCTCACACGCGGATTTACTTCAATTAAATAGTACTGCTTGCTTTTTGGATCAAGCGCAAACTGAATGTTGCAACCTCCAATAATGCCAAGCGATGAAATAATTTTAACTGAAGCCGAACGAAGCATTTGATATTCCACGTCGGTTAACGTTTGAGAAGGAGCAACGACTACCGAATCTCCAGTATGAACACCCACGGGATCAATATTTTCCATGTTACAAATTGTAATGCACGTATTGTTCACGTCACGCATAACCTCGTACTCAACCTCTTTAAATCCAGCGATGCTTTTTTCAATTAAGCATTGAGTAATAGCACTTTCACGTAAACCTGACGCTGAAAGTTTTTCAAGTTCTTCCATAGAATGAGCAATTCCTCCGCCCGTTCCGCCTAACGTATAAGCAGGACGTACAATAACAGGAAAACCAATTTTCTCGGCAAAAGCTAATGCTTCTTCTACTTTTGTGACAACTTCACTTTCCGGCACCGGTTCATTTAGTTCATTCATTAATGCACGGAACTCTTCACGGCTTTCACCTTTTTTGATTGATTCAATCGGTGTTCCTAAAAGTTTCACATCGTATTTTGGCAAAATATTTTGTTCATGAAGCTCAAGGGCTAAGTTTAAACCCGTCTGTCCGCCTAATGTAGCTAACAAACCATCCGGCTTTTCTTTTGCAATAATTTTCTCTACGCAGTCTACTGTTAATGGTTCAAAATAGATTCGATCTGCTACGTGAGTGTCCGTCATAATCGTAGCTGGATTATTATTGATTAAGATAACTTCATAACCTTCTTCTTTTAATGACAAGCATGCCTGAGTTCCTGAATAATCAAATTCTGCTGCTTGCCCAATTACGATTGGTCCTGATCCGATTACTAAAATCTTTTTTAATGTTTGGTCTTTAGGCATATACTTTTCCGCTCCCTACTTGCTGTACTTTCGTCATAAATTCATCAAAGATATACGTGCTGTCACTTGGTCCAGGATGTGCTTCTGGATGATATTGAACCGAAATAACAGGAAGGTCTTTATGCATTAAACCTTCAACCGATCCGTCATTCACATTTTTAAATCGAACGCTTAATGGCGTAGACGTAATCGTCTGTTCATCTACGACATAGCTATGGTTTTGAGACGTCATACACACTTTGTTAGTCGTTAAATCAATTACAGGCTGATTAGCTCCTCGGTGACCGAACGCCAGCTTTTTGGTTTCTGCCCCAAAAGCAAGCCCAATTAACTGATGTCCAAAGCAAATTCCCAAAGTTGGGTACGCTGAAATAATTTCTTTTAATTCATCCAGCTGACTGCTTACTTGAGTTGGATCTCCAGGTCCGTTTGATAAGACAATGCCATCCGGCTGCAGCTCTTTTACTTTTGAAGAGCTTGTAGAATAAGGAACAACCGTTACTTTGCACTCTCGATTTAGCAGCTCTTGTAAAATTGATTTTTTATAGCCAAAGTCCATTAATACAACGTGTTTTTCACCGTTTCCGTAAGTAACAGGCTCTTTTGTTGACACTTCTTTTACTACATATCCATCGCATTCAGCAGTAAATGCTGGCGGCTCAGCAGATGCCGAAAAGGCAGATTGCATCGTACCTTCTTTTCGAATTCGTTTTACGACCGCTCTCGTATCCACATGTGTAATAAGCGGAATGTTCCATTTCTTTAAATATTGTTTGAAGCTGTACATCGCTTCGTAATGGAACCCTTCATCTGAACATTCGTATACGACAACGCCTGCTACGTGAGGCTTTTTGCTTTCATAATCTTTCTCATTGATACCATAGTTCCCAATCAAAGGGTACGTAAAGACGATAATTTGATCTTTGTAAGATGGATCAGTCACAACTTCTTGATAACCAGTCATTCCAGTAAAGAAAACAATTTCTCCTTCTGCCTGGTGCGTTGCTGTATGTTCAATGTGTCCGGCGAACGAATCGCCGTTTGCTAAGTGTAAATATCCGTTCATTGTGCATCCCTCTTCGAATAATTATTTATAAAACAGAATTTTTATACAAACATATTCAAAAAAATTTGTATTATGAAGTAATTTTTGTTTGGCTAAACGCTTCTTCAATGATATGAATCGCTTGGTCTAACTCTTCTTTTGTTACAGTTAAAGGCGGCAGCAATCGTACTACATGCGGTCCTGCTCCCAGTGCTAGCAATCCTTTTTCACGCATTGCTGCAAGCAATGCCGACTGATGTTCTCCGCAATCAATTCCAATCATAAAACCTTTTCCGCGAACATCTTTTACAAATGAATAATCTGCTACGCTATTTTTCAAAGCGTTGGTAAAATAAAGGCTTTTTTCTGCAACCTCTGCTAAAAATGCTTCGTTAAAAATAATGTTTAAAGTTGCTTTGGCTGAAGCTAATGCAATTGGATTTCCTCCAAAGGTTGTTCCGTGAGTACCAGGTCCAAACGCTTCTTTGAGATAGCCTTTTCCAATCATCGCACCAACCGGCATTCCGCTTCCTAACCCTTTAGCTGCTGTAATAATATCTGGTGACACATTAAAATGCTGATAGGCAAATGGTTTTCCTGTTCTGCCGATTCCAGTTTGCACTTCATCGACTATAAACAGTGCTTCGTGCTTTTTACACAGCTCTTGAATAGTTAATAAAAATGCTTCGGTTCCTGGAACAACTCCGCCTTCTCCTTGAATGACTTCAACCATAATTGCTGCTACGCTGTCGTCCATTTCCTGTTTTAATGCTTCTTCATCATTGTATGGCACGTAAACAAACTCATTAACAAGAGGACCGAAGCCATCATGAATTTTTGCCTGCCCTGTAGCTGTCATGGTAGCAAATGTACGTCCATGAAATGATTTTGTAAAGGTAATGATTTTATGTTTTTGCGTGTACTTGCGCGCTAATTTAATCGCCGCTTCGTTGGCTTCTGCACCGCTGTTACAGAAGAATACTGCATCACCGTTTGAATGTTCCACAAGCTTACCTGCTACATCTTCTTGAATCGATTGATGAAATAAATTTGACACGTGCCACACTTTATTTAACTGCTCTTCGATCGCTTTTTGAACATCAGGATGACGATGGCCTACGTTACAAACAGCGATACCTGAAATAAAATCTAAATACTCATTTCCTTTGTTATCTATTAATTTTGTTCCTTGCGCCTCTTCCACATGGATATCAAACCGTTGATATGTTGGAAACAATGAACTCATCGCTATCTTCTCCACCTTTTCCACTATATTTAATTGCTGTACCAATCAGCTTTCCTTCCTTATCTAAAAATCCATCAGTTCCGCTAATAATATGAACTTCTTCAAGTAAAGGAGATAACGCATTTACCGCTGATGTCACTTTTGGAATCATTCCGCCGTAAATTACTTTTTCTTCAATAAGTGCATCAATCTCTGACTTTGTAAGCTCAGGAAGCAATGCTCCATCCTTTAATACACCTTTTACATCCGTCACAAACATCAGCTTTTCAGCATTTACTGCTTGTGCAACGGCTCCGGCTGCCACGTCAGCATTAATATTATAGCTATTACCTTCTTCATCGGCTCCAATGGAAGAAATAACCGGAATGTACTGACTGTCAGTTAGTTGTTTTAATAATGTATCGTTTACGCCTCTTACTTCTCCAACGTAACCTAGACGTTCAACATCGATAGCCTCTGCTTTAAGCAAAGATCCATCAATTCCTGATAGTCCTACTGCTTTTAGGTTCGCTTTTTGTAGTTCTTTTACAAGATGCTTATTAACTTTGCCTGCTAATACCATCGTCACAACTTCTAATGCTTCTTTGGACGTTTTTCGAAGCCCATCTACAAATTCCGTTTCAATGTGAAGCTTGGTAAGCGTATCTTGAATATCAGGCCCGCCTCCGTGCACAACAATGATCTGATATCCACCCGCTTTTAACTGCTGAATACTTTCAAAAAAAGCGCTTGTTAACTGATTGATAATGCTGCCTCCGCATTTTACAACGACGATTTTTTCACTGCTCATTTCACTCTCTCCTTACGTTCGATAACTGGCATTGATTTTCACATAATCGTAAGTCAAATCGCAGCCCCACGCCTTGCCAATTCCATTTCCCTGCTGCAAGTCAACATAGACTTCAACCGTATCATTTTCTAAATAAGCTTTTGCTTCTTCTTCACTAAATGAAACAGGCTGGCTGTTTTTTAGCATTTGGATATCACCTAACGAAACGTTCACTGCTTCTGGATTAAGCGCTACGCCGCTGTAGCCAACTGAACAAATAATTCGTCCCCAATTGGCATCGGCTCCATACATGGCCGTTTTCACTAAGTTCGAGCCTACAATTTGTTTAGCAATCACATTTGCCTCTTCGTTTGTATGAGCACCAGATACGTTTACTTCAATTAGTTTTGTTGCTCCTTCACCGTCGCGTGCAATTTGTTTGGCTAAATCTTCACACGTCAAGCGCAGTGCTTCATAAAATGACGTCCATTCAGGATGATCTGGTGTAAGCGACTGGTGATCAGCTTTTCCATTTGCTAAAACAACAACCATATCATTCGTAGACGTATCACCATCTACTGTAATTTGATTAAAGCTTTTATTTGTAATAGAACCCAGCGCATCTTGTAGTACTGAAGCTTCAACCTTAGCATCCGTTGTGATAAAGCTAAGCATCGTAGCCATATTCGGGTGAATCATACCTGATCCTTTCGCTGTGCCGCCAATCGTAACCGTTTTGCCGTCAATGGCTGTTTGATAGCAAGTTGACTTCATTACGGTATCTGTTGTTAAAATAGCCGTTTGAAATTCTTCTGCTTTTTCTTTGTTCGACGAAGGACTTAATAACCCAATGCCCTTCACGATTTTTTCCATATCTAGAAGCTCTCCAATTACCCCTGTAGAAGCTACCGCTACATGATGAGGTAGAATATTAAGCTTTTCTGCACATGTATTTCGCATTTGGTATGCATCTTTTAATCCTTGTTCTCCCGTACATGCATTTGCACATGCGCTGTTCACAACGATCGCTTGCAGCTTCTGCTCTACTGCTACACTTTCTTTTGTAACAGCTAAAGGCGCTGCTTGGAAAGCATTAAGCGTGTAAACAGCTGCGCAATTAGCTGGCACATCACTTACAATAACTCCTAAATCTTTTTTAGCATAACGTAAACCAGCGTGAACGCCATCTGCTGAAAAACCTAGCGGCGTTACAATTGTACCGTTCTCTATTTTCTTTATCTTTTCTTTCGTTTGTTTAACCGTAATCACTATACGTTCCCTCCTGCTTTTATCGTGATTAGTGATGCTGTGCTTTTATGGGAAGACAGGCAGTAGTCCAATACCCGTTTGCTGTTCAAATCCCATCATGATATTGGCATTTTGAATGGCCTGACCGGCTGCCCCTTTAACTAAGTTATCAATGACAGAAACGATCGTGACACGCTTTGTTCGTTCGTCAAATGCAATACCAATATCGCAATAATTTGATGCACTTACTTCTTTAGTAGACGGAAATTCACCAGCTTTTCGAACGCGAACGAATGGGGAGTTTTGATATGTATCTACATATAGCTGATGAAGCTCTTGTACTGAGCTCTCTTCAGAAAGTTCAGCGTATATCGTACTCATAATTCCTCGCGTCATTGGAACTAAGTGCGTACTGAACGTAACATGGCCAATTTCCTCATCCCACTTTTCTAAAATAGATTCAATTTCTGGGATATGCTGATGCTGATTAACTTTGTATATTTTCATATTTTCATTGATTTCAGCATAATGAGCCATTTGCGAAAGACCGCGCCCTGCTCCTGAAATTCCGGACTTTGCATCAATGATAATAGAGTTTGATTTCACCATTTGTTTACTAACGAGAGGAGCTAGCCCAAGCAGTGTAGCTGTTGGATAACAACCCGGGTTCGCAACGAACGTACTGCTTTCAACTTCTTCTGCAAACCATTCCGCTAACCCATACACGGACTGTTGTAAAAACGCTTCGGCTGCAGCAGGCTTTTTGTACCACTTTTCATAAAGAGCTTCTGTTTTTAATCTAAAATCTCCAGATAGATCTACCACTTTTATTCCTTCTTCTATTAATTGAGGTACAAGTTTGCTAGAAACACCGGATGGAGTTGCTGTAAACACTAAGTCTAATTCTTTGGCCATGTTCTTAGGGTTTATATCTTGCAGTGTATATACAGTATTAGAAAGGTGAGGATAAACTTCTGCTAGTTCCATCCCATCCTGAGAGGATGAATAAACTGCATAAACATGAAAATGCGGGTGATTCGCTAACAAACGAATCAGTTCTACTCCTCCATACCCTGTTGCTCCAACAATTCCTACCTTGTATTCTTTCATTTTAAAACTCCTTCTTCCACGTATCTATTTGAATTATTTATCATTATAATACCGTATAAAAATAAAATCAAATGAATATTTAAAAAATCCAACACTTTATTCTATATTTTTAAACATTTTTATTTATTCATAAGTTTTTATTTTTATAACTATTTTTCTATTTTTGTTTAGAAATTGTTCACAGATAGTTTTGGAAAACACTGGTTGTTTTTGTGTATAATAAGAATATCGATAAAATCATCCGTATGAGATTTTTTCATACGGCTAGTGGACGTACAGCATATACAGACTGTTCTAACTTAATAGATTAATAAGTAACAGTCGCAAAAATTTTAATTAAAAGGTGATAACATGATGAACATCACAACGGATTCTTTTTCAAATGAGCTGCAGCAATTTTTTATGAACTTTGATCATAAAATTTCGTTTAAAAAAGGTGACTTTCTCTTTCAAGAAGGTTCACCTTCAACTCATTTATTTTTTATTACGTCAGGGGCCGTGCAAGTAGGTAAAGTGACGCCGGAAGGACGCGAACTGACGCTTCAGCTGGCGAGTTCAGGAGACTTAATCGGGGAAGTCATGCTGTTTTGCGGATCTACTCCCCATATGCTCCAAGCAAAAGCCATTGAACCTTGTACGGCAATCAGTATTCAAAAACGGTTGTTAGAAAACGAACTAGCACAATACCCTGCTCTTTCTATGGAGTACATGAAGTGGATGGGACTCCAAATCAAGCGAATGCAGACAAAGTTTAGAGACTTAATTCTAAATGGAAAAAAAGGTGCTCTCTACTCTACTCTGATCCGCATGTCTAATAGTTTTGGAGTAATGAAGCCAAATGGTATTTTATTAAACGTAACGTTGACAAATCAAGAGATCGCCAATCTATGCGGGACATCTCGAGAAGTGGTCAATCGTATGCTCGCTGAGTTGCGAAAAAACGAAGTGATTTCGATGGCAGATGGAAAAATCATCATTCATAAGCTCTCTTTTTTAAAGAAAGAAATAGACTGTGAGGACTGCCCTTTGGAATTGTGCAGAATTGAATAAGAAAAAAAGCCATCGTTGATGGCTTTTTTCTTATTGAACACCTAATGCAATTTTAGCGTAGCGCGTCATGCGATCTTTATCCCATGGCGGGTTAAATGTGATATTCACTTCTACATTTTCTACTTCTTCAAGAGAAATTAATTGTTTTTTCACTTGTTCGCCAATCACACCCGCTAGCGGGCAGCCAATAGAAGTTAACGTCATCGTCACGATAACCGTGTTGTTTTCTTCCATTTCCACCCCGTAAACTAAGCCTAAATTTACGATATCGACGCCAAGCTCTGGATCAATTACTTCTTCTAGTGATTCCATGATTTTATCTTCTAACTGTTTATCCATATTCATTCTCCTTTCTTTTACTTCCGTAATTATCTTCACGTATTAAATATACCCTTAAACAATTTATCGTAAGCAATCAATAACTATGTCTTACACCGTAACAAGACAACTTTTGCATGTCAATCGTTCTGCTTTGCTCATAAGGAAAAGTTGTGTAAAATATGGGAATACAAGCATGAATATTAGTAGAATTCAATATAATCGTATAACTACTTCAATTTAAAAGGAGCCCTATATGAGAAACGATCAACACTTAATCGCCTTAGATCTGGATGGAACATTGTTAACGAATGAAAAAACCATTTCACCTAAAACAAAACGGGTATTAGAAAAAGCCAAACAAGACGGACATATTGTAATGATTGCAACTGGAAGACCTTATCGTTCCAGTGCTATGTATTACAGCGAATTAGATTTATCCACGCCTATCGTAAACTTTAACGGAGCGCTTGTCCATCATCCCCTTCAGCCTGATTTTGGCACGCATCACGAACCTTTAAATCGCCGAACTGTTCATGACATTGTGACAGCTATGCAAGACTATCGCATCAACAATATCATGGCAGAAGTACAAGATGATGTGTATCTTCATTTTGAAGATCGAAAATTAATGGATGTACTCAGCCTAGGGGATCCTAAATTACAAACGGGTGATTTGCGTCATACGCTGCAGCACGATCCAACGTCTATTTTAATTCACGCAGATGAAGAACATGTACAAGATATACGCTCTCACCTTTCAGATGTTCATGCAGAAGTACTAGAACATAGACGCTGGGGAGCACCTTGGCATGTCGTTGAAATTGTAAAAAAAGGACTTAATAAAGCTGTAGGTCTTGAGCGCGTAGCTAATCATTATCAAATTCCTCGCGAACGAATTATTGCATTTGGAGATGAAGACAATGATTTTGAAATGATTAAATTTGCAGGACACGGTATCGCCATGGAAAATGGTATTAGCGAATTAAAGCAGCTAGCGCGTGAAGTAACAAAATCGAATGAAAATGATGGTATTGCTTATTATTTGGAAAAAACGTTAAATTTATAACTTAGCTTTTTTTGAAAAGCAAGGTAAATTTTTATCGCTATCATTTTTTTTATTTAGCACACACTATAACCGACACTTCTTAAGGTGTCGGTTTTATTTATATTACGAGGAGGAATTTATGATGGGCAGAGGCAATCGATCAAAACGTTTTGTGAAACAAGGTGCAGACGCAGTTCAAAAACATGATGAACGAATTCCTTATCATATGACTATGGCGGAGGCAGAAGCATTTCAAGCTCACCAGCGCCAAACTCCTCATGGAGGACAGTAACTTATGAAAAATTCACTTTTTGGTCAAGTAAAAGATGCGATTCGAAACGCAGTATCCGGCCATTCAGAAGATCAGCTTCATCGTCAAAAGCACGGCAACGGTGAACTTGATATTTCAGAAGGCGTATTAAATAGTATTGCTTCTAAAGCTTCTCCTGAGGAGCAAGAGCAGCTGAAGCAATTCCAAAACTCATTGCATCAAGCGTATGATACAGATGGAGAATCACATTCAAAAGAGAAAAGCGCAGACATTACGTCCGATACGCTGTCTCATATCGTTCAGAATGCTTCTTCCGAAGAGAAGGCACAGCTTGAACAGCTTCAAAGCACTTTAGAAGGCGGTCAGTCTCACGCTCACGGTGAAGCTCACACGTCCAGTGAAAGCGTGGCAGCTGATATATTGTCTCATGCACAGCAAAATGCTTCTCCTGAAGAAAAGAGCCAGCTTGAACAGCTTCAAAGCACTTTAGAAGGCGGTCAGTCTCACGCTCACGGTGAAGCTCATACGTCTAGTGAAAACGTGGCAGCTGATATGCTATCTCATGCACAGCAAAGCGCTTCTCCTGAAGAACAAGCTCAGCTTCAACAGCTTCAGAATACATTGGGAGCTGCTGGTCAAAATCATCAAACGTCTCAGGCTCATACGTCTGCAGCTTCTGATGAAAACATTGCAGCTGATATGCTGTCTCATGCGCAGCAAAATGCTTCTCCTGAAGAACAAGCTCAGCTTCAAGAACTTTCTAATGACTTAAAAGGTACACATTAATAAAAGAGAGTCCAGGTAATGAATACCTGGACTCTTTTTAATCTTTGCGAAACAAACCAAAGATTCCCGTTGTTTGAACTATATTAGTAAATGCCTTAGGATCCACCTCTTTAATTACTCGTTCCAAGTCAAATAATTCATACCTAGTTAAAACAATCATTAGCATTTCTTTATCTTCGTTTGTGAAGCCTCCTTTAGCCGGTACCGCCGTAATCCCTCGCACGAGTTTGGCATGAATCGCCTTTCTTAGCTCCACTCCTTTTTTCGTTACAATCATTGCTGTGAGTTTGACATGACGCGTATGAATAACATCAATGACGCGAGTGGTCGTATAAAGCGTCACAAGCGTATAAAGTGACTTCTCAGCACCATATAAAAGACCTGCTAGCACGATAATAATTGCATTTAATATGAACATATAAGTGCCAATTGGTCGGTCTTTTACTCGGGACAAAATCAGGGCAATGATATCGAGCCCACCAGTTGAAGCTCCAAATTTTAACGTAATTCCTACCCCTACCGCTAAAATAACGCCTCCAAAAACTGCATTAAGGATGATGTCCTTAGAAAGTGCTTGAATAGGAATAATTCCAAGAAACAAAGTTGTTGCAGCAACGCTGATAAAACTGTAAACAGTAAATGACTTCCCCACTTTTTTCCACCCTAAAATAGTTACAGGAATATTTAACAACAACAGCAGCACTCCAGTGGAAATAGTAAAAGGAGTGTAATCTGTCACGATACTCGAAACAAGCTGTGCTACTCCCGTAAAGCCGCTCGAATATACATTAGCAGGTATCAAAAACAAGTTGAGTGCAAGCGCATTCAATAATGCTCCTACTAAGACGACTATCGCTTTTTTTGTTTCAAGCCACATATTCAAATGACCGACCTCCGCTTTTTAAAACTTCTTACTTCCTTATACCCATTTATAAAATGAATAAAGTCAGCATCTTTAAAATAGTTAGTACATATAGTATGTACGATTTGGCAGAATTAAAAAAACTTATTCAAAAATTGTATTTTCCTCCAAGTGCTTATACACTAATACTATGTCGTATATAACGCTTTTCAATGTTTATACATCAAACTCATTTCATATTTTATAAATGCAATTAGGAAGGTGACATTTATGTCAATTAAACTTTTAACCGATAGTGCAAGCGATTTGCCTTTATCCTTTTTTCAAGAAAATAACGTTGGCTTTTTACCGCTTCGCGTAAGCTTGGATAATCAAGAATTTTTAGATCTACAAACGATTGAACCAGCTTCTGTCTACGAAGCCATCCGTAAAGGCAAGATGCCAAAAACGTCTCAAGCGGCTCCAACTACTATGTATGAAGTCTTTGAGAACATAGCTAAATCAGGTGATTCGTGCATTTATTTAGCTTTTTCTTCGGAATTGTCCGGTACATATCAAACAGCAATGATGATTCGAGAAGAACTCCTAGAAAAGTATCCCGATTTCCAATTAGAAATAATCGATACGAAATGTGCATCTCTTGGCCAGGGAGTAGTTACTTATTATGCAGCACAATTATTACACCAAAACCTCTCGCTAGTAGAAATGACAGAAAAAATAAAGCAATACACTCTGCATATGGAGCATATTTTTACGGTTGATGACTTGGATTTTCTTGCTCAAGGAGGCCGCGTGAGCAAAGCTTCTGCTTTTGTAGGAGGTCTGCTTAATATTAAGCCGCTGCTTCATGTAGAAGATGGAAAATTGATTCCAATCGAAAAAATCCGCGGCCGTAAAAAAGTATTTAAACGCATGCTTGACGTGATGGAAGAGCGAGGAAAAAATCTCTCTTCTCAAACCATTGGAATTAGCCATGGAGATGATTTAGAAACAGCTCTTCAGCTGAAAGAGATGATTCAAGAACGTTTTGGCACCAAACATTTTATTATTAATATTATTGGTGCAGCCATAGGTTCTCATTCTGGCCCAGGGACAATTGCAGTCTTCTTTTTGAACGAAACCATCGAATAATTTAAAGAGGTCAGGGCATTCTAAAGGTACGATCAAAAAGGGGTGTATCACAATGCCAAAAACGAGCGATAACGATAAAAAAGCAAAAGATAATAACGCAAAGCTTCACGAAAAGAATCTGCAAGCTAAGCATAACCGTGAGCTTGGAAAACATTCATTTTCTAAAAAAACTGATCACTTATAAAAAGAAGCCGCTGAGTTTTCAGCGGCTTCTTCTTTTAGTTTTCTTCTTTTTTAAAATATGTCCATCCTTCTTCTTGATAAACTTTTCCTTCTTTCATCAGTTTACCAAGCGCACGTTTGAACGCAGCTTTACTCATATTAAAGCGCTCACGAATATCTTCTGGATAGCTTTTATCCCAAAATGGCATAACGCCACCGCGGCTTTCCATGTAATCGTATAGTACTTGTGCATCTTCATCCATGCTTTCTTGTTTGCGCGGAAGAAGCGATACGTTTAGCGTTCCGTCTTCTTTTACATTAATGACGCGGCCAGTTACATGCGTACCAAGCTTCGGTTCTTTACGTCTTTCGCTTTCGTGAATAAATCCAACATATCCTTCATCTGTCATAATAAATGAACCTACGCGCAGGACACGGTAGATATATCCGCTCACTTCACGATTAAAAAGTTCAGGTGGAGCATCTAATGCCATTGCTTTCATCACATCGTCTGTAGCAATTTTCCCGTACATTTTACCGCGCTTTGAAATCTTCATAGTACAATAAACTTTGTTTCCAACTTCTGGCCACAGCTCTTCTAGCGCAGGTAAATCTGTTGAACCAATTAACATATCTTTGTTCATGCCGATATTTACAAACACGCCTAAACCCGGATTAACATCTACGACCTCAACCCACTCATAGACACCTTCTTCAACAAGAGGTAAGTGCATCGTTGCCGTTAAGCGGTCGTGCTGATCAAGGTATAAAAAAACTTCTACTTCTTCTCCTTCAGCAAGTTCTCTTGTTGTTTCATTTTTATGTAGCAAAATTTCTTCTTCACCTTCTGCTAACATATAACCAATCGGCGTTTCCCGGTTTACTGTTAAATACGCTTTCATCCCAGCTTCTACATTCATCGTTCTATCCATCCTTTATATAAATTAGTAGTGATTGTTCCTTCACCACATACCTTCTCACTTTGCATCAAACAGCATTTCAAATTTCAAATCAACTAAAATGCATGCATTGTTTAAAAAAGCTGCTTCTATAGCTTACAACAAAAAGCATAACTTGTATTGTATCAATTACCGGCTCTCTATTCAATATCAGTTGTATACAGTTTGTGTTTTATTTATAATAAAAGAACAAACTCTTTACATATGGAGGTTATTATGGCTAAAGATAGTTCATTTGACGTTGTGTCACAAGTTGATTTATCAGAGGTAACAAACGGCATTACCATGGCAACAAAGGAAATTAAAACCCGCTATGATTTTAAAGGCAGTAAAAGCGAAATCTCGCTCGAAAACGAAGAGCTTGTTCTTATTTCTGATGATGAATTTAAGCTTGAACAGTTAAAAGACGTACTGATTTCTAAGCTCATCAAACGCGGCGTACCTACACGCAATATCTCCTACGGTAAAATTGAAAATGCTTCTGGAGGAACGGTTAGACAGCGGGCTAAGTTAATTCAAGGTATCGACAAAGACAACGCTAAAAAGCTAAATACAATTATTAAAAATACCGGTTTAAAAGTAAAAAGCCAAATTCAAGATGATCAGCTTCGCGTAAGCGGTAAAAATCGTGATGACCTGCAGCAAATTATTTCAGCTATTCGCAGCGCTGATTTACCTATTGACGTACAATTTATTAATTACCGCTAAAAATGGATGCCCCCGGCATTCATTTTTTCTTTTAAAGCCTTTTTTATCCGTTTAGGCTTATCCCTATGCATAGATACACTCTCTTAACAAATACTAGTATACGCTTACATACTCATATTAATTAAGGAGTGTATACTAATGAATCAAAATCAAAAACAAAACTTCCCTCCTCAGCATCAGCAAACTCAGCCAGGTATTGAGAAAGATATGCATCCAGTCCCTACCTCTATCGCTCCAGACTATAAGGCAAGCGGAAAATTACAGAATAAAGTAGCCGTTATCACCGGAGGAGACAGCGGAATTGGACGTTCTGTCGCTTATCATTACGCGAAAGAAGGCGCAAATGTTGTCGTAACCTATCTGAATGAACATGATGATGCAAATGAAACTAAAAAACAAGTTGAACGAATGGGGGCTTCTTGTTTGTTGCTTGCTGGTGACATAGGAGATGAGCATTTTTGTCAAGAAGTCGTCTCAAAGGCCATTCAGACTTTCGGAAAAATAGACATTTTAGTCAATAATGCAGCTGAACAGCATCCTCAAAAAAGCATTACGGATATCACCACTGAACAGCTTACCCGTACGTTTCAAACGAATATTTTTTCAATTTTTCATTTAACCAAAGCTGCATTGCCTCATTTAAAACAAGGAAGCGCGATTATTAACACAACTTCTGTGACAGCTTATCATGGGCATGACCAATTAATTGATTACTCTTCAACCAAGGGTGCTATCGTGGCTTTCACACGTTCTTTGTCAGCTTCACTCGCAACAAAAGGCATTCGCGTAAACGGCGTAGCTCCAGGACCTATTTGGACACCTCTTATTCCGTCTACGTTCGACGAACAGCAAGTTGCAACATTTGGGTCTAACACACCTATGAAACGAGCAGGACAGCCTTCTGAGCTCGGAGCGGCCTATGTATATTTGGCAAGCTCTGATTCTTCTTATATGTCCGGGCAAGTCCTTCACATTAATGGAGGATCCATTGTAAACGGATAACATTTCTCTTCGGTCATTCATTTATTTTTCTATGGAAACACTATCAGAATTCAGCTATTTTTGTTTAAATAGAGATATGAACACCGCTAAAGGAGAGTATTTGAATGACCGATACATTAAGCACTCTTAAACATATATATGAAACCATTTTAAATAAAGTCGATGCCGGTATCCATGCGGTCGATGAAACAGGAAAAACCATTATTTACAATGAAAAGATGACAAAGATGGAGCTGATGGATGAACAAGACGTTTTACATAAAAACTTGTTAGATGTGTTTATGTTCAAAGAAAATCAGCAAAGCACGCTTGTACAGGCGCTGCAAAAAGGAAAAGAAACGGTTAACGTCAAACAAACGTATTTCAACAATCAAGGACAAGAAATCACGACGATTAATAATACCTTCCCTATTTTAAAAAACGGGGCCATTCAAGGAGCGGTTGAAATTGCTCAGGACGTGACGAAACTAGAGCGTCTAATCCGGCAAAACATTAGGCAAAAAGGAAACACACGCTTTACGTTTGATAGCATCATCGGAAGCAGTCAAGCCGTTCACGATGTTATTGAAGACGCCAAACGCGCAACTAGAACTCCTTCTTATGTCTTAATTATTGGAGAAACAGGCACGGGGAAAGAACTGTTTGCCCAAAGCATACATAATGGCAGCAGCCGCTCTTCCGCTCCTTTTATTTCACAAAACTGCGCTGCGCTACCGGATAATTTAATTGAAAGCCTTTTGTTCGGTACGAAACGCGGAGCTTTTACAGGTGCAATGGATAATCCTGGTCTTTTCGAACAAGCGCAAGGAGGCACATTACTGCTAGATGAAATCAACTCGTTGAATCCAAATCTGCAGGCTAAGCTTCTTCGAGTACTGCAAGAAAAAACCGTACGAAGAATTGGGGATACAGTAGACAAACCGGTGAACGTTCGAGTCATCGCGAACATGAATGAAGACCCAATCGATGCGATTGCAGAAAATCGATTACGTAAAGACTTATATTATCGACTTGGCGTCGTGACGCTTTTTATTCCTCCTCTTCGTGAACGAAAAGAAGATATTATTGAATTAACAAAGTTTTTCATCAAAAAATACAATGATTTGTTTCAGATGAATGTAAAAACCGTAGATCACCAAGTCATGTCTTCTTTTCTCTCTTATGACTGGCCAGGAAACGTACGGGAATTAGAACACATTATTGAAGGTGCAATGAACTTGGTGATGGATGAAGATGTTATTCACTATTCTCACCTTCCTTTTCAATACAGAACAAAGTTCCAGCTAAAGCAGCATGAACATTTTGAAGATAAAACAAGCGGTGAAGCACCCTCTTATCCAAGCGCTTTTCACCCTCCTCTTCCTTTAAAGGAACAGCTGTTAGCGTTTGAAGCAGAATGTATTAAACAAACGCTTGAACAACACAACCACAACATCTCAAAAAGCGCTAAGATACTAGGGCTGACTAGACAAAGCTTGCAGTATCGTATGAAACGATTAAGCATCCGATCTAAATAAAAAAGAAGTGCACTGTGCACTTCTTTTTATTTTGCTTTATAAACCGGTGAATCCGATTGTTTTTGATTAATATTTTTCTTGATTCCTATGTGATAATACACGTAGAGTACAACAATTAAAGGAACCCCGCAGTAAAGACCAATTCGTTGATCTGGGATAAAAATTAAGCTGATTAATACAAGTCCATACAAACAAAAACCTAGAATAGGCACAAACGGATAAAGCGGCGTTTTAAATTTAAGCTCCTTTACGTCTCCTCCTTCCGCTAAAAAACGACGGCGGAACATAAATTGAGAGGCACAAATGGACATCCAAACAATAATGGTCACCATTCCTGAAATCGAAATAAACCAAAGATATACGGTTTCGGCAGCCACGACGCTTGTAATCAGCGAGCACCCTGAAATAATCATCGTCACAATTAATGCGTTAATTGGAACACCTTTTGAAGACAACTTCTTCAAAGGTTTTGGTCCCATATTATTGTTTGACAGTGACCAAAGCATACGAGAAGCAGCGTAGACCCCGGAGTTCGCCACGGATAACACAGCTGTTAAAATGACAAAGTTCATGATATCCGCTGCATATGGAATGCCAATTTGATCTAATACGGCCACAAACGGACTTTCAATAACTCCCGCTGTTTTATATGGAAGAATAGAGACTAACACAAACATAGCTAACACAAAGAAAAACAGCGTTCTCCAAATGACGTTTCGAATGGATCTCGGCAACGTTTTCTCAGGGCTTTCACTTTCTCCTGCTGCAATGCCGACAAGCTCCGTTCCTTGAAACGAAAAGTTAACCGTTACTAAAGTTAATAGAACTGCCAGTATCCCATTTGGAAAAAGACCTGCGCCTTGGGTAAAATGCGAAAGAAACGGTGCGGATTCTCCTCCTTTAAAGTCGATAAAACCAAAAACAGCAGCTCCTCCAATTAAAATAAATAGAATGATAGCGGTAACTTTAATGCTCGAAAACCAAAATTCAGTTTCAGCATAGCTTCGAGCGGAAAGAGCGTTAATTAAAAACGTAATGACGCCAAAAATTAAGCACCATGACCATACAGGTACATCAGGAAACCACCTTTGCATTAAAATTCCTGCTGACGTAAATTCAAGCCCTGTCGTATTTGCCCAGCTAAACCAGTATAGCCATCCAATCATAAAGCCAGTAGAAGGTCCTAAAAATCTTGTAGCGTATTCTTGAAAGGAACCTGAAACCGGCATGGCTACGGCTAGCTCTCCTAAACAAAGCATAACTAAGTACATGAGAAAGCCGCCTATTATATAAGCAAGAATGGCTCCTCCAGGGCCTGCCTGGCTAATAGTAAAACCCGAACCTAAAAATAGTCCTGTCCCAATCACGCCTCCTAACGCAATCATAAATAAATGTCTGCTTTTCATTGTTCTCTGTAATTGGTTTTGTTCTGTATGTCTATTCATCGGTACCTCCATTCTTCATTTTCTTATATGTGGTTTGTACAAGCATACCTACTTTTTAACATCTGAACAGTTGTTTCTTGAATCAACTTAGGAAGGACGCCGAACGAATAAGGCTTGTACACTCGCTCTGTCCACTTATGGCCATCTTTTCCATATACCCCCATATTAATGGACGGAATATTTAACTCTCGAATTTCACGGAAAGGAATTGCACCTGCAATACCCCACCCCGCAAAGTTACGTGTAAAAGCATCAATTTCCTCGTCTGTCTCGTGAAGAGATAAAAAACTGCCATCCGCTAGATAGGGGAAGAATTTTTTAAATTGAAACGTCTCTCCCGTCTGGTTTCCAACCTTCTCCACTGCCGCTTGTAAGGTATAAAGAAGCTGCTGATCTCTGCTTTCGTCTTTCTTCAAGTGATTATGAGGCAAGTAAGGCGGTGCAAAAAAGACAATTACACGCGGACTTTGATGCGGATCTAGCTTTTGAAGTTCTTCGATTACTTTAAAGCATCTTGTTCTAAGTTCTAAATGCGCATACTGTTCGAAAGCTCGTTCAATACAACCATGAGCATTTACCCCTTTTTGATCCAATTCTTCCAAATAATCTTCCAAACTCACAACATCTACTTTCCAAGACAAGTTTCGCTTTGGTAAATTCGTTCTCCGAACAAAAAGTTCGTAATAATCAGAAAGTTTTTTCTCCACTTTTTCACATGCTTCGATTGATAATCCAATTAATTGACTCATCACTTCTTTTGCCGTTCGTTCGTAGATGAAATAGTTAAAATACAAATGACTGCTTACAGAAGTTTGCACATTATAAGCCTCTTTACTGTCTCGTTGATACAGGCAAGAAGGCGGCAGTACCAGCTCTCCTTCAATATTTTCAGCCAGGTTAATATTGTTATGGATGCTTCTCGTAATCTCAGATGCAATCAAATTAGGATCTATGCCAGCAAGCGTATCTCCTACATGCACTTCCCTTCCGTAAATATAAAAACATGGAAGCAGCTTCCCAGCGGCTCCTGTATAAATATAGCGCGTGGAATCTCCATCGTAAAGAGGTGTAATAAAGTCGGTATTAATCGCTGCTGTATACGAAAGATTTTTTTCTTTTTTCAAACGGTTCAGCTCAGAAACAGCAGAAATAATTCCAGCATGCTGGCTTTCCTCATCAGGATTAACCATAAAAAGCACGTTTCCTTCTAATTGATCTCGATGCTTAGTAAAATGCAGCACATTGGCTAAGTGTACAGCAATTCCACTTTGCATATCAACGCTTCCTCTTCCGAACATCCATTCACCTGATTGAGCATCTCGCTGTACATCTTCATTAATGTTATGCATAGAGAAATAGCGCTGAAGCGCTTCTGGATCTAACGCTATATCTTTTAATGAACCAAAATCTTCAATGCCAACCGTATCTAAGTGAGCGTGATAAATAATTGTTTGAGCATTTTTTTGGCTGCCTTGAATAAAAGCAAATACATTTTTTCTGCCTAGCGTATCGCCATTAATTTTCTGTTCCCAGATGTGAAGGGGATTGTCTTTGAAATAAGGAAAACTTTGAAGCGTATTTTTAATAAAATCAGCAATCTTTACTTCGCCGCTTGTCCCATTGATACTTTTGATTTTCACTAACGCTTGTGTTAAACATTCAACTTGCTCTTCAATGCTTAGCCGTGAGAGTTGGGTATACACTTCTATTCCTCCTGCCTATCAAATAAAAACTTCATTTAGCTGCATATGAATAAAAGTAGTACGATATATACATGTCGTACTACTTTTATTTATTTTAAACCGATTACTCAGCAAATACTTTTTCAATTCGTTCAATTGCCCAGTCTAACTCTTCTTTTGAAATCGTTAACGGCGGAGCAAAACGAATAACCGTACTGTGCGTTTCTTTACAAAGCAAACCTTGATCTTTTAATTTTTCACAATAAGGACGAGCCTCTTCGTGTAATTCTACCCCGATGAATAGACCGCGGCCGCGCACTTCTTTCACAACTGGATTGCTTAAGCTTTGGAGCTTCTGTTTGAAATAAGAACCTAATTCTAATGAACGCGCTGGAAGTTCCTCGTCTTCAATTACTTCCAAAGCAGCTAATGATACGGCACAAGCAAGCGGGTTTCCGCCAAACGTTGAACCATGAGAACCAGGGTTAAAAACACTTAAAATGTCTTCGTTAGCAACTACGCAAGAGATAGGGAAAACTCCTCCTCCAAGCGCTTTACCTAAAATCAGCATATCTGGTTCTACGCCTTCCCAATCACAAGCAAACATTTTGCCTGTACGCGCTAAGCCGACTTGGATTTCGTCCGCAATAAATAACACATTATGTTCTTTACATAAGTCAGCTGCAGCTTTTAAGAAGCCTTCTGGAGGTAAAACGATACCTGCTTCGCCTTGAATTGGCTCAATTAAAAATGCGGCCGTATTTGGTGTAATAGCGGCTTTTAACGCTTCTAAATCACCGTAAGGAATCGTTTGAAGCCCTGGAAGCATCGGTCCAAAACCACGTTGATATTCTGCTTCGGATGATAATGAAACAGCTGTCATTGTACGACCGTGGAAGTTGCCCACACATGCGATGATTTGTGCTTGATTTTCAGCAACACCTTTCACATCGTAAGCCCAGCGGCGTGCAGCTTTAATGGCTGTTTCAACCGCTTCTGCTCCCGTATTCATTGGCAGAGCCATATTTTTATTTGTTAATTTACAAATCTTTTCATACCATGGACCAAGCTGATCATTATGAAACGCTCGTGACGTTAACGTTACTTTATCAGCTTGACGTTTTAATGCTTCAATAATTTTCGGATGACGATGTCCTTGGTTAACAGCGGAATACGCGCTTAGCATATCCATATATTTATTATTTTCTGGATCGTGTACCCATACGCCTTCTGCTTTTTCAATTACAATCGGCAGCGGATGATAGTTATGTGCCCCAAACTTTTCTGTTTGCTCAATAATTTTCACCGTTTTTTGTGTTTCAGTTGTCATATTTATTCCTCCTTATTTTCCAATTAAAATGTTTCAGATGTTGTTTTTGCTTGCATGTGAAGAACTAGATAATCCGGTCCCCCTGCTTTTGAATCCGTTCCTGACATATTAAATCCGCCAAAAGGCTGGTACCCTACAATCGCTCCTGTACATCCTCTGTTAAAATACAGGTTTCCAACATGGAACTCTTCACGGGCGCGTTCAATATGCTCGCGGTTATTTGATAATAAAGCGCCTGTTAATGCATATTCTGTATTGTTTGCAATCTCCATCATATGATCAAAATCTCGCGCTTTAGAGAATGCTACTACCGGACCAAAAATTTCTTCTTGCATGAGACGAGCTTTTTCATCTACATCCGCAAAAATAGTTGGCTGAATAAAGTATCCAGTTGAATTGTCTGCTTCTCCTCCCGCAACGAGACGCCCTTCTTCTTTTCCAATTTCAATATACGATAATACTTTATTGTACGAAGCCTCGTGAATAACAGGTCCCATATAAGTCGAAACTTCTTCCGGGTTGCCAACAGTTAATGTTTTTGTTAGCGCAACTGCTTTTTCAAGCACTTCATCATATACATCTTGATGCACAACAGCACGAGAACCTGCGGAGCACTTTTGCCCTGCAAAACCAAATGCAGAATATACGATTGAAGAAGCTGCTAAATCAAGATCAGCATCTTTGTCTACAACCACCGTGTCTTTTCCGCCCATTTCAGCTATAACACGTTTTAGCCATTTTTGCCCCGGCTGTACTTTTGCTGCTCTTTCGTAAATGCGGCAACCCACTGCACGCGAGCCGGTAAATGAAACAAAGCGTGTTTTTGGATGTTCCACTAAGTAGTCACCAATTTCAGGTGTAGCACCAGGAATAAAGTTTAATACGCCTTTTGGTAATCCTGCTTCTTCCATTACTTCTACAAATTTCGCTGCTACTACAGGAGTGGCATCAGCTGGTTTTAATAAAATCGTATTTCCGGTTACAATAGCTGCTACTGCGGTTCCAGCCATAATAGCTAACGGGAAGTTAAATGGTGAAATAATAATACCTACGCCAAGCGGAATATAATTGTACTGATTATACTCACCGTCTCGGCTCTGTACTGGGGAACCGTCTTTTAATGTCAGGACTTGACGTGCATAGTACTCTAAAAAATCAATTGCTTCTGCTGTATCAGCATCTGCTTCGTTCCAAGGCTTTCCTGCTTCTTTTACAAGATAACTAGAAAATTCATGCTTTCTTCGACGAATGATGGCCGCTGCGCGGAAAAGAATATCTGCTCGGTGTTCTACTTTCCACTTTTTCCACGTTTCAAAAGCTTTTAGAGCTGACTGCATTGCTTGCTCTGCTAGATCTTTATTTACTGTAGATACATATCCAATTACTTCTTTTATGTTTGCTGGGTTAACAGACGTAATTTTCTCTTCGGTCTCCACTTTTTCACCGTTGATTACAAGTGGATACGTCTTGCCAAGCTGTGTATTCACATATGTTAATGCTTCTTGAAATGCCTGTTTATTGTTTTCGTCCTTAAAATTTGTAAATGGTTCATGAGAATAAGAAACTACCATGATATATGCCTCCTAGTATGCAAATCTTTGTTTACTTTATAGTTATGCAAGTAGCGTGCCAACTTTTAATAAAACTTTACAGCCTCTTTATCATCAAGGCTTTCACTACTTATATCATTCTTTCTTTTTGATAAAAGAAAAAATAATTGGCATATGTATATTTTTTTGGCGCTTAAAATGCCAATTTTTTTTGCGTAAAGAGGATGTTGAGACATACCTAAATCAATTCAATCTAAAAACGAAAAAATCCGAACGAGTTTGATTCTCCATCAAGAATCAAACTCGTTCGGATCTTCCTTCAACTACACTACTTTTGTCTCAGCCTCTTTCTATTTGTGTATTACGTTATCTTTTCGTCATTTGAATGGTTTTGCAGGACTGTCTTTTAATCATTTTGTGAGGAACGCGCACTTGTTCTGCAACAGCATATGGCGTTTCAATCTGCTTAATCAAGCAGCTTACAGCCTGATAACCAAGTTCAAAAATATTAATATCAATTGATGTAAGAGCTGGTCTAGCCATTTCAGCGATTAAGACATTATTAAAACTGACAATAGAGATGTCTTCAGGAACCGAAATTCCCATTTCATCCAATGTATTTAAAACACCTAATGCCATTAAGTCATCTGCTACTACTAGAGCCGTTGGACGTTCTTTTAGAGATAAAAGTTCGCAAACAGCTTCTTTTCCTCCCTTCTGTAGAAATTCTTCATGAATCACATACTCATCCCGGTAAGGAATGTTTGCTTTTTGAATCGCTTTATCATAGCCTGTTAAACGGTCAATGGTAACGACTAATTCAAGACTTCCACCAATAAAAGCAATACGCTCATGACCAGATTCAATTAAATATTCCGTCGCTTCTTTTCCAGCTTTAAAATTGTCGTTATCAACAAACGTGATGCTTTCACTATGCTTAAACGGCTTTCCAATAACTACAAACGGAACGCTCTGTTCTTGCAAATAAGAAAGCACTTGATCATCAACTTTGGAGTACAGCAAAATTAATCCATCCACTCGTCTTCCCTGTACCATTTGAACAACTTCTGCAAAAATCTCTTCTTCCGTTTCTCCAGTTGACATATAAATCGCTCTTTTGTTTTCGTGAGCTCCGGTGCTGATTCCTCTTAGCACTTCTGGGAAGAATGGATTTTGAAACACCTTGTCTGCTGAGCTCGGCATCACTAGGCCGACTGCCTCTGTCGTTTGATTTGCTAGACTTCGCGCAATAATATTTGGGTGATAACCAAGTTCTTTCATAGCCGATCGCACGCGCTGTTTTGTTTTTTCACTAATTCTTGAGCTGTCTGCAATGACGCGAGATACCGTCGAAGGGGCTACATTTGCTAAATTTGCCACATCTTTTATTGTTACACCCATAATTCCACCTCTTAATTATGTTTTCTTCATTACTACTTATCCAATATAGTTTGACAACTACGACGCGCTGTCCTTTTTATGAGATTGAGAAATTTTCTTTTCTTTTCTTCTTTTTGACGATGCTTTGTACAAAAAGATGCCAAATCCCGTATAAACAGCGGCAACTGCTGCGATATATCCTATATTGAGCCCTGACTTTTTCACTACTTTATATACATTTGTCGTCTCAGGCTCCAATGAAATGTTGTATACATCGTCAACTGGTCGTATAATTCCTTCCGTTATTAACCCTCTTAGTTCATTTTCTTTTCCAACTTTTTTAAGCGGGACATTAATGGCTGACGTTTCCTTTGTATTATTAATCACCACAAACGTCGTTTCGTCCTTATACCTTCTCTTGTATACGGCCACACCTTTTTGCTCAGACACAATGGTAAAGCTTCCTTTTCGAAGAGAAGGCGATTTCGCTCTAAGTTCAGCCAGTTTTTTTAAATGATCTATAATATCGGGATTAGCTAAAAAATTCATCATGCCATAATTTTCTGCTCCCTTTCCCCCATTCAGCGCAATTTCTGTTCCATAAAAAACGATCGGTACACTCGGCGAAGTATAAAGGTAGGAAAGCCCTTGCTTTGTTCGGGCTCCAGGATGGTTTTCACTCTTTAATGCTTTTGCTGTAAAACGTGTGCTATGAACATCATCTAAAAAATTGGCTAAAGGCAAATTACTTCCTTTTTCCCACTTGTCATACAACATTTTCTGCGGACGATTAGTACCGCTAAACGTAGCAGCAGTGGCTTCGGCTAGCTTTCTATCTACAAGCAAATCCATTCCTAATGAATCAGCCTGCTCACTTTTTTTTAATGAATGCCCGTTTATTTCTCCTATTAATAGAAAGGAAGGATCCATGCTTTTTAACGTCTGAGAAAAAGATGAAATAAATGCAGAAGGAGCTTGATCGATATCTTTAACGTAATATCCGTCAATATCTGTTTGTTTGCTCCACCAGGCAGCATTTTTAATAAGGTATTTCTGCACGGCGCTTTCTTTTAAGTTAAGGTGAGGCAATGCTTTAATTACTTCGTTATCCGTACCGGATTCATTACTTATCCATGTTTGTTTTCCTTTATCTGCTATCCAGGTATGATTGTTACTGATTGTCAAAGGAAATTCGACCATAATTTTTATATTGCGCTCATGTGCTTTCTTCACAAGATTTCGTAAGTCTTTTAACGTTCCAAAATGATCGTCTATTTTATAATGGTCGGTCACCGCATATCCATGATAGCCTGTCTCATCATTTTCCATAAAAGGAGTCAATAAAACAGCGGTAAATCCCATCTCTTGAATATAGTCTAACTTTTGTGCTACTCCCTGTAAATCGCCTCCATAATAGGCATCTGAGCGTTCATAGTTAACATTTCGATCATTCTGTTCACTTCCGTTATAAAAACGGTTGATCATCAATGAGTATATCACCTCATCACGTATATCTTTATGATCTTGCGCTGAGGCGCTGCTTCCAAAAAGCAATAATAGTATAAGTAGCATACTTGTCCTTTTCCATTTCATCTATTCCCCTCCTATAGACGAACTGTTTCAAACTCACTTTTGTTTCCATTATAACGTTAACGCTTACATTATTGTTAAATAAGTTGATAAAAACAAAAAAAGTGATTAAAAGTTTTTACTTTTAATCACTTTTTTCTATCTATATACTGCTATATCGTCTCATTTACGTTCGATATATGAGGTTTATCCGATACTTTACCCACTTTATTTAATCGATCAATCAATCCAACACCAAATTCAGGATGAAGATTGCCGTCTCCTGTCGCTAAAAAACTTTCACGAAATTCGTATGCGGATGAACCGTGTTCAGCAAAATCTAAACCAGCAATTTCTTCTTCGTTTGATACTCGAATGGAAGAAAAACGCGTGAGAACAAATAAGAATAATCCAACCGTTCCAATTGTCCAACCCATCACAGCTATAATTCCAAGAGCTTGAATACCTAATAGCTGTACGCCGCCACCATAAAATAAACCGTTAGCTGTATCAAACAGCCCCACTGCTAACGTCCCCCAAATACCGCAAATTCCATGAACAGTAATAGCGCCAACTGGATCGTCTAACTTCATTTTGCTATCGATAAAATGCACAGCTTCTACTAGAATAATTCCTGCAATCAGCCCAATGACGATCGCACCCGGGATCGATACGTTTGCTGTTCCAGCTGTAATCCCTACAAGTCCAGCTAAGGCACCGTTTAATGTTAAGCTAGCGTCAATACGTTTGTAGCGAAACTTTGTGTATAAAGCAGAAGACAGGACTCCGCATGACCCAGACATTAATGTTGTTGCAATGATTCCCGGGACAAGAGCAGGATCGGCTGCTAATGTACTTCCTCCATTAAATCCAAACCAGCCAAACCAGAGGATAAATACACCTAATGCGCCAAGCGGAATGTTATGCCCTTGAATAGCATTGACTTTTCCATCGCTTCCATACTTTCCTAGACGTGCTCCCAGAAAAGTAACTGCTACAGCCGCACCAAGAGCCCCAGTCAAATGAACAACTGTCGATCCTGCAAAATCTACGAAGCCTAGTTTGGACAACCACCCTCCTCCCCATACCCAGTGACCTACAACTGGATAAATCACAGCTACCATCGCAATCGTGAGCATCATATAGCTGGATAGTTTCATACGTTCCGCTACCGCTCCTGAAATAATCGTAGCGCACGTTGCTGCGAAAACAATTTGGAAGACAAAAAAGCTCATTTGATCGCTTTCTCCATTTAAAAAGAAACCGCTTGAACCGATAAACCCTCCTTTTGAATTTCCAAACATAAGGGCAAAACCAATCACAAAATACAATACGGAAGATACAGCTACCGTTAGCATATTTTTCATTAAGATATTAAGCGAATTTTTCGAACGAGTGAAGCCTGTTTCAACCATCGCAAACCCTGCGTGCATTAAAAACACAAGCACTGCCCCAAACATTACCCACATCATGTCAATTGATGCACTGACTGATTCGACAGTTGGATCAGCTGCATTAACGCGTGTTGCCGCCAACAAACTAATAAACAAAACCGCACTAATTTTCTTTTTCAACGCTTAACTCCCCCTCTATTAAAATAACACTCTCTTTTTATAAAATAGCCTCTACACCTGCTTCTCCTGTTCTAATTCGTACAGCATCCTCTACCGGATAGACAAAAACCTTTCCGTCGCCTATTTGGTTCGTAGAACAAATTGATTGAATGATCTTAATGACTTCATCAACTTGTTCTGCTTCTAAAATCATTTCTACCTTGACTTTAGGTACTAGTTTGATTTCAAAACTTTGTCCCCTGAACAGTCCCTGCTCTCCTTTTTGCTGACCGCAGCCTGCCACTTCTGAGACTGTTAATCCGTTTATTCCTACTTCCTCTAATTTTACGCGCAGTGCTTGAAATTTTTCTGGACGAATGATAGCTTCCACTTTTTTCATTGTAACCCCTCTTTCATGTTAGTTTTATTAACATTTAATGTTATATATATTATCATATATATAATTTTCTGAATATTCAAGTTAATATGTGATAAAAATGAGACTTTTTTCTTATTTACATAATAATTAACGCTTTCATATCTCTTCAAAAAAAAGTAACGCAAAGGAAAAGTAGCTCCTTTGCGTTACCCCGTAGAAATAGATGTCATAATTTGCTTTTTCACTTGACTTGTGACAAAATGCTTTTCTGTAAATACTTCATAATGTTCTTTTCGAATTTTATCAAGAATTGCTCGGTATAAATGCGCCGCTCCTGTAAGAGGTAAACGAGAAGCCACAGGATATTTATGAATCGACTGAAGCCCTTTTATATAATACATTTCTGCTTCTTTGGCCAGGTGCTCCCACATTTCTATAAATTCAGAAGTGACCCACCGGTTCTCTAATAGCGTGCGCGTATATCCGTAAGAATTCATAAGGTCTTTCGGTAAATAAATGCGCCCTCGCTCTAAGTCTTCCCCCACGTCTCTTAAAATGTTGGTCAGCTGCATCGCAATGCCTAACGCAACTGCTTCTTCTTCTAATTCTTTATGAGTAGTTGGAGCTAAAATCGGTAAAAGCATTAACCCTACCGTACTCGCTACATGATAGGAGTATGTTTTCACTTCATCAAGCGTATCGTATTCTTTTTTTACTAAATCCATTCGCTGACCGGTAATCATATCGTCAAATGCTTGAACATTCATTTCATATTGTTCAAATACATTGCGCAGAGCTACCCACATGGCGCTTTCGTTTAATAGTTCTCCATTTTTAAACCGAGCAAATTCTCCTTCGAATTGCTGCAGCTCTATTTCAGGATTACTTCCTTCATCTACAATATCATCGACTTGACGGCAAAATGCATATACCGCCCATACTGCCTTTCTTTGTTTTGACGGCAGCATGGAAAAAGCTTTGTAAAACGTTTTTGAGTTTTCTTTAATAATTTCTTCACACTGAGTGTACGCTTTGTCTAACGAAATGTTCATCATATAGGACCCCTTTCTCTATTAAAGGATAAACCATCATTTCCTTATGGCTTCACAAGATCTTAAGAGAGCTTTGCAACCGTTTGAATAGACGATTGTTCAATAAGATGATCAGCCAACATTTTTGCTCCTTGCATAACAATTGGCACGCCTCCGCCTGGATGTATAGATGCTCCCACCGCAAAAACATTTTTATATTCGTACGGCTGGTACTGAGGTCTGAATACGCCTGACTGAAACAGCTCAGGAGCAATACCAAAGCTTCCGCCTTCGTAAAGTCCAAATGCTTGAGCATCATTTGGCGTGCGTACTTTTACCCATTCTATTTCTTTACGCAGCTCCCCAAACCCTTTTTCTTCCAAAGTTCGAATGATTCCATCAACAAAATCTTGCTGATTGCTCCAATCAATGTGGCCACCTGATGGAACCGGTACAAGTGCATATAGCACACTTTTTCCTTCGGGAGCTAGGGATGGATCAATAACAGAGGGATTAAATGTATAAATAGCGGGATCTTCAGGAATCGTTTTATGCTTAAACACTGCTTCCATATGTTTAGCCAAATCATTGCCCATAAAGTATTGATGCACATTGTGATGATCATATTTTCTCTTCAAACCAAGATAAAGCAGCAGACAGCTGGACGAAGGCACATACTTCTTTTCTTTTTTTTGAGCAATTTTCGCCATATTAGGAAAGTCGCCATTTAAAACCACTTGATCAAATGGGTGAAGTTTTTCGTCAACAATAACCCCTTCTGTCTTGTCTCCTAATATAGAAAGCTCTTGAACCACCTTATTCAAATGAATGCTTACACCTTGCTCTATCAGCGCTTTTTCAAGAAGTGGCACAAGACTTGCGTATCCCCCTTTTACGTAATAGATGCCATGAGCATGCTCACTGTAAGGAACAAGGGAATAAATAGCTGGTGCCGAATAAGGATTCCCTCCAATATAGAGAGATTGCAGCGAGTAGGCATCTACTAGACGTTCATCATGGAAATACGTTGAAACAAATTTTCTCATTGATTTATTTGCATTCATTTTTTTTAATGCCTTAATGTTTTGCCATGTCCAAAAATCTCGTTTATTTACAAATGTTTTTTCCAAAAATGCATTACTTCCTAATTCAAATCGCTTTTTTAATTCCGTCATAAAACGCCGATAGTTTTGCTCTTCGCCTGGAAACAAACGGCTAATCTCCTCTAACTGATCTTTTTCAGTCGCTTTTTTTGTATAGGTCGTACCGTCTGGAAAATGAATATCATAAAGTGGATCACAGCGTATTAGTTCATATTGAGAAGCAGAAATGCCCGCTTCATCTAAAATACGTTCAAGCATTAAAGGCAGCAAGACAATCGTGGGACCTTCATCAATTTTATAACCGTCTTTTTCTACAAACGCCAGCCGGCCGCCCAGCCTGTTTTCTTTTTCGAAAATATCAACAGAAAAACCTCGTTTGCTTAATAACAAAGCGGTAATTAAACCGCCTATGCCGCCTCCAACAATTGCTGTTCTCATAATGCACTCTCCATTTCCTTCATGGTTTTAAACGGCTCATTCAGTAATTGTCCGTCTCTTTTTAAGATGAGCTTTGTCGTAATGCGGGATGATTCCAGAATAGTTGGTAGACCGCTCCCTGGATGAGTTCCTCCTCCAACTAGCCAGCAATTTTCTAATTCTTCAAATTTATTATGCGGACGCAGTACCATCATTTGAGTGAGCTGATGTCCAAGGTTAAATGTCGCTCCTTTATAGACCAGCACGTCTTCTTCCCACTGCTTTGGTGAAATGATTTTTTCAACTTCAATATGACTCTCTAAATCTTTGAAACCCGTTTTCTTTTCTACAATTTTTAATACTGCATCTCGAAAAGCTTTTTGTTTTTCATCCCAGTTTACACCGCTGAAATTATTTGGAACCGGCGCTAAAATATAAAGAGCAGACTTTCCTTCTGGTGCTAAAGTTGGGTCTGTTACACTTGGGTTTTGAATGTAGATGGAAGGGTCTTCTGAAAGAGCTAACGTTTTTGTGATCTCTTCTACATTTTTTTTATAATCTTCAGCGAACACAATCGTGTGATGAGGCAGATCTTTGTACTGTTTGTCTATGCCTAGATAAATCATAAAAGTGGAACAAGAGTATTTTTTCTTTTCAAGTTTTTTAACTGCATATTTTTTAAGCGTACCTTCATCTATTAAATTCGTCATGGCATGAGCAAAATCTCCATTGATAATGACGTCGTCTGCCCCTATTCGCTCTCCATTTTCTAGAATAATCCCTTTTACTCTCTTATTTTCAATCCATAGTTTTTGAACACCTTGGTTTAAGTGGATGTGCCCTTGATGTTCTTCCACTACTTTTGCCATTGCTTGAGATAGCTGATTTACTCCTCCTATCGGATGGAAGATACCGTAGGCATGTTCCATAAACGATAAAATAGAAAAGGCTCCTGGACATTCCCAAGGGGACATTCCCAAGTACTTCGATTGAAAAGTAAAAGCTAATTTCAATTTCTCATCAGTGAAATACTTGCCAAGTACATCATAGAGCGTTTTACCTAAGGATAAATGCGGCAGTGCTCGAATTGCTTCAGGCTTTAAATAGTGATGAAAACGATCCATCTGGCCTTGCAATAAAGGCAGCAAAGCCGCCATCTTTGCTTCGGTGTCTTTCATAAAGCGCTCATAGCCTTCCCCGTTTCCTGGGTATAAACGTTCGATTTCTTCTTTCATCTTTTTATGGTTATCCGTCATCTGAATCTGTGCATCATCAAAGATAAGCTCATACATGAGATTTAGACGTTTTAAGTCCATATAGTCATGCGCATTGCGATTAGCAGCTTGAAATAATTCTTCAAAAATCTGTGGCATGCTCAAAAATGTAGGACCCATATCAAACGTATAACCTGACATTTTAATCGCTGAATTTCGCCCGCCCACGTATCCTTGCTTTTCATATACATCTACTTTATAGCCATGACTTGCTAACAGCATTGCTGCCGCTAGTCCTCCTGGACCTGCTCCAATCACGATTACGTTTTTTTGCATACATACACTCCTAATCTTATACAATAGTTATACAAACATTATACAAAGCTTTATTATTAAACACAACGATAAACTGCTTGTCTTTATTCGAATCATAAAATTACCAATAACTAAACCATGAAAATATGACGTTTGTACCATTTTTCCAGGGTTTCAGTACACTTTCCCTTTATTCGGTGCTTTCAAGCTTTTATTTTATATCTATGTAAAGTTATACAAAAATAGACTGCGGTCTTCTTCTCTACTTAAACGTATAAAAAAGAGAAATGGATGACTGATTTCATAAAAAAACCCTCTGTACTGAGAGGGTCCTGTCATTCAACAATTTGAATATTATTGTGAGTAAACCAGACGTGAATTTGAGCTAGATGAGCTAGCAGCTGAGGCCCTGTCATTAATTGACCAAACCACGGCGCTTTAAATCCTTCTCCGCCTGTATCAATAATATGCTTTAACTGCTGCTTATCAAAAAATTCATAAAGAGGTGACTGTTTATCTTGTAAAAGAGATTGAAGCCATACAGTTACAGCTTTTGTATAAGCTGGGTTATGCGTTTTAGGGTAAGGGCTTTTCTTGCGATAAAGAACGTCATGAGGCAAAATTCCTTCAAGCGCTTTTCGTAAAATCCCCTTCTCTTTATTGCCCGTCATTTTCATCTCCCATGGAATATTCCATGCATATTCCACAAGGCGATGATCTGCAAAAGGCACGCGTACTTCTAAGCTCGCTCCCATGCTCATACGATCTTTACGATCTAATAAAGTTGTCATAAACCAAACCTGATTTAAATAAAACAGCTTTCTCCGCTGCGCATCTTCTAACGATTCACCTTCTAATTCAGGCACTTCCTTTAACGTTTCTTCATATCTTGCACGTACATAATCTTCTAACTGTAATTTCTTTCTCCATGAACTTTGCAGCAAATCAATTCGAGCATCTAATGAGCGCATCCACGGGAAAGTATCCGAAGACAAATCGTGTTTTCGGTGAAACCACGGATATCCTCCAAAAATTTCATCTGCACATTCTCCTGATAAGCTCACGACAAAATCTTGTTTGATTTCACGGCAAAACCAAAGCAACGATGAATCTACATCAGCCATTCCAGGAAGATCTCTCACCTCTACAGCCTCTGTTAAATGCTGCACAAGGTCCTCCGTTGAAATAATGCAGCGATGATGATTTGTTTGAAACGTATCGGACATGAGCTTGATATAAGTTCCATCAGAATTTGGCTGAAACTCATTTGCTTTAAAAAATTTATCATTGTCTTCATAGTCGATAGAATACGTATGAAGGGAGCCCTTGCCGCTTTCTTTGAACGCATTTGCAGCAATTGCTGTAATGGCGCTTGAGTCCACTCCACCTGATAAAAATGTACAAACCGGGACATCCGACACTAGCTGTCTTACAATCGCGTCTTGCACTAAAAATTTAACTTTTTCTGTTGTTTCAGCTAAATTATCTGTATGCTGCTCACTTTTTACGTTCCAGTATCGCCAAATCTTCAATCCGTTACGCGTAAGCGTGAGCGCGTGAGCCGGGCGTAATTCATTTATGTTTTTAAATACGCCGTGGCCGGGAGATCGAGAAGGTCCTAAGCCAAACACTTCTGCTAATCCATCTAATCCTACTTCTGCTTTTACCTCAGGATGAGCTAATATCGCCTTTAATTCTGATGCAAATTGAATTCCACCTTCATAAGATCGATAGAATAAGGGCTTCACTCCCATTCTGTCGCGTGCTATAAATAACTTTTCATTGGCTTCATCCCAGATCGAAAAAGCAAAGATACCGTTAAAATGATCTACGCATGATTCTTTCCATTCTATATAAGATGTTAGAAGTACTTCCGTATCTGAATGTCCCTGAAATTGATAACCTCTTTTTAGTAATTCTTTCCGAATATCTTCCGTGTTGTAAAGCTCTCCATTATAGCAAAGCGTGTAGAGCTGTTCATTTTTTTCTCGCGTCATCGGCTGTCTTCCGCCTTGAGGATCTACTACAACTAAGCGTTTGTGCCCAAAAGCAACATGCTGCTGTGTCCATACGTTGGTGTCATCAGGACCTCTTTTCGATAAAGTGTCAGCCATTTTTGTTATTGTTGCTGTTTCATTTAAAAGCGATCGCTTTAAATCGACCCAACCCGTTATACCACACATCGTTTATCATCCTTTCTTTCACGCTCTTGTTTATGAATGAAATAATGCCATTGTATGCACGCAGTAGTTACAGTTGAATTGTCCTTATATTTTATTTTTACTTTTCAGTTATAAAGAGAGCTTTTTTAGGCAATAAAAAAATATGGATAAATTTCACACGGAGGTTTGATTATGAATCATTATTCTAAACAACAAGCTATGAACAATCAGCCGCGTTCCTTCGTGATTGGTACGGTTGAATGTGTTGATTCACAGTGGATTTTCTTTGAAGATGAAAGTGACGAAGCTTCCATGCTTCATGAAGTAATGGATGAGACATTAGAACTTCTTATTGATACACGCTGGGAAAAAGCCATTATGGTTGATGACCGTCAAATAAAGCTTCACGATGGAACGTATTTATTGCGAAATGGGGATAAGCTAAGACTGACTAAAAAGCTACCTTATGCATACGAACAGCTTCTTCAATCACTACCGAAAGAGACCTTTTTATCATTCACTCAGCACTTAAATTCATTAAAATTCTCTCTTTATGATTGTATTTACTGTCACAACACATTATGTTTTTTACCGACAGACGGTGATACAAAAGGTGCTAATTTTATCATTTATGACAATGAGGAAAAAATTTGTGCCGTTCAGCATTTATTCGAACGAGGCACGCATTACCTAGACCGATTTGAATATACCGTTAACGATGGAGAACGTTCAATGAATCTTTTTTTAGATTAAAGCAAAAGAAAAGAGTTTGAGACATAACTTCATCAACCTAATCTAAAAAGAAAAAATTGGATATATGAGTTCGTATTGATTGCTTTTAAAACGCTATTGGTTTCCGTGCAAGGCTTCGCTTTCCGCGGGCGGCCGATGAGCCTCCTCGTCGCTTACGCTCCTGCGGGGTCTCACCTGTGCCACTTTTCCCGCAGGAGTCTTCGCCTTGCCCTCCAATCAACAGCTAGAAGCACCTACACGCATTAAATTTACTTTCACCATGACAACGAAAAAAAACCGAAGTATTAATCAGAATTCTGATTAATACTTCGGTTTTTCTTTGAACTAAAATACTCTTGCCCTATCCTCTTTTCTTATCCTAGTACGACATATCCGTAATAGAATACTAAGATAAGCGCAATTAAAAGAACTGCCCAAGCAACGCCTGTACGTTTTCTTTTTTCAGTACGAACAAGGACCATTTCCATTCCCACAAGCACTAACACTCCGGCAATTCCTTTAATGAGCGCTGCGCCTTGAAAATGGTACCAAGCTGCTAACATATGCAGACCTGACACTAACACTAATAAGTATAGAAGTCTCGCCACCATATGTAGGATTTTTTGACCTTTAGCTTTACCTGCTCGATGTAAAATCAACGAAACCACAAACGAGATAATCAATAATGTCCAAAGCGTTACATGAATATGTAGTGGAGCCATTCATCTCACGTCCTTTCTGAAAATATCATATCATGAAAACCTTTCCTTCACCAATAATATAAGGAAGGAAAAGGATTTTTAGCGGCTGCGTCCATATGTAGCATACCGAATGAGTTTTTCAAGCGGTCCATCTGAAAATAGGCTCATCCATATCCAGCTTCCCAGCAGTTGAATAAAAATGATAATCCCCGCAATAGCCAATCCTTCTACAATTGAAATATGTCCGTAGTATCCTAACCCATATGAGTAAAAAAGGAATGTACATACAATGGACTGGACAATATAGTTAGTTAAAATCATTCTCCCAAAAAAGGCAAATGGCTGCATGATTTTTCGAATAGATACACTTCGCATAGCCAATGTGACCAACGTTACAACAAAAATTGCTCCTGCCGTTCCTCCGATTGTATCGTGGATATAGGATGTAGCTACATTGTGATCTAAAGCATACGGCAGTACGGATGATACTGTATACGCGATAAATGAAATAAGGCAAAGCCACTTTGTCTCCACTATATATTCTTCTATTTCTTCGAACCAATCGCTTTTCGCCATAAAACCGCCTAATAAAAACAGTGGAAATAGCGATAAAAACAGAAAAGGAACCGTATTTAAATTATACGCATAGTACCAATCCAGCAAGTGCTGATGAAATATTGACGCAAAACTTCCGTGTCCATATACTTGAAGCGCTTGGTCAATAATAGGCTGGTGAATTCCCGCTGCTGTCTCTCCTTCATTAGCAAAAGCCGCTACCGTTAAAATAACAATCATAATCACAGCGTAAATACTAAATATTCCGGTTCCCCATGCTAATAACACTTCTTTCTTTGCTTCTTGAAAAAACAGCATAATCAAAGCAAAGAAGCTGTATATCACAATCATATCACCGTGCCAAATAAATACAGCATGAATAGCTCCAACGAGAAGCAAAGCTGTCATTCTTCGTACATAAAAAGGAGTAAAGCTTACTTGCCTTTCGTATGTACGCTGGAACATTTTCATAAAACCAAATCCAAACAAAATAGCAAGCAGCGCGTACCCTGTCTGCCCTACTACTATATCAACTAATCCATTAGCAACATAACTCATTCTTGAACCATTCATCAAATTATTGTCGTAATAGGCAGCAGGCGAATAAAAATCGGGCATGTTCATCAGCAAAATACCAATAAGCGCGATTCCTTTTAACACATCTGCTGCTTCAATACGCTGTTCTTTATCAGCTGCGTTCATTTTGAAACGTTTCATTCTTCCACACCTTACATGATTTCATTATTGCTTTCACATTATATCGAACGCAAAAGTTTTTCTTCAATGTTTACTATTTCCATCCCTCTTTTTAATGTTTTACTTACTATCTGCATATAGATAAGGAAAAAGCATTAATCACCTTTTTATCTAGGCTTCATATGCTGTTACTAGACTAAATTAAAAGGGTGTTTGCCTATGCCTGCCATTGTTGGTGTTGTTAATCTTAACAGTGTTGGTTCAGCCAGCGTCTTTCATATTGGAGATGTTTATACAATAGCCCCTATTTCTACTGCTAAAACATTTGCTGGCGCAGGTTCGTTTAATACAGGCGACGGATTATATGTTGTGAATCAGCAGAGCTCAACGAATACGTCGGACAATGACGTAAATGATCAAAATGTCGCTGGAAATCTCTAATAGAAATGAAGCTCATACAGGAGGATGCTTATGAACTTTTATGTAAATCAAAGTATCTGTATTCAAAGTATGAAAATCAGTGCCGTCAGTAACTCTTCGGTACTTCAAATTGGAAGCGTAGGTGTTATTAAACCGAACTCAAATCTCTTTAATACAGGAGGGTTTACAGGCGCTGCACCTACTGAAACAAAAAAAGGCATTCTTGGATCTGTTTCTCCCTCTACCTTTACTCCCGGAACCGGTGCTGGCACTGCACCCGCTCCTTTTTCACAGTCGTTAACTCCCCCAGCTCGAGACAACGACTGACATGTTACAACCTTCATCGCCATATGTATATATATAACTATTTTCTTTATCGGGAGATAAGGGAATCGAGGTGATTGAAGGTGGATAACATGGACTATATTCAGCAGGTATATCAGTATGTTCAGCAAATGTCTTCGTATATTCAGCAGCAAGAAGGACGCATTGCTCAGCTTGAAAAAAACGTACAAGAACTTCAGAAAAAAATAAAAGAGTTAGGTGAACAGCCACCTATTAAAATTGATAAAATTGAATATAAATTTGAACAGTTAAAAATTGATTCTTTAGATGGAACATTAAATATTGGATTGAACCCTCTTACACCCGATAATTTAGAAGATATCATTATTAATGAGAAACCAGAAGTAACGTTTCCGCAAGGAGCTCAGCCACAAGGTCAGCCGCCTCAAGGTGAGCAGCCGGGACAACCCGGAGGTCCTGGACCGCAAAATCCCAGCTTAAAACCATTGGATCGCCAGCTAGAAAAGCAGTGGGTCTCTGATATTCATGAAACGATTTTAAATGAGCTTAATCAATATGGCTTTTCTATGGTTCAACATGTGCTTGATGAGCGCTCGATGATGATTGATGAATCGTACTACGAGTTTATTTTAGAAGATATTAAAAAGCAGCTGCAGCAGCGGATTACTTTTTATATACAGCAAGTTCAGCCGGAAGAAATGGAACGGAATTTTGAACAAATTAAACCGCAAATTATCGGTAAACTTTATGAAGATATGAAAAAAGGAATTGACGCATTTTTAACGTATTTACCTGAATCCTTAAAGAAAGGTGGACCCCCTTCATGAACTTTAACGTTGTAAACCGTGAATTGCTTGTTGGAGACGTTAGTATTACAGGCGTATCTTCTTCTTCTCTTTTTTTAATTGGTGATGCAAATTACATCTCTCTCTCTTCAACATTTGATACACCAGCGGAATCTTTGATTATCGGTCCTTATGTTCCACTATCGTTATCATAAAGGAGCTTATGTATGCTTTCACGCACATCTTCTGTTAATTATATAGAAATTAATTCCTTGTCAGCGAGCTCTTTTTGCCAAATTGGAGATTCAACAGAAATTCACCTACTTAATAAAGCGTTAGCTGATCGGAGACAGTATCCGTTTTTCTACGGCAGAGAAGGAAATTTTGATGATTATGCTATCTTTAGTGAGCCTATTCCCCATGGTGACTACGAACCTATTCCCGTTCAAACGTGGAATGAAATACCTTTAATCCGCGTTAACAGAATTGATATAAAAGGGTGCTCATTCTCGTCAGTTATTCATGTTGGCTCGACCTGCAATGTTTATGCAGAAGCCCGCATTAAGCATATTCGTGAACTGATCAACGATGAACCTTCAAAGGAAGCTGAAACAGGAGCTTCAAAGAAAGCTGCTTCAGAAGCTAGCGGCAGTGAGTGAACCTTTTAAGAAACTGCTCATATACTAAACTAATATCACGAAAAAAAGGGTGTGAACCTCATGCCAGCAATAATCGGACCCGTTAGTATCACGAGCGTCGGGGGCGGTGTCGTAACGTTTGGAGATACGTTTTATGTTTCTCCAAAAAGCGCTGCTAAAACAGCCTCAGGCTCCGGTTCTTTAAATACAGGTAACTTTGTTAATACCAATAACGGCATTTCAGGAACAAATACGTTAGATCCAGATTTATTCGATCAAAATATAGCGGCAAATGCTTAAAAAAACCCCTTATCTTTGCTATTAAAGCGGATAAGGGGTTTTTTATTCACCTGGATTTTCGGCTGTTTGATTTTTTGGTTTTAGGTAATTTAGAAGAAGGCTGTTTACGAATCCATTTAATAAAAGAGCTAATTTTAGAATCAGCTTGTAATAAAGAAATCGTATTAAGACGAATGGCTAATTCATCATTTGTGTATAACGCATGAATTTGTTTATGACACGGAATACATAAGTTTGCCGTCGGTTCAAACGCTCCGCCCATTTCCTTTGGCGTTAAATGATGTACGGTCGTCAAGACATCCTGCCTTCCGCATAATTCGCATGTTCCTATTCGCCTGTCTTTTTTCTTCATATAGATTTCCTTCCCTATAAAGTTTCTACTCTTACACTAGTTCCTTTGCCAGAAGGCTCGGACGGCTCAACAATCAAACGTTTTGGCAGACGAGCACGAAGTTCTTGTACGTGACTGATGATTCCAATTGATAAATTATTGGACTGAAGTTTTTCAAGCGCCGTAACCACGGTATCAAGAAGCTCTCCATCAAGCGTTCCAAATCCTTCATCTAAAAAGAAAAACTGCAGTGGATATTCTCCTCTTAGCTGTATTTGTGCAGATAATGAAAGGGCCAGAGCGAGGGAAGTTAAAAATGTTTCCCCTCCCGATAAAGTTGAAACCGGACGTTTTACGCCTCCATTTGCATCATCTCTCATGATAAAGCCGCCTTGTGAATCAACTTCAATCGCATAGCGCTGACGTGTTAATATACCCAGACGCTCTGAAGCATCTCGGCTAACGGACATCAGCTGTTCTTCAGCAATATATTCGACGAAAGCATTTCCTTTAAATACTGTTTGAAGCTTTTGATACTGTTCAAATAACGCTTGTTTTTCTTCACGGTCCTGTTCAAGCACTAAAAATCGCTCATGCCGTTCTTTGACGCTTTTTAACGTTTGCTCAGCTGCTCCCTTGAGCTGAACGGCTTCTTTTACAGCGGCTTTTATATCATGAAGCAGCTGCTGAGTTTCTTCAAATTGCTGCTCTTCTATGGACTGGTGATTCAGCTGGATATTTAACTGTTCAACTGATGACTTCATCTGTTTTATGTTGTCCCAATAAGCCTGAACAGTTTCATCCAACAATTTCATCTCATCGTGTGATAACAAAGCTTGCTGAACTTCTTTTTCTTCGCTGAATAAAGAATTCCCTATCGCTTCTTCCCATTTTCCAGCTGCTTTTTCATACTGGATATGAGCTGTTTCTAGAGATTCGCTCGCTGCTTTTTCATCCATTTGCAGCGTTTGATACGCTTTTTGAACAGTCTGCCAATGTTGATACGCCTGCTGTTCATTCGTCTCTAACTCCGCAAGTAAGTGAACTGTTTTTTGCAGCGCTTGTTCAATATCTTCTTGATCTGTAAGCGTACGCAAGCGTTCAATTTGCGAGTGAACAAGAGATTGTTTATGAGACAGCATTGCTTTTAATTCTGTAAATTCTTTTTCGCCCGCATATTTTTCTTCTTTTAGACGTTCGATTTTCTTTTGCTGATTTTCAAAAAATACGCTGCTTTTTTCAATTCGAGCCTTTATTGTCTGCTCTTCTTTTTCTCGCTCGTTTAGCTGTTCATTAATTTTTTCCATCTCTTCAAATACAAAGGAAGGATAATCTTGTTGAAAAGCTTCTCTTCCTGCTTGTAACGCTTGTTTTTGCTGAGTGACTTTTCTTTCCAATTCAGCTTGTTCTTTTTGATAATGAGCAAGCTCTAATTCAATCTTTTCAAGACTTTGCTGGACCTTTTGTACCTGCCCGAGAATTGCATGCTGTTTTTCGCTTACCTGCAAATAATCCTGCTCAAGAGATTTAATTTCAACTTCTATTTTCTTAGCATACTGACCAAAGGCATCTGTACCCATTTCTCCTAAAGCAGGAACTTGGCCAGCTTCATTCATAAACCCAGCTAAATCAGGTATTTTTTCAACAAGAGGTTTAGCAAGCTGTTCAAGCTGCATTTTAAGCGACGAATAGCTAAATCGCTGTTCACGCAACTGATTGACTTGATCTTCGAACTGATCCGCTGATTCTACTGTACCATTTTCTTCTTTTTGGTTTAACACGGGGTTAGGATGATGCTCAGAGCCACAAACTGGACAAGGCTCTCCTTTAGTCAGCTGCTCAGCTAATTGATGAGCCAGACGATGTGACCATTCTTTTTCCTTGCGTCTTTTTAGATCACTCATTAAATGATCCGCTTGTTGAAAAAGCTGCTGAAACTCTTTTTCCCGCTCACATACAGTGTGATACAAGCCTTGAATATCCGAAAATAACTCTTTACTTCGTTCTATTGTTTGCTGATATCTCTCTTGGTGTGTTTGTTTTTGTGTGTGCAAATGCTGAAGCTGTTCCGCTTTTTCTTTATACGTTTTTTGGCCTTCATCTAGATTTTTTTTATCGTTATTCCATACTTGATAACGGTAGAATGCTTGCTGAACAGCCTGCCGATAATCAGGTTGAATCTCCACTTTTGTTAATGCTTCTTTTAACTCTTTTTGAAGGTTCAGACCTTGCTGATACCGCTTATCCGCTTCTATTAATTCATCATTTTTCGTTTGAAGTGCCTGCTGCTTTTGCTGAAGAGAAACTTCCGCTTCTTTTACTTCTTGCTGCCCATCTTTAATTTGTTTTTGAAGATCAGAAGCTTGTTGAAGCTGTTCTTTTTGAACAACTAATTTGGGCTGCTGTTCATTTTTTTGTAAGCGAGCCTGCTCATATAAGCTATTCAATCGCTTATATTCCTCACTTTGCTGAACAATTTGCACTTTTAATTTTTCTACTTTATCTTTATAAAGCTTCTGCTGTTTTTCAGCTTGTTCAAATGTTTCTAAATAAGGAAAAAGACGCTCTGCCTGCTGCGCTTTCGTCAGCAAATCTTGCTTTTGTTTAATCTCCTCTTCCTGCTTAGAAGCATGCACTAGTTTTTCTTCTAACAGTGTTTTTTCCTGCTGCGCTTTCCAAAGAGATGCCTGCTGATCGTATCGTTCCTGCAAATCAGCCGCTTCTTTTTCTCGTTTTTCCAAAAGTACAATGCTATCACTTACAAGCTGCTCGGCTTCTGTTACTTTCTCTGTTGAAGCTTCACCTAATCCCGTTTGTTCTGCCGTGATTTTATCTAGGTCTGTTTTTAGCTGCTGAACTTGATAGCGTATTTTCTTACTAAGCTGATCTCCGTACTGCTCGAGATTAAAAAGACGCTGAAGCATTTGACGACGTTCCGTCCCTTTTAACGATAAAAACTCTGCAAATTTTCCTTGTGGTAATACAACAGCTCTTGTAAAATCATCAATTGTTAAACCAAGAAGTTCCTGTACCTGCTGGTTTACATCATTTGTTTTATCCGCTAATACGTACGTTTCATCTTCGATTTCAATCAATCGACTGGAAGCTGATTTCACACGCAGCTCATCTGTCCGTTTAAAGCTTCGTTCAACAGTATAGCGTTTTTTATGACTAGCGTTTTCCAGCTCGAACGTAAACGATACTTTCAGTTCATTTTCCCCGTGATTTAAAATTCCTTGTGTATTATTGGCTGCACGCTCTACTTTTCCGTATAAAGCTAGTGTAATGGCATCCAAAATGGAGGATTTCCCGCTTCCAGTAGGACCAAATATTCCAAACACACCGCCTGAACACAGCGCTTCAAAGTCGACAGTTTGTTTTTCTCTAAAACTGTGAAGCCCCGAAACGGTCAAGTTAATAGGTTTCATTTTTCATCCTCCTTTCCCGATACTTCTTCATCGTTAATCAAGGTTAAAAACAGTTTGACTAACTCATCATCAGGTGCCCCTCCGCCGGTTTGCCTGCTGTAGAACTTTGTAAACAGTTCTTCGATCGGCACTTCGCGCTGTGAACGTGTTTCATGTGCTAGTTCTTCTGCTTTGAATACCGGACGAATATGAATAAAGCCTGGATGAAGCTTGCGAAGTCGATGGATTTCTTCTAGTGAAAGTGCATCTTCTACGTGAACTTCTAAATCAACCCATGCCTGCGCATCTTTCTGTTCATCAAGCCACGTATATACTTCTGCCAATCCGTTTTTTGCTTTCCAACGCGTCAAAGGCTTTCCGCTAGATAATGGAATTTCCGTCATTTCAACCTCTTTTCCTGGCTGAGCATCTAAAATGGTAACAGACTTTGCATATCCTGACTCTGAAAAACTATAGGCAAGAGGTGACCCAGAATATCTTGCAAAGGTGTTGGCGCGATTGATCATTTGCGGGCGATGCAAATGTCCTAGAGCTACATATTGAGCATTAGCAGGCAAACTAGTTGCCGCCACCGTATAAGCTCCTCCTACTTCAATTGGACGTTCTGAGTCCGTTGAACTTCCGCCTGCTACGTAAATATGACTCATCGCAATATTAACGGTATCTGTTGTGAACTGCTCACTCATTTTATCGAAAATACCTTTTACTCTGGCATCGTATGAATTTCGAAGAGCCAGCTCATCATTTTCTTCTGCTAACAGTTCCTTTAACCTTGATTCAGATGGGTAAGGAAGAGCCGCAACCTTTAATATTTCATCTGATGTAGGAATGTGAATGCTTTCTACATCGGTAGTAGGCAAACCAAGAAGTGTAATATTTTGATGAACAGCTAATGGAGAAGCCGCCGACAGCCGATCTGGGTTATCATGATTACCTGCAATAACAATAATTGGACGTTTTCCATTGTTGCTCAACCTAGACATACTTTCGTAAAAGAGCTGCTCTGCCGCTGCTGGAGGGTTAACCGTATCAAAGGCATCTCCCGCCATGAGAATAGCATCTATCTTTTCTTCTTCCACAATGTCTGCCAGTTCATCTAAAAACTGTGCTTGCTCAGCTAGACGGCTTCGACCTTCTAACGTTCGCCCCAAATGCCAATCCGCTGTATGTAATAAACGCATGTTACTCTCTCCTTATTGGTGAAAAAGAAGAAGACTATCGCCTTCTTCTTTTCTTATATTTCAACAGCATGTCCACCATCTAAAAAGTAAAGATAGCGATGCTGAACAGGTTGTTTCACAATCCGCTCAATGGCCTTTGCGTAAAGCTCTAACTGAATGCGGTATCTTTCAATTAGAAATGGTTTTGCTCGTTCAAAATCCCCTTGAAAACGATCCGAAATATTATCTGTTTTAAAATCAAGTAAAACGAGGCCTTCTTCCGTTTCATATAAACAATCAATAATACCTTGTACTAAAATCGTTTCATCTTCCTGCTCCCAATGATCATAGATTTCTTTAGCGGAGACACCTAAACTAAAAGGCATCTCTCTATAAACCGTGCGAGCCGTTCGAATACCTTGTGCAATGTCACTGTCTAAAAAGTCTGCTACATCATTTGCATCAACGGCATCCGCTTGCTGTTGCGTCAACAATTCTTTGGTAACCATTGATTGAATAAAGTCTTGAACCATTTCGAGGGTATAAGCTTTATTTAATGGAAGCTGCTGCATAACGGCATGTGTAGCTGTTCCTCTTTCAGCTCCTGTGAGAGATTTCTCTTGAAGAAACAGCGGACGATTTTCAAGAGGTGCTTTAGCTCCCCGAACAAGATCATTGCTTGCACCTGCATCCGTCAGCTGCTGCTGCCTTTTTAGTTCAGAAACAGATTGCTTTGAACGATGAACGGAAGCTACACGATAATCATAAGACCAATTTAAGCGTCTATACACTTCCTCTTTATAATCGCTGGATTCTGTAACTGGCTCATGCTTTTGAAGAGCGTTCAAAAGCTCTTCATGATGCTGCTGCTCTTCAAGAGGCTGTTCGGCTAAATCACCTGCTAATAACGTTGAAAGCTTCCAGCTTGAAGCATGCTGATAAATCATCTCGGCCGGCTGGACCTCTCCTTCAACCATATGACTAACATTTTTGTGACGAATTAAAGAAGGTCCAATCCAGTCTAAATAACATTTTGCATCTCTTCTCACGTGAGCTGGAAGCGTCCAATCTTCGTGTCCCATAACGGAGCTCCATTGTCTGAGCTTTTCTGGTGCGTCTTTTACTGTTCCAACTAAAATAAGTTTTTCTTTCGCACGCGTCAAAGCTACGTATAATACCCGCATTTCCTCTGCCATGCTTTCTTTTTTCATTTTTTTCTTCATGGTCTGCTGAAGAAGAGTCGGGTACGTAATACGCAGTTTCGGATCAATATATTTAGATCCAAAACCTAGTTCTTTATCGAGTAAATAAGCTTTATTCAAGTCCATTAAGTTAAACTGACGAGCAAGACCAGCTACGAAAACAACAGGAAATTCAAGACCTTTACTGCTGTGGATCGTCATCAAACGCACCACATCTTCTTGTTCTCCCAGCGCTCGAGCAGCTCCTAAATCGTTCCCTCGATCCTGCATCCGTTCAATAAAGCGTAAAAAGCGGAACAGACCTCTAAATGAAGTCGCCTCATACTGGCGAGCGCGATCGTAAAGAGCACGTAAATTGGCTTGACGCTGTTTCCCGCCAGGAAGTCCGCCAACAAATTCAAAGAAACCCGTGTCGCGGTAAATTTGCCATACTAGTTCTGACAAAGAGCTTTGTCTAGCTTGTGTTCTCCATGCTTTTAACTGCTCATAGAAATATTTCACTTTATCGCGAAGTTCTTCATCATCTGAAACCGCTAAGTACGTTTTTAACGCATCATAATACGTTCCTTTCTTTTGCTCTGCTCTCAGTGTAGCCAACTCTTCATCTGAAAGCCCTACTACCGGTGAGCGAAGAACAGAAGCTAACGGAATGTCTTGATGCGGGTTATCTACTACTTTTAATAAAGACATCATAATCATCACTTCAGTAGCATCAAAATAGCCTGTTGATAAATCCGCATAAATCGGCACACCTTCTTGTTTAAATTCATCCATAATCTGCGCAGCCCAAGGCATGGAACGAAGCAAAATAACAAAGTCACGATACGTTACGTTTCTCATGATATCGAGCTTGCGATCATATATTTGAAAACGGTTTTGAACGAGTTCTTTGATTTTGCGCGCCATTGCTCTTGCCTCTAACTGAGCGGTTTCAAGCTCTGCTTCTGAAAAAGCGACGAGAGAAGAATCCGATTCTTCTTCCGCTCCTTCTTCTGCATTTTCTTTTGCAATCAGCAGAAGCTCCGTTTCCATTCCTTCCACTTTTGGATACGATGCTCCTAATTTTAAAGAAGCATCATCGTCATATGCAATTTCTCCTACTTCTTCATCCATCAGCTGGTTAAAAATAAAGTTTGTGGCGTCAAGCACTTGAGAACGACTTCGGAAGTTTTTATTTAAGTCAATACGTTTTCCAAATTGTCGTCCATCTTGCGTAAATCGCTTGTACTTCGTCAAAAACAAAAATGGCTCCGCTAAACGAAAGCGGTAAATGGATTGTTTTACATCTCCAACCATAAATAAATTCCCTTGTTCTTCACTATCTCTCGTCACTAATTTAATTAGTGTTTCTTGAACCATATTTGTATCTTGATATTCGTCAACAAGCACCTCTTCAAACTGAGTGCGATATTTTTGAGCAATGGACGAAGGCTTAAGCACACCGTCTTTTTTTACACTCAAGATTTGTAGGCAATAATGCTCTAAATCAGAAAAGTCCACTAACCCTTTCTCTTTTTTGATGTGTTCATATCGTTCACCGAAGCGCTGAACTAAAAAGATTAGCGTTTCAATAACGGGCTTCATTTTTTCAAAATCAGCCATGTAGCCGTACAAAGGCCTAGAAAACAAATCAGCATGAAGCTTTTCAAGGCTTGTTTTCGCTTTTTTGCGAAGCTCTCCGAAATCATCTAAAAGCTGCGAGTCGTATGCATCTCCTTTACATGGCTTTAAACGAGTAAAATTCAAATTCTGCATTTCCTCATGCAAATCAGCAAAAGAATGCTTAGAAGCGCTGATCAGCCGATGAATTTGAGCCAGGTCTTCCTCTGCATTAACGGCGCGAGGAGCAGGCCCTCCCGGCAGCTTTGTTAGCTCTAAGCCCTGTTTTAAAATCGACTCAATGCCCACGAGCTGCGTTGTTACTTCTTGTAAAAGAAAAGACAAAAACGGAAGTGAATCAATAGAAGAGTTCTCTGTGACATCATATTGACTCACAATCATTTTAAGCCAGCCGTTTGGGTCGGGATTAGATCGTGCAAAGTCATATAGCTTTCTTACCATAAGCTGAATATCTAAGTCATTTCTGTCGCTTGTATAACGATCAATTAAATCAAAGAATCGCTCGTTCTGTTCAATACTGTACTGCTCTTCAAACAATTCTTCTAATACTTCTTCACGCAGAAGATCCGCTTCCGTATCATCTGCAATTCGAAAACCAGGGTCTACATCGATCAAATAATAATACGTTCGAATGACTTCTAAACAAAAAGAATGGAGCGTAGAAATCGACGCACGGTTTAATAAATTAAGCTGTCTGCGCAAGTGTAAAGAAGATGGATTCTTTTTTAACTCTTTTTCCAATGCTTCTCCAATTCGATTTCTCATTTCGGCTGCAGAAGCATTTGTAAACGTAGCAACTAGTAATCTATCAACATCAATTGGTTCCTCACCCATCGTAATCTTTTTAATAATACGTTCGACTAAAACCGCTGTTTTTCCTGAGCCAGCCGCCGCGGCTACTAATATATCTTGACCGGATGAAACAATGGCGTTCCACTGATCATCCGTCCACTGGGAGTCGGCCGGTTTTACGTGTATATCTTCACTCATCTCGTTTGGCCTCCTCTCGAATTTTATCTAAAATAACATTTTGACTCTCTGTACTAAGCTGACGATATTCGTTGTTTTCCATTGATTCATCGAACTGACAGATTGAGCGGTATTCACAAAACGCACATGGTGTTTTATCTTTTAGCTTATAAGGCGAAATATCAATTTTTCCATTTGTAATCTCAGTACCTGCCTCTACAAACTTACCTCGCACATACTGACGGAGATGTGTAAAATCTTCTTCGCTCGCAACCGAAGAATTGGAATAAAAGCCCCCTGTCTTTTTAATACCCGCCGATATAACCTGTGAGTGCCCTGATTCTAACGTTTCGTCCATTAATCGGACTGCTTCCTCGTCCCCTAAAAGCAGTCCTTTCATTTTAAACTTCTTGAAGATTTCGGCTTCAATTTGATCGGGTTGTAATGCTTTAGTACTGTTGATCATTGGATTATGAACGTGGAAATAAAGAACGCCAGCAGGCAATGCTCCTCTATTATCATGAAGAAGCTGTTCAGCATACGTCACGACTATGTCTAAATAAGCTAAAATTTGAAGAGATAAACCATAGTACACTTCCACTAAGTTTAATGCTTTATCGCTTGATTTATAGTCGACAATACGCAGTAAAAGTCCCTTGGAGCTTTCCGCTTTATCCACTCTGTCAATTCGGCCAACAAGTTCCATCGTATGGCCATTTGGCAGTGTAAACGGCATAGAAGGCAGCTCCGCGCTAGGACCAAACCCTAATTCCAATCCAACAGGAACAAACCCGCTCACCTTAGCGTGCTCACTTAACACAAGCGACGCACGTTCAATAATTTGCTGCAGCTTATGTGTTAAATAGTGGTGGCGATTAGAGCTCAATAAAATTTCATTTTGTAAGCGCGGAGCAAGTTCGTGCACCGCAGCCGTAGAAAGCTGCTGACAGTCTTTTCTCGTTAAGTTCTTCCATTCTTTTTGACCGCCCCGTAGCTCGTCTGAAATCATTTTCAGCGCCGCGTGAAATAACTCGCCTATGTCAGGAGCTGCTAATTTGAAAACTTTTCGTTCTTTAAGCTTAAGCCCGTGAGAAGCAAAATGAGCGTACGGACAGGCTTCAAATTTCTCCATTCTCGATACACTTGCTTGAATATGCTTTCCATACAGACGCTGACTCGTTTTCTTTGTTAACCTTTTTGCTTCGTTTTTATAAAATAAACTGCTTAGTACTTTCTCGCTGTATGAGTTCCAATCTGAATTTTCCACATAAAAATTATATACATCCCACCAAGCGGAACTCATCGGATAATGGCGTTTCCACCCTTGCAGCTGGCTGGCTAAATGCGCGATGCTCGTTAAGGGATTTGTTATATAATCAACTTGCTTTTCTTCTTCTAAATCCGTAGGCTCCGTCATTAACAGCTTTTCCTGCAGGAGCGGAAATAGCTCTTTTAATCGATTAATAACGAGTGAAGGCAGCAGAGTCTTCCCTTCCTCATTGGCAAGAGGATACGAAACATAAAGTTTTTCAGAAGAGCTGGAAAGTGCTAAATAAATGAGAAATTGTTCGTCAAACAGCTTTTGCCTTCCAGTTGGCGCAAGTAATAAGCCTGATTCAAGCAGCTGCTCTCTCTCTTTCTCAGATAACAGGCCATCGCTTTTTGGTTTAGCTGGAATCACACCGTCATTTACGCCTAGCACAAAGCTTGCTTTGATATCGGATAAACGCGAACGCTCAAAACTTGCCACAACCACTTGATCCAGTGCAGGCGGAACAAGTGCAAACTGCATGCTGTCAAGCCCTGTCTCAAATAGATCCGCGAACAAAGAAATCGATACTTTCTCTTCTCCCATCATTTCAACAAACTGATCAAATAAGTGAAGAATTGCTTTCCATACCTGCTCGTGCTCTCTTGCTTCTTGAAGCTTTCCTTCTTCTTCACATCGATTGCGCAGCGCTTCTATCTTTTGTGGAATATCTAAATTCGTTAAAAAACGATAGAGTGCTTCTGCTTTTTCTTTTCCTATTTTCGCTTGTTTTAATTTTTGCTGAAGCGAATAAATAGGAGGAACAATCATATTTTTTAATTCATTTATTTTTTGCTCAAAAGCAAGCTCTTCGTCAATTTTCCCAAGGTTCATGTCTTCAAGCGAACGATATTTTCTGTAGGTAAATGGCTCCTTACTCGTCCACTTAGATCCTTGAATACCGTAAGCAAGTACGTAATTTTCTAATTCATCCATCTCTTCGCGAAGCTGGTGCACATCAGATGACAAAGGAAATAAAAGGTCTGTTTTCACTGCCCGAAAAATGGTTTCGTATCGCCATGACCCGCTTACCACCTCTAAGACTGAGCGAATAAATTCAACGAGTGGATGGTGAAACATCGCTCGCTTTTGGTCAATAAAGTACGGAATTTCATAATCTCGAAAAATGGTTTGAAGCAAGTCATGATAGTCTTCTGCATTTCTAACAATCAAGGCAATATCACGATAGCGATAGCCGTGATCACGCACAAGCGACAGCACTTCTCTCGCAATCCCTTCTACCTCTGCTCTTCGGCTAACAGCAGGCAGCAGCTGAATCTGCTCGGGCTCTGACTGAAATTCCGGCGTTGGCCGTTCATCATAATATCGTTCTAAATAGGCAAGCTCTGGACTGTTTTGATGCCTTTTTTGTTCATTAAATACGTTTGGCTCTTGAATCTCTATCCCGTTTTCAGCCGCCAGGCCCATTATTTCTTGATACGTTTCGCTCGTTAATCGAAACAAGTGCAGGTCATTTGGAATAAAATCTTGATATGAATAATCAGAAGTAACCGCTATTTTCACTTCTCTACAAACTTTCATCAGCTCTACTAATACCGTTAATTCTTGAGGAGTATAGTGATGAAATCCATCTACATAAATCGTTGCTTGAGCAAGGTACGCAGAAGAGACTACTTTTTCACTCAGCAGCTTCAAATAATCTTCTCCATCTACATATTTTGTCATCAGCTGTTTTTCTAATTCTCCGTAAATGAGATGTAAATCATGTAATTTATCAGCAAGGACTTTCTCATCTTCTGCTTGAAGTTTTTGCTTCATCTCTTCGAGAGACGGTGCATCTACCGTGTACTGTTTAAATTCTTTAACCATTTTTTCTAGTTCTTCAATAAACCCTGCTTGTTCTGAAGAATTCGCAAACAATCGAAGCTCTTTTTTTTGATGCTCGATAATTTTTTTAAGCATCATATGAATACCTGTTTGATCCACATGATAGCGGCTAATACCTCCGACTTCTTGCAGGATACGCCACGCAAGACGTGTAAAACTATAAACTTGAGCACGCATCATGCCTTCTAACCCAGGTGTTTGAACAAGCGCATACTCCGACTGAAATGTCATCTGTTCAGGTACAATATAAATAAGTGGATGCCCAAGCGGAGCATTTAACAGCTCTTGGCGCATGCTATTTAAAAGATATTCCGTTTTCCCGCTTCCTGAACGTCCTAATAAAAACTGTAGCCCCACGTTTTCACCCCTTCATTTTTCTTCTCTATATTTTTAGTTGTTTAAGTGCAAAATGGATAAACGCCACGCAAACACGTGACGCAGTCGTCAAAATTTTATAGTGATAATCAGCTAAATCTCTCTATCTCTCTCCTTATTATTTTACTGAACTTGCAGACAAAATTCCACTTTGCACATATGTGAAATGCTGGATGCAACAAAAAAACTTTTCAGTAGCCAAATGACCACTGAAAAGTTTTAGAAAAGCGAGTTATTTTCTACTTTTACATCATGATTCCACCATCTACATGCAGTGTTGTGCCGTTAATATAGTTGGACTCATCAGAGGCTAAATAAAGATAAGCATAACCAATGTCAGAAGGCTGACCTAACCTTTGTAAAGGAATAGTGGATTTCATTTGATCAATGATTTTGTCCGGCATCGCCTTCACCATATCCGTCTCAATAAACCCGGGAGCTACAGCGTTTACATTAATTCCTTTTCGCCCAAGCTCTTTAGCCCATGTTTTTGTCATTCCCACTACGCCGGCTTTTGTCGCCGCATAGTTTGTTTGACCAACATTTCCATATACGCCGGATACCGAAGATGTGCTGATAATTTTCCCTTTACCTTGAGCAATCATATGCGGTACAACGGCTTGCGTACAGTGAAAAACGCCTGTAAGGTTTACGTTAATGACCGCTTGAAAATTTTCAACTGATAATTTAGTTAGCATTCCATCTCTGGTAATACCTGCATTATTAATTAAAATATCTATTTTAGAGAAGCGTTTCACGACTTCTTCTACCATTGCATCTACACTGTCTCGATCCGCTACGTTTACTTGAAAGAATGCTACATCTCCGCCTTCTTCTTTTAGCTGAGCTGCTCGTTCTTCTCCTACTTTTGCATCGTAGTCAACCATAGCGACCTTTGCACCCTCTTGTGCGAAAATTCGAGAAGCTTCGAACCCTAACCCATTTGCTGCACCCGTAATAATTGCCACTTTATCTTTTAATCTCATGTCACCCGCGCTATAAGACGCTTACTAACAACGATTAATCAGCAAGTCGCTTGAATCTTAGTAGCGCATTCCCCTCCTCAAAACGACGCCAAGCACGTCTTAATGATCATTCGGTGCTTTTCTAGTAATGATCCCTCTACTTACATCTTAGTAGTCAAGCTCAAAAATCATTCATATAATTTTTAAGAAAACGTTTTGAAATACATGAGGTGATAATACATGTTGAGAAAAAACATGTATATCTCTAGAAAACAAAGGGTTCATTACTTAGGTGCAACTAGGAATAGACGTCTAATTTATTCCCAGTTTTTTCTTTTATTTTAGCATATTTTTCACAATTGATAAACAAAAAACTTGTTCATTACTAGACAGATACTCTGTATGTGCATTGTTCTACCAACCGAATAAACAGACAAATAACTTCTTTAAGAAAAAGGCAAAAAACCTTTCAAAAATGCTGCTGTATTCCTATAAGAAAAGGTTTTTCCATAGTTTACAATACCCTCTTCTGCTGTATGTATAACAAAAGACTGCCTATTAAAAAGCAGTCTTTCATCACTATTTGTTATATATAAACAAACTATTTGTCATACTGTTTCACTTTAGATTTTTCATTTAATCTTCGTTCAATTTGCTTTCCAACAAGCCATAGGACAAAAATGATCACTAAAACAAGTACTGCTTTTAAAGGCTGTTTCACAAATGAAACAAAATCGGCCCCAATAAAGCTCATCATAAATATCATGACCATTTTACCCGCTAATACAGCAAGCATAAACTGAGCCATACTGACACGTGATAGTCCAGCTACTACATTAATCGCTGAAGACGGCGTAAAAGGGAAACAAAGCATAATAAACAGCGGTCCAAAACCGTGTCTTTCCACCCAAATCATAATCTTTCGAATTTGCGCATGGCGGCTGATAAAATGTAAAAACCTCGCCTGTCCGTATTTTCTAAAAATCAAAAAGACAAGCAGTGATCCAACGCAGCTCCCGATCCATGAAATTAAAAAGCCTAACCATAAGCCAAAGGCAGCAGCATTAGCCATTACAAACGCAAAAAGCGGCAAGATAGGGATAAACGCTTCTAAAATAGGCAAAAGCAGTCCGGGAATGATCCCAAATGATTGATATTGTTTTAATAACTCGAGGACGCCGTCTAATGTCAAATAATGCTTTAATGTTTCAAAATCCATCGAATGTTCTCCTTATTTAAACAACTGTGCTACTTTTCACTTATTGTACTACTTTCCTTTACCAAACAAAAGTTTTACAGCGTTTTATCTTTTCTGCCCTGTTGCGCTTGCCATATAGCCAGCCCTTACTTACACGAACAGAACCTCTAGAACAACATGTGCTTTTACTTAGACTGCTGCAAATAACGTTTAAACCAGCTGGTTAAATATTTTAGTCTCGCCGTTCGTAAATTAGGCTTACCGCTTCTAGAAAGTTCATGGTTAGATTGAGGAAAACGAATAAATTCTACTTCTTTATCTTTTCTTTTTAGTGCCACATAAAGCTGTTCAGCTTGTTCAATTGGACATCTATAATCCTGTTCGCTATGCAAGATTAACAGCGGTGTTTTCACGTTCTCCGCTAAACGAAGCGGCGAGTGGTTCCAAAGTTTTTCCGGATTCTCATAAATATCAGCTTTCAATTCCCATTCGGTAAAATAATAGCCAATATCACTAACGCCGTAAAAACTCGTCCAATTTGAAATAGACCGTTGCGTCACCGCTGCTTTAAACCGATTTGTACTTCCTACAATCCAGTTTGTCATAAATCCTCCGTAGCTTCCTCCTGTTACGCCAATTTTATCTTCATTAATATAAGAGTAGCGGTTAATTGCTTCGTCGGTTACTGCCATCAAATCCATATAATCCATGCCTCCGTAATCTCCTCGAACGGCATCTGTAAAGGCTTGACCATATCCTCTTCCGCCTCTTGGATTAGAAAAGAGGATATTGAACCCTTTTGATGCAAGCACTTGAAATTCAAACATAAATGTATGACCATACATAAGATGCGGACCTCCGTGAATTTCTAAAATGGTTGGAGATACATCGTTGGCAGCAGCCGCTTTTACGACCCAACTGTGGATATGTATACCGTCCCTGGCAGTCGCGCAAAAAGATTCTGCTTCCGTTAACTGCACATGCTTTAAAAATGAATCATTAACGTTTGTCAGCTTCACTAGTTCCTCTGTTTTTAAATTTAAAGAATAAAGATCTCCGGGATGTGTAAATGTACTGATTGCTACGATAGCTTCCTCACCGTTGGGAACAACAGATACCCCGTATACGTGAGCATTATCCATAAGCACAGAGTCTAACTTTCCATTTACATTTCCTTTATATATGCCTACAGAACCCTTTTCACTTACGACAAAATAAAATTCTTCCTTACTGCTCCACATAATTCCCGCTGCGGTTCTTCCAAAGTGAAAATCTCCTGCTACCATATCTCCTATTTCTAAGTCTATACCTGCAGTGATACAAGCTGTTTTTTGATTGGAGACCTGATAAATATATATGTCATTCATTGAAGCCGATCCGTATGTACGTTCATTTCCAATGTAAGCTATGTATGACCCATCTGGTGACCACGAAACTTGATGAAAATATCCTGTTTCTGCTGTAATAGATGTTAACTTTTTAGTATCACGATGCAAAATAAACACGTCCATGGTTAACGATAAATCCGGATTCTCTCCTCGGCTGCTGCAAAATACAATTGAATTTGCATCAGGGGCCCAGCATCCTACAGAGTGATGATAAGGTCCATCCGTTAAAAACGTCACTTCTTTATTTTTAAGTTTAACGACCGCAACTTGCGTATATTCACCTTTTAAATAGCCGCTAGCATCGGATTTATACAACAAACGTTCCACTTCGTATGGCTGAGGATGCTCATGATTTTGTTCAACTCTTACAGCTTTTTCTTCTACTTTTGTAGAAAACATAATTTCATCACTATAAGGAGACCATACGGGATTACTAACGCCTTTTTCACAATCTGTGAGTGCTTCTGCTTCCCCGCCTGTCGCTGCTAATAGATAGAGCTGAACGGTTTGACTGCGATCTGATAAAAAAGCAATCCACCTGCCGTCAGGAGACCAGGCGGGAGAATGATTATTTCCTTTATAATACGTCAATTGCTTTGTTTTTTTTGTTTCAAGATCTAACATAAACAGCTGCGTCTCATAATCGTTTTCTATTTTTTTCGTTTCTCGAACCGTATAAACTACACTTTTTCCATCTGGAGAAATCTGAGGGTTATACACAGACTTCAATTCATACAAATCCTCTACCGTTACCGTACGCTTTTTTAAATGATTCAATTTCTTCGCCCCCAAGGATTCATTTTTAAACCAAATAGCCAATCGATAAAAACGAAAGTAGCGTTTCCCTCTTACTTTATCATTTCTAAAAATAAAAATCTAAAAATTTAGAAAATTAGTTGTTTTTTCTTCTTTTAATCTATATAATAATAAAAAGGGTGCAGAGGTGATGAGGTATGAACAATGAAAAATCGTACACGGAAATGATGAAGTCCCTCGCTCGCAAGAAAAAAGTAATTGATACTGTGAGTATGTTGGATGTTTATATCGAAATGGTAATTGATGAATCGCTTTTTAAGCGTCAAAAAGAACTGTTAGAAACAAACATTAACACGGCATTAGATCAACGTGATGAAACTGCTTTTTATGAGCTATCAGCACAGTACCAATCCTTACTTCAAACATCTACTTAATATTTCAAGAAGTTCATTCATGTTAATGATTTATATGTACGTTTAACAGGCAGAACCTTTCTTCTCAGGAAGAACAGCTGTCTGTTAAATCGTGTTTACTACATAAAAAAAGATTCTTACAGATGTAAGAATCTTTTTTGTTAGGATTTTTTCTATGAGTGGAAGTAAACAACCGTTCCACTCATAGATTTTTTGTTATTTATGCGCCTGAAACTGCTCTTCTTCTGTTGAACCTTTTAAAGCTGTTGTAGAGGAAGTCCCACCGGAAACTACTTGCGCCACTTCATCAAAATAACCCGTTCCTACTTCACGCTGATGTCTTGTAGCAGTATATCCATTTATTTCACTAGCAAACTCTCTTTCTTGTAACTCTGAATAAGCTGCCATTCCTCTTGTTTTATATCCTCGTGCCAGTTCAAACATGCTGTGATTTAAAGCGTGGAAGCCAGCAAGCGTAACGAATTGGAATTTGTAGCCCATTTTTGCGATTTCTCTTTGAAACTTTTCAATCGTTTTCTTATCTAATTTTTTCTTCCAGTTGAAAGATGGTGAACAGTTATAAGCAAGCATTTTACCTGGGAATTTTTCATGAATAGCATCTGCAAATTTTTGTGCCTGTTCCAAGTTTGGTTCAGACGTCTCACACCATACTAGATCAGCATATGGCGCATATGCTAAGCCACGAGCGATAGCTTGATCGATTCCGGCTCTCGTGCGATAAAAACCTTCAGCGGTGCGTTCACCTGTAATAAACTGGCGATCTACAGGATCAACATCACTTGTAATTAAATCAGCGGCATCAGCATCGGTACGAGCAATCAGAAGTGTTGGAACACCCATTACATCAGCAGCTAAACGAGCAGCAATCAAGTTTTTCACAGCTGTCTGAGTTGGAAGCAATACCTTGCCGCCAAGATGACCACACTTTTTCTCAGATGACAATTGATCTTCGAAGTGTACCGCAGATGCTCCTGACTCAATCATTCCTTTCATGAGTTCAAATACGTTCAACTGTCCTCCGAACCCTGCTTCTGCATCTGCTACAATTGGAGCAAAGTAATCAATGTCCCCTTCTCCTTCTAAATGCTGAATTTGATCGGCACGCTGCAGCGCTTGATTGATTCGTTTCACAACATGCGGCACGCTGTTTGCTGGATATAGACTTTGATCAGGATACATATTTCCTGAAAGGTTTGCATCTGCAGCTACTTGCCATCCACTGAGATAAATGGCTTTTAACCCTGCTTTTACCTGTTGTACTGCTTGATTTCCTGTTAAAGCTCCTAATGCATGAACGTATGGCTCTGTTTTTAATAAGTTCCAGAACTTTTCGGCCCCTCTTCTAGCAAGCGTGTGTTCAATATCAATGGATCCTCTCAGTCCAATGACTTTTTCTGCAGAATATGGACGTTCAATTCCTTTCCAACGCTCATCGCTTTTCCAGTTCTCTTCAAGGTTTTTTACACGAATCTCTTTCATTCTTTATACCCCCTAATGAATTTAAAATTCTATATTCATAAAAATATAAAACGCAGCAGTGAGAATATGTCTGTTTCATGATGAAGTAAATTAGCAGTTTGCCATAGTTTTAGTAAGAACGTAGATGAAATAAGTAAATAGTTGAAGGACATGTAGTAAGACTTTGTTGAGGTGAATATACGCTGATAAGTTTGCCTGCTATCTTTTCAATCACAAATAACTATTCCTCCCTATTGTTATAAAACAGTTTTTATTTTACATACGTTATTATATAACAGTACTTTCGAAAATGAAACCTCCTTTTAGAATTTTTTTCCTACTCGCAAGGAGGCTTTTCTATTAATACCTACGTATAAAAGGCTTCATATATCCTTTACTTTTTCTTATATCACTTATTCATTTCTTTCATACTTCTCAACAAATGAAATTCTTTCCAATATTGTTGGATGACCATATCGAAAAATTTTCACTAAATACGGCGGATTCACCTGGGACAGTCCTGATTTTGTTAAATCCTGAAATGTTTTAATAGCAGCTTGTTTATCTCCTGTTAAGTCCATGGCGTACGTGTCAGATTGAAGTTCATGATGACGCGACTGCATATTTGTTAAAGGACTTACAGCAAATGTGAGCACAGAAAAAATAAGTAGAATAAGCGGTAATGAATTTAAATCACTAAGAGAAGTGATTTTTAATGCTTTCCCCCATCTCTTAATCACAAAGCTAGCTAAATGTTTCGTTAGCCATAAACCTACAATCGATAAAACTAAGGCTGAAGCAATCCCTACATAAATATGTTTCTTCACATAGTGACCCATTTCGTGCGCCATGATAAACAAAATTTCACGTTCCGTCAATTTATTAAGAGTAGTATCCCATAACACAATTCTTGAATTAGAACCTATTCCCGTTACATATGCATTGAGAGAGTTCGTTTTTTCAGACATGTTTACTTCATATACATGCTTAGCAGGTATATGAGCTTCATCTGCTAAATGCAAAATTTTCGTCTCCAGCTCTTTATTCTTTAATGGATAAAAATCGTTATATAACGGATCGATAACCACTGGTTGAATAAACGTCAAAAATAGCGTAAATGGAATAGATACTAGCCACGCATACAGCCACCATCTTTTTGAAAACTTACGAATGAATGCATATAACACAGCAATCACTAAAAACATCGTGGCATAGTTCACCCAAAAATCTGTAAAAAGATCTTTCATCCATCCTTGGAAAGGTTGCGTCGTAATATGGTAAGCCGTTGAAAGCTTATAGCTAATCCAGTCCATAGGAAAAGAGTAGATCAGCAGCAGAACAGATAACCAAAATACATAAATAGCAGTTTGGAGAAGACTGAAACGGCTGACGTCTTTAGACCACTTATTCACTTTCTTAGACACACCTAACACTAAAATTAAAATAAACCCTAACCACTCATATGGAATTCGGATAAAAAAGAGCGCATCTCTAATCTTTGAATATTTTTCGGTTAACATAAGTTCTCTTGCATTCATAAACGTAGCCGGATCCACGCTGGTACCTTTTAATGATTGTGGAATAGAGGTGTCACTTATATAAAATAAATACACCCATATACAAGCTACATATACAAGAAAAACTCCGATGGACCACAAAACAATTTTTTTCACGCATTCCCCTCCTTTTGTACAAACAGTATTCTGTTATTACTATTGTAGGTTTTTTTTCGAAATTTAGAACAAGCGTTTAGAGATGTGCTATAGGAAATGCAAATTGTGAAGAGAAAATCATAGAAAAACGAAAAACAGAGTTTATTCTTTTGTCTAAACTCTGTTTACAAACAAAAAAAGCAGTTTGCATATGCAAACTGCTTTTGAGATGACCCGTACGGGATTCGAACCCGTGTTACCGCCGTGAAAGGGCGGTGTCTTAACCGCTTGACCAACGGGCCAGT
>NZ_JBIQFF010000069.1:0-507 GCF_045369295.1 Priestia sp. 179-F W1.4 NHS | reverse complement strand
GGGCTTTGCCCAGCATATCACAGCCATGTGATATCAAAAACCCCTTATGCTCTTCTCTACTCGTACTGGAAATTTTGCAATTTGATAGAAAAGGAATGATTTCATGGATATCTTTTTACGAAATATTGATCCGGTTGCTATGCAAAAAGTTGATGAACTAGCAAAAGAAAATGGGATGTCTCGCCAAAAGTTTTTGAAAGAACAATTCGAAGTATTAGCTTTTTTTGATGAACAAGTAGCAAGAGAAAAAAGATTAGAAGTGATCATTAATCAGAACATCGAAATGATGAAACAATGTGCGATATCAATTGAAAAGATGAATGATATTATTTATGAACTGATGGGAGATGTGGAGGAGTAATGGAAACACAACGACGTATGATTACACTTGATAAAGAAACGGATCAATACATCCAAAATTATATGGCTAAACATAAACTTCGTTTCCCAGGAGAAGCGATTATGGATATCTGTAAAAAGTATCGAGAAGAAAAAAAGAAAGAATGG
>NZ_JBIQFF010000068.1:135-508 GCF_045369295.1 Priestia sp. 179-F W1.4 NHS | reverse complement strand
ACAGGTTCTACTGGAGCTACAGGCCCTACTGGGACTGCAGGGATTACTGGAGTTACAGGCCCTACTGGGACTGCAGGAATTGCTGGAGTGACTGGGCCTACCGGAGCTACAGGAATCACTGGAACTACAGGTTCTACCGGAGCTACAGGACTCACAGGAACTACAGGTTCTACCGGAGCTACAGGTTCTACTGGAGAAACAGGTTCTACCGGAGTGACAGGTTCTACTGGAGCTACAGGTCCTACCGGAGCTACAGGAATCACTGGAGTGACCGGGCCTACTGGAGCTACAGGGATTACCGGAGTGACAGGTTCTACTGGAGCTACAGGTCCTACCGGAGCTACAGGAATCACTGGAGTGACCGGGCCTACTG
>NZ_JBIQFF010000067.1:0-689 GCF_045369295.1 Priestia sp. 179-F W1.4 NHS | reverse complement strand
TACCTAACAATAACTTGGAGGTGTTTTTTCTATGGGGACAAGAGTCAGTTATCCGGTAGAAATAAAATTAAAAGCGATTGAAATGAGATTAGCTGGTATACCTGTAAAAGAAGTATTGTCACAGCTGAATATTCGTAATCATACCCAATTGAAAACGTGGATGACATGGTATAAAAATGGAGAAATGCATCGATTTGGACAGCCTGTAGGCAAGCAGTATTCATATGGGAAAGGTCCTGAATTTAAGAGCGAGACGTCTAAGTTAGAGGCAGAGAACCGGCAGTTAAAGCAACAGATTGAGATCTTAAAAAAGTACAAGGAATTGGAAAGGAAGTGGTACCAGAAATTGTAGTAAACACAGTGGAAGAGCTAAAAGGTCAGGTGCCTATTTATCAAATCTGTTTACATCTTAATATCCCTCGATCCACTTACTATCGTTGGAAGCAACATACAAAACGGGATACACTAAAGAAATGGATGGAACAACAAGTTGGTGAACAATGTCATAAACACAAGTTTCGATATGGCTATCGAAAGATTACAGCATTACTCAATCGAACGATGAAGATGAATCATAAGTTTGTGCAGCGTGCCATGCAGAAGTATGGTTGGCAATGTCGCGTAAAACGGAAGAAACGTCAGCGAACAGGGCAACCTTATCAGGTTGCAGAGAATGTATTAAATCGTGA
>NZ_JBIQFF010000066.1:0-726 GCF_045369295.1 Priestia sp. 179-F W1.4 NHS | reverse complement strand
ATTATGGTGCGACAAGAAGTCGCTTTCTTACAGTGTAGCTAACGCTACTCATCTAGACGCGAAGATGATCTCCATCCGAAACGGCATTCTTGGCAACGAGTCTGTCGGTTGCATGAGGAAATGTGGAAACAGAGGACAAATGCATGGTCCAGAATACTGCTAGGAGAAGATAGGTATGGTAAACGAAAGTGAAGGTTTGTAAGCTTCGTAAGGGTTAGCTCAAGATAATGCACAGCTTTGCTTGGGTCTTGGCAAGAGGAAAAGTAGAATCATAATGCTGCTCTGATGCGTCCCGCATCTTGCCCGGAGTAAAGAACCTACCTACCCCTATCGCATCTGTAGGAAGTGGAACTTGGTAAGCCCTATGTCATCTGCATAAGCAGTAGGATGACTGTAAAGTCAAACGATGTGGCAGAGGGTATGGGATATGAGAAAAAGCGAAAGCCGTTACCCTGAAAAGGGACAGGAAAGCAGAAACACTGTATAACTGGACGGATACTGTCGTCTCTATTGACAATGACAGGCTCGAAAGAGCGCCCACTTCTCATTGGTCTTCAACACGAAAATAAATTTGTGGCTATCTTCTAACGAAAAGGAGCGTGCTGTTATGAATACCTCTCTACGAGCGTCGGCGCACGTCTCGCATAAAGATTGGTACTCTATTGATTGGAGTATTATACAAAAATATGTAGCGAAGTTACGACAAAGAATTTATCGTGCCGAACA
>NZ_JBIQFF010000065.1:0-727 GCF_045369295.1 Priestia sp. 179-F W1.4 NHS | reverse complement strand
AAATTAGATGTTATAGTTTATTTGAAAACAAACATGTGAGGTGTATTTTATGAAAAAAGGTTCAACATTATTTCTAAAAATTGCAGTTTTACTAATGAGTATTCCAGTTTTTGCTTTATGTATATTTGGCATTATCCACTTAGCAAACAATCCGGCTAATCCTGAATATGCATACCTACTATACCCTGGTGTATCTATTATGTACGTATCTGCAATACCATTTTTTATCGCGCTGTATCAAGCTTTTAAACTTTTAACTTATATCGATAAAAACCAGGCGTTCTCTCAAATCTCAGTAAATGTTTTGAAGAAAATAAAATACTGTGCGAGTACAATTAGTATTTTATATGTAATTATGTTCCCTTTTGTCTTCCTTATGGCTGACAAAGATGATGCTCCAGGCCTTATAGTATTTGGTATGGTTCCTATTTTTGCTTCTATGGTAATCGCAGTGTTTGCTGCTGTCCTCCAAAAACTTTTAAAAGAAGCAATTAATATAAAATCAGAAAATGACTTAACGGTCTGAGGTGATTAAAATGGCCATTATTATTAATATTGATGTCATGCTAGCTAAAAGAAAAATGAGTGTAACAGAACTTGCAGAAAGAGTTGGAATAACCATATCTAACCTTTCTATATTGAAAAATGGAAAAGCAAAAGCAGTTAGATTTTCAACACTTGAAGAAATTTGTAAAGCATTGGATTGCCAACCAGGAGATATTTTAGA
>NZ_JBIQFF010000064.1:0-730 GCF_045369295.1 Priestia sp. 179-F W1.4 NHS | reverse complement strand
ACGTGCTTGGCATATTCGAAACTACCAGACGTATTTAAGCACGGCATTGCTAGGAAAGGGAGGTAAACCTTATTCACCTGCAACTTTAGACGCGAAAATGACGATTTTAAAGAGTTTTATGAAATGGTTACATGAAACGAAGTATATACAGCATCCATTACACAAAGAAATCTTAAGCACCTCATTATCTGAACAAGAAATTCCTAATCGAGATTTGTATTACCATGAAGTCAAACAGCTTCTAGATTACTATAAAGATCATCCTATTAATTATGGATTGTTAACAATGTTGGCGATGACAGGATTACGTGTACAGGAAATAGCTAAAGCTTCGTGGGGAGATGTATATCTAGACAGTTTAAGTGGTCATTATCGACTAAGAGGAGTAGGGAAGGGTGGAAAGAAATTTGATAAGTTACTTCATCCATCGCTATATGAACGCATTCTTGTTTTTCGAGAACGGCGTCATGTCAGTACAGCATTAAATTTAAGTGATCAAAGTCCATTATTTCCAACTAAAGATGGAGACTATTATCAATATAAAAACTTAAGTAATTATATTGTCCGTATTATTGAACGAACCGAGTTACCTTTTATAAAAGAACGGACTGACAGAATTACGCCTCATTATTTTCGTCACTTTTATGCCATCTACAGTAGGCAGCAGGGAGCAGATATCTTTTTAATTCAAAAAGAACTGGGTCACAGTGATCGTAAGACCACCGAGCGT
>NZ_JBIQFF010000063.1:0-740 GCF_045369295.1 Priestia sp. 179-F W1.4 NHS | reverse complement strand
CTATGTAAATAAATGCATTCACAGAAAGTAGTCTCTGTGAATGCATTTATTTACATAGGAATCATTTTATCTTTTATGATCAAAAACCGTATGATTAGTAAATTGAGCTTAACTAATCATACGATTTGTATTATTTATATTTGATGAACGGATTATTTTTCTTTTTACAAAGTACATTATAAAAAAGAAAAATGAAAATATGATGAAAATACAATGAGTTATATAAATTTAAAAAATAAAAAAATCAAACATGTGTCAACTAGAATTTGAATTATAAGAAAGAAAAAAACTCCCCATGTGGTAGGGAGTTTTTTTCTAAGTATCGAGATATTGCGTTGAAAATGATACTTCAGGTATCTTCAACAGTTTGTTCAAAATTCGTAAAAGGTATACGAACTTTAAATAGTAAATCTGTATTCATTAAAGGGTATGAAATGCTTCAATGTATACTATCGGAGCTAATATAAAAAATGTTCAAGGTCTAAACTAGTAGTCAAATTAGAATATCTCATAGATACAAAAAAGGGTATAAGAACAATTGTATTTTTCTTATCTGTAGCACAACATTTAAGAGAACAAAACTTACTTGTAGCTCGTATTGGTTTATATTCTTTTCTACAAATTTTACATTTTTTAATTGAATGTTTGATATATGCTTTTCCTTTACACTTCTGAGAACAATATTTTGCATTTTTATTATAGCTTTTAAATTCAGAATCGCAAATCTGACAAAAAAACTG
>NZ_JBIQFF010000062.1:0-833 GCF_045369295.1 Priestia sp. 179-F W1.4 NHS | reverse complement strand
TTAGCAAAACTATGTTACGAGCTAGGATTCAATGCAATTTTAGCCCAATTAGTTGCGCCTGCTGATGTAGCAGATGGACAGAAGTTAAAAGCCGTTCTGAAAAACATCCTAAATACATTTCTCGTAACGATTATGATTTTTATATCCATGAAGGTGTATTTAATGGGAACCGTTTTTATTAGCGATAAGCTAGAAGGTATTCCATATCTTATCGCATTGATTGCCTTTAGTATTGCGGTCGTAGATGGCCCGATCATGTGTGAACGTCTCTTCGGCATCGATGCCGGACTCAAAAGTGGTTGGGGTGCTCTCGCAGGAGGGTTTGCAATGGCAAAAGGTCTTGAAAGTGGCATAAACATGATGGGCAGAACAGCAAAAGGAGGAGCCAACCTTGCCAAAGGGATTGGTAATGTAGGAAAAGGTCTTGGGAGTGGTGCTCTTCAAACAGCAGCAGGAGTTGGAGGTCTTGGAAAAGGTTTAGCTACACAAGGAAATAAAGAAAAACAGCCAGCTCTGCATGAAGAAATGAAAAAGGCAGGAATGCCAGGTGAAAAAGGAAACGCTGCTTCTAAAGGTCAAAACGCAGGCAATGAGCAAAAGGACCGACAACAAGGGTTATCTTCTACTGAAAAACAAGAAGGAGGTAAAAATACTGAAGGGAATGCTTCAGAAGGAAAAGGAGCAAGTCAAGGCAGCTCTTTACAAGATGAGATGCAAGCAGCAGGTGTTTCCAATGATAGTCAGGGGTCAACTTCCTCTGTAGAGGGTGGAAGTGCTTCTTTATATGATGAAATGCAAGCTTCTGGTTACGCTGAAAGTACAAATGAAGGTAC
>NZ_JBIQFF010000061.1:0-849 GCF_045369295.1 Priestia sp. 179-F W1.4 NHS | reverse complement strand
TGCATACGGGAAGCTCCATTTTCTTAATATGGGGATGAATGGCTTCATACCTATAATGGAGCATCTTAGGGAGGTTTTTGTGATGAACAGTAATGCTAAAGTTCTTTAAGCTGCCATTGATCTCGATGTTGCTACCTAATACTTGGCGTAACGCCCATCTCTTTTTATTTAAAAGGTCAGGATCAATGCCATTTAGTAAGGAAAAGGCGTACCGAGTGTACGTATGATGATGGTCTATCTGATGAATTTTCGGAAATAGATAGGAGGTACGGTCTCCACGCTTCACCACTCGATAAATCTCTGCCGTACGAAACGCTTTTATTAGTTGGCCACGCAATTTTAGCTTTTCAAACATCTACATTCCTCCTTAAAACATAAAGGTCGCAAAAAAGTAAAGTAAGGCCCCATAAAAGGTGACAGGCAGGATAAATCGCATCACTTTCGCAAACTGGTCAGAGAGATCGATGACACCCCATCGCTCTAATACTCGTTCAATAATAGCAATTCCTAAGACGATACCTCCTATGGTCAAAATAGTGGGGTCAAGCATGGCAAGTGGACTAAATGGGACAAAGGAATATGCCTTGAATGGACGAGGCTTTGGGGAAGGTTTAAAGAATGGTTGATGGAGGAAGTTTCGAAAACCAATATAATGAGTTTTTCTCATGCTGATACCTTCTTTCATTTGTTTAATTTTTTTGCGTTTTATATACCTATTTTTTCAGCTCAACCCATTCGGTCGCCCCCTTCGCCTCTTCGGCTCAGCTCCCTTACAGGTTCCCCAATTGGCTTCACTGGGCGTATACAGCTTGTATTAACGCGGTAGCGATACTGAACTAGCTACTGATT
>NZ_JBIQFF010000060.1:0-897 GCF_045369295.1 Priestia sp. 179-F W1.4 NHS | reverse complement strand
GTTTATTAATGAGGTAAATCCAGTTTTTAAGGCACGAGAAATCTTTGAAAACATTACACCCGAACCTCGTAAATGTCCGAAATGTGGGCAAGACCTAGTGGTACGGGATGGAAACGGCACGCGTTTTTTTGGCTGTTCCTCTTTTCCAGATTGTCGCCATACAGAAAAAATCAGTAAGTAAATGTAGAAATCTAAACGAGTAAAACGCAGCAGAAGAGGTCTCTTGTATATGAATTTTATAAGAAAAACACTATGTAGCAAGTTAGGTATGCTGCTTTTAGTAGCCCTAATATTGATTGTAGTATTAGTTCTAGGATTGACAAATTGGACTGATAAGGACAGGATCTCCAATGATTTTGCTGAACAATTATTTAAATATCCCCTTCCACCTAAAACAAAAGTTATTGAAAATGAGCAAGCTAATGGAAAACATCTTGTTGGTGGTAGTTGTGGTTATTGGGGAGTTATTGCGTCAGTAAGGCTATCTACCAGACTAAGCAAAGAAGAGATATTGATGTATTATCAAAAAGCAGGATTATTTAAATACCCTAAAAGTGATAAAAGAGGTGTAGAACCTGAAATTTACTTTCAAGGTGACTTCCAGAAAGTCGAAAGTCCGCAGGGTGATTATTACAGAGATAAAGAAGGAACAAGGAGATTTTTAAGTAACTATTATTATGAATCAGGAAAAAAAGTAAATGATCGTATACTCAAGGAAAATCATAGTCATGAAGTGGAATATGTAGTTCAAATAACAAGTGACTTTGATTACCTTCTAAATATTGATTAACAAACGTTTTTAAAGTGCTCAAATTTCCATCGACTGGGCAGTTATACGTAAAACAAAAGTTAATTTCCTCAGAGAGCGTTTCTCTGCATATCAAAGTCGTAGATTAA
>NZ_JBIQFF010000005.1:0-284761 GCF_045369295.1 Priestia sp. 179-F W1.4 NHS | reverse complement strand
GCCATTAGCTCAGTTGGTAGAGCATCTGACTTTTAATCAGAGGGTCGAAGGTTCGAGTCCTTCATGGCTCATTTTAAGAAGCGCCCGTAGCTCAATTGCATAGAGCGTTTGACTACGGATCAAAAGGTTAGGGGTTCGACTCCTCTCGGGCGCGCCATAAACGGGAAGTAGCTCAGCTTGGTAGAGCACTTGGTTTGGGACCAAGGGGTCGCAGGTTCGAATCCTGTCTTCCCGATCAGAAGTATCATAGGACCTTAGTTTAGTTGTTTAGAGTAGAAGGTTCATCAGTTATAATATCGGAGGAATACCCAAGTCCGGCTGAAGGGATCGGTCTTGAAAACCGCCAGGGGTGTCAAAGCCCGCGGGGGTTCGAATCCCTCTTCCTCCTCCATTTATTTTTATCATCATCGCGGGTTCAATTTCCGTCATGACTGCTACTTTTTATAGGGGCATAGTTTAAAGGTAGAACTACGGTCTCCAAAACCGTCAGTGTGGGTTCAATTCCTACTGCCCCTGCCATTTTAGATACATATGAGGATTATGGGCCTATAGCTCAGCTGGTTAGAGCGCACGCCTGATAAGCGTGAGGTCGGTGGTTCGAGTCCACTTAGGCCCACCAGTATAACAAACAGTTAAGTTAAACTTAAAAAACAATCACGGCCCGTTGGTCAAGTGGTTAAGACACCGCCCTTTCACGGCGGTAACACGGGTTCGAATCCCGTACGGGTCATCGAAAGAGCAGTTTGCATTTGCAAACTGCTCTTTTATTTATGTTAGATAACTACAGATTTTGATTGAGACTGTATAAAATTCTAATGTGAAAACTTCAAAATTTTTGAGTCTAATCTCTGAAATTTGAACATAACGATACTAGTACTTTAAGAATAACACTAGGATAACGTGCTATAATGGATAAAACTGAATACTAGGGGTAATGAATAATGGAGGAATTAAAGCGAAAAAACCAAGGTGCTGCGGAACTAGACGAAAAGGGCTTTAAGTGGATGCGTTTCGTCAGCTTCTTTATGATTGTGAACCTCATTTTCACCGTAGCTTTAGTAGCAGTTGTTCTAATAGTTCCACAAATTCAAGAAACTTTTCAATGGGTAGCATTTGGTGTATATGGGTTTACAGTTCTTTATCTCATCTTTATGCGTGAAGTAGCCTTTAAAAAGACATATGGTTCTTTAGCAGTTTGGATGCGTACTGTGTGGAATTTTAGTTTTATTGCTAGTGCGTTTGGGGCCATTAGCATGTTTATAGGGAACACTCACTGGACTTTATTTTAAAGGAATCTGTCTTCTTGTGTTGAAAGTGAAAGTAAGGGAGGAATTTATATGAATCCATATGAACAATTACAATTAAACAAAGAAGTAGAAGCGATTGCTAAACAACGAATTGAAATTCATAAACAGCGAATAAAGCTATCTGAAGAGTTAGAACAAGACTTTGATAATACAGAGCTCCAAAATAAAATTATTGAGTTAGAAGAAGAAAGTCAAAAACTAAAGAAAAAGAGTGAAGCTTTACAAGCTAACTATTAAACATCCTTTCAGGGTGTTTTTTTAATAATGTTATAATAATAAAGGAGTTGGTACTATCACCATACAAAATCTTATTGACTCAAAAGATTTAGAATTGCCATTTGTTTTTTATTATGACGGGGATTTCGTACGTCAATCAATTAAAAATGGAACGAACATACTAGAAAGATATGATTACGTCGGAGAAGTTGAATTAGAATTACTTCAAGAAACTGGATTTATTGAAATTTGTATAGAGGGTTATGGTGGGATGAGAATAGGTGATAAAATTGATGTCTCTGTTGGTAATTTAGAAACTAAAAATGTTACCGAACCATTTGTTTTAGAAAAACTTGATAAGCGATTTTATTTTTTAATACCCTTTCATCCTTATTGGGTGAGTACAATGGAAGATGGGGGTATCCTCATCTCATATTCCATAAAAAGTGTACTAAATATGACTACTTATAGTTCTGAAACAGTACGCTTTCATAAAGATATTCTATCTAGCTCAACTGTTTATTAAAATAAACGTATGAGCTTAATCTATTGCTTGTCAATATGCCGCTAGATATGTATCTTTTAGAAAAAATAAAATAATTTACTGAAATAGTCTTTATATAGAGCAGAACAAGCAGATTCTTAACTATTAAGAGCCTGCTTGTTTTACTTTATACCTAGCATTAGATTCTTTAAATTCTCTTTCTGGCTTAAAGGCTGGAGACTTTGTAGCATCAATAAATTCAACTTTATTCGTATCTAAATACCTTATTCCTTACTATGTATAGTCTGTGTAGACAAAAAATATATCATAGTTTTCTTATAAGGATCGAACGTAAGTTCTTTTAAAAGCATAATGCATCTGCTAGAAAACTCTAAAAAAGTTAACATTGCATGTTTCGTTTCCTTTTTATTAGGGAACTGGAAATAAAAGAGAGATAAAAAATGATTAAAAATGAGAAGAAGGAGTGTCAAAAAAGTGGTATATAGTCAAGCAGTAAGAAAACCTGAGTTTCAACAAGCGGAATCGGAAGGGTTAAATGAAGCCATTCACGAGTACATAACTCGTCGTACACGTCACAATGCACCGGTTGTGGATGCGCTTCGATATATTATGACCATTGAACATAAACATGAACGCATGCAGGTAGCAGCAGAACTGTTCGGATCAGCTATTCAGCGTGTAAAAGATCAAGATATTATTCAATATCTAAAAAAATGCGGAAGCTACAAAAGAATTTCTGATACGATGGAATAAAAACGTTTTCTTTGAAAAAGCGCCTTTAATGAGAGGGGGCTTTTTTTGTTTCCTCCATTTAAAAGCGAGGGTAAATACATAGAATTCTTCCAATTTGTGCATAGTAAATGAAGCAGAATTAATTGAGGAAGAGACAGAGTTGTGTATCTGACTGCGGGGACGAATGTTAAGGTCTAAAATAAAGTCTTTATTACAGATACCCACTCTTGAATAAATGAAGATTTACGTATGTATCCCTAGCAGGAGGTTTAGTGCATGAGTCAAGAAATACCGTTAAGTTCAAGTGAAATTGCTACTCTTTGGATGACCTATCAGCAAAAGACAATGGTCCGAAGAATCTTAGAATATTTTATTGCACACGCAGAAGATGACCGAGCAAAAGAAATTATGCAAGATACGCATATGCAAGTGGTGAACTACATTGAAGATATCAAAAAAATTTTACAGAATGAAGGGGCAGCCATACCGGTAGGATACACAGAAAAAGACGTAAATGTCGGTGTTCCTAAGCTTTATGATAAGATGTTTGATATTATGTTTCTTCGCCTTTTAAAAGAAATTAGCATGGGGCTACATACGCTTCATTTAACCATGTCCTACAGAAAAGACATGATTTCACTATATAAAGAGCTTACCGCTTTCACGCAAAGTGGCTATGACAAATGTGTAGATTATCTTCAGGAAAAAAACGTGCTTCCAAGACCTCCAGCTGTTTCAGTACCTAAAACAGTGAAGTTTGCCGAAGGCACAGATTACATGAATGGAATCCATTTGTTTTCGAGTAAACGTGCATTAAATACTGTAGAGGTAGCACATATTTATTACGCTATTGAAAGCAACATTTTGGGCATGCAAATGATCACAGGGTTTGCTCAAGTAGCAAATGAACCTGAAGTGAAGAAGTACTTTGTAAAAGGAAAAGAGCTGGCTAAAAAAGTTGTAAGTGATTATAGCAAAATTCTTCTAGAGAGCGATATCCAGACGCCTGCGACGTGGGGTGCGAAAGCGACCGAGTCAAAAATAGCGCCTTTTTCAGATAAACTAATGATGTACTGCGTGAGTTTATTCTGCAGTTTCGGGCTGGGAAGCAACGCTTTGGGCACCGCGTTTAGTTTACGTGGAGATCTTCCTCTTACACTTGTCAGTACGGCCAAAGACATTTTAACATACGGGCAAGACGGGGGAAAAATCATGGCCAAAAACGGATGGCTTGAGGAACCGCCAAGTATGGAAGACCGAAATGATTTGATTAAATAGAAAAAGCATAATATATGAAGAAGACTTCTTTTTTTAAAGAAGTTTTTTCTTTTGGATAAAAAATGTCGTTATTTGTTCGTTGAACGGTTTGTTTTTTGAATAAAAAGGATATATAAACTATAAATTTACAATTATATGATAAAAAAGGAGGATGTTGCAGTTGAAATGGTACATAAAGGTGTTAAAAAATTACGGGGTATTTTCTGGTCGAGCAAGCCGAACTGAATACTGGATGTTTGTTTTAGTTAACTTTGTTATTTCATTTATTCTGTCTTTCATACAGTTCGTTATTGATAAGCCTCTTTTTCTGCCTATAATCTACTCGTTATTGATTGCAGTCCCTTCGTTAGCTGTAGGAGCAAGAAGACTCCACGATACGGGAAAAAGCGGATGGTGGCAGCTCATTACATTAGTTCCACTCATTGGCGGTATTTGGCTAATTGTTTTATTCTGTCAGCCTAGTGACCCTAAAGAGAACCGTTTTGGTACAACGGCTAAAGCAGCATAAATAGAACTCCCCCTTACACAAGGGGGAGTTTTTTAGTGCACAGGTTCTACTATAGCACCATCATACGCCGATTGGTAAATAGCTCGTATGTCTTTTTCATGAAGAGGCAAAGGACTGCGAGCGAGAATTCGTTTTTGCTGGACGCCATCTTCTGTCAGCTTTTGAAGGGCACTTTCTGGAATATCAAATCCGCGAAGGGTTTGAGGAATGCCTACGTCTTTGACAAGTGACTGCAGCTGTTTTACACACTGATAAGAAGCTTCTTCTGTTGATAAAGAGTTAGCGTTTCCGCCTAGTGCTTCAAAAATATCTCGCATCTTTTCCACACAGCTGCTGCGTATGTAACCCATCACATATGGAAGCAATACGGCGTTTGATTCACCGTGAGAAATATGAAACTGTCCACCTAACGGATAGGCAAGTGCATGAACACCGGCAACACCAGCGTTAAAAAAAGCAAGTCCCGCTAAATAGCTTCCGTAGCTCATCTGAGTTCGCGCTTCTTTATCTTTGCCATTTTCTACAGCTGTTCGTAAAGAAGAGCCGATCATGCGTATAGCCTTTAGTGCTAAGGCGTCTGTTGCTGGATTTGCATTTACTGATATATAAGCTTCAACGGCATGAGTTAATGCATCAACCCCTGTAGCCGCCGTTACTTTAGGAGGCACGCTCAGCGTAAGCTCGGGATCTACAATCGCGGCGTCCGCAAGCAAGTAGTCGTGGGTCACAACATCTTTTGTGCTTTCAAGAGACAGCACAGAAATATTCGTTACTTCTGAGCCCGTGCCGGAAGTTGTGGGAATTAAAATTTTAGGAAGACCTTTTTTTGAAATTTGTTTTGTACCAGTTAAGTTCAAGTATTCTTCTACAGCTCCGTCGTGAACGGCTAAAACGGCCGTAAGTTTTGCTAAATCTAATGCGCTGCCGCCGCCAACGCCAATGACTAAATCAAATTTTCGGCTTTTTGCGTAGGATACGAGTTTTTCACCGAGTGCTAAAGGCGGCTCTGGTGCCGTATCTGCATATACATCTACTTCGTATCCATTTTTAATGAGGGGAGAACTCACTTTATCCACAAGTCCAATGTCTTTTAACACGGGATCTGTGACAATTAAAATATGAGCAGGGTGATATTTTTTTACTTCCGGAAGCAGTTGCTGAAGTGATCCCCATCCTGTGTAGCTGAGAGGGGTGAAAACTAGTTTTGAAATGGTCATTTGTTTGCCCTCCGATTTATAGAAAATTTTTTTTATATTAAGCAGCTGCTTGATTTCATTCGTAATAACCTTCAGTAGATTTGCGGAACTGCTGAAATTGATTTGCATCGTGGCCAAACCAAACTTGCGAATTAGTTTCGTAGGCTAGACGGCGTATACGTTCAACTGTGTTTGCATATCCAAGAGAGTCGTAGATAATACCGGGTGGTTTAACAGGAGGACCATAGCTCTCAGCTGTATAGATTGTATCAGATGCTAAGATAATGCCACCTGTTTCAGGCAAATGAACATGAAGACCAAGCATACCCCAAGCATGTCCGCTTCCAAAATTCAAGACATTAATTCCTTCTGCCAGTTTGATGGTATCTTCGTTTCGTTTAATCGTTTTCCAACGAAGGTCATTTTTTATCCAGGCGTCAATGTCAGCCCAAATGTAAGCACCTTCTTTTTGATTGCGTGCATAAGACTGAAGAGTGCCGTTTAACTCATCTTCATGAACGATAACAGTGGCGTTAGTGAACAATTCTAAGCAGCCGGCATGATCAAGATGAAGGTGGGAGGCAACAACAAATTTAATTTCTTTAGGGTCAACCCCTAATTGTTCTAATCGATTTGGTAAATAACATTCTTCTGTAGCGGAGTAAGGAAACATTTGTTGAGTTGTTTCAGTCCAACGCCCTTGTGGTCCCATTGATTCAGGGTTGCAGGCTGTATCAAACAGAATTTTCCCTTCAGGATGATCAATTAATACAGTATAAATTGGAAACTCTACAAATTCCGTGGGTGCCTGAGGGTTCTTAACAGTTGCTGGGTTATGCATTGCAAGCATCCAGTTTTTATCCATTTGCATCGAGCCGTTGTCCATCACATAAAGCTTTGGGTTAGGTTTGATAATATTACACATATAATAGCCTCCTAAACGTAGTTGAATTTTTGTTTGCGCTTTCAAAATAGCTTTATACTACATTTACCCTATATGCTGGAGAGAATAATCCTTTTTAAAATGGATAGACTCTTTCCTATTCTTTCAACATACTAAACTGCAATTTTTATGCCAGTATTTGAAAAGTAAATATTAGCGCCGTTTTCCTTGGTTCTTATAACCAAGTGCTGAAAAAATTCACCGCTTTTAGAAGGAAAAAGGCTATTGTGCATTGAATGGTTAGTGGTGAAAAGTTTCACCATATGTTGGCGGGAATTCACCATAAGAAAGGAATGCGAAACAATGACTTCTTTTAAAGGGAAAAAAGATTTGACGAACGAAACGTTACAGGCCATCATTGAATTCTCTACGGACGGAATATATGTAGTAAATAAAAAGGGAATAACGATATATGTAAATGAAGCTTATGAAAAAATCACAGGAACAAATAAACGAGACGTATTAGGAAAGCATATGCAAACCGTTATCGATGAAGGATATATTGATCAATCTGTTTCCCTACTTGTGTTAGTAGAAAAACAGCAGCGCTCTATTATGCAAACTATTTCAAGCGAAAGAGACGTTATGGTAACAGGAAATCCAGTGTTTAACAAACAAGGTGAAATAGAGCTCGTTGTGACCACTGTACAGGATATTACACAGTTAAACGCAGTTAAAAAAGAGCTGTTAAAGGTAAAAGAGTTTTCGCATATGAATGCAAATAAATACGCTGTGAAAGTGAATGGGTCGGAACAGCCCCTAGTGTTTCAAAGCAATAGGATGAACTTAGTTTATCAGCAAGCCAAACGAGTAGCTCCGTTTCCTACAAGTATTCTTCTATCAGGTCCCTCAGGATCCGGAAAAGAAGTAGTCGCTAACCTTATTCACGATTCAAGCGATAGAAACAATCAGCCATTTATTAAAGTGAACTGCGGAGCCATTCCTGAGCCGTTGCTAGAATCGGAGTTGTTCGGCTATGAAAAGGGAGCTTTTACTGGCGCTCGAACAGAAGGGAAAATAGGACTGTTAGAACTCGCTGATGGCGGAACCTTGATGCTTGATGAAATTGGTGAAATGCCGATTTCCTTGCAAGTGAAACTGCTTCGAGTGTTACAGGAAAAGCAGGTACAGAAAATTGGAGGAACTAAAACAAAAAGTATCGATATACGAATCATTTCGGCAACAAATCAACATCTAGGAGAGCTTATTAAAAAGGGGAGGTTTCGTGAAGATTTATACTACCGTTTAAAGGTAGTCGAAATCAGCCTTCCGCCTCTATCTCAACGTAAAGAGGATATCAGTTTACTGGTTGATCATTATGTTTCCTACTTTTGCAGCTTGTATTACGTCCAAAAGCGCATATCAAATAAAGCGAAGCAAGTATTAGAAGCTTACCAATGGCCAGGAAATGTAAGAGAGCTTCGGAATATGGTGGAGAATATGATTGTGTCTATTCCTGGAGAAACAATTGAAGCTCATCATTTACCTTTTCATACTTATCATGAAGATGAAAAATGTGATTATTTACCTCTAAAAAAGAAAGTGGAGCAGTTTGAACAGCGACTCGTTAAAGAGACTATTCAACATTGTCCATCACTCCGGCAGGCAGCGAAAGAATTAGGTATCGATCATTCTACTTTGATAAAGAAACTAAAAAGATGGGAATGTAAAGAAAGAGAGGAGCAGGCTTGAGATATGTAACAAAAGAATTAGCTCAGAAAATTGTCGGTAGAACAATGGAGATTATTGATTGCAACATTAACGTGATGAACGAAAAAGGAGTCATTATTGGTTCTGGTGACAAAAAGCGAATGGACCAAATTCACGAAGGAGCGCTAATGGTATTAAAAAGCGGCAGTTCTTACGAAATTACTCAGCAGCAGGCTGACTCGCTGCGCGGAGCCAAACCGGGCGTGAATTTGCCTATTTTCTTTAACGGAGAAATTGTTGGAGTCGTGGGATTAACAGGACTGCCAGAACAGATTCGTAATTACGGAGAGCTTGTGCGTATGGCTGCTGAAATGATTTTTCAAGAAATGATTTTAATAGAGGAAATTCAGTGGGATGAACGATTAAAAGAAGAGGTGGTTCATCAGCTTCTTCAACAAGAAGAGCCGCTGGATTCCTTATTTTTTGAACGAGCGAATCGGTTTAATATTAACTTATACCTTCCAAGAATGGCACTAATTATTAAAGCTGAAAATCGCCATGAAGTTATGAAGGTTGTAAAGAAATACATAGCTAATAATGATCTATACGCTATGCTTCCAGACGGAGTGGTTTTATTGAAATCTATAGAAGCGGGCAGCGCTAGCAGCTATGCTGAACAGCTGGAAAAACAGCTTCGTGCGTCTGGTATGGTGTGTAAGTTATCTGCAGGATCTGTTCAAGCTGACTTTAAAGGCCTTCATGTATCGTATCAGCAGGCGAAAGATACGCTTGCTGTTGGTTCAAAGCTTCATCCAGAAGCTGATTTCTACAGCTATTCGGATTATCAAATTCCCGTACTGTTACGTCAACGCGCCGGTTTTCAAGAAAATCATGATCTGTTGCAATACTATGAAAAGCTTAAGGAATATGATAAGAAAAAAGAGCTTATCGAAACGTTAACGATCTACATAGAAGAAAATGGCGAAGGAAGCACGGCAGCTAAAAAGCTTTTTATTCATCGGAATACGCTAAGCTACCGTCTAGATAAAATTCAAGATATCACGGGAAAAGATCCAAGGAAAGTAAAAGACCTTCTCGAACTGTATGTAGCGCTACTGCTATCTAAAATTTCATAATTGTGCACGTGCATAAAAGATCTTGCGATAGCAAGGTCTCTTTTTGTTGAAGTGACTAATGAAAGAATTAAAGGTAGCGCTTACAATTAGCACTGGGGATAGAAGAAATAAGAAAGGGGATGCTTTATGGACGTTCAAGTAAGCGCATTAGGCGCTATTTGTGCATTAGTAATTGCTATTATATTAATCTTAAAGAAAGTGGCTCCAGCATACGGAATGATAGCCGGAGCTTTAATTGGAGGACTGATTGGCGGAGTTAATATCGCTGATACCGTTAATTTAATGATTGAAGGGGCACAAGGCATCATTCCCGCAGTACTGCGGATTCTTGCAGCCGGTATATTGGCCGGGGTATTAATAGAATCAGGTGCTGCAGCGGTTATAGCAGAAACCATTGTAAAAAAACTAGGGGAAACAAAAGCGCTTTTAGCTCTAGCGCTAGCCACACTCATTCTTACGACAGTAGGTGTGTTTGTGGATGTGGCTGTCATCACAGTGGCGCCTATTGCTTTAGCCATTGCTAAACGTACGGGTATGTCAAAGCCTGCTATTTTACTGGCAATGATTGGAGGAGGAAAGGCAGGAAATTTAATGTCTCCTAATCCTAACGCTATTGCTGCTTCGGATGCATTCAATATTCCGCTTACATCCGTGATGGCTGCAGGAATCATTCCCGCTGTATTTGGCGTAGCGGTCACTTATCTAGTAGCCAAACGATTAGTGAAAAAAGGAACAATGGTTCAAGCTGAAGAAATAGATACAGTGGATGCAAGCAGCTTGCCGCTGTTTTTAACGGCTATCATAGCACCAATTGTTACCATCGTGCTGCTGGCGCTGCGCCCGCTTTTTGATCTTAATATTGATCCAATGGTTGCGCTTCCTGCAGGAGGTATTGTTGGTGCCATTGTGATGAAAAAAGGAAAACAGCTTAATACATATGCTATTTCTGGATTAGGGAAAATGTCAGGGGTAGCCATTATGCTTCTCGGAACAGGGACATTAGCAGGTATTATTGCTAACTCTCAGCTAAAAGACGTTATTATTCAAGGCTTGTCTGCCATTGGATTGCCCGCTTATGTTTTAGCTCCGGTTTCAGGTATTTTTATGTCAGCGGCAACCGCTTCGACAACGGCAGGAACAGCAGTCGCAAGCCAAGTTTTTGGCTCGACGATTTTAGAGCTGGGCGTTTCTGCTTTAGCCGGAGCTGCTATGGTTCATGCTGGAGCGACCGTACTTGATCACCTCCCCCACGGAAGCTTTTTCCACGCAACGGGCGGAAGTGTAAACATGAAAATAAAAGAACGTTTAAAATTAATCCCTTACGAATCGCTGATTGGACTCATTATGGCAATTGTATCCACGCTTATATTTGGTGTATTAAAGCTATACGGGTAAAAACAAAAAGGAGTGTTTCTATGAAAATTGTGATTGCACCGGATTCATTTAAAGAGAGCTTAACGGCTTTGCGCGTTTGTGAAGCGGTTGAAAAAGGAATAAAAGCTCATTTTCCAGACGCTGAGATTAGTAAAGTACCTATGGCAGACGGTGGAGAAGGAACAGTTCAGTCGCTTGTGGACGCGACGGGCGGACAAATTATACAAGCTAAAGTAACCGGACCTTTAGATAAAGAGGTGGAAGCTTTTTACGGAATTCTTGGAGACGGCAACACGGCTGTTATTGAAATGGCAGCCGCTTCAGGTCTTCATCATGTCCCTGTCGATAAACGAAACCCGCTTATCACAACAACGCGAGGAACCGGCGAGCTCATTCTTAAAGCGTTAGATCACAAAGTAAAGCATATCATCATTGGCATCGGAGGAAGTGCTACAAATGATGGAGGAACCGGTATGGCAAAAGCTTTAGGAGCAAAGCTTCTTGATGCTAACGGAGCAGAAATAAAAGAAGGAGGAGGCAGTTTAGCTCAGTTAGCCTCTATCGATCTGACAAACTTGGATTCTCGGCTTGCTGAAGTCAAAGTAGAAGTTGCGTGCGACGTAGACAATCCGTTAACGGGTGAAACCGGAGCATCCGCTGTGTTTGGTCCTCAAAAAGGTGCGACTCCTGATATGGTTAAACAGCTTGACCGTAATTTAGCTCATTACGCAGCGATTGTTGGAAAAGAAATGGGTATTCATATTCAAAGTATTCCTGGTGCCGGAGCGGCAGGAGGACTAGGAGGCGGCCTGCTGGCATTTTTATCTGCGGAGTTAAAGCCAGGTGTAGACATCGTCATTAAAGCAACTCAGCTAGAAAGCTATATTAAAAATGCCGATCTTGTCATTACCGGTGAAGGAAGAATAGATGGACAAACCATTTACGGAAAAACACCCATTGGCGTAGCCAAAACAGCAAAAAAGCATAGCGTTCCGGTGATAGCGATAGCAGGGAGCATTGGAGCGGGAAGTGAAGCTGTGTATGAACACGGTATTTCTGCGTTATTCAGCGTCGTGCCCGGAGCGGTCGATCTGTCAGAAGCACTAGAAAAAGCTGATGAAAATATTGAAAGAACGGCTAAAAACGTAGCGTCAGTTATACGCTTAGGCATCAAGTGAAGGAGTTACAGTTTTTATTGTTCTTTTTTTAATGAATAGTAAAAGGTCTCTTCCATAAGAAGAGGCCTTTTTTTCGTTTAGTGCTGAAGTAAGCTGCTATCATTCTTTTAAATTTTATATAGGAAATAGAACTAAACGTTTTCTGAAGCGTCATAGTAAGTAAGCAGTTACAAAGAGTCACTAGGGTTGGCATCTGCTTGTTAATTGCTACTTACGGAAAGGAGAGGTAAACGTGCAAAAAAAGTTTAGGTTCTTGAGAATTCTACGAAACGTGATAGTAGCTATATTGGGGATATACATCGTGTGGATTGTAACGAATCAAGTAATGACGGCAGTAGAAAAGAAAAAGTACCCGCCTATTGGTCAATTAGTAGAAGTTGATGGCAGAGATATTCATGTATATACAAAAGGTAAAGGGGAAAATACGATTCTACTACTAAGCGGGTTGGGAACGACTGCGCCTGCACTAGATTTTGAACCGTTAGTAAATGAACTGTCGAAGGATAATAAAGTTGTGGTAGTAGAACCATTTGGATACGGATGGAGTGACACTACGAATAAAAAACGTACGGTAGAAAATAGTGTAAGTGAAATGAGAGAAGCTTTGCAAAAATCGAATATAAAGGGTCCGTATATATTAATGCCGCACTCAGTTTCTGGCGTGTACAGCATGTATTACGCTAATAAATATCCAGATGAAGTAAAAGCAATTATTGGAATAGACACTACGTTGCCACAAGCGCTGGATTATTTTAAAGAAGAAGCGCTGAATATACCAAGTTTGATGAGTGTTTTAGCGCCAAGTGGAGTTGCTCGCTTAGCCCTGCTTACTAGTCCTAATCAGTATCTACCGCTAGCCGAAGAAGGAACGTATACAGCAAAAAATTTAAAAATGACAAAAGCAATCTCCAGCTGGAAAGGCTACAACAAAAACGTCATTGATGAAGCAAAAGAGCTGAACAACAATATAAATAAAACTCTCGATATGTCGTTTTCTTCAAAAATGCCCATAATGATTTTTACTAGAAAAATAGATAAAGAAGCAAAAGAAGGAAAATCGAATATTATGTTTTATCAAAACCAATTAAGTCACGTATCGTCGCAAAAACTAGTCGTTTTACAAGGTCATCACTATTTACACTGGACGAAGTACAGAGAAATGAGTAAATATGTAAATGATTTTATAGATACATCTATTAATTCAAGTACAAAGAAATAAAGTTGATTTAAGAAAAGTAGTCCGAACATTGGATCTCCTTTTTCTAGTACAGTGAAGAACGATAACTAATGTATTCGTTCTATGTCTATAAATGTTATAATCAACCAATAATTGGAATGTTTTGTATAAATGAATTTCAAGAAAGTTGATAGGAAAAGGAGTAACATGATGAAAAGTCAAGTTCGTTTACTAAGGGATAAAGAATTAGAAGAAGCAGCAATCATCTATACAAATGTTTTTAGTGCCTCACCGTGGAACGAGCCTTGGAGTATAAACACTGCTTATGCTCGTTTATACGATATCAGTAAAACTCCAGGTTACATAGGGATAGGTTACTTTCACAGTGAAAATAATAAACTCACAGGATTTATAGTAGGAAATGAAGAACAGTGGGCGAACTATAAGACGTTTTATGTAAATGAAATTTGTGTGTTAAGCAACACTCAGCAAACTGGCATAGGAACGAGTCTTTTATCTTTCCTTAACGAGTTACTTATACAAAAAGAAGTGAAAGAAGTCTATGTGTCTACTGAAAGAGGCCAAGGTAAACCAGAACGTTTTTTTGAAAAGAACGGTTTTGTTACTCATGAATCTCGTATACTGATGACAGTAAATGTAGATTGAATATAAGTGAATGGGTGTAGTATATCCGCTTTGTTATTTCAGGAGGAACGGTTTATAAAGCAGGAGGAAATAATTTATGATTTTTTCGCTACTAGTTTTAGCCGCTATTTTAACGGTGAGTATTCCATTGATAATTATTATGATTAAAACGGTGTGGCAGCGAAAGCTTCCTCGTAATTACTATACGCCGTTTGACTATCTTGCTGCACAAACAGAAGAAGAGTTTCATGAAGAACAAAATGAACGAGAAATAGAAGAAAAAGAAGGAGATGTCAAAAGAAGAAATAGCTAAGGTGATGTGTGCATCCTTCTTTGTAATACTAAAAATAAATAGGCTATAAACCGTGTTAAGGAATGGAATTGACTCTTTGTTTTTTACAAACGTAAATCATTTGAGTGCTTTGGTTGGTCAAAGCGCTCTTTTTCCAATCTCCATAGACGCTCGTAATCATAAATCCGCTACGTGTTAAAAGATGCGCCATTTCTTGCGGGAACGTGTAGCGTAAATCTATTTTCGTTGTTATTTCTTTTATGATTGTTTTATCGTAATCTCTTATCTTTCTAGTTGTGAGGTTATGCTGAATTTGTTTGATGGCATCATAGTGGCTACTTATGTAAACTTCTGTTGTATATTCGGTGTCGGCATCTTGGTAGCTTTTCCAATATTCTTCTGCTTCCGTTGATGTTAGCTCTTCTATAGAAGGAAAACGTATTCCAACAATAAAGGTTCCACCTTCGTTCAAATGCGTATGAACGCTTCTTAAAAAGGCATGCTGCTCTTCATTTGTTAGAAAATGCTGAAATGAATTTCCTACGATATAAATAAAGTCGCTTTTTACTTTTAAGTCGAGTCTAGTACAGTCTTGTTCCACCCATTTAACAGATAGCTTCAAAACCTCGGCTTTCTTCTGCGCTTCTTGCAGCATAGGTGGATGAATATCTACTCCAATCAGGGAATGTCCCGCTTGTGCTAATGGAATAGTTGCGCGCCCTGTACCACAGGCTAAGTCAAGGATCATTCCGCGTTTGTTAGCTGCTTCTGTTAGTAAAAAAGCAACGTCTTCTGTATACTGCTCATTTTCATCATCGTATAACATAGGGTTATTATATTCTTCTAAATTTGTTAACATAAAAGCGGACCTCCGTGTAGGCGTATTTTTACATAATTATAGCAAAAAAAGAGCTGAAACTAGTTTCAGCTCTTTCTTTTTACAGCCCAATCCTCCACAATTTCCGTAAATTCACCTAGGTGTTCTTCAAATATCCGTTTTCGATGTCCGTTTGCTCCAGATGGATGAGGAAAGCCAAATAAATACGTATGCCGAGAAAACGAAGGTTCACCCGAAAGTTTTCTTAAAACATTTTCAACTGCTTTTCCTAGCGGAACGATTAAGCACGGATTCTTTATTTCGTTCAATTCCTGTGGAAACACTTCAAAAACATAGTGCGAAAGAAGCGCTGAGCGTTCAATTGGGGGCTGATGACCCGTATAGTTTTTTCCTTTGTAAAATACGGGATATTTCAGTACGGACGTTGTATGCAGCATATCTCGCTGTGAAGCAAATAAATCAGCGGCACTGTCCATACCGATCGCTTTTTGAACGCCGCATCGATCTAACATGTCTATTAAATTTACTCTCATCGTCCCGCTAAAGCTAGCGGCTTTTTTTGTTTCGTACAGTACTTGTTCAAGCGGATGATGATGGGACAGGCTGGAAACGCATTGTTTAAAAGCGGTTTTCATTTGAAACCAGCCCGGTGTGATGCCCGCAATGACAATATGAGCGTCTGGATTTATGTAATCGTTATGGGGCGAGTAGTACATGCTTAGTTCCTTTTCTTGACCGATTAAAAAGTCTTTTTGCAACAGCTGTTCTTTCGTGAAATTCATATTATGTAATTGTTGAAGGACGGGCAGACATTGTTGAAAATAAGAATATTGGCTAATCATATGCTCTCTCTTTCCTTATCAGTATTTCTCCTTTTATTTTCCCCAACAAACCGTTTTATATCAAATATGAACAAATTCTTATGAAAATTAATATTTACTAAAAGTTTACTTAAGTTTTAGTGCGTTGTGATAAAAACAAAGTAGTAATAGCGGTGATTTTGTCATTTTAAAGGCGAAACTAACAAAAGAAATGAAGAATTATGGAGAATATTTTAATAAATTTACTGAAGTTTTAAAATTATTTATTGAAAGCGTTTTATTAATGTGCTATTCTTCCAATATAAGAGATAAATATTTAGTAAAAATAGAAGATTATAATAGAGAGGTAAAAAGATGGCAACTTTAAAAGATATAGCGGCGTACGCTAATGTTTCCAGTTCAACCGTATCCAGAGTACTAAATAATGATCATACGCTTTCTGTATCTGAGGTTACCCGTGAGCGCATTCTTCATGCAGCCAAGGAGCTGCAATATACGCCTGTGAAGATACGAAAAGGAACGGCAAACGGAAAAGACATAGAAGCTCCAAGGATAGGTATTATTTTTGCTCAATCGCTTGAAGAAGAGTTAGTAGACCCTTTTTTCTCTTCTATTCGCCATGGAATAGAGAGTGAATGCGCAGAAAAAGAAATTTTTACAGTAAAGTCATTTAGACTAAAAGGCATGAAGCAAGAAGAGCTGCTGCAGGATCTTGATGGAGTAATTGTAGTGGGAAGAGTTAGTCCAGAAACGGTTCAAGAAGTGAGCAATCATTTAGATACTATTGTTTTTATCAATCACAAAGCGGATGAGGATTTGTACGATTCGGTCATGATTGATTTTGAGAAAGCTACTAAACATGCATTAAATCATTTATTTGACCTCGGTTATAAAAGAATTGGCTATATCGGAGGGACAGAAAGAGAACATTATATCAATGGAAGTTCTATTATTGAAGATCAGCGTCAAACGGTTTTTGAACGCGTTATGCATGAAAAAGGCCTGTTCGATTCTGAGAAAGTTTATGTCGGCGAATATTCAATGAATGAAGGATATGAGCTGATGGGACAAGCGATTAAGCAAGGAAATCTTCCTGAGGCATTTTTTATCGCAAGTGATGCAATGGCGATAGGAGCGATGCGTGCCCTGCAGCAATCAAATATAAAGGTTCCTGAAGACGTAGCGATTGTAAGCTTTGATGATGTGGATGTCGCAGCATTTGCGAGCACGCCGCTCACCACAGTTAAAGTATATACCGAAGAAATGGGAAGGCAGGCTGTTAAAATGCTAGTAGATCGGCTAAGCGGCAGGTCCATTCCTTTAAAAGTCATGGTGCCGACCAAACTAATTTACCGTGAAAGCTGCGGAGCTTTGCTCAAGAAGCAGTAACCTAAAAGTTATAACTTGAAAGGGGGTGATAGAAAAGCAGAATTCATACATAAAGAGTGATAAGGGGGAAGAAAAATAGAAAAAATCATAAAAAAGGCAGGTTAAAAAGCCCTAGAAACTACATACTTATTGGCAGATAAATATGTAAATAAAAAAGCTTTTTCATCTCTAGGACTCTTTGAACCTTTGTAAAAGTATAGGACTAAATTATAAGTGACTTTATTTCGTTGTGCAATGAATTTGTCTATGATTAAAATACTGAATATTCAGTTATTTATAAATTGATAGAGTATAAGGAGGAAAAAAGATAAATGAAAAAGCTTACGTATCTTTTCGTTCTATTACTAGTCTTTTCTGTTGTGGCAGCGGGCTGCGGAAATAAAGAAGCGGCAACAGGCGGAAATGGGAAAACAACGCTAACGCTTTTTTCTACGATGAGTAATAAAGGGGAGAGAAAAGCGCTTCAAAATGCGATTGCAGAATTTGAAAAACAAAATCCAGATATTAAAATTGATGCGAATTTTCCGGGTAACGGCTATGAAGATATGCTTCGTGTGAAAATGGGTGCAAATGATATGCCGGATTTATTTGATACGCACGGCTGGTCTCAGCTTCGCTACGGGGAATATGTAGCAGATTTAAAAGATATGGATTGGGTTCAGCATTTGGATCCAGCGCTAAATCAAATTTTAAAAGATAAAAGCGGCAAAGTGTATGCATATCCTTTAAATCAAGCAAAAGACGGAATTAGCTATAATGCGACGCTGTTAGAAAAATACGGAATAAAGCCTCCTAACACAATGGATGAATTTATAACAGCAGTAGAAACAGTAAAAAAGAAGAGCGAAGGAGAAATAGCGCCTCTATGGATCCCAGGAGGGGAAAATGGCAATATTGCTCAAGTGTTTGATCAGCTGGCTACACCTCAGCTTATTACAGCAAAAAATAAGAACTATGCTAAGCAGTTGGAAAAAGGAACATTTAATTGGTCAAACTACACGCCGCTAGCGGAAACAATGGCAGAAATGAAGAAAAAAGGGCTGCTGAATGAAGATGTATTAACCGCAAAAGTATCTCAAGCAACGGAATTAATGGCTCAAAATAAAATTGCTTTTACATTTGTGGGCGGATCTCTTGGACCGGATGCAACAGAATTAAATCCTGAAGTAAAAGTAGGAACGGTACCGGTGCCTGCTATTCATAAAGGCGGTACGCAAAGCTGGATCGGCGGAGAGCGCTTTACCCTTGCTGCGTGGAAAGATTCTAAGCACCTTAAAGAAGCCAAGAAATTTATTGAATTTGTGTCACAGCCGGAAGTTGCCAAAAAGATTGCCGAAGGAACGTCTTCAGCATCGGCTCTGAAAAACAATAAAACACAAAACTACTACTCTGAATACTACGATAAGTATAGCGATATTAAAGTTGAGCCATACTTCGACCGAAAGTATTTACCGAGCGGTATGTGGGCAGTGATGTCTTCTACAGGTCAAGAATTGCTAGCGGGAAGTTTAACGCCAAAGCAATTATCAAAAGAGATGGAAAAAGAGTACAAGCGTCTCAGTAAACAATAAAATAGTGTGCAAAAGTTCCTTGTTCGCCGAGAAGCAGGGAGATAGGCTTCTGCTTCTTTTCAACACAAGCTGAAATAGGAGTGAACACGATGAATGAATTAGTCCGGAAAGAGCCGGTTTCTGTAGTAAGAGATACGAAAAAACGAAAGAAAAAATTAAAAACAGAGTCCTCTTTATGGTGGATGTATCTTCCCGGCTTAGTAATTATCACCGTTTTTATTATCTATCCTTTTATTAACGGAATTAGACTTTCCTTTACTAATTGGAATGGATTTTCACAAACATATGATTGGATTGGGCTCCAGCAGTATAAACGTTTGCTTGCAGATCCAACGACTTGGCTTGTGATAAAAAATACGCTGCTCTACGGAATAGGCAGTACTATTTTTCAAAATATTATTGGCTTGTTATACGCTTTACTTCTGAATCAAAGCATTAAAATGAAAGCTGTAACAAGAACAATTGTCTACCTTCCGGTTATTATCAGCCCAATTATTATGGGGTATATCTGGTACTTCTTTTTTGCCTACCAAGGAGGCGCTTTAAATGACCTTCTTGTATTTTTAGATTTTGAGAAGATTAATGTTTTGGGAACTCCAGAGCTTAACTCTTGGATTATCGTGTTCGTCAATACGTATCAATTCGTTGGAATTGCGATGATTATTTATTTAGCGGGGCTGCAAAGTATTTCAAAAGATTATTACGAGGCAGCGCAGCTTGACGGAGCATCTGCTCTTCAGCAGTTTAAAAACATCACGCTTCCATTGCTTATGCCTTCGATTACAATTAATGTCGTTTTAAATATTATCGGAGGTTTAAAACTGTTTGACGTAATTGTTGCGCTGACAGGAGGAGGGCCTGGAGATGCATCGCAGTCAATGTCTACTTTTATGTATGACTTATATTTTAGAAGACAGGACGCCGGCTATGCTGCAACTCAAGGTGTGTGCATGGCGCTCATTATCTTAGTCATTAGCTTATCAGCACTTGTGTACTTTAAGCGAAAGGAGACAGAAGCGTGATGGACTATACAAATAAACGGAAAAAGCGATTTTTTACCTTTCTAGCTCTTTGTATAACGCTCGTTCATATTGTCCCTTTTTATATTCTTGTTACGACTTCTTTAAAAGCAACCGGGGATTTTAGTTCCAAATGGGTATTTCCAAAAAGCATAAACCTTGAAAATTTCACAGCGGCTTGGGAGCAAGCGAATTTAGGCAGTTCTTTTATGAATACGTTTATCATTACGTTCGTTTCGGCGGTTCTGCTTATTTTTTTAGGATCAATGGCTGCGTATCCTCTAGCGCGCCGCCAAACGAAACTAAATAAGTACGTCTATTTTATCTTTATCGCCGTGATGGTAATACCGCCTTTAACAGCGTTAGTTCCGCTGTACAAAATGGTTGTGAATATGGGGATGATGAACACGTACCAAATTGCTATTTTAAATAATGTCGCAGCCTTTTTGCCGCTAACGATCTTTTTGTATGCGGGCTTCATTCGCTCCACTATTTCTAAAGAGCTCGAGGAAGCAGCAAGAATTGATGGGGCCGGCACGTTAACGATTTTCTTTAAAATCGTATTTCCACTGCTAAAGCCTGTCACTGCGTCTATTTTAATTATTGCGAGCGTCTATATTTGGAACGACTATCAGTTTGCAATTTTCTTCCTTCAAGATAAGGAAATGCATACATTAACCGTTACGTTAGCAAGCTTTTTTGCCGAAAATCAAAATAATCTTAGCTTAGTAGGAGCAGCTGCGATTATTGCGATGCTTCCAATGACCATTTTATTTTTAGTGCTACAAAAATACTTTATTGCAGGGCTTTCATCAGGATCTGTAAAAGGATAAAACCAATACGAGGAAGGAAGATGACAATGTCTAAAATCACATTTATCGGAGCGGGAAGTACAGTTTTTGCAAAAAATATTTTAGGAGACTGCATGTTTGTGCCTGCTTTAGCTGGCTTTGAATTTGCGCTATACGATATAGATGCTGAGCGTTTAAGAGATTCGGAAAATATGCTAAACAATCTAAAAGAAAACTATAAAGTGAATATTACGGTTAAAGCCTATTTGAACCGCAGAGAAGCTTTAACAGGAGCGAAGTATGTGATTAACGCCATTCAAGTAGGCGGTTACAAACCAAGCACCGTCATTGATTTTGAAATTCCTAAAAAATACGGCTTGCGTCAGACGATTGGAGATACAGTAGGAATTGGAGGAATCTTCAGATCACTGCGCACGATTCCGGTCCTGTTTGATTTTGCAAAAGATATTGAAGAAGTATGTCCAGATGCGCTGTTTTTAAATTACACCAATCCAATGGCAACACTAACGGGTGCAATGCTGCGCTATACCAATGTAAAGACGGTAGGCCTTTGTCACAGTGTTCAAGTATGTACAAAAGATTTATTTGATTCTCTCGGAATGAATCATGAAGGAATACAAGAGAAAATCGCAGGCATCAACCATATGGCATGGCTGCTAGAAGTAAAAAGAGATGGGCAAGACTTATACCCAGAAATCAAGCGTCTGGCAAAAGAAAAACAAAAGACAAAGCATCACGATATGGTGCGTTTTGAGCTAATGGATAGGTTCGGTTATTATATTACCGAATCGTCTGAGCATAACGCAGAGTATCATCCATACTTTATTAAACATAAATATCCAAATCTTGTTGATCAGTTTAACATCCCTCTGGATGAATACCCGCGCCGATGCGAAGAGCAAATTAGCAATTGGGAATCAATGAGAGAAGAAATGGTTAACAACAGTCAGTTAACTCATACACGTTCACATGAGTACGGCTCTAGAATCATTGAAGCAATGGAGACAAACGTGCCGTTTAAATTTGCCGGTAACGTATTAAATACCGGGGGCTTAATTAGTAACCTGCCGACAAAAGCGTGCGTAGAAGTTCCATGTGTTGTAGACCGAAGCGGCATTATGCCGACTTATGTAGGAGACTTACCTGAGCAGCTTGCGGCGTTAAATCGTACGAATATTAATACGCAATTGCTAACAATTGAAGCAGCGGTCACTAGAAAAAGAGAGCGCATCTATCAAGCAGCGATGCTAGATCCTCATACAAATGCGGAATTATCTATGGATGACATCATTCGTATGTGCGATGATTTAATTGAAGCCCACGGCGAGTGGCTGCCTGATTTTACAGGGAAAGTGAACCAATACGTGTAATAAAAGAATCCTCGGCTTTGATCGGCTGAGGATTTTTTTGTGAGTAGTAAAAGAAGGGAATATCATCCAAATGGATATTGACATTTAAAAAACTTCATCATACACTGTAAGAAGCAAGTCATTTTATACTAAGAAAGGAAAGGTACCGTAGACAATGGATAAGTAATCCTATTTTTTTAGACATTCTTTTAAAACTTTATTTTAAATGAACATTTGTCTAGATAGGATTAGTCTGTACATTTTTAGGTGCCATTTCTATATGTCTTATATGAAGTGATTTCTCCCTTTTTTTACTCTATAAAAAGGGTGCATATTTGCGTATGCCTAATTATGACCTCTAATCCTCTCTAGAAATCCTAGGGAGGTTTTTTTATGTTATTGTTAGAAGCTATAGATATTGAAAAAAGCTATGGAGATCGCCTGCTGTTTCAAGTAGAGAAACTTCAAGTACATCGCGGAGAGCGAATTGGAATTGTCGGGAAAAACGGAGAAGGCAAATCGACGTTGCTTCATATTTTAATGAAAAAAATGAGTCCAGATCAAGGGATTGTACAAACATATGGCCGTTCCTCACTGATTCCGCAGCTTGATGTTCAAGCTACAGGAGCTGTTTCTCCTGAGATGAAAAGTCAGTGGAGTGTGCCAACTGAAGCGGACTTTCTTAGCGGGGGAGAAGAAACAAGAAAAAAAATTGCAGCTGCTCTTTCATTAGGCGCAGAACTGCTTGCAGCCGATGAGCCAACGAGCCACTTAGATGTAAAAGGCGTAGAGAAGTTTGAAGAAGAAATGAAGTCTTTTACAGGCAGTCTCCTGCTGATTTCACATGACCGAGAATTATTAAACCGCCTTTGTACGTCTATTTGGGAAGTAGAAGACGGCAAAATTAACTGCTATGAAGGCAATTATCAAGAATATGTGACGCAAAAAAAACACGCAGTTGAAAGACAGCAGTTTGAATATGAACAGTATGTAAAAGAAAAGCAGCGGCTTGAACTGGCGTCTGAAGAAAAAAGCCAAAAATCAAAGTCGCTTAAAAAAGCGCCGAGCCGCATGGGCAACTCTGAAGCGAGACTTCATAAGCGAGCGGTCGGAAAACAAAAAGCGAAGCTAGACAGAAGCGCAAAAGCGATTGAAACAAGAATTGAAAAGCTGGAGAAAAAAGAAAAGCCAAAAGAAATGGAAGAAATTCATTTTGACCTATCGCAGTTTCATCAAGTGCACAGCAAGCAGGTACTAAGCTTTGACAAAGTCTCAGCATCAGCTGGTAATCATATCTTGTTTCAAAACCTAAAAGGCGGTGTGAAGCCGGGAGCGAAAGTAGCGATTGTCGGCAAAAACGGCGCCGGAAAATCTACGCTGCTGAATATGATTGAGCAGCGAGCAGAAGGCATCACGGTTGCGAAGCCTGTAAAACTCGGCTTTTTCCATCAGCGTCTTGAAAATCTAGATCCCGCTAAAAGCATTTTAGAAAACATTAAAGAAGACAGTCCGTACACCGAGCATTTTATTCGTACGGTACTATCGCGCTTACTTTTCAAACGTGAAGACGTGTATAAAAAAGTAGAGATGCTAAGCGGAGGAGAACGAGTCAAAACGGCATTAGCAAAAGTCTTTTTAGGAAATTATAACGTTCTTCTTTTAGATGAACCGACCAACTATCTTGATCTTCATACAAAAGAAGCGCTGCAGGAAGTATTAAAAGCTTATCCAGGGACGATTTTATTTGTGACGCACGACCGCTACTTTGTTAAAAAGCTTGCGACGCATGTTTTGACGTTAAAACAGTCTAAAGCGGAGCTCGCGGCGATTGAAGACACGGGTAAAAGCAAAAAAGCGTCACAGCAGCAAAATGAAGCGGAGAAACTTGCGCTTCAATTAGAATTAACAAAAGTGATTAGCGAGCTTTCTATCACCCCAGAAGGAAAAGACAAGCAGCGTCTTGAAAAAAGATATGAAGAGCTGTTAGAAGAAAGAAAACGATTAAATAGAAAGGAAGGATAACATCACTTCGCCTAACAATGAATACAATGATGTTACTGAACATCAAAAGCATATTGAAGGAAAAATAACGGATATGAATGTAAAAGGAACGCCCAAAAGAATAAAATGGATTGGGTATGGCATCATTATTTTCTTTGTGATTCTTATTTTAACGATGATCATCGGCGTATTTATCAATTAAAACAAAAAGCAGCCGCTTCAATGTTGAAGCGGCTGCTTTTTTATTTGCCTACTTTTGTAACAATGGCATCTCCGTTTTTTCCAACTCGTACAGTAGCAAAACGAGCTTCGCTTTCCACTTTGCTGCCGGTTCCTTCTGGAATAAAGTAATGCTCAATTCCGTACTGAATTCCCCAGTCGTGATAGCTGCCCGTAATGACAACGTCTTTCTTTTTAGAAGTATACGGTTTATTCCAGTCATCATCCGCTTGGTAGATTTTTGCGTATTTATACACACCTTGTTTGTTAGGGCGAAGAACGAGCTTCACTTTTTCTCCGTCTTTCACATGAGGTAAGGTAACGTGCGCAATGTCGTAATTCAGCTCAACATAATCGCCTTGCAGCAGCGAGCGCGGATCGATCGGCTGTAAAGCGAGCTTAATTTCTTTTCCGTTTTGAAGAAGCACTTCGTTTTTAGTGAAAATGCCGCCCAGCATAATAAGCTGAACAAGAATGATGATCCATACAGCGGTTCGGCTGCGGTCAAGAAACGACGGCTGCGGCTGGTCAGGCGTTGACAGGTCCCATTTCCTGCTTAGGAAAAGAAAGATAAGACCTAAAATAACGAGCACAAGTGATTTATTAAATAAATCCCACACAAAGTCGTAATATTTCATCGCTAAAAAAACAAACCAGAAAATCATGCCGACAATAAAATCATATTTTGGCTCTTTTCGTACCGTCACAAATAAAAAGACGGTCGAAATCACAAAAAACACCGTGCAGTAAATGATATTTAAAAAAGACGGTTCGCTTAATTCAGTCAGCGACAGTAAAAAGATAAAAGCAAGAAGCAGCGCTGCTTTTTTAAACGCGTGGTGTACGTTTATCGCGTACATAGCGGCATTTAATAGAAACAAAGCGAGCAGCACATAATCTATTTTGATAGTGTCATAGTAAGCAGTCGGAACCTTTATTAACAGAAGCCCTTGCACTAGCACAAAAAGCAGCAGACGAACGGGCGTATGCTTCGTGAATACTAAAAGCGCTACAAGTGCGATGACGTAGATAAAAAACAGAATGTCGTTCACAAAAAAAGAAGCGCCGCCGCTAATTAATACGCCCATCATTAAAAGCGTATATTTCACGGTTGGAATATCTGCTTTAATCAAATAACATGCCACAATCAGCAAAACGCCAATCACGAGCATTCCGTTTGTTGGGTACGTTCCTGTAATAAGTGTGACAAGTCCTCCTAAAGAGCTGCTGCCGATCACCGATGCAATGGCCGTAATCCCAATCACCGCTATTCGTTTGATTACGCGGAGCGAGGTTTTTTGTGCTGACGTGTTGGCAGTGAGCCATTTGACAAACCATACGCTTGCACCAATAAATAAAATCACGAATCCTAAAGCTAAGAATAGTGACCATTCAGCGTAGTGTTTAGAAATAAAAGAGAAAAACTGTTCAATAACAAATAAAGCAAATGCCACGATGGAAATCCCTAAAAACGACCTTTGCGGCTCCACTTTTGAAAAATAAAAAAAGGAGCTTAGTAAAAACAGCAAATAAAAAATAATAAGACCAATCCGTAAGCTAGAGCTGCCTGTGAAATCCGGCAGGGAAACAGTTAAAAAAATGTAGTGAAACAAACAAAACGCCGCATACATGATCACAGGAGACGAGCGCTGTTTCTTTTTTATGATCCAAAAGATGAGTAAGTTCACAAACGCCATTCCTGCGTAAAGTAAAAGCGTCTCGTGTTCGCCTCGCTGTGAAACTGCGCCTATTGATGAAATGAAAAAAGCCATGGTGAATTGAAATAAAACAAACGATAACACGTAAAACGGCTGATACTTTGTAAAAAAGCTAAACAAAATAACCGGCACAAGCCAAATTAAAAACAGCCAGTACGATTCAGCGTGCGTGTTGTAAATTTGAGAAAGAAGCGCGATGCTTAATCCAAATGAAAGAGCGCCCGCCAAAAGCGTCCAGTGACTTAAAAACGCCTGCTGAGGAAGCAGCTTTCGCACTACAAACGTACTTCCGTAAAACAGCAGCATCAGCCCCACGCTCAGCGCAATTTTAGTGTAGCGGTCAAAGCCTTGCCAGTTCGATGCAAAGAAATATAAAATGCCGGACAAAACAAGAGCCAACCCCAGTAAATAACCGAGTCTTACGAGCTTTTCTCTCATACTCAACCTCCTCTTTATATTATGTATATACTAGCGCATGTTTAAATATTTGGAAATAGAAAGAATGAAGGCGTTTTAACAAAAAAATTGTGTAAAAAGGCCTTTTAGTGGCGCGGAAATAACAAGTGAAGTAGTCCAAAAATCTTGATAAATCGTCAATGGTAAGATAGTTTTGGTTATTTTATCCTGAAGAGTGGGTATTGAACTAAAAACCTACATTATTCCCAAAAAATATAAGAAAACGTGCCGATGTGCTCTCTTTCTTTATTTGATAAGCTGTAAAAGGGAATTAATGTTAGAAGATCCAAGAGATAGATATAAAGGAAGTGTCATCATATGAATGAGATGTTTGTTGCTCATCTGTATACCCAAGTGAAGCAGGCACATGAAGATATCCAGCAGCTTATGGCTAGTAAAAACACGTTAACGGAAGTCAAAGGCGAGCTTGAACGTGCAAAGGAAAAGGTGAAAGAACCAGAGCTCACTTCCGCCACTTGGTCAGGCAGCCTTGCTGTTGGGTTTGAAGACATCCGTACGGCTATGTTAGACGAATACGATGATTTGCTGACCCGTCAGCTGACGGATGCCCTTACGACAATTGATGCAAAAATTACGGCGCTTCAATCAGATATACAAGGGATGGAACGCGCCATTAAAATGCAAGAAGACGAAGCAAAAGATAAGGTGTGATGCAGTATGGCAGACGAAATTAAAGTAATAGATGGTGAAATTAATAGAACGCTTAGTGACCTAAGCACTGCTGCGCAGCAGTTTCAGCCGCTTTTTCCGTTTCACGTCGGAAGCGGACAAGAACTAGCGGTGCTCGATGAATTAAACCAGCTGAACCAGCAGCTTCAAACGTTAATTGTGGACTATAAGCAAACGCTCCTCGATGATTTGAACGCCACCAAAAAATCCGTGCAGTCCATAAAAGAAGCAGATGAAAAAGCTGCAAACGCCCCTAAATAATGTTCATATTTTATATAAAGCTATCAAAAACAACCTTTCAACCAGCATAGATTTGGCATTCAAATAAAAAGGTTTTATCTAGCGGATGATGCAAGCCTTGTAAAAAGGAGCGTCCGCTTAGGTTTAGAAAAATGACGGGGTTGTTCGTTAACCGTTCGTTGTTTTTCTACATCGGTACAGCTAGGAGGTTACAGATTATTGAAAACACTTGATGTCGATGCTTTTCACGAAAATATTCAAACTATCTTAGACTCTATTAAAAGTCAAAAAGAACAAATTCAGGTCCTGATTTCACAGGTTCAGGCATTTTCAAGCTTAGATGATGGGTTTAAAGGAAAAGGAGGAGAAGCGATTCGGTCTTTTTACGAAACGGGACATGCTTCTTTTTTAACGCTGTATCATTCATTACTCACTTCCTATGAAGCTCGACTAACTCAAATCACACATGCGCTGCGCTCATTTGAGCCGAGCGAAGACGGCTACATTACGCAGCCCTTTCTGCAAGACACTATTCCCGCGCATTTAAATCAAACAAGAAATACAACCGTTTCGCTTGTCGATCAAGCGAATGCAGCGATTCAAAAAGTCAGTCATCTTGCTTCTGTTTCCGCGCTTAACGATCAAGGTTTTTTAACAGAAGTAGAACAAGCAAAAAGCAAAGCGGACAAAACGATGAACGATTTAGTCCGTTTTGACGAACAGCAAACGCAAAGCCTTTCAGTCATTCAAGATCAGCTGACGTCTTTAAACTCGCTGCTTTCTAAAGTGAAAGCTGGGTTTCAAAATGGTTCCATTCAGCCAGGCAATGTAAGTGAGCTGAGTGCGTTGGCGAAAAAAGCGATGACCGATTCAGGAGGCGTCTCGGTTTTTGAAAAAGGCATTCAAACAACCTTGACAAGAAAAGAAAAACAAGAGAAAGTGATAAAGGAAGTAGGTCTTGAAAAGCTGATTCAGCTTCAAGCAATGACGCCTGCTGAACAGTTAAAAGAAATTCACAAGCTTGAAAAAAACTCGCCTTACATAAGAGAAGTGCTAACGCAAATTCAGCAGGATACAGCACCTGCTAACATGAAAAAACTAGCGGAACTGTCACCTGCAGAGCAAGCAGTGGAACTTGAAAAAAGCCCATACCTGCAGGCGCTCAACGATTCTTCAACTGTGGGCATGCTAGCGTCTCAACAGATTCTTCAAAACGCTACGGGCGTTGAGGGAATGCTTATGCAGTCGGTGGTGCGTCAGGGGCAGATTAGAGATGTGACACCTGAAAAAACTGCTGAATCCTTTGACTTTACAGAAATCTGCGAGAACCCTGCGGCTAAAAAAGAAGAAACTGGTATAAAAGCTGTAGTCAAGGACGTAGGAGAAGGTGCTATAACTTTAGCAAAAGGTACAGTTACGGGTACTAAAGGCGTAGCACAAGACGTTTGGGCCGGTATGGGAGAGAGAGCAGATAAACGGTACAACTCCTTGTATGACTTTGGAAACTATATAACGATGGGCGGATTTGATGGCGCTGTTTCCTTCAAAGAAGGCTTAATTGAGCGAGGAGAAAAATCGTTTGATTCACCGTATGACTTTGTCAATCACGCAACGATGGGACTCTTAGATGTAGGGCAGCAGGCACTTAATACGGACAAACCTCTTTCAAAAGAGCACTGGGAAAACAGCATGTTTCTGTTTGCGAGCGTAATTGGAGGAGCGAAACCCGCAGGAGCCGTAAAATCCGTTCCAAAAGTAACAAACGTTCCGCGTGTACCTGCCCATAAAGCGACCAAAACACTAAGCTATATGCGAAATGTCGTCAGCCCAAAAGCAGCAAGCAATTGGTCGAAGAAGGTATATGAACCTGTTCAGAAGAAGCTTCAACCTTTATTAGATGCTGAGATACCGACTTTACGTCCTCAACCTCAACTGGTAGGGATAGGAGAGGCTTTGCCTGGAAAGACCTTTGGTGAAGCGTTAAATGGATTAACGACGTATAAGATGGGGAATGTTTCGAAAGGTCAGTCCAAAGCATTGGAGAAAGTGAAAGAGCCTGGTGGTAAGAGCAAGAGGGATGTTGAGGAGATCAATGATCAAAGGGCAGTGGTTAAGGGTAGAGGAAATGGTGAAAAAGATGATTACTTTATAGGAACGTTAAAAGGAGAGAAAATTCATTTAAATGGTGTAAAGGTAGAAGAAATCATTTATACTAAAAGACTTCCTGAAGAAACAGCTAAGCTTAGGAAGAAATTTAATAGTTCTATTAGGAAAAATTTCCTTAAAGAATTTGCTAACGACTCTGTAAGAGTTAAATATCTTAGAGAAGCTGGTCTGGGTGAAGGTGATATTGCTAGAATGAAAGATGGACTTAATCCTAAAGGATGGCAAGTGCATCACAATTTACCTTTAGATGATGGTGGTACAAATGCTTTTACTAACTTAGTATTAATAAAGAATGATCCTTATCATAAAGCGGTTACTAATCAACAAAACTCTTTAACAAGAGGTTTGGCACCAAAACAAAGTAAAACTATAGATTGGCCAATGTTTGAGGATGATGTTTATCCCCTAAAACCTTTTAAAAGAAGGGAAGAGTAGATATGCCCGAGTGGAAAGATTTGTTGAGGGAAATAGAAAAGGTTGAAGAAAAATACGGAAGTTCACTTAGAAGTCCAGCATCAGATAGAGATATTATGAAATTAAATCATAATATTCAAGAGAAATTAGGGAGTATGACATTACCCGAATCATATATTGAATTTTTGAAAAATGTAAATGGATTAGATTTTAATGGTTTAGTAATATATGGTGTTGATAAAGCTTTACTAGATAAGGAAGTAGATGAAGACATTTATGGTTTTATTGAAGCAAACGAGCTTTGGTACGAAAATGGTTGGCAAAAGCAATATATATTTTTGGGGGATTCTGATACAGCATGGTACTGTTATGATTTAACAGAGAGTTTATATGTTGAACTCGATAAACCTTCAGGAACTTTAATTCAGTCATTTGAAAATTTTGATTCCCTGTTAGGTGATGCATTTGAAACAGTTCTTTTGTGATGAAATCCTTAGTATGATTTTTTATAGTTCCGTATTATTGATTGAACTTACTGGAGTGAAATCGCATCAGACTTTTACATGATGAATTTATAGAAACAAAAAATGATTTTTAAATTATTCCTTGATTGGCTATAGGCCTTTCAAGGTTTATTTGTTTTTTTATAAGTTTTTTTAAAATTTCTTTGTCATAAAAGTTAGCTGCATCACTTAAATCCCATATATAGTGAAATTAAAATTAAATAAGCATCTATTCATCTATTATAGATATATACGAATGATAAAAAGCCTGAAATTGCAAGAAGTGTATATGAGGAGGAAGCCAAAAAGCAACAAAAGGACGGTCTAGGAACTGTTTCTTTTGCATTAGATATGGTGCCTTTGATTTCCAATGTAAAAGGTGGATAGGAAGTAGGTACGACCCTGTTACTGGCGATGAACTCTCTCATTTTGACCATTCTGTTTCTGGAGCAGGAATTGTCTTTAGCGGCTTTGCGAGGGTGCCAGGGAAAGTGGTGAAATACGGAAGCGAAGGAGCAGAATACGTACTTCGTGTAAACAAAGCAGAAAAGACCGTAACCAAGCATAAGGTTAAAGATGTTTCCAAGGGTGAGTCAGAAGCTGTGGAGAAAGTGGAAAGGCCTGGTGGTAATGCGGGTGTTGAAGGGGGACATGATCAGGCGGCTGTTTCTAAGGGTACGGTTAAATTTGTCAACAATGCTGATGATGTTGTATTCAAACAAAGTTCAATAGATAAAGCTTTCAGTAAACACAGAAATGATTTTGGAAGTTATCCTGATGGTAGCAAATCTAGTGTGGAATTATTCAAAAACGATGTTTCAGAGCTGATTGATACTGGAGTTCAAAAACAAGGTAAATATAGAAACGTTGAAGGAACGCATATTTACAACGAAACTACTAAACAATGGACTTGTATTAACTTAGATGGAACTATGAATACAGTTTTCAAATTAAGTGATTCACAATACAAATATTTAATTGAGAAAGGAGTTGTAAAATAGTGAGGTTAGTTAATACCCTTCTCTCAGAACATGAATTAAAGAAAGAAGATATTGAAGTGATTTGCAATATATTTAAGAAACAATATGATAAAAATATAGAAGTAAATAGCTATAAATATGATGATCGTAAATATTATGAAACTGATTTTGATATAATTGACATAGAATTTCTAAAGGGAAATATATACATAGAAATTGATAAGTTGATTAAGATTCATGAAAAGGTTATTCAATTAGTTAACCAAAATATGGAAATAATTGTAGCTAATGATGAAACAGATACGGAAATCTAAGTATTTGAAAAAAATTGTAACGATATATCAGGATTTGGATTGTTTATTACTTCAAGAAAAATTCGAGAACTTGAACCCTATTATACTTCTGATATTTGCAACGCATATTTGAATTTTGAAAATGTTAGTTTTGGTGTAATGTTTGAATAGTGTTAATTAGGAAGAGACGGTTCTTCCACTTTAGGATGGATGAATGGTTTGCTGAAATTTTCATAAAAGAAAAAATTATGAAATTCATGCTGGGAAATGAGATTTTACGAACATAGACAAGAAAAATATTTATGTTAACATTTCTTATTACTACCTTGATTGGCTAAACGCCTTTCAAGGTTTTTTTATAAAGTTGGATTCGATAAAAAGGTATCCAAAGAAGAATAGATGTAGTGATCAAGAAGTAATGAGAGTAGCTAACTAGGAGTAAGCCTGGATTTAACTAACCTTGACAAGAAAAGAAAAACAAGTGAACGTAATAAATGAAGTAGGTCTTGAACAAATGATTTAGCGCACAAGCAGCAAGCAATTGGTCGAAGAAGGTGTATGAACCTGTTCAGAAGCAGCTTCAATCTTTACTAGATGCTGAGATACCGACTTTACGTCCTCAACCTCAACTGGTAGGGATAGGAAAGGCTTTACCTGGAAAGACCTTTGGTGAAGCGTTAAATGGGTTAACGACGTATAAGATTGGACGTGTTTCAAAAGGGCAGTCGAATGCGTTGGAGAAAGTGGAAAAGCCAGGTGGTAAGGGTAGGGGTAATCCTGAAAAATCAGATGGGAATTTTAAAGAATATAGAAATGCTAGTCTAAATGAAATAAAAAAACAGTTAGGTATACCAAGGACACAACATCCTATAAGTCAAAAGATGGTTCCTTTAACTGATGGAGCAGGAAATAGAATATTAAATGAGATGAAACAGCCTGTAATGACAAGAGAATTGACATACGAAATAAATGGTCAAACAGTAATAATACAGGATCATTCAGCAGGTCATAAGTTTGGAGAAGGGGGGATTGGTGATCAGCCATCTCATTACAATGTAAGGCCTCCAGAGAATACAAGAACTGGTAAAGTAGAAGGAATGGAGGATCATTATTATTTTAATAAAAGAAATAAAAAATAGGTTATATATTTCATGTAGATATGTATTGTATTTATATCAGAGATATAGTCTTGATTAATTATAAAGCGTGTAAGAGATAGACAACGTATTAATAGAAATAGAGGAGTGTATATATGATTAACTCGAGTAGGATAATGAACCCTCAAGCAGTTACAGGCATTTTTGGTAGGATGCCAATGTTTAACAATTCTGAATTATTGAGTGTTCAAATAAAAAGAGATGGTCCGACATTATTTATTCAATTATCTACTAAAGAGATTGTAAAAAATAAGCCTAAACGGTGGGGGGAATGGGACATAGTATATATTGAAATGTCATTTTTGGGTGTGAAAGAATTGGAAATCAATTCATTTGGAACTATTAATGAAATTGAGGAATTCGAAATTGAAGATATTGGGGAAGGGGGATCTATAAAAATTCAATGTACTAATAGAATGTCTATTACGTGTTTATTTGACTGGGCAAGGATTGAACAAATAAATCCTGGTTTAATAGGTACACCATAAGAATTTATTAAAAAAGGCATAAGTATAAGAACAAAAAAACTTTGTATTTGCATTCAGAGCGCACGATAGATAGAATAATTTATTTAGATGAATATGGACAATGCCAAGGTTGTTTCTGGTGCCACAGAGAATCATTTGAACGGAAATATTTCACCAGGAGAAAAACAAAGCGGTATTGCAATGTTTGATATACTAAAAGAAGGCGATTTTAAGTTTGAATTTAGCGGTTTTGGTAAAAATCGTGGTATTTGGACGTTTACACGAGAGAATATTCAACCAAGCTCAATAAGAACCAAAACAAGTCACGTGCTAAGTGTGGCTTATTTTGGTGGAAGCTAATAATAACCACGACGCATGAACGATTTAACTAAACAACTTTGAAATAAGAGAAGCATGTAAGGTGCTACTCTTTATCAATAACTATGTCCTATGTAAAAGTCAACATACATGTTAGGTTTTATAACATAAATTTCTGAATAATCATTTACTTATTCACTTATTTCATGGTATGTTATATGACATAGATATTGTAACTTGCAATATGAGCTGAAAATTAGCCATTGCAATATATACTTATTTTTCTAAATATGCACCTGGACGAGCCGGTGCTCTATACATATACATATATATACGTCTACGTATAACTAGTCAAAAAGAATGAAGGCATTTCTAATTATAGTGCTGTTTGTTCTTTCAAATGAGTATAGTTATAGTAGGTGAAATTTTCAAGACAGTTATTTTGGTTTTTAAGCTGAATTTTTGGAATAGTTTGTTATTTCATTAATCAATGCTTTGCCACTTAGAAGTAGGTATAAAAGTTTCCTAATAAAAGAAAATGCAGACGGAATTTAATAAGTTTTTTGGAATTTGTGGGCGATTTTCTCACTTTTTTATCATTTTTGAATAGTTTATAATCATCAGACAATTATACTGTGATATAGTTATAAGTGAGACAGAAAAAGGTGTGTTCTTAGGTCGCACCTGAATTTTTTTACTACGTAAGCAGGAGCGCCTACATCTTTTTACAAATATAGGGGATGAGGAAGGTTATAATGAGCAACGTACAGAAAAAAACAGACGTTATCTTAATTGGTGCCGGAGTCATGAGCGCAACTTTGGGATCATTACTCAAAGAGTTAGCACCTGAATGGGACATTAAAGTATTTGAAAAACTCGCAGACGCAGGGGAAGAAAGCTCGAACGAATGGAATAATGCAGGGACGGGCCATTCTGCGCTGTGCGAACTAAACTATACATCAGAAAAAGCTGATGGATCTATAGATATAACGAAAGCGATCCGAATTAACGAGCAGTTTCAGCTGTCAAGACAGTTTTGGTCTTATCTGGTAAGCAGCAAGTTGATTCGCAATCCGCAAGATTTTATCATGCCAATTCCGCATATGAGTTTGGTACAAGGGGAAAAAAATGTATCGTTTCTGAAAAAGCGTTTTGAAGCGCTGTCAAACAATCCGTTGTTTCAAGGAATGGAGTATTCCGACAGTCCTGACAAACTAAAAGAATGGATTCCGTTAATCATGAAGGGGCGCACGTCAAATGAACCGATTGCCGCAACTAAAATTGATTCGGGAACAGACGTAAACTTCGGTGCTTTAACACGCATGTTGTTTGACCACCTGAAGAATAAAGGGGTTCACGTTCATTACAAACGAAGTGTAAAAGATATTAAACGTAAAAGTGACGGTATGTGGGAAGTAAAAGTCGCAGATGTAGACAGCGGCAAAGTTGAATACCACACGGCAAAGTTCATCTTTATCGGTGGTGGAGGCGGAAGCTTGCCTTTACTTCAAAAAACAGGTATTCCTGAATCCAAGCATATTGGAGGCTTCCCGGTAAGCGGATTATTTATGGTATGCAATAACCCTGAAGTGATTGCGCAGCACCACGGTAAAGTATACGGAAAAGCCAAAGTCGGAGCTCCGCCAATGTCAGTTCCGCACCTTGATACACGCTATATTGACAACAAAAAGACGCTGTTGTTTGGCCCGTTTGCCGGCTTTTCACCGAAGTTCTTAAAAACAGGTTCAAACCTGGACTTAATCAGTTCTGTAAAGCCGAATAATATTTTAACCATGCTAGCAGCAGGCGTCAAAGAAATGGCGTTAACAAAATATTTAATTCAGCAAGTGCTGTTATCAAATGAAAAACGTGTCGAAGAACTGCGTGAGTTTATCCCAAACGCGAAAAGCGAAGACTGGGATATTGTTGTAGCAGGCCAGCGTGTGCAAGTAATCAAAGACACGGAAGCCGGAGGAAAAGGAACGCTTCAGTTTGGTACAGAAGTTGTAAGTGCCGCTGATGGTTCTGTTGCTGCACTTCTTGGCGCTTCGCCTGGTGCATCAACGGCGGTTCACGTTATGCTTGAAGTATTGGAAAAATGCTTCCCAGAAAACATGAACAAGTGGGAGCCAAAAATAAAAAAAATGATTCCTTCCTATGGCATGTCGTTAGTTGATCATCCAGACTTCTTTAACGAAATTCATGCGTCTACTTCACAGACGCTTGGTTTAATTAAAAAAGAGTCCGTTTATAGCTAAAGATTTTACGCCGCAACAAACAGCACATGCGTATGTGAAGAAATCTACAGGCGTGCACAAACACCACCTTTTCTTGAGGTGGTGTTTTAATGGTCTTTATATGTAGAGTTTGAGTTAAGAGCGGTATTGATTGCTTCCAGGCTGAAGTTTCAAATGCTTCCACGCTGCAATTGCATCATCGCGGCTTTTTCCATTGTTTTTCGGATCCTTAAAAAAATCGCGAATAAAGCGGTTGTACTCAAACTGAGGCGCAATTTCTTTTTGATAAGAAGGCTGCTTTTTTCGTTTTTCTTCTTCATGCCACGCTTTTACCACATCTCGATAGGTTTTCCCTACATTTTCTTTAAAGTAGTTTTGAATATATGTGGAAAAATGAAACGTAGGATGAATGGCGTCTTTAAAAAAAGTCCGTACTTTTTGACTGCAGCGGTGATTTTCCCCAATGGCGGTATCTAATGTTAGCGGCGCTTGTGTTTTAGAGGACGAGCGTCTTTTAGGTCGCGTTGTTATTTGTTGAGTGTCACCGGTCGTTAATAACACTTCAATTCTTTTTGAAAGTTCCATTTTAGATCCAGACGGGCTCATGTTGTTTTCTCGGCAAAATTGCTGCAGCTCGGTTTTGAGCCAGTAAAAATCGGTAAAGTCTTTGATAAGTAAATCTTTTGTAAGTTCAGGTCGCATCGTTTTCACCTCCATATATTTACTATAGAACGTTTGTTCTTGTTGGTCAATTGTTTTTAGAGAAGTACGAAGGAATGTCTTTATATTTCTTCCTATTTTATAAAGAAGAAAAAGCATCTAGGCAAGAGATCTCTTGCAAATTCCAAAATCAAACAATTACAATGATAGAAAGGAGTTGATCATATGACGCTACATAAAAAAGTCCTTTCTACAATTCTAGGAGGAGCTGTCGGAGACGCTTTAGGCGTTCCAGTTGAGTTTAAAAAACGCGATTCATTTCGGATCACAACTATGACCGGCTACGGTACGTATAACCAGCCTGAAGGAACGTGGTCAGATGATACGTCTTTAACGATGTGCTTGATTGATAATCTACTAAAAAAACAAGATGAATATGATTTAATGCAAAAGTTTGCGAACTATTGGTCGGACGGCTACTGGACGCCGTACGGAGAAATGTTTGATATTGGCATCGCAACAAGCGAAGCGATTCGTCGCTATAAAAGCGGGCTTCCTAAAGAAGAGTGGGGAGGAAGCGCTGAATACGACAACGGAAACGGAGCGCTTATGCGTATTGCCCCGCTTGCTTTTACATTATGTGATGAACCTAGCTTTACAAAAAGAAAAGAAGAAATAGAAAGAATTGCGCACGTCACGCACCGCCATGTGCGCTCTACGCTTGGCTGCATTATATACGTGGAGCTGCTTATTCGTCTCCTTCACGGCGACGAGCCTTTTGAAGCATATGAAAAAGCGGTAAATCTCTGTCAAAAGCAGTTAACAGGTACGGAGTATGAAGCAGAGTTTTCTGCGTATGAACGAGTGTTAAACCTAAGCTTGCCACACGCAGCGAGAAATGAAATCGGGTCAACTGGATACGTCGTCAGCTCGCTAGAAGCATCTCTTTGGTCTTTTCTGCAAAGTGATGACTACAAAGAAGCTGTACTTACCGCTGTGAATTTAGGAGAAGACACAGATACAATTGGCTTTATTACGGGTACTATGGCAGGAGTATATTATGAGCTGGATGGTATCCCTGAAGAGTGGGTTTGTCAGCTTGCTAAAAAAGAAGAGTTAGAGAAAGCGTGTAAGAAGTTTGCGGATATATGTTAATGGATCATAAAAATTACTCAAAAGTTCGGAGGAGATAAAGTGAAATTTTCTATGGATTTTGGCGATACCAATTTTATCGGAGTGGCAAACGCAAAAGAGTACCAATCATTTGTCGATGAGGATTGGGAGCTAGACCAGCTTCTGAATCACTTCGGCAGTGGAATGAAAAAGAGAAATATTCTAGTATGTCAAATGACAGAAGAAGGAATTGAACACTCTTGGAACGTAGAAGTGAAGATTGGAAGAGAGTCGGATATAGATACATACTTTAGGAAAGCAACAGGTTATATAAATGTAACCAATCATCAGCTTTATCTCGTAGATTATGACTGCCTTACGATGGCCGCCCAATTTGAAGATCAGTTAGTGCCTGATGCGAACTGTTCTAAGTATAGAATTGATATTAAAAACGGTATGTACAAGGTCGAGCTTATTCAATTTTATAATGTTGATCAAGATGAGTATACAGGAAATGACCAAACGGATCTTTTATTGAACTTTATTAAGATGGAGCATGTTGAAGAAACGGTCGATGAGGTATTTTGGTGTACGTATTAAGTAGTAAACGTACCGTAGGCTACTAACTTAGAGGCGTAGTGTGCCGTTCTAAGGCATCCTATCTTATTTATATATTCAGTGAAACCCTCTGGCTTTGCGTCAGAGGGTTTTTATGGTCAAAATCATTTATAATATACTTTTACATAACATACAAACTTCACGTTAAAGAAAGGTGATCACAGTGCCAAATGCATGGGATGCAGAACAAATTGTATCAGCACCGCTTGCCAAAACGCTAATCGAGACGCAGTTTCCAGAACTTGCGCCCGCTACAATTTCGCTGCTTGGCTACGGCTTTGACAATACGGTTTATCAAGTAAACGACCGCTTTGTTTTCCGGTTTCCTAGACGAGAACTCGCAGTGAGACTACTAAAAACGGAAAATCGGCTTTTACCAAGCCTTGCTTCTCAGCTGCCGCTATCCATTGCCGAACCCATTTTTTTCGGTAAGCCGAATGCAGTCTATCCTTGGCCGTTTATGGGCTATCACTACGTGCAAGGAACTCCACCTGCACGATTAACAGAAGAAGAACGCATACAATCCGCTTCTGTACTAGCAAGGTTTCTTCGCACGCTGCATCACTATCCATATTCAAAAGCGCAAGAGCTTGCTGTTCCATTTGATGAATTAAATAGATTGGATATGATGAAGCGAAAGCCGGCGTTAGAAAAGTATGTCAAGCAAATGAAGGAGCGTAATCTTTATTCAAAACAAGAGATTCTTGAAGACTATGTAAATGACATACAAGAAATTCACTATCAAGAAAAACATGTACTAGTTCACGGAGATCTTCATATTAAAAACATGATTGTTGATCAAACCAATATGGTTTCAGGCATCATTGACTGGGGAGATGTTCATATTGGTCACCCGGCAGTTGACCTAGCGATTGCCTACAGCTTTTTACCTCCTAAAGGAAGAGCATGTTTTTTTAAAGAATACGGAAAAGTAGACGAAGAAACGCACAGACTGGCAAAATGGAAAGCTGTATTTACAACTGTAGTGCTTGTAGCACACAGCTACGATCAAGGAGACAAACAAACGCTAGAAGCGGCTCTAGAAAGCTTGAACCTGATTTTTCAAGAGTAATAAAACTGTAATAGAATTTCTGTTAAATTCCTGTATAGTTGAAAAAGGATAAAAATAAAAACAACAGGTGAAGCAAACGATGAATACAAGCCACTGGAATAAATCAGCAGCGCAGCTGCTAGAAGCATGGATACAGCTATATAAAGAAAAAACATTTCTTATCGGAGAAACGGAATCTTTAAACATGCTAAAAGGAGAAGTAGAGGGGATGGATAAAGAAAAATTTCTCTCCATAGTAGAACGTCATCTGCAGAAAGTGTATGAAGAACTGGAAAAAGAACGTACAGAGTACAACATGAACAACAGTGAATATACAATGGTGACGTTTCTTTCAAGCGACTACCCGGAGTACATAAAAAAGCGTCAAAGCAATATGAGACAGATTGAACAGTTAACAAACATACATAGGAATGTGACAGAGCTTTTCGGAAAAGAACTCATTTCAGAAGCGGATATGGTATCGTTTAGAAACGACTTTTTTCAACTAACAGAAAGACACGCTAACACGTCATCGTTAAAAGAAATGAAGGAAAACTGGAATACGTATTTGTCAGCGTTCGTTGACTTTCAAAAAAAGCATGAACATGTAAAACAAGCGATAGCCACAGTACTCGAAGAAGACAGGAGTTTAAAGCAAGAATGGCATCAGCTAAGCAAAAACAAATTGGTGACCAAACAAAAAGCGACCGCCTTTCGCACAAAGCAGCATGAGCTAAATGAAAATATTCGAAAAGCCACGACTGCACAAAAACAGTTACTCGAACTGCACTGGCCTGATGTTCGCAGTCAGTTTGATGCCTTGCAAGAAAAAATGAGTAAGAGTCTTTCTACTATATTAAAAGAAACGGAATGTAGTATGGAAGTCATTAGCCAAAACGATGCAAATGAACACGCCAAGTTAAAGCAATCACTTAACGACCTAAATGCAGTCCACAAAGTCGACGTTCATCAAACGTGGTTAGCGGCTTTTATTAAAAAATCACGACCATTTTTTAACGAACTGAGTGAAGATATCAAGGATACTCGATGTCGAGAGCTATGGAACCGAATTTACGGCATGTATAAAGGAATAGCAGTAAACGAGTTTATTGTTGCATATGAAGAATTTTTAGCACTTCAGCCGCTTGCTAGTGTAAAAAGCACGGAAATACCAAGGCCATTAGCTCGGTTAAAGGTAGAGGTAAACCCTGTTACGCTGCCATCCTACGCAGACTTTCCCGTGCTCAAAAAGCAGCAATCATCACGGCGCACTTTTCCTATTTTAATAGGAGGAGCTATCGTCCTTGTCTTGTTACTGACGATTGTATATATGAATCGTGACAATCAAACCGCAGAAACAAGCTCAGATATAAAAGAAACGACCAGCACGACGTCGTTAAAAAATGAACAGACTAAACCAGCTGCCGTAAGTAAAACGGATCTTGAAAACTTTTTTATCTCCTATAAAGCTGCTTACTTTTCAAGTTTAAACAGCGGAGACTTTAGTGGGATGGCGCCTTATATTGACTCGGGTCAGCCAGTTTATAAACAGCTAAAAAGCTATATCACATCACTTGCCGGAAAAAACGTATCGTTTGCTAACGATCAATTTTTAGTGACAAAAACAGAGTCACATGATGACGGAACCTACAGCATTTATACAAACGAAGTGTACACGTTCACTAATTCATATGACGCGAGCACGCAGTTCAAAAAAGAACGAATTTACCATGTGAAAACTGCTGGTAAAGACAAACTTCAAATTACTAAAATTGATACATTAACAGATGAGCAGAAGCCGGTGGAAGAGTGAACGGTTTCTGAGAGATTATGAACAACCGCTAGTTCCTTTTGGGGGCTAGCGGTTGTTGTGGTTGGAGCGACTTTTCCTTTTTTTTGTAGAGTGGTAGCGGCTATTTGTGAGTCTTTCATTGATTATGTTCATGCTTCTTACAGTAGAAGTATGGTAGTATCGAACATGTATAAAATATAGGTTGTAACATAAGTAAAAGGAGGTGCTATGATGAAAAAACGCACGAAAATAGTTAGTGCAGTCATTGCTGGAGCTACTATTTTAATAGGAGGTATATGGATGGTAAATGAAACCTGTTATCCAAACGTCCCCGCTTTTAATGATCAATTTACACGAGAATTTTTAGAAAAAGATAAAAAAGTAGATGATGGATTTTATGAGTTTAAATCGAAGACAGGGCAGTATACGATGTGGTTTCCAGAGGAGTATCAGTTAATTCATGAAAATAAAGAAGACTATGCTATCAACGGTCAGTTTTATGAGCGATGGGTAGCTTCTTCCGAAAATTTCTTTAATAATAAAAATGAAATTTCATACATGAACGTAGAACTGGCAGAGAAGGTAAAAGAAAATGAGGAGGTAAATGTAGAGAGTCTGTTCAAAAAGAACCTACATGTGAATCAACCAAAAAAGATAGAAACAGCGCATATCAGTATATATTACGATTCAGCATATACATATTTTAAAGGAACTGAAGAAAAAGTTGTAAAGAACAATATTAAGTATGTTCCAAATACATACGTAGCATATATAGCAGATAAAAATACGAATAAAGTAATCGAGCTTTATTACAAATACACTGGAGATCATTTAACAGATAAACAAGGGGAAAAACAAGACGAGTTGATTGTGAAAATGCTGAAAAGTGTAAAGTTTTAATAGGGGAAACGAGCAAGAATAAAAAAGCACGATTATAATAACGAACGAATTGTCATGATCAGCTAAAATATAAGGGTTTATCTGAAAGAGGAATTTGTGTTGATAAAACAACAAATTCCGTATTTCAATACTCTTCTTAAAAAATATTAACACTTCCAGTTTTTTTCAATGAAATGAAACGCAGGTCGTAAATTAGTTTTATTAGCAATTGAAATAAGAGCGGGTACCACTGAAGGATCCGTTTTAGATAAATTAGGAATCCTCGGATTTAACCGGAAAAACTGATCGCCTAAAAGCTCAGAGCTAACCATTGATTCATAATAGCTCGATCCACCAGAGATAATCTGAAGAAACGGAAGCAACGGTTCATTAGGAGACCGGTCTAAAAGTACTCCCCAATTTGGCGGCAGGTCCTCCATGTCTTCTGGTCGTATGTTATCGGCACTCACCATTCCCCATCCCTTTGTATCTCTTCTTAATTGAGTTGGCTGTTCACCTGTTCCGATGGATAATACGGCAATTTGATCTAACGGCTGCTTTGCTTTTCCCACTGCAAACGCGATACTAGCTGTACTGGTGTTAGTTGCTACTGTATACCCATCCACATAGTTTTGATAAGCTCTTTGCGTTGCAGGGGCAGCGCTGCTCCTAAGTATTACGTCACTCGCTTTTTCATTAAGATAGGGAGAGCCAGGGAAATTATGAAATAACACAGGATTCCAACGGTTCAGCTCCGGTGCAAATAAGTGAAAGGCAGGCACAACAATTCGTTTCTTTAAGTCTCTAAGGCGAAGGTCTCGGGGGAAAAATGTTCGTATGGCTTTAATAAAACCAGAATAGGGTAATTGTTGGTTAAAAACAGGTCCGCCCGGTCGGGAAATGCTGAATGCTGGTAAGATGTGATCTTTGAAAAACTGAAATGTCTCCTCTGGTGATCTTCCGCTTGCTAGTGAAAGAGCAGTAAATGAACCAATTGAATTTCCTGAAAAAACATCGGTTTCACTAATTAACTTCGGGTTTTGATAAGTCAATCTATTCAAAAGCTGTAAACTTAAAGCACCTAAAGTACCGCCTCCATCAAAGGTCATAATTCTATATTTTGTCAAAGGTGATTTCTCCTTTCGAATCCCATGAGAGTATTCTGTATATATTTATTTTATTAGTTGTAGAGGTATGATTATCTCTTTTGCGGATTCTTCAGGATTCAAGTTATGCAGATAAGCATACGAGGAACCCCTCCAGTAAGTTTTCTATTCTCTTTTTCCTCCCTTTAAACTGTGTGTCTTTTCTGAAGAAAATTCATAGGATATAGCATCTTATCTGTATTAAGAAAGGGGTTATATCGTGGAGGAAACAAAGCTTACTGGACGAATCGTTACACCTGATGATGCGGAATATGATCAGGCTAGAACAAATAATAATTTAGGTGTGCCTAAATTTCCAAGAATAATTGTATTTTGTCAGAATACAAACGATGTAGTAAATGCATTGAAGTGGGTAAAGGAAAATCATGTCCCATTTCGAATAAGAAGCGGTAGGCATAGCTATGAAAATTTTTCACTAGTAAACGGTGGATTAGTAATTGATGTCAGTGAAATGGATAGAATCAAGATCGACAGTAAAAGCATGACAGCGAAAATAGAAGCAGGAGCTAATCTAGGGAAAGTATATAATGAATTATGGAAAAAAGGAACGACTATCCCTGCAGGTACGGAAAGCAGTGTTGGTCTTGTAGGCCTTGTGCTTGGCGGAGGAATTGGGATGTTATCAAGGTTGTTTGGGCTTACCTGTGATAATTTGTTTGAAGTTGAAATGGCCATAGTAAATGAACAGAGAGAAGTTGAACTCATTAAGGCAAATAAAAATCACAACAGTGATCTCTTTTGGGCTTGTTGTGGAGGCGGGGGCGGAAACTTTGGTATTGTTACGTCTCTTACATTCAAGGTGCAGCCTATCTCAAAGGTGTCAATCTTCTCAATTACATGGGAATGGGAAGATTTCGAAGCTGCTTTTGATGCATGGCAGCACTGGGCCACAAATACCGATAAGCGCTTAACTTCGGAGATTGAGTTAAAATCCAAGGAAGCAAATCAGATTATCGCTCAAGGTGAGTTTGTTGGTTCATCATTCAAGTTGAAGGAACTTCTGCAGCCTTTAATAGATGTTGGGTGTCCTAAAAAAGTAGTAATAAAGGAAGTTTCATATATAGAAGCTGTACAATTTTTTGACGATCCGAGCGGAAACCAACCCGCCCCTCGAAAAAGGTCAGGTTCTTTTCTTAATAAACCTTTTCCAAAAGACGCTATTTTAACAATGAAGCATTTTTTAGAAAATGCTCCGAATGAAAAATCTAGTATTTGGCACCAATCTCTCGGGGGAGCAGTAGAGGAAGTTGCCTCTAATGAAACGGCCTTCTATTATAGAGATGCTATTATTGCACAGGAATATCTTGCCACATGGAGCCATCCTTCAGAAGAGCGAGCAAATATTCGATGGATTGAAGAATTAAGAAATGCTTTATCGAGATATACAACTGGAGATTATGTGAACTGGCCGGACCGGTTCATCAGAGATTGGCCAACAGCTTATTATGGAGAGAATTTTAAAAAGCTTCGAGAAGTGAAACGAGCATATGATTCGTGCAATCTATTTCATTTCCCTCAGAGCATTCCGCCGTTTATTAACTGGTTTTAAAGAGCGTCTTTCAAGTCGGAGAGCCAAATAATACCCACCTTAAATGAGGTGGTTTTTTGTGTATATTTCCTTTTCCTGAGAGCGTGAAAAAGACAGCAAACAGTGGTAAGCAGTTATTTTATCAATAGATGGCTACGTTATACGGAGAAACATACATAAATATCATAAACATTGACATTCCCTTCCAAACCGCATACAATAGCTACTAATAAAAGCACACAAATTCGTTGAAGAGAATCAGTACGCTGCAAGTTTGTTCCACAGAGAGCTGGTGATAGCTGAAAGCCAGTGTTCAAGCCGCAGGGGAATATCCTCTCTGAGAAGTCAAACTGAACTATAAGTAAGTTTGAACGGTAGTCTACCGTTAAAAAGAACGCGTATGATTGTACGTTGCTGAGTGCTATTGATGAACGGATCAATAGAAGCCAGGGTGGTACCGCGGTTAAAACCCGTCCCTAGTCATAGGGACGGGTTTCTTTGTGTGCTTTTAACTTTAAAAGGAGTGGTATCACATGAAAGAAGTGAATGTAAGGGAGTCTTCGCAAGAGCGCGAACAGCGTATCCAGCAGCAGTGGCAAAAGGGAAATGTGTTTCAGCAGTCGGTTCAAAACCGAGAAGGGCATCCGTCGTTTGTATTTTATGAAGGGCCCCCGACAGCCAACGGTTTGCCTCACGTGGGGCACGCGCTAGGCCGGACGATTAAAGACGTGGTGGCTCGTTATAAAACGATGACAGGGCATCAAGTGATTCGAAAAGCAGGCTGGGATACGCACGGACTGCCGGTTGAGCTCGGTGTTGAAAAGCAGCTCGGGATATCCGGGAAGCATGATATTGAAAAATACGGCGTAGAAGCTTTTATCAACAAGTGTAAGGAAAGTGTGTTTGTGTATGAAAAACAATGGCGCACGTTCACGGAGCAGCTCGGCTATTGGGTTGATATGGAAGACCCTTACATCACCTTGGAGAATTCCTACATTGAAAGCGTATGGAACGTGCTTGGCACGATTCATGATAAAGGACTTCTTTATAAAGGACACCGCGTATCACCTTACTGCCCGAGCTGTCAAACATCATTAAGTTCACATGAAGTGGCGCAAGGGTATAAAGATGTAAAAGATTTAACGGTAACGGTGAAATTTAAAGTGAAAAATCTCGATAACGAGTATTTTTTAGGCTGGACGACAACGCCATGGACGCTTCCGTCAAACGTGGCGCTTGCGGTGCATGAAGAGATGAACTACGTTCGAGCCCAGCAAGGCGACAGCGTGTATATAGTGGCAGAAGCGCTCGCAGACAAAGTGTTAAAAGGAGAATATAGCGTTTTATCTCAACATAAAGGAAATGAGTTAAAAGGGATGTCGTATGAGCCGCCGTTTAATTTTGTGAAAGTGGAAAAAGGGCATGAAGTTGTAACGGCTGATTACGTAACGGATCAAAGCGGAACGGGTGTTGTTCATTTAGCACCTGCATATGGTGAAGATGATTACAGAGTCGTAAAAGAAAACGGCTTTTCGTTTGTGAACGTAGTGGATGAAAAAGGACAGTACACGTCTGAAGTGCCGCCTTTTCAAGGACGTTTCGTGAAAGACTGCGACGTTGATATCGTTCGTTATTTAGCAAATGAAGGCGTGCTGTATCATAAAGAAAAGCATGAGCACAGCTATCCGTTTTGCTGGCGATGCGACTCGCCGCTTCTTTATTACGCAAATGAAAGCTGGTTTATCCAAACGACGGCGTTGAAGGAACAGTTTTTGAAAAACAATGAAAGCGTGACGTGGTACCCGGATCATATCAAGCACGGCCGCTTTGGCAACTTTTTAGAAAATATGGTGGACTGGAACATCAGCAGAAAGCGCTACTGGGGAACGCCGCTGAACGTATGGGAATGCGGGGAATGTCAGCATCAAGTAGCGCCAAAAAGCATCAAAGAGCTTCAGAAACATGCGTCACATTCCGTAGATGACAGCATTGAACTTCATAAGCCTTATGTAGATGACGTGCAGCTAACGTGTCCGGTCTGCAGCGGAAAAATGAAGCGAACGCCGGAAGTGATTGACGTTTGGTTTGACAGCGGATCGATGCCGTTTGCGCAGTATCACTATCCGTTTGAAAACAGCGAACTGTTTCAAAAGCAGTTCCCGGCAGACGTTATCGCAGAAGGAATTGATCAAACGCGCGGCTGGTTTTACAGCTTGATGGCAGTTTCAACGCTGTTTACAGGAAAAGCACCGTATAAGCGTGTTCTGTCTCTTGGCCACGTCTTAGATGAAAACGGTCAAAAGATGTCTAAAAGTAAAGGGAATGCGCTAGACCCTGTTGATCTTATTCATACATTTGGTGCCGATGCGCTTAGATGGGCGCTTTTAGCAGACAGTGCACCTTGGAATCCGAAGAAATTTTCAGAGCGGGTCGTGCAAGAAGCGAAATCAAAAGTTATTGATACGCTAGTGAACGTGTACGGCTTTTACGTTCTGTACGCCAAGCTTGACGGCTATGACCCGAAGCAAACGTATGAATTGAAAAAAACAAAATTGGATGAGTGGATTCTTTCGCGTTTGCACAGCACGGTCAAGCGCGTAACAGTACATCTTGAAGATTACGGGTTTACAAGCGCGGCTCGTGAAATCGCGGTATTTATTGAAGAGCTAAGCAACTGGTATGTGCGACGTTCCCGCGATCGTTTTTGGTCAGAAGGAATGGACGGAGAAAAAGCAGCGGCTTACGATACGCTTCATAAAGTACTAGTGACGTTAAGTCAGCTATTAGCACCGTTTACGCCGTTTGTTGCGGATGATATTCATGAAAATCTAACAGGGAAAAGCGTTCATTTAGCAGACTATCCTGCATGTGATCAAACGAAAGTGAACGAAAAGCTGGAAAAAGAAATGGCAGCGGTGCTTCAAGTGGTGGAACTAGGCCGAAGCATCCGAAATACGCATTCGTTAAAAGTAAAGCAGCCTCTGCAAAGTCTTTCGCTTGTGGTAACGGAAGAAGATGTAGAGTGGGAAGCATACCATGATGTCATCAAAGATGAGCTTAATGTGAAGAACTTTAACGTGGAGCAAGACGACGACAAGCTTGTTTCATACGTGTTAAAACTCGATTTTAAACAGGCTGGACCGAAGTTTGGAAAACAAGTTAATGAGGTCAACCAAGCGTTAAAAAACCTTTCAGAAGAGAAAGGAAAAGAGTTTGTTGAACAAGGCAAGCTAAGTGTTACGCTTGCTTCAGGAGAAAACCTAACGCTTGAAACGGCAGACGTACTTGTTGAAAAAGTGCCAAAAGAAGGTTTTGCGGTTGCATCCAACGGCACGTACACTGCGTTGTTGGATACGGCTTTAACCGAAGAACTCGTACAGGAAGGAGTCGCTCGTGAAGTAATTCGAGCGGTTCAAGATTATCGCAAAAAGCTGGATTTACCCGTGAACTTACGTATTGATTTGGAACTTAGCGGAGACGAAGAAGTGAAGGAAGCCGTTGCGAAGTTTGAAACGCTGCTTCAAGAAAATCTTCTGCTGCATAGTCTCAGTGTGAAAGAAGCCATCAAAAACGGAGAGACGGTAAAAGTCGGAACAAAGCAAGTTACGCTTCGTGTTTTAAATCAGAACTGATAAAAAGCACTTACCTCATAGCAGGTAAGTGCTTTTTTACCTTTAATCAAACTGTCCGAGAACATTTTTAAGACTCGGCCAAACGATTTCAAAAGGAGCCGCTAGTACATAATCTTTTCCGTTTTCATCTTTAAAGTGTTGAACAAAACGATATTTTCCTACTTTGTAGTTAGGAGTTGCGATATCTAATTTGAGTGATTTCCCTGGCTTCAGCGTGACAGTTTTATCAGGAAACTCCAATCCGTTTAGCACAACTTCGTACCACTTTCCGTCTTTTAAGTGATCCGCCGTATTTTCATAAGGAATCGTTAAGGTATGCATCGAATTGTTTTGAATAACAAAAAAGCCAAACTGCGTTTTATCGTACTTTTCGCTTACAGCAGATAGCTTAATAGTTCCCCCATCAGTGTTAATGGAAGAAGGAATGTTTTTTTCTTGTTTGGCTCCAAGTTCCATTTTTTGACCGTTATAATCGATATAGCCAAAGATACAAAACAAGATAATAAAAATGCCTAGTATTAGTAAAAGTGTTCGTACTATTTTCAAGAGCTTTGCACCACCTTTTTATCACTCTTCCATTATACGGAAAACTTCTTGTTTGAAATAGTATGAATTTACATTTCCTATATCACTTTTTTGAAAGGAATGATTGAAATGAGACAAATTATAGCCATGGGCGGCGGAGGTTTTTCGATGGAGCCGGATAACTTGCTTCTGGATCAATACATACTTTCACAAGCTCATATAGATGTGCCGAAAATCTGTTTTATCCCTACAGCCAGCGGAGATGCCGATAATTATATAGAAAGGTTTTATGAAGCGTTTGAGAAGTTGATATGTACACCGTCTCATTTATCGCTGTTTTCACCAAACTTTATGAATTTAAAAGCATATGTGCTGCAGCACGATATTTTGTATGTAGGTGGCGGTAATACAAGGAATATGCTTTCTTTATGGAAAGAATGGGAACTGAATACGATTTTAAAAGAGGCTTATGAAAAAGGAGTGATCTTAGCAGGAATAAGCGCAGGTTCACTTTGCTGGTTTGAAGAAGGCGTCACCGATTCAATGAACAATAAACTGTCTAAAATCGACTGTTTAGGATTTTTAACGGGCAGCAACTGTCCTCACTACGACGGAGAAAGCAATCGAAGACCTTCGTATCATGAGTTAATGGCAAGCGGGGAAATGAAAGAAGGCTACGCTGTAGATGACGGAGTCGCGCTGCATTTTAAAGATGAGAAGCTATCCACGTCAGTTAGCTCAAGGGCAACAGCAAAAGCGTACGCTGTTGATCGAAAAGAGGAAGAAGTAATTGAACGTGAGTTTCCGGTGACCTATTCGGGTGATCACAAGCAATAAATGGCCGCTTTCCATGTTTCTCTGTATAAAATGGAGCTTATTCGTACATACATAAGCAGAGACTCTATATAGGAGGTTACTTCAGTGAGTTATGAACGATACTGGGGAAACATACATGAACAAAGCGATAAGCTGCAGGAGTTATTATCGTCGTATTGGCATCAATATTCAGATTTTGGAAACTGGCAGTTTTGGGTGGTGCTTGCTTCGCTCGTTCTTCCTCTTGTGTTGTTGTATTTTACCGTAGACCGGACGCGGATCTTTGAGGTGTTTTTCTTCGGTTACACAGTGCACATGCTTTGGGCATATATTGATATTGCACTTGGAAGAACCGGTTATTTAACGCACACATTTTTCTTAACACCACAGCTTCCAAACGCAACAAATATTACTGCTTCTATTTTGCCGGTATGCTTTCTGCTCCTTTATCAATATTGTACGAATCATCAAAAGAATTTTTATCTGTATACAATTCTGCTGAGCGCTGTTTTTTCATTTGGACTGGCGCCTCTTGAACAACATTTTAAATTTATTGATTCAGGAAAAGGAATGAGCTTGTTTTATATTTTTCTGATTGATATAGGGATAACGCTAGTAGCGTATTGGGTTACAAGGCTGCTTGTAAAAGCAAAAGCCGCAGCCTATCGTAAAGTGGAAAAAGAACGCTGAAAAAATGTTTGAAAATTATTAGTTAAGGGTATACATACACTTAAGATAAATTGAGGTGAAGAAATTGTATTACTACCGCATTTCAGAAGGACAAGATGAAACGTACTCTGAGACAATTGTTGTTCATGAAGAACAGTTTGATCAAGGTACATTTGAAAAAATGGTGAAAGAAGCGATGGTCGATAAGCCTGGCAAAATTGATCAAGTGGACATTGTGAAATATTTAATTGGACATTATCATTTCCAAGTTGCATATATTGAAGCTGCTTTTCACAGTACATATACAGATTAATAACGTTATGTATTCGTTAAAAAACCCCGTTACACTGGCAGCGGGGTTTTTTTGTCTCTACCAATATCGATAGTGATAGGGATTTTGAGGAGAGTAATAAGGATTTTGAGGCGGAGGATACGTATAAGTAGGCTGCTGGTGGTGTACAGGGCCTCCTTGTTTTTTCTTTTTATAGTGTTCTTTTTCTCCGCATTCGTCCGTTGGTCCAATCACGATGGTTTGATTTTTTAGCGGAGCCAGCGTTTTCTTTAGCTGCTCCGGATCTAAGCAGTACGTGTGAGCAAGGACTTCAATAGGCGTTTTATTTAAAATATCAGATCCAAAAATGTATTCCGGATAAGGAGCGTCAAAAATGGCAAGTAAATGCGTATTGTCTTCAGACGCAATTTCCCAGTGCCACCAGCCTTGAGGGATATTAGCTACTTGACCGGGAGTAATCGGAATATTTGTGACTTCGTTGTTAAACGGATTGATTAATGAAACGACGGCTGAGCCTGAAATGCAGTAGACTAGCTCAGCGGCATTTTGGTGATAGTGCGGTTCGACTACGCGGCTTTTGCTTAAGTAAATATCAAGTAATGATACGTTTCCTAATGTGTTGAGCACATCCCGGCCTAATCGGTTAATGTAATTTTGATCGTTTCGCGTATTAAGTCTGTTTTTATTCACATCAGAAAAGTATTGTACGTTTGGATTATTGTAATCCATATAGGGCGTTGACAAGGGTCTCCAGCTCCTATCCTTGAATTTTTTATGATGCTGTATCGTATGTGAAGAGTTTTATTTCGTGACAGAAGCCTAGGAGGATATGTAGGTAAGGCCTATTTTTGATAACGTGTACAAACATTTGTCCACTGATTTTCATACACTGTAACAGGTTCTTTTTTACAGAGCCATGATCAATGTCAGACACATACGACAGATCATTTTAAGGAAAGTGAGTTGCAGAGCTGTTGCTTGATCAATATGAAAAGATAACTAGTACGTATGAAAAGCTGGATGAACTTCAGCTGCCGTTTGATAAGCCCGTTTTAGTAGGAGTCGAGTGGAACGGAGTGCTGTTTGAGTTTTTGGTGAGATTAAAAAAAGAGTCTTCTCATTTGCTTGTGTTTGGTTCAGGAGGAGGAGCAAGTCAAGAAATGCCGGCAGGTCCTCCATATTTTCAGCGCCATTCGTGGATGAATGAATTCCAAGATTCAATTATTTACTATAACGATCCTACGCTTTATTTAGGAAAGGTGTCGCTTGCGTGGGGACAAGGGACAAGCGATCGTTTTTATTTAAAAGACATTGCGGTTTTAATTGAAAAGTTCATGAAAAAAGTACAGGTGAGTTCGTCTAATGTGCTATTTTACGGATCATCGGGCGGCGGCTTTATGTCAATGTTTTTAGCGGGGTACGTAAAAGGAGCAAAAGCGCTTGTCAACAATCCGCAGACTTGCTTGACCAAGTGGCTGAAAACGCCGGTTCGGCAAGTGTTTAATTTATCTTATCCGAACCTAACAGAAGATGAAGTGATCGCCTCATACGATGAGCGAATTAACGTAGTGAAGTTTTTTCGCCATATTAACTATGTGCCAAAGGTGTATTACTTGCAAAACGGGGCGTTTGAATACGATATGAACAATCACTTGCTGCCGTTTCTAACGGATTTGCAGGATATGCCAGACGGCTGTGAAATTAATAATATAAAAGTGGAGCTCTATTATAACCCGAAGCTGAAGCATGCAGCTGTTAGTAAGCAAGAAACGATTGATTATGTGAATATGGCAAAGAAGATATAAGAAAAAAGGCAAGAGTTTATCCTTTAAGGAGCTCTTGCTTTTTTATGTCGAATTTTCTACCTCAATAGATACAAGTAGGAAGTTATGTTGCTTTTTCTTTTGAATATGATAGTGAAGATGAGGTGTAAGGAGGGGAAGTATGGCCGATCAAGATGAGAGAAAAAGATACTTGATGGAAGTTCAGACCTGGCTTGAACAAGTATGTGATCCTGTATTTGAAGAAGCCATTACAGAAGTAGATATAACGTCATATATAACGCGCACGCAAGAAGACGTTCTTGAATATTTAAGCGAAGAAGATGTCAACGAATATACGTTAGAAGAAATCAATAATGCAGTGCGGCATATTGATAAAGTTTTAAAAGAGCGGCTTGGAGACGATGGCAGGGAGCGAGAATCGATAGCGTCAGGACAGCACGAGCTGCCGCCGCTTGGCTATAGCTATTCAGCTCTTGAACCGTATATTAACCGGGAAATTATGCGTCTTCATCACAGCAAGCACCATCAAAGCTATGTCGATGGATTAAATAAAGCAGAGCTCATGCTGCAGCAAGCCCGTAACACAAACAATTTTGACCTCATAAAACATTGGGAACGGGAAGCTTCTTTTCATGGCTCCGGTCATTACTTACACACAATCTTTTGGGAGATTATGAGTCCAGAAGGAGGAGGACGACCGAGACGACAGCTGCTGCAGCAGCTTCAAAAAGACTTTGGCAGCTATGAGAAGTTTATGATGCACTTTTCTCAAGCCGCTAAAAAAGTAGAAGGTGTTGGCTGGGCTATCTTAGTATGGTCGCCGCGTTCGCGAAAGCTTGAAGTTCTGCAAGCTGAGCGCCATCAGCTTCTCACCCAGTGGGATACGATTCCGCTGCTTGTATTAGACGTATGGGAACACGCATATTATTTACAGTACAAAAATGAACGTGATCCATACGTTGATAATTGGTGGAAAATCGTTTACTGGCCGAATGTAGAAAAAAGGTTTGAGGCAGCTAGAATGCTTCAGTGGCAGCCGTATTAACAAGTATTGCAGGTATTTTAATTTCAAATAAAAAGGCTATGATAAAAGCATTTTAGTTGAAGGGAAATCCGAACGATGAATTGAGATTCTTGATGGAGAATCCAACGCGTTCGGATTTTTTATTGTTATCGCGGTGATATATGTATACGCTTCTAGCAGTTGATTGGAGGGCAAGACGAAGACTCCTGCGGAAATAGTGGAATAGATGAGACCCCGCAGGAGCGCAAGCGACGAGGAGGCTCATCGGCCACCCGCGGAAAGCGAAGTCTTGCACGGAAATCAACTGCGGTGTAAAAAGTGATTTATATTAAGATCCTTTAACGCATTTATTAATTTTAAATAAACTATGTTCTAAATAACCAATTTAAAATAAAGTATAAGCCTCTAGAACCAGTTAAATGTTACAAATGAAATAATCTAATATAAATGTGTGTAAAAGCACCGTTATATGCCTAAATATGTATGTTTTTAAAATGCTAAGGTGATTAATTTACTAGTTTAAAAGGAAGAATATTTATTTTTACTGTAACTAAACTATCAAACTATTGACATGTTACTGAAATATAACTGTAATACTCATGTGTTATTTTTTATGTATTGGTAGATAAAGGGGAAATCAATTACATGAAAAAGACAATGATTACGTTCAGTTTAGTTCTAATGTCACTGTTCGGAGTGGCAAGTGGTGCATCAGCTGCAACAAATACATATACAGTAAAAAGCGGAGATTCGCTATACAAAATTGCAAAGACATATAAAGTATCGGTTAGTCAGCTGAAACAGTGGAATAACTTAAAGTCAGACAGCATTCATCCGAAACAAGTATTAAAAGTATCTCAAGTAAAATCAAGCACGCCTGCTAAAGCAGCGCCTGCGAAGTCTTCAAACGTGGTGAAAGAATTTAAAGTAACAGCAACAGCGTACACAGCGAACTGCAAAGGCTGCAGCGGAAAAACGGCGATTGGAATCGATTTAAAAAAGAATCCAAATCAAAAAGTTATTTCTGTCGATCCAAAAGTGATTAAGCTTGGTTCAAAAGTATACGTAGAAGGTTATGGCACGGCAATCGCAGCTGATACAGGCGGCGCGATTAAAGGAAATAAAATTGATGTTCTTCTTCCTTCTCAAAAAGAAGCGTTAAAATGGGGAAGAAAAACAGTAAAAGTTCAAATCTTAAAATAAGTATTCTTAAGGAAATGAGAGCCTTCGTTGAAAGGCTCTCATTTTTTTCTTCATTAAAGGGCATGCTACTTTATATATACTGATGGAAAAGTTTTACGAAAATGATCATATTTGTTGACAAATATTTCGGAAACAGATATATTTATCCGGTATATAATTAAGTTCATTAAATATTCGTGACATAAATTAATAGAATGAACACATAAAATATATTCTTAACCTGTTTGTCATCTGAAGATTTACATACAGATAATTTTAAAGGGAAAGGTCTTGTTAAAATGAATACACAAACACAACAGTCCGATCAAGCGCGAACTCGGTCTATTTTTGGCGTAATGATAATGGGAGCGCTCGTCGCTTTTTTAAATCAAACGCTAATTAACATTGCGCTTCCGCAAATGATGGATCATTTCCATGTAACGGCGGCTACGGGGAACTGGTTAACAACCATCTTTATGTTAGTAAACGGAATTGTTATTCCAATTACAGCATTTTTAATGAATCGATTTACGACAAGGCAGCTGTATATTACAGCAATGGGTCTGTTTACAGTAGGAACACTCCTTTGCGGTATCGCACCGACATTTTCTGTTATTTTAGTAGGACGCGTCGTGCAAGCTGCAGGAGCAGGAATTTTATTTCCGTTAATTACAAACGTTATTTTCACGTTATTCCCGCCTGACCGACGCGGTTTTGCGATGGGGATTTTTGGAGTAGCCATGAACTTCGCACCGGCAGTAGGGCCGACACTTTCTGGTTTAATCGTTGAGCACTACTCATGGCGTGTTTTATTCTTTATGATGTTCCCAATCGCACTTATTAACGTAATTGCGGCTATTATTTTAGTGAAAAACGTAACGGAAACAAGCCGACCTAAGCTAGACGTGCTTGGCGTTATTTTATCAACAATTGGATTTGGCGGCTTGCTGTATGCGTTCGCTACGGGCGGTACAAAGGGCTGGACCAGCACCGAAGTGTTAGCCATGTTTATTGTAGGCGGTATTTCGATTCTGTTCTTTATTTTCCGTCAGTTAAAAATTGATCAGCCGCTTCTTGAATTCCGTATTTTCCGTTACCGCATGTTCACGCTGACAACAATTATTAACGTAATTGTGACGATGGCAATGTTTTCAGGTATGATTTTAATGCCGATTTATATGCAAAATGTACGCGGCTTTTCACCATTTCTTTCAGGCTTGCTGCTACTTCCTGGGGGAATTGTAATGGGGATTATGTCTCCGATTACAGGAAGGCTGTTTGATAAGTTCGGCGCAAGATGGCTTGCTGTTATTGGTTTAGCAATTACCGTTGTGACAACATATGAATTAACAAAGCTTGAAACAACCACAACATTTATGTATGTCATGATTGTCTATACTGTTCGTATGTTTGGGATGTCACTGCTTATGATGCCGATCTTTACAGCTGGATTAAATGAGCTTGCGCTTAGCTTAAATAAATACGGTACCGCGATGGTTAATACGCTTCGAATGGTTGCCGGAGCTGTAGGAATGGCGTTCTTTGTATCCATTATGATGAATCAAGGTGAAAAACACGTGAAAAATATCGTAACGAATCAGCAAATTTTGCCAACAGATAAAGGCAGTATGGCTGAAGCTGTGAATCAAGGTACAGCAATGGGTATTAACGATGCGTTTATGATCGCAACGATTTTAAGTGTAATCGCGTTTGTTTTAGCCTTCTTTATTCGCAAAACATCACCAAAAGAAGATACCATTACAAATCGTGTGAAAAAAGCAAGCTAATAAAAAAATCCGTGCCTTATATGGTACGGATTTTTTTATGAGTTAAATTTATCTTTTTTATAGTCAATATAAAGCGATCCGTCGGATTGAACCTCAGCGTAAAAGACGTCATCAATTGAGTTGATTCCCGCTTTTTCGAGCTGTTTATGCAGCCAGTTGTTATCTACGTGCAGGTCCTTCAACGCATCCTCATTCGCTTTTCCGTCGTAAATAACGCCGGTTGAAGTGGGAAATAACAGCGTTTTTGACCACGAGTTTGGCTTTTTATCTTGTTTTTTCATAACGGAAAGATTTCCATTTATTTCTAATATGGCGTATTCGACATCTTTTATGGAAAATACGTTTTGCTGCCTCAGCATGCCTAAAAGAGATTCAATATCTAGTCGGACTTGTTTTAATGCCTTTTCCATCACTTTCCCTTGCTTAATTACAATTTTAGGCTCACCGGTAATAAGATGCCGCGCTTTTTTCGATTTCATTCCAAGATAGCCCATAGCGATCGTTAAAAATGTCCAACCTAGCAGTGAATAAACTCCTTTATCAATCTCTACTCGCTTATCAGTGGAAAGGGAAGAAGCGATATTACCAATCGTAATCGCCGTAATAAATGTAAATACATTTAACTGGCTGATTTCTGTTTTTCCCATGAGCCGCGTTAAAAGAAGCAGCACAAAAAATGAACAGGCGATTCGAAACGTTGATTCAGCATAGCCCATACATTTCACCCTTCCTTCATTTCATTGTTTTATGTTGTGAAAAAATAGAAATTTTATGCAGTTAAAAGGATAAATTCTGTGCTTGTCTCCCAATCGCTTTTGCTTTTGCGCTACAATAAAGAAGCAACGTGTTTAACTAGACAAAAGAAGGTGAAACCATGAAGCCATTTAAAGCCTCAGCCCTACTAGATGTTATCAGTGAATTGTTCTCCGATGAAGCGTCGATTGCTGTTTCAGATCTAGAAACGTACGTGTATTACCGAGCAAGCAAACGAATTAATTTGAAAATCAGCCCTGGAGATCAAATAAAAAAAGGAACGATTACATATAAAGCATTAGAACGAAAGCAAAAAGTATCGGAATTTATTCACCGAGACGTGTTCGGCACACCTTACTACGGCATGGCCGTGCCTTTTTTAGATGAAGGAGATGTTCAAGGATGCGTAACGGCGATTTTTCCTGCGTTAACGAGCGGAAAGTCAGTTGTGACGTTAAAGGTGAACGAAGGATGGATACCGGTTCCTTTCTCAAAAATCATCTACGTAGAAGCGCGTGACCGAAAAACCTATGTGTACGCACAGAAGTATACGGGTACGCATAGATACACGTTAAATGAATTTGATTATGTGCTTCCAAAAGAAGAGTTTGTGCGCTGTCATCGTTCCTTTATCGTCAATGTGACACAAATTCAAGAAATTTACCCTGATACACATTCGACTTTTTTATTAGTGATGAACAATGGAGAAAAAATTCCGGTCAGTCAGTCGTACGCCAGCTATTTTCGAAAGCTGCTTGGGTTTTAACCGTCATTTAGCTTCATTATCATCAAATATGCTGTTTTATCGCTATTTTTGTCCATTTCATTCCAAAAACGCTTGTGGACGCTCCCTTTACAGTAAAATGGTAAAAAAGAGCAAAAACAAGGAGTGAAGAGAATGAAAAACGCTTGTAATCGAATTAAGCATGAAGCACTACAGAATCGCGTTGTCTCTGCTGAAGAAGCAGCGTCTTGGATTCAAGATGGAATGACTCTTGGTCTAAGCGGTTTTACACGCGCGGGGGATGTCAAAGCTGTACCGTTTGCGCTAGCGAAACGAGCGGAAACAGAACCGATAAAAGTAAGCGTGTATACCGGTGCTTCACTTGGGTCAGATGTGGATAAGCTATTTGCAGAAAAAGGTATGTTAAACAAACGCCTGCCGTTTCAAGCTGACCCGACGATGCGTAAGAAGATTAATGAAGGTGAATTCCAGTTTATCGACCAGCATTTATCGCATACTTCTGAATGGGTGCGTTCAGGCGTGTTAGATTCAATAGATTTCGCTATTTTGGAAGCGGTTTCTATCACGGGTGACGGAATGATGATTCCAACAACGTCAATTGGCAATTCGATGGTGTTTGCCGAGCATGCAAAATCGATTATTATTGAAATTAACACAGCACAGCCAGAGCAGTTAGAAGGCATTCACGATCTGTATGATCCAGGCGTTCAAGGACAGCGGGATGCGATTCCTTTAAAAAAATCTGATGACCGGATTGGTTCGTTAGGCATACCAATTGATTTAGATAAAGTAAAGGGCATTGTGTTTACAAATCAGCTAGATTCACCGTCTACGATTGTAGCACCTGACGAAGAAACGGTTGTAATGGCTCAAAATTTGATTTCATTTTTACGTGAAGAAATTAAAGAAGGACGATTAACTGAATCGCTTGCTCCTTTACAATCTGGAATTGGATCCGTGGCAAATGCGGTTTTTCACGGGTTGTTAGATTCAGAGTTTCACAATTTAGAAGTGTATTCGGAAGTATTGCAAGATGCTGTGTTTGATTTATTTGATGCTGGAAAAGTCACGTTTGCTTCCTGCTGCTCAATTACACTTTCAGCAGATAAAATGAAACAAGTTTTCTCGAATTTTGAAGCCTATCGAGATAAACTTATTCTTCGTCCGCAGGAAATTTCCAACCATCCCGAGATCATTCGTCGCTTAGGACTGATTTCAATTAATACCGCGCTAGAACTAGATATTTACGGAAACGTCAATTCCACACATGTGATGGGAACAAAAATGATGAACGGAATCGGAGGCTCAGGAGATTTTGCCCGAAATGCGCGTCTCGGTATTTTTGTAACAAAATCCATTGCTAAAAACGGTGATATTTCAAGCATAGTGCCGTTTGTTTCGCACGTTGATCATACGGAACACGATGTGGATGTGATTGTAACAGAGCAAGGATATGCGGACTTACGCGGACTCGCTCCAAGAGAACGGGCAAAATGCATTATTGAAAATTGTGCCCACCCAATGTATCGCGATCAGCTTATGGCGTATTACGAAGAAGCGCTCACGCGAGGCGGACAAACACCGCACGTTCTTGAAAAAGCCTTTTCTTTTCATAATTCTTATCAAAAAAATGGAACGATGCGAGAAGTTGTAGCGCAAACAAAGTAAAAGAACGCTTTGTCTCCTGAGGAGACAAAGCGTTTTTCCCTTGAGTCAGAAACTTGTGTTTGTTATCTCTTTGAATTACGATGAAAGGGAATACATAAAGAAAACGAGGTAACTTATATATGAAAGCATTAGTATTTGAAAGATTTGGAGGACCTGACGTTCTTCACTATCAAGATATACCGAATCCCTCTATTGGTCCAACAGATGTACTAGTAAGAACAAAAGCAATTGGACTTAATTTTGCCGATGTGTACCGAAGAAAAGGGAACTATCACTTAACGGGTACACCTCCGTATATTTTAGGATATGAAGGAGCAGGTGTGGTAGAAGAAGTAGGAGCAGAAGTAAGTCATGTTAACGTAGGAGACCGTATTGCGTTTGCTGACGTTCCTTTTGCAAATGCAGAGCTTGTTGCCGTGCCACAAGATAAAATCATTGCCGTACCTGATGATATTTCGTTTGACGCAGCTGCTTCTGTGCTTTTACAAGGGTTAACGGCGTACTATTTAACACAAGACAGCTACAGCATTCAGCCCGGCGATTATGTACTTGTTCACGCAGCTGCTGGAGGCGTAGGTCAGCTTTTAGTTCAAATTGCTAAGCTATTAGGCGGACAAGTCATTGGATTAACGTCATCTTCTGAAAAAGCAAAAGCAGCGGCTCAAGCAGGTGCTGACTATGTCTTTTTATACGAAGATAACTGGGTGGAACAAGTGAAAGAAGTAACGAAGCGAGGCGCAGATGTTGCCTATGAATCTGTAGGAGTTACGCTAGAAAAAAGCTTTGAAGCCGTAAAAACAGGCGGAACCGTGGTATTTTACGGAATGGCAGGAGGCGATCCGGCTCCAGTGGATCCGCGTATGCTGATGGATACCTCTAAAACGCTCACAGGCGGAGATCTGTGGAACGTACTTGTATCTTATGAAGAACGTAAAGTACGTTCCCAGCAGCTGTTTGAGTGGATCAGTAAAGGTCAGCTTGTGCTAACTGATCCCGTGGTGTTCGATTTAAAAGACGGAGCAAAAGCACATGAGCTGCTTGAAAGCCGGAAAAGTACAGGGAAAATTTTGTTAAGACCGTAAAAGAAAGGCCCTTTAGTCAAGGGCTTTTTTCTGTTAGTAAAGGAGAAACTAAGGAGCTGTCTAATATATATAGTAGATAAGTAGAGTGAAAGAGGTGAAGGTAGATGAAACATGCATTGATTACAGCGGGTCATAAAGGTATTGGCAAGAAGGTAACAGAACAGTTTTTAAAAAAGCAGTATTCCGTTACCGTCCATTTTCGCAGTGATAAAAATAAAGTGCGAGAACTGCAAGAAGAATGGCATCAATATAAAGACAACGTACAGTTCGTAGAAGGAGATATAACAAATAAAGAAGATATTGAATATGTCGTTGCGCAGGCTACGGAGCGATTTGGACGTATTGATGTTTTAATTAATAATGCAGGTCCGTATGTATTTGAAAGAAAAAAATTAATAGAGTACACAGACAGTGAATGGTATGAAATGCTGGAAGGGAATTTAAGCTCCGTTTTTCACTTTGTAAAAGCGGTTGTTCCTATTATGAAAAAGCAGCAGTTTGGAAGGATTATTACATACGGTTTTCAAGATGTAGAGTACACCCCTGGATGGATGTACCGCGCGGCTTTTAGTGCCGCTAAGTCAGGGCTAGCTTCTCTGACCAAATCGCTTGCTCTAGAAGTAGCCGAATACGGGATTACGGTCAATATGGTCTGTCCCGGAGATATTGTAGGGGACATGAAAGAAAGTGATATTATAAAAGCAAGATTACTAGAAGACAAGGAAACGCCTGTGGGCCGATCAGGTACGGGAGAAGACATTGCGCGTATTATTGAGTTTCTTTGTGATGAAAACTCAGATATGATTACAGGCAGCATTATATCCGCTTCGGGTGGAGTAGACGTTGTTCATAAAAGTAAAAAAACAAGCCCCTGACATTGACGCAGGGGCTTGTACGTTACAGCAGCGATTCTCCGCCGTCGATAAACATTTCACTTCCGGTAATATGTTTGGACGCGTCAGAAGCTAAAAAGGAAATTAAATCTGCTACTTCTTCAGGCTTAGCCGAGCGTTTAGCAAGCGGCTGATTGCCGTTTGGATATTCAATTGGAATCGCGACTTCTTTTAATTTGTCTTCTTGACGGAATGTATTGCTTTCAATATTTGTATCAACTGCTCCTGGACAAATAACGTTAACGCGTATTCCGTATGTAGAAAGTTCAAGAGCTGCCATTTTGCCGAAGGCCATTTGGCCAGCCTTTGAGGAACTGTATGCGCTCATGCCGATGTTTGAAAATGTACGGTTGCCGTTAATCGAGCTAGTAATAATAACGCTTCCTCCCTGAGCTTTTAAATAAGGAATAGAATGCTTCACGGTTAAAAAAGTACTCGTTAAATTTGTATCAATTGTTTTTGTCCAATCTTCTGGTGATAGTTCTTCAATAGAAGAAAACGTACCGTTGATGCCTGCGTTAATAGAAACAATATGTAATTGACTCCATAAGCTGCTAATCGTTTCGATACTTTCTTTTATACTTTCAGAGTCAGATACGTCTGTTTTAACGGCTATACACTCTCCGCCGCTCGCCATGATGGTCTCTTTTACTTCTTGTAATTTTTCTTCCTCTAAGTCTAAAAGAGCAACGCGCGCTCCTTGTTCAGCTAATGTGATGGCTGAAGCGCGTCCAATTCCAGATGCCGCTCCCGTCACAAGCGCAACTTTTCCAGTTAATGCAATCATTTGTAACCCCTCCATATAAAAATGTTGTTTCCTTTCTTTAACCTATAAGAAGGAAATAAAAACCTCTTTTAAACTATTTGTGTTTAAATTTGCTAAAAGATGCCAAAAGGAAAAGAGAAAACAGCGGCGAATTATTAATATGACGCCAGAACACGAAAAAGGCTAAGGTCAAATGAGCTTGCTTGAGTAGCTAAAGATATACTCTGTCTTTTCAGAAGAATGTTTATATAAAATTTTACATCAGAGGGACTTGCAAATCGTTCCTTGAAAGCTTACACTAGTAAAGCACAGAAAAAGGACGGTGTTTTATGAAGAAGAAAGATAATGTGATTCCATTCCCGCAAAGAAGGGAAGCAGCTGCTTATGATCCCGCTTCTATTAGCTTAGATAAGGATATTGTGGAGTTTTTAGAAATTATGAATTTTGAAGATCGAAATGATTTTTTAAATGAAATGATTGATTCATTTTTTAAATATGTAAAAGGTGAAGAAGACGAAGTAAGATAAAAAGTAACGTAAAGACATCCAAAGAGATGTTTTTTATTTTGTGACCAATTGCTTAAAATGCATGCTTAAGCCTCGTATAGTTATTTATGGTATAGTATACATTAGATACTATCTAGCAGGTGCAAATGCGAGGAGTGATAAGATGAGTGGATTTAAAAAAGACATTCGTGCCGGATTTGAAGAACCACACTCACTAGAACAATTAAAGCATGAAATGGAGCAAAGCCTGTGGAATTTAAGAAAAGATTTACGAAATGAAAATCGTTCGGAAACGGAAATGGAAATGATTAAAATTTCTCTGCTGTCACTATTTGAGGAGCAGGCCAATAATTTGAGCAAAACGGAGCTCTCTGATTACCTTGCGGACTATCACAAAAGAGTCGAGCAATTATTCGACAGGTATAGCTATAAATAAGACAAGCATCCTTGTGGGATGCTTGTTTTTATTTGAGCAAAATTCGCTTGTATTCGCTGAGTTTCAGAGGTTTGGATACATATCCGTCAGCTTCTAGCTGATAAATAATGGTGGCAGCTGCATATACGCTAAAGGCATGATCAAGACCAAAGTAGTCTTGCAAGGCGGCGACGCTCACTTCCTCTTGAAAGATTTTACTGCGGTTCGATAAGACAATAGGGTAGACGTTTTTAACGATTTGCTTTGAAATTTCGAGTGTTAACATATTGAATCCCTCCTGTGTGAGTGTACATAACTAAAGGTATTCAGCGCATTGTACATTCATGAAAAAGGGAGCGATTACATTTTTAAAAGATAAAGAAAAGAGGAGTAAATGCCCATAAAATCAGATATTTTATCACTTTGTGGAACTTGTTTGAGAAGCTCAGTATTTTAGTGTATGACAAACATTTTCAAAAGTTCTATGGAATTATTAGGAGCAATTTAACTAAATCCACATATCTTAAAGTATAGCAAATGGAGGTGAAACACATGGGATACTACGGAGGTTACGGATACGGTTGTGGTTATGGCGGCGGTGGCTGCGGCGGCGGTTTCGCTTTAATCATTGTACTTTTCATCTTATTAATCATCATCGGCGCTTCTTGCTTCGGCGGCGGCTGGTGCTAATTATTAAAAAATGAGGACGATGCAACATCCACACTTTATTTCTTCAACTATTTCTTCCACAAAAGGTCTCTTCGGAATGAAGAGACTCTTTTAGTTTACTATTTATAATAACGTGTATAAACTACATGTTAAAAAAATTTATGCGTAGCTCTACATAAAAAAAAGACTCTGACTGAAATCAGAGTCTTTTTACTACTTATGCTTTTTGAACGTTAGCAGCTTGAGGTCCGCGTTGACCTTCTTCAACGTCGAATGTTACAGCTTGACCTTCGTCTAAAGATTTGAATCCTTCGCTTTGGATTGCTGAGAAATGTACGAATACATCGTCGCCGTTTTCGCGCTCGATAAATCCGAAACCTTTTTCTGCGTTAAACCATTTTACTGTACCTTTTTCCATGAATGTTGCCTCCTCGTGTGCTATGCACACATTGTATTACTATCCTTGCTCATGATCAAAATCTTTAAGACGAAAGTATTCACCTATCGATTGTTGCCGAACAAAAATAATTCTTCTTATAGAATAGCAAAAGATAATGATAATTGCAAGGAATGAAGAAAATTTAACGAAAGAAAACGAAAATTATACGGCTGAAAATAAGTAAGAAAGAGCGTATCAGGTCACACTATCTATATATATATAAGAAGAAAGGGGTCAGTCATATGTTTAAACAAAAAGCAGGGGAAAAACTGATTGAACTGTTAACTGAATGGGGCGTTGATCATATTTACGGCATGCCAGGAGACTCCATTAATTCAATTATTGAACCGCTTCGCAAAGCCCAGGATAAAATTAAATTTATTCAAGTGAGGCATGAAGAAGCGGGAGCTCTCGCAGCGGCTGCATATGCCAAGCTAACCGGTAAAATCGGTGTATGCACGGCTATTGCCGGACCGGGAGCGATTCATTTACTGAATGGTTTGTATGATGCAAAGTTAGACAAAGCTCCCGTGTTAGCACTTACAGGGCAAGTGGAGTCCGATCTCATCGGAAGCGATGCGTTTCAAGAAATTAATTTAGAGCGAATGTTCGATGACGTGGCTGTATATAATCAGCGAATCATGTCCGCTGAACAGCTTCCCACTGTTGTTAATCAAGCGATTCGAACAGCTTATGCTAAAAAAGGTGTAGCTGTGTTAACTATTCCTGATGATATCCCTCGTTTTGAAGTCGGATCAGAAGCACGAGAAACATCAAGCATAATCGTTAAACAAGAAGTCTTTCCTCACAGAGAAGACCTTGAAAAAGCAAAAGATTTGATTGGTAAAGCAGAAAGTCCGGTTATTTTAGCCGGTCGAGGCACACATGAAATGAGAGAAGAACTGCTTGCGTTTGCAGAAAAAATCGCAGCACCTATTGTTCTTACGCTTCCTGGAAAAGGCGCCATACCGGATGAACATCCATATTGTCTCGGAGGACTTGGATTAATCGGTACAAAGCCAGCGTATGAAGCGATGCAAGAAGCGGATACGCTCATCATGATTGGAACGTCCTATCCGTTTACAGGCTTTTTGCCAGACCATGCGAAAACGATTCATATTGATATTGATCCCGCACAAATTGGCAAAAGGTACCCTGTAGATGCAGGGCTTGCAGGAGAAGCAAAAACAACCATTCAGTGGTTTTTAGAAAACGTTGGCCGCTCAGAGCATCGCCAGTTTTTAGAGCAAAGTCAAGAACGTATGAAAAAGTGGTGGAGTCAGCTTGATACCCAAGAAGCAAAAGAAAGCCTACCTATCAAGCCACAGCGAGTGATTCGAGCGCTTCAGCACGTAGCGGCTGATAACGCGGTCTTGTCCGTAGATGTAGGAAACGTCACAGTATGGATGGCGCGTCATTTTCGTATGACAAATCAACAGTTTGTGATTTCAAGCTGGCTAGCAACTCTTGGATGCGGGCTGCCGGGCGCACTTGCTGGAAAAATTGCTTATCCCGAGAAGCAGGTATTTGCGGTCTGTGGAGACGGCGGCTTTGCGATGACGATGGCAGATTTTATTACAGCTGTTAAATACAATCTTCCGCTAGTTGTGGTGCTATTTAATAACCATAAAATCGGTATGATTAAATTTGAACAAGAAGTAATGGGAAATGCTGAATTCGGCACAGACTTAACAAACCCGAATTTTGCTAGGTATGCAGATATCTGCGGAGGTGTTGGCTACCGAGTAGAAAAGGAAGACGAGCTGTTGCCGGCTTTTGAAAGTGCAGTTAGACAGAATAAACCGTGTATTATCGATGTAATCGTTGATGCAAACGAAGCGCCTATGCCAGCAAAAATAACGCTTGGGCAAGCAACAGGGTATGCCAAGCACATGGTGAAAGAATTGTTTCAAGAAGGCAAGCTAGATTTACCGCCTTTATAAAAAAATAGGCTGTGACGAAAGTAATTTAGTTGAAGAAAGATCCGAACGATGAATCGAGATTCTTGATGGAGAATCAACTTCGTTTGGTTTTTTTTTATTGGCATGGTGAATGTAGTTTTCATGTATTTCGTTGCTTCTAGCAGTTGATTGGAGAGCAAGGCGAAGACTCCTGCGGGAAAAGCGGAATAGGTGAGACCCCGCAGGAGCGTATGCGACGAGGAGGCTCACCGGCCGCCCGCGGAAAGCGAAGTCTTGCACGGAAATCAAATGTGGTGTACCAAGCAACCCATATGAGCTCATGTATCCCATTTGTTCGTCTTCAGATTGGACTGGTGTGGTTATGTCTCAATCTCTTTTTCATGGTGAAATTCATTCAATATGATTAACTATAAAATTATTATGTGAACTAAAATACCTAAAAATGAAAAATAGCTACTATTATAATTTTTGATAAAGTGGATGAGCAAAAAAACACCGAATTGGATGGTCTTTTTTTATAAAACTGCTTTAAGATAAGAGAGATAAAGGATAAACTACTAATTAAGAAAGTTTAAATGTAAGGACTGACGCCGCATGAACTGGAGACCAGATCGCGCTAGTAAAAAAGCGATTTATAAACAAATTGCAGAATATATTGAAAGCTGTATTTCATCGGGAGCTTTTCCACCGGATTCTATGCTGCCATCAGAACGAACGCTTGCCGCTGAGCTCAACGTGAACAGAAGCACGGTAGTAGCTGCTTATGAAGAGCTGCAGGCACTTGGAATCGTAGAACGTAAAAAAGGAAGCGGCACGCGAGTGAGTTCGAGCATCTGGGGAATTTCCCGAAAACGTATTCCAAACTGGGGGAGATATGTAGAAGACGGTTCATTTTTGCCTAATTTACCGCTCGTACAGCGAATCAGAAGCGAGGCTTTGCGAACAGATTTTGTGAACTTAGCCAGCGGAGAGTTAGCTCCTAGCTTATTTCCAAGCGAAGATTTTCAGCAAATATTAGCGGGCATGCCTTTTAATGAACATTTAGGCTATGATCATCCCCACGGCAATGAACGTTTGCGTGATGCTATTGCTGCTCATGTTTATGAGTACCGGAAAATCTCCACTGACTCCAATTCTATTCTAATTACATCAGGTGCACAGCAAGCACTTCATTTGATTGTGCAGTGTTTGTTAAAACCAGGGGATGCAGTAGCGATTGAAGATCCATCCTATAGCTATTCACTGCCACTTTTTCAATCAGCAGGTCTACGAACGTTTTTACTGCCTGTAGATAAAAATGGAGCAAACCCGGACGACTTAGTAGAATTACATAAAAAGCATCGCATTCGAATGGTTTTTTTAAATCCGTACTATCAAAATCCGACCGGTATTGTGTTATCAGAAGCGCGCCGAAAGCGGTTTCTAGAGCTTTCTTCAGAATACGGCATTCCGCTTATTGAAGATGATCCTTATTCACTCACGGCATTTGATGGCAATGTACATCAAACGCTGAAATCGATGGACGAGAACGGAAACGTCCTCTATATCAGCTCGCTTTCTAAAATTGTTGCATCAGGCCTTCGAATCGGCTGGATAGTGGGGCCGGAGCAAGTGATTCAGCGCCTGGCAGACGCTAAGCAGCAAATTGACTTTGGCCACAGCATCTTTCCACAGTGGATTGCTTATCAATTCTTAGATTCTCCTACGTTTTCTTCACATATTGAAAAGCTTAGACAAGAGCTCAAAAAGCAAGAGTATGCCCTGTCGTCGAGTCTGAACGAATTGCTCGGATCAAAAGTATCTTTCGATTCACCTCAAGGCGGGATTCACTTATGGTGCAAAGTAAATCAGCCGGTCGATGACTATCGACTATTGGAAGAATCGCTTAAAAGAGGAGTGGCTTTTGTACCAGGAAGCGTGCTGAGTTCTCAAAGCGGAGCTATTCGCTTTACGTTTGGCAGAGGGGAAGAAGAGGTCATTCGAGAAGGAATCAAACGATTTGCAAGCGCCCTAGAGAGTCTGGAATAGCTATAAACATAGGTAAACGTACCGGATGAAAGTTTTATTTTATTATTTCGTATAGATTGTTATGATCTTGTGCTATACTAAGAGTACCATTAACTTTACTTCTGTATTTGTACCGACTGGCCCTGTTGAAAAACAGGGCTTTTTTATGTTTGTACACAAAAAAACAGATCCTTTAAAGGATCTGTTTCTGATATGTTGTGTTTCTTATGCTTTTTGAACGTTAGCAGCTTGAGGTCCGCGTTGACCTTGTTCTACGTCAAATGTTACAGCTTGACCTTCGTCTAAAGATTTGAAGCCTTCGCTTTGGATTGCTGAGAAGTGTACGAATACATCGTCTCCACCTTCGCGCTCGATGAATCCAAAACCTTTTTCTGCGTTAAACCATTTTACTTTACCTTGTTCCATAATTGTTGCCTCCTCGTGCGGACTCGCACATTGTGGTACTATTCTTGCTCAAATCTAAAGACGAAAAGTGACAATACTCATACATCCCCACCGAACAAAAATAATTCTCTTACATCTTAGCAGAAATTTCCTATGTTTGCAAGCGCTTTATTTAAAAACCATTCGTATTTTTTAGACAAGTTTTTTATAAATCATGTCTAAAAAATGTCACATTTTGAACATTATAGAAAGGCTATTCTTTGTATTCGCTTTTACTGTAGTTATATAATAATGAAAATACGCTTTTTCTAAAGATAGACGACAAGTATAAGAAACGTACATACTGAGTGCTGAAATGGAGTGGTAAAGATGAAGGTGGGTTTAATTGGTTTAGGAAATATGGGATTACCGATGGCGGAAAATATGATAAAGGCGGGTCATGAACTTGTTATTTATAACCGTACTGCTTCGAAGGCGGAAAGTCTTGTGAAAAAAGGAGCAAAGGTTGTGGAGACACCTGCTCAAGCAGCACAAGAAGCGAATCTTGTCTTCACAATTCTTTCAAATGATGAGGCTTTAGAAGAAGTAACGCTTTCAGAAGCCGGTGTACTTGCAGGCCTTCAAGAAGGTGGTATTCACGTCTCTGTGAGTACTATTAGCGTAGATTTGTCGGAAAAATTAACAAGCGCACATGCTGCATCAGGACAGCATTTTGTTGCAGCGACTGTTTTAGGTCGCCCCGACGCAGCAGCTGCCGGGGCTCTCAAAGTAATAGTTGCAGGTAATAAAGAAGCAAGAGAGCACGTTTGGCCGCTGTTTGAAGCGATTGGTCAAACTATTTTCACTGTAGGAGACGAGCCTTACTTATCAAATGTAGCTAAGCTTGGCAATAATTTTTTATTAGTATCGATGTTAGAAGCTGTTTCTGAAGCAGTAGTCATGGTAGAACAGTATGGCATGCAAGCGGAAGAGTTTCTTGAAGTGGTTAACAGCTTATTTGCATCTCCTGTGTATAAAAATTACGGCAATTTAATTGCTAAAAGAGACTTTGATCCGGCCGGGTTCAAGCTGGAGCTTGGACTAAAGGATGTAAACCTGGCTATTGATGCAGCCAAAAAAGTGTCCGCCCCGCTTCCGTTGGGAGAGCTTGTGAAAGGTCATTATGAACAAGGAATCGAAAATGGCTGGGGTCATTTAGACTGGTCTGCTTTACTAAAAACAGTTGAAGCTCTAAAAAAAGATAACTAAAAAGACGAAAAGGAGTGCAGCCAGTGAAAGCGAAAGGAAAGTGGGTATGGATTGTATCCTTGATTTCGATTATTTCGTGTCTGCTGTTTGCAGCGGGACTTGGAATGTCTATTTATGATTATGTTAGCGCCTCAAAAGCTACTGTAAAAGAAATGCCAAAGCCAAAGCAAGAAACAAGCAGCAGTAACAAAAGTACAAAGAATTATACGATTGTTGCTTTAGGAGATTCACTGACAAGAGGAACAGGAGATGCAGCGGGAAAAGGATACGTTGGGTATTTAAAAGATAATCTTGAAGAAAAAACGAAGAAGAAAATTCTCTTAAGTAACTTTGGAATAAAAGGTCAAACGTCTTCGCAGCTGGCAAGTCAAGTAAAGCAGCAGGAAATTCAGCGGCAGGTTAAGTCGGCAGATACCGTGCTGATCACCATTGGAGGAAATGACTTATTTCAAGGCGGACAAACGCTGCAGAACTTAAATAAAAACAATATTCAAAAGCTAGAAAATGACTATTTAAAAAACGTAGACAGCATCTTAAAAAGCATCCGGTCGGCCAATAAAGACGCGACGATTTTTTTAATTGGTTTATACAATCCGTTTAGTAACCTACAAGATGCAAAAACGACAACGGCTATTGTACGAGAATGGAATTACAAAAGCAGTGAATTAAGTGCTAATTATAAGCAAACTGTTTTTGTTCCGACCTTTGATTTGTTTCAGCTAAAGGTAGATGACTACTTATATACCGATAAGTTTCATCCTAATGCAAAAGGCTACAAGCTGATCGCAGAACGTGTAGCATCGCTTATTACATGGTAAGGGAGGGAATGATATGAGTGAAGTAACGCTTTCAGTAAAAGGACTGAAAAAAGTAATAGGAAAACGAGAAATTATCAAAAATATTGATTTTGAACTAAAAAGAGGCGAAGTGTTCGGCTTTTTAGGACCCAATGGAGCCGGTAAAACGACAACGATTCGAATGCTTGTCGGCTTGATTCGCCCGACCGCTGGTTCCATTTATATTTGTGGATACAGCGTATCGAAGCAGTTTACAAAAGCGATGGAGCATATCGGCTGTATTGTTGAAAATCCTGAGCTGTATCCATACTTAAGCGGCTGGGAAAATCTGCAGCACTTTTCACGGATGATTCCTTCTATGACAGAAGAACGCATTCATGAAGTGGTGGAATTAGTTGGCTTGCAAGAGCGTATCCACGATTTAGTTCGCACGTATTCGTTAGGTATGAGGCAGCGTTTAGGAATTGCGCAAGCGCTTCTCGGAAAACCAAAAGTGCTTATTTTAGACGAGCCAACGAACGGACTAGACCCTTCTGGGATTCGGGATATGCGTAAATTTATTCGCTTTTTAGCTGAAAGTGAAGGTCTAAGCGTCCTAGTATCGAGTCATTTACTGAGCGAGATTCAGCTAATGTGTGACCGAGTAGCGATTATCGCAAAAGGAGAAGTTATTCACACAGAATCGGTGAAGACCCTGTTAACTCAGCAAGAGCGCTTACTGTGGAAGCTAGATCCGCAGCCTGCAGGAATAGACGTTTTAAAACAAGTGACGGACTTTGTACAAGTGCAAGGGGAGTATGTCACGACGTTTTATGAAGAAGCTGAAGTGGGAGAGTGGAATAAACAGCTCATTGCAGCAGGAGTAACGGTAAAAGAAATGAATCGAAAGCTTCCAACTCTTGAAGATTTATTTATCGAAATGACAGGAGGCGAATCGATTGATTAGTTTGGTTCAAAATGAAATGATCAAGCTCGTTCGAAAAAAGCGCCTGTTAATCGTTACTCTTATTATGGGCGTTTTGATTTCCATGTTCACCTATGCTCAGCTTCGCGAAACACAGCGCCTTCAAGAAAAGCTAGGAACGACCGATTGGCGCAGTACGCTGCAGCAAGAAATTATCGATACGCAAAACCGGCTGAGCGGAAGCCAAATTTCAGATGATTGGCGCAAGCAGCTTGAAATTCGCGTGGCGCAGCAACAGTATTATTTAGATAATGATATCAATCCTTCGGAACCAGGGGCACCAACGTTTGTGCGAGGATTCATTGAAAACGCCATTCAGCTTTTGCTGCCGCTAATGATTATGATTATTGCAGCGGATTTAGTGTCTTCAGAGTACAGCTTGGGATCCATCAAGGTATTGTTGACGAGGCCTGTGAAACGGTGGAAAATCCTGCTTAGTAAATACATCACGCTCGTCATGTCCGTCTCGTTTTTAATTTTAATGTTTGGCGTTTTGTCGTACCTCATTTCTGGTGTTGTATTTGGATTTAAAGGCTGGACAGCGCCTATTCTTACGGGATTTAGCGTGCAGGGAAATGACTTAAATACAGCGGACGTTCATTTAATTTCGCAGTGGAGATATATTTTAATGGAGTTTGGTCTTGCTTGGTTTGTATCTCTGGTGGTTGGAACGCTTGCTTTTATGCTGTCTGTTTTAATTAAAAGTACAGCTGCGGGTATGGGTGTGATGCTTGCTTGTTTGATTGCAGGTACAATTTTAAGCAGCATGGTTTCTTCGTGGAATTCAGCTAAGTACTTGTTTATGGTCAATTTAAATTTAACTTCTTACCTGCAAGGAACAGCTCCTCCGACTGAAGGAATGACATTAGGGTTTTCCTTAGGTGTTTTAACCATTTGGGGACTTGCCGGGCTGCTCGTGTCGTTTCTGGTATTTACCAAAAAAGACGTGTACTAATTCCGTATAAGTTGACGATAATCAGGAACGTGCGTTATGATTGTGTTAACAAAAAATGCTGTTTTGCTCAAAGGGGAGTAGCTCTTGCAGTAAAGTCGTCATTTCGAGATTATTATCTCCGGCTTTATTGACAATGCAAATTGTTAGCGAGACCTTTGCCAATGTTGCCATTGGTAAAGGTCTGGATACAAACACCTTTACCACATGTGGTAAAGGTGTTTTTTGTTATTTCAAAATGAGAGAGGAGCTTAAAAATGTCAAAACTATCGAGACTGTTAAAAAGCCCCGCTGTAAAAAAAGGAATAAAAAAAGCTGTACCCATTATTATGAAAGAGTTAAAGAAACGAAAATCGAAAAGAAGATAGCAGAAAAGAAAATAAGAAAGGTTGAGTGCTAAGTGAAAAAGTGGATGCTAGTCATATCAACTGCTGTTCTTTTTATGGTCGGCGGCTGTTCTTTTCTTGAAGATACAAGCAGTACGCTGAACTACGCAAACGATGCGAAAGATTACGTGAGTGAAGCACAAAAGTTTGCTGAAGAAATACCGCCTCTAGCGGAAAAAGCTGTTAATGACGATGAGGCAATAAAAAAGCTCGAGCAAAAGCTGCAGGAAATGAAAGGGAAAGCCGAAGAATTTAATCAAACCAAAGCTCCTGACATCGCTTCTGATGTGCACGATCAGCTTGTTCAGCAAAACGAAAAAATCATTAGTGGAATTGAAGCGTATGAAGCCAATATAAAGGATGGCAGCTTCAATCCAGAAGCGCTAAAAAACAGTGAATTGTTTCAATCAATTCAAGATGTATCAAGTATTATGAAACAAATTAAAGAATTAGGTCAGTAAAAAAACAAACCTGGGACAAAAGTGTGCTAATTGAAGAAAATCCGAACGATGAATCACGATTCTTGATGGAGAATCAACTTCGTTCGGATTTTTTTATTTGTAGGGTGAACGTAGGTTTCATGTGTATAGATGCTTTAGATTGGATTGATATAGTAGGTATGCCTTATAATTCAACCTCGTTTCCATATTATAAATGTAAAATTATATAAATATATCTATTTATTAGAAGACAAAAACCTTCTCTTTCTTTTTTATATCTACGAAATTTTGTTAGAAGCTGTGACAAACTTAATGTCTGCTTTTCATATCCTATGTATAGTACATATATACACACCGCTTGAAATAAATTTTTTTTGAATGAAAAGAGAACGTGGGAACGTTGATGTGTTAGGTAATAAGACTCATTTAAAAAGGAGGGTTCATCCAATTAATGAAAACTATAGTCCTTTGTTTTAAAGAGAGAAACTAAAAAAAATTTTTCGGTTTACAAAAAGTTAATAAAACGCATACAAATGGTTTACTAAAAAATCAAAAAATTTACATCCTTTATAAATCTTTTCTGCTATACTATTTTTGAACAGTTGCTAGATTTATAGCGATGATAACTTACTTGAAAGGTGAATGGTAGATGAAAAAGAACAAACGCAGCAAAACGAAGAAAATACTAACTACATCACTGGCACTTTCTTTATTATCAATGCCGCTTCTAACTACACAGGCAGGAGCAGAAGAACGTCACCCTGGACAAAGCTCACAGCAAAGCAAGCATCAAGGCCACAATAAAAAAGATGCGCTTGTGAACATACGCCTGATGGAAACAACCGACGTTCATACGAATCTATTAAACTATGATTATTTCAAAGACGCCCCTTATGAAAAAGTAGGTTTAGCTAAAACCGCTACCTTAATCAAAAATGCTCGAAAAGAAGTAAAAAACAGCTTATTAGTAGATAACGGAGACCTCATTCAAGGAACGCCTCTAGGCACGTATAAAGCCAAGATTAACCCGCTGAAAAAAGGTGAAGTTCATCCTGTATTTAAAGCGATGAATCAGCTAGATTATGATATTGCAACGCTTGGAAATCATGAGTTCAACTATGGATTAGACTTCTTAACGGAAGCGTATAACGACGCGAACTTTCCTTACATAAATGCCAATGTCTATGTTGACGATCATGACAGCAACCCGAAAAATGACAAAAATAAATTTACGCCTTATAAAATTATGAATAAAAAAGTCGTTGATGAAAACGGTAAAAAACGAACGATTAAAGTTGGTTTCATTGGCTTTGTGCCGCCTCAAATTAACGATTGGGACAAAGCAAACCTTGACGGAAAAGTCATTACTAAAGGCATTGTGGAAACAGCCAACAAGTACATTCCAGAAATGAAGAAAAAAGGTGCGGACGTAGTTGTCGCGATGGCTCACTCTGGGTTTAGCAGCAATAAGCAAAACACGGAAGATGTGATTTACTCATTAAGTGAAGTAAAAGGCATTGATGCTATTACGTTTTCGCACACGCATAAAGTCTTCCCTGCTAAAACGGAAGCTGCGCTAGACGGTTTGTTCCTCGGAGCAGATAAAAAGCCTCTTCCTGGCGTTGATAATGCAAAAGGAACAATCAACGGCGTTCCGGCTGTCCAAGCAGGTTACGGCGGAGGATCACTTGGCTTAATTGACTTAACGTTAAAAGAAGAAAAAGGAAAATGGAAAGTAGTAAACTCTCAATCGTCCACGCGTGAAACGTATAAAGACGTAAAAGATGCGTCAGGGAAAACGGTTACGCAAAGTACGGTAGAACCGGATAAAGGTGTTGTTAAAGCGGTTCAAAAAGATCACGATGCAACGGTTAAATATGTGAACACACCAATTGGTAAAACGACGGATGATATTCACAGCTATTTTTCTCTTGTAAAAGATGATCCATCTATTCAAGTGGTAACAAATGCACAAAAAGATTACGTAGAAAAGTACGTTTCTCAAAACAAGCCGGAATATAAAGACCTTCCGATTTTATCAGTGGGAGCGCCTTTTAAAGCAGGAAGAAACGGCGTTGATGAATATACGGAAATTAAAAAAGGTGACTTAACGATCCGAAGCGCTGGCGACCTGTATCTATATGACAACACGTTGAAAGCGGTCAAAGTAAAAGGTTCTGTTGTAAAAGACTGGATTGATATGTCTGCCGGTAAGTTTAATCAAATTACACCGAATAAAACAGAAGAGCAGGAATTATTAAACCCAAGCTTCCCTGTTTATAACTTCGACGTCATTGACGGCGTTCAATATCAAATTGACGTCACAAAACCACCAAAATACGATGTGAATGGAAACGTGATTCACGCAGATTCAAGCCGAGTTGTTAACTTAACGTATAACGGTAAACCAGTTGACCCGAATCAAGAGTTTATCGTTGTGACAAATAACTACCGAGCTGGCGGAGGCGGGAACTTCCCTGGTCTAAAAGGAAGCGAGCTTGTGGTGGATTCAGCGGATGAAAACCGTCAAATTCTAATGGACTACATCACCGAGCAAAAAGAAATTACGCCTACAGCTGACGATAACTGGTCCATTGCACCAATTAACGGAACGGCTAACGTGACGTTCACAAGCTCACCGCGCGGAGAAAGCTATTTAACTGAAGGAAGTAACATTACGTATACAAATAAAACGGACGACAAAGGATTTGGCATTTACAAAATTAATTTAAACGGCGAATCAAAAGATAATACAAAGATTCAGCTGTTAGGCATGAACGACCTTCACGGTCAGCTCGATACAGATACAAAAATCAATTCAAATGGCCAATCGCTGTTAGCTGGAAATATGAAATATACAGCAGCAGCTATTCGTAAACAAGAAGCTGAAAATCCGAATACGCTTTTAGTTCATGCAGGAGACATGATTGGCGGAAGTCCGCTAGTTTCAGCGCTGTTTCAAGACGAGCCAACGGTTGAAGTGATGGAATCGCTTGGATTTGATGTAGGCACGCTTGGAAACCATGAGTTTGATGAAGGCATTGCTGAGCTTCATCGTATGATTGAAGGCGGAGACCATCCAAAAGGAACAAAAGGATACGACGGCATGAATTTCCCGGTAGTAGCGGCAAATGCTTATGATACGTCAACGAATAAATTAATTACAGAACCTTATGCGATAAAAGAAGTAGGCGGCAAGAAAATCGGCTTCATCGGCGTTGTAACACAAGAAACGCCAAGCATGATTGTTCGTAAAGGAAATGAAAACTTAAAAATTACGGACGAAGCAGAAGCAATTGATAAATACACGGCAGAGTTGAAAAAGCAAGGTATTAAAGCCATTGTGGTACTTGCTCATAATCCATCTAATCAAAACGGAACGTCTACCGAGTTTGATGCAGCAGATATCGCTAAAAAAGTTGACGATGAAGTTGACGTGATCTTTTCAGCTCACAATCACGTATACAACAACAAAGTAGTAGATAACAAACTAATCGTTCAAGCTTATTCATACGGCTCAGCGTTTTCTGACGTAGACGTTGAAATCGATAACACGGGTGACATCGTGAAAAAAGATGCAAAAATTGTGACCGTATACCAAAAAGACTATACGCCAGATCCTGAAGTTTCAAGCATTATGAAAAAGTACGAAGATTTAGCAGCGCCTATTAAAGCACAAGTGGTTGGGAATTCATCTACAGATTTGGCAAAAGGCTATCCTTCTAGCGGAGCAACAGGGGATATTGCGCTTGGAAACTTAATTGCTGACGGTATGAAAGCAGAAATGAATGCTGACTTTGCGTTAATGAATGGCGGAGGCGTTCGTTCACAGCTTGATGCAGGTGACGTGACATACGGTGATTTGTTTGCGATTCAGCCGTTTGGCAACGTCTTAAATAAAGTAAAGCTAAGCGGAGCAGATTTAGAAACGGTGTTAAACAATCAAATTACCTCATCCGGACTAGATTTCCATATTGCAGGCTTTAACTATACGTGGGACAGTAGTACTAATAAAGTCGTCGATATCACGCTTCCAGATGGAAGTAAAATCGACAAAGAAAAAGAATATACGGTAGTAGTCAATAACTATATGTATGGAAATGAAAAATACGGGATTGGCGCACTTTCTTCAGATATGGAAGTGGGACCAGAAGATTTACAAGCAACGGTAAACTATATTAAAACACTTCAGAGCCCGTTTGAATACAAAGCTGAAGGTCGTATTCAAAACGTGGCAGCTGCTAAAACAGCTGAACAGCAAGAACCTACTTTGAAAATAGCTCAATAAGCCAAAAAAGGCTGTCTCATAACTCGGATTTCCGGTTTAGAGACAGCTTTTTTTTAATAGTTTAACTTAAATTTTAAACTCTCAGTCAATGAATTTACGTTATAAAACATAGCTTAATTTTTGAAACAATCACCAAATTGTGGTATTCTCTCCATAAGAAGACTTACGTAAACATTAAAAATAGTATCAAAGATTTCACTATTTTTTCATTTATCTACGCTATTATGTAAAGTTATATAGAACCTGTAAAAGAATGTGTTCGCTATAGTAAAGGAGTAAATAAACGTGGCTATTAATCTACAAAAAGGGCAGAAAATTGATTTAACAAAGGGAAGAGAAAGGTTATCTTCTATTACAGTTGGATTAGGATGGGATCCTGTAAAAAAACGCAGCTTTTTTGGTTTTGGAGGAAGCGGCCCAGAGATTGACTGCGATGCATCTGTTCTTATGCTCAATTCGAACGATAAACTTGTAAGTAACTCAGCCGTTGTGTATTTTGGAAATCGTCATAGTAACTGTGGAAGCGTCAAGCATTCAGGCGATAATCTTACCGGAGCAGGTGAAGGGGACGATGAACAAATTTTTGTTAATTTAAAAAATGTTCCTGGAAACGTACATAAACTTGTGTTTGTAGTCAACATCTATCAGTGTGTTGAGCGAAACCAAGATTTCGGTATGATTAAAAATGCTTTTATCCGTGTTGTGGACAGTGCTAAAAACGAAGAGCTTGTACACTTTAATCTATCTGAAGATCATTCAGGAGCAACAGCTTTATTTGCAGGTGAAATTTATCGAGACGGAAAAGAGTGGAAGTTTTCAGCAACTGGAGATGCAACGAGAGATACTGGATTGGCTGAAATTGCAAACAAATATACAAAATAAACAACTAGAAAAGAGGGAAACGAAATGGCTATTAATCTTTCAAAAGGACAAAAAGTAGATTTAACAAAAACGAATCCAGGATTAACAAACGTAGTAGTAGGTCTTGGGTGGGATGTAAATAAGTATGACGGTGGAAACGATTTTGATTTAGATTCATCTGTCTTTTTATTAAACGGAGCGGGAAAATGCGCTTCAGAATCTGATTTTATTTTTTACAACAATACGACGGGTGCAAACGGAGCGGTTGAACATACCGGAGATAACCGTACAGGCGTAGGTGAAGGAGACGATGAGCAGGTTCAAGTAGATTTGAAAAATGTGCCTCAATCTATTGAACGTATTGCGTTCACCATTACGATCCATGAAGGGGAAGCACGCGGTCAAAACTTTGGCCAAGTAAGCAACGCCTACGTTCGTATTTTAAATGCAACAAATGACGAAGAGTTAATTCGTTATGATTTAGGTGAAGACTTCTCGATTGAAACAGCGGTCGTGGTAGGCGAGCTGTATCGACACGGTGGAGAATGGAAGTTCAATGCCATTGGCAGCGGCTATCAAGGCGGCTTGGCGGCACTTGTAAACGACTTTGGTTTAAACGCCTAATCATTAAAGTAAGAAAATGTACGGAGGATGTTTTTATGTCAATTTCTTTATCAAAAGGTCAGCGCATTGACCTAACCAAAACGAACCCAGGCTTAACAAAAGTAATAGTAGGTCTTGGGTGGGATACAAATAAATATGCTGGGTCTCAGGACTTCGATTTAGATGCATGTGCATTTTTAGCCAATAAATCAAGCCAAGTTGTAAATGACGAGGAGTTTGTTTTTTACAACAATTTAAAAAGTCCAAATGGCGCTGTGGAGCATACCGGTGACAATCGTACAGGTGCAGGAGATGGAGACGATGAGCAAATCGCCGTTGATTTTTCTCTTCTTCCTGACCACGTTGAAAAAATCGGAATTAGCGTCACGATTCACGACGCAGATGCTCGCGGACAAAACTTTGGACAAGTATCCAACGCGTTTGTTCGTCTCATTGACGCCCAAACAAATGAAGAAGTGCTTCGTTATGATTTAGGCGAAGATTTTTCAATCGAAACAGCTGTTGTGGTGTGTGAGCTATACAAGCACGGAAACGACTGGAAATTTAATGCCATTGGCAGCGGTTTTTCTGGCGGATTGGCCGATCTTTGCCGCAACTACGGACTATCCGTATAAAAAAGGCATGCGATAAATGAAAAAGAAAGGGTGCTTTAACGAGTACCCTTTCTTTTTAGCATGTATATGTCTGAAAAGAAAGGAGCTGTAAGGTGTGAGTAAATTAATTGATCCTCATATGATTAATCTTAACGAGGAGGATGGAACTTCTCTTTTTTCTAAAGATGTTTCTCTGCGAGGTGACTTTATACAAAATGAGCAGCAAACTACCTATAAACAAGTGGCAGGCAGATATGTAGGCACTCATCTTGATGCGGACGAGTACGCAGATCTTCTTTATGAACTTGCGCATTCATCACCATTGATCCTTGTCCTGCACGATAAGCTTGATAAGTCCATTTCTAATGATAGATTAAAAGAAGTCCAAACGATCCTTAAAATTAATCAAGAAGAACGCGGCCTTTCTGTCAATCGGCTATTTGCTTTTTTAGAAGGGAAAAAGCTGATCGTGAAGTCAGAAAATCCCGCTATACATAGAAGAGTACGTGAAAAATTTATTGAAACGTTAACGTGTTTTAAAGAACAGCACGCAGAGGGCTTTATGGACGGGCATTTTCAACGCGTATTAATCGATTTAATAAAGTGGCAGTGGAATCATGTAAAACCTTGGATGGTCGATAAAGCATTTCCTGAGCACGCGCCTCGCATCATGTGGTATGGGGATGCAAATAAAAGCGAGCAGTATTTTCTCCATTATTTAATTTTACTAGGTTTTGACGTCCTTACCTTTCATCCAGAAGGAAAGGATCATTTAAAAGAAGTAGATAAGAATCAGCACTTAACAACGGTTTATACGTTTCCTTCTACTAGCTCTCTTGTACCTTTTCCAACGGATAAACCGGTTCGAAAAGGTACGGTAGCATTTCGAGCTTCTCAAGAAATTGAGCAAGTGCTTCATTCAGAAGAGTCCATGCTGTATAAACCTTGGCAATTTCGTTCGTATTTTCCAACTTCAGTTACTCTTAAAACGACGTATGATGAAATCTTTTTATTAATGAGAGAACGGGCGTTTATTCGTCCTAATTTTCAAGTGTCCAAGCCATATGTACACGTGCCGGTCTTGTTTTCAAAAGTACTTGGTATCTCTAAAAACCGAAAAGAGTACTGGAGTAAAGTTCATGAGCTCATGCAAACGGAAGATGAGTTAGCTCTGACGATTGATTCTGTTCCTTTTGCTAAAAAAATAGAAGGAAATAATCACTTTCACTATCAAGGAGCTCTCGGAAGTGATGGCACGCTCAGTCCTGATAGAATGATTGAAAGCAACTGGTGGCGCTATAAAGAGCTGCCTATCGGGCTTCAGAAAGGGCTCGCTGCAGCTATTTCTAGGTATTGTGCACATTCAAAGCTCCTTCGCTTGGATCATGAAGATGCGTATCAGCATCAAATGTATTTGTTTAATCAGTCTTTGAAGCTTCCAAACAACGTGCTTCGGATGCTTCAAAAGTTTGATTATACGCAGCATGTACCCCGTCTCATTATTTATCATGGAAATGAACGAGAAGCGTTTACGCGTGAAGATGCAGCTTTACTGCTTCTATTAAATGAATTCGGCGTTGATATTGTTCTCTTTAATCCAACCGGTCAACTGGATATAGAAGCGTTCGTCGAAGAAAAGTATTTCGATATGCACTGGCTAGAAGATATTAGCTTTAATGAAGAATTCAAAGAACCATCGCTCATTCAAAAATGGTTAAAACGAATCTTTTAAAGAAAGAAGGGTTTTTAAATGGCAACAAATGAATTACAGCCTTTAAATGTAAACGAAGCCGAAGAAGTTTTAGAAACAAAGCCTAACGAAGTAAAAGCAAAACTGCGAGAAGAGCCGGAAGTACGTCGCTTGGCAGAACAAATTGATTATAAAAATCAGCTGGCTCTGCTTGAATACGGGAAAGAAACAGCTAATGAAATTTCCTCATTTTCCGGAAAAGTGCTTAGTACAATTAAATCGTCTAGCATGGAAGAGTCCAGTCAATTATTAAAGCAGCTTGGAAAAATTATGGATAAATTTGATGCAAAGGATTTTGTTGAAGATAAAGGGTTTTTCTCTAAGCTTTTTAAACGCGGTCAAAAAATAGTGGACAAGCTGTTTCAAAAATATGAAACAATGGGCTCTGAAATTGATAAAGTATATGTAGAGATTACAAAATATGAAACGGAAATGAAGCATTCGACCACAACGCTTGAACAGCTTTACGAGCAAAACTATCAGTATTATATGGAGCTTGAAAAATACATTGTAGCGGGCGAAGTGAAAGTAGAAGAGTTAAAACAAGAGCTAAAGGTGCTTGAAGAAAGAGCGTCGAGTGGAAATCAGCTGGCTGCAATGGAGCTTCAAACCTTAAAAAACGCAGTTGAGCTGATGGAGCAGCGATTATATGACTTAGAAATGGCAAAACAAGTATCTTATCAATCTGCTCCTCAAATCCGTATGCTGCAGCGAGGAAATACAAAGCTGATCGGCAAAATCAATTCGGCGTTTATTACAACGATTCCTATTTTTAAAAATGGACTTATTAATGCCATTGCAGCGAAGCGTCAAAATTTAGTAGCGGAGTCGATGAACGAATTAGACAAACGTACAAATGAACTGCTCATTCGAAATGCAGAAAATATTTCACAGCAAAGCGTTAAAATCGCCAAAATGTCCGGTGCCCCTAGCGTAAAAGTAGAAACGATGGAACAAACGTGGAATATTATTATGAAAGGAATGCAGGAAACAAAAGCAATTGAAGAAGAAAATAAACGCCTTCGTGAAGAAGGACTTGTTCGCTTGGAGCAATTTCAAAAAAACTTCAAGGCGCTTGAACATAAGATGTAACGAAAAAGCGGGAATCTTTACGATTCCCGCTTTTTTTGCATATACGTTTGCTAGAAGTCTGATCTACAAGCGATTAGTGAAAAGCGTGAAAGGGTATCAGATATAAAAGAAGTATTATCCAAAATAAGATAGTTATTTCCAAAAGGCGTTCGTATACGTTTATAATTTAAGTTAAAAATGCAAAAAACTTAATTATTTTAAGTTTTTTGCTGGCTTTTAACTTTTCTTTGCGCTACAATTAGCTCATATCAAAGTAAAAAGGAGGGTATTCGGGTGTATCAAGAGCAGCGCATGAGTGCGATTATTGAATACCTTCACACACACCGCACGATTACATTAGACGAAATTTGCGATATGTTTACCGTTTCAAAAGATACGGCGAGGCGTGATTTAGTCAAGCTTGAAGAAAACGGCGAGGTTATGAGAGTTAAAGGCGGAGCGACGCTATCGTCAAGTCATATCATTGATTACAGTGAACGGACGCCTACCAAAGCGAAAGAACAAATTGCTAAAGAAGCAGCTTCGTTAATGTCGGAGGGGTATGACGTGCTTTTAGATACGTCTTCTACCATCGCACTGATGGCGGAGTATATGGATGTAAAGCATGTAACCGTTATTACAAATTCCATTGATAATGTGGATTTGCTCGATCAATATACAGCGTGTGATACGTTTTTGCTGCCGGGCAAGTTTAACGGGAAAAACCGTAACGTCACCGGGCCAAGAACGATTTCTACGTTGCAGGAATACAAAGTAGATCAGCTGTTTTTAGGTACGTGCGGCGTTGGTGCAGCTGGTATTACATCTCCAAGTGAAGAAGAAGCGTTTTTAAAAAGACAGATGATTCAATGCGCAAGACAAGTTATTATGCTTGCGGATCATACAAAGTTTGAACGTGAATTTTTACATCGAGTATGTGATATGAGCGATATTGATATCTTAATCACAAATAAAGAGCCAGAAGCGGATGTAAAAGAAAAAATAGAACAAAATCAAGTGCAGCTTATCGTAACAGATTTTGATAAAGGAGAGGAAACACAATGAAGAAAATAAAAGTAGGATTAGTAGGATACGGATTTTCAGCAACGGTCTTTCACACGCCGCTTTTAAGCGTGTTAGACGAATTTCATATTTCAAAGGTAATGAGTTCAAATCCTGAAAAAGTAAAGAGTGACTTAGAGGATGTTGAAGTAGTGAGCACTCTATCTGAACTTCTAGAAGATGACAGCATTGATTTAGTTATTATTACAACGCCTAGCGGCATGCACTATGAAATGGTGAAAGACGCACTACGCGCAGGTAAGCACGTAATTGTTGAAAAGCCGATGGTGGTATCCGAAAAAGAAGCAAATGAATTAATTCAATTAGCAAAAGAACAAGGTGTTCAACTAAGCGTCTATCATAACCGTAGATGGGACAATGATTATTTGACAGTGAAACAGCTGATTGAAGAAGGGAAATTAGGCGACGTAAAAATGTATGAAGCTCATTTTGATCGCTATCGTCCAGCTGTTCGAGACCGCTGGAGAGAAAATGAAGGACCTGGGTCAGGAGCGCTTTACGATTTAGGATCTCATTTAATTGACCAAGCTTTACATCTTTTTGGAATGCCTGACTTTGTTCAAGCTGATGTGTTTGGGCAGCGAGATCATGCACGCACGGATGATTACTTCCACTTAGTGCTTGGATACGGTTCTCTTCGTGTTATTTTACATTCAAGCGCCATTGTGCCAAGCAACGGGCCTCGCTTTCAAGTTCACGGAACAAAAGCAAGCTATATCAAATACGGAATTGACGGCCAAGAAGATATGCTAAGAGCTGGCAAGAAGCCTGTGGATGATACGTGGGGAGCGGATCGTCCTGAACACTACGGTAAGCTGACAACAGGGGAAGGAGAAACAACAGAAATTGAAACGCTGCACGGTTCTTACGTAATGTATTATCAAAAAATCGCCGACAGCCTGCTTCGAGGAGAAGAGCTTCCGGTTTCAGCAGAAGAAGCTCGTGACGTGGTTAAAGTTATCGAAGCGGCATTTGAAAGCAGCAAAGAAAAACGAGCGGTTTATTTTAACTAAGGAGCGAGAAACAGTGAGTAATCATTCGACAGAGACGCTGCTTGAAAAAGTAGTTCAACAGGAAAAAGAACTAATCTTTCATCAATTTACAAATGACCAGGCGTTACAGATCGGCACGGCCATTATTAATGAAGCGAAAAGCAAAGGTAAGGCAGTAACCGTAAGTATTAAACGAAATGGTCAAACTCTCTTTCAACATGCGATGGAAGGGGCTATTCCCGATCATGAAGAATGGATAAAACGAAAATCAAACACCGTTCTTCGTCACCATCACAGCTCGTACTATATGAAGCTGTACTGCGAGTTAAAAGATCGTTCTTACGCGCAGTTTTACGCAGCGAATCCTCAGGAATTCGAAGCAGTAGGAGGGTCATTTCCGATTTCGGTTAAAAACGTCGGTGTAATTGGAAGCATTACCGTATCAGGCATGTCACAAGAAGAAGATCATGCACTTGTGACCGATACGATTCGTAGCTTTTTGCAATAAAAATAAGCGGACTTCGTTGGAAGTCCGCTTATTTAATTAAAAGATGAGTGGCGATAAGGCGTGTGTTTTTTCTACATAAATAAAAGCATCATATCGTTTTGACAAGCGAGAAGGAACATAATTTCCGTATTGTTCAATCTCTGGGTCGTATACAACACCAATGGCACGGTGGCCTATCGTTGAATGAAAAAATGTTCGGTTTTCCTCTGTGAACATGAGGTATTGATCAAAAGCACCTGCTCGGTGGATGGTATCTTCCCAGCTTCCTTCTATAGCTGGAGGAACGGTTAATTCCTGATAAGGATTACCCCAGCTATCAGAAGCAATGACCGTGCCGTGATGTGTCCCGAATCCGACGGCGTAAACATGCTTCGGTCCGTATTCTTCACGGGTAAGCTGACCTACATTCACCATGCCGCTGCTTTTCATGTCCGTTGCTCTTGCATCTCCGATGTGAGTGTTATGCTCCCATACAATGCCTTTAGCGCTATCTTTGTAGTAAGCTTGAATATATTTTAAAGCTTCTACCATATGACGATCGCGAATATTCCACGATTCATTGTCATTGGTAATCATCGTATGATAATAAGCTTCAGCATTGCTTGCTACCAGCGCATTTACCTGCATACTAAGCGCAGCTTCAGGCTCGTGAGTGTAGGTATCTTTTTTTTGCTGAATGGTTTGTAAAAGCTCTAAGATCTCTACCATGCAGTTTTTTCCATAAAGGGCAGAAGAAATTCCGTACATCTGTGCTTCGCGATGAAAAGGTTCAAAGCATTCAAAGGCTTTTTTTGCTTTTTGTGCATCAGAAGAGTGGGTGGTTTCTAAGTACTTAATAATAGCTTCCATTGATTCCCACAGACTGTATACATCTAAGCCGTAAAAACCTACTTTCGGCTGATGTGCTGGTAAGTTGTTGTTATAATTCCGAAGCCATTCAATTAATTCTTTGATTTCTTGATTAGCCCACATCCATGAAGGCCAGCGGTTAAAAGTTTTTAAGACTTCTTCGGCATTCGCGTATTGATTTGTATATCCTTTAATATAGCGATTAACTTCAAAACACGAAGGCCAGTCTCCTTCCACTGCTATAAAGGAAAAATCATGATGCTGAATTAATTCTTTCGTAATATCTGCTCGAATTTTGTAAAATTCAGATGTACCGTGAGATGCTTCACCGAGAAGTACGTATTGAGCGCGGCTTGATTTGTTAATAAGCGGCAGTAAGTCATCGACATCAGCAAAAGGGATGGAATATTCTTTAATGGCTTCTATCATTTGATTGGTTTTTAGCATATGATCACCTTGTTTTTAAGAAATGGATAGCAAGAGCTTCGTACAACAAGTCTTGCTACCAGTTAACGGGTTTTTATTGTTATGAATTACCTGCTAAAGTGCTTAATAGCAGAATCATTTAAAGAAAAATCTTCTTTAGTAAGCGCCGTTTGATTCTGTGTTTCGCATTCTTTAGTAGGATGCTCTTCTTTTTTAGAAACAGTAGAAACTTGTTCGTTATTTTCATACGTGTAGTTTGTTGACATTATGTTTCACCTCTTGTATCTAGTGTTTGAGGTACAGAAAATAAAATAAGAAGAAATATCAGGAATACCTTAAAAAGAAGGGTACCCTTTAAATTATTTGAACTCGTGCAAAAAATTGTCTACACTAAACACTGATACATAAATCAAGTGAGGAGAACGTGGACAGTTTATGAAGTTGATTTCCTGGAACGTAAATGGCATTCGCGCGTGTGTGCGAAAAGGTTTTTTAGATTATTTTCAAGAAGTGGATGCAGATGTATTTTGTATTCAAGAGACGAAGCTGCAGGAAGGCCAAATTGATTTGCAGCTAGAAGGGTATTATCAGTATTGGAATTACGCCGTGAAAAAAGGCTATTCTGGAACGGCTGTTTTTACAAAGCAGAAGCCTTTATCGGTTTCATACGGTGTGGATAAAGAATCGGAAGACGAAGGACGTATCATTACGCTTGAATTTGAACAATGCTATGTAGTAAATGTGTATACCCCAAATTCTAAAAGAGATTTAGCAAGGCTTGAAGAAAGGCTTCAATGGGAAGACGATTTGCTCGTGTACTTAAACAAATTGAATAGCCGTAAAGCGGTGATTTTGTGCGGAGACTTAAACGTAGCACACGCAGAAATTGACTTGCGTAATCCGAAGCCAAACCGAGGGAATTCTGGTTTTACAATAGAAGAGCGAGGAAAAATGACGACGCTTCTTGCTAGCGGATTTCTTGATACATTTCGCTATTTGTATCCGAATCAAGAAGGAGCATACACGTGGTGGTCGTATATGAACAAAGTGAGAGAACGAAATATCGGATGGCGCATTGATTATTTTATCGTCTCGGAGAGAATCAAAGATGTTATTCAAGAAGCTGCTATTCATCCGCATGTAATGGGAAGCGACCACTGTCCTGTGATGTTGGAATTAAATGTACCTCATCTATGATATCTTTCTATATAATAGAAGAAAAACGGAAAAAAGGTTGGTTCACGCGAACGGTTGCGGTATAGTAAACATATTGAAAAGTACAGAATGTTCTAGGAGATAAAGGGGGAGACAGAGGTGAAGCGAGACTCGCTGCAAATCATTGAGCACGAAATTGCGCTGCTTGTTCGTCTAACAACGACGCACAGTCCTAAGCTTGGAAGCTTGGACCGTTCTGAGTATTTACTGTTAAGCGAGCTAGATCAGCGCAGTCCGCTCGGGATTAATGCATTAGCTGAAAATTTAAAGCTGAGCTTATCTACAGCTAGCCGGCAAGTATCTGCGCTTGAGACTAAACAGTTTGTTCGTCGCTTTCCGAGTCCAGAAAATGGACGGATTAGTTTAATTGAAATGACGGATTCAGGAAAAGAAATTTTGCAGCATGTACAAAGCAAGCGTAAACAGGCCTATGCTGAAGTGTTAGAAAATTGGTCGGAAGAAGAGGTTTTGGCACTGGAAAAAAGTTTATCACGCTTGAATCTCGATTTTAAAAGATGGCGCAGTAATGGGTGTTAAAGCGAATACATATAGATGAACAAAAAGGCTATTGAAAAATAGTCTTTTTAAGTTGAAACAAAGAAGTTGATTTCTTCTTTAAAAGATGTATAATATGTAGTGCTGCTATAACTTGCATGATACAACTTGTACAATAAAATATGTAAGGAATTGTTAGTCATATGAAAAGAATTTAATAAAAGGAGGAATAAATATGAGTCAGAATAATCCAGCAGTAGCCTCCGACAAACAAGGTTTAAGCGTACCTAAATACTTAATTATGGCGATTTTAACGCTATTTTCAATTGGCCCTCAGTATTTTTTGAATTTATCTTACACGGTCAATCAAGTATTAATTCAAAATCGATTTGATGCGAGTACACAAAGCTTACTATTGCCATCTATTATTTCTAACTTGGCATTTGGACTTGGAGTACCTATTGGTCCGATGCTTGCGAAAAAATATGGCGTGCGTAAAGCATACTTAACGTTCGTTTTAGTCTTTTTAGCAGGTTCGATTATCAACGTTTTTTCCGAAAACGTTGCGTTTTTATCCCTTGGTCGTCTGATTCAAGGCTTAAGCTCAGGAATGCTGTTTTTAACCATTATTCCAGCTGCGCTGATCTCGTTTCCGAATAAAATCCGAAACTTCTTTTTAGTGTTAGCGATCGGCGGACTGTTCGGTTCAACGGCAATTGGAGCCTTTTTAGGTGCTGTATCTCTTAGCATGGATAATTGGCGCTGGGTTTTTGTTTTAGGAATAATAGCTTCTCTTGTCTCTCTGTTTATCGGATATAAGGTATTACCTGCTCATGATCCAACTCAGCAAGAAGATCGACCAGTGGATAAGAAAAGTATCTTTATTCTTAGTCTTATTATGATTTTATTGGTGTATCCACTGTATGAACTAAGATACGAAGGATTTGCTTCTATTCAAGTGTGGCCGTTCTTACTAGCTGCAGCAGGATTAGTTGTCATTTTTGTCTTAGTTGATTTAGCGGCTGAAAATCCGTTAGTACCATTAAAATCGCTGCTAGCCGTAAAACCAGTTGCAGGTACAATTATGGCAATTGGCGGTCATATGGCGTATATTCTAGCCATTGCAGGTATTAATGGCGTCATGCAAAATGTGCAAAATGCATCGTACACCACGCTTTCTTATTTTTATTTATACTTTTTTGTTGGGGTACTGATTTCAGCATTTGCAACGACATTCTTATATGACAAATTTGGTCCAGGTTACCTTGGAGCAATTGGATCACTTCTTATTGTCATTGTAGGATTTAGCTGGGTGAACGTATCAGCTGATACATCACTAGTGAGCTTGTATGTTCACATTATGCTCTTTGGTATGGGTGTTAGTATGGCACTTGTATCCGGTGCGCTAGGAGCGGCACTAGCCGGAGATTTACATCAAGCTTCGATGCGTTCGATTTCACTGCACTCCATTCGAAATTTATTAGGAGCCATCGTGGCACCTGTGATTGGGTGGTTTGTTGTTCGACAAAACGCCATTTATTATGAAGATTTTCGAGGTCAAATTAGCTCAGTAGATCCTCAGGTGAAGATGCAGCTGTCTGAAATGATTAAACGCTATATGGGTATGGGAATGAGTCAAGCAGATGCAAAAACATCGGCCGTGACGGCTGTTGTAGCAGGCGCTAAAAAAGCATCGATTTTACATGCGTATCACAACTTATTTTTTATGCTTGGTATTTTAGGCGTAATTATGCTCATTGCTTCACTAAGTAAAGCGTGGAGCGGTGAAAATAGAATTCTTGTTCAAAAAGAAGAGGTTCAAGAAGAAGCTGAGCCGCAAGAAGAAAGAAAAATGCTGCCGGCACCTCAAACAGAAGAAACCTCTGTATAATATACTAACTATAGAAAGAAGGAATTCCGATGAGTAAAAGTCGTTTATTGGTTACTAACATTGTTGGAATCATTGTGATTTTATTACTAGTAGGCTTTGGTGGATATTATTTCTACGAAAAAGCAAATTACGTTAAAACAGATGAAGCGCAGGTAGAAGCACCGCTTTCACAAGTCATCGCTTCAGCTAACGGTCAGTTAAGCGAATGGAATGTAAAAGAAGGAGATAGCGTTTCACAAGGTGATTCTGTTGGAAGCTTAAAAGAAGGCGAAAAATCAACAGACGTAACGTCTATGATTGACGGAACAATTATAAAAAACAACGCATCTCAAAATCAATTAGTAAAAGCTGGCGATGTGTTAGCACAAACAGCTGATTTATCTAAAATCTACATCAATGCAAACATTAAAGAAACAGACCTAGGTGACTTAGAAGAAGGAGACAGCGTCGACATTACAGTGGACGGAGATTCAGGTAAAGTCTTTAAAGGCCATGTTGAAGCAATCGGTCGCGCAACAAACTCAGTGTCTTCTATGCTTCCTGCTCAAAATACAGGAAACTACACAAAAGTAACGCAAAAAGTACCGGTGAAAATTTCAATTGATGATGCATCAGATAAAGTTCTTCCAGGTATGAACGCAGAAGTGAAAATTTCAATTTAATAACGGAAAAAAAGCTGCTTCCTCTAAGGGAGCGGCTTTTTTTATGCCTAAACAAATAAAATAAAAAATGTGCTAAAAAGGGGATGTATACAAAGGAAATGTGTGGTAAGATACTTCTTGTTTGAAATTGGATATCGGTAAAGAAGGTGATGGGATGACCGCGGTCGAAACAAAAAAAGGGCCAAAAGAAAAGCTGAATTTGTTTTTCTTAACGTGGCCGATCTTTTTAGAAGTGTTTCTTTTTATGTTAATGGGGATTGCTGATACCTTTATGCTAAGTGCGCTGTCGGATGATGCCGTATCAGGAGTCGGAGCAGCCAATCAATACCTTCACATTGCGATTTTGGTGTTAGAGGTCATTGGTAACGGAGCGGCAATTGTTGTCTCTCAGTATTTAGGATCAAAACGGTATATGGAAGCGTCAAAGATTTCTGCTTTGGCCGTTACGTTAAATTTAGGAGTCGGGCTAGTCATTAGCGCGGGTTTTCTTTTGTTTTCAAGACATATGATGGAAGCGATGAACTTACAAGGTGACGTGCTGATGTATGCACAAAGCTATTTATCCATCGTTGGAGGAGCTATTTTTCTTCAAGCGATTATTAACTCTCTTGCAGCGATTATTCGCGTACATGGCTTTACGAAGCAGGCGATGTTTGTTTCACTTGGAATGAACATTTTTCATATTGCAGGAAACTATGCTTTAATTTTCGGGAAGTTCGGCTTTCCGGAAATGGGCGTGCAAGGAGCAGCGATTTCATCTGCGTTCAGCCGATTTGTTGCCCTTATTGTGTTCTTTTGGCTGCTGTATCAAGTGATGGAATATAGAGTGAAATTTCAATACTACATTACGCTTTCAAAAGAATATATCGGTAAAATTTTAAAAATCGGTATTCCATCGGCTTTTGAACAAGTGATGTATCAAGGCTGTCAAATTGTCTTTTTATACTATGCGACGTACTTAGGAGCAGAATCACTTGCTGCGAGACAGTACGCGATGAATATTTCAATGTTCATTTACTTATTTGCCATTGCGATTGGAATGGGCACAGCGATTATTGTCGGCCGTTTAGTAGGCGGAAACGAAAAAGATGAAGCGTACCATCGCGTATGGAAAAGCGTCAAGTGGGCCAGTGCCGTAACGATGATGATGGTTGTTCTTGTGATGACATTCAGAACACAGCTGATCAGCGTGTTTACAGACAATCCGCATATCATTGAGCTTGGGGCGACGGTGCTGCTTCTGAGCATTGTGCTTGAAACGGGAAGAACGATGAACATTGTGCTGATTAACTCGCTGCGGGCAGCGGGAGATGCCAAATATCCGGTGTTGATTGGTGCGATGTCGATGGTCATGATGAGCTTGCCGCTCGGTTATTTCTTCGTTTTCCATTTAGACATGGGGCTCACTGGCATTTGGCTTGCCATCGCAGCCGATGAATGGACGCGCGCAGTTATTATGTTTTTTCGCTGGAAAAGCCGAGCATGGGAAAACTACGGACTTATACAGCACGAACAAACAGCTGAAGAACCAACGCCGGTTCAAGTATAAAACAAAACCTCTGCAGAACGTGCAGAGGTTTTTTGCTGTGTAAAAAAACGAAGTAAAGTTGGTCTTTTTACGCAAAAAGCTTTAATTTGTGGGAAAAAACGGGTATGGGTACAAAGAAATGGTTTTATTCTACTTATTCTTTGTTTTAGATAACGGTATATGGTTGGATGACGTATTTAGACATGAGTCTTTTTTCTCTGATTTTCCATTTTTATCTCAATTCATGAAACTAGAAGCATAAAAAAGAGAGTTTTTTCCTATTTAGCTATAATGAGACAAATTTTATACTTATAATTATTGGATTAAACTCGAAATGTGCGGAACAGGAGGAACGATATGGGGTTAGGAAGCGTATTAGACGGACTGCTGGGTGAAGTATCTGGAAGAGTCTCAGATGTAGAAGGGAAAATTTCTAAGCTAAGAACGGCTAAAAGTAAAATTGAGCATGAACAAGCTGTTTCATTAAAAGAAATTGAACACATCAAAAAGCCTGAGCTGGGAGACAAATGGACGGGTACGTTATCGGATGATTTTGACGAAAAACGTACGGCAGCCTACGACAACATAAAAGGCATTTTAGACGGTGATTACGATGGATACATTCGTGAAATTGAAACAAAGATATGGGCGCTAGAAGCTGAAAAAGGAGCTTTGAGTGGCTTGAACGCCGTTATTGGAGAAGCGGATTCTTTATTAGCTAAAGGTGAAGAAGCCTATGACGCAGTAGAAAACAAGATTAGTGAAATTAGAAGGGGGCTGTTTTCATGACAATTAAGCTTGATCACGCTGACGTTATCAAAAAGCTTGAAGCAGTCAGCACAGCGATTGGAAATTTATCCATTAGCAAAATGCCTGACCTTGGAAAAAATAGCCTTGATACTACAGAGAAATGGGAAGCGCGCGAAGAAGAAATTCAAAAGCTTATTTCTACTTATATAAAAGCACTAAACAAAAACGTAAAAGATACAAAATCTAATGTAGACTTACTAAAAGAACAAGACGAATCTATTATCCATTCGTAGCAGCAAAGGGGGATGACTGTGGGAAAGGTATACGATGCAAAAGCGCTGTTTGATGTAGCAAAAGACAGGGAAAAAGCCTACGATGAGTTACTCAGCCAGCTGGGTGAACTGAAAAAAGCGCTGCAGGGCGTAGCGGACTTAGAAGGCAGCTTAGAAGGAAAAGGCGCTGACAATATAAAATCTTTTTATAAGCAGCACGCCGATACGGCCGGACAGTGGGAAAACTTAATTAAAATGCAGCAAAGCTATTTTTCAACGCTTCACGTTAAAGCTGAAAAAGCAAAGCTATCAGGAAGCACGATTGTAACTGAATCATTTTTAGAAACAGAGCTAAAAAACGCCAACAGCAATGCTAAAGAAATGGTTGCGCAGCAGCACGACGATCTGCAGAGTATTTTAAACGGCATCGATGATATCGTCTCTATTTCAGCGTTTTCAACGAGTGAGTTTAACGATAAAATAGAAGAAGCAGAGAAAAAACGCACCGATACAATTGAAGCAGTGAACCAGCTAGACGCTGAATGGTCAAAAGAATACAGCGAAATGGACGACTTCTATGCGGTAGTGGATACGCTAGTAAGCGGCTTAGAGCTGGCTACGAGTCAAGGAGGAAGTGTCTATCAGCTTGCCTTTGACGAAAAAGCCTATCACGACAGCGAGCTGTATAAAGTTCAAACAAAGCTAAACGACTATGCAACTTCATATGTTGACTACAACAAGCAGCAAGAAGAAGTATACGAGCTGGAAAAAAAGCAAGAAGAAGAAGCAAACAAGCCGTGGTATGAAAAAACGTGGGACGCGGTTTCTACCTTTACAGGAGAGGTCAGCGGATATTATGATTATAAACGAGCAGCAGAAGGCGTGGACCCTGTTACGGGTGAAAAACTTTCCACCTCACAGCGCGTCGCAGCGGGAGCCATGGCAGCAGCCGGCTTCATTCCGGTTGTCGGCTGGGTAGGAAGAGCCGCAAAAGGCGGAAAAGCCATCTACAAAACGGCTAAAGGCCTAAGCGCAGCGGATCACGCCCTAGACGCCTACAAATCCGCCAAATCCTTCAAAGTCCTGGAGCAAACCGAAAAAGGCCTCTACGGTCTTGTGGCTGCAAACGGCTTAGGAGAATACGTGACCGGACGCGACATGTTCGGGAATAAAATCAGTGAAGAACAGCGTAAAGCAAGTCTTCTGCAAGCACTAGGAATTGCTGGAGCTGGAGCGCTTTCTACGAAAGTAGCGGGGAAAATGGGACAAAGCCTTGCGACCAAAGGAACCGAAAAACTCAACAACATGCGCAACACGCTTCGCACAAGCGCTGTTGCCAACGTCACAAAGCAAGCCTACCAAAGCGTCAAAAACGCACCGGCCTCTTGGACTCAGTCGCTACATAAAACGTATAACAACATCCTAGACAGCAGTATGCCAAGACTCATGCCAGAACTTGTGCCGGCTGGTCCAGCACTTGCCCAGCAGACGGTGAGGGAGACCTTGCAGAACGCGAAGAAACAGACGATGCAGATGATTGGTAAGGTGACCTACGATCCTGTTCATAATCGCTATCGCAAAGCTGATGGAAGGTTTATGTCAAAGCGTGATGTGGAGAAGCTGGGTGATTCGGTTAAGGTAGAGACGGTTCGGAAAGTTGATAAGCCTGTAAAAGTAGAGCGTGTGAGTGAGCCTCAAATTCGAAAGAATACTAAGGGTACGGGTAATCGTTTAGCTGGAGAAAGTGAAGTTAAAACATTCGTGGGAAGAGGAGAACAGTATACAAATGGAAGAAAAAATAGATTAAAGCCTAATATAAGATATATAACAGGAGAGTATGACTACTTCTATGAAACAGATAATGCAGGTAGACTTGTGAAATTTGAAACAGAAAATTTACAATTAACAAACAGAGAAGAAAGATTACCACACAGTAAAAATACACCTGGTAAAGTTAAAGGGCAAGATCATGCAGGCCATTTGGCAGGTGATAGATTTGGTGGATCGCCTAAAATTGATAATCTAGTTTCACAGTTATCGGATGTTAATCTAAAACAATATAAAAAGATAGAAGAAGAATGGGCTACAGCCTTAAAAGAGACTCCTCCTAAAGAAGTAAAAGTTAATGTTGAAATTAAATACGAGGGAAATAATAAAAGGCCATCAGAATTTATCGTTGAATATGAGATAGACGGAAGATATGAGGGAATAAATATACTAAACTAGGAGTGAATATATTGGGAAAAGTATTTGAGGATTACTTTAGTGAATTGCAGGCGGATATGGTTTCGATATGTTTAGAGTATGTTTTCGATAGAGCAAATAAAATATATATATATTGTTCTTATGAAGAAGGTCTTATTTCAAATGATTTTTTTTATAATATCAATGGTAAAATTGTCGAGAGACATAAACTTAATGATGCATTGATCAATGTAGAGAATAAAGACGATTTTTCTTATGATACTTCTGTAGTCCGTCAAAAAGCAGTTGTTAAAATAATCAATGAAGATATTAAAGAAATGATTAAATTATGCAAAGAATACAATCGTGAAATGCCAACAGAGATTAAACTGGTTTACGATGTTAAAGCAAATAAATTAACCGCAGATTATAAGTATGAGCTTGTGCATACAATTGATTCTAATGAAACTGCAAGTTCCGTTGCTAGGCGGTGGTTTGAGCAAGTTAAGAGGGAACATATTTAATAATAAAATAGCTTTTTACTTATTAAGAACCCTTGGTTGAGTGTCAGTTACTCGTTAAAGGGTTTCTTTTTATAAAAGGCAGTTTCGCTACTGAGAGAAGGCGTAAATTTTGAGGAGGCTCCTAAGGGTACGTTTGAAGTTGCGCAGAAGAGCCCAGCTAGAACCTTTAACAATACGTATGGAGAAAGACTTGCACAAATACCGGTGAATAATGGAAAATAGAATGAAGAACGTGGTGACTCCACATTTGCTTATAAGAATGAGAGGGTCAATGAAACCCTAAGTGGAGTTTTTAAGGCAGGTAAAGTAAAAAAACAAGTAGAGGGTGGCAGCAATGAAGACCATTCAACATAAAATGTTTGGAGAATTAGCCTACTACCATGGTTGGAAGAGGGCTATGAACATTACCTTGTTTGGACATGAAAAGACTGTAACATTAAATATTGAAGCGGAAGATGATGCAGAATTTGAAGATGCACAGGTCAATGCTTATCATAAATTTTTTAATGACAAAGAACGTCTTTTGAACTTGGCTGAGGATGCTATATTGAACTATTATTTAGAAGTTTACGAAGATTACAGACAGCGACTCGGTGAGAAATTCGCTGATAAGATGGCTCCTGTCATATCCACAAAGGACGAGGTAGCTACTATTGTTGAACCTAAGCAACTGATATTTCCTATGGTCTTTGATGAAGATGTAAGACAAGTTGGTTTGTTACTTGAATGCACGTGGGAACCTGAGCATGGTCTTGCGGTAAAATTTGAGGATGAAGAAATAGTCGAGGTTGGTTTTCAAGATATTGTTTTATAATTTGGGGACTACCCAGTGCCGAATGGGCCCAACGGTTTTTATGAGATAAAACTAATAAATAAGATAGTGGTTAAAGAGTTCATTAATTATTTAAAGGATAGTAATACTTCGCTAAAAAAAGATGATATTATGAACTTTTTAAAAGGGTTACAGTAGAATTTAAAGCACTTGATTGTCTACTTTAGGCAACAAGTGCTTTTTGTTTTTTGTGAGAAATTTATGCTTTGGACTACATAAAAAATGCTAATGAAAATCAATAGCTTATGATGGTTGTACCATCAAGGCATTATGTTTTAATACTTGGTTTGTGAAAATAATATAATAATTAGGCGATAAACAATGGATAAAGTAAAAGGATGTTCGAACTTTGCTTTGGCTTAATAAATTATGAATTGTATTTTTACTAGATACGGCCTTATAATACTCGCTATTCGTTAAAAAAGCGTTACATAAATTTTAATTTCGTAATGGGAGGCTGAAAAATTAAACGTTGTTGAGTATACAGAATTCTCAACTCAAGGACAGGTAAGTTGAAATATCAAAAAGACGAAATCAAAGTATACTGTAAGGAACAAGGTTTGAACTTGATACATATTGTTAGAGATTGAAGGAATAGAAGAGATGGCTAAAGATATGACGCCTGAACAACTCAAAAACACGTATTTAAATGTAAAGCTTATACACTAGGGAGGAGTAGGAATTGAATATATACAATGATTTTCGGCAAAGTGGAACAGTAGAAGAAGAAACAATCAATAAATATAAAGAGCATCTTCCAAAAGAATTGATTGAAGCGTGGAAAACATATGGATATGGAACTCTTCTGAATGGTTATTTAAAAGTAATTAACCCTGATGATTTTAGGGAGTTGATAACTGACACATATTTAAGAAATGAAGGGACTATTCCAATTTTTGCTACATCCATGGGTGATATTATACTATTTGAGATGGATGAAAATAATGAGTCCTATGTAGTGATGGTTAACTATCGTAAGGCTAAAACGAAAGTGCTAGCTTCAAAATATTCTTTATTTATTAGATTTTTAGAGGAAGAACCATTTAGACAGAGATCATTAGAATGGTCACCTTATATAAAAGCGGTAGACCACTATGAGTTGCCAGCTTATGATGAGTGTTTTGGTTATACTCCATTATTAGGGCTTGGTGGAGCAGAAAAAGTAGAGAATCTAAAAAAAGTCAAATTGAAGGAACATATTCTTATTGTTACTGAATTCATGGGACCAGTTCAGTAATGTTCAAAGCTATATTACAAAATGAACTATAAGCACTTGACTGCCTTTTAGGCAACAAGTGTTTTTTTGTGAGCAATTTTTTGTTTTTAAATTATCCGATGTGAATGTGAAAAATATCAGAAAGTTAAAGAGAAATGAGGTTGAATTTTTAAAAAAATATTTCAAAAAAACAAGTGTTGACGTTAAAAACATTTATACTGAGAGTAATATGCAAACAAAGGAAATTTATAGTTAAATATATTATTGATGGCAAGCATGGCCTTACAGCATTTTATTATTGTTAAAGAAGTAAAAGTAGTATGAAAGAATTTAAAGATTTATTCAGTGAATTGCAGGCTGATATGACATCTAGTATGTAAGGAGGATATAGATGAAACCTAATTATTTTTCAATTTCAATGTACCCCACAGTAGCTTTTAACGAAGAGGAGCTATTAGGTCGTCTTTTGGATGTGTTTGAGTCAAATGAAAAATTTGCTCCTACTCATTGGGGGAACGCTGAAACGGTACGGGTAGAATATAATCGTGAGGAAATTCTAGAAGAAGTAATTTCGGGACGTAAAGTATCTGAAGTTCATCTGTATCGTGATAAATCTGTGCACTATAGAGGACGCTTTGAAGTTAACTTGAACTATGGTTCATTTCTGAAATTTGAATTTCAAAAATCTATTCCTCAAAAATTTTTGTCAGATTTTTTTGTGCTATCTGATCAAATCGCAGAAGTTGCAAAACCTTGTTTTGGAGTAGCTCAAATTTGTTGGCCAGTACCTAATCCTCGGAATACTGAACGTGAACGTTTACAAAAATGGATGAATATCTCATCTCTACCTATACCGGTTAGATTTCTTCCTAACGGTCCTTTGGGGGTAGGAGCTAGAACATATTTTAGTGGTCAGGTTTTGGAAATGTTTGATAAAGAATTCTTACTAAATACTCCCGCTGTCGTATCGGAATTAGAATGGGGCGGGGTTTGTATGGATCTTTTACAAAATCCATTAGAAGCTGATAGGGATACATTGCTAGATCGGTGGTTACATGTAATGAAATACTTAGAACCAGCTCAAGTAATAGCTGTGCCAAGTTTTCATGAAAGTCGAATGGTTGTCACGTATTCGCCCAATGTTGCTTGGAAGAAGTATCTAGAAAATTAAAGGAAAGGAATTTGTAATCATGGATGAGAAAAGTAATGAGCGAATAAGGGTTATGGAAATAGTAAATAGATCTCAATATAATGATGAGGTTATAGATCAGGTAGATATGAGTGATTTAGACCTTAGTTTTTCAGACCTGTCAGAAGTAATGGCAAGGCGTATTATGGCAAAACGTGTTGTGTTGAGAGCCTCTTCACTAATGAGAGCAGCGTTTCATGACTGCGATTTTGAGTTAGCTGATTTCAGAAGTTGTAATTTAGAGGGAATTAACATGGCAGATTGTAGGTTTGGCGAAGCGGATTTTTCTAAAGCAAATATGAAATATGCAAAGATAAATATAAGTAGTTGCTTTGAAACTCGTTTTGATGAGGCTGATTTTTCACATGGAGAATTAGTTGGAACAATTTTAAATCATGCTACATTTCGCCATGCAAATTTGTCAGGAATTGATGCGGAACAGGCCGACTGTACGGGAACGGATTTCAGCGGTGCCAATCTGACAAATAGTAAATTTGAAAAAGCGCATTTGGAAAATGTAAATTTATCAGCGGTAGATGCTAGAAATGCTAATTTCACAGAAGCGGATTTTACCGGAGCAATCCTTTTAAATGGGGATTTCACAGAAGCGGATTTTACCGGTGCTAAACTCGACAATGTAGTTTGGACAGGAGCAAATGTAGAAGGAGCTAAGTTTGACGAAAATGTGAAAGAACAAGTGTTGAAAATGATATAGAAGTAGCTTTTAAATTGTATGTAAAATTGGCACCTACGTTTTAATGTATGATTTGTCACAGCATGTAAAGGGTGTCACACTCTCACTATAAAACTTGCAAACTTAAAGCACTTAATTGTCTAAGAGAGACGATGAGTGCTTTTTGTATTTCAGTATGAAAGGTGAAATGAACATGATAATTTTATAAGTATGCTAAAGAGAATGGTAAAGCAGTATCTAAAAAGAAATCAATACCCAATTTTGTGAAAAAACAATGGGAAGAAATATGTTGTTGATTCTTATATTCTAGGTGGGGAAATTGTCTCGAGGAAATTCACTCAACTGACTGAAGTACAAGAAAAGACCGCATTAAGTTATTTAAGTGAATTTACTAAAAAATATTATTCTGGTAAATTTAACCTAAACACTTTAAAAGGTGGTCGAGTAGAGGGAGAATTAATTTTGGAAGTTCCTGTTCAAACGAAGCCAGTTCCACAAAAAATCACTAAAGATCATTGGTCGATACGAAAACAAAATGTATTGAAGTAATATGACAGGTGAAAAGCCGAAAACTCATGATTTTAAATATACTGACTAGCTTAAATAGACCCAAAAAATGATGAATACTGAAAATCACCTAGGTTTCTACAATAGTCTAACAGAAGAAAATAAATATAGTTTAATAAATGAATTTAAGAGGATAAATAGGAGTGATTCTAAGTGAATAAGTTATCTTTTCTACAACAATACAGAAAAAGTATTGAGTTTGTATCTAATGAAGACTTACTAAGTATTGAGAAAGAGAAAATCCCGGAAGAATGGATGGAAGTATTTATAGAAACTGACAAGACTGAGAGGAAAGATAAAATAATTGCTTTATGGAATCGGGTATGTGAAAAAGAATTAAGTCATACGATCTCATATTTAAAAGAGAATTTAATAGATGTTGAACTCATTATAGATAATGGACAGTACGCCATTCTATATAGCGTGAAGAGTGAAAATGACGAAATTCTTTATTATGAAGGGGGAATACCAAACAAATCAATTTACGATTTAGACATGCAACAAGCTTGGTCAAGTGTTCCGCAATCTATTGTTAAATTTTACGGAAAGTTACATAATGGCTTTTATTATATGCCAAGTCGAGCAATGGGTCTAGTACCGTTAGAGAGAGTAACTTATTTTAAAGAAGATGAATGGGGGATTCTTGATGATTTAGAGCATCCATTAGAAATCAATCTTGATACCACTTATGGATTTTTTGAGAATGGTATGGGTGGATACGTTGCGGTGGATTTGAACAATTGTACGGATAATAGAGCAACACTGTGGTTCACCAATGACCAGCCTGAATATAGTGTTGATTTCTGGGATATTGTAGATGAATGGATTTTAATAGGGTTACAAGATAATTAAAAAATAATGTGTAAATAAACTAAGTTTATATAGCATATAGCACTTGATTGTCCATAAAAGGAAGCAGGTGCTTTCTTTTATGGACAATCAGTACAATCATAGAAAAGTTCAAAAATGAATTACGTGTACGTTAAAAAAATGGAAAGATTATTAAATAAACATAAGGAGGATTTTGTGGAAAATAAATCTATTATTAATTTACAAAGTGAACGAAAAGTTGGGGCTGTTTTAATTTTTGCTGAAAGAGTATTTTCTGTAATAAGTAAAGGTGATGAAAGATATCCAGCAGGTAGAGAAGCGTTAGACAAATGTTGGTTATGGGGTGAATCTCATACTGTAACTGGAGATGAACTCTATGAGCTTATTGATAGTGCAGACTATACAGGGATCTCAGAATTTGCTGAGGAAGAAGAAGACTTGAATATGGCTAGGCTATGGTCACTACTAGTGGATGCCGTCGCTTATACATCTTGGGAAGCTTATAAAAACGAAAAAGTAAAATATGTACCGCAAGCACTGGAAGGTATCGGTGCAGATAGTATCACTGTCTTTTTGAATAGCGCAGTTGAAACCGGTTTTATCACAGTAGAGGAAATTGAAAGAATGGAATTAGTTCTTTATGATTATGAGTGTATAAGCAATGAAACCTCAATAAAAAGAGAAGACTTTATGAAATTATTTTAACTCAGTGTATGGAACCTATTAAATAAACAGAACGAATGAGTAAGTGTAGACCACTACAGCAAATGGTGAGAACTAACAGTAAGCACACCTCAAAAAGCAGTTAAATGCATTATTTTTAACAGCACGTAATTGTTAAAGGAAAGAAAAAGGCGCTTTTTATGTTTTAGGATAGGAATCAATAGGTCTAGTCAAATTTTATAAGTGCAAAACTATTAAATAGTAATGTATCTTTAGTCTTAACAAGTCATCCCATTTTATTAAGGAGAATGTAAATGAAAATGGAATTAAATATCCAACAAAGAGTTGGAGAATATAGAGTGAAAAGTGATCAGTTATTTGAACAGAAAAATTATCAACAATCTGTTGATGTATTAATCAAAGGGTGGGAAGAGATTCCGCTTCCAAAAGGGTTATATAGTGATACTTATGAGGTGGTAAAAGATATCATTGATACCTTTATCATAATGAATGACTATGAAAGTGCCCAATATTGGCTAACTCATCTATACTCATCAGGCTTTAAACGATTTGATGATGGTGAAAAAGAGTTTATTTCAGGCGTTATTTATTATGAGTTGGGATCCCTTTTAATTGCCAAAGAGTTTTTTGATATAGCTAATCGAAAATCAGAAGGAAGGTTATTTGAAGGGAAAGACACGAAATATATAAAATTACTCAAAAGGTAACCATGTATGAAGGAAGATCACCAAATCAAATGAATCGATTTAATAATTTGAGCAAGGATGCTAAAGTCGTATATCTATTGTCGCTATCTAATTTAATTATCAACAAGATTTCTGAATCTAAAGGATTTGAAGTAGCGGTTGAGTCATTAGAAAAAGCTTGGGAATGGCTAAAATTAAAGGATTTTGACGCAGATAGCCTGTATGTATATTTAGAAAACATAGATGAAACAGATATCATGACTTATATGCAACTGGCCGATGATAAAGATAATGAAAAAGTATGGATATGTATTGGAAATGCTCTGGCATATACAATCTGGGAGGCGTATCAATATGAAAAAGAAAAGTATCTTCCCCAGACTATTGAAAGTGTTGATTATCAGACTGTTGAAAGCTTCATAACAAATTTTGAAAAGGTATATGAGAATAATAGTATCTCAGATAAGCTATTACACTTTCTTGAAGAAAACTATCCAAAGAATGCTGATAAAAGGGTAGATTTAATTTCAATAAAGACTTTTATTGATGAGTCTATTGAGAAATAGATAACTAAGAAACTTCTAAAAATGTGTAATTATTTAGCTATACTTTCAAAAGCAGATTTTAACTTCAAAGATAAGCAGATGAGACTTTTAGATGACAGCTGCTTTTGGTTGTTTTTTTGAGATATTTACATTTTGTATACTTGAATGATGCTTTATTAAAGTTCATGAAGGTAGCATCATCAAGGAATATCAAGTTAATATTTGAATTTTATGAGAAGGACGATGATCAGAAGCCAAATGGATATATCGCCTTTTAATATTACACTTCATCACAATGTTAAAGAGGTATACAAATGGAATGTAAGGATGGTCAATCATTTATCCCTTGCCGGACGATACTGTGCTTTCTGAAAAGGAAGGTAAATGGAGAATGAATTTACCAGAAACGTATAAAGAATTTGTGGAAAAAAACAGCACTGTTAGTAGAAATATTATGGGAAGGTGTACAAGTGACTATGGAAATGTATTATTGTGACGAATGGTCAGATATCAAAAAGAAGCCTTGGAACATTCTTGATGAGCATACTGCATACACATACCACCAAAAACATAAACCCTATACGGTCGTACTAAGGGAAGATGAGAAGCACAAGTATATTATAAATATTACAAATGAATGGGTTTCGGTAGGGTTTTATGATGAACTAATTCGTAAATATTTAAATTATGATTTCGAAGTTATGAGTGAAGGTAAGCTTTTTTTAAGAACAGCCATGTATTGGGAATATGATGATAAAACTAATACAGAAGTAAGTAGTTTGATTTTGAATTTCCGAGAAGATGGTTACATAGCAATGGAAAAGCGTGATTTAAAAAATGGTTCAGTCGAGGAGCGCGAAGCAAACAATACCCTTGAAAAAAACTGGGATGTGTTTCCTGAATTTGGCCAATACTTATATTTGTGCAAAGAAGAGCGCTAATTCCTTTGTGAAGCTAGAGTTCATAAGATGTGTCAGCTTAATAGTTGCTACGATATATAAGTATCATAGTGTCTTTTTTTAGTTGTTTGACATGGATTTGAAGAAATATAAAAAAGTTAAAGATAAACAGTTAGGATAACATACCAAATTGAAGATGAAGAACTAGGGATAGCAACAGTTGAAAACCAGTCAGGAGGATAAATTTTATGCAAATGGAAAGCCAGTTACAGGAATTGTATCAAGAAATAGCAGAAACGGTTAATAATATGATTCCAGAAGAATGGGAGAAATTTTATTTTTATGCACAGATTGATGAATCAGGGGGACGAGTTTACTTTTTTTATAAATCAATTAGAGATAATAGCTACACGTATAGTCTAGATATACCAAAACAATTTAACATATCGGAACTAGAATTTAATAATGAAGAAGATAAGCTTTTTGATCTTAGTGAACAGCTCAGGGAAATCTTTAAAGAAAATAACCAGGAACTATGGTATTCTTTTACGCTAATGTTAGAGCAAACAGGGAAGTTCTCTGTATCATTTGATTATACAGATTGGTTGAATACAGATTACGGATTTGTAGCACAGAAAAAGATTTGGAAGTATAAATATTTAGATGAAGCACCGGCGGATGAAAAAACTAAAAGTTTAATAGATCAGTATTTAAAAGAATATCCAAATAATCCTATTTAAATAATTATTAAGGCTATACAAATAAAGGAAGCAGTAAGCACAAAGTGAAGATGCGGGATTTTCGAGTACAAATATTTAAGTAGAGAATTAGCGGATGAAAAAGATAAAGAACAAATGATGAAAATGAAAAGATATGAAGAGAATTTTAACAGCAATAATCAATAATTTATAGCATTTGAGTTTTTTAAAAAGGAGGCAAGAACTTATGGATAAGGACGATATTCATTTTCTTCAACAGTTACTTAATAGCACAGATAAGGATTATATAATAAGTTATTTATTGAATACTAATAACTCTCTATTGCTTCATTACTCTGCTGCAAATTATAACTGGAATAGTGGGTTTGAAGTGCCAACAGTTATTCTAGAAAATGCAGCTTGTGATTTTGGAACAGGTTTACTGATGTTTCATTATGCAGACGGGTATCGTATGTTAGAAGATCCTGGTGAGGTTTCAAATTCTTCCTTGAAAAATTGGAAAAATTTTTTAGGGGAAGTTTACAATAAACTCATAAACTTAGAGTTTACATCTCAGGATATTTCTTTCAATCCTGAATTAACAAATATTCAAAAATATAAATTAAAGAAGAGTAATCCAAACATTCCTGAACTCCTTATTAATAAATCTCCAGGAGATGCGGTTGATATTTTTAAAATATAATGAATTAGTAACTAACCTTAGGGAGTAATAAACGCGTTATAACAAGAGAAAAGAGTTAGGTCTAAATCCGAAATACATAAGGAAAGTTAGATATACATATCAAGCAGCTGAATCTGGAAGAATGGCAGGTATAGAATTTGAGCGAACTGAAGTCATGAAAAGAGTGGCAGGTGAGACCGCTTTTGTTGGTGTTTCATTAAGGTCAAATGTATCGGAGGTTGCTAAAAGTGGAAAATGAAATGAAGCAATTACATAAAGAAATAGCTGAAACAGTGAATAAAATGATACCAGAAGAATGGGGGAAGTATTTATTTTTTTTATAATACACCTCACAATACACAAAGTTTTACGTATAGTTTGAAAATCCCGTTTGAGTATCATGTGGATCAACAAGAATTTAAAAAATGTAAAAGAAAACTGTTTGAATTGAGCAATCAATTAAGAAGCAGTTTTGAAAATAATCATCAAGAGCTTTGGTATTCATTTACAATGTCTGTAGATAGTAACAGGAAGTTGAACATACACTATGATTATACGAATTGGTTCGATACAAAGTATAGTTTTAGTGACCAAATGATGATTTGGAAACGTAAATATCTAGGTGAAGAAGCAAGTGAAGAAAAAGATAGAGCATTAATTGCAAAGTACGATAGTGAATTTCCGAATGATCCTATTTGAGTAGATGATAATGAAGGAGTTTGCATAGTGAACCGAAACCATAGTAAGAAATTGATAAGAAATGCCATTAAAACTGGCGATATTAACGCAGTGAAAAAACTAATAGGCGATGATATAGAGACTTTGAATACCGTGAATGTATTTGGTACGTGGTTACATGTAGCGGTTAAAAAAGAGAACCTTCAAATCGTCCGATATTTAGTTGAAAAAGGAATTGACGTTAATGCGAAAGGCGGGACATTTGATGCTTCTGCGTTAAATTTAGCAGCTGGGTCCGGTAATTTAGAGATAGTAAAGTATTTAATAGAATCTGGAGCAGAACTAGATGTGAGCTTAGCGAAGAGAAATCCACTGTTTGGAGCAATTTATGGGGGGCATCAAGAAGTAGTTAAATATTTAGTGCAAAAAGGAATAGATGTGTCGATTAGATACACGGGAGAAAATATCAAAAATATGAATGCCTATGAATATGCAAGAGAGTTTGGGCAGACTGAGATTGCTGAATATTTAAAGCAAAGGATGACTGAAAATTGATTGGGTTTAGATTGTCTCTCATGCAGGTGGTACAAATTGCTTAAGAGCAAAAAAATGAGGAGAGAAGTTGTTAAATTAGGAAAAGAATTCGAAAAGAGTCGAATTCTTTTTTTATGTTGGAGTAAAAAGTTAGTATTTGAAATGTAAAGAATGCAATGCAGGAAGTAGAGAGAAAGTATTTAGTACTTTAGTGTTTTATGATAAGAGTAATGGTGAGTTTATTGTAGTGGTTTATAATAGTTATAGAGAAACATTAATGGATGGTACAGTAAGGAACGCGTTATAAACTGGAAAAACAGTTAGGTGGTCGAACATATTGAGTATGGAAACAGAAATAAATCAAATTTATAGGGGAATTTCTGAAACAGTGAATGAAATGATTCCTACCAAATGGACAAAGATTTATTTTTACGCTCAAATATCCGAAACGGGCGGAGGCACTTACTTTTTTTATAATACCCTTGAGAATGAAAAGAACTATAAATATAGTTTAGAAATTCCTTGTGAATACGACGATATTGATAAAGAATTTTATAAAATGAAGGATCGAGCTTTATTTGAGTTAAGTAAAAGATTAAGAAACGTTTTTAAAGATAATCAGCAAGAACTTTGGTACTCTTTTACACTATCTGTTAATAGCGATGGCAAATTGAAGGTGCATTATGATTATACAAATTGGTTTGACACGGATTATAGCTTTGATGACCAGCTAGTGATTTGGGAATATAAATATTTAGGAACAGAACCAGATGATAGCGAAAGCAAGACTTTAATCAATCAATAAGTATTTAAATGAGTATCCCAATAATCCAATTTAGCATAAATCCAGTATTTTTGGTTAAATTCCCACCTCATGAAGGTACTAAATTAACCCTAAAGAATTGCATCAAGGGAACATTTTACAAGCGTAGAATTAAAAGTTTATAAGCGAGGTGCAACATCATATGAAAGAATTTGAAGACCGATTCAGTGAACTCCAAGCTGATATGATATCAATTTGTATAGAGTATATTAACGATAGAGCCGACAAAGTGTATATCTATGCTTCGTGTGAAGGAAACATTATCGCTAGTAAGTTTTTTTATCTTATTAACAATCAATATGTAAAATCTCATCAAGTGAACGACGCCTTAGAGGATGAGGGTGAAAGATATGATACATCTCCGAAAAGAGGATTTATGGTATTAGATATTTTAAATGAAGATATTGAAAAAATTGAAGCGCTGTGTAAAGAAAATAACAGAGACATGCCAACGGAGATGAAATTAATTTATGATGTGAAGAGCGGCCACTTTACAGCGGAATACAATTACGAGTTGGTTTATACAAATGATGATGTTAAAACCGCTAGTTATAATGCTAATGAGTGGTTTGAAAAGGTGAAACGTAATAGACTTTAATATTTTGCTAGGGCTTCTTAGGCAATTTAACAAGGCAGCAGGAGGAATGTTAGATGAACGAAGAAAAAGTGAATAAGCTATATCAAGACATGGGCAATATCGTAATAGAGACCATTCCGGAAGCGTGTTCTAAAGTTTATCTTTATGGTGAAGTTGTTGATGGTGCCCAAACAGTGTACTTCTATTATTATCCTAATAACAGTGATGAAATTATATACAGTCATGACATTCCTGAAATTTTTGCTGTAAGTGAAGAAGACTATGTTAAACAATGGAACAAATTATTAGACTGCATCCAAGAATTGTGGAAAGTGTTTACCGGAAGTGAGAACCAAGAGCCATGGACCAGCTTCACTTTAATTTTTAATCACAAAGAAACGTTTACGATTCAATTTAATTATGATGATCTTTCAGCCGCAGATTCCCATGCTAGGAAGACAATATGGAAATATGAATACCTTAGTATCTTGCCAAAAAGTAAGCTAGGACAAAAGCATCTAAAGAGATATCTCGAGGCTGTAAAAGATAGATAAAAAATGAACAGCTTATAGTGTAATTCATTATGTTAAATATACATATTACAATAGGGAATGAAAGAATACTACAGAGAAGGCGTACATTCAATGGAAATAAAAAAAGATTCAATCATTTATCCATTACCATCGGATAATTTACTAGCTGAAAAGGAAGCGTTTTGGAGAGTGAAATTACCTCCAGACTATAAACAAATGATAAAAAGAAATAACGGGGCTTCTCCAGAAGCAAAAGCTTTTAAAGTGAAGAGTCATAGCTATGTATTAATAAGGTTTTTATGTATTCTTGAAGCCCCAGAGAACAATGAAGCTGGTACGTTTGACATTGATGTAACGTGGACTCAATTAGAGGATCGGCTTACAGATGATGGAGATTTATTGGGAGTAGCTTTATTACCAATCGCAATGTTATTTGCAGGAGATTTTGTGTGTTTAGATTATAGAAATTCAAGAGATAACCCTAGCGTTTGTGTATGAGATCATGAAAATTCTGCTGAGCTTGAGCCGAACACGTATCCTGTTGCAGATACATTCAAAGAATTTTTAGCTATGCTTCATTAATCCGCAGCTAAAGTAGGGCATGAAAATAATTGTGGATTTTTTGAGGCTCTCATAGAAGTAGTCGTGATCAAATAGTAAATGTTGATTCAATTAATTATAAAAAGGGGATACGAATGAAGAAGATCGTAGAATTATTTCATGATATAGATTGTACGTTGTCTCCCATGATAAGTTTTTATAGCGCTTTATCAGATCAAAAATTTTTAAAAGTCTTACATTATTTTTCAGAGGAAACTGGTTATGGAAATGAGTACTACACTTGTACATTTTCAGGGGACTTAGAGCCGTGGGAAGAGGGCTATGTGGAAAACGGCATTGAATTTCTAGACGGTACGGGTGACACTGACAAAAGTGTTATTGTTGATTATGAAACGTTTTTAACTTATTTGAACAAAATTTGCCACGTATATATTGAAGATCATGCCCATGATAAAGAAAAAGTGATGGCTCTTTTACATAAAATCAAACAAAATTATAGTATCGAAGACTAGTAGGAGTATATGAAGAAGCAACGAATCGAGTCTTGCTATAGACAATAAGCTCCCCACACTACAGCGCATTACACCAAGCAGAGAGACGATATATTTTGGAGAGAATTCTACAAGGTAGAAAGTAGAGGGAAAACGAAAAATGGAAATAACTCAAATGACAAAAGCTATTAGAGGTGCTATAAAAGGTGGTCACTTAAATAAGGTGAGAGACTTACTTGAGAAAGAGCCAGAAATGTTAACATGGGTCACACCTTTTGGCACATGGCTACATGTAGCGACAGCTCATGGTCATTTAGAAATCGTCCAGTACTTTATTTGTGCTGGAATAGATGTTAATGCACAAGGAGGAACTTTTTCTGCCAATGCCTTAGAAAGAGCGGCTGCAAAAGGACATATAGATATTGCTAAGTATCTTATTAACCATAATATTGAAATTGATATCAGTGAACCAGATAGAAATCCGCTGTTTGCTGCCATATATAACGGTCATTTTGAGATGGTTAAACTGTTAGTTGAGAATCATATTAATATATCGATCACATACTCTGGTGAAAACATGAAAGAAATGGATGCTTACACATTTGCGATTGAACGAGGACAAATAGAAATTGCTGAATATTTAAAGCAGAAGGTGGACAGTAGATGGAATTAAAGCTTAATAATATTTATCAAAAGGTGGCCGATAATTTAAAGGAAATGATACAAGAAGACTGGCGAGAAATCTATTTGTATGCAGAAGTAGGAGAAGGTTCTCAAGCAACGTATTTCTTTTATTATCCAAAAGGAAGCGATGAACCTATATATAGTCATGATATACCTGAACTATTTGAGGTGTCAGAACAGAGCTACTTAGTGTTATTAGATAAACAGTTAGAGTGCTTTCGTGAGTTGTTAGATGTATTTATAGAAAACAAGCAGGAGATATGGACAAGTTTAACTTTGCATTTAGGTCATGATGGGAAATTTGAGATAGACTACGGGTATGAAGATATTCTTACTGTTGACCCGTATGAACAACAGGTGATTTGGGAGTATAAGTACTTAGGGATTATTTCAGAAGATGAATATGATAAAAAGATCATAAAAAACTTTCTTTCCTAATCATAGAAGAGCAAAAGATATATGGACGGAGGCGTTAAGCTCATCATAGTGAGGGAAATGGAAACGGAGTTTAAGAATGACTAATGCTAACTTCAATAGTTTAACAGAACATGATAAAGTGATATTTTTTTTGGCACTTTCAGAAAAAGTGGTACCGTTACTTTCTCGTACGGAAGATCAAATTTTAGCCCGGAAAGTTATATGTAAATGCTGGGAAGGGTTAAAAGACAAAGAAAATAGTGGAGATACTCTTTATGAATTATTAGATCACGAGGAAAATGGTATCACAATAATTCAAGAGATGTCAGATAATAAAACAGATGTGATAGTCTGGGACTGTATTATTGATGCAGTTGCTTATACTAGTAGAAAAGCATTTGAAAGAGAAGGCGTCGAATATTACCCCGAACCCATTGCTTTAGTGGATGATACATTAGTAGAGCATTTTATAAATGGTTTTGAAAGATGTATAGAGAATGCGGATAGTTACATAGAAAGATTAACTTCTTTATTAAATGATGATACGAATAGGAAAACAATGAATGATCTGCGAACAAAAGTGTTAAAAGAACTACAAATACGACAGTGATTTTAATTGATCACAACTATTTAAAAGCAAAAACGGTAGAAACAGCTAAATTATTGAGGGAGATGTCTATATTAAAACACGGCAATAATGGGCGACTACATTAAGGGGGATATGCTTTGGAGAAAAACAGCGTCAATAAAGCAATAAGGAATGCAATTAAACGTGGTGACATTAACTCAGTCAAAGAACTAATAGGTAGTAATAAAACAATTCTACACACCATGACTCCATTTGGTAGCTGGTTGCATATAGCAGCAAAAAAAGGACAGATGGAAATAGTAGAGTATCTAGTGCATAAAGGAATCGATGTAAATACAAAAGGTGATATATTTGATGCTTCTCCCTTACGAGTCGCAGCAGGTGAGGGGCATGTAGAAATAGTACAGTACTTAATCCAATCTGGAGCAGAACTAGATGTAAGCTTGGCAAAAAGAAATCCTTTATTTGCAGCAATTTACGGTGGTCATAAAAAAGTAGTTGGATATCTAGTTAATCAAGGTATAGATATTTCCGTTCAATATACCGGAGAGAATATCGAGGATATGGATGCGTACCGATATGTTAAGGAATTTGGACAAATAGAAATTGCTGAATATTTAAAGCGAAACTGAATGAAAAAGTACAAAAGAGAGTGCTTAAAGATTAATTAAATTGTATATAACAGGTCACAAAGCTAATAAAAGCAAGGAGGTCCATCTCATGCTAGAACCTATATATGTTGAAAACGTAATTGTCGGAGTGATACATAAAAAGCAGTTTCAATGGTATGTGACCGACCGAGAGCTATGGTACTTGGATTATGTGAAGTTTGCACAAGCTTTTGAAAGTGAAGGTGGTTCAGCGGTTAATGAATACATGGAACCTGAACGAAAAGGAATCGAGGTTCTTAGCAGTGAAAATGCTGAGCTTTTTTTACAACGTATAGAGTCGTATCAAGCAGACACAGCTACTCTTTTAAAGCTGTTTGAAAATAAAATAGAAAGCGTAGATGAAGAAGATGTATTAGACTTTAGCCCTTCGTTTTTAGTGAACTTTGATCAAAAAACGTTCTTCTCACTGTTTCCTGAGCCGGCTTCATTTGAAGAATACGTTCCAAGAGATTGGAAAGGAACGTATGAAGACTTTACAGGTTTGATTCCAAAAATAGAAAAGTATTGGGTAAATAAGGACGGAGAAAATTTATTTGAGCTGTGAAAGCAAACAGGGCATGGAGGGATAATGTTGTTTCGTGTTCAAACATTCATTAAGCGTCCAGGTATTTTGATTACCGATTTATCATCTCTATATGAAAAGGAATCGCACTATTTTATCGATATATCAAACGAAGAAGAACTCATTCGTTACGGTAATCAGTTTGATTTTACCTGTCTTGAAGGAGCTATTAAGCTTGAATACTACGGTGAGCCGCTTCTTGATGCATCTGCGTGGGATGTTATAGATGGGATGTGGCTTTATTTGTTGGATGCAATGGAGAGTTTAAAAGAGACCGGATATGGAGAGATGAATTTTCCAGATCAACCGTTAGTATTAACCTTAAAATCGGCTTCTGAACAGTTTGTACTGTATACCTTGCATACATCTCCTCCCGTAAAAGCAGTGCTTCCAAAACAAGACTTTTTTATGATGGTGTTAGGAGGAGCGGAGCAGTTTTTTAAAACGATGGAGAGATGTTTTAAAGGGAACTTTCAGTATTTCAGTGAAATTAAACGTATTGAAGCGTTAAAAAGGCAGTAAGGAAGACGAGGTTACTAGTAAAAGATTACAGGAACTATGGCCACATTGTGACGGCAAGTGTAATTACTCGGCGTGCGCTTCCTTTTTCGAGCTGTTGTCCGATAGCACTTGATGTTTGCACCCAATTCACTTCATCAGGATAATTTGTAATCACTCCGTCACTTTTTGTTTTCCACAAAAATGAAGCGGGAAGCCGCTTGGTTCCAGACCACGGCGATATTTTCATTCCGGCAGAATGGACTTGGTGGATAAGAGCAGGCGTTAGGATGTCATAAGACGGGTTAAAGTAAGTGGCAAAAGCGGCGAATTGCTGGATTGAATTTGGGCTTGCGTCTCGCTGTGAAGAAGTTAGTATGCCTATAGGAACGTTTGGGAGAAGCTCATGCATTTTTTTCATGGATGAAACGTTAAAAGACTGAATGATAACGTGATTGACCTGTCGCTTGTTGATTTCAAAAGCTACTTTTTTTTCAATTCCGGGGTAAAGTTCTGGGGCTTTTAACTCTATTAATATACCGATTTTTCCTTGAAATTCATCTAACACTTGTGAAAGAGTTGGAATTTTTTCATTCGCAAACGAATCCCCTTTCCAGCTTCCTGCGTCCAAGCGCTGAAGCTCCGCGTACGTTAACTCTCGAACGTGTCCGCTTCCGTTTGTCGTTCGGTCTACGGTACGGTCATGCATAATAACGAGTACACCGTCTTTGCTTTGCTGCACGTCAAGTTCAATGTAATCCGCATTCATTTCTAACGCTTGGTGAAAAGCAGCCATTGTATTTTCAGGTGCGTAGGCAGAGGCTCCTCGGTGCGCGATATTTGTGAGTTTTTCTTCCGTGCGTGCAAAAGCAGAAGAGGCGATTGAACAGCATAACAAGGCGACGGCGCTTAAACCAGCTAAATATTTTTTCATCACATTTCTCTCCTATGCGTTGGTATAGAAATAGCGTAACGAAAAAATGTGATGCTGATATAGAGGAAGTGTGTAGAAAACGTTGACATTTCGTAAAGAAAAATAGGGATTTTTTCATGATGATGTTTACAAAAAATGCGTAAACGAATAGCGATTTTAATCAAACGTTAAGGAAACAGCGCTATAATAGAAGGTGTGAAAAAAAGAATAGGAATTTCTTAGAAAATAGTTGTATAATAGGTGAGTCAGTCAATGAAAGGAATGGAACATGGATATTCAGTACATACATGCGTTTACGATGCAAACGAAAGAGGAGTGCCGGACGCTTCAGCAAAAGCTAAAAGCACAAATTGATTTAACATCACGCGTCAAAATGACGCATATACATAACTGTGCTGGTGTTGATGTTGCGTACTGGGAAGAAAACGGCATATCTCACGGAGCGTGCAGCATTGTAGTGGTTGATTATCAGACGAAAAACGTTGTGGAAAAAGTGCACAGTGTAGGAGAAGTAACCGTTCCTTATCTTCCTGGATTCCTAGCTTTTCGAGAGCTTCCTTTAATTCTTGAAGCGGCTAAAAAACTTCAGGTAGAGCCCGACGTGTTTTTATTTGATGGCAACGGATATTTGCACTACGAGCATATGGGAGTAGCCACACATGCTTCGTTTTTTCTCAATAAACCTACCGTTGGAATTGGCAAAAGCTATTTAAAGATCAAGGGACATGATTACGTTATGCCTGAAGATACAGAGGGCGCCTATGAAGATATTGTGATTGATGGCGAAGTTTATGGTAGAGTAGTAAGGACAGCTAAAGGGGTAAAGCCCATTTTTCTGTCGTGCGGAAACTATATTGATTTGGACATGTCGTATCAGCTTATGATGCATTTTATTTCAAAAGAAAGTAAGCTTCCGATTCCGGTCCGCCTAGCAGATCTGCATACGCATGAGCTGCGGAAAAGGTACCGGCAGTCAACAGGGAAGTAAGCTGTTCATAGTGAGTTCATAGTTTCCTTTTATACTGATGGTTGGAATATAGTAGTAGTGTAAAATTATTAAAGAATGAGTAAGGTGATTAAAGGTGAGTTCATTTGTTGCGAGTATTTTGGATTTTTTAACGAGCCTTGGCTATTTAGGTATTGCGCTCGGCTTAATGATTGAAATCATTCCAAGTGAAATTGTACTAGCTTACGGAGGGTATATGATTTCTCAAGGCATGATTAGTTTTCCTGGAGCAGTCATTGCCGGAATTATTGGCGGGACGATTGCACAGTGGTTTTTATATTGGATTGGAGCCTACGGAGGACGTCCGTTTCTTCAAAAATACGGCAAGTACTTATTCATTCATGATAAGCATATTGATCTTGCGGAAAACTGGTTTAATAAATACGGCGCGGGCGTTGTTTTCTCCGCTCGTTTTGTCCCGGTTGTTCGACATGCAATTTCGATTCCTGCAGGTATTGCTAAAATGCCGTTTTGGAAGTTTACGTCTTTAACCGTGTTAGCGATGATTCCTTGGTCGATTTTATTTATTTACTTAGGCGGAAAGCTAGGGGAGAACTGGGCGAACATTGAAGACGTAGCAAGCAAATATACGCTTCCGTTTGTAGTTGCGGCATTTGTGATTATTGTTCTTTATTTCGTATTCAAACGCACGCGTACAAAGCGCGTATAAGATCGTTTTTGGACTACAAGCATGGCGAAAAGCCATGCTTTTTTTGCATGCGCAACCAGAAGCTCTTTTATTTGCTCATGACTTCTTCAAGTGCTATTATTTTTCATACGCACTAAAAAAGGAGACGATTTAACGTGGTACAAGAAATTGTATTAAATGATATGCCTATTCAAATTTACAGCTATGAACAAGAAATTGTAAAAGGCAAAACAAAAGTTTCAGTTGATTTTAAGGTAACAAGTGAGGAATATCATGATATTACTACACTTTTATATAAAGGTACTTTTCATGTAAATGTCCCGGAAGAAGATCTCGATTTTCAAGGAACGATTCATCAGTACTCTACGTCTTTTACAAATTTATATGAAAAAGGCCAGGTAGGGGATTTTTCATTAAGTTTAATTGAAGTGAACGAATAAGGAGAAGATGCGTGATGAAAGTAAGTATACTCGACCAATCACCCGTTCCATCCCATCAGACCCCAGCGGAAGCGTTAGAAGCATCGAGGCAGCTGGCCAAAGCGGGTGACAAGCTTGGCTATGAGCGCTACTGGATTGCAGAGCACCATGATTTGTCTGGACTTGCCTGTTCGGCTCCTGAAGTGATGCTTGGCTATATCGGCGCACAGACTAATAGAATTCGAATTGGATCGGGAGCGGTGCTGCTGCCTCACTACAAGCCGTATAAAGTAGCGGAAACGTATAACATGCTGGCAACGCTGTTTCCAGGGCGCGTTGATTTAGGGATTGGGCGCGCGCCGGGTGGATCGGCTGAAGCAACAAATGCGCTGTCGGATAACTTCTTGCAGCAAGTATTTAAAATGCCTGAACTTGTTGAAGAGCTTCTGCAGTTTTTAGACGATAAATTTCCGGCTGAACATGAATACGCCAAGCTTTCAGCTTCGCCGCTTCCGCCTGTCTCTCCAGAACCGTGGCTGCTTGGCACAAGTAAAAAAAGTGCCGAGCTCGCTGCTAGAAACGGAATGGCCTATACGTTTGGACAGTTTATGAGTGAACAAGACGGTTCAGCTATTATTGATCAGTACAAACAGGCGTTTCAGCCGAGACGAAACGGAGATCAGCCCTATGCGATTGTCACTGTATCGGTCATTTGCGCTGAAACAACGGAGCAAGCGTATCGCATCGCAACGAGCTCACTCGTATGGAAAATTCAACAGGATAAAATGGAAGCAAAAGGTGTGCCTTCTATTAAAGAAGCGGCCAGCTATCCGCTGACAGAAGAAGAAGAGAAAAAAATGACGAAGATGAAAGAAGCCATGATTATCGGAAATCCAGAAGAAGTGCATGAGCGCCTTCAAGAAGTTAAAGCACGCTACGGAGCGGATGAACTCATGCTTGTCACCATTACGCACGATCCGGCTGACCGATTAAAATCATATGAGCTTGTCGCAGAGAAATGCAAAAAATAAGAGCCAAATGTCGGCTCTTATTTTTTATGCCCGTAATAGTACTTAAATAAGTGCTGAAATGCTTCTATAGCACGTAAAAAAGAAGCGGTGTCTTGGCGGTCTTCTATTAACCAGCAAGTGGCTAATACAGAATGAGCGTATCCCCACAGTAAAATGCGTTTTTTACTTACGTTCAGTTCTTTTACAAATATATTGGTTCGATGGTCAATTGTCTCTGCTACGTTTGTCTTAGGCAGATGATTTAAAAGAAAAGGGATAATTTCGTACTCTTTTTCTCCAATTAACCCTTTTGGATCAATTATTTTCCACGCTTCACCAGACTGTAAGATGTTATCATGATGCAAGTCTCCGTGAAGCAAAAAAAGCTGCTGAGAAGTCCGGTTTAATTCAGAGAAAACGGCTAGCGCGTGTTGAAGCGTTTCGGAAGAAAGAAAATCAATGCCGCTTGGATACATTTGTGTATACTCTCGAAGCTGCTTCTCTCTTTTAACGGCTGTTTCTTCGATAGTGGAGTCTGATTGAGGCATGCGCCACAGAGATTTCATGAGCCGAGCAGCGATTAACGCAGCCTCTTCTTTAGTTGATAAAGAGGAAAGCGGGCATCCGGGAGATAGCTTTTCAAGCAGTAAAATGCCTTTTTCAGCATCGCTGTCCACTATTTTTACCGTGTTCTCACCAGCTATTGCTGTCAGTGCTTCTTGCTCATGAAGCAGCTCTGAAGGCTCTACAAAGAGTTTTACAACTAGTTCGCTTCCATCTGCTTTGCGCGCAGGAGCAACAAAGTGGTAAGAAAGAGGGAAGTGACTGTGAATGGTGATATGCCATCGCTGTTCGCAGTAGCGAATCAGCTGAGGAAAGTCAGTTAGCCACTTTTGGCCTTTATGAGAGTGAAGGTGAGTAATTGTATCACAAAATGTTTGAGGCAACGTATGCATGCGTTTATCTCCTTTGTCGTTTCCAATTTTTTCTGATAAACTCATCATATACAGCCTACATGGAATCTGTAAAGAAGGAGGAGATCCTATATATGAAGACAAAGAAGGTGAAATCCCCTTGGGCTCTCGTTGGGTTTCCGGTTTATATCATTGGATTTTCACTTTTACTTGCTGAAGGTGCACCGGAATGGGTAGAAACAGTGAGTAAAATCATGATCGCTCTTGGAATCATTTTGCTTATTATTGCAGGAATTGATCTTAAAAAACGAAAAAAATCAGCACAAGCCTAAAAAACTGCCGTTTGGCAGTTTTTTTATTTGGAGAAAGGGTAACAAGATAACTAGATAAAAATGTTGAATTATTATTCTTTTTGATGTATAAATATAATATAGAAAGCAACGGTATTGAGAGGAGAATGAACGTGTCTTACGTAATAAAAAAAGAGGTTCCGTTATTTGAGCAGTTTGCTGCTTTGCATGAAGCGAGCGGATTACATAAAAGTAAAAAAGGCAATTATACAAAAGAACAGCTGTTTGAAGCGGCAGCCAACAGCTGGTTTAGAGTCGGTATTTATGATAATGAACAATTGATTGCATTCGGTCGTATGATTTCAGACGGAATTTACCAAGCGCTTATTTGCGACGTGATGGTTGATCCCTCGTACCAAAACAAAGGACTTGGAAAGCAAATTATTCAAGAGCTGTTGACGAAATGCCAAGAAAGCGGAATTGAATCGATTCAGCTGTTTGCAGCAAAAGGAAAGCATCATTTTTATAAAAAATTAGGATTTCAAGAAAGAGAAGAAGACGCGCCAGGCATGTCGCTTGTTATGTAAAAAAGCTCAGTGATCAATCATACTCACTGAGCTTTTTGTATTATGCCGTTTTTAAAACCGTACTTTTTTGGACTAAATTCCAAGCAACTTTTACTAAATAAACAACAAGCAAAACGTTTAGCATCGACGTAGCAAACATAGAAAACGGGTATGAAGTGCTGTTTTGCATATTGCTGTCGCCGTATAAAACAAAAAAAGTGTTCATAAAAATACTGATGCTAAATCCAAGGGATAAGTAAAGCAAGTTTTTGTCTTTTAAATAAATATAAGCCACTAAAGCAAGCGCTGCTGCTGGAAATAAGTAGCGTTCATGCATGCTTGAAGAAAACGTAAATACCCCTGAAATTTGAATAAGCGCTGCAAGAGCGGCGTATTTAAAGCTCCGTCCTTTTATATAAATAAGCCAAGAAAAAATAGTTGTCGCGACGATAAAAATAAGTCCCCACGTATGATAGCTGAAAAACAGCAGCGTTGCAGAGCTGTCTTTATAGTTTGCGCCTATTAAACTATAAAAGTTGTAGGCGTTAACAGAAGCATACGGGTACTCTCCAATGGTGGATGAAAATAAATCAATAATCCACGTTGGACTTTTTCCGACTGAAAAAGGCAATAAAATCACCCCAGCAGTGAAAGCCGCCGTTAAAGCAATGCCGAAGAAATGCTTCACTTGCTTCAGGCGAATGAGCTCGAAAAACAAAATAGGCAGGATAATAATCGCCTGCGGCTTCATTAAGACCGCTGCTGTAAAAATAACGGCCGACGCGTAAATTCGTTTTTCCGTAATCATTACAATGGCTAGGACAATAAGTAAAGTGAAAAATGAATCGACTTGTCCCCAAAACGTTGAATTAACTAAAATGGCCGGATTAAATAAATACCCAATTGCTAACAGGTATGCAAAAGAAGGTGCCAAGTATTTACGAGCTAAACGATAGAGTAAATAAGATGTGACAACATCTGCTAAAATAGGCGGAATTTTAATCAACAGCGAAAAATACTGCTGAAAATCCGGTAAACTGCCAACTTTCCCAACGATAAACAAGATATAAATATAAAACGGCGGATAATCGCTTTCGCTTTTAGCGTAGAAATTTGAAAAATGATTAGCCGCAACCGATGCCCAGTTTTTGAAAAGCGACGCATCCATATGAGAGCCTACCCACGGAATCAGTGCAATCCGGATAAATAGTCCAGTGCCAAGTAATGACCATAAAATAACGCGAGAATGCCCTATCGAATGATGCCATTTCTTTTTCTTTACTAATCCGTAAACGAAAGCTGCTGCTATAAAAAAGCCCACCGTATAAAGAGCTAGCGGCGTTTCATAGTCTTTATTAGCTCCTTGACTTCCGGCACCGTTATCCATAGATAGATTATGAAAAGGCGTTACGTGTTCTCCGGAATTGCTGGGTGAAGCAGGACCGTTTCCTGAAGGAAGACGATGATCTCTTGAGTTATTATCAAGAACAGATATACCATTCGTAATCTTTTTTAACTGATGACTTTCTTGAATTGAAAATAAATGTTCTTCTCCTTTATAGTGTGATAGTGAAACGATACTGAAAACAAATGCTAAAAGAAAAGCTGCCGTTACGATAAAAGCCGTTCTTTTTTGTAGTATGTTCATATAAAATCCTCCGATGACAATGTATCGAATAAGTAGTAGTGTGTCTCCATACTATAAGGGGAGTTGGTGAAAATAAAGTGAAACTTCTTTAATAAAGAGCGGAAGAGAGAGCATAAAAAAACAAGGCCTTAGAAGACCTTGTTTTTTATATTGCTTATAGTACAGCATCAAACTTATTTACTTTCCACTGTGAACCAGATTTATAAAATGTAACGGTGCGTTTTACACTTCCTCCGTCAACTGTTGGAACCGTAAATTGATAAGAGCGAACATCGGCGCGCTGATAAGTTAGTTTTGCTTTTGCTTTGTTCCACTCTAGCATGCTGAATCCGTCACCGACAGGACGAGCAAGCTTTCCGTTATATGTGATGTAGCGATAATTTGTTAATCCTTTTTGAATAGCACTGTTTGTAAACGTTTCAGATAAGTAGCTTACTAGTTTGCTTTTTGTATTAAAATCTTGACAAAGATATGAGTACTGAGTGCCTTTATAATTAAATGTTTTTTGAGTACATAAATTACCTTTAGATCCATGAAGTGCATTCCAGAAATGGTTGCTTGCGTTTGCTGCAATTTTTACCGCATTAGTCGTTGATAGATTTTGTGATGCTGCTTGAGCTGTAACTCCTGTGCTTAGTGAAAAGAAAAGAGCAAGTGATGCTAAGATTATTCCAAATTTTTTCATTTCCATTTCCCTCCTACTCATTCATTGAAATATATGTAACATTCATGCTGTTAATATTACAATTGTTACATTTATATTACAATACTTCTTTAAAGAAATAAAGAGTATTTCTTATATATGTTTGAATTATTCCCGTATTTTCTTAAATAAAACGTAGAATTAAAAGAAAACATATAAACAGTATGTCAATTATGTGTCACATATTTCGTCGCTTTACAAGTTCGTATATAATAGGAATAAATCGATCAATATGCTGATTTAGATAAATAGGTCAGGCACAAAAGGAGAACGTAAACTAATGGGTGTTTCAGAAGTGACATCAGGAATTATTATTACCACTGCCGTAATTGCTATTGTGATTATTACAGTTGGTGTTTTGGCTACAATGATTGCGATTGCGAAGAAAGCAAATAAAAAGTAAGTGTGTAGAGGAGAGTTAGTATAATAACTAATTCTCTTTTTTTTGAAAAAAACCTATCGCTATTTTTATAATAAAAATGCATAAATAACGCGTGCATTATTCATAGAAAAAAGCAGGAAATTTACGTTTTGAAGCTAATAGATACATAAGGCAAGCTGCGCACTTTCATTACAAAAACAATGGAAGGGGTTCTAACAGACTTCAAGTGATATCGCCTATTTTATGTCATAATGAATGATATTCATTAACACAGCATCTTAGACGCACTTTATAACCAAATAATGAGGAGAGTGGTTGAGTTGCAACGACAAAAAGTAGCAGTGAATGGAGAAAGGTTAAAAAATACGCTTGAACGATTTGCCGATTATGGACGAACACCTAATAACGGTGTAACCCGCCTAGCGCTGTCAGAAGAAGATCGCCTAGCACGAGATTATTTTTGCTCATGCTGCCGGGATCTTGGAATGGATATTAAAATCGATGACCTTGGATGTATTTACGCCACGCTTGAAGGGCTAGAAGATAAGCCGCCTGTTGTGATTGGCTCACACATGGACAGCGTAAAAAAAGGCGGAAGGTTTGATGGAATCCTCGGTGTAGTTGCAGGGTTAGAGTTAGTAAGGACGCTGGTTGAACATAATATTAAGCCGAAGGTGCCGATTATGATTGTTAACTTTACGAATGAAGAAGGAGCGCGTTTTGAGCCTTCTATGATGGCTTCAGGTATTTTATCGGGCAAGTTTCAAAAAGACGTTATGATGAAGAAGACAGATGTTGACGGCGTGACGTTTAAGCAAGCCCTTCAATCATGCGGATATGAAGGCGATAGAAGTAACCGTCTTACTGAAGCATCGGCATTTGTAGAATTACATATTGAGCAAGGGCCTATTTTAGAAAGAGAAGCCAAATCAATTGGTGTAGTCGAGTGCGTGCTCGGAATGGTATGCTATGAAATTGAAGTTACGGGGGAGTCAGATCACGCCGGTACGACGCCGATGGATATGCGGAAAGATGCGCTATTTGCAACTAATAACCTGATTGCTGAAGCTCGTCATGAGCTCGGCAGATTGGATTCAAATTTAGTCTATACAATGGGGCGTATGAACGTACTGCCTAATATTCATACCGTTATTCCAAATAAAGTGATTTTTTCGCTTGAAGCGAGACATACGGATGAAGATGTCATTGCATCCGTGGAAAAAATTATTCAATCACTGCCTGATCAAGCGGAGCTGTTAGAAGGGTGCGAAGTGCGGGTGACCAAGCTTTGGGGACGCGATACCGTGTGGTTTGATAAAACGGTTTGTGATGAAGTGGAAGAGTCGGTTCGTTCGCTAGGGTATTCCTACAAGCGAATGGTCAGCGGAGCTGGACATGACGCACAGTTTTTAGCTAGCTATATTCCGACGGCTATGATTTTTATTCCGAGCGTAAACGGAAAAAGTCATTGTGAAGAAGAGTTCACTCCTTGGGAAGAATGCGAAAAAGGTGTAAACGTACTTTTAGAGACGATGATTAAGTTAGCTCAGAAGTAACAGGACGAAAGAGTAAACCTGCGGAGGTTTGCTCTTTTTTAGTGTTTAGAAAGACTGCAAACTATCGCATTGAACTTTTGGTTTATTATGGCTACAATAAATGAGAAGCATCCAGATGGATGTGAAAAAAGGATGTGAAAAAAAGTGAGATCTTCTCACTTGCAGAAATGAAAATTACTATTATTATTGCAGATGATAATTCGTTTATTCGAGAAGGAATGAAAATTATATTAAATACATACGAGGAATTCGACGTTGTCGCTACTTTAAAAGATGGTCAAGAAGCCGTTCAATATTGCAAGAATCACTCCGTCGATATTGCATTGTTAGATGTAAGAATGCCTGTTATGGACGGTGTAGAGGCTACAAAGCTTATTTCAGAGTCAACGAAAGCAAAGCCGCTTATTTTAACTACGTTTGATGACGATGAATATATTATTGATGCTGTAAAAAACGGAGCTAAAGGCTACTTGTTAAAAAATACAGAGCCAGAGCGCATTCGAGACGCAATCAAAAGCGTGTTCAACGGACATACGGTGCTGCAAGATGTTGTGCTTGATAAAATTAAATCAAGTTTAAACGCTGCAACTGAGCGCGAGTCAAAAGCGGATATGACACAGTTTACCGAGCGTGAAACAAGCATTATGACACTGATTGCCAAGGGGCTTTCAAATAAAGAAATTTCTAAAACGCTTTTTATTTCAGAAGGTACCGTAGCAAACTATATTAGTTCGATTTTAAGTAAAACGGGACTTGAGCACCGTACTCAAATTGCTATTTACTATTTAACCGGTAAAGGGAAGTAGGACTATGGAAGTCGGATTAATGATGACCAAGCTCATCCTCATACTGTTTTTGGCTATTACGTACATTCAGTTTAATTATGTACACTCGATTTCAGCTATTGTGTTAGCACTGCTTCTTTACAGCTGTGTTAATATCGCCGCGTCTATTGTGAAAAAGAGCGCGTTCAAGCGCATGCTTATTGCTTTTTCAATTGTCCTTATTCTATATTGTGCGTATCAACTTCATCCTTTGTTTTTTCTTCTTTTGCCGCTAAACCTTTGTGAGCTTATTGGAGAATCAGTCGTAAAAAAATGGATGGTGCTGCTTGTATTGCTTCCAGTGCTGCTAGTTCCCTCTGATATTAGAGCTCTGTATGTGTTAGTCGCTGCGTTTACTTTTTTTATTTATACAGGAGCAGCTCTCTATCAAAAGCGGACAATCAATTATGAACAAAAGCTTGATGAAATGAGAGTAAGTATGCAAAAGCTGCAAAAGCACGTGAATGAAAATAAAGAGTATGTGAGACAGTCTCAATATGCTTCAAAATTAGAAGAGCGAAATCGACTATCGCAGGAAATTCATGATAAGATTGGTCATTCAATGACAGGAGCGCTTATTCAAATGGAGGCAGCAAAGCACGTAATGAAGCAAGACGAGGAAAAAGCGCTGTCTCTTCTTCAAAATGCGATTACAATTTCGAAAGAAGGCATTGAAGAAATTAGGTTAACGTTAAAAAGTATAAAGCCTCCCGCTGAGCAAATAGGAATCAGCCGTCTTAAATTATTTATTGGTGAATTTGAGGCTAAGCATAGTATCGCAATGCCTCTTGTATACAAAGGGAATTTAGATCTTATCACGCCTATTCAGTGGAAAATTATTCATGAAAATATAACAGAAGCTATTACAAACGCTTTAAAATATGCAGAAGCAACGATGATTGCCATTGAGCTTCACGTACTAAATAAAATGGTGAAAGTAGAAGTCAAAGACAATGGGAAAGGCGCTCACTTGTTTCAAAAAGGACTTGGCATAGCAGGAATGGAAGAGCGCGCTGCTTCCATTAACGGAACGGTGATTGTTGACGGAGCAAACGGATTTTCTGTTACCACACTGCTGCCGATAGGTGAGAAACTTCATACGTAAATAATGAGATTTCTCATGGGGAAAAGGTGAACTTATGCACTGACGTAAGTTTGCCTTTTTTTCATAAAATAAGGATATACCAACACACTAGAGGTGAAATGATGAACGTATTATCCATTCAAAAATTAACAAAGAAATTTGGAGATTTTATTGCGGTAGATAATTTATCTTTACAAGTAGAAGAAGGAGATATATTTGGGTTTTTAGGAACAAACGGAGCAGGAAAAAGCACAACGATTCATATGGTAGCTAGTCTTCTTCAAAGCAACAGCGGCGATATTGAAGTACTTGGGAAAAATATAAAGAAACACCGAAATTTCGCAAAGATGAACATCGGAATTGTTCCGCAGGACTTAGCGATTTATGAAGATTTGACAGCCTATGAAAATGTGAAGTTTTTTGCAGGACTCTACGGATTAAGAGGATCACTTCTTAGCGAACGAGTCGAAGAAGCTTTAGCGTTTGTAGGGCTTTTAGATAAACAAAAGGCGTATCCGAAAAGCTTTTCAGGAGGAATGAAAAGAAGGTTAAATATCGCATGCGCAATTGCTCATCGCCCTAAGCTGATCATTATGGATGAACCGACGGTTGGCATTGATCCTCAGTCGCGAAATTATATTTTAACATCTGTAAAAAAGCTAAATGAAATGGGAAGCACAATCATTTATACGAGTCACTATATGGAAGAAGTAGAAGAGGTATGTACAAAAATTGCAATTATTGATCACGGCAAAATTATTGCTGAAGGAACAAAAGAGCAGCTGAAAGCGATTATCACCGATACAAAAGATATTTGGATTGAAGTAAAAGAAGCAGACGATATAGATTGCAGCGGTCTAAAGGAAATTCCAGGCGTAACAGCCGTTACGTATGAAGATGGAATCATTAAAATTAATTCAAGCGCCGAAGTGAATAACTTAAACAAGGTCATTCATTATTTAATGACGCATCATATCGAAGTTAAAGCAGTTAAAGAACAAGCACCAAATTTAGAGACGGTCTTTCTGACGCTCACAGGACGCAGTCTAAGAGATTTATAAAAGAAAGGAGGAATAACGAATGAATATTATTGCAATTGCTTTGAAAGAAATGAAAAGTGATCTGCGAGATAAGCGTGCATTTATCTTTATGATTCTTTTTCCGCTAGCTCTTGTCCTTATTTTAGGAACAGCTTTGTCCCAAGCCTTTAATAACGACATGACGATAGACGATAGCTATGTTCTCTATAAAATCGATACGAGTAATGAACAATCTGCCGCATTTAAGCAGTTTGCTGCACATGCAGAAAAATCGGGCATTCACTTTAAAGCGTTGAAAAAAGATCAAGATGGAAAAAAAGAAGTAAAAGAGCAGCATTATACAGCTTATGTAGAAGTGAAAGACGGAGGCATTAATCTCTACGGAAATGAAGAAAACAGCATTGAATTTAACGTGGTGCAAGGTATGTTAAGTACATTTGTTGATAAGTATAACGTGGCTATGGAAGTGGCCAAAGTAAATCCTCAGCAAGTCGAGAACCTGCTGCGTGCGTCTAAGCATGACTATATTCAAGAAACATCCCTTCATTCTCAAAAACAGCCAAATTCAATAGACTACTACGCTATTTCAATGACCACCATGATTGTTTTGTACGGATCTATCTCAGCGAGTTATTTAATTAGAGGAGAGCGTATGCGAAATACAGCAATTCGATTAGTAGCCGCACCGATTAAAACCGCTGAAATTTTTGTCGGGAAAATTTTAGGCACTGTTTTGGTTCACGCCATTTGTGTATTAGTGGTCATTATGTCGACTAAATATTTTTTTGATGCGAATTGGGGAGATCATTTACTCTTAGTACTCGTAATGTTAGTATCTCAGATTCTTTTTGCCATTAGCTTTGGATTAGGAGTTAGCTACCTTACGAAGACGGAAGCGGCGTCAAGAGCAATTATTATGGTCGTTATTCAAGTGTCGTGTATTGTGGGAGGAACCTATTTTCAAAATGGATCTGGAGAAGGCTTCGTCAATGTATCACCTTTAACCTGGATGAATAATGGACTTATTAAATTGATTTATACAAATGATATCGGCGCTTCTCTTTCAGTTATCGGGTTGAATGTAGGCTTCTCTATTTTATTCTTGGGCACAGCCATTGTGCTTTTGAGAAAAAGAGAGGGGTTATAACATGAAAAATATCATGTGGCTTGTCACAAATATGCTGAGAAATATGCTGCTTAGAAACAAAAGGACGCTTGTGCTTGTTATTGGTTTGCCTATTGCAGGTATTTTGATGTCCGTTCTTATTTATGGAAATACAGCAGGGACTTCGGTGAATATCGGAGTTGTCAATCACGACTCAACGGATATCTCAAAAGACACCGTTCAGTTTTTAAAAGGGCTGCATAAAACGAATGTTAAAATGCTCACTGACAAAGAAGTGGATCATGAGATTACGTCAAAGAAAGTTGATGCTGTTATTACTTTTGAAAAAGGGTTTTCTGAAAGCGTCAAAGCGAACAAACCAGATCATATTACGATTACTTCGATAAAAGGAGCAGAAGTAACGGGCTTTATTAAGTCTTATTTGTATCAATATATTGATAATGTTTCTGCGCTTAATCAAGCAGCAGGCGGCAATGACGCTGCGTTTAAACAAATGTATGAGAGTTATCAAAAAGCGCCATTCCACGTCTCCACGCATGCACTTGAAGACAAAGGAACCGATCAAAACATTGTCAAGCAGACAATTGGGTATTTAATTATGTTTATGCTTTTTTCTGCCGTAAATCTATCGGCTCTTATCACAAAAGAAAAAGAGCAGCGCACGTATTTTAGACTGCTAGCTTCGCCAGTCAGCGCAAGGCAATACGTGATATCTAATGTTATGACAAATATGATTTTATTAACTTTGCAAGTAATGATTACACTTGTTTGTATTACGACTCTTTTTCACGTAGATATGAACATTCCTGTGTGGCAGCTATTTTTTATTTTAGTTTTGTTTGGGCTAGTAGCCATCGGCTTGTCGCTTGTAATCGTTGCTTTTACAGAAAGCTCAAAAGCGGCAAACGGCCTTCAAACGCTTATTATTACGCCAACTTGTTTACTGTCAGGGTGCTTTTTCCCTCCTGAATTTATGCCGGATGTGATGCAGAAAATAGCCGACTTTCTTCCTCAAACGTGGGTATTAAGCACGTTGAAAAGTGTTCAACAAGGAGCTGCATTAAGCAGCCTATGGTTAAATATCAGCATTTTACTAGCTTTTGCACTCGTTTTTTTCCTGCTATCGATCTATAAATTAAATCGAAATAATACTGTTCAAAAGTTTATTTAAATGGTAAAGTCAGAGAATACCTCTGGCTTTTTTTGTAATTTTTAAAAGGTTTCAAAAAAAGATTGAAAAATATAAGATGAAATTTTAGAATGAAAGAGGAAAGGGGTATACAAAAAGAGAATAAATAGGGGAGAAAAACGAAGTTCATGTTGGTTTTTTGCACAAATAAATGAAATCGCTTACATAAGTCAGCATGAAAATACGGAAGGAGAGATTGTCAGCGAGATAACAAAGGGGGAAAAACAGTGGGAATTTATGAACTACTTGTACCACGCACGGTTTTATATGGAGAAGGATCATTTTCTAAAATTGGAGAGCAGGCTGCACTGCTTGGGACAAAGGCATTGCTTATAAGTGATGACGTTATGGCGAAAGCAGGCAATGTAGAAACTTGTCGTCGTTACTTAGCAGAGGCTGGCATGGACTGTGCCGTGTATACAGGCGTAAATTCAGAGCCGACAGATATTCATCTAGATGAAGCGCTTGCCATATGTAAAACGGAGCAGTGCGATGTGGTTATTGCCTTAGGGGGAGGCAGCTGTATCGATACTGGAAAAGCGGTTGCCATTATGATGACAAATGAAGGGCATCTACGAACGTATTTTCAAAATCAACAAGATTTTCAAGGTAGTCCTCTTCCTTTGGTTGCCGTGCCTACGACTGCCGGAACGGGCTCAGAAGTGACGAAAGCGACGGTTATTACAGACACGGCGTACGATGTAAAAATGATGCTCGCAAGGCCTCAATTATTGCCTGATACAGCCATTGTTGATCCGTTATTAACTCTATCATGTCCAAAACACGTAACGGCAGCTACAGGAATTGATGCACTCAGTCATGCGGTCGAAGCGTATTTGTCTAAAAAAGCACATCCTTTTACGGATTCACTTGCGCTTCAAGCAATTGAGTTAATTATGAAAAATATTCGTCTTGTGTACAGAAATGGAGAAAATGTTCAAGCAAGAAACGAAATGGCCTATGCTTCTATGCTTGCGGGGATGGCGTTTTCAAATTCATCCGTTGCTCTAGTGCACGGTATGTCACGACCTATTGGCGCGTTATTCCATGTGCCACACGGTATTTCTAACGCGATGCTCCTGCCTGCGGTTTTGGACTATACAAAAGAGGCTTCAATCGATCGTTTAGGTGAAATAGGACAAGCTCTTTTTCCGAACGTATCATATACAAAAAAAGAAGGAGCAGATGTGTTAATTGAAGCCATCAAGCAGCTTTGTATCGACTTAGAGATTCCTAATCTTCAATCGTGGGGCATTGATCGCCAGCTATTTTACGCGGCTGTTGAGAAAATGGCAGCGGATGCGATTCAAAGCGGAAGTCCTGCTAACCATCCGGTTGTACCGACGGCAGAAGAAATTATCCAGCTGTATTACACGTCCTATGAATATGAGTTTAAGTCTGCACTTTATAAAAAATAAGATAAATTCAAAACAAATTGAATGAGGGATGAAAGGGGAAACGTTATGGATTTGCTGATTATTTTGCTGTCTCTGGGGCTTTTAATGCTGGTTGCTTACCGCGGATTTTCAGTTATTTTGTTTGCTCCACTTTGTGCGCTGCTAGCCGTTATTTTAACGGAACCAAGCTATGCACTCCCGTTTTTCTCAAACGTTTTTATGGAGAAAATGGTTGGATTTATTAAAAACTACTTCCCTGTCTTTCTATTAGGAGCAGTCTTCGGGAAGATGGTAGAAATGTCTGGAGTCGCTGAGTCGATTGCGAAAACAATTGTTAAAGTCGTGGGGGCTAAACGTGCGATCTTGGCGATTGTTTTAATGGGAGCAATCTTAACCTACAGCGGCGTAAGTTTATTCGTTGTTGCGTTTGCAGTTTATCCGTTTGCGGCTAACTTATTCCGCGAAGCGAATATTCCAAAACGATTAGTACCGGGAACGATTGCATTAGGAGCTATTTCGTTTACCATGGATGCACTTCCGGGTACACCACAAATTCAAAATGTTATTCCAACGACTTTTTTTAAAACAGACATCTATGCTGCTCCGACACTGGGGATTATCGGATCAGTTATTGTTTTTAGCTTAGGTCTTTGGTATTTAGAAAGCCGAAGTAAAAAAGCAAGAAAAGCTGGAGAAGGCTACTACGGATTTAATAATGAACTAGCAGCTGCTGCAGAGCTAGAAAAAGAGTCTGTACCTTCTACAGAACCTAAATATGAACCTAGCGTAGCAAGACAGATTTTAGCGTTTGTACCGCTCGTGCTTGTAGGGGTTGCAAACAAATTTTTTACTGTTTCTATTCCAAAGTGGTACCCAGACGGTTTTGATTTTGCCAAAATTGGCCTTGAAGCGTTCGGAAAAGTAGATTTAACCGCAGTTGTTGGTATTTGGTCAGTGGAGTTAGCACTTGTTATTGGAATTATTACGACGATTGCGTATGACTGGAAGAGAGTGACCACCGGTTTCCAAGCGGGTCTTAACGCAAGTATTGGCGGAGCGCTTCTCGCTGCGATGAACACGGGAGCTGAGTATGGCTTTGGAGGCGTTATTTCATCTCTTCCTGGCTTTGCAACCGTTCGCGATGGTATTTCACATACCTTTACAAATCCGCTTGTCAATGGAGCCGTTACGACAAACATTTTAGCCGGTATTACAGGATCCGCTTCTGGAGGTATGGGAATCGCGCTTAGTGCGATGGGAGATAAGTATGTAGAAGCTATTAATCAATACAATATTCCTCCTGAAGTTATGCACAGGGTTGTAGCGATGGCATCAGGAGGTATGGATACGCTTCCTCATAACGGAGCTGTTATTACCCTGCTTGCTATTACCGGATTAACCCACAAGCAGTCTTACCGAGATATTTTTGCCATCACTGTTATAAAAACGCTTGCATGTTTCTTAATCATTGGAATCTACAGCTTAACTGGACTCGTATAACAAATAAAGAGGCTGAGTGTAGTTGAAGAAAGATCCGAACGATAAATCGTTCGGATTTTTTTATTGTTGCAGTGATTTTGTATATCGAGCCTTTTGCTCTAAAACAGATTCTTTGACTTTCTAAACTGTAAGTATTATGATTACACTACTTTCTAGAATACTATATGCCGTTACATTAATTCTTAGCATGTTTATGAAGAAAGGAGAATGACTGTGAAGCTATTTGAAGGAAATTTAAAAGTAGGCGACTGGGTCAAAGGAAAGTCTCGCGACGGTGAACTTATATACGGATATATAAAAACGATTAATCCATCTAAAAAAGCCGCACTAATCAATGTAGTGAAAAGTGATGATGAAAAAATGGTCGGCACAACCATTGGCATGATGGATGAAAAAATAGAGAAGCTGCCCCTTCAAAAAACGGCGCACGAAGAGCAGATTCTTTCATTGATTGATCTTGCGCTGCTAACAAAAGACGAAGCTTGGTTTATTGAATTAACAGCTGAATTAAAAAGAGTACAAGATAAAAAGCAAGGCTGACATTCCTAGTAAAGGAATGAAGGCCCTGCTTTTTTTATTATTCCTAGGGGAAAAGCAGGAATGGAAAGCAGCTTGCGAGAAGAAGTAAATGACGACATTAAAAGAAAAGGTGATAAAAGATGAGTAAACGTGTCTTGATTTTAACAGGAGATGCCGTGGAGGCTTTAGAAGTTTTTTATCCGTATTATCGCTGTTTAGAAGAAGATATTCAGTGTACCATTGCCTCTCCCGTGAAAAAGAAGCTCCAAACGGTTGTTCATGATTTTCTTCCAGAAATGGAAACATTCACAGAAAAAACGGGATATAAAATTGATTCTCATGCTTCTGTAGATGAAGTGGATCCCGCTGATTTTGACGGACTTATTATTCCTGGAGGACGAGCGCCTGAATATATTCGAATGAACACAAAAGTTCAGGAAATTGCTGCTCATTTTTTAAAAGAAAACAAACCTTTAGGCGTTATTTGTCATGGTCAGCTCGTGTTAACGACGGTTAGAGAGTATCTCCAAGACAGAGAAGTGACAGCGTATCCTGCTTGCCGTCCGGAAGTAGAAGCGGCGGGTGCTGTATTTGTTGAACAGACGCTCCACGTAGACAGAAACTTAGTAACCGGACAAGCTTGGCCGGATTTACCTAAATTTATGAAAGAGTTTTTTAACGTGCTAAAAAAAGCTGAAAAAGTGAACGCATAATAAAAAAAGCGGGCTGAGAGAAAACCATTCTTTCAGCTCTTTTAATTGATGATAGATGAGGTGTAAACAACGTGCAGCTAGTTTCTGAACTATCGAAGAAAATTATAAAAGAAGTGCAGCTTGTGATGAACGAGCATGTAATTGTAACGGATCCACATGGAATTATTATTGCATCAACAGAAGAAAAGCGGGTTGGTTTTTTTCACGAAGGTGCGTGGAACGTGATGCAAAAAAAGCAAAAACTATATATCTCTAAAAAAGAAGCAGCGGATTTAAAAGGAGTTAAGCCGGGCATTAATTTGCCCATCAGTTATCAAGGAGACATTATTGGCGTTATTGGCATTACAGGTACTCCAGAAGCTGTTGAGCCTTTTGCAGACATTATTCGAAGGTTAACAGAGCTAATTATTCGCGAAGCATACTATATAGAAGCGAAGGAATGGGAGAATAAAGGAGTAGAAGCTTTTTTTCGTGAATGGATTTATAGCCAGCAGGTAGATGCAGAATTTATTGAACGAGGCCATATTTTAGGAGTACAAGTAGACAGTGCTTACTGCTGCACGCTGTTTCAAATTGACTCATCTCTTTCGAAAAAGAAGCAGCAGCAGGTACAAGAAATGATTCGCTACTGGTTTGAAAGTCATAAAGGTGAAGGAGATTATATCGCAAATTGGGGATACGATCGCTTACTTTTACTAAAAGAAGCGGTAGGTGAAAAGGTAAGACAAGGATTTAAAGAAGAATTAAAAAAATGTCAGCAGTACATTCAAGCAAACAACCAAGTTATCATCACTATTGGTGTAGGAAAGCCAGCGGAGCAATTTGATTTGCATGCTTCATATGAAGAAGCAAAAAAAGCGCTTAAAGTAGCTTCAAAACGTCAAACCGTTGTTTTTTATGAGGAACTGCTGATGGCCATGATTTTAGAAGACGTTTCTGAACCTGTAAAAAAGGAATTCTTAAGTCGAGTGCTTTCCGCTCTTTTAAAAGAAAAAGAGCTTCTCGAAACGTTGAAATGCTATTTATCCAATGATCAATCATTAAAAAAAACGGCAGTTGATTTACATATTCATATCAATACGCTTCATTACCGCTTGAAGCAAATGAAAGAACTAACAGACATTGATCCTAAAAGTGTAAAGGGTCTCACGCTTTTTTACCTTGCGCTGTCTCTACTAGAATAAAGTGCGCTATTCATTAGATAAACATACAAAAAATGAGTTTTTAAAGCGCTTTTTTTTAGTTTTTTATCTATAGTCCCTCGTGGCTTCTGCAACTATAATAAGATTAAGAGATATATAAGGAGGAACGTTATGCTTAATGAACGAACAAAAGCAAAGCTCATTGAAGTTGTAGGATCGGCCAACTTTCAAGATAGCAGTGAAGCAAGACTCGTATATTCTTATGACGCAACCCCTAACTTTCAGTCGCTTCCTGATGCAGTTATTATGCCTGAAAACAAAGATCAAGTGAAAAGAATTTTAACGATATGCAACGAAGATCACGTTCCTATTGTGCCAAGAGGCTCAGGCACAAATTTAAGCGCAGGAACGTGTCCAACGCAAGGCGGAATTGTTCTTACCTTTAATCGAATGAATAAAATTTTGGAAATTGATGAAGAAAATTTAACCGCTACCGTGCAGCCGGGTGTTATTACGTTAGACTTAATTAATGCCGTAGAGGCAAAAGGTTTATTTTATCCTCCTGATCCAAGCTCTATGAAAATATCAACCATTGGAGGAAACATCAATGAATGCTCAGGAGGATTACGAGGCTTAAAATACGGAGTAACAAAAGATTACGTTCTTGGTCTTGAAGTAATTCTTGCAAACGGCGATTGTATTAAGACAGGAGGCAAGCTGGCTAAAGATGTAGCTGGCTACGATTTAACGAACTTATTTGTCGGGTCTGAAGGAACGCTGGGCGTCGTGACAGAAGCGATTTTAAAGCTCATTCCAATACCTGAAACAAAACAAACTCTGCTTGCGCTGTTTGAAGACATGGACGCAGCTGCTAAGACGGTTTCAGCAATTATCGCCAATAAGATTATTCCGGCTACGCTTGAATTTTTAGATCAGCCGACGTGTGAAGTAGTAGAAGATTTTGCCCAAGTTGGGCTTCCAACTGATGTAAACGCTGTCTTATTGATTGAACAAGATGGCCCGCCAGAAGTGGTGAAGCGCGATATTGAAATGATTTCACGCATCTGCAGCGAAGGAAAGGCTGTATCGGTGAAAGTAGCGGCTTCGCAAGCAGAAGCAGAAGCGTTAAGTACAGCAAGAAGATCAGCTCTTTCTGCTTTAGCACGAATGAAGCCAACGACGATTTTAGAAGATGCAACCGTCCCGCGGTCTAAAATTAGTGAAATGGTCAAAGCGATTAATGAAATTGCTGTAAAATACAACGTTAAAATCTGTACGTTTGGTCATGCGGGAGACGGAAATCTGCATCCGACTTGCTTAACAGATGCGCGTGACGAAGAGGAGATTCACCGAGTCGAACAAGCTTTTGAAGCAATTTTTCATAAAGCCATTGAGCTTGGAGGAACGATTACAGGTGAACATGGAGTCGGAGAAATGAAAGCACCGTATTTAGCATTGAAGATGGGCGGAGAAGGAGTAGCTGCGATGAAAGCAATTAAGTATGCTTTGGACCCGCAAGGAATTATGAATCCAGGGAAAATTTTTGCTAAAGACACGAGAAAAAGAGTGGTGGTTCGTTCATGACGGCAACAAAAGACATTCAGCAAGCGTTTAAAGAACGGTTAGATTATGACGAGTTAATGAATTGTATGAGATGCGGTTTTTGTTTGCCAAGCTGTCCGACGTATGGCCAAACCAATCAATATGAAGCAGCGTCACCGCGCGGAAGAATTGCTTTGATGAAAGGAGTTGTAGATGGGCTTATTGAACCGGATGAATCCGTTGAAAAACAATTGAACCTTTGCCTTGGCTGCCGAGCGTGTGAGCCTGTTTGTCCTTCGGGTGTGAAGTACGGACACTTATTAGAAGAAGCGCGTGATATTATTCAGCAGAAAAAACGACATAAATGGCCGGTAAAAGCGCTCAGGCATATGGTGTTTGAACAGCTTTTTCCGCATAAAGAACGATTAAAAAATGTACATTCTCTGCTTGCTTTCTATCAAAGAAGCGGCTTGCAAAAAGCTGTTCAAAAAACAAATATATTAAACGTCCTGCCCGGTAATTTAGCACAAATGGAAAAAACGCTTCCGCCTGTGCCAACAAAAAAAGAAATGAAGAAACGTCCTTTTTTATTTGAAGCAGAAGGAACAAGAGAGCGTACGGTTGCTTTTTTTACAGGGTGTTTAATGGACACGATGTTTATGGAAACAAACAACGCGACGATTGCACTTTTACAAAAAGCGGGGTGTAAGGTCGTTATACCAGAAGTGCAGACGTGCTGTGGCGCCCTGCATGCGCACGGCGGAGAAAAAGATCAGGCAAAAAAGTTAGCAAAACAAAATATTATGGCGTTTGAATCTATTCAAGCGGATGATATTGTTCTTAATGCAGGCGGCTGCGGTGCGCTGTTAGTGGAATACGATCATCTATTAAAAGATGAGCCGGAATGGAAAGAAAGAGCAGCGGTCTTTTCTGCAAAAGTCAAAGATTTCTCAGAGATTTTATTGCAGCAGCAGTTTGTAGAAAGACAAAAGTTATCGCTTTCAAGTCAAATTATTACGTATCAAGACTCGTGTCATTTAAGAAACGTGATGAAAACGTCCAGCGCACCGAGAAAACTGATCCAAGCGATTAACGGAACGGTGTTTAATGAAATGGAAAATGCGGCTCATTGCTGCGGCTCAGCTGGTATTTATAACTTAACGGAACAAGAGATGTCTATGCAAATTTTAGATTATAAAATGGAAAAAGTGAAAGAAGCCCATGCCCATACAATTGTAACAGCAAACCCGGGCTGTCTCATTCAAATGAAGCTAGGCGTAGTCAGAGAAGGAGTAGAAGAAAGTGTAAGGGCCGTTCATCTTGCAGATTTACTTCTTGAAGCAGTAGAAAGCAAATAAAAAGGCCGGACGTGTCCGGCCTTTTTATTATTTGAACAGCTGAGAAACAATTTCGTACGAACGAAGGCGAGCTTTGTGATCGTAAATTTGAGCGTTAATCATCAGTTCATCTGCTTCTGTTTCTTCAATAAACTGTTCTAGCTTGACTTTAATCGTCTCAGGACTTCCGACAATAGAAGAGCCCAGCTGCTGTTGAAGAGAAGCTTTTTCAAAGTCAGTCCATAGTTCATCCATATTATCCACGGGAGCTTTGAGTTTCCCCGGTGTGTTTCGAATTAAATTTAGAAACTGCTGTTGCATAGAAGTAGCCAAGCGTTCAGCTTCTCTATCTGTATCAGCAGCGATTACGTTTACACCTAACATTGCATATGGTTTCTCTAACACGTCGGACGGCTTAAAATAACGACGGTACATGTTAAGAGCTGTCATTGTATTATTAGGCGAAAAGTGACTTGCAAATGAAAATGGCAAGCCTAGCTGTGCAGAAAGCTGTGCGCTAAAACCGCTTGAGCCAAGGAGCCAAATCGGAATATTTAAACCTTGACCGGGAACAGCTTTAACACGCATCTGACTTTCTGAAGCAGGTTTAAAGTATTCTTGCAGTTCGGCCAGCTGTTCTGGGAAGTCACTGCCGTCGCTTCTGCGGTCGCGTCGCAGCGCCTGCGCTGTCAGCTGATCTGTCCCTGGCGCTCTTCCTAAGCCTAAATCAATACGTCCTGGAAATAGTGATTCAAGCGTGCCAAAATGCTCAGCAATAACAAGCGGAGAATGGTTAGGAAGCATAATGCCGCCAGAGCCTACGCGAATGCGTGACGTGCCTCCAGCGACATGACCAATTACAACAGATGTAGCGGAGCTTGCGATACCTGTCATATTATGATGTTCAGCTAGCCAATAGCGGTTATACCCCCATTTTTCAGCGTGCTGAGCTAAATCTAATGTATTTCTAAGTGAGTCAGATACAGTCCCTCCTTCAACTACAGGAGAAAGATCTAACACGGAAATCGGAATATCTTTTAATGCTTTACTCATCAATTTCATCTTCTTTCTTTAAAGACTTCATAGGCCTTGTTATTTCAATGGAATACAAGTATTTTAACAAGAATCTTTCGAGTTCCAAAATATTTTGCTTCGGTTGTTTTTTTAAATTCCTTACTCTTTTATTACACAAGCTCCTAAAACGCAAAAAGCTTGTACGGTATAAGGCAGAAGCCGCCTCTTTCTATAAAAGACTGTCATATTTTATAGAAGAAGGGAGGATGAATATGGTTACTTTAAATGAACTAAAAAGCAAGCAGTACGATATGATATACAGTTTAGGCTATAACTGTTTTCCAGGGATATATATGAAAAAATATTCTTTGCGAAAACAAGCCGGCGTGATTGATTGGTGTATTAGTATTTCTCTTTCTCATATTAACCAGCTGTTGGAAAATCGCTGTAAAGACTTATTTGTATATGAACACTTAACCTATATCAGTTCTTTCGGAGATGGTTCCACGCTTAGACTGCGTGATAAGGTGTATCAAATTGATTCTGCTCATGATTTTCCGTCGTCTATTAATACGGAGACTAACTGGCTTTCATATAATGAAGTCAAAGAAAAATATGAACGGAGAACGGAGCGATTTTTAACGTCAATGGAGACCAGTTCTTGTATATTGTTTATTCGTATGGGCGGAACGTATGAAGAAGCGAAAGAACTAGAGCATGTTTTAAAGGGAATGGTCAAAAACGATTTCTATATACTGCTGCTGACAAACAGTGAAAAAGAACTTTTGTCCGAAGCTAACTGGGACTTGCCTTATACATGTGTTTTACATGCGCCTATTTTTTCAATGGACGTGCTGCGCGATGATAAAGTATGGGAAGAGCTCTTAAGCGGGCTTGTTATAAAATAAAAAAAACACTTTTTGTATAATACGGGAATGAAAAAGCTCGTTTTTTTCATAGACTTTGTTATATCTGTGTATCAAAGGAGATGAAAAGATGGAGTCCAATGTGCGGAAGGCGATAAAAGAAATTGTATGGCTGCTGCTAGAACAAGATCAGCGCTGGAATGAGTATCTAGTACAGCTGGAGGATTTGAAAATACAAGTGGATTTGAATAGTTCCGCATATGAAGTCCTGAGAAAGATGACGGGTAATTACGAAGTGCTGCTTGAACATATGGATCTCATTCAGCAGTTTGAAAATCATTCTAAAAGTGAAACGGCGCTGAATGACTTAGTTACTATCGTTATGAAGCATTACTCATTAAAAAATTCATAAGCCTGCTTTGTGCAGGTTTATGGAGTTTAAGCTCTCAATGGAATTCAGTAGAGATAATCGTTTATAATAAGTACATATGGTGATGAAAGGGTGATCGATATGGAAGAGAAACAAGAAATTGTACCCGTTCGTACAGAGGAAACAGCCAAATATTATTCGGAAGAAAAATTTTGGGACAAGCTTAAAAAGTTTGGTAAAAAAGCGGGGGCAAACGTTGTTTATGCCGTACTGCTTTTATACTACACGCTGCACAAGCCTGATATTCCTCCAAGAGCAAAAGCAGTCATTATAGGAGCGTTAGGTTATTTTATTCTTCCTTTAGATTTAATTCCGGACTTTGCAGCAGGAGTTGGATTTACAGATGATTTAGGAGCTCTGGGGCTCGCATTGATTCAAGTTGCCATGTACATTGATGAAGGTGTTAAACTGAAAGCAAAAGAAAAAATCAAAACGTGGTTTTCAGAAGAACACAATTTTTCCATTATTGATGCTAAAATAAAGTAACATTATGATCTACATCTAATTATTAAATAAAGTAAGCAAAAGAAGGTGATAGATGAATCATCTTCTTTTTAATCGATAATATATAGGTCTTTTTAACTATATTAATCCGTTTTATGTAAAAAAAACAGGATTAAAATATTTTTTTCACTAAAAGTTTAAGCAATGTAATTGAATAATTCCCCTACAAATGTTAAGTTAAAACATGTTCATAAATTCGTCACAGAAAGCAATATACAAATAAGTAAGATTGTTTGTAAAAACTTTGTGAAATTATGGAACTTTTTAACTGAGAGTTTCAAACTCTTAGAGATTCTTCCTCATCAATCAGAAGTCGCTTTCTTTCGTCACAAGATTAAGCATCTTTCATTTGAAGGTGTTTTTTTTCAGCCTAAGTAAGCCAATAACATGATTGTATGACAAGTTTTTGCTAAGGTTGTAGAGTTACTGTATTGTATGACAAGTTTTGTGTGATTTGATTTAACTAAATGAACAGCTTCGAAGTAAATAAATGATTGCAGAAAAACAAAGTCCATGCGTTTTCATGAACCATTATACGTTACTTCATATTTGTAGAGATGTTTAGCAAAAGGGGAGATGAATGGCCTGACGTAAACAATATCCATAGACAAGCCTTAGAAAATAATTATCTTTCTAAGAAAGCAAATTTATATGATTGATTCTAATCTAAACAATGGAGTGTTCAAAAATGGAAATTAGTCAAATCTTTATTATTTTAACCCCAATCTTTTTCGTTATTTTGCTAGGTTATTTAGCAGGGTATTTTAAAAAGTTTGATGCAACAACATCTAAAGGGTTAAATACGCTTGTAACAAAATTTGCGTTACCTGCACATTTATTCGTTGGTATTACAACAACATCAAAACAAACGCTTATTGAAAAATGGCCGTTTTTATTAGCATTAGTTCTTGGTATTATTGGATTTTATGTTCTTTTCTTACTTGTTGCAAAATATGTATTCAAATACTCACTAACAGGCGCGTCTATGTTCTCTTTAAACTCTACGCAGCCAACGTTTGCGTTTATGGGTATTCCCGTTTTAGGTAGCTTGTTTGGCGCGGATGTAGTAGCAATTCCGATCGCTATTACGGGTATCGTAGTAAATGCGATGCTTGATCCTTTAGCAACTATTATTGGTACGGTTGGACAGCGCGAAAGAAGTGAAGGGGATTCTGAAGAAAGCTTATTTAAAGTAACGATTAAATCAATCTTACACGGTCTTTCTGAACCGTTAGCTTGTGTTCCGTTAATCGCAGTAGTATTAGTGCTATGTGGATTCCAATCTCCAGATTTATTGTCAAGCAGTTTAGATCAAATTGGTTCAATTACATCTGGTGCGGCACTATTCGCAGTTGGGGTAACAATTGGTATCCGTAAAATTCAATTTAGCCCAGCGGCATTTGGTATTGCGATTTTAAAAGTGGCTATTCAGCCGCTTGTAATGTTAGGAATTGCAACAGCAATGGGTCTATCATCAGCTGACATCGTAAAATTAGTGTTATTAGTAGCATTCCCAGGTTCAGCTGTAGCAGCGATGATTTCAGTGCGCTTTGATAGCCTAGCTGGTGAAACAGCTTCAGCATTCGTACTTAGTGCCATTATGTCACTTGTTACATTACCGCTATTAATTTCTTGGTTAATGTAGTCACATATATCAATATAAAATAAAAAAGGCTTTGCTATTTTAGCAAAGCCTTTTTTGTGCATCTATACTTAAAAAAGCTTTAAAAATTCTTGAGCGATTTTGGGGAGATAACTATCGGTACGCCACGTAACTAAAGGCTCAATTACAAATGGATTATCTTCTATGCTTAAAATTTTAATATGTTCTAGCGAAAAAGAAGATAGCATCGAATAAGGAACAATAGCAGCACCAAGGCCACGACATACTAAATTAAGAAGCATCGCTGAGTCATGGCATTCGCATAAAATGGTAGGTGTTATATCCATCTTTTTAAATTCCTTTATAATGCGATTGTATATGCTTATTTCCCGATTTGAACGAAGAAGAATAAGAGGGAGAGAAGCGATTTCAGCGACTGAAATCTTTTCTGTTGCATAACTACTTTCTTTGGGAACTGCTACAACAAAGACATCTGGTGCAAGTGTTTTTGTTTTTACCTGTTGATAAGGTAAGTCTGTAGTGGTGACTGCTACATCAATCTTTCCATCCGTCAACAACTCGTTTAAATGAGCTGGTTCGTTTTCATAGATATTAAAAGTACTGTTTGGATACTGTTTTTGAATAAGAGCTAGCTTATCCAGAACCGTTGATGCACAGTAGATTGTACATCCGACTTCAAGCTTTTCATTTGTTACGTTTTTACATTCCTGTACTTCCAATACTGATTTTTCGACCCTTTGCACAATTTCTTTCGCTCGTTTTAAAAAAAGCTCTCCTTCTGCCGTTAACAATAAGCGCTTGTTATTGTTTCGTTCAAAAAGCAAAAGGCCCAGCTCATTTTCGAGCTGCTTTAGCTGTCTGCTTAAAGGAGGCTGAGCCATGTGCAGACGCTTGGCTGCTTTAGTTACATTTAATTCTTCAGCTATGACAATAAAATAATGCAGCTGTCTTAATTCCACTATATTCAACTCCATACTTTAAAGGTATTATTATATACTTTATCAATATTTTAATTGTATGGAAAATAAGTGTAAAGTTAAATGTGTAACCAAAGCAGAGAGGAGGAAAAGAAATGAAAATAGCTGTAGGAATAACAGGGGCCACAGGAGCTATTCTAGGTATTCGAATTTTAGAGCTTTTGAAGAAGGCTTCTGTTGAAACGCATTTAGTCATGTCGTCTTGGGCTCATGCCACAATTAAGCTGGAAACACCGTGTAGCGTTAGGCAAGTAGAAGCGTTAGCAGATTATTGTTATTCATATCAAGACCAAGCAGCAAAAATTTCGAGCGGTTCATTTCGTATAGACGGAATGATTGTAAGTCCTTGCAGCATGAAAACATTAGCATCTATTCGAATGGGACTAGCAGATAACTTAATAGCAAGAACGGCAGATGTGATGTTAAAAGAAAGAAAGCCACTGGTGCTACTTCCTCGAGAAACGCCTTTGAATACGATTCATTTAGAAAACATGCTGGATCTCTCAAAAATGGGAGCTATCCTCGTGCCTCCTATGCCAGCTTTTTATAACAAACCTGAGACAATTGATGATATTGTCACGCATATTGCTGTTCGAACGTTAGATCAATTAGGAATTGAGCTTCCTGAGGCAAAAAGATGGAATGGAATTAAACATTTATCACAAGGAGGAAAATAAACATGGCTTATAAAGACTTTAGAGATTTCCTTGATACGCTACATAAAGAAGGGCAGCTGCTGACGATTACAGATGAAGTGCAGCCAGATCCGGATTTAGGTTCAGCAGGTCAAGCCATCAGTAATTTAGGAGATCAAACGCCGGGATTATTATTTACAAATATTTATGGATATAACAACGCAAAGGTAGCTCTAAACGTAATGGGTTCCTGGTCAAATCACGCGTTAATGATGGGACTGCCTAAATCAACTCCTGTAAAAGAACAGTTCTTTGAATTTGCCCGGAGATATGAAAAATTTCCTGTTAAAGTGAAAAGAGAAGAAACAGCGCCATTTCATGAGTGTGAAATTAAAGATGATATTAACTTATTCGACCTTTTGCCATTGTTCCGCTTGAATCAAGGAGACGGAGGCTATTATCTAGATAAAGCGTGCGTTATTTCTCGTGATCAGCATGATAAGGCGCATTTCGGCAAACAAAACGTAGGTATATATCGTATGCAGGTCAAAGGGAAAGACCGTCTAGGCATTCAGCCCGTGCCACAGCATGATATTGCCATTCACTTGAAACAAGCCGAAGAAAAAGGTGAAAACCTCCCTGTATCAATTGCTTTAGGATGTGAACCCGCGATTGTCACAGCAGCTGCTACGCCGCTTCATTACGATCAATCAGAGTATGAAATGGCAGGAGCTATTCAAGGTGAGCCGTACAGAATTGTGAAGTCTCAGCTTTCTGATTTAGATGTACCTTGGGGAGCAGAAGTGATTTTAGAGGGAGAAATCTTAGCTGGTGAACGTGAGTATGAGGGTCCTTTTGGTGAATTTACAGGTCATTACTCCGGTGGCAGAAGCATGCCTGTTATCAAAATCAATCGCGTATACCATCGCAAAGATCCTATTTTTGAAAGTCTATATATCGGTATGCCTTGGACAGAAACAGATTATTTAATTGGAATCAATACAAGCGTTCCTTTATATCAGCAGCTAAAAGAAGCATATCCTGAAGAGATTGAAGCGGTGAACGCGATGTATACTCATGGTCTCGTTGCTATCATTTCAACGAAAAGCCGATACGGAGGATTTGCTAAGGCGGTTGGTATAAGGGCATTGACTACGCCGCATGGATTAGGATATTGCAAGCTAGTTATTTTAGTAGACGAAGATGTGGATCCGTTTAATTTACCGCAAGTCATGTGGGCGCTATCGACAAAAATGCACCCAAAACATGATGTTATAACAGTGCCTAATCTCTCAGTTCTGCCACTTGATCCAGGATCTGATCCGGCTGGTATTACAGATAAAATGATTTTGGATGCTACAACACCGGTTGCACCAGAAACAAGAGGCCACTACTCGCAGCCTTTAGATACACCACTTGAAACTGAAAAATGGGAAAAAATCTTAACGAATATGATGCAAAAATAAACAAGGAGGAATCGACATGCATACTTGTCCAAGATGTGAAGCCAAACAAGCGAACTTAGTATCTAAATCACCAGTTGAAGGAGCCTGGGAGATTTACTTATGCAACGTGTGTTTGTTTACTTGGCGTTCTTCTGAACCTGAGACGATCACCAATCCTGAAAAATACCCTCGACCATTTAAAATCAATCCAAAAGACGTACCGCTGGCAACGCACGTGCCTCCTGTGCCACCCCGATCTTAATGAGCAAAGGTGGTAAGTAAAATGAATAAAGCAGAGCTGCCAAAAGACGTGCGCGTATTTTTAAATGGAAAAGATCTAGAAAGGAAACAGCATGATGCGATGCTGCTATCTACAGTGACATCCGAGGGGTTTCCTCATGTAGCAATGATTAGCGCAGGAGAGCTGGTAGCTATTAGCTCTTCGCGCGTCAAGCTGTTAGTATGGAAAGATACCACGTCTTCAAAAAACATGATACAGAATCATAAGGCAACCGTTACATTAGTTGTTGAAGGCAAAGCTTATTACATTAAATTTCGGCTAAAAAAAGAAGCTCCTGTGTTATCAGGCTATGAGCTATTTACGGGAGAAGTAGCCGCTGTTAAAGAAGATTACGCAAAATATGCAGTTTTAACATCGGGCATTCAATTTCAGCTTCATGATTCCAAAGAGGTACTGAGCCGCTGGAAGCAATCAATTAAGGCTGTTCTTTCTACTGAAAAAACCGATTCTTAAAAATAAGAATCGGTTTTTCAGCTGTAGTGAAATTTTTTCAAATAGCAGGCTAGCTGCACTTTTAATAGATGTTCACTATTTGTAAATGATATGTTCATTTTATCTTCGATTTTCTTCAACCGCTGATAGAGTGTATTAACGTGAATATGAAGCTGCTTAGCTGTAAGTGAAGCCGAGCGGTTGTTATCAAAATACGCTTCTAGCGTTTGTTCTAAAGGTTCATCGTTCAAATGATTGTTTTTAAGAGGGACAAATACTTCATCAATAAAGGTTTTGACTTCTTCTTTCGATTGATTAATAAATAGCCGGTTAATTCCTATTTCCTCATACAACATGCATCCATCTTGCTGCTGAGACAGAAGGTAAGAGACAGCTTTTTCAGCTTCACTATAACTTTTTTCTATTTGGGTAAAGTGAGAATAACGACTTCCAATCCCTATTTTTACATGACATTCATTGTAGTAACGCCATTTTGAGAGTGAATCTTCTAATTGTTTGATAATAGCATGATGGTCTTCATAAGAATCAAGCGTGAATACAATGGTTACTTTCGTGTCGAATCCGTATACGACCGGCGCTTTTAAGCTGAAAACCGATTTGATGTCAGATACAAGGCGATGAAGATGTAAGTTTAAGAGCTGCAGGTCCGCCTGTGAACGAATGGTAATAAGAGTGACTAGAATATGCTTTTTTGTATCAATGTTTAGCTCATTTGCTTTTTGATACAGTAAAGTGGTGTCATAACATGATAAGTATTCACTAAATAGTTCATGCGTTCGCTTGTAAAATAAATCGACTAACGTTTGTTTTTTCAGCATTTCTAGTGCAATAACAGAGCTGCTTTGTTCGAGTGCCACTTGATCTAGAGAGGAAAGATCTTCTTGATTTGTCTGCAGAATAACTAACCCTAAGAGCGTATCAATGCCGTGTATCGGTTGAATGTAGACGCTGTGCTTCTGGTTGTGTGACTCAATAGTATAAAAGCAAGCTTTTGTATGTAAAACAAAATGCGTGTGAAATTCAGCTGTTTTTGTGTCTACATCAAGAAATTTTAAAAAGCCATAGGTCTTATTATCAACAAAATCTACAATGGTGACGGGAGATGTAACCATTCGGCGTAATTCGGTAAGTATCGGTTCAATTCCTTTACTTTGAAGTGAAACGTTCATGAATGTGCGATGAATTTGATCGCGACGTATTAAAAGTTCATTTTGTTTTTTTACATCTTCAAAAAGCGCTGAGTTTAAGAGAGCAATCGAAACTTGATCGGAAAAGCTTTCTAACAATTCTTTATCCTCTTCATTTAAAAGAGGAGTTGTACCGTTTTGATAAATAATGAGTACGCATACCGTTTGTTCTTCCATGCAAATTGGGACAGAAATAATAGATTGAATGTGTGTAAATGAATAGGACTGATTAAGATAGTGAATATTATCGTCAGTCATAGTAGAAGAATCGCGTACTATATCCTCTAAGTTCGTATACATATAGCTTTTATTATGCTGAAATGTCTTTCCGATAATTCCTTCGCCAACTTTCATTTTCATGTTTTGAATTTCATTGTTTGGCCCCCCGGACCAGGCGCGAGGCAAAAGAAATTCAGTGGAAGAATCAAACATCCACAGCACGCCCATATCCGCAACAGAAATAACTGAAAGAGCATTTTCTAGAATTCTTGTTAATAGATAGTCAGAGTCTTGTAAAAGCGAGATTTCCTTAATGCTTTTCATAAGTACGTTCAAAATGTGCTCATGCCGCTCTAGCTTTTTTTGCAGCACATAAGGAGAAAAGTTAGCGGATAGCTTCTTTATTTGTTGTGGTGTCCAGTCATGCTTAGCAAATATGCGAACAACAAACGCATACCGGTTTGGAAAGGATAAGTAAATTTCTTCGAACTCTTCATAGGCGATATGCTTTTGAAAGGAATCACTACCGTTATGTAGGCTAGTGGGAGGAGTGTAAGTCAGGGATGAGCATAAAGAACTGGAAAAAATCATGTTAAAATTTGCAGAATCAATACTTGTCCAAATTTGATAAGAACTGTTTTTAATAATAGATGTAAGATAACCTTTCATATTAGCTAATAAATCACTCATATTAACAACCCCTTATAGACTACTTAATGTAAAAAAATACATAGTTATAGTTCTTATTATATAGAAATGCACATTGAAAAAATAGTCAGAATTTTTTAATATTTATGTAACGAATCGATTTGTTACAAAACATTACATTAAATGGAATAAAAAGGAGATGAGTGCATTTATGCTAGCAAGGTCGAACTGGAAATACATCATTTTATTTTTATTATTTTTAGGCTGGTCGCTTGGAAACTTAGATCGTTTTATTATTAATTATGCTATTTTAGATATCTCGAAAGATCTACACCTTAATGCTTCTTCTACAGGCATCATCTTAAGCAGTTTTTTTGCAGGATACGCACTGATGCAAATACCTGGTGGGTGGCTAGCAGACCGCTTTGGGTTTAAAAAAGTCATTACAATTGCCGTGCTTTTATGGTCTTTGTTTACGGTTTTTACCGGAATGGCCTGGTCTTTTGCTTCTATTATTATCATTCGCTTTTTATTTGGATTAGGGGAAGGGAGCTATTTTCCATCTGCGTCAAAAGGAATCGCAGGGTGGTTTCCTCAGCAAGAACGCAGTAGAGCCATGTCTTTTTTGTTATCGTCAGGTACGATTATGGGCGTGGTGACACCGATTCTGGCGACGCAGCTGATGCAAACAATAAGCTGGAGAAGTATCTTTTATATCATAGGAGCCATCGGGCTTGTTATTACAGTTCTGTTTGTTTTTTTACTAAAAGAAAAGCAGCAGGGGGAAAAAAGAGAGGCTTCTGCTATTCCTGCTAAGCAGATGACATTAAAAGAAATTATCAAAACCCCGATGATTTGGAATTTATTTATTGCCTATTTCAGTATTTACGCTATTAACTGGGGGCTCATGTCGTGGATGCCTACATATTTAGCCGAAGTAAGACATTTGAATTTAACGGACATCGGTTTTCTTTCCGCTATCCCAGCATTTGTAGGCATTATCGGAATGTTTGTTAGCGGCTTTATTTTAGACAAGCTTCCAGAAGGAAAAGACAAGACGATAGCAGCGGTTTTTGGTTTACTGATGGGCGTTTTTCTTTGCTTAATGGCTATTTCACCTAGCGTAGGCATATTTATCGTTTTTCAAAGCGCAGTAACTTTACTGTTTTCATTTAATGTGATTTTAATCGCTTCAGCTCCTTTAAAAATGTTGCCTGAATCAGTGGTCGGTTCAGCAAATGGTTTTATTAATACAGGGGCTCAAGCAGCCGGCGTATTAACACCAATGCTTATTGGTTTTTTAGTACAATCGTTTGGCGGGTCTTATAATGCAGCGTTTGCTTTATTAATTATCTGCGCTCTTGTCTGTGCTATTTCGTTGTTTTCGATTCGACCTGCAAAAGTGGTAGTGAACGCACAAAATGCTGTTAAATAATGAGGGAAAAAGGAGAGTGTCTCATGGATATTGTCAAAAAAGTCGAACAACTTGTTGAACAAAAGCGACACGAGCTAACTCAAATCAGTGATCAAATATGGGAATATGCAGAAACGAGGTTTGAAGAGTATAAGTCGGCACAGCTAATTTGCGACATGTTAGAAAAAGAAGAGTTTACGCTTCGTACACATATTGCTAACCTTGAAACAGGTTTTATTGGAAGTTACGGGCACGGTTATCCGATTATCGCTATTCTTGGTGAATATGATGCGCTTACCGGGCTGAGTCAAAAAGATAAGTGTGCAGTAGCAGATCCAGTCAAAAAAAATGGAAATGGCCATGGGTGTGGACATAACCTACTTGGCGTAGGCTCACTAGCAGCTGCGCTTGCAGTCAAAGAATACTTAAAAGAAAAAAATGTTCCGGGAACCGTTCGATACTATGGATGTCCAGCTGAAGAAAGTGGCTACGGAAAGACGTATATGGTACGAGAAGGATTTTTCCAAGATGTAGACATCGCGTTTTCGTGGCATCCGGCTACCGTTAATGGTGTCATGCATACGTCATCGAATGCGGTTATGCAAGCAACTTTTAAATTTAAAGGAAGAAGCAGTCATGCAGCTGCTAGTCCTCACCTTGGCAGAAGCGCTTTAGACGCTGTAGAGTTGATGAATATTGGTGTGAATTATATGCGTGAACATATGATAGATGAAGCGCGCGTACACTATGCCATTACAAACAGCGGAGGCATTTCTCCTAATGTTGTTCAAGCAGAAGCGGAAGTCATGTACTTAATTCGTGCTCCGAAGCCATCTCAAGTAAAAGAACTTTATGAACGGGTTGTGAAAATTGCAAAGGGAGCGGCTTTAATGACTGAAACACAAATGGAACAGGAAATTCAAGGAGCCTGCGCTAATCTAATTCCAAATCAAACAATGGAGCAGCTGATGCATAAACAAATGATGCAGATAAATTTGGCTGAGGTGAAACATGAAGAAATAGTCTTTGCCAAAGCTATTTACGAGTCTACATCCGCTGAAGACAAAGAAGCAGCAAAAAAACAAGTGGGTTCACTGCTAGACAGAGCTTTAGCAAATCATCCAGTCTTCAATCAAATTGCTCCTATGTCTAAAAATGTTTCCTTCATGACAGGATCAACTGATGTTGCAGACGTTAGCTGGAATGTTCCCACTGCACAGTGCGTGACCGCAACGTGGGCTTATGCTACGCCGTTTCATACATGGCAAGCTGTTGCTCAAGGGAAAACGGAGTATGCCCATGATGCGATGTTATTGGCTGGAAAATCCATCGCGGCTACGGCGATTGAAATGATAGAAAATCAAGAGCTGATTAGTCAAGCTAAACAAGAGCTGGAGGATAGACTAGAAGGGGAAAGCTATGAATGTCTTGTGCCTTCACATATACAGCCACCTAATTACTCAGAAAGTGAGGAGGAAGACTACAGCGTGGTATAAAAAACGAAGCGGGAAAAACGTATTTTGGCGTAAGGAAGATCCGGACGATGAATCGTTCGGATTTTTTTATTGTTAGGTTGAACACAGGTTTCATTTATCCCGTTTTTTCGTCTTTAGATTGTATTGATGTAGTTATGCCTCAATCTCTTTTTTTGTTTTCATTAAAAATAAATGGTTAAAAATATATCTCTTTGCTGAACCTAACCCTATCTAATTGTTCACGAAAAGAGGTAAAAACATGAGAGCATATAAAGTAGAAAAAGATGGGTCAATTTCAACTTCACTAAAAGGAAAATCAGTTTTATCCACTTCTTATTTAAATAAAGGCTCTGCTTTTACTGAAGAAGAAAGAGAAGAGCTTCATCTGCAGGGACTTCTTCCTCCAACGGTCTTAACGTTAAAAGAGCAGGCAAAAAGAGCATATGAGCAGTTCGAAAAAGCGCCGAATGATCTTCAAAAAAATAATTCGTTAAATGATCTGCATAACCGGAACGTTGTGTTGTTTTATCGTTTATTAACCGATCATTTAAGTGAAATGCTTCCCATTATTTACACGCCTACTGTAGGTCAATCTATTCAAGAATACAGCCATGAATATCATCGTCCTGACGGCTTATATTTATCCGTAAATGAAGCGGACAGATTAAGTGAGGCGATTGAAAACTTAGGGCTCGACAGCGAAGATATTGATTTGCTTGTAGTCACGGATTCAGAAAGTATTTTAGGAATTGGGGACTGGGGAGTAGGAGGGATCAATATCGCAGTTGGAAAGTTAGCGGTCTACACAGCTGCAGCAGGAATTGACCCAAGCCGCGTACTGCCTGTTGTTCTTGACATGGGGACCAATAATAAAAAGCTTCTTGAAGATCCTTTGTATTTAGGAAATCGTCATGAACGAGTAAAAGGAGAAGACTATAATCGTTTTATCGCTCAATGTGTAAAAGAAATAACGGCCAAGTTTCCTAAAGCGCTTCTTCATTGGGAGGATCTTGGTAATATTAACGCGCGACACATTATGAAAGAATACGGCGATAAAATTTTAACATTTAATGATGATATTCAAGGAACGGGAGTAATTACTCTTGCAGCCGTTTTAACAGCCGTCCGTATTACAGGTACGCCTTTAAAAGATCAGCGGGTTGTTGTATTTGGACCGGGATCTGCTGGAATTGGGAATGCTGATCGTATTCATAGTGCGATGATGCTTGAAGGGTTATCTGAAGAAGAAGCATATGATCGTTTTTGGGCATATGATTACAGAGGTCTGTTAACGGAAGATATGGAAGATTTAGCTCCTTTTCAACAGCCATATGTTCGCCAAAATGAAGAGATTAAAGAATGGGAAAAGGGCGATGAAAATAAAATTTCACTGTTGGAGCTTGTCAAGCAAGTGAAGCCAACGATTTTAATTGGAACATCAGGCGTCACGGATGCTTTTACCGAAGAAATTATTAAAGAAATGGCAAAGCATGTAGAGCGCCCGGTGATTATGCCGCTTTCAAACCCAACTAAACTTGCTGAGGCTGTTCCGGAAAATATTATAAAATGGACGGAAGGAAAAGCCCTTATTGCAACAGGAAGTCCATTTGAACCCGTTGAATATAACGGGCACACTTACGAAATCGGACAGGCTAATAATGCATTTGTGTTTCCAGGTCTTGGTTTAGGTGCAATTGTGGTTCGCGCTCAAAAGTTTACTGAATCTATGTTTGCAGAAGCAGCCAATGCAGTAGCGCGTATAGCAGAAACAGATACAAAAGGAGATACGCTTCTTCCAAATATTAAAGATCTTCAAAAAGTATCAAAGGCGGTTGCTGTGGCAGTTGCCGATGCTGCTGTAAAAGATAACGTAGCAACTGTTACCGAAAAAAATGTAGCTGAACTTGTAGAAGAAGCGGTATGGCAGCCTGTTTATAAACCTGTTAAGGCAAGAAATGAATGAGGTGAATGATAAATGAGCATAGGTCAAATTTTTCTCATTCTCGCGCCTATCTTTTTTGTCATTTTGCTTGGTTATTTAGCAGGGCATTTTAAAAAATTTGACAAGCAAACGTCTAAGGGGCTTAACACATTAGTAACGAAGTTTGCGCTTCCTGCACACTTATTTGTAGGTGTGACGACAACGCCAAGAAAAACACTCATAGATGAATGGCCGTTTTTAGTTGTGCTGATTTTAGGCATCGTCGGGTTTTATCTCATTATATTGCTCATCGTGAAGTATGCAGGGAAGCATACGCTAACTTCTTCTTCTATGTTTGCTCTAAACTCAGCTCAGCCAACGTTTGCTTTTATGGGCATTCCGGTACTTGGAGGCTTGTTTGGTGCAGGTGCAGTAGCGATTCCAATTGCCATCACAGGAATCGTGGTGAACGCGATTTTAGATCCGTTGGCAACGATTTTGGGAACCGTTGGCCAAAGGGGACGAAAAGAAGGGGAAGAGAAAACAAGTTTATTCAAAGTAACGGTTCATTCTATTTTGCATGGTCTATCTGAGCCTTTGGCATGTGTCCCGTTAATTGGAGTGATTTTAACGCTTTGCGGCTTTCAGTCACCTAAACTGTTACAGGATATGCTTGATCAAATTGGAAGTATCACATCCGGAGCAGCTTTGTTTGCAGTAGGAGTAACGATTGGAATTGGAAAAATTAACTTCAGTAAAGGCGCGCTTGGGATCGCTGTCTTAAAAGTAGCGGTTCAACCGATCGTTATGCTCGGAATTGCAGTATGGATAGGGCTGTCTTCAGATGAAGTGACAAAAGCTATTTTACTGGTAGCTTTTCCTGGGTCTGCTGTAGCTGCGATGATTGCTTTGAGGTTTGAAAGCTTGGAAAACGAAACGGCCTCTGCTTTTGTCATTAGTGCTATTTTATCGTTGATTACGCTTCCGCTTCTTATTTCTTGGCTTATGTAAATAAAAAAACGAAAGAGGGAAATTCCTCTTTCGTTTTAAGACGGATTAATAAGCTAATGCGAATAATCCTTTGATATGAGATAAGTAACGAACGTTACTTGCTTCTTTCATAAGTGATGCTGGTAAACCTTTTAATTGCGTTTTGTTTCCGCCGATTGTACCAATTGCATCTTTGCGTCCAAGACTTCCTAGTGTACCAGAGAAGACAGGAACGAATGATTCCATTGCTCCGCCGCGAATAGCTACTGCTAAGTTCACGCCTACAACTTCACCCATTTGCCAAGCTAATTGAGCAGTAGGTGGGTAAGGGCGACCTTCTGGACCCATTACAACCGCTGAGTCACCAGCAAGGAATACATCTTTATGAGATGTAGATTGTAAGAATTCATTTACAAGTGCACGACCGCGGTTTACTTCGATACCTGAGTTAGCAACTACAGAGTTACCTTGAACTCCGCCAGTCCATACCATTGTTTTTGTTTCAATTTTGCTGCCGTCTTTAAGTTCAACAGTTGTAGCATCCATTTTTGTTACAGGTGTACCAGTAACGAATGTAACGCCACGTTTTGTTAAGCTTGATTGAGCGCGCTCTACTAATTCAGCAGGGAAGCCTGGAAGAACTGTAGGAGCTGCTTCTACACAGTATAGAGAAATTTCTTTTGGATCCACACCGTGTTTTAGACATAGGCTTGGCATTAAGTCAGCGTATTCACCAACAAGTTCGATACCTGTTAATCCGCCACCGCCAACTACGATTGTACCGTCAGCTTTATTTTTTGTTTTGCTGTATTCAGCGATACAAGCTTCTACGTGTGCACGTAAACGGTTTGCATCATTTACTGATTTAAGAACGAAGCTGTGCTCTTCTAAACCAGGGATACCGAAGTAAGCAGTTTCACTACCTAAAGCTGTAACAAGGTAGTCGTAGCTTAATTTTGTACCATCTTCAAGAGATACTTCACGTTGATCTGGTGAAATTTCTTTTACCGTTGCAATTTTTAAATCAACGTTGTAGTTTTTAAGTAATTTATCAAGTGGTAAAGCTACCGCTTGTTCAGAAACGCCGCCTACAGCTAGACGGTGTAATTCTGTAATGATTTGGTGAGTAGCAAAACGGTTCACTACTGTAATTTTTGCTTCATCCGCACTTAGGTGTTGGCGAGCTGTCATTGCAGTTAATAAACCACCGTAACCGCCGCCTAAAATTAAAATATGTTTTGACATAGTCGATCCTCCGTCCACACTTTTTAATGAAAATTATTTTTGTTTTTCGTTTGTAATGTCTAAATACGCTTGTGCAAAGCGGAATAGTTTTTGAGCTTGTGGATCTTTAAGCATGCGTAATAAACCGAATAAACCGATTGAATTAGAAGCATTTGCTTCTGCACGATCGTTTGCTTCGATTGCAGTAGCTGCAAGACCTTTTACTGTTCCTTCTACTGGCTCGATAAATTCTTTTACTCCACCAAGTAGATCTTCTTTTAATACGTCGTCAGTTAATAATGATTGCGCAACGTCGTAAGTTTTTGTAAGCACCGTTACCATTTCAGATAATTTTGGTAAATTATCTACAAGAACAGTAAGAGCTTCTTGTACTTCAGGCTTTAACAATTGATCTAACACATCCGCTTGACCTTTGTTAACCGCCGCTTCTGTTTGTACAGCAGCATTTTCCTCTGCAGCTGATTTTTGAATAGTTGATTGAGACATGAAAAGTCCTCCTTTGCTGGATACTGTTGCATATGTAGTTCCTAGTTATCTGCTAGACTTTCAAACTACATTGTGAAGTTGTGAAATCTTGCACATAATTCTATTTTAATTTTAATACGAGATAAAATCAACTCATTTCGTTGAAAAAATAAGTGAAGAACCTCGTAACCCTTTGTTTAATAAAAGTTTATAAAAAATAAAGCGAATAATTGCCTAGGTAAATAAAATTAAAATAGGGAACTAACATGATTCCTCTTCCTACGATAAAACAAATAACGTCATATTTCAACACATACGAACTTAATATTCTATAAGTATTAAAAAGATAGGGCGCATTTACTATTTAAAGAGTTTTCAAAAAATTACATTGACTTACTATAGTGTTCTACATATAATCAGAATATAACATCTTATGTAAGGAGATATAACATGGTTATAGTGGATGAACTTTATCATAATGTGGTCATTACATTGCCTCAATTAAAATTAATTGAATTTATAATGAAGTTAAAAGAAGCTAAAGCACAAGAAATAGAAGATATAAAAACGAAAATTAGTAAATACGAAGAGAAGAAACGTGCTGAAGAAGCTTGGTATCAATCACTATCACCGTTTCGCAAATTTTTTACCGGGCGTCCTTTAAGTCAGCATCAAGCGGTCGAGTATATGGTATACGTAAAGGAACGCTTTAAAAAAATTGATCACCTTAAAGCACAAATGCGAGAACTTCATGAAGTTCTTGAATTAATAAAAGCGGAAAATGAAGAAACAAGTGAAATTACGCTTTCGCCTGCTATTGTACAAGAAATAAAACGATTAAAAAGCAGTGGAGGCGTTGGGATATGAGTGTTAATGAACTAAGTTTAGGGATAAATACAACGTGGGTTGTATTAACAGCCGCGATGATTTTGCTAATGGAAGGCGGCTTTGCCTTGCTAGAGGCAGGTTTTGTCCGCTATAAAAATAGCGTCAATATTATTATGAAAGTATTCGCTGATATTACAATAGGAACGCTTTGTTTCTATTTAATTGGGTTTGGATTAATGTACGGAGATGATTTAGGCGGAATCGTCGGTAAAAGCGGTTTTGCGCTCTCAGGTAATTTATCGCACCTTGACATTCCAATTGGGCTTGAAACATTTTGGCTGTTTCAATGTGCGTTTGTGATTGCGGTCATTTCTATCGTTTCTGGAGCGGTGGCAGAACGAATTAATTTCCGCGCATATCTTTTATATGCGATTTTAATGACTACATTTATTTATCCTATAGCCGGCCACTGGATTTGGGGAGGCGGATGGATTAGTAAGTTAGGGATGCTTGATTTTGCCGGTTCGGCAGTTATCCATGCTCTTGGCGGTTTTTCAGCTTTAGCAGCTGCAATAATGATTGGACCGAGAAAAGGGAAGTTCACGAAAAATGGAATTAGTTCTGTTTCTCTTCCAAGCAATTTGCCGCTTGCATCAGTGGGTGCTTTTTTATTATGGTTTGGATGGTTCGGGTTTAATGCAGGAAGTACGCTAAGTGCCACTGACGTTAGAATTGGTCACATTGCTATTGTCACAATGTTATCAGCAGCAGCAGGCGGAGCAGCTACTTTATTTTATACTTTATTTCGCTACAACCGTTCAGATGCACCTTCTGTGATAAATGGATCGCTTGCCGGACTTGTCGGCATCACGGCCGGGTGCGCTTTTGTAAATACGCCATCTGCTATTTTTATTGGAGCTGTATCCGGCTTATTAATGATGGCAGCTACAAACTGGCTCGAAGCACGTCAAATCGACGATCCTGTAGGAGCTTTTCCTGTACACGCTGCTTCGGGAATATGGGGCACGTTGGCTGTGGGTTTATTTTCTACAGACGGCGGTGTGTTTACAGGAGGGAGCTGGACGTTATTAGGTGTTCAACTTCTCGGATTAATTGCTCTATGCGCTTGGGGATTTGTTACGACGTGGATAGGGTTAAAGGTTATTTCCTTGGTAGTTCCGCTTCGTTCTACGGAAGAAGAAGAGGAAGTGGGCTTAGATATTAGCTATCATGGCATCATGGCAGCTCATCAAGCTCCTGAGTTTATTGAATATGAAAACTACTATGCGGAAGTGAAAAAAAAAACCGTAGATTCTTAAAAAAAGGCCGCCCTTTATAACAAAAGGGCGGCCTTTTTATGTGGGAAAAAATAGATTTAAAATACTTGGTTTAAATGATTGAAAAGTCAGAATATTTGTGTTATATTATAAAAAAGCCAAGGAGTTGATTTCTTATGAAAAAGAATTTACTTAATTCACCGCAAAAATCCAACGGAAAGGTGCTTGATGCATTATTCGCTGAGATGGTTTTAGACAAGGCGATTGCAGAATTTCGTAAAGCACAGCTAAAAGAAGAAATCGACCGCACGCTATTGATGAAAAATAAAGAAGAGTTTTTAAAACTCTCATCAGAACTTAAACAAATTTCTTAATTACTTACTATACTTCACACACCATCTATTTTAGATGGTGTGTTTTATTTTTGAGACCTACTAAAAGGGATTAATTAGTAATAATTATGAATATATTCCTATTTAAAACTTTATTTACATTAATTGTATTGACTTCTTTTATGGATTTTTTTAACATAAACAAGAATTAAAGAGGAGGGGTTTGGTTGGGACATCTATTATTAGTAGATAGCTTAATTGCAGGTATTGTTTGTATTGTGTTAGGAATTTTATTTAGAGCTCACAAAACAAGCAAATTTTTGTACGGGATAGGAATTGTATTTGGTCTTATTTTTGTAGTTGGAACGGTTACTCAGTCTTCATCTCATACAGAAACTTCGTCAGTTACAGCTGAGAAAGTAGAAGCAAATCAAAAGAGCAGTAAAGACACGTCAGAACTTAAAGCCCTCGTTACTAAGGGAATGACAGATAAAGAATTTCAAAAAGAAAAAGAGAAAGCCGCTTTTCAACAGTCAGACTTAATTGCGTTAGGTAATGGAGAAGTCGGATATGTGATAAAAGCTGAAGATGGTTACATTGTAGCTGATACGAACGGCGAAACTATTTCAAGCGTTGAAACGTTTAAAACCGCTGATGAAGTAGAACAGTACGAATTAAACGAAGTTAAAAAAGTACATAAAGATGTGAGAACAGTTGATGCTCACTATACGGCTTCAGATTTAGAAAGCTTAGAAGATTTTGATCAAAAAATTAATGAAGTGCTGAAGCGCGTCGATCTTACAAAAAAGGAGTTTAATGAACTAAAATTAAAGGATGTTAAAACATTAACTTCTCATGAAATAGAAGTAATGAAGGCTATTCGTGACTCTGTTTCGCCCATTACAAAAGATACGCTGCTGCAAAAAACGATCCCTGCTAAAGATATTGAAAAGTATGTAGATGGATCTTATACAGCACTAGGAGGATATGTAGCTAAGGCTGAAGATGTTCATGATATTACTTCGTACAAAGATTTTGTTGAAAGCTTACGTTTAGATTATACAGATGGTTCAGGCAAAAGGCCGTTTCCTGAAGAAGGATCGACGTACGGTGTAATCAAATTTAAATCACAAGCGGTAAGCCACGTTGATATTCCCTACGGAACTGCGTTCGGAGGGAAAACAGCAGATGGACCTCCATGTACGCTTAATGGGTTTACAGGATCTCGAAACGGGGAAACCGTTCCAGAGTTCAAATTTGATAACTATTATCCACCAGCAAACGGAGCGGAACTATATCAAGTGGTAAATGGGGAAGAAGTACTTTTAGCTACCTACGTGGCAGAAGAAAAACGATTTGTACCAGCGGTTGCTAAACCAATGTAAAGGAATGTTTTTTTATGATTCGAAAAGGTTTGTATGCAGCATATAATGAACGAGACTACGAATGTTATGAAACGGAAAACGGGTGTGTAAAGCTGATTAGCTATGATAAAGGCGATGTAGCAAATGGATTCATTCCATACAATGACACGACTTTTACAAAAGAAGTTCCTCGTGATGCTGTTGAAGAAGTGTTTTTTGTAGCTCCGTATGCTACTTATCAAAATGAAACGTTTGGTGTGTCAGCTGCTTCTGATGTTCGAGTGCTTTTGACCACACCTGAAAAAGAAAAAGCTGATAAATATCATTTTCAACGAACGGATAAATATCTATATGAAAAACGTGTGTTAAAGGAAGAAGTGAAGTTAACGGAGAAAAAAACTCCTTATTCATAAGACGCCAAAATAAAAAGAGGATGCAAATGCATCCTCTTTTTATTTAATCAATTTTCTTGAAGTGTTTCTGTTCGTATTATCATTTGTACGAAGGAAGGTAATGCCAAGACCGATTAATCCTCCTACAATAGCAGGAACTACCCAGCCGAGACCCACTCCATACATAGGTAGAATCGATGTAAACAGATCGTTTACTGCGGCAATTTTGAATCCAGCAGCATTTAAGCCATCAAATAAACTAACGATAAACGTGAACAGAAGGCTTACTTGGTAAACTTCAGAACGTCCTTTAAATAAAGGATGTAGAAATGTTAAAGCAATTAACACAATAGCTAACGGATAAATAGCTGTTAAGACTGGAACCGAAATAGCGATTAATTCCGTTAAGCCAAAGTTTGCTACAACGGCGCTGAATGCTGATAAAATGACAGCAATCAACTTATAAGAAACCCTTGGAAACAGCTTATGGAAGAAAGATGAACAAGATGTTACAAGGCCTACACTTGTTGTTAAACAAGCAACGGTAATCATCAGACCTAAAAGAATTCCTCCGTAAGAGCCAAAGTAGTAATTTGATACTTCAGCCAAAACCGTACCTCCGTTATCAAGACGTCCAAGCTCTGATACGCTTGAAGCACCCATATAAGACAATGCACTATAAATAAGAGCCAAAATAACGGCAGCGATAGCCGTAGCTTTTGCACAAATTGTGATGATTTGTCGGTTGGTTTTTGCTCCTTTTTCTTTAATTGCATTAATAATAATAATTCCAAAAACAAATGATGCTAGTGTATCCATTGTTAAATAACCTTCTTGGAAGCCTTTAAAGAATGCGTGCGTTGTATAAGCTTCGCTTGGTGCTTCAAATTTCCCAATTGGGTTCACAACGGCTACAACTACCAATATTCCAATAAACGTTAATTTAATAGGTGTTAAAACTTTTCCTACTAAATCGACAATTTTCGCAGGATTTAGCGAAAAAAAGCACGTAATCGTAAAGAAAATTACCGTGAAAATGATAAGGGGAAGGTGACCTGAATTTTCTGATAAAAAAGGCTTAACGCCAATTTCAAACGAAACACTTCCCGTTCTTGGCATTGCAAAAAGCGGTCCAATTGCCAAGTATAAAATCGTAGTAAAGATAATACCGAAAGCTGGGTGTACACGACTAGCTAAAGACTGCAGATCCTCTTTTCCGGAAAAACCAAACGCGAGAACGCCTAGCAGAGGTAGACCTACACCCGTTACTAAAAATCCAGCATTTGCTGACCAAATATTGCTTCCAGCAGACTGACCTAACATTGCAGGGAAAATTAAATTACCTGCGCCGAAGAATAGGGCAAAAAGCATAAAGCCAATAACCACTATAAATGAAAAAGGAACTTTGTTTGACACATTAAAACCTCCAAAATTATAAATGCTTTTTATTACCGTGTTGAATAATTAAAATTTTCAGAATTTTATATTCGAATAATAAAAATAAACATGTATCGTATTATACTAACCTAAAATGTATATTTCAATATAAAATTTTATTTTTTTAATTTATTCGCTAAAATAGCAAAAATAGAAAAATACGCAGCGAAAAAATCTCGGTATACAACAATCATTTGATATGATAAAACAGAACTGTAAGTTTTAAAAATTTGCATGTGCGGTCTTACATTTTTTTAGTAAAGAGCTGTTTACATAAGGTGCTGTAAGGGTGTATATTTATACACGGTTCGTTGAACCGCATATGCTCAATGGATGAAAGTCAACTGTGCGAAAGGAGCAAGAAAGTGAAAAGGTTAGGTCTAGCAACTCAGATTCTAATTGGACTGATTTTAGGCGTAGCTGTAGGTGCTATCTTTTACGGAAGCGATACGGCCATTTCTATTTTACAGCCAATTGGAGACATATTTATTCATTTAATTAAGATGATTGTCGTACCGATTGTGATTTCAGCATTAATCGTAGCGGTCGCAGGAGTAGGCGATATTAAAAAATTAGGTAAGCTTGGCGGAAAAACAATTCTTTATTTTGAAATTGTTACAACCATTGCGATTATAGTGGGGATTATTGCCGCGAACTTATTCCACCCTGGTGCAGGGGTTGATATGGGACATATTGAAAAAAGCGATATTTCTCAATATGAGGCAACGGCAAAAACGTCTGAAAGTACAGGGATTGCTCAGGAGCTTCTTCATATTGTTCCGACAAACGTCTTTCAGTCGGTAGCAGAAGGCGATCTTTTACCAATCATTTTATTTTCCGTACTGTTTGGTGTAGGCGTAGCTTCGATTGGACAGAGAGGAAAACCTGTTTTAGCTTTTTTTGAAGGCGTCTTGGATGCAATGTTTTGGGTAACTAATTTGGTGATGAAATTTGCTCCAGTAGGTGTATTTGCACTTATTGGTGTTAATATTATAAAGTTTGGTGTCGGATCACTTATTCCATTAGGGAAATTAGTGTTCGCCGTTTACTTCACCATGATTTTCTTTGTGCTTGTGGTTCTTGGAATTATTGCTAAAATGGCTGGAACAAGCATGTTTACGCTCATAAAAGTGTTAAAAGACGAGCTGCTTCTTGCTTTTACAACAGCAAGTTCAGAAGCCGTTTTACCATCTCTTATCAAAAAGATGGAAGACTTCGGTTGTTCTAAATCGGTTACATCGTTTGTTATTCCAACAGGCTACACGTTTAATTTAGATGGTTCAACCATTTATCAGGCGCTGGCATCGCTGTTTATTGCTCAAATGTACGGCATTGACCTTTCCATTATGGATCAAATTCAGCTCCTTCTTGTGCTAATGTTAACCTCAAAAGGGATGGCTGGTGTACCAGGGGCATCGTTTGTAGTTGTACTTGCTACGCTTGAATCTATGGGCTTCCCTCTTGAAGGCATGGCATTTATTGCAGGAATTGACCGCATTCTTGATATGATGCGTACCACAGTTAACGTAGTAGGAAATGCTTTAGCTGCAATTGTAATGTCCAAGTCTGAAGGCGAGTTTGATAAGCAAAAATCATTAAATTACACAAATGAATTAAAGAAATCAAACATAGCTTAAAACAAAAAAGCCGGGCAGCTGCCTGGCTTTTTTGTTTGGAGCTGCCTGTTATCTTTTTTGAAACATATGGTAAAATAAAAGAAATGAGAGACAAAGGAAGTGTCATAATGACGGAAACTGTTCAGTTAATTAAAAAGCTTGTTTCAATTCCCAGTCCTGCTGGAAATACAGAAAAGGTGATTTCATTTGTCGAAGACTATGTAAAAGAGCTAAATATTCAAACGTATCGCAATCGAAAAGGAGGCTTAGTCGCTACTATTCCCGGTAAAGATACGGATCATCACCGCATGCTGACGGCTCATGTCGATACATTAGGTGCTATGGTAAAAGAAATCAAACCGAGTGGACGTCTGAAAATCGACTTGATTGGAGGGTTCCGCTACAATTCCATTGAAGGAGAATATTGTGAAATCGAAACGTCAGCAGGAGAAGTATTTACAGGGACCATCCTTATGCATCAAACATCTGTTCATGTGTATAAAGATGCAGGTAAAGCTGAGCGAAATCAAGATAATATAGAAATTCGATTGGATGAAAAAGTACATAGCGCAGAAGATGTTCGCAGTCTTGGAATTGAAGTCGGCGACTTTGTTTCGTTTGATCCTCGTGTAGAAATAACAAAAAGCGGTTTTATTAAATCTCGTCATCTCGATGATAAAGCAAGCGTAGCTTTATTGCTTCAGCTCATGAAAACAATTCAAGAAGAGCAGATCGAACTGCCATACACTACGCACTTTCTTATTTCAAATAATGAAGAAATTGGATACGGAGGAAATTCGAACATTACGCCTCAAACGGTAGAATACTTAGCGGTTGATATGGGTGCCATGGGAGATGGACAATCTACTGATGAATACACCGTGTCTATTTGTGTAAAAGATTCAAGCGGCCCATATCATTACGGTTTGAGAAAGCATTTGGTGGAGCTAGCTAAGCAGCATGATATTCAGTACAAATTAGATATTTATCCGTTTTACGGATCAGATGCTTCTGCTGCTATTCGTGCCGGGCATGACATCGTACACGGCTTAATTGGTCCAGGAATTGATTCTTCTCATGCGTTTGAGAGAACGCATCAAGATTCATTGAACCATACGTACAAGCTTCTTTACCACTATGTGCAATCGAACATGGTTCTGCTTTAAGAAAGGAATATTTAATTAGTGTATTTTTATGCAAAACAAAGAGCAGGACGGGACTGTGATGTCTGTACTTTCCTTTCCTAAAAAAGAAGCCAGCTGTCCGGCTTCTTTTTTTAATAAATACTATATATTTTTTTACTGGTGAAGCAACAGTTGGTAAAAAAAGCACCTTTTTTAAAGAGGTATAATACGGCTTAAACCTTTTGTACATTTTGTTCATTTACAGAAGTTAAAATGTTTTTAAATTTTTAAAAGTTTCTTGTGACAAGTTTTGTAGAATGGGTTTTCAAAAGGATATGGTTTCGTCATAATGTGGATATAGCGATCACTACAATAATCGGAGGCGAATCTTTTCATGTGGGTACTGACGGTATATGCTGGAAAAGAAATGAAAATGTTTGAATTTGAAACTGAAACGCAGGCGAGAGAAGCTTTTGCAAAAACAAATGGCTGTAAAGTTCTTTCAGAAGTCGTGTATTATAATGATCCTCATTTAACATTAGTAGCTATATAATGAAAAAACAAGAGCTGACTTTATGCTCTTGTTTTTTTATAGCTTCTTGTATCTTACGAAAAGAATAGAGTTGAAATAAAAAAAAATGTACGCTATGATATGGTAGTTACTTCTATTATTCTGATAGTTTAAAAGGTTCATATATATCAAACAGCAACAGTAAAGATGCCAAGAAGGCTTAATAGGGAAACTGGTGAAAGACCAGTACTGCCCCCGCAACTGTAAGTGTGGACGAACGAGTATAACCACTGTGGAAAAATCACGGGAAGGTTCTCAAGTAGAATGATACACAAGTCAGGAGACCTGTCTTTATTGTGAAGTTTCTATTTCTCCGGGGAGCGGGAAGGGAAACGTTGGCTTAAAGTGGCATTCGTGTACACTTTTATTCTGACGTTTTACCCGCTCGCATATTAGCGAAGCGGGTTTTTCTCGTAGCACAAAACTACATATCGTGCAAAAAAGGTGCGCAATGTTCACATTGCGTTAAATGGGAAGTCTGGTGTGAAGCCAGCGCGGTACCCGCCACTGTGAAGAGGAGCTGATTGCATATGCCACTGTATTCGGGAAGGCGCAATCAAGTGATGAATCGAAGCCAGGAAACCAGCCTTTTTCTAATGCGAAGCTTACCCTACGGGATATAGGTGGAAGTGCAAAAACTTAGTTTGAATTTTTCTGCGCCTCTATCATTGATAGAGGCGTTTTTTTAGTAAAGGAGCGAATAAGTGTGACGACGTGGAACTTAAATGGAACAAAACATCACGTATTGATTTGTAATGGAAGCAGCTGTATGAGAAAAGGTGGAGAAGAAGCCACGCAAGCTATTCGAAATAAAGTGACTGAACTGAATCTAGATGAAGCGGTTCACACAACCCGTACGCGCTGTAACGGAAGATGCAAAGATGCTCCTGTAGCTATAGTGTACCCTTCAGGAGATTGGTACAAGCAGGTCACTGAAAACGTAGCTCATCGAATTGTTGAAGAACATTTAGCAGGAGGCTGCAGTATAAAGGAATCACTTATTTATGAATATGATCAAAACGGTTTTGTTTCTCCGGAAAAGAGTGACTCCATAGAAGGAATTGACAAAGTAAAAAGTAACGCATAAAGGAGGAGCTAGCATGAAAGGTAAACTGTTAGTTATTGGATTCGGCCCAGGAAGCTTTGAACATATTACACAGCGAGCAAGAGAAGCCATTCAAGAAAGTGATATGATTATTGGTTATAAAACCTATGTGGAATTAATTCAAGGACTATTAACGAATCAGCAAATTATTAGTACAGGAATGACCGAAGAAGTAAGCCGTGCACAAGAAGCCGTAAAGCAAGCTGAAGCGGGAAAAACCGTGGCGGTCATTTCAAGCGGAGATGCAGGAGTATACGGAATGGCCGGCCTTGTGTATGAAGTGTTGATTGAAAAAGGATGGAAAAAAGAAACGGGCGTAGAGCTGGAAGTGATTCCTGGCATTTCGGCTATTAATTCATGCGCATCCCTCCTTGGGGCGCCCGTGATGCATGATGCCTGTACGATTAGTTTAAGTGACCACCTTACGCCTTGGGAGTTAATCGAAAAACGAATCGAAGCAGCTGCACAAGCAGATTTTGTAGTAGCTTTTTATAATCCGAAAAGCGGAAGACGCACAAGACAAATTGTGGAAGCGCAAAGGATTTTATTAAAATACCGTTCCCCCGATACGCCTGTTGGTCTTGTGAAAAGCGCTTATCGTGACCGTGAAGAAGTGGTAATGACCAATTTAAAAGACATGTTAAATCATGAAATAGGCATGCTGACTACCGTTGTTGTCGGAAATTCATCTACGTTCTTTTACGATGACTTAATGATTACACCGCGCGGGTATCAGCGGAAATATACCCTCAACCAAACAGAGCAGCCGCTAAGACCGCATCAGCGACTTCGAAAAGAAGCAGAACCATGGGCTCTTGATCAAGAGGAGACTGTAAAGCAAACGGCTTCAGCTATTGAAGATGTTCAGAATACAAAAGAAGAAAAAGCAGCTTCACGAGCTCTGGCAGAAGAAGCGCTTCAAGCAATTTTAGGTGAAGCTACTTCACCGGTCGTACACCAGCCAATTGAGTCTATTTTTGAAGTGGCAGTTAGTCCAGGGCTTGCAAATAAGAAGTTTACGCCCGTTCAAATGACAACACTAGCAGAAGTTGTTGGTGAAAAAGGTACGATGGAGTATACGCCTGACCATCAAATCAAACTGCAAATTCCAACGGCTCAGCCAGATGTGATTATTAAAAAGCTCCAATCAGCTTCCTTTTTACTATCTCCAGTCGGAGACGTGTTTACAATTAAAGCGTGTGATTTTTGTGATGGAGAAAAAAGTGACGCCATCCCGCATACGGAACAATTACAAAAGCGTCTCGGTGGAATGGACATGCCAAAAGAGCTGAAGCTTGGTATTAATGGATGCGGTATGGCCTGTTACGGTGCTGTTCAAGAAGATATTGGCATTGTCTACAGAAAAGGTGCGTTTGACTTATTTTTAGGGGCTAAAACGGTTGGACGAAACGCCCATTCAGGTCAAATTGTGGCGGAAGGCATAGCGCCCGATGACATTGTTGAAATAGTGGAGAACATTGTCCATGAATATAAAGAAAAAGGTCATCCAAATGAGCGGTTTCATAAATTCTTTAAGCGTGTGAAGAATGTTTATGGATTCGACTATCAAGATATAACACCAAAAATAAAAGTAGAACCAGCTCCGTGTGGAGATTAAAAATGGGAGGGCATTATATGAAATCAGTTTTATTTGTCGGTCATGGAAGTAGAGATCCTGAAGGGAACGATCAAATTCGCGAGTTTATCTCGACTATGAAGCATGATTGGGACCCATCTATTTTAGTAGAAACGTGTTTTCTAGAGTTTGAACGTCCGAATGTAAGTCAAGGCATTGATACATGTGTGGCAAAAGGAGCGACAGATGTAGTTGTAGTTCCAATTATGCTCTTGCCAGCTGGCCACTCAAAAATACATATTCCGGCGGCTATAGATGAAGCTAAGGAAAAATATCCACACGTAAACTTCGTGTACGGACGTCCCATTGGCGTTCATGAAGAAGCCCTTGAAATTTTAAAAACGAGATTACAAGAATCAGGAGAAAATTTAGAAACTCCAGCTGAAGACACGGCTGTTATTGTCTTAGGGCGAGGAGGAAGCGATCCTGATGCAAACAGTGATTTATATAAAATTACACGCCTTCTTTGGGAAAAAACAAACTACAAAATCGTCGAAACTTCTTTTATGGGCGTGACCGCTCCATTGATTGATGAAGGAGTGGAACGATGTTTAAAACTGGGCGCTAAAAAAGTGGTTATTCTCCCGTATTTCTTATTTACAGGAGTACTAATTAAGCGTTTGGAAGAAATGGTGAAGCAGTATAAAATGCAGCATGAAAACATTGAGTTTAAGCTAGCCGGCTATTTCGGTTTTCATCCAAAACTGCAGACAATTTTAAAAGAACGTGCTGAAGAAGGATTAGAAGGCGAAGTGAAAATGAACTGCGATACATGTCAATATCGCCTCGGCATTATGGAGCATATTGATCACCATCATCATCACGATCATGATCATGATCATGATCACGGGCATCATCACCACGATCACCATCATGACCATCACCACCATGAAGATAAGGTCGGCGAGTTAAAATGATTTTATTGTTAGCGGGAACTAGCGATGCACGTGCATTAGCTGTTCAAGTGAAAAAAGAAGGTTACGACGTTACGGCGACGGTTGTAACCGACAATGCAGCAATCGAATTACAGCGAGCAGAAGTGAAAGTGAAAATTGGACGTCTCACACAAGAAGATATGATGACTTTTATAAACGAACATGGTGTAAAAGCTATTGTGGATGCAAGTCACCCCTTTGCCGAAGAAGCATCTAAAAACGCCATCGGTGCGGCTGCTGAAACAGCGATTCCTTACATACGCTATGAGCGGGCTTCGCAGGCTTTTACCTATGATAATATGACAATGGTTTCTACGTATGAAGAAGCAGCAGAAGTAGCAGCTGAGAAAAAAGGAGTTATTATGCTGACAACAGGCAGCAAAACGCTGCAGATTTTTACAGAAAAGCTGCTTCCTCTTTCAGATGTACGGCTTGTTGCTCGTATGCTTCCAAGGCTGGATAATATGGAAAAGTGCCAGCAATTGGGATTTTCGCAAAAAAATATTATTGCTATTCAAGGTCCGTTTACAAAAGAGTTTGATCAAGCGCTTTATAAGCAATACGGAGTGACGGTCATGGTCACAAAAGAAAGCGGAAAAGTTGGATCTGTGGATGAAAAAGTGGAAGCAGCTAAAGAGTTAGGCTTAGATATTATTATGATTGGGCGACCGAAAATTGAGTATGGGACCGTGTATTCCACGTTTGAAGAAGTGGTTCATGCTTTAGTAAACCAAAATAGGAGTTGATTGAGATGGATTTTCGTACAGAATTTAAACCGTTAACTGTTCAGCCTCAGCAAATAGAAGGAAAAAGTTTTGAGATGATTACAGAAGAGCTTGGGCCTCATCCGTTTACAGACGAACAGTACCCAATTGTTCAGCGCGTAATTCATGCGTCTGCAGACTTTGAGCTTGGACGCAGCATGCTGTTTCATCCGGATGCGATTCAAGCAGGAATTAAAGCTATTCGCAGCGGCAAGCAAGTGGTTGCAGATGTACAAATGGTGCAAGTAGGAACAAACAAGCAGCGAATTGAAAAACACGGCGGTGAAATCAAAGTTTATATTTCGGATCCGGACGTAATGGAAGAAGCAAAGCGCTTAAATACAACGCGTGCAATTATTTCTATGCGAAAAGCCATCAAAGAAGCAGACGGTGGAATTTTTGCAATTGGGAACGCACCCACAGCTTTACTTGAATTAATTCGTTTGATTAAAGAAGGAGAAGCGAAGCCTGGGCTTGTTATTGGTCTGCCGGTAGGATTTGTTTCAGCAGCTGAATCGAAAGAAGAACTTGCAAAACTTGACGTGCCGTTTATTACAAACATCGGGCGAAAAGGCGGCAGTACGGTAACGGTTGCTGCATTAAATGCAATCTCAATTCTTGCAGATCAGGTGTAACGCATGAAGGAAGTACCAAAAGAACCTAAGAAACTCAGAGAAGGCTATACGACGGGCGCTTGTGCAACGGCTGCTACGAGAGCAGCTCTGCTTACGCTAATTTCAGGAGAAGTGCAAGAGGAGTCAACGATTTACTTACCTGTTGGTCGCTTTGCTACGTTTCATCTTGAAGAATGCGAGTATCGCACAAGCAGCGCTGTAGCCAGCATCATTAAAGATGCTGGAGATGATCCCGATGCCACGCACGGAGCGCTGATTATTTCTGAAGTTTCGTGGTGTAATGGTGCAGACATTATCATTGATGGAGGAGTGGGAGTAGGGCGTGTGACAAAGCCCGGTCTCCCAGTTTCTGTCGGTGAAGCAGCCATTAACCCTGTGCCAAGAAAGATGCTGAAAGAAACGGCTGAACAGCTTCTAGCCCAATACAACATACAAAAAGGCGTTAAGATTGTCATCTCGGTTCCTGAAGGAGAAGAAATGGCGAAAAAGACATTAAATGCGCGTCTAGGTATTTTAGGAGGCATTTCGATACTGGGGACGCGGGGAATTGTTGTTCCGTTCTCAACAGCTGCTTATAAAGCAAGTATCGTGCAGGCCATTAGCGTTGCTAAAGCAAGTAATTGTGAGCACGTTGTCATTACGACAGGGGGACGAAGCGAAAAATATGGAATGAAACAGTTCCCAGAACTTCCGGAAGAAGCATTTATCGAAATGGGAGATTTTGTTGGATTTACGTTAAAACAATGTAAAAAGCAAGGAATGAAAAAAGTGTCTCTCGTAGGCATGATGGGAAAGTTTTCAAAAGTCGCGCAAGGCGTTATGATGGTTCATTCAAAAAGTGCACCTATTGATTTTAATTTTTTAGCAAAAGCAGCTTCTGAGTCAGGCGCTTCTGCTGAACTGGTAGAGGAAATAAAAGGCGCAAACACAGCTTCTCAAGTGGGAGATTTAATGACGCAAAGCGGTCATCATCAGTTTTTCGAAAAACTGTGCGAGTACTGCTGTTTATCAGCATTAAAGGAAGTAGGGGACGGAATCGATGTCGATACGTCTCTTTACACATTAAAAGGAGATTTTTTAGGACAGGCGGTGCAACATGGCAATTAAAATTATTGGAATTGGTGACGACGGGAAGTTAAGTCTACTTCCTATGTATGAACAGTGGGTGTATGAAAGTGATGTGCTAATTGGAGGAAAGCGTCACCTTGACTTTTTTCAAGATTTCGAAGGAGAAAAAGTAGCCATTGAAGGAGGTCTTTCTTCCCTTGTTGAACGTTTAAAAAACGAAGAAGGAAATGCGGTTGTGTTAGCCTCAGGCGATCCGTTATTTTACGGAATTGGAAGCTATCTTTCTGCGAAGCTAGACGTTGAAATATATCCTTATTTAAGTTCTATTCAGCTTGCATTCTCACGTCTAAAAGAGCGATGGCAAGACGCTTATTTTACAAGCGTGCACGGCAGAAGTATAAAAGGGCTGGCTCAGCGCATTGACGGTTATAAAAAAGTGGCGATTTTAACCGATGAGCAAAATTCTCCTAGTGCTCTGGCAAACTACTTGTTATCATTCGGCATGACAGAATACAAGATGTTTGTGGCAGAGAATCTAGGTGGAGAGGCGGAGCGCTGTCAGCTGCTTTCGCTGGAAGAGGCGGCGAATCAACTCTTTTCTCCGCTTAATGTCGTGATATTAAAACAGGTAGAAAAAAGTCCAGTCTGGCCTCTCGGAATAGAGGACGATGAATTTATTCAACGCAAGCCGGACAAGGGACTCATTACTAAAAAAGAAGTTCGTACACTTAGTATTAGTGCCCTGCAGCTAAAGAGAGACAGCGTCGTATGGGATATCGGAACATGTACAGGTTCAGTCGCGATTGAAGCAGCTAAAATTGCGCGTGAAGGACAAATTTTTGCTGTGGAAAAAAACGAAGCAGACTTGGAAAACTGCAGGGGAAATCTAGCGAAATTTCGAGTAGATGCCCATACTGTGCACGGAAAAGCACCGGAAGGGTTAGGTGAGTTTGCTGATCCTGATGCGGTGTTTATTGGAGGGACAGCAGGAGGCATGGAAACCATTTTAGACGTGTGCTGCAGCCGATTAAATTCAGAAGGGCGCATCGTATTAAATGCCGTAACGATTGAAAATTTGGCAGAAGCGATGAAAGCTTTTAAAGAGCGAGGATTTGAGACTGCTGTTACCCTTGCACAAGTTTCAAGAAGCAAGCCAATTTTACACTTAACACGATTTGACGCTTTAAACCCCATTTATATTATTACAGCCAAAAGAGGAGAATGAACATGATTGGAACATTGTACGGACTTGGAGTTGGACCAGGAGATCCAGAATTGATTACAGTAAAAGCATTTCGTAAATTAAAAGAATCACCCGTTATTGCGTACCCAAAAAAGCAAAAAGGAAGCAAAAGCTACGCCCAAAAAATTATTGATGTCTATTTCAGTGCAAATGAAAAAGACATGCTAGGCCTTGTGTTTCCAATGACAAAAGATCCTGCTATTTTAGAGAAAAAATGGACCGAAACAGTGGAACGAGTATGGGAAAAGCTCCAGGAGGGAAAAGATGTAGCATTTGTGACAGAGGGAGATCCTATGCTTTATAGCACGTTTATTCACATGATGCGCCTGATGCAAGAACGTCACCCTCAAGCTCCTATTCAAGTAATTCCTGGTATTTCATCTATTAACGGGGCTGCGTCTCGCTTAGGCATTCCATTAGCAGACGGTGATGAACATGTGGCCATTGTTCCTGCTCGTGAAGATTATGAAACAATGAAAAAAGTATTGGTGGAAAACGACTGCGTTATTTTTATTAAAGTGGCTAAAGTCATCGATTTTATGGTCGGTCTTTTAAAAGAGCTTGATCTGCTTGAAAAAGCATCGGTGGTAACAAAAGTAACGTCAGATGAAGAAATTATTTGGAAAGCTTCAGAACTAGAAGGAGCCGATTTACAATACTTAACGCTAATGGTGGTGCGAAAATGAAGTTATACATAATCGGAGCTGGACCCGGAGATCCAGATTTAATTACCGTAAAAGGCTTAAAATTACTTCAGCAGGCAGATGTTGTTTTATACGCTGACTCACTAGTAAGTGAAGAGCTAGTTGCTAAGTCTAAACCAGGAGCTGAAGTGTTAAAAACAGCTGGTATGCATTTAGAAGAAATGGTCAGTACGATGCTTGATCGCATGCGTGAAGGAAAAATGGTTGTAAGAGTTCATACCGGAGATCCGGCTATGTACGGAGCCATTATGGAACAAATGGTGCTTTTAAAAAGAGAAGGCGTTGATATTGAAATTGTTCCGGGAGTCAGCTCCGTATTTGCTGCAGCAGCAGCGGCTGAAGCAGAATTAACCATTCCAGATTTGACTCAAACGGTTATTTTAACTCGTGCTGAAGGAAGAACGCCTGTACCTGAGTTTGAAAAATTAACTGATTTAGCAAAACATAAATGTACCATTGCTTTATTTTTAAGTGCGACGCTCACAAAAAAAGTAATTAAAGAATTTATAAGCGCCGGTTGGAGTGAGGACACGCCGGTTGTAGTAGTCTATAAAGCAACGTGGCCAGATGAAAAAATTGTTCGCACGACGGTAAAAGACCTGGATGATGCTATGCGAACAAACGGCATTCGTAAGCAGGCGATGATTTTGGCAGGCTGGGCCCTTGACCCCCACATTCATGACAAAGATTATCGATCAAAACTTTATGATAAAACATTTACCCATGGCTTTCGAAGAGGAGTGAAGTCGGAATGATTCAACTCCAAGAAGGAAAAAAAGCTCTCATTACACAGCGCGGGGATTATGCTGTCGTGGCCATCACGAAGCATGGCGTAGAAATTGCAAGAAATCTAGGCCGCACTTTTCAGCAGTCCGATGTGTATTACATGAGCAAGTTTGAAAAAGGAGACGAAAGAGAACAGAACATTCAGCTGTTTTCAGGAAGCGTGCGGATGCTCTTGCCTTCTCTTTTTGAATCGTATAAAGGACTTATTATTATTATTTCACTGGGAGCAGTTGTACGTATGATTGCCCCTATTTTAAAAGATAAGAAAACGGATCCTGCGGTTGTTGTCATTGATGATAAAGGCGAAAATGTCATCAGCGTGCTTTCAGGTCATATCGGAGGAGCAAATGAACTAACGCGTGAAGTTGCGGCAGCACTTGAAGCTCATCCTGTTATTACAACAGCATCCGATGTTCAAAAAACGATTCCCGTTGATTTATTTGGTAAGCGCTTTGGATGGGTGTGGGAATCAGCAGAAAAGCTAACCCCTGTCAGCGCTTCTGTAGTAAACGAAGAAGCAATAGCGGTGGTTCAAGAATCAGGTGAAAAGGGCTGGTGGCACTATGAGCACCCTGTTCCAGCTAACATTAAAACGTACTCATCGATTCAGACAGCTCTCGAAGCATCGCCACATGCAGCCTTGGTCGTAACGCATCGCAATTTAAAAAAAGAAGAAGAAGCGATCTTAGAAAACGGTGTTCTTTACCGTCCAAAAGTACTGGCGATTGGGATGGGGTGCAACAGAGGAACAAGCGCAGCGGAAATTGAAACCGTTATTGAAAAAACGCTTGCTGAACTTCAGTTTTCAATGAAAAGTGTAAAAGCATTATGTACAATAGAGTTAAAGAAAGATGAAGAAGGGCTGCTAGAAGTGGCGTCTAAGTACGGCTGGGAGTTTGTCTATTATTCGCCCCAAGAGCTAAACAGCATAAGTATCCAACAGCCTTCAGATACTGTCTTTAAATATACAGGTGCATATGGCGTTAGTGAACCTGCTGCTATGTTATACAGCGGTGCTGATACGCTTGAACTTGTGAAGAAAAAGTCAGGGAATGTCACCATTTCAGTGGCGCTTATTCCATATGACTAAAGGAGAGAACAACATGTCAAACAGAAGACTCGTCATTGCCGGTACCGGAAGTGGCGTAGGGAAAACAACACTTACAATTGGGCTGATGGCGGCATTAAAACAAGCTGGTTATAGAGTTCAAGGGTTTAAATGCGGACCCGATTATATTGATCCAACGTATCATACGGCTGTTACAGAACGAGCGTCTCGTAATATAGACAGCTGGATGCTTGAACACGATATGGTTAGGGAAATTGTAGCTCGAGCTAGTGAAGACGCTGATATTTCCATCATGGAAGGAGTTATGGGATTTTTTGATGGGAAAAATCCGTTAACGAACGAAGGGACAACAGCAGAAATCAGCTTAATCACCAATAGCCCTGTCCTTTTAGTTGTCAATTGTGCTAGTATGGCTAGAAGCGCAGCGGCAATTGTAAAAGGGTTTCAGCAATTTTTACCGGAAGCGAACATTGTCGGTGTAATTGCTAACCGAGTTGGAAGTGAAGGGCATTATAAACTTGTTAAGGCAGCGATTGAGCAGGAATGTCATATCCCTGTAGTAGGCTACTTGAAAAGAAACGATGATCTTACGATTCCTGAACGTCACCTCGGGCTGATCCCGTCGATTGAACGAGGAGAATTAACACCGTTTTTTGAACAGTTAGGGCAGCTTGTTCATGATACAATTGATATTGAAAAAGTATATGAACTGGCTTTAGCTCCTAAAATAGAAATTAATGATCCTATCTTTACAAAGCCGTCCGTACCTCAAGTGAAAATTGCTGTGGCAAGAGATGCCGCTTTTAACTTTTATTATGAAGAAAATTTCGAATTGTTAAAAGCTTACGGAGCAGAGCTTGTAGAATTTTCGCCTTTAAAAGGAGAGACGGTTCCGCAAGATGCTGATGGCCTTTACATAGGAGGCGGATTTCCAGAAGAATTTGCTGAAACGCTGGCTCAGCAAATTGACGTTAAAAATTCTGTTCGAGCAGCCATCGAAAAAGGGATTCCTACACTTGCTGAGTGCGGAGGCTTTATGTTTTTAACAGATGCTATTGTCACAACAGATGATACATGCCATGAAATGGTGGGGCTTATTCCCGGACAAGTAAGAATGCAGACAAAATTGGCTGCTTTAGGGTACCGAGAAGTGATGGGAAAGCCAGGGAATTTTTTATTTAAAGGCGATATACAAGCTAAAGGCCATGAATTTCATTATTCAACCTTTCATTCAGAGAAAGAGTTTTCGCCTGCCTATGATACAAAAGGGATGCGAGGAATGAAAGAAGAAGGCTATATGAACAATAATTTAATTGCCGGCTATACGCACTTTCATTTCGGCTCTTCTACGAAGATGGTAGAAAACTGGGTGGAACAGTGTAAAGCGGTAAAAAAAGAAAGAAGAGATGCCGTGTGACAGTTGGAAAAGTATATTTAGTAGGAGCCGGACCAGGAGATCCGAAGCTAATAACCGTATATGGAATGGAGTGTATTCAAGAGGCGGATGTCATTTTATATGATCGCTTAGCTAATGAACAGTTATTAAACTATGCTAAAAAAGACGCGGAGCTTATTTTTTGCGGGAAATTACCGGGCAAGCACGGAGTCATCCAAGATCGTATTCACGAACTGCTTGTTGAAAAAGCACTTCAAGGAAAAGTAGTGACGCGCTTAAAAGGAGGCGATCCTTTTGTGTTTGGCCGCGGAGCAGAGGAAGCTGAAGTACTTGCTACTCAAGGAATTCCTTACGAAGTCGTGCCTGGTATCACGTCAGGAATTGCAGCTCCAGCTTATGCAGGAATTCCTGTTACCCACAGAGATCATGCCACTTCTTTTGCGATTGTAACGGGGCATGGAAGAGAAGAAAAAGGAAAAGATTATTTAAACTGGTCAGCGCTTGCTCAAGGAATAAATACAATTGCGTTTTATATGGGCGTTGGAAATTTACCTCATATATGCAAGCAGTTGATGGACCATGGACGAGATAAACATACGCCAGTAGCGCTTGTTCAATGGGGAACGACGAAGTATCAGCGCACCGTAACGGGAACACTTGCCACAATCGAAGAAATAGCAAAAAAAGCAGAAATTGCTCATCCTGCCATCGTGCTTGTAGGTGAAGTTGTGACAATTAGAGAAAAAATAAAATGGTTCGAAGAAAGAGCGGAAAATATTCTGCTTTAACGTTAAAAGGAGGAGACAATATGACGATTATTTCACAGCTAAAAGAACGAAGAGCGGTACGAGATCATGAACCGCGTGAAGTGGAACAAGAGAAAATCGAACAGCTGCTTGAAGCAGCGACGTGGGCTCCAAATGACCGAATGAGAGAGCCTTGGAGCTTTTATGTGATTCAAGGAGAAGCAAAAAAGAAGTATGAAGAACTGGCTGAAGCGTATTTAAAGGAGCGCTTTCCGACAAAGCCTCATTTAGTAGAAAGTTCGTTAAAAGCAGTGAAAAATACGCCTGTACATATTGTCGTAACAGCTGATACAGTTGGAGGAGACGACGAAGCCACTGAAGACAACAAATATGCGGTTTCATGCGCGATTCATTCCATGTGGCTAGCTGCTAAAGAACTAGGACTTGGATTCGTTTGGAGAACAAGAGGAGTTGGTCTTGTTCGAGATGAGCGACTGTATGAGTTTATCGGAAAGCCTGCAGGTAAAGTCGTGGTAGGAAACGTATTTTTAGGCTATCCAAATGAAGAGTCTCTTACAAAAATGAAAGAGCCTGCTAGAACATCGTTTACAGAAAAAACAACATGGCTGTAAACTGAAATTCGAAGAAAAAGAGGTTTTTAGATTGAAAGACAAACGGGGTCTTACGTTAATTTATACCGGAGACGGAAAAGGGAAAACAACCGCTGCTTTAGGTCTTGCGTTGCGCGCTACGGGACGCGGACAAAAAGTATTAATGATTCAATTTATTAAATCTCCTCAGCGTACATATGGCGAAAAGCTGATGTTTGACAGAATAGGAATTGAAATGATTCAAACAGGAGTCGGCTTTACGTGGACAAAAACACCGCCTGAACATCGTGAAGCTTTGCAAAAAGCCTGGGCGCTCACGAAGGACAAAGTCTTCTCGAACGAATATGATGTGGTTATTTTAGACGAGTTAAATAATGCACTGGCTATCGAGAAATTTCCTATTGATGATGTGCTACCGCTACACGAAGTAATTGACCTTATTCAAAAGCGCCCTGAGCATATGCATTTGGTCATTACCGGACGTTCTGCCAAAAAAGAAGTGATGGAAGCAGCAGATCTTGTGACGGAAATGAAGCCTCATAAACATTATTACGATGAAGGAATTCCGGCTGTAAAAGGAATTGAATTTTAAAAAGCCCTCAGTGAAGAGGGCTTTTTTTATGGAGCAGGGGCATCTACTTTTTCAGCTTGCCAGTAAAATTGGCTAATGACATCAGACAGTGCTTTTGTTGTGTTGGTTAGTTCATCAAAGTTATTGTCAACTCCACCCACTTCGATTAAAATCGCATTTTTGGAAACATCTTGATTATATACACCGTTACCGCTGGATTTGTTTTTGCCAATAACTCCGCGGCTTAAGCCGGGATATTTCTTTTCAAGTCCTTCATGAAGCGCTTTTGCCATTTTTAAGTTTTGTTCAAAGTTTTGATTCGCTTTCCCTAAAACAAACACAACTTTTGCATACGATTTATTGTTAATCTTAATGGTTGTATTATCTTTTCGAAGCGAATCTCGGTGCAAATCGATAAAGTAAGTTAAATCTCTATTTTCAGTCATCGCCGTTTCAATGACTGTGCGAGACATGGCGTACGATTGATTGGTGTTCCAACCTTTTTCTTTTAATTTCTGTCCAATATTGGTTTGATCAACTTCTGCCCCAATTCCCTGAGCCTCTAAATCTTTTCCTAGCATATTTGCAACAATATTAATATTTGTTTTGCTATCCACTGCTTTATTAGCATCTGGATCACCTTCAAGTCCTAACAGAGGCAAGTAAGATTCCCAGCTGTGCGTATGATAAATATAAAATACCTTTTTTCCGCCAGTTGTATTATTATTTGGAGCGTTCGTACCATTGTTTTCTTTAGGTTGCTGAACTTTTGTAGTAGAATTTCTTTCTTTTAGCGTTTCATCTAGCGGCGGTGCAGATTCTCTAGGGAAGTTTGTGAAATTTGTGCCTTCACCGGCGATAATGATATTGGAGTCGTAAATACTGAATCCAGGAAGTTCGGAACCAAACAAGCTTCTCGCGTCTTCTGCTCGAATACTTGTTGATAACTCGAGCAGTGTAGAAGAAAGACCGGGAGGTGAGTAGTTTTTATCAAAAGCCGTTGAAAAATGATGGTTTTCTTGGCTCATTAAATAATAAAGACTTTCTGCTTTATGCTTTGATAACGTTTGATAGACAATAGAAGAATTGAACTGTTCTTTAAATGCTGAGTAACTTACTAGAACAATGATAGATGATGTCATTAAAACAACGGATAAAATAACGAGAACCATCTTATATGTTAACACTACAAAATTGGCGCGATTACTAGATTTCAATGGCGAAATCTCCTCTCTATGTCAGCGTCAGGCTAATAGGTATGAAGGACTTTGCTAATCTAGTAATAATTATATGAATGGAATTTTCTAATTATGATAAGCATTTAATAGAGAAAGTAGTCTTCAAAATCAAAAAAGAAGAATCACGTGAGATACAATCTCATATTCTCCGTGATTCTTCTTCAAATAGACCTCGGATGGCTTCTCCTTTTGGAGTGAGGCTGAATCCTTTTTTCTCTTTTTTAAGCAGCTGATAGTTTTGTAATTCTTGTAAATACGTAACAATGCGCTTGCGCTTTACGGAATTTAATAATCCAAATGCGGGTATTTTATCGAGCTCTTTTTGACGAATGCTGTTAGTAGAAACGCCTTCTAAAATTTGTACGTAACTCTGCTGAGTTTCCGTGTTTTTTAAGGTATCTATAAGCGTTAATAACTGTAACATTTGGTTTGAATCGAAAGTTATTTGACCGATTTTTAGCGGAGTCAAAAGCAGGTTCTGACGCTGCTTATGAAGTTCATTTTCTATCTTAGCGCTTATTTCTGTCAGCTTCGTTTCTATTTCGTTTGGACCCATATAACATATAAATTTGTTTGTTTCCTGCAGCAGGGTGACATCTGAAAAATCCCACTGTGAAAACCATTGGATGGAACCAATTTTGAGATTGGCATTCGGTGTTTTTACTTGTAATACGTTTTGAATGAAGGAAAGAAAAGGATCATTTTCCCGTAAAACTTGTTCTTCATTAAGTTGATAAGTGGTTAGGCTGCACAATTTGTCTTGGATTTCTTTGATGTGCACTTCATGATGCTTTAAAAGACTTTTCCACTTAAAAAAGACAAGCAGTTTTTGAATCACTTCTTCATTTTCATCTATAATCTCTTCGAACTGCCGCTGAGTTGTAGCTAATCGTTTGGCTGCTAGCACTACATTATACTCATCACCGAGTGAAATAGCATCATTTGTGACATCATATGTTACAGCGAGACCTCTGTTTTCTGAAGTTAAGCGAATGATCTCGTTTTCTCCGTGAACAGTTAATACCGTATCTTCCGTATCTGCAAATCCTCTCTCAAAGGCGGTGGAAGAAAGAGAGCGAAAAGGTCTCATAATGATTTCAATCCGATTGCGCCAAAAAGCAATTTGCTCAGGGTTTTTCATAATAAAAAGCAAAGGTGATTTTTTTGATTGTTCAATTGCTTCAATCACATCTGCATTTCGGTGATAAAGAGAAATGAGGGGATGTTTGAAAAAACACTTATTAATATGTTGAATCCATTCTTCTTTTGAAGAATCATGTATTCTAGCGCAAAACATGTAATCTTTCATAATGCTTCCGAGATAATTTTCCAACTCATTTTTAGTCAAAACCGTAAAATCTTGAGAATAAAACTCATCATGATGAATAGGAATGCCGCGATTCTTATTATATTCTTTCCATAGAAATGAAGTTGGTTTCCAAAAGTAAGGATAAACGTCTTCATTTTTATCAATTGCGACGGGAAAACCGCCCCTATGATTTCCATATAAGAATGTTTGAAAAAGGATGATATCTTCTTGAGGTAACTCATTCATTGCTCGCTCAAAGTAGTCTTCTAAACGTCCAAGCAACCCTTTAGTATGTTTACTTCCTACGGACCGAATCGATTTATTCTTACGTCCGAGCGGAAGGAATGTTAAGTGGTTGTAAGCTGTAAAATCAACTGGCAAATTCTCTGGTAAAGTCATTTATCTAACTCCTTTCATTTATTGAGTATTTTACCCATTAAAGAAAAGAAGAAAAAGTTTTAATGTGTCTTGAACGCAAGAATGATTTTTTAAAATTTTCTGTTAATTAATCTTCAGAAATAAAGAAAAGGGATTCAAAGTAATTTTGAATGGGTATAGTAATAAAAATTTTGACACATATTATCGAATATATATGAATGTTGTCAAAAAAAACAACAAAAGTAATGATTCATCCAAAGGAGGAAGCTTATGGAGAATAAAGGTCCGTTTAAAAAGACGATATCCCTATTAGATTTAACATTGATTGGATTAGGGGCTATTTTTGGTTCCGCTTGGCTGTTTGCCGTTAGTAATGTCGCTACGCAAGCAGGTCCTGCAGGAAGTTTTTCTTGGGTTATTGGTGGAGTTATTATTTTATTAATAGGCCTTGTATACGCTGAGCTAGGGGCTGCCTTGCCTCGTACAGGAGGAATTATTCGATATCCTGTTTATTCACACGGTCATCTTGTAGGCTATATGATTTCGTTTATTACGATCGTAGCTTACACTAGTTTAATCGCTATCGAAGTAACAGCAGTGAGACAGTATGTGGCTTACTGGTTTCCAGGTTTAACAAAATCTGGATCTGACTCACCAACGATATCTGGATGGATTCTACAATTTGTGTTGCTTTGCTTATTCTTTTTACTCAATTACTGGAGTGTAAAAGCATTTGCGAAATCGAATATTATCATTTCTATTTTCAAATATTTTGTACCGCTTACGGTAATTGTAACGTTGGCATTTTATTTTAAGTCAGGAAACTTTACGATGGGAGAGTTTGCTCCCGGGGGATTTGATGGTATCCAGGCCGCCATTGCTACAGGCGGGGTTATGTTTGCTTACTTAGGCCTTCATCCGATTGTATCGGTAGCTGGAGAGGTGAAAAATCCTCAGCGCAATATTCCAATTGCTCTTGTGATTTGTATCATTCTAGCAGCTCTCATTTATACTGCTCTACAAGTATTGTTTATCGGAGCTATTCCATCTGACATGATTAAAGGCGGTTGGTCCGGCATTCAAGATAAATTCTCACTGCCGTTTAAAGATATCGCTGTTGTTCTTGGCCTTGGCTGGCTAGCAACACTTGTTATTTTAGACGCTATTTTATCACCGGGTGGTAACGGTAATATTTTTATGAATACAACATCTAGACTTATCTATGCTTGGTCTCGTAACGGTACGTTATTTAAAACGTTTGCTCATGTGGATAAAAAAACAGGGATTCCACGATCATCTTTATGGCTTTCATTAGGACTTTCGATTTTTTGGACACTGCCATTTCCTTCGTGGAATGCACTCGTAAACGTATGCTCTGTTGCGCTTATTCTATCTTACGCGATTGCACCAATTTCATCAGCGGCCTTTATGGTGAACGCAAAAGATTTGGAAAAGCCTTTTAAATTAAGAGGAATGAGTATAATTGGTCCATTATCCTTTATTTTTGCTTCCTTTATTGTGTACTGGTCAGGATGGAAGACTATTTCGTGGCTGCTAACTTCTCAACTGGTCATGTTTGTTATATATTTGATTTTTGCTAAATATGTGCCTAAAAATGAAGTGAGTCTTCGTCAGCAGATTAAATCAACATGGTGGCTAGTTGCTTATTATATCATCATGCTCTTTATTTCTTATATCGGTTCGTTCGGCGGAGGGAAAGGTTTAATCGATACGCCTGTAGACTTAATTATCATAGCGGTCGTATCTCTTGGGATTTATTATTGGGCTAAATATACGGGCCTTCCAAAAGCGCTTATTGATTACGATCACCATCCTGAACAGGAAGAAAAAGCGCCTGTATAACCTGTAAAGCAGCGACATTCGCTGCTTTTTTCTATGTTATGCAAACATGAATTTCTAAAGTTTATCGTATAATTGAGTAGGAAAGAAGGAATTAGCACATTATTGTTTAATTAATGTAATGTAACCGTTTTAAATCCAACGCTTGGAGGAAGAGTATGATTGAAAAAATAATAAATTCACTTCGAAAGCGGCTGTGGGAAAACAATAATGTTATAGAAGTGTGTAAAAATGAAGGAGAAGTATACAGAACCACTTGTACTTTTTTTGATGGACTAAGCAAGAACCAACTGCAAGTTTTTGAAGAAGAAATGCATGTATCACTTCCTGAAGACTACAAGCAGTTTTTGCAGCTAACAAATGGGTGTAATTTGTTCATTGATGCTGACGAAAAAATAACAGGGAATCTTTATAGCTTAGAAGACGTAAGAGAAACAGCTTATAAAAGTCAGAGTCTTTATATGACAATTGGGTCTGTCGGAGAAGAAGAGATTATCATTGACTCTAAAAAATCAGCGCATCCTGCATATATAATAGTAAAAAAGCGGAACGCATCGTTTCAAGATGCACATGTATTACATATGAATTTTCAGAAATGGCTGGATTGTTTTATAGTGAGTCAAGGGAATTGTTTTTGGCACTGGAATAGGCTTTGTAATAAAGCTCATTCAACGGATAAAAAGACAACGGCTCAATAATATTATCTTCTAATAAATAAACGAGCACACTAGTGTGCTCGTTTATTTATTAGAAGGAAGACGTTCCCAACCGTATGCTTCGTCTTCAACTTTAGTTTCTCCAAATTGACTTGTACGATTCAAGCTTTTTTTGCCGCCTAATTTTTTATAAAACTGAACGGCTTTCTTATTTTTCTTCATGGCCCAAATAATCATAGACGTATAGTGCTGATCAGTAAATTCTTTTACTGAATGAGAAAACAGAAGACGACCAACTCCTTGGTTTTGCACTTCCTTGCAAACGTATAGCGCGTATATTTCAGCAGCGGACAAATGAGGTTTACCTGCTGAAAAGCCGACAATCTCTTCTCGTTCATCGATAGCGAGCAAAATAAAATGAGAAGGCTCGGTAAGAAAAAAGGACCATTTTTCTGCACTTTGTTTATAAGACAAGTTGTTTAAATAAGCATCAGGTACTAACCCTTTGTATGTAATGCGCCAGCTGTCTACGTACAGACGGGCAACAGAAGGGATGTGAGAGGAAGTAGCTTTAATAATTTTCATTAAAAAGTCTCCTTTTTTAAAATATTAAGGCATATAATATACCTTTCAGCCTAAGAATATTATGAAAAATAGATCATAATTTTCCAGTAATTCATAAAATGGTAAAAAAGGTGGTGTTCATTCTCACTCTATCACGGTAAAGTGAGAATATACATTTGTTTTGTTGTTTTAATTTTTACTATATGTATAATGTCTAACGATCTATTTGTTATTCACCTTTACTAGTCTATCAAATAGTTTTGTTAAAGCCAAAGGGGCATAGGGTAAGTCATGTCAATTCAGCTGCGTTTTGTTTTAACGTATATCAGTATTGTGTTTGTTTTTATTATTTTGCTTTTTTTATCGGGCTTTCTTATTTTTTTCTCCATTACTGGAGACGCCGATTTTGTAAGAAAACTGTACAGCCACTCCTATGAGTATAAATTGTTAACGCCAGAAGAAGAAAATGCATTCTTAGATTTAAAGTTATTGAGTGAAAAAAAACCAGAACAGCTGCTGCGGCCGGAGACAGTTAAAAAATATGAATTTGAAAATATTGATATTGTGATTCAAAAAAACACAGAGGTTGTATATGCTTCAGAATCCATTAAAGGAGAAAACCTTCGTAAATACTTGCCAAAGCATCAAAAAAGTAAAGGAAATCATTCGTATCAGCAGGACATGCTGCGCATAGGCAAGCAGTATTTTACATATATCAACCTTGATTTTCCTTTCTCAAATGAAGAAAAAGGAAGCATTTACGTTTTGCGAAAAATCAGCCCTTATGTAGGCATTATTAATCGGATTTTCCCTTTTTTAATCTTTCTACTATTAATTTTAGTCATTGTGATTATTGGATTTTTAAACTATCTTGTTTCAAGAAGCATTATTAAACCCATTCGTGAATTAAAAGAAGCAGCCGAAAAAATAAAACAAGGTGATCTTCACTTTGAGATCTCTGCTAATTCAAAGGATGAAATAGGCGAATTAACGCAAGCTTTTGAAGAAATGAGGCAAAAACTAAAATCTTCTGTTGAACTGCAAATTCAATATGAAGATAATCGAAAGCAGCTGCTTTCAAGTATTTCACACGATTTACGAACTCCCATTACTTCCATTGTAGGATATGTAGAAGGAATTCAAGATGGCGTAGCTAATACGCCAGATAAGCTTTCTAAATATTTGTTAACAATTTCAACGAAAGCAAAAGACATGAATGCGTTAATCGATGAGCTGTTTTTATTTTCTAAATTGGATTTGCATGAAATTCCATTTGTGTTTAAAAAACTTAATATTTCTGCCTTTATGAAAAGCTATGTGCAAGAGCTTCAGTTTGAAATGAGCGAACATGATATTGATGTTTTATTTTCTAATGATTCTCTAACGACACTGTATGCAAAGGCAGATGCTGAGCAGCTGCGAAGGGTTTTAATAAATTTAACAACCAACAGCATTAAATTTATGGATAAAGAAAAAAGAAGAATCGATATCGTTCTTTCTGCTACCGAAAGTGAACTCATTATTGAAGTAAAAGACAACGGCTCTGGGATTTCACCGGAAGCATTAGCGCATATTTTTGACCGGTTTTATCGAGCAGAACAGTCCCGCAATAGCAATACCGGAGGAAGTGGACTTGGACTGGCCATTGCAAAACAAATTGTTGAACGCCACGGGGGAGACATCTGGGCACTAAGTAAGCTTGGCGAAGGAACAAGTATTTTCTTTTCTTTGCAAAAAATGAATGAAAATGGTGATACACATGAAGAAGATATTGTTAATTGAAGATGAAGTAAGTATTGCTGAATTGCAAAGAGATTATTTAGAAATTAACGATTTTGAAATAGACGTTCAATATAGCGGGGATAAGGGATTAGAAAAAGCGTTAAATGAACATTTTGATTTGATTATTTTGGATATTATGCTCCCTAAAGTGAGCGGATTTGAAGTGTGCAAGCAAATTCGAGCTGCAAAAGATATTCCAATCATTTTAGTTTCAGCTAAAAAAGAAGAAATTGATAAAATTAGAGGGCTCGGGCTAGGTGCAGATGACTATATTACCAAGCCATTCAGCCCTGGGGAGCTGGTCGCAAGAGTCAAAGCGCATTTAGCGAGATATGAAAGACTCTCTGATAAGCAGGAAAAGCGTATGATTCGCATTCATGGTTTAGCGATTGACACGCTCGCTAGAAGAGTATTTGTGAATGACAAAGAAGTGTTTTTTACAGCGAAGGAATTCGATTTGCTGAAGTTTATCGTTTCTCATCCAAATCAAGTATTAAGTAAAGAACATCTATTTGAAAAAATTTGGGGATTTGATTCTTCAGGAGACATTTCAACCGTAACAGTTCACATTCGAAAACTAAGAGAAAAGCTAGAAGAAAACCCAGCAGATCCTCAGTACCTAGAAACGGTTTGGGGAGCAGGGTACCGATTTAATATTTAAAAAAAGAGATCCGAACGATTAATCGTTCGGATCTCTTTTTTATTACGTAGTAACGATTCTATGACGAGCTTTAATCTTACTCACGGGAGGTTCGGAAGAAAATATATTTTTTTCACCGATTTTATCATATAGACCGGTTGACTTTAACATTTCTTTCGGCTGGTGCTGTAAGCCAGAAATAACGACTTGGCTATGCGAATCTTTCAAACGTTCGACCACCTTCGATAGTAAAGCTTCTCCAGATGTATCAATAAAGGAGACTTGGCTCATTCGAAGCAATAAAACTTTCGGTTTCGCTTCAGCGATGTTATCAAAGGAATCTTCTAATACTTCAGCTGATCCAAAGAAAAGAGATCCTTGCATGGTATATTCCATCAGCTCAGATTTGTGAGCGTTTTCAGATGTTTCCGCTAAAACCTTTGAAATCTTCAGTGATCCGCTCATTCGTTTCACGAACATAACAATAGCTAAAAGTAGACCTACGCCTACACCTGTTGTTAAATCGATTGAAACTGTTAATAAAAACGTAGCTACAAGTACAAATGAATCAGCTGACTTGGTTTTTAAAATATGTGCAAATTCTTTACGTTCACTCATATTCCAAGCCACAAACATTAAAATAGGTGCCATACTTGCCAGCGGAATGTTTGATGCATAAGGAGCCAGCATCACAAGGACCAATAAAACAACTAAGCCGTGTATAACTCCTGATAACGGAGAAGCTGCGCCGTTTTTGATATTAGTAGCTGTTCTGGCAATGGCACCAGTTGCAGGAATTCCGCCAAATAGCGAGGTAGCGATATTAGCAATTCCTTGACCCACAAGCTCTTTATTGCTATTATGCTTGGTTTTGGCCATATTATCAGCAACAACAGCTGATAGTAAAGATTCAATACCTCCAAGCATCGCAATTACGCAGGCAGCAGGAAATAGCATCACGATGTTATCCCATGTTAAATCTGGGAAGCTAAAAGATGGTAGTTTACTCGGAATGGCACCGTAAGTAGAGCCAATCGTTGCAACTTTTCCTGGGAACAGTGTAATGGCTACAAGTGTGGAGACAAGAAGACCTAGAAGGGCACCGGGAATTTTAGGTAAAAACTTTGGCGTTATAATCACGATAGCTAAACAAATAGCGGCTATGATGACGCTGTAAATGTTAATCGTTGCAATTTTTAGTAGGATTTCAATCATATTTAAATGAAATTCCTCATGTTTTGCAATTCCCTTTAGGCCTAAAAAGTTAGCGATCTGACCTGAGAAAATAATAATCGCAATTCCTGCTGTAAATCCAATCGTCACAGGGCGCGGAATAAACTTTATAAGTTTCCCTAGTTTAAATATTCCGAGAAGCGTAATCATAATTCCAGCCATAAAGCCGGCAATAATGAGGTTCTCATAACCATATTGCATGACAACTCCAAGCAGCACCGGAACAAATGCACCTGTTGGGCCTGCAATTTGAAATTTCGATCCGCCTAATATTGAAACCATAATCCCTGCGATAATGGTTGTATAAATTCCGTATTCAGGTCTTACACCAGAAGCGATGGCAAAGGCCATTGCTAAAGGAATAGCAACGACCCCAACAACCAAACCGGCGATAATGTCTTTTTGTAAATGCCCTGCTGAATAGCCTTGAAATCGGTTATCTTTTAGCATTCGATAAAACCCTCCTTCATGAGCTTACGGTTTCAGCTCGGTCTTGGGAATAGCCGTTTACAACGACGTCAAGTTTTCCTGTTGAAGGATGAATAACCATTCCAGAAACAAGCACGTCTTTTGGTAATAAAGGGTGATTTCGAATCATATCCACACTGTTTTCGACACTATCCTCTACACATTCAAACCCAGTCAGCCATGATTCTAAATCAATACCAGCATATTTTAGATTACGAATCTGTTCCGTGCTAATCCCTCTTTGTTCAGCAGAGGCTAAAATAGCTTCAGCTTTCATGCCCGTCATTCCACATTCATGATGACCAATGACACATACTTCATCAGCTTGCAAAGCGTAGACGGCAACTAAGATACTTCTCATGACGCTACCAAAGGGATGAGAGATAACAGCTCCGGCATTTTTTACTATTTTTGCATCTCCATTTTTTAGCCCCATAGCTTTAGGAAGTAATTCTAACAAACGTGTATCCATACAAGTTAAAATGACTATTTTTTTGTTAGGAAATTTGGATGTTTGAAAAGCCTCAAATTGATTATTGGTTACAAATTTTTCATTAAACTTTAAAACTTCAGATAGACAAGTCATTGTTTTCCTCCTGCGTTATTTATTTTTAACTTATTTTTTAGTCTAAAGATAAAGTTTAAAAACGAACTAAATAAAATATTAAAATTTTCTTAAAATATTCAGAAAAAACTTATAAATAAACAGAAATTATATGCGTGAAATTATGTAAGCGTATTCTTTGTTTGTTTTCACGAAAAATAGGAATTATATGTTAAAATGGTACAAAGTTGGAATTGTCTAGAAGAATGGTAGAAAGGAGGAAGGCAAAAGTGAAGGTTCTTATAGCAATAGGCATTATTTTCTGTTGTTTAGTAGGGTGCAGTTCTAATGCCCAAGTCACCAACGACAAAGAAATGGGGCAAAATATTCAGCAATCATTTGAAAAAAAAGGTGTAAGCTCAGTGGATGTATCGAAGTTAAGTGATTTTAAATGGGAAAAAGGATATTTATTCACAAACAAAAGCAAGAAAGCCGACGTAGAAAAACTTGTAAACGCACCGATCAGTGAAGAGGTGATGAAAAAAATATCTGCTGCTGATCAAATGCTTGTGTTTGTAGATGAAGGAGAAGTTGTCCGCTATGTAGAACTACCCCAAGATTTCATAGCGCATGATAAAAACCAACTTGAATTTTCATCTTCTCATTCGGAATTAAAATTTAATAAAAAAAGGGAGGGCAAGCCTATAAAAGCAGGAGATAAAACGTTAAGTTCAGAAGATGCTTTAGCTGTAGAATCAATTATGAAACAAATTCAATGGAAAAAAGCTGATTACAGCGTCGCTCTTGACCCAGATGTACAGCTTACTTATGAAGGAGTCGTATACAATATACGATTCACCTCGGAGAGTGCGGAACTTACTTCTAAAAGACGAGGAGTGTACGGTAAAGTAACAGGAGAAACAGCACAGCAGCTATATGACATATTGATGTAACCTATTGATTTATCAATAGGTTTTTTGGTGCACATATTTTTTAAATTTACATAAAATGTCTTGATATTATTGACATTAACGTTAACGTTAATCTATAATGGTAATATAGAATTGACGTTAACGTTAATGTTAAAGGAAGGTGAAGGGGAAAACATGTATCTAATCGATGACGTGACGAAAATGACAGGTTTGACCAAGCGTGCTCTTCGGTATTATGAAGAGATTGGACTCATTTTACCCCCGCAGCGCACAAAAGGAAATGCGCGAATTTATTCCGAAGAAGAGGTAAAAGAACTAAGAAAAGTAGCAGAAGCAAAAGAAGTTCTCGGTTTTTCTCTACAGGAGCTGCAGCAGTTTATGTCGCTTAAAAGAATGATTGAAGAAAGAAGTGAGCGGCAAGGATTGTCAGTGAAAGAGATCACGCAAATAGAAGATTTGCTAGAAAATCAAATCAAGATGATTGATTTTAAAGTCGTAAAAATGCAGGCATTTAAAACAGAATTAAAAGAAATGCGAGAATCTGCTATGGCAATACATGAAAAAACAAAAACAAAAGGAGAGATGAAAGAGTGGAAGGACAGCATTCAAATAACCGATTAGGTCAAATTATTACAGTAGTAGCTACTTTTTTAGCGTTTATGGGGATCGGGGTAGTAGATCCGATTTTACCGGAGATTGCTAAGCAAATTGGAGCTTCTCATTGGCAAGTAGAAATGTTATTTACTTCCTACTTGTTAATGATGGCTATTATGATGATTCCAGCAGGCATCTTAGCATCACGTGTAGGAGACAAGCGTTTGATGGTAACAGGACTTATCATTGTGACGATTTTTGCAGCGCTATGCGGGTTTTCTAACAATATTCCTCAGCTTTCCATTTTCCGAGCAGGATGGGGACTTGGTAATTCGTTTTTCTTTGCAACAGCTATGACGCTGCTTATTGCATTATCAGGTGAAGTGAAAAAAGCAGTAGGATTATATGAAGCTGCAATTGGTTTGGGGATGGCCGGAGGACCGCTTGTAGGAGGCGTGTTAGGAAATGCTTCTTGGAGATTGCCGTTTTTCGGTACAAGTGCTTTAATTTTTATCGCCTTTATTTTAGTATTAACGATTGTTAAACAGCCTACAAGCACTAAACCTCGTAAAGCAGCAGGTTTTAAAGACATGGTTAAACTTTATAAATTAAAACCATTTACTCAAGGCGCTGTATCAGGCATGCTTTATTACTACGGATTTTTTACAGTGTTAGCGTATACGCCGCTTATTCTATCGATCGGAGCTCTTCAAATTGGCTTTGTTTTCTTTGGATGGGGATTATGTTTAGCTTATGGCTCAGCGGTTTTAGCACATCAGTTAGAAAAAAGATATCAGCCAAAACAAGTGTTACATGTTAGCTTAATTGTTTTTTCACTTATTTTAATTTGTTTATTTGCCTTTGATGCAACATGGTTGCGCATTGTTTTAATTATGGCAGCAGGTCTTGTATCAGGACTTAATAATGCCTTATTTACGAGTCATGTAATGGAAGTATCTCCTTATGAACGAGGAATTACATCTGGAGGATATAATTTCTTAAGATGGTTAGGCGCAGCGTTTGCTCCTTTATTATCAGGAGTTATCGGCAATGCTGTAGCGCCTCAAGCTCCTTTTCTTGTAGCAGCGATTCTTGGATTGCTCGCTTTTGTTATTATGGTTATAAAAGTAAAAACAACTTCTCAAACGAATGAAGCTGTTTCTAAATAAACGTTGAAATAAAAGGCTTTTTCCTGTAAAAAGCCTTTTATTTTGTTTTATGTTATAATAGTAAAAACGTTTTTAATCATAAAAATGAAACTCTTTACCAACTCTTTACCAACTTGTACGTATACTTTATATGTACATAAATTCTTTTTAGGAGCGTGATGCCCATGGCCACCTGTCAAAATTGTAATCATAAATGGAACTGGAGGACAACCTTTAAACAACTGTTAACATTTAGAAACGTTTTAGAATGCCCACACTGTGACAAACAACAGTATATCTCTGCAAAATCCCAAAAGCGATTATCAATCTACTCATTTGCACCCCTTATTATTTGGCTTATTCTCTCACTATTTGACTTTTCCTTTCCATCCATTGTTGTCGCGGAGCTTATTTTCTTCATAGCAGCGGTTGTTATGATGCCACTTTCTTGTGAAGTAAGCAGCGAAGAAGAACCCTTGTGGTAATAAAAAAACCTTCCGTTAACACGGAAGGTTTTTTATGCGGCTTTACCGTCTAGCTGCTGTCTGTGATGGCGCTGATAATACACCCACCCAGCATTCAACAGTAGAAGAACACTCGTTGTTAGAAATACGTAAGGAATTCCTTTAGCTCCGGCAATTTGTCCGCCAATAACTGGACCGGCTAAATTCCCGAAGTATTGTGCTGTTTGATTATAGCCAAACATTTTACCTGTAATCGAGTCCGGCACAATTTTCTTCAAATAAGAATTAATAGAAGGTAACAATCCTCCCATTGCAAAACCGAGTAAGAAACGTAGTAAAAATAGCTGCCAAGTACTATGCACAAAGGCCTGCAAGCCGCAAATAACCGCTACGATAAGCAAGCATATTTGAAGGACATTTTGAGGACCCACGCGATCGCTGACTTTGCCAAGTCTGGATGCAGCCAAAATATTTGAAATTCCTGTTGCCGCTACGACAAAGCCTGAAATAAGGGCAAGATGATCGGTATGAGTAGACAGTTGTTTTACATACAGTGTAACGATTGGCTGAATAGCCATAACCGCAAGCTGCAGTAAAAAAGTGGTAACAAATACACCAATCACGGCCTTCGAATTCTTAAGAGAAAGTAACCCAATGTTAGATTCTTTCATGGTTTTCGCCGTCTCTTTTTTGTCTTCTTGAATTAAATTTACAATTAAAAAAGACAAAAACATAAATGCACCTGTCACGAAAAAGACGTGACGCAATCCAATTGTATCTCCTAAGTAGCCGCCTACTAGCGGTCCTAATAAAGATCCTGATACAGCCCCTGTAGACAACGTCCCTAATGCTTTACCGCTGTGCTCTTTAGGTGTTTGAGTCGCTACTAACGTAATGGCTGCAGAGATGAAGCCGGAAACGGCCCCCATTAAAAAGCGCAGTCCGACAAGCTGATAGACATTTTGTACAAAACCAATAGAAGTCATAACAATTGCCATACCCAAGCTTGCGCGAAGGAGCATCAGCTTTCGACCGTATTTGTCGGCCAAACTTCCCCATAAAGGAGAAACAATAGCGGCCATTAAAAAGGTAGCTCCAAATGCAATACCAGCCCATCTGCTGATGGAGCTTGTATCGTGAACCCCCAGCTTTTCAATATAAAGCGGTAAAAACGGAATAACTAAACTCATCCCGGCTGTGGTGCAAAAAGAACCGAACCAGCAAATGTACAAGTTTCGTTTCCATAATTCCATTCTATTTCCTTCTTTCGTTGTGCCGCATAGCGTAAAAACAACAAAAGAGCGAAACCATACGGCCTGCTCTTTTAGCATACATGCAGCATCTTTTTATCAGCTTAAATTATACCACATATCAGAAATATTTAAAAATAAAATGATTCACTTAGTGAACTATTAACATGAAATGAAAACAGAAAGATGTGCTGCGGTTACACTCCGCCTAGAACATAAAGTGACCCTTAGTTCACTCATTACCTTATGCTGTAACAGTAGAGGATATGTAAAGAACTTATGCTTCACTGAAAAAAGCGTAAGATAATCTGTCTAAAATATACGTTATATCCACACAGTATTATATTGCGGAAACGAACTTAGCTTACGTAATGAAAGGCAAACAAAATAAAATAGTATCCATGATCCTTAAGGCAGCTCTTTTAGCCACTACTTTGTACGGGTCTATCCGAACAGCTGAAACTGCATGGGCATTAGCAGACATCGGAGTTGGAATAATGGTTTGGCTCAATTTGATTGCAATTTTGATTTTAGCTAAGCCTGCTTTAATAACCTTAAAAGATTATCGCGAGCAGAGAAAACAAGGAATAGATCCTGTCTTTTCTCCTGGGAAATTAGGAATTCAAAACGCTGATTATTGGGACGAGGAATATCAGCATGATCAAGATAAAGAAAATGTTTCACAAACTAAAAAAAGCCAACTGGGGTTGGCTTTTTTTAGTTTGTGAAGAAGCTCTTTCGACCGCTTGAAAATGGTAATGATTCGTTTTTTTCGGGTATAATGTGGCATGAAGCGTCCTCAATTTATTTTCGTTTGAGCATTTATTTATAATAGAAGACATATAAAAGGACGGTGGTATGTGCATGACTAAAAAAGAAAATGAATCTATTTATATTCAGCAGCATTTAGCAAATGAACGAACGTATTTAGCGTGGATTCGAACGTCTATTGCTACACTCGGCATTGGTTTTGTTGCAGGAGGCCTGCATTTCAATTCCGGAAAAAAATTAAGTGAAGCAGCCGATACTCTTATTATTGCTGTTATCATCTTTTCTTTAGCTGCAAGTGCAGGTTTGCTTCTTTTCTCAACCTATCATTATTTTTCAACACGTAAAAGAATTAATAGCCAAACGTATCAATCTTCTCACGCTTTGGTTATTTTCGTTTCAATGATTATGCTGATGCTGATCGGGGCTCTTATGTTTTACTTTTTTAACATAGCGTAAAAAGTTTAAGGTGTAAGAAAAGAGGGAATACACCCCCAAAGAATTTACGGTTTTATGAAAGAAAAAGAAGATCTATTGATATGGTGGTAATGGCAGATGTAATTATAATAATATCTTCTTTATGAACCGGCTGTATAATTTTACAGGTTAAATTCTTTGTTAACCGCGGATAATGGAAAAGGAAAGCTTTATAAGCCGAAACTTATCCAATCCATGTTGAACATAAAAAATTGAATATGAATTTCACTGTAGGGTGAAGCGAAAGTAAAGGAGAACGCTGTATGATTCAAACATCTAAGACCGTTGCCGCTCGTTTTTTTACGGAGCGTTTCTTTGATCAGGCTGCTCAAACAGCCTACTATTTTTTGTTATCTTTTGTACCGTTTATTATCTTTCTTTTTTCTCTGCTGAGTTTTTTTCCAATTGATACAAACAATTTGCTGATATTTATTGAACCATTTACACCTAAAAGCGCCTACGACGTAATTGAACGGTCAATTGAAACAGTTAACAATAGCGGGAAAAAAGTTTTATCTTTTAGTTTATTGGCGACTTTTTGGCTCGCATCTATGGCTATACAATCTTTGGTTCGTTCGTTAAATGACGCGTATCATATTCAAAGAAAACAAACGTTTTTGCGCGGTTTAATCAATGATTTAATTTTAACTTTTGGTTTTATGGTTGTAGTAGCTATTTCATTATTTGTACCAATTATTGAAGAGGTCATTCGACATTTGGTCCTAACAAAAGTCCATGTTCCTGACATATGGTTTCAAAGCTGGACGACAATTAGATGGGGAATTGGGACATTATTTTTATTAGGCTTTTTTATTCTTTTTTACAAACTGATGCCAAGCGCAAGAGTAACGTGGAAAGATGTACTTCCAGGAGCTGTTTTCTCCACGCTAGGATGGCAAGTTGTATCTACCGGATTTGGATACTATGTCCAGTTTGGAAGCTACTCGCAAATCTATGGTCAGCTTGGAAGTATTATTATTTTAATGGTCTGGTTTTATTTAACGGCCGCTATTTTATTAATTGGCGGTTTAATAAACGGTAATAAGTTCATCAAAGCTCACAAGACAACGTATAGAGACGTGGAAAACGACTAGGGAAACCTAGTCGTTTTTTTTATATTCAGTTTTACAGTTAAAAGGTTTATTAAAAAAATATCGCGGGTAACTATTGAATATCTCGTTGCCTTTCCTATACACATAACTAAAAAACAGTAGGAGTTCACGTTGAGATGAGGTGGAAAATTGAATAATTTTAATCGGTTTTTAATCGCAGTTATTGGAATTGCAGGACTGATTTGTTCCGGTATGTTAGCACTGATGGTTTATAAGGTTCCTCACCTTTCGAACTGGGTAGAAAAGTGGCAGCATCAGGAGTGGTTTTACTACACGATATTATCAATAAGCGCATTTTTAGCTGTTATTTTTATTATTTTTCTTTTAACAGGCATATTTAGCAGACCGCCTAAAAAGAATTTAGCAATTGTAACAGGCGAAGGCAAAATAACCATTTCTAAAGCCACGATTGAATCTACAGCTTTGCGAGCAATTAGAGGCTTTCAGGGAATACGCTCTCCTGAAGTCCAAGCATCTATTCATTCTCGCAAAGAAAGAGTTAGTCTATATATTAACTGTTCGCTGTTTGGACGAGATGGGCTACCAACACTAGGAAAAGAGATGCAGCTTGAAACAAAACGCGCCGTGGAGGCCTTACTTGAGCTTCCCGTTCACTCCATTCGTATTGACTTAACAGATACACAAACACGAAAGAAAGAACGTGTTGTGTGATGAAGGAGGGACATAATGGGTACTCCAGATAAATTGATTCCATACCGTGGCCGAGTACTTGGTATTCTGGCAGGTTTAGTGTTGGCAATTTTACTATTAACAATTGGTTTTGGCCCCACGCTGCTAATCGTAGCTTTTATGGGAATTGGTTATGTAATTGGGAAGTGGCGAGACGGTCATTTAGACATACATGCCTGGGTAGGATTCTTTACTAGAGGAAGATAGAAAATCACTTTAAGGGAGATGTTCGTTATGGCAGTTAATGAAACAAATACAGCAGTAAAACCTCAGGAAAATACACATCAAAATACATTAACATTTGAAGATCAAGTCATTAAAAAAATTGCTGGAATTGCAGCTAATGAAATTAAAGGGATTTTATCAATGAGCGGTGGATTTATGAGCGGGTTAACAGATCGCTTCCGCAGCACGGAAGACATCACAAAAGGGATTAACGCTGAAGTTGGAGAAAAGCAAGTTGCTCTTGATTTAAAAGTAATTGTTGAATACGGAAAAAATGTTCCAGCGATTTTCTCCGAAACTGTTCATAACGTGAAAAAATCAGTTCACGATATGACGGGCTTAGAAGTAGTAGAAGTAAATATGCACGTAGAGGACGTAATGACTCGCTCTGAATTTGAAGCAAAAACGGATCGAGACAAAGAGCAGGAGTCAAAGCGTGATCTTGAATAAAATATAAAAGGTAAACACTTCCATTCGTCATATATTCTTTGTATGATGAATGAGAAGTGTTTTTTTATGGGAGGGAGAATTCTGTGATATTGGTTAGTTCTTGCTTAGCAGGTCAAGCTTGCAGATATAATGGAAGCAGTGCCTTAGTTAAGGAAATGGAAGCGCTCGTTGAAAATAAAGAAGCGGTGATGATATGTCCGGAACTGTTAGGTGGATTTCACACGCCTAGAGAACCGGCAGAAATTATAAAAGGAACGGGAATAGACGTAATAAACGGAAATGCGCGAGTTATTGAACGATCGAGAAAAGACGTGACAGATATATACATAGAAGGGGCCTATAAGGCACTGAACATCGCAAAAGAAATAAAAGCTACTGTTATTGTACTAAAAGAAAACAGTCCTTCATGCGGAAGTGAACATATATATAACGGAGCATTTCTAGGTGTTAAAATAGCCGGTGAAGGGGTAACGACTGCGTTGTTAAGAAAGCATGGTTTTATCGTTATATCCGAATCTCAATTTGCAGCTAAAATGTATTAAGAGCAATCACAATGACAAGAGGATGGGACAGAACGAAATGAATCCAACTCAAAGACAAACAATTTGGATGCATGATCTGGACTGCTTGCTCGACCGCTGTTGATTTCCGTGCAAGGCTTCGCTTTCCGCGGGTGGCCGATGAGCCTCCTCGTCGCTTCGCTCCTGCGGGGTCTCATCTGTTTCGCTGTTCCTGCAGGAGTCTTCACCTTGCCCTCCAACCAACAGCTATAAGTACCTGCGTTCACCATGATTATAAAAAAACACGAACTATTTATCCATTTTTGATAGATAGTTCGTGTTTCACTTTTATGAAATTATTTTTATCCAATCTCTTTTTTTAAAAGCTTATTTACTGTGAAGCGTATCTGCTGTGCTTTCTGTTCGTGTTACCGCATAAAGAGAGAAGCAAAGACCAAGCAATACAAAAATAGACCCGACCCAGCCGTTATAAATAACAGAGTATTGATTAACGACAATTCCTCCGACATAGGAGCCAATCGCAATTCCTACGTGTGAAATCGCTGCATTGGTGCTGATTAAAATGTCCGACGTGTCGCGTGCACTATGAATAATTAAATTGCTTTGAGCCGGTGAGACCGCCCAGCTGAGCGCACTCCAAATAATCATAAGAAGCAAGAACACAACGAATGGCAAATGAACGCCAAAAGGCATAGCAATCATGCTAACAAAAAAGAGAGCAATCATGGTGATAACAGACGAAGAAGGGTTCCATCTATCAGAAACAGCTCCTCCAAGTCCTCCTCCTGCCACTGCAGCAAGACCGAAAATACCATAAATAATGGTCACCATCGTTGTATTTAATCCTAGCGTTTCTTGTAAAAATGGCGTGAAGTACGCATAAAGCGTTAAATGACCCGCCAGTACAAACAATGTTGCTAGGTGAATAGCAAGCATTTTTTTATTGCGTAAAGCTTTTACCTGAGTCTTTAAAGGTACAATTGGAGCGGGAGCTAGACGTTCCATTGTAAACCAAACGGTAATCATAATAATAGCAGTTAAGATTGCAATCATAACAAATACTTGACGCCAGCCAAGCGCATTTCCAATCAAAATACCAAGAGGAATACCCAAAACAAGTGAGCCGCTGATTCCCATAAACACAACGCCAATTGCTCTGCCTTGATATTCAGGCTTTACCATTCTAGAGGCCATTGTGGTAGATAGGACAATAATAAAAGAGCCGCTCGCAGCAGCGAGGATACGCCCAATTAATAGCATATAATAACCTGAACTGTAGGCTGAAAACACATTGCTCAATAAGAAAATAAATAATGTCCACATATAAACTTTTTTCCGCTCTATCTTAGCCGTCACATTTAGTAAAATCGGCGCAGACAAAGCATAAACAAACGAATAAATAGAGATTAAATAACCTGCTTTTGCTAGTGATACATGAAATGCATCGGCAATTAAGTCTAAGATGCCTCCTAGAATTAATTCGACCGTTCCAACAACAAAAGAAGCAATCGCAAGTATGTAAACTTTTTTATTCATCAAAAAACCCCCTCTTTAAAAAGTTACAACTAGAATAGTAACCTTTTTTAGAGTGGATTTCAATAGGTAATATTAAAAAGGTTACTGATGAATTAGTAACCTTTTTAATATCGCAGTCGAGTAAGCAGCTCCATGATCTCAGAATCCTGAAGAAGCTGCTCTTGATATTTCTTTGTAATATGGGTAAGTGCGACATCATGATAAAAGAAATCAGCAAAAACTTTTACAAGCGGCTGCGACATGGTTTTTATTGCTTTCCATGTCTCATGTTCAATGCCGGCAAATAAAAGGTAGGCATCGTCAACAATAATCAACTGCGACGGCTCAAGGTTTTTATGATCATCTATTGGATTTAATGTATGTAAATGTTTGAGGGCAGTCTGCAAGTTTCCTATGGTTAAGACCTCGACGTTTACGCCTTGTTTCTCTTTTTCTTCTAGCAATGAGCGGTAATGTTCCAACTCATCATTCCAAGCCGATAAAATAATAGAAGATTCCGCTTCTTGAATCAACTGTTCAATGTGAGCAGAAATAGAGGATTTATCTTTTAAACTCCAAACATGATCATCTGTAAACGTTCTTTTAATTTTATATGTTTTTAATTCATTAATGTCATTTTCAAAATCAGCAGTAAGTTTTTGAATGACGGTTTGAAGGGCTACCGCTGAATAAAGTTTCTTTTTCCCGGACAATGTATTTACTACAATGCCTTTATCAATTAAACGATTAAGTACTTCATAAATCTTTGCTTTTGGAACATGCGAATACGTGACAATCGAACTAGCATCCAGCGGACCTTCATTCGCAAGCAGCGCTTCATATACTTGACTTTCATACTGAGAAAAACCAAATTTTTGCAGCATAATTCTCTATTCATCATCCTTTCTTTTTTTTAGTATATCACGGTTTGTAAAAGTATTACTAATTGTAACTATATCTTATTAAACTATGTTCTAAATAATCAACAAAGATAAAAAATAGGCTATTAAAGGGTCTTTACTACGATAAAACTATTTTTAATCATGTGCTTTCCATACTAAAACACTCATCATCGGGTAAAGAAAAGAAAGAGGTGAAAAAAATGAAGAAAAATGAAAAACTACTGTTGAAAAAAATGAACATGAAACAGCAAAGAGAAGTGGCTGCTCAGCTTGAAGACGTACTGGATTCCTTACTGTCTCTTGAAGAAAAATTATGCTCAGCACCTGATAATAAGGAGTGGCTTTCTTTACAAGCTCAGCTTGAAAAAAGAGAACATGAGCTGAAATTCAAGCATAAAATGCTGTGTGAAGAATGGAATGCACTATAAAAGACAGGCATTTTGTCTGTCTTTTATGGCATCTAAATTTTTATGACCCGGATAGGACTCACCATCAAAATAGCTAAAATAATCATAAGATAAGGGTTCACATAATAAAACATGCCAAGCAGTGCGATAATTAGAGCAGGAAAAGGAATAGGAAGCCCTATAAAATAACCTACGGTTGGATTTGCGCTAAATTTAGCTAATCTCAACGCACCCATGCTTGGATAAATCATAAAAGCGAGTACCGTTAGCCAAGAGTGGGGAGAAAGAGTATGAAATAGCATTGCAGGCGCTACGCCAAAGCTTATAATATCAGCCAAAGAATCTAGCTCTACACCAAACTCACTGTTAACTTTTAGCTTTCTCGCAATTTTGCCGTCAAATAAATCGAAAAAAGCGGCTAGAAAAATAAAAAGAGCAGCTAAGCGTTCGTAGCTGTTCATATTAAAGGCTATGGAAAATACGCCGCTTAGCAAATTTCCAATCGTAAAGAGATTCGGAACCCATTTTAACAGTCGAAGAATCAATGTCATACAACCGCCTTTCACAGTGTGTACAATTAGTGTAACTGTTAAATCGTATTATTATGTGAGATGCAAGATAAAAAGAAAGGAGTATTGAAAACTGGCTGTCGTTTCTGTAATATATATCGTATAATACGATAATAACTAAAAATACGATATAAAGGAGCAGGATCATGAAAGTAGAGGAGTTAAACAGCTATTGGACGTCTATTTATTATCATTTGCACTATACGCATCAAGAGAAAATTACGCACCAAACCATACGTCTTTTGCAGCATATCGACAAATCATCTTCGGTTGGAATAAGAGAAATCGCAGATTATTTAACTATTTCACATAATACGGCATCTGAACATGTAAAGAGAAGCATCGAGAAAGGATATGTGTATAAAAATAGAGATATACAGGATGAAAGAAAAGTAATTCTGCATTTAACAGAAGCAGGAAAAGACATCTTAAAACGGAATTCAAGCTTGGATGAAGAAAAAGTATCAGCTATTTTACGCGAAATGACAGCATCTGAAAAACAGCTGATTCAACAGGCTTTTCAGTTATTGAGCGAGCGTGCAGAACATGTATAGTATCATCAAAATTTTAATGTCGGCTCTTATTATTGCAGGGGTAACAGAAATGGCCAAAAGATTTCCGGCATACGGTGGAATCGTGGCTGCTCTTCCAATTGTGAGCTTACTAAGTATTATATGGTTGTCAGTGCAAGGAGAAAAAAAGGAAGTGGTCAGTCAGTTTACACTTGGCGTTCTTTATGGACTTCCAGGCACTATTTTATTACTTGCTGTCGTCTATATTTGTGTAAAAAACTCCCTTCATTTGTTTGTGAGTTTATCCATAGGAGTTATGTGTTGGGCCTTGTTTTTAGTGCTTGAAAAGATGGTGATTAACCTAATTACTACATAAACTATTGGAATTTAATCCAATTTTCTGTAAAATAAAGGTCTAAGTAAAAGATAGGAGCTGAGTAGAGTTGAGTTTAGCAGAGAAAAAGTTAGGAATTGACCGAGTTGTTTTTATCGGCAGAACGTTTGAAGAGTATAGAGCTATGTTTAATTTGAATGACAAGCGTTTAAAAGGAAAAAAAGTGTTAGATTGTGCTAGCGGAGCCTGTTCTTTTACTGCTCATGCCTTGCAGCAAGGTACAATGGCTACTAGCTGTGATATTGCCTATACATTTACGGCAGAAGAGCTTGAAAAAAAGGGAAGTTTGGATTTAATTCATACGATGAATCAAATGCATCACGTACAGGAGCAGTATGTGTGGAAGTATTTTTCGTCTATTGATAATTTAACTGAACACCGAAAAAGAGCATTAAAAGATTGTATCGTTCATATGAAAAAGAACCCCGAAGCCTATCAGTACGGAGCCCTTCCTAATCTGCCGTTTCAAAAGAACGAATTTGATTTAACGCTTTGTGCAAACTTTTTATTTATGTACAGCGACCGGTTAGATTATCCGTTTCATTTAGAGGCTTTAAAAGAACTGATACGCGTTACAAAAGAGGAAGTGCGCTTGTTTCCTTTAACGGACCTGAGCGGCAAGATTTCTACCTATTTGCCGCGGCTTTTAGAAGAGATTGCGCCTCTAGTAAAAGGAACAGAAATAGCAGATGTCCCGTATGAATTTCAAAAAGGTGCCAATCAAATGCTGAAAATATATGTATAACAAATGTAATGAAGAGGCTGAGGAAAAAGTATTTTAGCCCAAGTGAAAAACGAACCCTTGATCAAACATGTTAATCAAGAGTTCGTTTTTTTTCTTTTGTTAGGGTGAACGTATGTTTCAACTGCGGCGTCACAAGCGGTTCAGCTCATGTATCCCATTTGTTCGTCTTTAGATTGGATTCATTTCGTCATGTCTTAACCTCTTTTAACATTCAAACGTTTTTTAGCAGTTTGAGTATGCTTCGTTATGGTTTCACATCCAAGCGCTTTAGCTAAGCCGAACGAAGGCATATTCACATATACTGATTCATAATTTCCTGCAGGAATGACGTACGTTTCATGATAAATGCCAACTGCATTCGTTTTTGAAGCCTGTTTATAAAAAGAATTCCAAGCTTTTAAGTGCTGAGGACCTTTGGCATAGGAGGTCAATTGATCAACTGACTCCCAATATTGAATCAGCGTAATGGTTCTTAAATTAAACGATCCTTGCAAAGATAAAAAGCCAAGATTTTTGTTTGCATACAACTCTCGAATCATAGGAGGCATTGCTTTAAATACAGGAAACCACTTGTGTACGGCTGTCCATTTATTAATGCGCATTCCTATAACAAAGACGACCAACTCCTGACCGGGCTTAGCCATTACACGATTGGAATGAATCATAAATTATGCGCCTCCTCATCATATAATTTATTAATCGTATCTTTGCACCATTCTATCGAAGCAGACGTTGTTCGTTTACCGTAGTCTAGGGTAATAAGCCAATACGTTCGGTCGGGAGAAGGGCTGTTAGAAATGCTGTCTTCAATTCCGCAATACATGCAATAGCGTTCAGTTAATTTCTCCTGCGCATTTTTTAACTGCGAAATTGTGAGCTGCTTTTCTTGATGACTACTAAAAAATAGTTTTAACAAAAGTTCATTTCGTTCTGAAGGGAGCTGCTTAATAGGTTCACGCAGCCAATCTTGCAGAACTTCTTTTCCTTTAGTTGTTATTGCGTACTCTTTTTTATCTGGTTTATCAGTTTGAACAACGGAATTTACCGTTGCTAGTTCTTCATTCACAAGCTTTTGTAAAGTGGGGTAAATTTGGCCGTAACTGATTTTCCAAAAGTGATTTAAACTTCGATCCATTAACTGCTTAATTTCATAACCAGTTCTGCACTCAGTGGTAAGCAGTCCTAAAATTGCATATGTTGTTTGATTTTCTTTCATTTCTTTCCTCACCTATATCTTTTTGATATATATATATTACCATAAACAGGATATTATTCAATAAAAAAACGCGAGAGTTATGCACTCTCGCGTCTAAAAAAAGGTTTGTATTGCTGAACCATCATTTGCGAAGCAGCAATAAATAAAAAGATAAAGCCTCCACACATTAGCAACATGACAGCACCTATTCTCCATAAAAGCTTTGGCATCAGCATATCTCCTTTTTTGAAGTTATTACCTATAGTGTAAAGAATAGCTTGCAAAAATTCTAGTCATAACTAAATATAATTTTATAACTTTTTTAGACTGACTCTTCCTTTGGATCATCTTCATCAAAAATAGGAACTTCTGTATACGCTTCTTCTTTTTCGAAAGCGGAAGAAGAATTCTCTTTATCCTCTTGTGCAGGCTTCGGTTTACCAGAAGAAATATCTGATTTAGCGTTTTTTAACTCTTCCATATCTTTTTGGATTTGGTTCGTGAAATCCTTTGGTATAGCTCCGCTTCCGTATGTAGCTCCGATGTTTAAAGCACCTCCGAGCTCCTTAATGCCCACTTGGCCAATATTGTTGTTTTGTTCGTATTTATCAAGAAAAAATTTATCAATATGAATAGGCGGAGGAGCATTTTCTAAAAGTGCCGCTTTTTGATGAATCAATCTTACTTCTTCTTGAAGAGAAGACGTTCGTTTTAGCATGTCCACCTGTACTTCAGTTAAAAGCGACATGCTTCGCTCTAATGCTGAAACTCTGTTATCTAGTTCGGTCATTTTTTCGAGATAAGGAGCCATTTGTTTCTCTACAGATTGTTCTACTAAGCTAGCTATATCCGGATAAGGCACAGCTTCTTTCTTTTTATCGCGAGGGTTTTGCGTGGAGATGATTTGTTCCAATTGCGCTACTTTTTCTTTTAAAAAATGAAGCTGCCTAGCAGTCTCTTGCATGTCTTTTGTATATGATTGTTCAGTGTTTTTGTGAGCATCTCTTTGTGAAGATGAAGAATCGTTGGAAAGCACTGGCTGAGCCTCCAGCTTTTTTTTGAACATTATGAGAGAACCCATCTGCGGTTCGAGTTTTAAAAAACGGTTCATGTGAACTTCAAGCGTGTTAATACGCTTGATTTGATGTTTGAAGTCCGCTAGCTCAGTTTGAAGATGTTGGTTAGTCTGTTTGGGGTTGAAAAATCCTTTCATAGACATTTCGCTTCTCCTCATCTTGGGCTTATTTCCTCTGTAATCACAGTTAGATAAATAAATATTGATTCAGTTTGGGAGTTAATATTAAATTTTTTGTATTTATAAATGCTTATGTGCAGCATTACATTTCATTCGTAAAACTACTAAACCTTATTCAATATGAATACGCTCTTCTTGAAAAAACTGCCTGTGATAAGAAAGAATAAGCAGTCCATTTTCAAATTTTGCACGCAGATGATGCGCATCTGTAGGCTCAGGCAATTCGATAATTCGGTTGAAATCTCCAGAAGGTCGTTCTTGTACAACAGGCTGCCCTGTAATGAGAGGGTGGGGCGAGCCTTTTAATAGAAGCCGGCTGCCTGAAACAGAAACGTGCAAGTTTTCTTTTAGATAACCAGGCAGGTCAGCGATAACAATGATCTCGTGAGGGGTAACATAAATGTCGATAGGTGGAAAATTACTTCTAGGAGGTTGAGGAGCGTGATGCGAATCCTGAGCAGTCATATCCATATTTTCTTTCATAAATTCGTTAAAAGCAGTTTGATCAAAAACACCGTTCCAAAAGTCGTTTGTTTGATATTTTTTAGCGAATTCCATCCACTGCATAAGTTTATCAAAGTCCATATGGTTTCCTCCTTACCACACATCATAAAAAGATGGAATTTGAATATAGTTTGAAAAGGGGGTGGTTTAAATGTCAGGTGCATCTATAAATATTAATATTTTAATGCTAAAGATAAATTCCTTTGAAAATGCGTCTGCGGTAAATATCGGACAGAATTTACTAGCAGACTGGAATAATTCAGATAAAAAAACACAGGGGTTTGGGCAAAATTTCGGTGATGATAGCGGGTTTATAGGAACGAGAAGCTGTGTTGATGATCGTGATCAAATTGATAGCCCATCGTCTTTTCAAAAAGTACCCATTTCATAGAAAGAGCCTAATAAATATAGCCAGTTCAGACGCAGGTTATATTTATTAGGCATCAGGTTGAATACTAGTAGACGAATAGATGAAGGTATGCTGCTAGTCATGCTCGTTAGAGGCGGTGTAGAAGCTTAAATTACGCTGTTTTTAACTGAGTTTGAATCGTTTACGTCTGAATCTATAATCCATGAGAACGGAGTTACGTTTGGAGAAAAATCTCCGTTTGATTCTCCTAGTCCTTGATTACGTTTATAAGATACGAACACGTCAAGCTGCTGATTAGGTCCTATGCTTAAAACGGATGAATTATCCAGAACGTTCACTTTGAAGGCTTGTAAGTTAATGACCATAGGTGAAAAAATCATATGGTTTCCTCCTTATTTATCATTTTTTGTTGCAAATGCATCCACATAATCATTATCTACAGTTTTGTAAGCAGATCCTGCTGAAAAACATTGATCAGCGAGCTGCTGTCCGAAGGCCTGATTTTTCTTTGCTGTGACATACCTTGTAACTTTTGACGTATTTCCAATAGAAATACTGCTTGCTTGATCAGCACTGCGAACGTTCAATTTTCCTAAGTTGATTTTTGTTGAGTCAAATAGCATACTATTCTCCTTTCAAACGACAGTTCTTCTAAGTCTTTAAAAGCTTATTGTAGCTTCGTTGAAAATATGAATAATACATGGATTCATTCCGAGACTAGAAGTAGTCTACTGTAGCGTATTTTAGTTCTCCACAAAACGTGAAAAGATTTTAAAAAATCAGTAGTAAAAGGAGGAAATAATAAAAATGCACGACATTTTACATACTGTAGAAAAATCAACAGTAAAAAGCGTGTTGGCATCGATTATTCATGTAGAAGGATCCTCTTATTTAAAAGAAGGAACCTCCATGCTGTTTCAAGAAAACGGGGAGAACATTGGGATGTTAAGCGCTGATTGTGTAGAAGCAGATCTTGCTGAGCGAGTAAAAGAGTTGTTCGACACTGAGCACGTATTAACCGTTACGTACAATTTAAAAGAAGAAGGTGATGCGGGGTGGGGACAAGGAGCAGGCTGCAATGGAATTCTCTATATTCTCCTAGAACCTGTAACTGCGAAGATGAAGCAAGATCTTTTGCGGGTAAAACGCCATTTAGATAACCGAAATCCTGTTTTGCATATTAAAAAATTAGAAAAAGACTTTGTTCAAACAACCTCTTTTTATGTAGAAAAGACGGGCCAAAAATTTGGTGCAAATAGCGACGAATCATCTTTTGCAACAGATGATTGGAATGGGAGAAAGAGCGGTATTCAACTTTCAAATTGCTCTCTGCTCACATATGCTCATCTATATAAACCGAAGCCTCGTCTAATTATATGGGGAGCAGGTGCTGATGCAAAATATTTAGTATCACTTGCTGCCAATACGGGGTTTTTTGTTACTTTATGCGACTGGAGACCGGCTTTATGTAATAAGGAACATTTTCCGCTAGCAGAGGAAATACAGATTGGATTCCCGGAGGAAGTAGAGAAACACTTGTCCGTTCAGAGCGATGATTTTGTTGTGATTATGACGCATAATTTTTATCGCGATCAAGAAATTCTCTCGCTATTAAAATCAAGTCCTGTGAAGTATATAGGAGTTTTAGGGTCTAAAAAGCGAACGCTTCGATTATTGAATACCGATATTCCTTCCCATATTCATTCGCCCGTGGGACTTTCTATAGGAGCGGTAGGACCGCAGGAAATTGCGGTTAGTATTGTAGCTGAATTAATTGAAATCCTCCGAATGTATGATGAAAAAAAGGGGTGAAAATGTCCGGGTTAAATATTGTTGCTGTTTACCTTGCCGCGGGAGCTAGTAAAAGGATGGGCATCAATAAGCTGCTGCTGCCTTTAGGGAATGGATGTTTAGGGAGTAAAGCTTTACGAACAGCGGTTTGTTCAAAAGTAAATCATACGATAGTAGTCACAAAGAAAGGAGATTCTCTTGAGTGGATTGACCCTATTCTTTTTTCAGAAGCATATCAGCAGAAGTGGAGTCATACTTCTTGTAGTAGCGCCTTAAAAGGTCAGTCTGCGTCTTTAAAATGCGGATTAAAAAAAGCAAAAGAATTAAGCGCTGATGCTATTATTGTGCTGCTGGCAGATCAGCCTCTTATAAGTATCGTTCTGATAGATACATTTGTTTCTCTGTTTGAAAAACATTTTTCCGTTCCGTTTATTTCATCTTTTTATCAAGGAATTGCCAGAGCACCGGTTTTATTTTCAAAACAAATGTTTTCGAGCTTGGATAAGCTGCAAGGAGATCAAGGAGCAAGAAAAATCATAAGACAAAACGGACCTGGAAATGGAATGTCTTATGAATGTACCGACGCTTCTCTTTTCATGGATGTTGATACAAAACAAGCGTATGAACGCATTAAAAAGATATATAAAGAGAAATGTAGACGGGTTTGATTGACGGAGGTGAAAAGAGTGGATGTTATTGGGAAAAGCGTGATTCGAAAAGATGCGTTAGAAAAAGTGACGGGAACAGCTCGGTACACGAATGATTACAGTTTTAAAGGTTCCCTTCACGCCAAAATAGTAGTCAGTCCTTACGCTCATGCAAGAATTCAAACAATAGACATTCAAGCAGCGATCGCTACTCCCGGTGTTCATGCAGTTGTGACGGGTGAGCATTTGCCGTTAACCGGAGAGGGAGTTCGTGACCGGCGACCGCTTGCGTTTGAAAAAGTGCGGTATCACGGAGAAGCCGTAGTCCTTATAGTAGCAGAGACTCCTGCACTCGCTGAGCGTGCGGCGAGTGCTGTTCATATTCAATATGAGCCGTTACCTGTCGTTCATTCTCCTAGCGCCGCTATTGACCCGGATTCTCCTTTAGTGCATGAACATATGCACATCTACAAGCATGATGAAACGGTGTATCCAGAGCCCGGCACCAACGTAGCAAACAGAGTCAAAATACGAAAAGGCAATATGGAAGAAGGTTGGCAAAAAAGTGAGTTAATAGTTGAAGAAACGTTTTCTCTATCTCCTTCAGATCACGCGGCAATGGAAACAAGAAGTGCCGCTGCTGAAATTCTTCCGAATGGATTAGTTAAAATTATCACTTCTTCTCAAGCTCCTTTTATGGTGAAAAAATTAATCAGTGAGTACTTTGAAATTGAAGCGGGAAAAGTGATCGTTGAAACACCGCTAGTAGGAGGAGGCTACGGAGGAAAAGCAGCTGTCCAGCTGGAGTTGCTTGCCTATATAGCTTCAAAAGCTGTTGGTGGAAGACTGGTTAAAATATTAAATACAAGAGAAGAAGATATGCTCACTTCGCCTGCTCACATAGGTCTAGATGCCAAAATCAAGTTAGGTTGTTCTAAAGAGGGACTCTTGCAGGCTGCTGACATTCTTTATTTGTTTGACAGCGGTGCTTATGCAGATAAAGGAACGGACCTGAGTAAAGCTGCAGCAGCTGACTGTACAGGACCTTATCGTCTTGAACATATTTTTTGTGATTCATTATGTGTATATACAAATCACCCTTACGCTTCTCCTTTTCGAGGATTCAGCCACTCAGAACTATTATTTGCGTTCGAGCGCACGATGGACATCCTTGCTAAAAAAGCAGGTATAGATCCTTTGGAGTTTAGAGAAAAAAATGCTATTTTGCCGGGCGATACTACGCCTACGCAAGTACGTTTAACGTCTAGCAGCGTGGGTAACTTACCAGAATGTATTCGTCGCTTGAAGCAGCTGATCAAATGGGAGGAAGGACAAAGAACGGTGCATGAAAACGGCCTTATTACTGCTAAGGGGATTAGCTGCGTCTGGAAAACCTCTACCATTGAAACAAACGCAGGTTCCGGTGTTATTCTAACATTCAATCCGGATGGAAGCGTGAATTTAATGTCTGGCGTTATTGAATTAGGCACGGGAACGAAAACCGTGCTCGCGCAAATACTGGCTGAAAAATTGCAGATGCGCGTGGAACGCATTCATGTACGAATGGAAGTAGATACTCAAACGACTCCTGAACATTGGAAAACGGTGGCTAGCAGAGGCACTTTTATGGCAGGAAGAGCGGTTTTAGAAGCCGCTGAAGATGTGATTAATCAATTAAAAAAGATAGCTTCTTGTATATTTCGAGCTTCTGAGGAAGATATCGAAATAAAAAATGAAAAAGTTTTTTTACGGGATGAGCCTGAAACATCCTTGGCCTTTAAAGAAATTGTATATGGCTATAAATATCCGAACGGAAATGCAATTGGAGGGCAAATTATAGGGAGAGGCAACTATATTTTAAGAGGGATGACCTACTTGGATAAAGAAACGGGAGCTGGGCGTCCGGGGCCTGAATGGACGGTAGCAGCTGAAGGAGTTGAAGTGGAATATAATCCTAGAACGTATAGATATCGTATTGTAAAAGCTGTCTCTGTTATTGATATAGGAACCGTGCTAAACGAGAAAATGGCACGCGGGCAAGTCATGGGTGCGATGAGTATGGGGCTATCGTTTGCAGGCAGAGAAACATTTTGGTTTGATTCAAATGGCCGTATTTTAAATCCTCAGCTTCGGAAATATCGTCCTCTTCGCTACGGAGAGCATCCGGAGTACGTAGTAGATTTTGTTCATACGCCTCAATTAGATGCGGCGTACGGAGCTAGAGGAGTCGGAGAACACGGGCTGCTTGGTATGCCGGCTTCTTTAGGAAACAGCTTAACGGTGGCGGCAGAAACAGAATTAAACCAACTTCCGCTTATTCCAGAATTGATTTGGAGAATGAAAGAAGGGAATGCTGATGATTTCATTTGACTTTGAATATCACAAACCTGGAACTGTTTCAGAAGCAGTTGCCTTGTTTCAAGAGTTAGAGAATCAAGGCAAACAGCCGCGGTATTATGCTGGCGGTACCGAAATTCTGACATTAGGCAGATTGGGTTTGTTTGTTACCCATGCTGTTATTGATATAAAAAATATACCTGAATTTCAACAAACCGAAGCTAATGAAGATTGGATGATTTTTGGTGCAGGAGTAACGTTAACTGAACTGGAAGATAAAAATTTGTTTCCTTTATTAAGTAAGTCTGCTAGCGAAGTGGCTGATCACACGGCTCGAAATAAAATAACGCTAGGAGGAAATATTTGTGGGCATATTTTTTATCGAGAAGCGGTATTGCCGCTGCTTTTAACGGATAGTCAACTTGCAGTGGCAGGTCCGGCTGGAATCAATATCTATTCGATTCACGACCTTTTTAACCGGCGTTTGCAGCTGAAAAACGGAGAACTTCTTGTTCAGGTGTTTGTTGAAACGAAGTATGCTGCCCTGCCATATATGAGTATAAAAGAGCGCCAGCAGTGGGACACAGGATATCCATTAGTGACAATAGCAGCGTTAAAAACAGAAGGAACCATCCGAGTAGCTTTCAGCGGAGTATGTTCGTTTCCTTTTCGCTCAGCAGAAATAGAAGAAGTGCTAAATCATAAAGAAACGCCGTTAGAAGCTCGAATTCAAAATGCTCTTGATTATATACCGGCTCCAATTTTAAATGATGGGGAAGGGTCGAATCGCTATCGCAAATTTGTGATTAAAAATTTATTGTTTGATATTTTCACAGAGCTGGGGGGAACGTAACGTGCTAAAAGATGAACGGTATAGAATAACAATTAAGCTAAAGGTTAACGGTGAAGAAAAAATGGTTGATATCCGAACAGCAGATACGTTGCTTTACGTATTAAGAGAAAAGCTGGGCCTTACCGGAGCAAAACCAGGCTGCTTAAACGGGGACTGCGGAGCTTGTACAGTAGGGATAAATCAGCGGCCAATGAAATCCTGCCTCATGTTAGCGGCAGAAACAGAAGAGAAAGAAATAATGACTATAGAAGGGCTGAAGAGTTCACCTATGCAAAAAGCTTTTATTGAACACTTTGCTTTTCAGTGCGGTTATTGCACATCGGGTTTTATCATGAATGCTCATTTGCTTTCCAAACACCATCCTTCAGGCAGTGACGATATTATAAAGGAGTGGCTTGCTTCCAATATATGCAGATGTACAGGGTATAAAGAAATTGAAGACGCAGTAAAATCTGTTTTACACTTTTCGGAGTGGGAGTGAGACGGGAAAAAGAAAAAATAGAATAACATTTACACGTGTTTAGAATAGTATGTGCTAAGGGTGTGGAGAATGTGGAATGGAAAAGCGGCTTTGACAAAGAAAGGGAACTGATCTTTGCCATTCAACGAAATCTGGATGTAGTAACAGCTATATTATTATTAACTGGCCAAATAACAATTATAGGCGTATTTGTGACACCCGGAGCTTTTCGTATTTCAGTAGGGGGACCTATTACAGGAACTAGCCGAATCGAAGGAAAAGACGGAGATGCGGGAATTAATATCATTATTGATATGATTGATGTGATTCTTGCGGCGTTGCTGCTTAATAACCAGATCAATGTGTCGGGCGCCTTTATTTCTTCTGGAAGGTTTACCATTAATGTAAGTGGGCCTATTTTTGGCGTTCCTAAAACAGAACCTGCATTAAGTGAACTAAATCAATCCTCTCAGTTTTTTCATCGTACCGTATCAAAACATTTTTATGTAAATCCTGACTTAGTTGAAAAATTTACAAAGGACTGATTAAGATGTCATTAACGGATATACCTACAGTAAGACCTTCAGAGACGAGTATTTTTCTTATCGCGCTGCCGCTGATTATTTTTATTTTTTTCTTTACTCAGCCAAAAGCATCAGACATCAAATAATCATGTAGCATAATGGCGATTGTATCACTGTGTACAGAAGCTGCCTATTTTTCTGTTCGTATCATTACCTCTTCATTCATTAAGCCCCTAACGCTTTTCTTTTCGGTCATGTTTCATTAAAATGAACATAAACATATATGTAGAGAAAAGAATAATGTAGTGTTTTCTAACGTTATAAAATAGCTTGCGATACGAAGAAAGCGTCTATAATAAAAGAAACGAAACTTTTGCGTGGTCAACTGACGATGCTTTTTATTTTTACAAACTGCAGTGAAGGCAGAAAGGAGAGAATTCGATGAGTTTGCGCGATCGGCTGCTTTATGTAGCGGAATATTATAAACAAATGGGTGGAGACGTACTTGTAAAACATGAAATAGAAAATATGCTTACACGCCGGCTTCCGATTTCTCTTTATCGATTGGAGCATATAAATCGAGAAGAAATGCGTATATCGGGCCACCACGCTGAAACATTTCCTTACGTGACTCTTGCTAATAAGAATATAGAGAGTGATGTGATAGTAGCATATTTATTCAGTGAAGACGGTCAGCGCATTTACTTAGTCATGATGAAAGGAGATGCAGGGGAAGGAACTGATCTGAAAGACATTCGTTTTTTTACTCCTGAACATGCCCGCGTATTGAAAGATAGTCATATTGTTATTGGTACAAGCATGGAAGCGAAAAGCTTTGAGGATAGAGTAGCTCTTTACCTTCCTTACAATATAGTAGACTTACCTAGCAATGATCAGCTTCAAGATGACTTGCATTTACTGCTGAGTATGCATGAACAATATATAAAAACATACGGAATGAGCAAAGAAATGATTGGCGATAAAGACGCCATCGTCCATATTCATGAGTATATTAAGAAATCTGGATTTACATATGAACGACAAGATATAGCCAACGCCTACTTTGCTTTAAAGACCAAGCCATTTATTGTTTTATCAGGAATGAGCGGGACGGGGAAAACAAAGCTTGCGCAGCTCTTAGCAGACAGTATCGGTGCCACGATTGAAAATGGAAGACAAGTACTCATTCCGGTTCGGCCCGATTGGCATGATAGTTCAGATTTATTAGGATATATTGATTTAAGAGGAGATTTTCGCAGAGGATCGTTTCTGTCGATTATGCAGCAAGCCATTCAGCATCCAGCTTACACATATGTTGCCATATTGGATGAAATGAACTTAGCTCGAGTTGAACATTATTTTAGCGATATTTTAAGCGTAATGGAAAGCAGAAGCTGGTCAAAAGAGAAAATCAAAACGGCTCCGTTATTTCCTGGACATAAGATGTTCCGAGATATTTATTTGCCATCTAACCTTCTCATTATCGGTACCATTAATATGGATGAAACAACTCATGGGTTTAGTCAAAAGTTGTTAGATCGTACCAACACCATTGAGTTGAATAAGATTCAGCTGGATTCTTTTGATTTTTTAGATGATAGAGATCCACCTCGGCACAGCATTGAAAATGTACAAATTCAAAGTCAATATGTTCACTTAAAAGATGCGTATGCTGAACATGCTGAGCTCATTCACGAAGTAACAAATGAACTGCTAACCGTTAACGAGATGCTTACAGAAATCGATTTGCAAATAGGTTACCGCGTACGCGACGAAATATGCTTTTATTTAATTTACGCAGTGAAAAGCGGGATGTTTACATTTGATCAGGCGTTTGATTTTCAGGTGCTGCAAAAAGTTTTGCCTCGTATTTCAGGAAGCGATGCTTACACATTTGACTTATTAAAAAACCTTTATTATTACTGTACAAATACGCTGCTAGATGATGAATTTGAGACAGCTGTCGTAAATGCAGACGGGATGAGATTCCCTAAGAGTGCACGCAAAATAATGGAGATGATGAGACGTTTTGAAGTATACGGATACACGTCATTTTGGATTAATACCGTACGTTGAAATTGAAACCGATACGTGTACGGTGGTTATAAAAGGAAAGAATAAGAAAAAAATAAAATCTGCAGAAGAAGTGATGTTTTTTTCTTGTACGGGAAAAGGAATCACACATGTAAAAGTACTAAATCAAACAAAAGGCATGATGACTTCCAAACCGCCGCTTGAGCCTTTATTTTTTGAAAATGAAACCTATCAAATTACAGTTGTTTCAAAAATTGAAACAAGCCTGTTTGTTAACCACGATTCAAAAGCATTTGAACAAAGTTTTCAAACCGTAGGATTTCCTTACATTTTAACAGGAAATATAAGCTTTCAAAATGAGGTAGGATATTCTACGTTTCATGTCTACAGTGAAATAGAAAAAGAGCTGTCTTTTACTCTTGAAATTTTCCCGTCAAAGATGAGCTACAAGACAGATTATGTACGTATGATTGATGAAGTGAACGGATACATCCATGATGTGGCATACGATATGCTCCGTAAAACGTATATTGAAGCAAAATCGGTTTGGTCTAAACAAGCAACATGGACGGAATTTTATCATGTGCTCTCTCACTATATGAAACCCTTTCTTCATTCTGTTCGTCAGATTGAGAATCAGCCGTTTCAATCGGTAAAAGTTGAACATGAGCTCATGAGAGGAGATCAAATAAAAAAACAAGATAGCCGTGCTATATCATTTGTCCGAACACACCCTACCTATCTTACATCTTCAAGCAGAGGGATTAAAATTAATCGGCATATAAAAGTAGTACCCACAAAAGCGATGGGCACAAGACATGTCGCTACCTATGATAATCTGGAAAATCAAAGTGTGAAATGGATGATGACGCAGCTGTATCACAAGCTAACTATACTAATTGACAAATTGATAGAAGATAGATATGTAAAAAAAGAAGCGGTGTCGGCTCTAGAAACCAATCATACCGAATTAAAAAGGCTGTTAAACAATGTGTTCTGGCAAAGAGTGAAGACCATACAAGTTTCAACTCTTCCTTCTACACTCCGTACAGCACCTCGCTACCGGGAAGCAAGCAGATATTTTATGTTCTTAACGCGAGGGTTGGCTCTTAACGGAGAGTTTTACCACCTTTCATTAAAAGATATCGCAACTCTCTACGAATACTGGACGTATGTTAGTCTTTTAAAAAAGTTGCAAACTTACGGCAAGCGAATAGAACAAAACATTATGACAACGACAGAACAAGGGCTGAACGTCAGGGTGCAGGCCTCTTATCATTGTTTTCAGGTGGGAAAAGCAGAAATAACGCTATGGTATCAAAAAGAATACCATCATACTCATACCGTTATCCAAAAGCCGGACTTGCTGCTTGAAGTAAAGCAAGGGGAGAAAAAAAGCGTATATCTTTTTGACGCTAAGTATCGTATCAAACCAAATCACGATACGCCCTCTCCTAGAGAAGAAGATATTAATACCATGCACCGTTACCGAGACGCTATTGTAGAGGAAAATGGAATAAAACCGGTACAAACAGCGGTTGTGCTGTTTCCAGGGAAAGCAGAAGGCTATAAGCAGCATCATTTTTATAAAAGTATTGAACGCGTTGGAGTGGGGGCGCTGCCTTTTTTGCCGGGAGAGGAAGGGCTAGTAGAAGAATTTATTAAAACTATTTGTACGGAAGAACCAAATCTTTTCAGCGCTGATTAGGTAAATAGGTAGAACGTGAACAAGCCTTTTTTTATGCGTTGACATAGTGTTAAGTTTTTTATGTTTTGATGACATTTCGAGATTTTAGTTGTATTTTCCTGTTGAATTTTCTAGAATAGTAGAGAATAAAACCGTATCGAAAAGAAGTCGTATCATGTGCAGAGAACGTATCAGGAGGACAACGAAGTGAAAAAGATTCTACTATTCACGTTAGTAGCGCTATTGGCAACTTTTTTTATTGACAGGGTATACAGCGAACGCAACCAAGCGCAACTTCAGCAAACCGTAATTAATGAAATTAAAAAAACAAATCAAAGTAAAGAAGAAGCTTCCATCCTTGATTTTAATGAATTATGTGATTTTAGATGGGATAAAGTATATGTTTTTGGACCGGAAACGACCCGCAGTGAGTTAAATGAAAAGCTGGGCTTCAATTGGTCTGAAGCAAAAGCAAAAGGTATTGGAAAAGATAAAAAAGATAACTTTATTGTTTTTGTGGAAAATGATCAAGTAACGCAATATTTAAAAATACCGGCGTCATATGGAGCTATTGTTCCTAAGACTTCTGTTGCAAATGAAAGCTAACGAATTTCTTCGTTAGCTTTTTTATGCTTTCTTTTTTAAGGATGACGTTTTTTTCTTTGCTGTTGATTTTGTCGGCTGTAAAGTAGAAGGATCTATGCTCACTTTTAACATTTCCATTAAATGTCGAATATCTCGTTCTTCGCTTCCGCTTACTTTTGTAACTTCGCCTTGATTTATTTTTTGTTGAATGACGCTTTGTAAGGCATCTCGGTAGTTGTTTTTATAAATAGACGGATTAAAAGAAGTAGATAGCTTATCGATTAATTCCACCGTCATTTGTGTATCACTTTCATTGGTAGAAGAAGTACTAGATAAGTTAGGCACATCTGTAACTGAACGAAGTTCTTCTTCAAAATGCATCGTGTGAAGAACGAGAGAGCCTCCCACCGAACGAATCATGGCGATTTGCTGTTTGGAATATAAAAATACATTGGCAATACCGACTTTATTCGTTATTTCAAGTGCATTTAACAACGTATAATAAGCTTTTAGGCTCGTTTCTCCAGGAGAGATATAGTAGGGCTTATCAAAAAACAGGGGATCAATGTCATCTAACGAAACAAAGTGTAACAATTCCACAGCTTTATTTGCTGCAAAAGGCTCTTTGACACGGTCAATTTCCTGTTGTGAAAGTACAACAAACTGACCGGTCGCTGTTTCGTATCCTTTAACCAGTTCATCGAATTCTACTTCTCGTCCACACGTTTGGCAATGTTTTTCTTGATGAATAGGTGTATGGCAAACGGAGTGTAGCGTGCGCAGTTTTACATCTTTTTCCTCAATTGCTCCGTGGAGTTTAATAGGGATATCAATCAATCCGAAGCTGATTTTACCTTTCCAAGCAGTATGAAGCATAAACGTTCTCCTTTTACTCTTTTTTAGTAGTGTGCCGTAAAACAAATTAGATATCCCATGGTTTTGAAAAGAAAAACTTTCTAAAAAAACTATGTGCTAAATAAACAATTAAATATTTCTAATAAAGCTGCAGAGACAACATCTGCAGCTTTATTAGAAATCAATAGGGACTATTTGCTGGTTAGATTCATTTGTCTCATGTTTGGAAATCGTAATTTCAAGGATTTCATTACTAAATGTAGCGGTAATCTTTTTATTCAACAATGAAAATGGAAAGTCAATTGTACGTTCAACGCTTTCTTCCATTTGTTCTCTTGCAAGCGTTCCTTGCTTTTCATCATGAAATTCTCTAATGCAGTATTTTTTGGCTGTCAGCTGTAAGTGGTCAGCTTGTATCTGAACGATAATATCCTTAGGGTGATACCCTAACAATTCAGCTTCAACAATAAATGATTGTTCTGTTTCAAATAAATCTATACGAACGGAATCATAATCTAAATAACTCATAAAGGGATTTGAAAGCATGACTTCTAACAACTCTTGAAAGCCTTTTACAAACATTTGGTCTGCTGGCAGACGCTTGTTTTTCATTTCTGTGTTCCTCCATTATTTAAACTGTTCACTTTACTATCATATGCGCGTTTATGTACTTAGTGAACTCCTGTGCAAAGAATAAGCTTGAAGTACTAGCTGCCTTTTCTATGCATAAAAAAGCAAGCTCTGTAGAGAGCTTGCCGCAGTTTTACATATCATGTCCGCTATTGTGTTTTTGGCGAGAATGCTTACGGTTCTTTACTTTATGAGATCCGCTTAGCGGTTCGGGCTGTCCAGAATTGCTTTTTGGCGCATTTCTTCTGATGTCTTTGCTGCTGTTTTTGTTCATAGTTAAACCCTCCCTTTCATTTATTAGGGTGGGATAGTGACAGGGGATTTATCCGATGAAAAATTCCCCTTTCTAAAAATAGGTTTAGCAAAAACAGGAAATGGGAACAGAAAAAAAGCGCCATATATAATGACGCCTTCTCGTTAGATTTCATGGAGTTAAACGATTTTGCTTTTCTAACTAGTGATTAGTATATCCAATAAGAGAGTGTTTTATTGATTTTTTTTGCGTTTTTTATTATTTTGTTTCTGTTGTTCGGTTAATGGTTCGTTTGAAAATTCTTCATTATAACCCGCTCCTTTTCCTTGAGCGCTAGCCGCGTTAGCTCCAGGAATGACGTGGTTTGACTTGCGTTTAGCCATGTTGAATCACCTCCGTTTCTAGCATGCGTAAAAATCAATAAAATATGAATTATTAGAAAAATAAAAGGCGGATGGAAAAAGGTTATAAGTGAAACTTATGTTAATTAATAACATTCTTTTTATTTACTTATGTATAATATTATATTAAGATAGATGGTGAAGGGAATAGAGGATGGGGTAAGTAAATCCTTTATACATAGAATTTTAAGGGGGTAAAAGCAATGACTAAAAAAGACGTTTTTAACGCTCGTTCGTCATTTGATCTTAATGGCAGCACATATAATTATTACCGCTTACAAGCTTTAGAGGAAGCAGGTTTAGGTAACGTATCTAAGCTGCCGTATTCAATTAAAGTATTATTAGAATCTGTTCTTCGTCAGGTAGATGGCCGTGTTATTACAAAAGAACACGTCGAAAACCTTGCAAAATGGGGAACAAAAGATATCAAAGATATCGATGTTCCTTTCAAACCATCTCGTGTTATTCTTCAAGATTTCACTGGAGTTCCAGCGGTTGTAGACTTAGCGTCACTTCGTAAAGCAATGGCTGATTTAGGAGGAGATCCTGACAAAATCAATCCAGAAATTCCAGTAGACCTCGTTGTCGACCACTCCGTACAAGTTGATAAAGCAGGTACAGCTGACTCATTACGAATTAATATGGACCTTGAGTTTCAACGTAATACAGAGCGCTATAATTTCTTAAGCTGGGCTCAAAAATCATTTAATAACTATCGTGCAGTTCCGCCAGCTACTGGTATCGTGCATCAAGTAAATTTAGAATATTTAGCAAACGTTGTTCATGCTGTTGAAGAAGACGGTGAATTCGTAGCTTTCCCTGATTCTCTAGTAGGTACTGACTCTCATACAACGATGATTAATGGTATCGGTGTTTTAGGATGGGGTGTTGGCGGTATTGAAGCGGAAGCAGGCATGCTTGGTCAACCTTCTTATTTCCCAGTTCCTGAAGTAATCGGTGTTAAACTTGTTGGTGAATTACCAAACGGTACTACAGCTACAGACTTAGCATTAAAAGTTACGCAAGTGCTTCGTCAAAAAGGAGTAGTCGGAAAATTCGTTGAATTCTTCGGTCCTGGCGTAGCAGAACTTCCATTAGCTGACCGTGCAACAATTGCTAATATGGCTCCTGAATACGGTGCAACATGTGGATTCTTCCCAGTTGACGCAGAGGCATTAGCATACATGCGTTTAACAGGAAGAGATGAAAAAGACATTCAGGTTGTCGAACAATATACAAAAGCAAACGGTTTATTCTTTACACCAGAAAATGAAGATCCAGTTTTCACTGATGTTGTTGAGATTAATCTTGCTGAGATTGAAGCAAATCTTTCAGGTCCAAAGCGTCCGCAAGATTTAATTCCACTTTCTCAAATGCAAACAGAATTCAAGAAAGCTTTAACAGCTCCTGTTAGCAACCAAAGCTTCGGACTTGATGCTAAAGACGCGGATAAAGAAATTACGTTTAAGCTTGCAGACGGTTCAGAAACAACAATGAAAACAGGTGCCATTGCCATTGCGGCTATCACAAGCTGTACGAACACATCAAATCCTTACGTATTAGTAGCAGCCGGTTTAGTTGCGAAAAAAGCGGTAGAAAAAGGATTGGATGTTCCAGCTTACGTGAAAACTTCTTTAGCACCAGGTTCAAAAGTAGTAACGGCTTACCTTCAAAATTCAGGGCTGCTTCCATACTTAGATAAAATTGGCTTTAACATCGTAGGTTATGGCTGTACGACTTGTATCGGTAACTCTGGTCCATTAGAAGCTGAAATTGAAGCAGCGATTGCAGACAGCGACTTGCTTGTAACGTCTGTTCTTTCAGGAAACCGTAACTTTGAAGGACGTATTCATCCATTAGTAAAAGGTAACTACCTTGCTTCTCCGCCGCTTGTTGTAGCATATGCACTGGCTGGAACGGTAGATGTAGATTTACAAAAAGATCCAATCGGCATTGATACAGACGGCAATGAAGTATTCTTTAGCGACATCTGGCCTTCTCAAGATGAAATTAAAGAAGTGGTTAGCCGTACCGTAACGCCTGAACTATTCCGCAACGAGTATGAGCGTGTATTCGATGACAATGAGCGCTGGAATGAAATTAAAACGAGCGAAGATGCTCTTTATACGTGGGAGAATGATTCAACATACATTCAAAACCCACCGTTCTTTGAAGGCTTATCAGAAGAGCCAGGTGAAGTAGAACCGTTAAATAAGCTTCGGGTAGTAGCGAAATTTGGTGACTCAGTGACAACGGATCATATTTCACCAGCGGGTTCAATTGCTAAAACATCACCTGCAGGTCTTTACCTTCAAGAAAACGGTGTAGAACCAAAAGACTTTAACTCATACGGTTCTCGTCGTGGTAACCATGAAGTGATGATGCGCGGTACGTTTGCAAACATCCGCATTAAAAACCAAGTAGCTCCTGGTACAGAAGGCGGCTGGACAACGTACTGGCCAACAAATGACGTAATGAGCATTTATGATGCTTGTATGAAATACAAAGAGCAAGGTACAGGTCTTGTTGTACTTGCAGGTAAAGATTACGGCATGGGAAGTTCTCGTGACTGGGCAGCAAAAGGCACAAATCTTTTAGGTATTAAAACAGTAATCGCCGAAAGCTTTGAGCGTATTCACCGTTCAAACCTAGTATTAATGGGTGTTTTACCTCTTCAATTTAAAGATGGTGAAAGCGCGGATACATTAGGTTTAACTGGAAAAGAAACAATTGCAGTAGCAGTTGATGAAACAGTAAAACCACGTGATCTTGTAAAAGTAACAGCAACTGATGAAGCTGGAAACAAAAAAGAATTTGAAGTACTGGTTCGTTTCGATAGTGAAGTTGAAATTGATTACTATCGTCACGGTGGTATCCTTCAAATGGTGCTTCGTGATAAATTACAGTCTAAAACACATGCGTAAGGTATAAAGAAAAAGAGCGGTTCTCGTGAGCCGCTCTTTTTTTATGCAAACGCACCGTTTTCGACAAAAAGCGAGAGGGAAATATGCTATATTATAAAAGAAAATGCCCGATAAAAGGATTATTTTAGTAGATATTGCACATATCTATTAGTACATAGATTATCACTTTTTAGAAGAAATAAAGGAGCCGATCATATGGTTAAAAAAATAATTGCGGTCTTGCTTCTAGTAGGCTTTCTTAGCTACGCACTTTGGCAAGGGCTTTCTTCAAATGAAGCATCCGATAGTTCTAACTTAAGCGAATACAAGGATTTAAATATTAAAAAAGGCAATAGTGCTCGTCAGGCTTCGGGTCAAGCTTATGGGTTGGAACCAAAAGATACAGCGCCTCCGTTTACACTTTCAGATACGAACGGGAAATCCATTCAATTAGCGGACTTTAAAGGGAAAAAAGTCATTTTAAACTTTTGGGCAACATGGTGTCCGCCGTGTCAAAAAGAAATGCCCGATATGCAAGCGTTTTATGAGAAATATGGAAACGATGTACAGCTGCTTGCGGTTAATTTAACTTCGTCAGAAGGCAGTAAACAGGCAGTATCTAAGTTTCTTAAAGAAAAACAGTTTACGTTTCGTGTATTATTGGACGACCAAGATAGTGTAGGAAGTAAAAAATACCGGGTCTCCACCATTCCGACATCTTATTTTATAGATGAAGAAGGGAAAATTGTTCAACGAGTGAATGGTCCAATGACGCTTAAACAAATGGAAACATTTGCTCAACAAGCAGCGAATTAACTTCGCTGCTTGTTTTATTAAAAATGAAACTTATTTACTCTACCATCGTATACATAGATAAGTTAGTAAATATGTCAAACTTTCTTACAACTTTTTAAAAAGTATGTTTACTTATCTGACAAATTGGTTACAATATAGATAGTTGTATGATATCAGTTTCTTTTGATTTTTCAGATTTTTCATAAAAATTACATAAAGTAGGTGTTGGAACCATGAGAAAATTACGCAAACGTTCATTTGAAGAGTTAGTGCAAGAAAATAAAACGCAGCTGTTAAAAGATCAGTCAGAAATTGAACGCATTGAATTGGAAATTGAAAAGCGGTTAGAAAATCGTATGCTTGAAAGAGCTGAATAACTTTAAAGTAAGTTGGTTAGAGTAACGGTGAGGAGGGGATAAGCATGGGAAATCCTAAAAAACAAAGCAAACCTTTTGTTCCGAATCACATCGGCACTCAACCGAGAGAAGCTGGTGGAAATAACGGAAAACAAATGCAAGATAAATCCGGCAAGCATCCTCAAGTTATTCAAACCAAAGGTGAATGAATAAAAAGTCGCTGAATTCAGCGACTTTTTATTATTTGAATTCTACCGTGAATAAATAAACGTAAGGATTGCTCGAAATAAGCTCTTTAACAACTTCTCCATCATCGGTTGAAAGCGGAGCAACTCGTATGCCACTGCCATCGTCACCAAATAAAGCAGCAATTGGATATGTTTTATTCATTTTTACCGTTTGTTTTTTCTCTAATCCAGTAAAGGAATAGCCGTTCATTTTTTTGGGCTTTTCCGCTTCTATTCCTAGGTTTGTATCGTTGCTGCCTACATTAAACATAACTTTGTGAGTATCATCATCGATTTTATATGTAATAGCAAACATGTCAAATTCTTTTGAAACAGTCAATCCTCCTGAAAATAAAGGTTCTTTGGCTTTTCCCTTTTCGTAGTAAGTAGCTTTTACATAAGCTTCTTTTGCGTCACTAGGAGCTTTCACATCGTATGCAATAATATTGCTTTTGTAGTCTAAATTTGTCACGGCTAACATTTTTTCTTCATGTTTTGAGTAATGATGAGGCTTCATAAAGGCACTTGCTGTCAATTTTGATGCCAATGAGGTTTGCGACATAAAAAATACGGCAAGCACTGCAATAAAGCTGACGCTTAGTAATGTTATCATTCGTTTAGTCATAGAGATTCCCCCTTTGTATGTATATATTACCATATTATGTATGTTTTATATATACATTTTAACTTAATCATAATTATATTATGTAAACTAAAATCATTTTTTTCCACTTATAGAGATGAACAAATCCGGCATACTACAATTGTAACAAAGTTATTTTGAGGAGGAAGATACAATGGCATGGAATAAACCGAATCCAGATGATCGCAGTGATAACGTTGAAAAATTACAAACAATGGTGCAAAATACAATGAAAAACATTGAAGAAGCAGAAGAAGCTGCTGCATGCAGCAATGAAGAAGAGCGTCAGCGCATTCAGCAAAAAAATCACAATCGCGAAGTAAGTATCGAAGCAATGCGCAGCGAAATAAAAGATGAGTCAGAAGCTCGTCAAAATGGTTACGAAGGTACGATTTAATAAGTAAAGCAACGACAATAAGCAGCTAAAAATAAACGGTTTTAGCTGCTTTCTTTCTATATTTTTTTAGTAAGGTGAATAATATTACAAACTAGCGAAGAGGTTTATGTAGGTGAAAAAGCACGTGAAAAAGAAAATAGTAAGGATTTTGCTCAGTTTACTTATCGTCTTGATTATTGTGGGCTCTTATCACACTCATAAGCCCTTGCCTAAAGGAATTTCATACGAAAGTAGCCCTCACAAAGTAGAGGATGTATTGCTTTTATCAGACCTAACGTATCAAGACCAACAGACGTCTGTTTCCGAACAACATATTTTTCAAGCAGTTATGAATGCAATTGATGAAGCAAAAACTTTTATTATTATGGATATGTTTCTATTTAATGGCTACTACAACCATGGTCAAAAGTTTCCTCACCTTAGTGATACGCTTGCAAGTAAGCTGATTGAAAAGAAACGAAAACATCCTAATGTCGAAATAGTCTTTATTACGGATGAAATAAACACAACCTACGGCTCACATGATTCAAAGTGGTTAGATTCACTGCGGCTGAACGGAATCAAAGTGGTGCAAACTAATTTATCTAAGCTCAGAGATTCCATTCCACTATATTCCGCAGTGTGGAGAACTTTTGTTCAGTGGATGGGTGAAAAAGGAACCGGGTGGATAACGAATCCTTTCGGAAATAACGCGCCTAAGGTAACGGCCCGTGCTTATCTTAAGTTGTTAAATGTAAAAGCTAATCACAGAAAAGTAGTAGCAACCGATCAAAGCGTTATTATTTCTTCTGCCAATCCTCATGATGCAAGTTTTTATAATTCTAACATGGCCTTTGAAGTAAAAGGGAATATCGTTGGAGATGTGGTAAAAAGCGAACAAGCCGTGTCAGATTTTTCTTATGGAGGAAGGTTACCTCTATATAAAAAGAAAGAAAAAGAAAAAGAAAAGGGAGACCTCTATGTTCAGCTGCTAACAGAAGGCAAAATCTATAAGCACGTATTAAGTGGTTTACGTCATGCTAAAAAAGGAGACGATGTGTGGCTTGGCATGTTTTATCTTGGAGATCGAGACGTAATAAAGGCCCTTTTGAAAGCTTCTGAACAAGGAGCAAACGTACGGTTAATTATAGATCCTAACGAAAATGCGTTTGGAAGAAAAAAGTTCGGACTGCCTAACCGTCCAGTAGCGGCAGAACTTGTTAAGAAATCTAAAGGCGATATTAAAATTCGCTGGTATCATACAGGAATAGAGCAGTATCATTGTAAAACCTTATTAATTCAAAACAAAAAAAACGCTACTATTATTGCAGGAGCAGCAAATTTCACAAAACGAAATTTGGATGATTTGAACTTAGAAACGGATATTAAAGTATCAGGACCTTCTAACGAAAAGGTTATGACCGAATTAAACGCTTATTTTGATCGCCTATGGACAAATAAGGACTACACATATACATTTCCTTATAGAAGATATGAAAATAAGATGACGCGGCTGGAAACACTGATATACCGAATTCAAGAAGCGCTTAGTCTTACAACCTACTGAGTCAGGACCAAACTAGTAGGAGTATACTCTCCTTATATGGTAAGATAAAACAGGAACAGTGCAATAGGAGGTAGAATCATGCTAGTATCGAAGAAAGAAATCGAAGTGCGCTATGCAGAAACCGATCAGATGGGCGTTGTGTATCATGCGAACTATTTAGTATGGATGGAAATAGGCAGAACGCAGTTTATCAGTGATTTAGGTTTTAGCTATGCACAAATGGAAAGAGACGGTGTGCTGTCGCCAGTTATTGATATACAGGCGTCATATAAAAAGCCGCTTCATTATGGCGAGACAGCTGTGGTACATACTTGGGTTGAGAACTATGACGGTCTACGCGTTGTGTACGGATACGAAATTTTTAATTCAAATGAAGAACTTGCGTTAACAGGAACATCGTCGCACGTATGTGTGAAAAAAGAAAACTTTAAGCCTATTTCGATTCGTCGTAATTATCCGGAATGGCATAACGCCTATGAAGATGCTAAAAAGCAGGGTTAAGCGTAAAAATAAAAAGCATCGATAAATCGATGCTTTTTTCTTACGCTTCGTAATGAAAGTCAGGTTCTTTTGTTTCTTCATTATAGTTCACGGTCAAATCATGACCATCAAAGTACCAAAGGTCTTCATCTTCTACGAAGAATGTTAAACCGTCAACTTTTGTTTCAACGCCAACGTTTTTAGGAGAATCTGTGTTTACACCTAAAGAAAAACCTTTTTGAACGTTGCTGCATCCGCCGTAGCGAACAAAAAAGCGAATTGTTTCGTTTCCTTCTAGCATCATTTCGTCTTTGTACCACGTAGCTGCTGCTTCTGTTACTGTTAATTTCATTAATTATGCTCCTTCCAATACTGCGGATACATTTATTATAGTAGAAAGATAGATAAATTACCAATATATACGAATCCAGCTAGGAAGGAACGAGATAAAATAAAATAAAACGATTTAATATAGAGGCGAATGCTTCATTTCTATATTAAATCGTTTCATTCTTTCATTTAAAATCATATTGTTTTCCAATAGTTTCCCAGCAGTGAACGCAGTAGCGGCTTCCTTCTAGCTGTGAATCCATTTTCTTATTACGTTTGCAAATAGGGCATTTTTTCTTCACATCATTCACCTCCTTATTTTAGTATCAGTATAACTAATAAACAAGAAATGTATTCGCTTACAAATCAGTTATAAAAAAAGAAATAAGAGGAAAATCCCCTTATTTCTTTTTACCTGATAAAAATGTGACTTTCGGTTCTGTTTTGTTAAGAATTCGCGTAATGTTTGCCCGGTGTCTGTAAATGACAAAGGCTACAATTACACCAATAATCATAATAAGCATGTAGTCTTGTTTAAATAGCGTGTAGATAAAGGTTAATACCCCGGTAACCATTGATGAGAGTGATACATACTTCGTTATGTATAAGCAGATAAAAAAACATAATAGCACGAAAACAAATAAAAGAGGTTCATAACATAAAATCACTCCGGCGGATGTGGCAACAGCTTTCCCGCCTTTAAATTTCGCGAAAATGGGAAAAATATGACCAATGACAGCAAATAAACCAATGAAGAGAATGTTTTGATTTGTATCAAATAAAAGCGGTAAAGAAGCTGCTAGGGTGCCTTTTAGAATGTCTCCAAGCGTAACGATAATTCCGGCTTTTACACCCAATGTACGAAATGAGTTGGTGCCGCCTAAATTGCCGCTTCCATGCTCTCGTATATCGATGCCGTATCCTAGTTTTCCAACAACTAGTCCAAAAGGAATAGAGCCCAAGATATAGGCAAGAATAGGTAATAAATAATTCATGTTTGAAAGCTCCTTTATTTCTATATCGTTTCTATTTTACCATGAGATACTTAAAAAAACATAGCTAGTTTTGGGTGAGAGACAATTATTTTAAAAAAAGAAGACGTTTACAAAAATAGAGAAAACGGGTACTATATGCAGGAAATCAACTGTAAATCGCGAATGTTGTTCAGTACATATTATATAGCTAAGAGAGGTAATAGACATGTCCATCAAAATTCCTTCCCGTCAAGAGCTTGGTAAAATATTAAAAAAAAGCAAGCGCATTGCTGTAGTGGGTTTATCAGATAATCCTCATCGAACGTCTTATATGGTTTCAGAAGCCATGCAGAAGCAAGGTTACGAGATAATTCCGGTGAACCCCACAATCAACTCAGCGCTCGGCGTAAAAGCCGTATCTTCATTAAAAGAAATTGAAGGTCATATTGATATCGTTAACGTATTTCGTCGCTCTGAGCATTTGCTTGAAGTTGCAGAAGAGTTTTTAGAAGTAGATGCAGACGTATTTTGGGCACAATCTGGTTTAATTAATGAAGAAGCATATGACCTGCTCGCTAAAAAAGGGTATACTGTAGTTATGGATCGTTGTATAAAAGTCGAGCATGCTTTAACAAAGTAAGATCTATAAGCAGAACAACCAACCCATGCACACTGCTTGCATGGGTTTCACCATGCGTTGAAATAGTAAGAGAGTTTCCGCTACAATAGACGTTAGACAGCTAGCTTTATGAGGCTTATAATCCATGAATACACAAGATATTGCTTTTATAATACGGAAATTTGTGCTAAAATCTTGTAAGTACGCAAAAATAGAAACATACGTTCTGTTGATGCGAACACTATAAAATTAAAAGATAGGATACATGATCATTTATTCTTAGACACGAAGCGCAAACGTTTGTGTTTCATACATAATGTAGTAATGTTCGTTGTGATGAAAGGGGTAGTATGAATGGCTCGGAAACAACAATTTAATTATAATGAAGATGCAATTCAAGTACTAGAAGGATTAGATGCCGTTCGTAAACGTCCTGGTATGTATATTGGAAGTACGGATACACGAGGTCTGCATCATTTAGTATATGAAATCGTCGACAACTCTGTCGATGAAGCTCTAGCAGGCTACGGAGAAGAAATTATTGTAACCATTCACAAAGATAATTCAATTTCTGTACAAGATAAAGGTCGAGGTATGCCAACGGGCATGCATAAACTAGGAAAACCAACGCCTGAAGTTATTTTAACCATCTTGCATGCAGGAGGTAAATTCGGACAGGGTGGATATAAAACAAGCGGAGGCTTACACGGAGTAGGTGCATCTGTTGTAAATGCGCTGTCTGAATGGTTGACTGTAACCATTCATAGAGATGGATTTATTTATGAACAGCGTTTTGAAAATGGAGGAAAGCCGGTTACGACGCTAGAAAAAATAGGGAAAACAAAAAAAACGGGAACAACGATTCATTTCAAACCGGATGCCACGATTTTTTCAACAACCGTGTACAATTATGATACGCTTTGTGAACGGCTCCGGGAATCGGCTTTTCTGTTAAAAGGATTCAAGATAGAGTTAATCGATAAAAGGCATGATCGTCACGATATCTTTCATTATGAAACAGGTATTCAAGCCTTCGTTTCATATTTAAATGAAGAAAAAGATTCACTTCATCCAGTCGTCTTTTTTGAAGGGATTCATCATAATATTGAAGTTGAATTTGCCTTTCAATTTAACGATGGTTATTCTGAAACCATTTTATCATTTGTTAATAATGTTCGTACCAAAGACGGGGGAACGCATGAGTCCGGTGCAAAAAGCGCTATGACGCGCGCATTTAATGAATATGCCCGTAAAGTAAGCCTGCTAAAAGAAAAAGACAAAAACTTAGAAGGAACGGATATACGAGAAGGATTAGGAGCCATCGTTTCCGTTAGAATACCTGAAGAGTTGCTTCAGTTTGAAGGACAAACCAAAGGAAAGTTAGGTACAAGTGAAGCTCGTTCGTCGGTAGATGCAGTTATTTCTGAAAAACTTGCCTATTTCCTAGAAGAAAATCCAGATGTAAGCTCTCTTCTTGTAAAAAAAGCAATCAAAGCTGCTCAAGCGCGTGAAGCGGCACGTAAGGCGAGAGAAGACGCAAGAAACGGGAAAAAACGAAAGCGTCAAGAAACCGTTCTAAGCGGGAAGTTGACGCCTGCGCAATCAAGAAATCCTCAGCGAAACGAACTGTACCTAGTCGAAGGGGATTCCGCCGGAGGTTCAGCAAAACAAGGAAGGGATCGCCGCTTTCAAGCTGTGCTGCCGCTGCGAGGGAAAGTTATCAATACCGAAAAAGCCAAACTTCAAGATATTTTTAAAAACGAAGAAATTAGTACGATCATTCACGCGATAGGCGGAGGAGTAGGCGCAGATTTTACAATCGATGATATTAACTATGATAAAATAGTCATCATGACCGATGCGGATACGGATGGCGCTCATATTCAAGTGCTTCTTCTAACGTTTTTCTACCGCTATATGAAACCGCTTGTGGAAGCAGGAAAAGTATTTATTGCTCTTCCACCGCTCTACAAAGTAAGTAAAGGGTCAGGTAAAAAAGAAGTGGTTGAATATTCATGGAGTGACGAAGAGTTGCAAGGTGCTATCGATAAGGTAGGAAGAGGGTATATGATTCAACGCTATAAAGGTCTCGGTGAAATGAACGCAGATCAGCTTTGGGAAACAACAATGAACCCAGAGACGCGTACGCTGATTCGTGTTCGTATTGATGATGCTGCTCGCGCTGATCGTCGTGTGACCACTTTGATGGGCGATAAAGTAGAACCACGCAGAAAATGGATTGAAAGCAACGTAGCGTTTGGATTAGAAGAAGATCCAAATATTTTAGATAATGAAAATGTATTAACGGTCGCAGAGGAGGACGTACAATGACACAAACAGAACGCTTTTTAGATTTACCTCTTGAGGATGTACTAGGCGACCGTTTTGGTCGATACAGTAAATATATTATTCAAGAGCGTGCACTGCCGGATGCAAGAGACGGGTTAAAACCCGTTCAGCGCCGTATTTTATATGCAATGCACGTAGATGGAAATACAGCAGAAAAAGGGTTTCGCAAGTCAGCTAAAACTGTAGGAAACGTAATTGGTAACTATCACCCTCATGGTGATTCATCTGTATATGATGCCATGGTTCGAATGAGTCAAGAATGGAAAGTTAGAAATGTATTAATCGAAATGCACGGAAACAACGGAAGTATTGATGGAGATCCCCCAGCAGCAATGCGTTATACAGAAGCTCGCCTTTCATCGATTGCTGCAGAACTTCTACGAGATATTGACAAACAAACGGTTGAGTTTGTGTCTAACTTCGATGATACAAGCAGCGAACCAACTGTGTTACCAGCTATGTTTCCTAACTTGCTAGTGAATGGATCCACGGGTATTTCAGCTGGTTATGCTACAGAACTTCCTCCTCATCATTTAGGTGAAGTAATTGACGCAACGATCATGCGAATTGATAAACCAACGTGTACAATTGAAGAATTAATGACGGCTATCCAAGGTCCTGATTTTCCTACAGGGGGAATCATTCAAGGTGTAGACGGAATTAAGAAAGCCTACGAGACAGGTAAAGGGAAAATTATTATTCGCGGAAAAACGGAAGTGGAGTCCATTCGCGGTGGAAAACAGCAAATTGTCATTACGGAAATTCCGTTTGAAGTAAACAAAGCAAACCTTGTGAAGAAAATGGATGAGCTTCGTTTAGATAAAAAAGTGGAAGGTATTGCTGAAGTTCGCGATGAAACGGATCGTACGGGTCTGCGCATCGTAGTAGAATTAAAAAAAGACGCAAATGCTCAAGGAGTACTTCACTTCCTTTATAAAAATACGGATCTGCAAGTACCGTATAATTTTAACATGGTTGCCATTGCTAAAAAGCGACCAAAGCTTATGAGTTTGGCAAACATTCTTGATGCTTATATTGATCATCAAAAAGAAGTAGTAACAAATCGTTCTAAATACGAACTGCAAAAAGCACGTGAACGTGAACATATTGTAGCGGGATTGATTAAGGCACTGTCGATTTTAGATGAAGTTATTGCGACGATTAGAGCTTCTAAAGATAAGCGCGACGCTAAAAATAATTTAATTGGCAAATATGAATTTACAGAACCTCAAGCAGAAGCGATTGTGTCGCTTCAATTATACCGTTTGACAAACACGGACATTACAGCTCTACAAGCGGAAGCTGAAGAGCTAGGTGCTAAAATTAACGAGTTAGAAGAAATCTTACATAGCGAGAAAAAACTTTTTAATGTAATCAAAAAAGAATTACGCCGTGTAAAAAAGCAATACAGTACAGAACGCCGCTCAAAAATTGAAGCGGAAATCGAAGAGATTAAAATTAATCTAGAAGTGATGGTTCCATCTGAAGAAGTGATGGTAACAGTCACAAAAGACGGATATGTAAAACGAACAAGTCTTCGTTCTTACGCCGCGTCTAACGGGCAAGACTTCGGTATGAAAGATACGGACCGAATTTTAGCGAAGTATGAAATTAATACAACCGAAACGCTGCTCATCTTCACAAACAAAGGGAATTATTTATATATGCCAGTGCACGAACTTCCTGATATCAGGTGGAAAGACATGGGTCAGCATATCATGAACATTGTTCCAATTGATAAAGAAGAGCAGATTGTAAGAGCGATACCGGTAAAAGAATTTAAAGAAAATCAGTATCTGCTTTTCTTTACGAAAAATGGTATGGTCAAAAAATCAGAATTACTTCAATATAAAGCACAGCGCTACTCCAAAGCTCTTGTCGCCGTTAATTTAAAAGGCGATGATGAAGTAGTGGACGTATATCAAACGGATGGTAAAAAACAAGTGTTTATTGCCACTCGCTCTGGCTACGGACTGCGTTTCCGGGAAGAAGAAATCAATATTGTAGGAACTCGCGCTTCTGGTGTAAAAGGAATTAACTTAAAAGACGAGGATTATGTTGTAAGCGGCGTTGTCTTCGATGAAGATGAAGCTCTATCAACGGAATTATTTATCGCCACGCAGCGAGGAGCTGTGAAAAAGACAAAAATTACTGAGTTTGAAGAATCAGCACGAGCAAAACGAGGGCTAGTGATGGTCCGAGAACTAAAATCTAATCCGCATCAAATTGCAAAAGTAAAAGTAATCTCTAAAGAACATTACATGATAGTGGAATCATCTAAAGGTCAAATCGAGCAGGTTGATCCATCTACAATGCGAGCTAGTGACCGATACAGCAACGGTTCATTCGTATTGGACCAAAGCGAAGCTGGAAATTTAGTTGATATGTGGCTGGAAGAAAAATAACAAAAAAGTAGTAAAGTTTTTAAAACTTTACTACTTTTTTTTACTTAGTATTTTTAAATTAAACTATGTTCTAAATAAACAATATAAAATAAAATAGTTTCCCTACTCCTCATCCCAAATAGACATAATGGATCTCCTACACAAACCTCTAAGAAACTTTTGAATGTTCAAATTGTCCAAAACATATATATATAAGAACATCTAGGAGGTGTTATATATGAACTATTTTATTCACGTAACTCCTAAGACTAAACTTTTTGTTCGGGATATTGGAAAAGGGGAACCCGTTCTTTTCCTTCACGGGTGGCCTGTTAATGCTAAAATGTACGAATACCAATTTACAACGCTGCCGGCCTGCGGTATTCGGTGTATTGCTCCTGATCTTCGGGGATTTGGAAAATCAGATGCGCCTTTCACCGGCTATTCTTACAATCAATTAGCAGACGATATTCGCATGTTAGTAGAAAAATTAGGACTTAAAAATTATACGCTAGTAGGCTTTTCTATGGGAGGAGCCATTGCCATTCGATATATGAGCAGACACTTAGGATATGGCGTGAAGAAGTTAATTTTATTAGGGGCAGCGGCTCCAAGCTTTATTCAAAAAACTGATTTTCCATATGGACTTCCAGCTGAAGAAGTAAATACAATTATTCAAAATACGTATAGAGATCGTCCTAACATGCTTGAAGACTTTGGGAAAAAATTTTTTAATCAGCCTACCAGCGCAGCTTTTAGAGGATGGTTTCAAGATTTAGGTTTAGAGGCATCTGGCCATGGAACGATTAAAACTGCGGTGTCTTTACGAGACGAAGACTTACGGAAAGATTTGAGTCAAATTTTCGCTGAAACATATATATTACACGGAAAAAAAGATCAAATTTGTCCATTTGATCTTGCGAAAGTAATGAATCGCCACATTTCATTTTCTACACTAATTCCATTTGAAAATAGTGGACACGGTCTTTTTTATGATGAACGTGAGAAAGTAAATGACACCCTTATTGAACTCATTAATAAAAGCTCAGCCGATAAGTAAGGATACACATTTAAAGCCGAATTGGCAGCCAAATAAAAAAAGTAAAAAACCAGCACCTAACGTAATGAGGCGAAAAAGCTTAGGCGTGATAAATTTTCTTGTAAAATGAATACTGCTCGCAATATTTAAATTCCAAAGAATGATGCCAAAAATAATAAAGAAGCTATGAAAAAAGACGGATAGCCACGTTTGACTTTGAAGGCTTTCGCTTAAGCTTGATCCAAATACACCAAACCAAAACACAATATTTAAAGGGTTCATAAGAGCAATAAAAAAACCTGTAAAAAACGACTTATCTTTTTTTACAGAAGGGTTATTTACATCTACTGAAAAGGAAGGAGAGACAGCTTGTTTCATACTTTGAAAGCCAACAAATGTGAGCATGACAAAACCCGTTGCATACAGGACAACCGTAACAGCCTGCATCTGAACAAAAGGGGTTAACCCTATTAAAATGAGAAGCATAAATAAGATATCGGCCGTCATTCCACCTAAACCAACTAGCCAAGAAGCCCAAAATCCTTTTGTCAGACCTCTTTTAATCATCTCTATATTAATTGGACCTACCGGTGCTGCGAGACTAATACCTAGAATTATTTGTTTTATAGCAATCAAAAACCACTCCACAAACACAGCCTCCTTTCTAACTTGTCCAATAGTAGCTTATATATATATAGATTAGAGTTTTATAATTTAGAAGGGGCATTTAGTTAAAAATACTCATAAACTTTCTTTTTTTTAATACACATGTAACGTTGAGTTCCATAAGGAGGGTTTTAATGGCATCAAAAATGCTTTTTCGAGCTAATGAGATTTTAGAGTCAACGCATGTCCCGTTCTGGGGGAAAGATGCTTTTCAATATTTCCAAAGCGATATATTATCAGAAGAAAATCCATTTCCCTGTATATTAGGGGTAGAAGGCTTTAAAAAAGATTTACTGCGTTTTTCATTTGTGACTACTCCTTATAACTATCAAGATATTAGGCATGCAGCGTCGGCACTTAGAGAATACATAGATACATTTAAAAGCATAGGTCGCTATACATCCTTTGTGTTATTCTTTAAGCCTGAACATAAAGAACGTTCAATGGAAGAGTACGAAACGATGTTTTGGGATACGCTGACGTTTCTTCATCAAATTGATCAAAAGAAATGGCCGCAAGACATTCCAAAAGACCCGAAAGATGCATTATGGGAATTTTGTTTTCACGGAGAACCTATTTTTGTCGTCTGTAATACGCCTGCTCATTCTTTACGTAAAAGCCGTAAGAGCAGAGGATTTATGATTACATTTCAGCCGCGGTGGGTGTTTGAAGGTATGACAGGAGATTCAAAAATAGGGAAGCACGTACAAAAAGTCGTCCGCGATCGGTTAAAAACATATGATGACGTATCAGCTCACCCCGAGTTAGGATGGTATGGGCATCAGGAAAACCGAGAGTGGAAGCAATATTTTTTACATGACGATAATAACTATACTACCGGACAGTGTCCATTTAAATTAAAAAGGAGTGAGCAGCATGGACGTAAAAAAAGCCTCTATTAAAAAAGGAGTTGGCGGAAAGTTTGAAGAAGTAATTAAAGAGCTGCTTCCAGCGTATACTGGATACGTTGAAGTACAGCACGATATTGCTTTTCAAACACATTCGTCTCATACGCATCCAACTGATGAAATTCTTCATATACTTGAAGGATCTATTTACTTTACAGTTGAACATGATACGGTTCTATGTCAGGCAGGAGATCGGATACATTTACCGAAACAAACGGTTCATTCTTCAAAAGCCGGTCCTGATGGATGCACATACGTTATTTCCATTTTAAAATAAAGAAGAAAGAAGATGATGCTTATGCTACGTTCCCGTCCAGTGTTGCTACTTATCGATGTACAAGAAGGGTTTTACTCACCTCAGTGGGGAGAAAGAAACAATTTAGATGCAGAAAAGAATATGCTGACGCTACTGCAAGCATGGAGGCGCCAAGACTATCCTGTCATTCACGTGCAGCATGCATCAGAAAATCCAGATTCGCCTTTACACCCAAATTCAAAGGGATTTCAGTTCAAAGAAGGATTTGGTCCACAAGAAGACGAATGCTTAGTTCGCAAACACGTGAACAGCTGCTTCATTGGAACAGAGTTAGATAGCTATTTAAAAGAAAATGGCTATGATACGCTTATCTTAATAGGACTAACTACTAATCACTGCGTTTCTACGACTGCGCGCATGGCTGGAAATCTAGGGTATAGGACGTATGTTGTGAACGATGCAACGGCTTGCTTTGATGGTACGTCCTACGATGGAAAAACAAAGCTGTGTGCAGAAGATGTACATACATTCGCACTGTCTTCCCTGCACGGCGAGTTTGCAACGGTCGTTTCTACAAAAGAGACACTTCAAGTTCTTCAAACCTTTCAATATGCTCAAAATCATAACTGATGTGCATGCGCACATCGGTTTTTTATGTAGATTATGTTTCTTAAAAGAAGTAAAATAAAGATAATTCTATACTATAAGGAGTTTGTACATATGATCATTCGTTATGCTAAAGAAGAAGATTTACCTATGCTTGTTGAAATTTATAATCAGTCCGTTCAAACAAGTGCTGCTACTTTTGACTTAACGCCTGTAACAGTGGAACAAAGAAGGGGCTGGTTTAATAATCATATTAGCAATAAACTTTTTCCACTTATTGTCGCAGAAAAAGATGGAGTAGTAGCGGGCTATGCTTCGCTTTCCTCGTATCGAGATAAAGAAGCGTACATTCAAACAGTAGAGCTATCGATTTATATTGATAAAAATCAACAAGGGTATGGTATTGGAAAACAGCTTATGAAACGCATTTTGGAATTGGCTAAAGAAGTCGACCATCACGTTGTCATTTCAGGAATTACAAAAGGTAATGATATCAGTATCAAAATGCATGAGCAATTTAATTTTACGTTTTGCGGAGAGTTTAAAGAAGTAGGCTGGAAATTTGATCAGTGGCAAGATGTGCTTTTTTATCAGCTTATTTTATAAGATGTATGACACCTTTACACATTGTAACGTTTTAGTTTCATGTGTAAAGGTTATTAAAATAATAAGTTGTTTTATTATTTTAATACGAAAGGTGTTAGCTATCATGAATACACATTTTCAGTATCAACATCTAAGAGCTGTGCCGAAAAGATGGTCCAAAAAAGAACTGCATATCCAGCTGAATAGAATCAAACACAATTCTGAACTATCTACTATAGCGGCAGATCCGCTTTTTCATCTGTTAGAATGTACCCATTCGGGCCTTCAAACGAAACAAGAAATCATAGACTACATCCAAACCATTCCTAATCACCAACTTCCATCTTTTGTAACTCATTTAAGCAGGTTAATTCAGCGTATTTATTATATAGAAGCTGTGGATTACTATAATCGCCCCCTCAAAGGTTATATGCTTGTTATGAAAAACCAACCCGCTTATATATCTCTTCATTTTGCCGATCAGCTCATATAAAAAAAGCTCTCTATTCAAAAGAATAGAGAGCTTTTTTTATTCGTATTTTTTCACTGTTACTTGACATTCTTTTAACGGGATAAGCTTCGACTTTTTCGTCCATTTGTATCCTAACCAAACAATTAAGAATAAAGGCAGTCCGATATAAGAAACAAGTACACCGTACCAGTCAATCGAGTCACCCATAAACGCCGAATAGTTTTGGCCTAAAATAACAACGGCACATAAAATAAAGGCAAAGATAGGGCCAAATGGGAAAAGTTTTGCATGATATGGAAGTTCACTCAAATCATGACCTTGAGCAACAAATGCTCTTCTAAAACGATAGTGGCTAATCGCGATTCCTAGCCAAGCAATAAAACCAGACATACCAGAAGCGTTAAGTAACCATGTGTATACCGCACCGTCTCCAAAGAATGAAGCACCAAATGCAAGTGTACCGACAAGCGCCGTTGCGATTAAGGCATTAACCGGAACGCCTCGTTTATTCACTTTTGCTAAGAACCTTGGTGCTTTTCCATCTTTCGCTAAGTTCCACAGCATACGCGTAGAAGCATACATACCTGAGTTACCAGCAGATAAAACAGCTGTTAAAATAACGGCATTGATAGCTGATGCAGCAAACGCTAGACCTGCTCGTTCGAATATTAAAGTAAACGGACTTACTCGCACATCATCACTTGCTAACGAATCCGCTGTGTATGGAATAAGCATCCCGATAACAAAAATAGCTAAAATATAAAATAACAAGATGCGCCAGAAGACTTGTTTCACTGCGCGAGGAACCGTTTTTTCTGGATCTTCACTTTCTCCAGCTGCAACTCCAAGCAACTCTGTTCCTTGGAATGAAAAACCAGCTGCCATAAAGATACCTAGTACAGTGAAGAATCCACCGTGAATCGGTCCATCACCAAGCGTGAAGTTTTTAAAACCTGGTGCTTCATTGTTAAAGATACCAAAAATCATCATAATACCAATAACTAAAAAGATAATAACCGTTACTACTTTAATTAACGAAAACCAAAATTCAGATTCACCAAATCCTTTTACAGAAAGGTAGTTAAGCCCAAACATAATTAATAAAAACAGGGCACTCCATAAAATAGAAGAAGAGTTCGGGAACCAAAATTTCATAATAAGGGCTCCAGCGGATAATTCAGCTGCAATCGTAATAGCCCAGTTATACCAGTAGTTCCAGCCGAGAGCGAAACCAAAGGATGGATCTACAAAACGAGACGCATACGTACTAAATGAACCAGCTTCAGGCATATAAGCTGCGAGCTCTGCTAGACTGGTCATCAAAAAGTAAACCATTACGCCAATAATAGCGTAAGCTAAAAGCGCTCCCCCAGGTCCTGCTGTGTGAATTGCTCCACCACTTGCTAGGAATAAGCCGGTTCCGATGGCTCCTCCTAATGAAATCATCGTTAAGTGGCGAGATTTCAACCCACGTTTTAATTCTTGCTGCTCTTGCATAGATAAATACTCCTTTCGAATGTACGGAAAGAGACGGGATAACATAAAAAAAGCCCGCAGTATATGTGCGCGCTTTTAAATCTGAAAACCGCGTCAACCTTCCGTGAAGATAGCTCTTCACATCACTCGCATGATGTGACAGTTCTGTTCCTGTTCGGAGACAGCCCCAGCTTAAATCAACCGAGAAGTGATTTAAACTTCGGCAATTTTTCCTTTCAAGCAACATCCTCAATGTTCTCTGCATTTCCGTTACTTTACTATTAAAAACTGCGACCTCTACCTCATCGATTAGGATGAGGGTTTTTTATATTCAATTGACATAAAAGAAGTATAACAAATACTAAAACGATTGTCATTATAAAAAATAGATTCAGAAAATAGAAACATCTTTGAAATCTCTCGAATCTATTTTGTTACGTATGGTATAATAAACGTTGTCTTTATACTACATAAATATCCAAACGTACCACAGGGGGAGCCGCCGTGCTGAGAGTGAACGAAATGTTCAGACCCTTTGAACCTGTTAGTTAACGCTAGCGTAGGAATGTGGGAATAGTAGCATACCTATTTGCTTACTCCTGTGTAAACCGTTTGATATGAATGATTCAAAAACAGGAGTGAGAAACGTGAATAAAGCATTACCTTTACAGGCTAAAATTGAAATAGCTATTTTTGCAGCATTGGCACTTCTACTTGACCTTTTGCCTTCAATTAAAATTGCGACGGCTGTGAGCATTTCGTTCTCCATGGTGCCCATTTTTATTATGTGCTTTCGCTGGGGAGTAAAAGGCGGGGCTCTATCTGGTCTATTATGGGGGCTTTTGCAGTTAGCGACAGGAACAGCTTATATTTTAACAGCGCTACAAACATTTATTGAATATATTGTAGCTTTTGCTTTTATAGGTTTTGGAGGTATTTTTTCACAATCTATTAAAACAAATTTAGCTACCAATAACAGATCAAAAGCTTTTATTTTAATTGTTTTATCCCTTATTATCGGCAGCTTCGCACGTTATTTCTGGCACTTTATTGCTGGTATTATTTTCTGGGGATCGTACGCACCAAAGGGTATGTCCGCTCTGTGGTATTCTTTTTCAATGAACGGTATTTCAATGGTAGGGTCACTAATAGCCTGCTTAGTCATTCTTTCATTGTTAATTCCATCGGCATCAAGAATGATTGTAACTAAATCACACTCATCATAAGAAAAAAGACTAAATCTGCCAAGATTTAGTCTTTTTTGTCATTTGTCACCTTTGTTTACACAAAAGTGTGTCAGGTTTGATAACATAGTTAGTGAAATATTCAAAAAACTGTTTTATGATAGTCAACATATTCAAACGAGATAAAGGATTGATCGTATGCTACAGAAATGGATCACGAGCATAGGTTTAGATATTGGAACAAGCACAACAAAACTGATTGTAAGCAAACTGTTAATAGCAAATCAACAAAATCAGTTTACGCTGCCAGGCTGTCAAATTATTGATCGTCGCGTAACGTATGCAAGTTCCATCTATACAACACCTATGGTAAACGAGGTTGAAATCGATGTTCGAAGGTTAACGCTATTACTAGAAAAAGAGTACAAAAAAGCAGGGATCTCCTTAGATCAAGTGGAGGCGGGTGCTGTGATCATCACAGGAGAAACGGCTCGGAAGCAAAATGCAGAGAGTATCGTTCACTATCTAGCTGAACACGCTGGGAATTTTGTTGTTGCAACAGCTGGTGCTGACTTAGAAGGAATGTTAGCGGCAAAAGGATCGGGAGCAATCGAACATTCTGCTGAAACCAATAAAGTGATTGCCAATATTGATGTAGGTGGAGGCACTGCTAACATCGCCTTATGTCAAAATGGAAAAGTGATTGAAACGTTTACCCTGCATGTAGGCGGAAGATTAATTCGACTAAACGAAGATGGTATTGTTACCTACGTTTCGTCTTATTTAACTGAATTTTTAAAAAATAATTCTCTGATGCTTCAAGAAGGCGAAAAAGCAACATTTGAAAAACTCTCGTCTATTTGCAAATTGCTAGCTAAAGAAACCGTGGATTATGTGAGCGCACTGAAGCAAACCTCTTTGCTGCTCGTTTCCCCTCATACAAGATCTTCTACTCGGCCAGAGACAATCATGGTCTCGGGAGGAGTAGGAGCCATGATAGAGAAGGAGAAACCAAAAACAGTGAAGGAAGTGGCCATACACGGAGACATTGGTCCGCTGCTAGCTTATCAGTTTCAAGCCATACAGGTATCTCGAGCGGCTGAAACAACGCGAGCCACTGTCATTGGAGCTGGTATGCAAAATACAGAAGTTAGCGGATCAACCGTATACATTAAATCAAAGCGGCTGCCGCTAAAAAATATTCCGATTATAGAGATACCCGTACAGCAAGAGGAGGAGTGGAATCCGCAGCTGTTTCAAGAAAGAGCTCGAACGGCATGTATGCAGGCTTCAACTGTTTTCAGCGCAGAAGATCCTCCCATTGCTATTGCTTTATCTCATTTCCCTTACTGCAGCTATAGAATGCTGCAAGAATTAGCAAAAGTAATAAGCGCTGAATTTGGTGCTTGTTTTAAAGGAGCTAAGTGCCTCGTTGTTTTATGCGAGCAGGATATTGCTAAAGCTTTAGGACAAGCACTAGCCAAACAGGAGAAAGAATTAGAAATTATTTGTTTAGATCAAATTGACTTTACCCACGGAGATTATGTCGATCTAGGGTTACCCGTAGCTGGAGAGGCAATCTCTGTTTCGATTAAAACACTCGCTTTTTCATCATAATCAACTGAACATACAAGGAGGAAACGATGTTTAAAACTACACGATTGTTAGGAGAAACATTTTCATTTTATAGCTTAAAAGAAATTATGGCCAAAGCAAACGAAGAACGTTCTGGAGATCAGCTCGCAGGAGTTAGCGCTGAGTCAATGAAAGAACGAATGGCAGCCAAACAAGTGCTAGCTGATATCACACTTGCTGATATTCGAAATTACCCGCTGCTAAGCGCAGATGAAGACAACGTCTCGGCATTAATCGAAAGTCAGGTTGATTCATCGGTTTACGACATTATTAAAAATTGGACAGTAGGGGAGTTAAGAGAATACATCTTATCTGATGAGCATACCGGAGAAGACCTTCTTGCGCTTAGCAAGGGATTAAACAGCGAAATGATTGCGGCAGCTACTAAAATTATGTCCAATTTAGATTTAATTCAAGGAGCTGCCAAGATAGAAGTGCAAACTACTTGTCAAACGACTATCGGTCAAAAAGGCGTATTGGCTTCAAGAGCCCAGCCTAATCATCCTTCAGATAACTTAAAAGGAATGAGAGCATCTCTCTACGAAGCGTTAAGCTATGGAATTGGAGATGCGGTTATCGGAATTAACCCTGTTATTGATACAACGGATAATATCTACGCGCTTTTAAATGAAACAAAAAATATAATCAACGAATGGTCGATTCCTACTCAAAACTGTGTGTTATCACATGTAACAAGTCAAATGAGAGCAATCGAAAAAGGAGCAGCTGCTGACTTGGTTTTTCAAAGTTTAGCAGGCACAGAAGCCGGTAATGATTCATTTGGGATTTCACTGTCTATACTCGATGAAGCGACAGCGTTAATTCATGAAAAAGGGACAGCAAAGGGCCCGAACCGCTGGTATTTTGAAACAGGACAAGGTTCTGAACTGTCAGCAGAAGCCCACTATAATATTGATCAAGTAACGCTCGAAGCTAGATGCTATGGCTTAGCTCGCCACTATAAGCCTTTCTTAGTTAACACGGTTGTTGGATTTATTGGACCTGAATATTTATATAACAGCAAACAAGTTCTAAGAGCTGGGTTAGAAGATCACTTTATGGGCAAAATGCACGGCTTGCCTATGGGAGTAGACGTATGTTACACCAACCACATGGATGCTGATCAAAACGATATGGATAATTTAAGTATGCTTCTAGGAACAGCTGGGGTGAACTTTGTAATAGGAGTGCCCATGGCTGATGACTGCATGCTAAACTATCAGTCTCTTAGTTATCATGATATCGCAACCGTGCGCAATGTACTCGGCCGTACCCCAACTCCGTTATTTCAAAAATGGCTTGAAGATCAGCGTATTATGGAAAACGGACGCTTCACATCAAGAGCTGGAGACCCAACTATTTTTATGAATTTGATTTAAGGAAGGTGCTTACTATGATACCAAAGTCAAATCGCGATCCGCTTGAAACACTTAAACAATTTACCCCTGCCCGCATAGGTGTTGGTCGTACGGGAACAAGGCCGCTAACAAAAGACGTTTTATCTTTTCGCACAGATCATGCCGCAGCCGTAGACTCTGTATACGGCTCAGTTTCAGAAGATATTCTATCTGAGTTTAACCTTTTTTCTGTGAATACACGGGCGGAGTCAAAAGAACATTATTTAAAACGGCCGGATCAAGGAAGGTTATTAGCAGATGACGCTAAGAAAGAGATTTTAAAAAACTGCGTGCAGCAGCCTGATGTACAAGTAGTGGTATCAGATGGACTGAGTGCTAAGGCAATTGAAGAAAACATGAGCGACGTGTATCCTGCTTTAATTGATTCACTGGAGTCATATGGACTTCGTATCGGGACTTCGTTTTTTGTAAAAGGAGGACGAGTTGCATGTATGGATGAAATTGGTGAAATCATAAAGCCAAAAGCACTTGTGCTATTGATTGGAGAGCGACCTGGGCTGGTCAGTGCTGAATCCATGAGTGCTTACATGTGCTATGAACCTAGCAAAGGCAAAAAAGAGTCTGATCGTATGGTTATTTCTAATATTCATAAAAGAGGTACGCCTCCTATTGAGGCAGCCGCACATATCGGTACCATGATTGACAAAATGATTAAGCAGCAAACAAGCGGTGTACATCTTATTGTCTAAACATCAAAAGGAGGAGAACGTATGGCGTTACAAAAACAATTAAAACCTATTCATTTATGGGCTATTTCAGTTGGTATGGTTATTTCAGGACAATACTTTGGGTGGAACTACGGGTTTGAACAAGGCGGGATTATCGGACTTGCAATTGCAACCTTAATTGTAACCGTGTTTTACACAACGTTTATGTTCAGCTATGCAGAGCTTTCAACATCTATCCCGCAAGCTGGTGGACCTTCAGCTTATGCAAGAAGAGCACTTGGACCTTTTGGCGGATATATCGCCGGAATTGCATGCTTGCTTGAATTTATTTTTGCTCCTCCTGCTATTGCGGTATCAACAGGAGCATACCTGCACTTTCTTATCCCAGCCGTTAACCCTGTATATGCAACGGTAGGTGCCTTTATTTTCTTTGTTTTACTAAATTTAATCGGGGTAAAAGAAGTAGCGGTGATTGAGCTTACAGCTACCATTGTTGCACTAATTGGTTTATCTATTTTTTATGTAGCTGGTTTGCCTCATGTACAAACATCAAATATTTTTAACGATCATTCATTTATTAACGGGCCAACAGGGGTACTAGCGGCTATTCCATTCGCTGTTTGGTTCTATCTTGCAATAGAAGGCGGAGCAATGGCAGCGGAAGAAGTGGAAAATCCTAAGAAAAACATCCCTAAAGGGTTTATTGGAGCGATTATTACTCTAGCAACCGCAACGTTGTTTACACTATTTGTAACAGCAGGACTTGGCGGAGGAAGCGGAAAGCTAGCTGATTATCCACTTCCACAGGCACTATCTTCTGTATACGGAAACGGCATTTCAACCGTTGTTGCTATTATCGGGCTATTCGGATTGATTGCTAGTTTAAATGGAATCATCATGGGATTTTCAAGACAAACCTATGCGCTTGCACGAGATGGTTACTTCCCTAAATTTCTTGCTAAAACGAATAAAAAAGGAGTTCCTGTCGGCGGTTTGTTGATTCCGGGAGCAATCGGTGTGATTTGTGCTGGATCTGCCACGTTTGCCAATGCCCTTATTATCTTATCTGTATTCGGAGCAATGATGATGTACTGCATCAGTTTAGTTTCTCTTTTTATTTTACGCAAAAAAGAACCTAACTTATCTCGTCCTTTTAAAGTAAATTACCCGGTAGTGCCAAGCGTTGCTTTAGTATTAGGGATTCTGTGCTTATACAGCATTATAAAATACAGTGTGCTTACAACAAGTTTAATGCTGTTTGGTGTTTCTCTACCTTTAATGTATGTGATTCTTGGCATTTTCCTTCTTTCAATTATTTACTATGTTTTTTATGGTTCAAGACAGCTTAAAAAAGAGGCATTCAATTCATATCAAGAAGCATCTATTAAATAAGAAGAAAAACGGCTGCTGTAAAGGCAAGCCGTTTTTCTTGTGAAATTAAAGGGTTGAGCGTTTTTTTGTAGAATGATATACTAGGTCTGTTTGTTGGAAGAATATACATACATTTATATTAGATAAAGAAGGGGCAATTATGATGAACAAACGTAATACAATCATTATCACGGTTGTTTCATCTATTCTGTTATCAGCCTGTCAGCAAGAAGAGACAATAAAAGACGGAAATACAATGATAGTAGAAAAAGATGCAAAAAAAGTACTAAATGAACCAAAAACACAGGTAGAAAGCATTCAATCAATTGATTTGAATAAAGAAGCAATGAGCGGAAAATTTATTACAGCCTGGATGACTGATTATTTTTCAGCGTTCGGAAAAGCAATTGATGACAACTCTTTTAATGATCTAAAAGCTTTTTTGAAAGCGGACAGTTCTTTTTATAAAGAGCAGAACCTTCTTGTTGACAATTTCACACGACAAGGCATCGAGCAGAAGAAGCAAACGTTTCATATTGTCAATTGGTATGAAGAACCTAACCATGTGTTCAAAATACAAACCCACGAGGAAAGCTTATTAAAACAGCCCGGCAAAGATCCTTACAGCAAAGTTTGCGACCGCCTTTATACAGCTGTTTACCAAAACGATACGTTAAAGCTATCGAGTGTAGAACCATTCGACTTTTCATCTAAACCAAATACACACACTGAAACTCCCACTACACAAACAACAGATTTACACGACTACGATGGAAAATGGACCACTGGCAATGATAACGGATCTCCTATCATTCAATTTCTTGCTACATCCAACTCGGAAGCGACGATTAAAATAAATTCGTACCAGCCACCTAGCAAAATCCGCGTGTCAACCGTTGAACAAAAAAATATTCGCTTTGAAAATAACCAAGCCGCCATTGAATATGAAAATGATGGGCAAGGAAATAAAGGAACCATTGTCATTACGCTTAAAGAAAACTCCATTTCGTTACTTGCTAAAACAGTTCAACATAAAAAGGCAAAATGGGGAATTCCAAGCGGTGATTACGTACTCGATACGTTCGAAAATTAAAAATCCTTTTAAGAACAGACTAAATTCGGCATTGAGGAGGACACCTTATGCATAAAAAATGGACGATTGCATTCGTTCTACTGCTGCTAATGGTTTTAACGGCCTGTGAAGAAAAAGAAACAGTTAAGTTATCCAAACCAACCGAACCTTCCTCAGATGAAGTGATCCCAAAAGATCAAGCTAAGTCATCTATCAAGCCTGATCTTGTATCAGAAAAAAAAGCAGAAAAAACTGCAGTTGAGACGATGAATAAAATTTCAAGCACCTATAAAGAATTAGGTGAAGAGTATGAATGGGATAATGAATCTAACCCTGCTGATTATGAAACGTTAAAAAAAGCGCTAACGCCATATGCAACATCATCTTTAATTGCAACAAAGTTAAAAAGTATCTCCACTAATTATTACTGTAAAGAATGTAATATGAGCTTTTTCCCTGATGTTAATCATCTTATTCGATTTGAACTTATTAACAATCACCCCGGGCAATTTTCGGTGTCAGCCATTGAACCAATTAGTAAAGAAGGGAGCGGCGGACTGACCATTTACATGAATTTTAAATACGTTAATAAGCAATGGAAGTTAAATGAATGGGATGAAGTTACCTATCATCAAAAATACCTCAACATTACGGCTGATGAATATATGGAATACGTGAAGTCAATTAATCCTTCTAGTGATATTTCATACCAAGGCGAAACAACCCGCACAAATGAAAAAGGGGAAAAGGAAGAAATCATGGTTTTCAAAGAGAACCATACAAAGTATGCCATCAGCAAAAACAGCTCTCAGCGAATCGACGACTTTAAAGAAGATGAAAAAGAAAAAGAAGAGAAGGAAGAAAAAGAGTTTAATTTAAAAAATATCCTAAAAGTTGATCGAGAAACAGCAGATATTTTTATTGAACATTATTTGCGAGATTTAACAAAGTCCATTAACACAAATAAATTCGAACACGTACAGCCTTATATCCAGCGTGACAGTGTTTTGTGGAATGATCAAAAGCAGCTTGTGAAAATGCTGTATGAAAGAGACATTCGAGAAGAACTTGTTGATTATTCGGTATTAGAGGTTGCACCCGTGAGTGAAGAAGATGATGAAACGGTCTATACAATCCAAACAAAAGAAGTTATTTCCATTACAACGAACGGTCAAAGTCAGGAAAAAGAGTATTACCGAACGTATACCGTTTCTTACAGCAACAAACAGTTGTATCTGACAAAAATTGAATCACTTTAAAAAACATCACGTTCTGCGTGATGTTTTTATGTATATACAATTTGTGTAATTCCTATCATGATAGATTTTACCGTTCCACCATAAAAAGCAAATCTTTAGAAAGAGCATTTGAAAAAATACTTTACTATACTAACGCAAGATAACTCTTCCTTATCAAGCGTTTATATGATAAAGTAGAAAAACAAGCAGAAAATAGAATGAATTTTACATATAATGGATATTTATGTTGAAATCTTTAAAAAACGACTTTCTAAATTAAGTTTTGAGAGGTTTTTGAAAACTTTTAATGGTATTTGTTGCGGATGAATAAAAACTCTTTATATTTAATTCTGGTTCGTTTAAAAAGTATATCTTCGTTTTTTATAATTAGGAGGGGTAAAATGGAAGAATTTGAATTGTCGCCTGCGAAAAATTCGTTTCGCCAGCTAAAAGAGCAGTGGGAAGAGGCAGAGCTGTTAGATGAAGATAACAACTTGAATTTAAAGCACGTTTCAGATGAAGAATTTATTCAGCTCTTTTTTTCAATGCGTATTATTAAAAAATCACTTTCTCCTCATACGATCAGATCTTACAATCAAGACATGAAAACGATTCTGTCTTTTTTCTACGAACGAGAGATTACATTAAAATCGATTGGATTTATGGAAGTCAAATTATTTAATGAAGAAATGATAAATCAATATGCCAATCGCACTGCTGCAAGAAAACTAGAATTTTTTAGAAGAATGCTAGAGTTTGGACACGCTACTCATTTTTATCCTTCGCTGTATACGACGTGGATTGAAAAACCATCTATCGCAAAAGGACATTACAGTGATAAGGAAAAACAAAATCGTACCGAATACCGAGAGCTAACCGATCGCGAAGCACAGGTGATTGTAAATGCGTTAGAATCCGTCGTGCGCATTCGCCAGCATGAAAAGGAATTCAAAGCGCGCAATCGCTTAATGGGAATGCTTTTGTATATGAGTGGAATGCGTTCAAGTGAACTGCTAAGTTTAAATTGGGGAAGCTTCCGCGAAGACCGCCGCGGAAATTTGGTTGTAGATGTGATTGGTAAAGGAAAAAAAGAACGCACTATTCCCGTGTTTGATGATGTGAAAGAAACGCTTTTCACTTATCGGCAAGCGTTAAATGAAAGCACCGAACTAAGTCCTTTTGACACTGAACCGCTTTTTTACTCCATTAAAGAGTATTATCGTACCGGCGAAAAAAAGCGATTATCCTATACAACGTTGTATCGAACGATTAAATCAGCTGTTTATAAAGTAAAAGGAAACGCGTCTATTTCTCCTCATTGGTTTCGTCATACCTTTATTACAAATAGTTTAGCTAATGACGTTCCACTTGCGGTTGTGAAACAAGTAGTAGGGCATTCTTCTATTGCTACAACGAACGTTTATCTTGAAAAACTTCAAGAGGATACGGTATACGACGCGTTTCGAAAGTCGGGCTATCGCTAATTACTTATAATATTTTTATGTAAACTAAAAAATATATATTTTCATTTTTACTGCTTATGCGTATGAAATAAGTTGTATAAATGAATAAGTTACTTTTCCTACAATATAATGGTAGAAAGTCGATAAAGGAGGGAGCTACCTATGACGGCTAAACATCCGCTTCACTACCATTTCGGAGAAGTAACGGAGCTTTTTCATTACATATACGAAGTTTGTGAAACAGCAGGTATTTATATTGACTGGAGCGGAACAGCCCAAACCGTTCAGCTATATCGAAGTAAAGAATCTTTTTTATCCGGAGAACGCTACATCGGAGCGATTCAATATGAAGGGAGCAATCAGTTTCAAAAAAGATGGCCTTCTACCGTCAGTTTGAGATTTCGACGTGCAAACTTGTCGTTTATTTTAAAATATTGTTTAGAACAAATTGAAGACTACCGCAAAGACACAAATAAAGAACCCTTCATTAATCCAAATGCAGAATCCATCGCGTTTAAATTCACCTCTTTAACAGATGAAACCAAACAAGTGATTTCAAAAATTAAAGAAGTATTATGTATTGCCAACTACGTATAAAACCCCGCAGAATGTTACCTGTGGGGTTTTGGGTATTTAACGCAGGTTTTCTGCGTCTTGAAGCAATTGTTCGGCGCGAAATTCAAGTTTTTGTAAAGTGTCGGTATAAATCTTTACCTGCTGCTCGTTTAGCTGGGACGTTAATTCGGAAAATACCTGTTCTACAGCAGGCGTCACTTCTGTTTTTAAACGCAGGCCGTCTTCTGTTATTTGAATAAAAAACGAGCGGCGATCTTCTGGATTTCTAACACGCTGAATCCAATTTTGTTTTTCTAGTAAATCTAAAATTTTAGTCAGCGTCGCTTGATCTTTATCTGCTCGCTCAGCTAATTGCTTCTGTGTACTATATTCAGCTTCTGATACGCGCTTTAAAACGGTCCACTGTTCTGGCGTAATCCCAAAAGGACGTAAGTGTGCGGCAACGACTCTGCTTAAGCGCTTACTTGTACGAACGGTGGGAATGCCGAATATTTCTTCTAACGATTCCATATAAAACCTCCTGCATATATACCTGCTGTGATTATATCAGCTGTTTTTATTTCTGTAAATTTGTTTGTAAAGGTGATCCTTTATAAAAATAAATTTACACAATAAATTGCAAATACACTAGACTTATTGTGTGTATCCTTGTAATCTAGTGTAAGAATAGTTAAACTTTTTCAAAAACAGTAGGGGGTACACACATCCATGATTAAAGCGGTTTTTTTCGACCTAGATGACACGCTACTTTGGGATCAAAAAAGCGTAAAAGAAGCATTCGTTGCAACATGTACATATGCAAGTGAAAAATATAATCTAAAACCTGAAGAACTAGAAGAAGCGGTGCGTAAGGAAGCAAGAGAATTATATGCTTCGTATGAAACATATGAATTTACGCAAATGATTGGCATTAATCCATTTGAAGGGTTATGGGGAAATTTTTTAGACGATCATGATCAATTCCGAAAAATGAAAGATATTGTTCCTACTTATCGAAAAGAAGCTTGGACTCGAGGCCTTCGTGCTCTAGGAATTCACGACGATGCTTTTGGAGCGGAATTAGCTGAACGTTTTCCATTAGAGCGCCGCAAAACACCTTTTGTATACGAAGAAACGTTTGAAGTGCTTGATCAATTAAAAGGAAAGTACAAGCTGCTGCTGTTAACAAACGGTTCACCTGACTTACAAAATACCAAATTAGATATTACATCAGAACTAGTTCCATATTTTGATGAGATTGTGATTTCAGGGGCATTTGGCCGGGGTAAGCCTGATCCATCTATTTTCGACCATGCTTTATCACTTATGGATTTAAAGAAAGATGAAGCGATCATGGTTGGAGATAATTTAATGACAGATATACTGGGTTCTTCTCGCGTTGGAATGAAATCTGTATGGATTAATCGTCACGATAAAGAGCGAAATGAAGTCATTCCTACTTATGAAATTATCCATTTAAGTGAACTGCATTCAATTTTAGATGAACTAAATTCGTAATACGAACAAACAAAAAGAGGCGTAAATCGTCTCTTTTTTTGTTGTAAAAACAAGTACAAAAGTCTCTGAAAGTCCTATATCCGTTCCAAATCTCACTGACTTCAGTCACTTTTTCTTCTTCCTGCATAGTAAACCAATCTTATCCTTGATTCCCAGATAAATACCATGTAGCATAGTATATAGACTAGTCATTGGAGGAATAACATGAAGAAAATAGTTACCAGAAGCCTTGTAGCGGCTGTTTTGTTCACAAGTCTCGCCGCTTGTGAAGACAAACAAGGCGATACGCACGTCACTTACAAAAACCCTCAACCTAAACATGCCCCTGGAGCAGACACCATTTCAGCAACAGATGAAACGATGGCGCCTGTAAGCCGGGTAGCTACAGAAGATGAAACCGATGATCGATTAGCGTTTGGAGAACGATCAAAACACGGTCAATATTACGTTTCCACAACGGATGCACAATTTTATCCTGTTAAAGGAGCTAAACAAGTAAACACCCAGTACATTGTCGTATCCGTTCAGTTTCAGCGAACACCTAATGAACATTCGGCTGTAGTATTAAACGACACAACGTTTACATTACAAGACACAGCAACTTATCAAACCTACGAACCGTCTGATGGAGGAAATTTATCGACAGAAACCCCGCACACCCTGTGGACAGCTTTTTCATCACCGTCACTATCTGACGATGAACCATTTAACCTCGATGTTGCATTTAAAATTCCAAAAAAGGCCAACCATACGTATAACCTGTTAATTACACAGCAATCAGAACGAGCAGATGTGTTTAAGTTTGAAGAAGCCAAACAAGATTATTAATTACATACAGAAAAAAACGCCTATCTTTTGTTGTATAGAAAAAGAAGGCGTTTTTTTGTAAAACTATCTTGTTTCTCATAGAAAGAGCAAACGATAGACATAAAAAGAAAATAGAGAATAGACATAAAACGCGTTAGTGTAGTCAAGTTCAAAAAGAACGTGTATCATTGTAACTACTGGTACCAAAAGATAGACATAAAATATAAATAAAAAAGTTATGAGAAAGGAAAAGGTGCGTACATCACGTTAAAGACATATGAATCATAAACATACAAAAACAACTACTGAATTTAGTAATAAAAAAATAAACATGCATTTAAATAGAAAGCTATCAGCCGCCATTATAGCTGCGTTTCTTTTTACTTTACTTTTTTGTTTTATGCCAGGTATAAAAGAATCAATTCCTAATTTTTCTATTAAAAAAACCAGTCAGAATTTCATTGATTTATTTCCTTTATACCTTTTATTTTTTACACCCTTCTTTTTAATAATGGGGACGTTAGGCACGGTTATCGTTGATTTATTAGTCAGTGCTTTTGTAAAAGACCGTAGTAAAAAAATTGATTTTATCATGTCATTCATATTTCACGCCATTTTTGGGTTATTAATGTTTGAATTCGGAATGTTGGGCGTCATTCTTATTTTTATTGTGGATCGCCTTCTTTCAATCCGTAAAGAAAACTATTCTTATTTATATCCACTGGGTTGCTTAGTACTGTCGGCCATTATTGGAACTCTCGTCTACTTCATTTTTACTATCGTTTAATAAAAAAATAATAAAAAGAGACCCAATTGTTAGACTATATCTAACTTTTCAGGGTCTCTTTTTTGTTTTTTCTTGAAAGTTTGATTTATTTACTATGCGAATGTTTGATAAATCAAAAAGATATTTAAACAAATGACTAATGCAGCTATCACCCAAGCTACAGTAGTTGTTGCTTTATGATTAACCAACCCGCCCATGATTTTTTTATTACTTGTAAACATGATAAGAGGTACAAGCGCAAATGCAATTCCGAACGATAAAATAACTTGACTGACAACTAGTGCACTTGTTGGATTTACGCCAAGTCCGATAATCAAAAGCGGCGGAATAATTGTAATGAAACGACGAAGATATAAAGGAATTCTGCGTTTAATAAATCCTTGCATGATGACATCTCCAGACATTGTTCCGACCGAAGAACTTGAAAGTCCTGAAGATAATAATCCAACACCGAACGCAATAGCTGCAAAAGGACCAATTAAATGTTCAAATTGTGTAAAAGCCACGTCCAAATCTTGCACGTTTAGTCCGTTTTTAAAGAATAGAGCGGCTGCGACAATCAGCATGCTTGCATTAATTGCACCAGCGATAATCATGGCAATCACAATATCGATAAATTCAAAGCGGAAAATCGCTTTTTTCTCCGATTCTGTAGTTCCTACCACGCGGCGCTGCGTAAGAGCTGAGTGCAAATAAATCGCGTGCGGCATAACTGTAGCACCTAAAATCCCAGAAGCTAACAGCACGCTGTCTGTCCCGTGAAACCGAGGGACAAATAAGCCGTGGACAACACTTGCGCCGTCTGGATGCGCAAGAAACATTTGAGTCCCAAAAGCTAATACCACAATAAAAACCATTGCCGCAATCGCTGCTTCTAGCAGTCGAACACCTCGTCTTTGTAACTCTAAAATAGCAAAAGAACCTACCGCTGCGATGAGTGCAGCTGGGAACAAAGGAATATGAAATAATAAATAAATTCCAAGAGCAGCCCCAATAAATTCTGCTAAATCCGTCGCCATAATGACTAATTCCCCTTGGATCCAAAGCCCAAAAGAAACGAAGGACGGGAAGTGTTCCTGCGCTATCTCGGGTAAATTCAAGCCTGTTGCAATACCTAATTTAGCTGATAACGATTGAATTAAGACAGCCATTAAGTTAGAAATTAATACAACCCAAAGCAACATGTATCCGTATTGAGAGCCTGCTGCGATGTTAGTAGCAAAATTACCTGGGTCAATATAAGCAACCGCTGCGATAAAGGCAGGCCCTAAGAAAGGTAATAATCGCTTAATTCCTTTTGTTTTACCCGACAATACGTCTTGAGCACTTAGCTGCATAGCTGATAATGCTTTACTGCTGTTTTGATCTTTCATGTCTAGTGCTCCTTTCTTTGATGAACAATAAATAGCCCAAGCTAATTTTTTTAAATGAAGTATAAAATGTTTCCTTAATGCAAATTATATGCTAGCAAAGGTTCTTTTGACAATAAAAAAGTTTAGCAAAAAATATAAATCATCTTCAGCTGTTTTTTATCCCGTTTGGCACAATTCTTTAAATGCACACCCGTGACAGGAGGAAGGTGTATCTGCTTGAGGGAAATGCTCAAGCGGAAGAGGCTGATTTACCTCTGAGTGTTCCAAAAAAGTTTTCATATAGTCAATGCTTGTATCGACTTGCCGAAGAACAGCTTCAATTTCGTGAAGAGTAAGCTGATACGTACGCGCACTGCCTGAAAGCAAGTATTCGTTTCGGACTTTTATCTGATCAACGGAAATATTATATTCAGCTAGCACGTAGAGAGCGTAAATTGCCAGTTGAAACAAATCATCTTTTGTTTGTTTACTTGTTTTCCAATCAACAATCGTAAATTCGTCTGTGACTGGATTTTTAAAAAGGGAATGAAAAGGCGCATATACTTTATAATCATACACATTTATAGAACGAAACGACTGAGGAGAATCTACTTCTAAAGAAGGTGAAGACACCACGTCGCAAAACGATTTACTTTGTAAAAAGTTATGTACACAAATGTGTACCCGCTTTTGCATGTCTTTAAGATCTTTTTTAGAAATATAGCCGTTTTCGTAGAATTCTAAAAGCATCTTATACTGAGCAGGCTTATGATACCAAAGCTCTCCATAGTCAGTAGAATCACGCAGTGCGTTATTTAGTAGCTGGTGTACTTTCTTCACTAAATTTTGTTCACCCGGGACAATCTGTGTAGATGTATAGTCAGAAATGGCTTCTGTAATCACCTGACGGACGGCTTGTCCTGCGTACATAGATAAAGTAGAAACCTTTTTTAAACGATAAGCGCTTTGAGACTGTGCAGAAGCGCTGTCAAGCCATCCGTTGTGTGAGACATAATAATGATATGCATACTTTCGTTTGCACTGTGTGATCATTTTATGCCTGGAATAGGACCATGAAAATTCAGGGAAATCAGTGATTTGAAACAAGCTATTCACATCCTTTTTCAAAAACTGCGCATAGGTTGGTCTATTAGTGTATTCGTATATGAGTTAAAATAGACTAAAAATGTAGAGAGTGAATAGCTACGCATGCATATTATTTTGTGGATTCTTGCGAAATATGTATAAATAGAAAAAACTATTTAAAAATTTGTTGCTTTTTTCTATGGCAGATGTTATATTAATAAAGCGATGAGCTAATTTGTGTAAGTCGAAGGATATGCTTTCGAGCTAAACGTGTGAATGTGGTCACACGGTCCCCGCCACAAACGCATCAAAGACGTCCTGCGTGGACGTCTTTTCATTTTATAAAAAAGAGAGCATATTGCTCTCTTTTTTTGTGGTAACTTTTTGATACCTTCTATAATTTCTGCCCCTTTTATTTACTGCAGCTAAACTTACTGTATTTGCACATTTGCCGCATATTGCATTGTTCCTCTTGTAGAGTTAATCACGATATCTACAACGTAAAAACCTTGATTTTCAGGAATCTTAAATTCATTATTTTTGACAAACAGCTTGGTTTTTTCACCGTTATTTTTCCATATATGCACGCTCACGCCGCGAATATAAGCACCGTCTAGGTTGGAAAAATGGAGCTTAACCAATTGTTGCTGCTTTAAAGGGATACTTTTTTGCTGCGATATGTATGTATATAAATCATATACATTTATTTCTTTTTTTGTTGTTGAACGGCCGTTTGACCAGTTAATAGAACCTTTGTGAAGGTGATAGGTATGTTCGCTCACCGCAAGCGCAGCTTCAGGTTTGTTTTGGTCGTATTCTTCCTCTAGAAAGAAAGCACTGTTCTTAAGTAAAAGTAAGAAGAACACCGTAACAGCTCCTAGACCGCTTAAGACATATACACCACATTTTGCGGGTTGTACTTTCATAATAATTTCCTTTCACAGACCAATAATTAAGGAGGATAGGTACATAAAATTTCCACTTTTTCTATTCTAAACGATTACAAGTGAAATTACATTTATTGCTTTCTTTCTTCACAAAAAACAGGATAATAGTCATGTGTTTTCTATAAAAGATCCCCTTAGATCAAAATCAACCCCGCAGAAAAGGAAAATAAATGGAAATTAAAAGAGGGAATCTAAAAAATTTACAGAAGTTGATAAGTGATTTAAAATTATACAGAGGAAAAAAGCATTTCAAAAAAAGGGAGATTAGTAGGTTTTTTGTTCTACTTCCACTTCTTAAAAAGTCGTATTTTTCGTAAGAAACTGTAAAGTTATATTTTATAAAGGTGAACCAATACATATACAAACAAAAGGGACACAAAAAAGGGGGATCAGCATGGAAATTAGAGAACTAGAATTACATGATGCTGCAAACTTTGTAGATTTGCTTAAACAGATTGAAGAAGAAAGTAAGTTTATGCTGTTCGAAAGCGGAGAGCGAAAGCTGAGTACGGATCAGCAGGAGAAAAACATCGAAATCTTTAAGCAGCAGCCAAACTCTACGATTATTGTAGCAGAAGAAAGCGAGATGCTTGTGGGATATATAGCTGCAACAGGGGGTGAAGCTAACCGAAACGCTCACATCGCTGCTCTGACATTAGGTATTCGAAAAACGTTTCAAAATCAAGGGATTGGTACGGCTTTATTCGCTGCGCTTGAGGAATGGGCAAGAGAACACCATATTCACCGTCTTGAGCTCACAGTCGCTGTACAGCATGAAAAGGCTCTTTCTTTATATGATAAAGTAGGATTCGAAATTGAAGGAACGAAAAAGCATTCCCTGCGAATTGGCGGTTTGTTTATTGATGAGTACTATATGTCTAAATTGCTGAATTAAAAAAGAAACGACGTTTAAAGACGCCGTTTCTTTTTTAACTTCCTCTATAAATTTGGTATCCCCACGGTGATACAAGCAAAGGGATGTGATAATGTTCTTGTTCAGAAGACAATCCGACTCGAACAGAAACTTGATTTAAAAAGGGGGGATTTGTTGTTTGGACTTCTTGTTTTTTATAGTATTCCCCAATATGGAACAAAAGTTCATAATCTCCTGATTCAAAAGCTTCAGAAGAGAAGAGCGGGTTTGTTAATCTTCCGTCTTCATTTGTAGTACCATGAGAAAGCTTTATTCGTTTACTTTCTGACTGGATGTGATAGAAATCAACTTTGACAAAAGCAGCCGGACATCCGTGAGTGAGGTCTAAAATATGCGTTGTAATTTTAGTCATGCTCGTTTCTTTGTCTCCTTATCTTCAGTAATTTTATCAGTTAAACGAAAGAAAGCAATTTTATATACTTCTTCTAACGCTGTAGCAAACTCCGTTTGTTTGGTATTCTGTAAGCGACTTTGCATTGCCTCGTAAATATCTTCTTTTTGTTTACCTCGTACTGCCAAAATAAAAGGGAAAGGAAACTTTTCCATATACATTCCATTAAGAGAAGAAAACTGTTCATACTCATTTTGTGTTAAGTTTTGTAAGCCTGCTTTTGTTTGTTCTTCAGTAGAAGCAGATGTCATAGCGATATTTTCACCTAGATTTGGATGAGCTTTCAGCAACTTAAGCTGTTTTTCTACAGATGCTTGCGCTACAATTTCTTTCATCTTTCCATGAAGTTGTTCAACGGACGAGAAAGGGCGCTTAGAATAAGCCTCTTCTGCAACCCAAGGTGAATGTTCAAATATATCGCCAACTAATGAGACAAAATGCTGCTTGCTAAGCTGATTTACATACTGCACAGATACATTATTCATACTAAACCACCTTTACTTTACTTCTGAATAATCTGTTTTCTCTAAAGAGACAGAAGGTACTTTTCGTTCAACCGATGCGTTAAAAAAGAGATTTAATAAAATGGCAGCTAAACTTCCAGTAATAACTCCATCGCTTACAATCACACGCAAAGCATTTGGGAGCTGGGCGAATAAATCGGGTACCACCGTTACACCAAGACCCAGTGAAAGAGAGCACGCAATAATCAGCAAATTTTCTTGTTTAGCCAAATCAACAGCGCTTAGCATTTTGATGCCTGATGAAATAACTAAACCAAACAACACGACCATTGCCCCTCCTAAAACAGGAGTAGGAATAATGGTTGTAAAAGCAGCTATTTTAGGAACAAGTCCCAATAATACGAGAATAAAGCCGGCTACTACCACTACATTTTTTGTTTTTACTTTCGATAATTGAACCAGTCCTACATTCTGAGCGAATGTATTGTAAGGAAAAGCATTAAATAGCCCTCCAAGAACAATGGCGATTCCTTCGGCGCGGTAGCCTTTTGTAAAATCTTTTTCAGTTAATTCCCGATCACACAGTTTTCCTAACGCTAAAAATACGCCTGTAGACTCAATAATAATGACCAAGCATACGAGAATCATCGTTAAAATCGGTCCAATTTCAAAAGTGGGCATCCCAAAATAAAAAGGAGTGGGAATGTGCAGCCAAGAAGCTTCATTAAAGTTAGTGAAATTAACTTTTCCCATTAATACAGCGGCTATTGTTCCGGCTACAATTCCGATCAACACAGAAAGAGAACGAAGGAAACCGCTGAAAAATCGATTTAAAATTAAAATAAGCGCTAGAACACCAAAAGATAGAAGAAGATTAGAAAGAGAACCAAAATCTTTACTTCCTACTCCTCCTGCCATATTTCGGACAGCGGATGGTACAAGTGATAAACCAATCATCGTCACAACCGTTCCTGTGACAACTGGAGGAAAAAATTTAATAATTTTGCCTAAAGAACTTGCTGCCAGTACGATGAAAATACCACCGGCAATAATCGCTCCGTAAACAGCGCTAATTCCATATTGAGTTCCAATCGCAATCATAGGAGTCACCGCTACAAATGAACTTCCAAGTACAACAGGAAGACCAATCCCAAACCACCTGTTCGTCCAAGCCTGCAGCAGCGTAGCTAGTCCGCAGGTCAGTAAATCAATGGCTACGAGATAGGTTAAGCCATGTGCATTTAAATTCAATGCGCGTCCTACCATCAGCGGAACGAGAATGGCACCCGCATACATAGCGAGTACGTGCTGTAATCCCAATGAAGCTAGTCGAAACGGTCGATTTTGGTTATTCACCTAAAAACCTCCTTTAATTATATCACATGTAATGTTAATAAATATTACATTTAGAATGATACATTAATAGTAAAATGTTTTTTAAGGGATGTCATTAGTCAAGTTGACCAAAAACAGAGGTTTCAATATCTCCTTTTTTACAATATATAGAGAAGTAGGTAAGCTACCGTGTAAAAAGATGTTACATCCCCTTTTTTAGTACCAACTCTTAATATCAAGTGATATAATTTTTGTATATATTTTCAACTAATAGAGAGAAGAGGAAACACTTATGTATAATATTGCGGCTCACACATGTAAATTTTTATTAAAAAGAAGGGGGAATTTTCAGGTAAGGAACAGAGAGTATCTGCCAGCGGATACAGGCTTTGTGATCGCTTGTTCGCATAAGGGATGGGTAGACGTTGTAGCGCTTGGTGCGGCTATTTTGCCTCACCAAATTCATTTTATGGCAAAAAAGGAGCTTTTTAATCATATACTCACTAGTAATGTATTAAAAAAACTTAACGCATTCCCAGTAGATCGTAACAACCCGGGACCCAGCAGCATTAAAACACCTATTAAATTAGCAAAAGAAGGACATATCGTCGGGATTTTCCCTAGCGGCACGCGAACAGAGGAAGACGTTCCCTTAAAAAGAGGAGCAGTCACTATAGCGAGCATAGCAAAGGTTCCTATTGTACCCGCAGTTTACAAAGGACCCGCAAATGTAAAAGAGCTATTTTCAAAGGAGCCCGTTGTCATTTCCTTTGGGAAGCCCATCTACCTTGCTGAAGGAAAGCTAACAAAAGATAGGCTCGCCGACGTGTCAAATCACTTAACAGCTTCGATTCGTGCGTTAGAGGAAACAGAAACATAACTTCATAGCGGAGGTGCATCATGAAGGATTGGGTACAGAGAAAGCTAAACGATGTGATTAGTGATGATGTGCAGGCAAAAATGAAAGAAAAGATGGCTGAGAGCGGTGTAACCGTTCCTATATCCGCTTCTATGCTCATGCGAATTTTTCAAAAGCAAATGACAAAGCAAGATCAAATTCAGCAATTTTCTATTTCATTTCAAGACTCGTATATTCACGTGAATGGAATTATTAAAAAATTCCTGGTGAGAATTCCATTTTCTATTGTGCTAGAACCTCTTGAAGCAAAAGAACGTACGCTTGTATTCAAAATCCATGAAATGAAACCTCTTAATCAAAATTGGATCAACTATCAAATTTTTCACAAGCCGCCTGTTACTACGTATGAAGAAAAACAAATTCATATCAACCTCAATGAAATTGATAAAGTGAAAGTCATTCCAGTAGGGAAAATCAAACAATTTTCAATACAAGATGAAAAGCTTCGAGTGAAAATTGGTTTATAAATGGTTGTAAATAAAATGTAGAAATAGTTTTTTTAGAAAGAAAACCTTTTCAATTCAGCACTTAATTTGATTAGGTGCTATTTCTTTATAATTTCTATAAAATTTTTAGAATTTTTCGTCTCTAACTATTGTGACACGCTTCCCTAAAGTTGTACAATGTAACTTATATAGAGGTTTAAGCGAAAAACCCGTAAATATAAAGAGCAAGGAGAAACAACTATGACAACTTATTCAATCGATGTAACACTAAGTCAAACAAAAAAAGAAAAGCCACAATCTGATCAATTGCAATTCGGGAAAATCTTCACGGACCATATGTTCATTATGGATTATACAGAAGGCCAAGGCTGGCACGATGCTCGTATTGTACCTTATCAACCTATCACATTAGATCCGGCATCCATGATCTTTCATTACGGGCAGTCTGTTTTTGAAGGACTAAAAGCATATGTAACAAAAAAAGAGCAAGTATTATTATTTAGACCAGATGAGAATTTCAAACGTTTAAATAAATCAAACGATCGTCTTTGTATTCCTCATGTTGACGAAGACTTAGCATTAGAAGCGTTAAAACAGCTGATTAAAATTGACCGCGAATGGATTCCTACTGCTGAAGGTACATCACTATACATTCGTCCATTTGTCATCGCGACAGAGCCTTACTTAGGAGTAGCGCCATCTGACCGCTACCAATTTATCATTATTCTATCCCCAGTTGGCTCATATTATAAAGAAGGGATTGCTCCTGTAAAAATTGCGGTTGAAAGCGAATTTGTTCGTGCTGTAGCCGGAGGGACAGGGACTGCTAAAACAGGCGGAAACTATGCTTCAAGCTTAAAAGCTCAGCAGCTTTCTGATTCAAAAGGCTATTCACAAGTACTGTGGTTAGACGGAGTTGAACGCAAGTACATTGAAGAAGTAGGAAGCATGAATATTTTCTTCAAAATTGATGGAGAAGTAGTAACGCCATCTGTGAACGGAAGTATTTTAGAAGGAATTACGCGTAAATCCATCATTGAGCTGCTAAAACACTGGGATATGCCTGTAACTGAGCGCCGTATTTCTATGGAAGAAATTAAGCAAGCTTATTCGGAAGGCAAACTAGAAGAAGCATTTGGAACAGGTACAGCTGCAGTTATTTCTCCGATTGGCGAGCTATTTTGGAATAACGAGAAAATGGTCATCAACGGTGGAAACACAGGAGAAGTATCACAAAAACTGTATGACACTCTAACAGGTATTCAAAATGGTACAGTGGAAGATCCATTCGGCTGGGCATTGGAAGTGGAATAAATTTCGATATTCGAATATCTTTTTACGTAAAAGAAGCGGGACAGCTCCCGCTTCTTTTTTTGTTGATCGTCGAGTAGTTCAAAAGGAACAAACTATATTTTGAATATTTAGAACTATTTATATACTTTTATTGTAAAATAAAATATAATTATCCTTATAAAAGCAATACGTTGTCTTTATTGAAATTCACAGCATTACTTATTCGTTATAAGGGGGAGAACAAAATGCTTTTTTTATCACATGATGAAAAAATTAAACAGCTGGCTTCACACTTAGCTGAACGACTCGAAAGAGAATTAAACCAAGAAACCTCAGATGAACAAATGCACGTGCTCATCGGCTACTTATTTGCTTCTCATTTAATCGAGCAACGCCCTACAGGTTATTACGTAAGGTCTCAATACCCTGAGCAGCTAAAAGATTTATATGAAACTTTACACGTCCATCAATAAATTATCTCTTCCTCTTTTGTCCTATATCGTGTAGAATTTTAGAAAATATATGATTTTCTAGTTGATGGCAGAGCTAGGATATAGCGTGGTATGGCATTTACCTTTAAATGATTAAGTAATGGCTTTAGAGGTGAATAATGTTAGCGCAAATCAAAGAAATGAGTTTAGATAAAAATCGTCGTAATCCACATTACCGCGTGTTGTTGCAGTGTCCAGACGGGAGTGAACTATTCATTCACTTTAATTATACATACCGATCAAAAACATATTGGTCAAGAGATGTATATTACAACAATGTTCATAAAAAATCTCAGCTTGCTTGGTATACCCAAAGCGTAGAGGAAATGACTGCTCAGCAGTTTCTTGAAGAGCTAGGAGCTATAGTAAATGAACATTTCAACTTTACACTGCGACGATAACCAAGAAAAGCATCCTTTAACAAGGGTGCTTTTCTTGGTTATTTTACATAAATAAGGACAAAATAATATATATTCTCTTTTTGAAAGTGAAAGGTGGAAAGATCATGGCGCAAATCGTAATGTGGGTGCTTTTTATCGGTCCTTGGCTATTGCTTTTTGCAGTTGATAAAGAGCGAGTAAAGCGGTATATGGCTGTATCGCTATTCGGAGTGGTATTGTTAACGGTGGTTTTTCAAATTGCAGATCGCTTTAACTGGTGGGAAGTCCATGAAACTCTTTTTTTCTTTGTTAATATGACGCCTTTTCCTTTTGGCATATTTATAATAGGAACGCTTTTTATTTTTTATTTTACCTATCCTGGCTTTTGGATGTTTATGATTATCAATGCAGCGTTCGATTTATTTCAGGCATTTGTCATGAGTCCTATCTTTGAAAAACTAGACATTTATACACTGAAGGGAATGAATCATTTTTTATTATTTGTACTAATGATGGTTATTGCTGTTCTACTTTTTCTTTATCAAAAGTGGCAAGATACTGCGTATAAGTTATCTATCAAGTGATAGAGAGACAGGTTGTGTTTTATCGTTAACTTTTATATAATGAACGTATAAAACCCTCTATTTATATCGGAAATAGAGGTGTTTTTACTGTGAAAAAGATACAAAATGGCAAAATATCTGCGGATGAACATCATTTTTCGCAAAAAAATTAAAATAATGTAAAAGTTTATGTTAAAATGGCAATGTTGCGTGAACGAATTAACTAACTTTACGCAAGAATGCTATTTACATACGTAAGAAGGAGAGAGATTTAAGATGGCAAAGACGTTAATTTTTGGACATAAAAATCCTGACACAGATACAATCTGTTCTGCAATTGCATACGCTGATTTAAAGAATAAATTAGGTGTAGACGCTGAACCAATTCGATTAGGCGATATTAACGGTGAAACGCAATTCGCTCTTGAAAAGTTCAACGCTGAACTACCACGTTTCGTTGATGAAGTATCTAAAGAAACAAATGAAGTTATTTTAGTGGACCACAACGAACGCCAGCAAAGTGCAAACGATATTGATCAAGTTCGTGTGCTTGAAGTAATTGATCATCACCGTATTGCTAACTTTGAAACAGCAGATCCTTTATACTATCGTGCAGAGCCAGTTGGATGTACGGCAACGATCTTAAACAAGATGTATAAAGAAAACGGCGTAGAAATCGAACCTAACATCGCAGGTCTTATGCTATCAGCTATCATTTCTGATTCTTTATTATTCAAATCACCAACTTGCACAGACCAAGACGTTGCAGCTGCTAAAGAATTAGCGGAAATTGCAGGCGTAGATGCAGAAGAGTACGGATTAGCAATGCTAAAAGCTGGAGCTGACTTAGGCGATAAAACAGCTTCACAATTAATTTCATTAGATGCTAAAGAATTCAGCATGGGCACAAGCAAAGTTGAAATTGCACAAGTGAATGCAATTGACGTAAACGACGTTTTAGTGCGCAAAGTTGAATTGGAAGAAGCGATTACTAAAACAATCGAAGAAAAAGGATTACAATTATTCCTTTTAGTTGTTACAGATATTTTAAACAGCAACTCTACTGCATTAGCATTAGGTTCTGCTGCTTCAAAAGTAGAAGAAGCATACAATGTAACGCTTGAAAACAATACAGCTGTCTTAGAAGGCGTTGTATCACGTAAAAAACAAGTAGTACCTGTATTAACATCTGTATTTGCTTAATAAAAAAACGGTTCGTGTCTACACACGAACCGTTTTTTTGTCTATTTGCACGTTAAGCCAATTTAGTATATCTTCTATCACTTCATCTTTATTTAATTCATTCAGCAATTCATGACGGCACTCTTTTAAAAAACGGTAACTTACATCCTGTAATCCTGCCTTTTTAAAGTCGTTATATACTTTGACTACGCCTTTTGTATAGTTGCCTACTGGATCTTGTTCTCCAGATACCAAATAAATAGGCAGGCCTGATGGAACTAGCTTTATATTAGCTAAGTTAGAGATTTGTTTGATTCCTGTTAGTAAGTCATAGAAAAACCCGGCTGTGAAAACCCCACCGCAATAAGGGTCATTTACATATAAATCTACAGCTTCATTATCTTGACTTAACCAATCAAAAGGTGTCCGAGCAGGATGAAATGATTTATTGTATTGTCCAAAAGAGAGTTTATCAAGCAAAGGGCTAGGAGATCGTAACCCTTTTCTCTTTATCTCTATTTGCGCAGCTAATATACCGCCCTGCAGTGAAAGGGAAGGAATGCTGCCAGTACCTGAGAGTATCACACCATGAATGTGCTCTGTATCCAATTGAATATATCTTCTCGTTAGAAAAGACCCCATGCTGTGACCGAAAAGAAAGATCGGTAGGTCGGAGTGTTCCGTCGAAATGTGCTTAGTCAGAGCAATCATGTCGTAGACTACTGTATCAAAACCATTTTCTTCAGCAAAAAAACGCTTGTCTTCATCTTTTAAAGCTGTTTGACCGTGACCTCGGTGATCATTCCCATATACGATATATCCATGTTGCGTTAATACATTAGCAAAGTATTCGTAGCGTCCAATATGTTCGGCCATCCCATGGGCTATTTGGAAAACGCCTTTTGCAGAATTGTTTTCAACATTCCATTTCTGTGCAAATATTTCTTTTTCCTGATGACCTCTGTAGTAAAAGGATTGTTTCATGCTCAGCATCCACCTTCTGTTTTCCTGTAAAATAAGGGATATATGTATATATTATACTAATTTATGCAGGTGATTTTACTATTTTAAAATAAAAAATGATTATTTTGTCATAAACCTTTACAAACCTTTGTGTGATTTGTTAAATTAGTATTTATATTAAAAATTATTAAACAATTTAAAAAGATTTAGTTTTTAATAGGTTAGATGAATACGGAGGGAATTATTGTGGCAGAATTAAGAAGTAACATGATCAAAAAAGGATTCGACAGAGCACCACATCGCAGCCTACTGCGTGCAGCTGGTGTAAAAGAAGAGGATTTCGGCAAACCGTTTATTGCGGTTGTCAATTCATATATTGATATTGTACCAGGTCATGTTCACTTACAGGAGTTTGGTAAAATCGTAAAAGATGCGATTCGCGAAGCTGGTGGCGTACCTTTTGAAATGAACACTATCGGTGTAGATGACGGTATTGCGATGGGACATATCGGTATGCGTTATTCATTACCAAGTCGTGAAATCATTGCTGACTCAGTTGAAACGGTAGTATCTGCTCACTGGTTTGATGGAATGGTATGTATTCCAAACTGTGATAAAATCACGCCTGGGATGTTAATGGCTTCATTACGTCTGAATATTCCGACAGTTTTTGTTAGCGGCGGACCAATGAAGGCTGGCGTAACGAGCGACGGCCGTAAGATTTCTCTTTCTTCAGTATTTGAAGGCGTAGGAGCTCATCAAGCTGGTAAACTTGATGATAAAGGATTACTTGAATTAGAACAATTTGGCTGTCCGACATGCGGATCTTGTTCAGGAATGTTTACAGCGAACTCAATGAACTGCTTAGCTGAAGCGTTAGGACTTGCTTTACCTGGCAATGGTACAATCTTAGCAGTTGCTCCTGAACGTAGAGAATTTGTTAAAAAATCAGCTAAACAACTTATGGAATTAATTAAATTAGATTTAAAACCACGTGATATCGTAACAGAAAAAGCAATCGACAACGCATTTGCTTTAGACATGGCGTTAGGTGGTTCTACAAATACAGTTCTTCATACGCTAGCTCTTGCGAATGAAGCTGAAATTGATTATCCGTTAGAACGCATTAATGAAGTAGCGGAACGCGTGCCTCACTTGGCAAAACTCGCTCCGGCTTCGGATGTATTTATTGAAGACTTACATGAAGCAGGAGGCGTATCGGCTGCTTTAAACGAGCTATCTAAAAAAGAAGGAGCTCTTCATTTAGATACGATGACGGTTACTGGAAAAACGCTAGGCGAAAACATTGCAGGATGCGATGTAAAAGATTATAACGTTATTCATCCAATCGATAAGCCGTTCACAGAAAAAGGCGGACTTGCTGTATTGTTTGGTAACTTAGCTCCAGACGGCGCGATCATTAAAACAGGCGGTGTTCAAGACGGCATTACTCGCCACGAAGGACCAGCAATTGTATTTGAGTCTCAAGACGAGGCGCTGCATGGTATTGCTAACGGAAAAGTAAAAGAAGGACATGTCGTAGTCATTCGTTATGAAGGACCAAAAGGCGGACCGGGAATGCCTGAAATGTTAGCTCCAACTTCTCAAATTATGGGAATGGGACTAGGTGCAAAAGTAGCACTATTAACAGACGGACGCTTCTCTGGCGCTTCACGTGGATTATCAATCGGCCACGCATCTCCAGAAGCTGCTGAAGGCGGACCGCTAGCATTTGTCGAAGATGGCGACCACATCGTGATTGACATTGAAGATCGTTCAATGAATGTTCAAGTTTCTCCAGATGTTTGGGCAGAACGAAAAGCAAACTGGAAAGGCTTTGAGCCAAAAGTGAAAAAAGGCTATCTTGCAAGATATTCTAAACTTGTAACTTCTGCAAGCACAGGCGGAATTATGAAAATCTAATAGCACAAAAAAGGCTCTCTACGGAGAGCCTTTTTCTTTACTAAAGCAACTGTGCAAAGAAGCCTTTTTAACACGTAAACTCTTTTTCATAATAACGTGTGGAATACCGTCTTCCATAAAGACATCAGAAGCAGTCTTATACCCTAATTTATGATAAAAAGGTTCAGCTTGAACTTGACCGTGAAGCTTAGATTGAGTTAAGCCTTCTTTTTTCGCTGCTTCTTCTAAGCTGGTCACCACTTCTTTTCCGAGCCCGTATTTTCTAAATTCCTTTAATACGCATATTCGCTCTATTTTGGCGTAATCGTCGACTATGCGGAATCTACCAGAAGCAGCTGGTTCGTTGTTATAATAAATCAACATATGTTTTGCCGTTTCTTCATGCTCATCAAATTCATCTTTTAAGGGCACGCCTTGTTCTTCAACAAACACTGTTTTACGTATACGGAATACTTCTTCAAGCTGCTCTTTTGTTGTAACATGCTCAATTTTCATTAAAATCCTTCCTTTTCTACGAATTTAGGCTTCTTTTTTGTATAATAAAAATACGTGATATAAAAAGAGTATAAAGGAAAAATAAAATGTTGTAAATGCAACAAAAAGCAACCAATAAACATTTTACACAAATTTGTGGTCATTACTCACTGTTTAAACGACCTCAACAATAGTAAAATCAACTGAAACATGTTAAAAAAGCAAAGAAAATGGATTATGAATCGCTGTGAATCTACATAAATTGTAAAAAGAGAACTATTCACAATAGTAGTGGGATGAAAAAGGGGAATGTATCATGCAAATAACCTTAGTGTATAAAGATGAGCAATCGAATAAATTTTGGAAAGTTGAAAGAAGAGACAGCAAGTTAATCATTCACTTTGGAAAAGTTGATACAGCCGGTCGCATGCAAGTGAAAGAGTTTGCTTCCGCAGAAGCTTGTGAAGCAGAAGCTGAAAAGCTGATTCGTACAAAATTGAAGAAAGGATATAAGCCTTTAACTTGTTCGATGCAAGTAATGAAAGACAGCACGATGTCAGAGTCTCTCTTTTGGGAATTGATAAAAAAGGCGAAGACAAAATTAGATGTCGATGAGCAAATGGAATGGCTCCGCTCCACGCTAGCGAAGCGTTCTGAAAAGGACATTTTTCGCTTTGATCAGCTACTAAATCAGCATTTTGATCAATCCTATACTTCTTCATTGTGGGCAGCAGCTTATATTGTAATGGGCGGTTGTTCAGATGATTGTTTTGATTATTTTAGAGCGTGGCTTTTATATCAGGGAAAAGACATATATTATAAAGCGATTGAATCTCCTGAGACGATGATTTCTGTACTTAAACCATTAGAAGCAGAAGGCTATGCTCCTCAATTAGAAGAATTACTTTCTGTAGCGTGTGAAGCTTACGAAGAAAAGACAGGTTTAGATAACGACTATTATTATGATAAATATGACCAGTTTGACCCAGTGTGGTACGATGAGCAAGATTTGGATCTTGATTGGGATGAAGATGATGAGGATGGTTTACAGATGCGATTCCCTGTGCTTTGGAACCGCTATTGGAACAATCATCTCGAATATTAAAAAGAGGAGATGAAAACCTTTAAACAGATTTTCATCTCCTCTTTTTTTATTTTGATAGAGTGCGTGACGGGGCGGCCGAAGACAGTTTTGTTTTTTTGTTTAGCATACTGTTCATAATCATTCCAATTACGATTATCGTCATACCAGCTAACGCAATCCCTGTTGGCATACGTCCATTTAATAAAAACACTTCGCCAAGCACGGTAAAAATCATGCTGCCTGATTGAGTTGCTTCAACCGCTCCAAGCAAACCTAAATTTTCTTTTGCCAAGTCTGTTGCGTAAAAGAACGTCATCGTAGCAATTACACCTGAACTCATTGCTAAGATAAAGGCTTGAGAAAATTGTGGCCCACTCGGGATACCTGTAGTAAAGAAGCCGTATATAGCGTAAATAATACTTAACGGAATGCTTCCTAACGCCATTCCTAAAACACGTTGGAACGTATCAAGCTTCCCGCTGCATATTTCCATCATTTTGCGGTTTCCAAGCGGGTATAAAAAAGCAGCGACAACAACAGGCAGAAATCCTAATATAAACTGCATAGCCGTAATATTTTCTGCTTCTTTTACCTGCATAAGAATCACGCCTATTAAAATAAACGCTGAAACGCTAAGCGTTTTTAGCGGGATTTTTCCTCTTACTTTTTTATATCCTTCTGCAGTTTGAACTTTTATAAAAAACAACGGAGAAAGTAGAGCTCCTGCTAGAATGGTCACTTGCCACGTTCCCGCCACCAGCCATGATGGTCCGAAAAGCGAGGAAAAACTTAAGAGAGAATAAAAACCTACTCCTGCAAGTGTACCCCAGCCCAGCCAAGACCACGGATGTTTTTTCATTTCCTTCCACAGAGGCATAAATTTCTTTTGCAGCAGTACTAAAATGAGTAAAATAGGAATAGCGAATAAAAAACGGAGGGATGCAGTCCATGCCCAACTCGTTCCAGATACATTCATTGCTCGGTTAACGATAAACGTAGCGGAAAAGAACATGGAAGATAATAGTCCCCATATTATTGCTTTCATTGTTTACCCTCCTTATTAAATATATTATAATATGTTAATTACTCAAAAAAGTTTATCATAATATATATCAGAAAGGAAGGAAGAAATGCATACGGAAGAGATGATTAAAAAAGTAGGCAGTGAATTACGAAAAATCAGGGTACAAAATCATTTGACACTGGATGAACTAGCTGAAAAGACAGGAGTCAGCAAACTCACGTTAGGGAAAATTGAAAGAGGAGAGACCAACCCTACTTTAGGGGTGATGTGGAAAATAACCACAGGTTTAAATATTCCTTTAACCAAATTAGTATCAGTGGAGCCTTCAGTATCCCTATCTAAGTGCGGAGAAGGATTTTCTCTCAAAGGACCAGATGAAGCGTGGAAAATCGAATTTATGTTTCAAAACCAAATGGATTCGACGATTGAAATGTACCGAGCCTTTCTTGCGCCTCTCGCTACATACCGTCCTGAACCGCATCACAAAGGATTAATTGAAGTAGCAACGGTAATGGAAGGCAAAATTGAAATGAAAATCGAAGAAGAGCTATACGAGCTAAAACAATTTGACTCTATAAAATTTGAAGGAAGTCACACACACTCATACAAAAATCTCGAAGAACGTCCCGCTGTATTACATCTACTAGTAAAATATGAACAATAAAGCGGCAGAGCCGCAGTAAAACGAACCATAAAAAATGATTCGTTTTACTGCGGCTCTAATAGCTGTTTATTCATCAGCTTGTTTTGATAGCTAATATATTTTTTTACTTTAATGATACTTAATGAATATTCTTCAATTAATCGGTGGATAGATTGAACCATACACTCTGGGTAATGATGTTTTTTCTGTAAATACACTTTATACTTTCGAATTTGTCTTTCGAAATATAAAATAACTTGCTCAGGCGTTTTTACCAGTAACGATTGCATGTATTCATTTACTTGCGTTTCAAGAAACGAATAGCGATTTGTGATAAAAAATGTCTTCATCTTATTTTCCTCCCTATATGTTAGTGGTACAAAAAAGAAACCCTTGTGCTAGGATTTCTTTTTTGCTTTTTATTTGAATCAGCTGTGCACAACTTTTAGGCACTGATACTTGAAATCGAAGACTGTCTATATTTTTTTATTTTGCATTTTATATATGTAGGCGTTTCGCCGAAAAGATTTGCTGCATGTGCAATAGCTCCGTAATACGTTTTAGCATCCATCATTTCTTTATTCACAATATAGTCATACAGGGATGATTCAATATCATCAACAAAAGCTAAAATGTGACGCTTTTCGAATAGGAGTTGATAAAGTTCATTAATTAAGTATGGGCTTTGATCAAATTTGTCTTGAAGCTGCTCTACTCGGTACTTTGTCATAGGCACTTCACACAAGATAATGTATCGTAACTCTTCTAAAAATAATTTATTCATCTTTCTCACATCCCTATTCTGTTAATAATTATATAATAGCACTATGCCTTCATATTTGGAAGCGTTTTCAATGGATTAATTTTAATATTTTTTCTTCTCATTTCCCTTCATTTTTTCTGTTCTTACTTGAATTATCTGTAGTATAGTTCGTTTTACGTAAAGACTCTAGCTAATTGTTAAACTACCTGACATACTTTTTGAAAATTTTATTATTGATGTTAAAAGGTCTTACATATCTAAGCGGAAATGCTTTAAAAATAACGTTCTTTGAGTCGGAACCAGCTTTAATTGTGATAAAATAAAAAATGGAAAATACATCATATAATATAGGAGAGAGGCTATGGAAAAAGATCATATTTCAGAGCTGAAGATTTTAAAAGACATTGCCGAGATTTTAAATGAAGGCACTAATTTACATACCATGCTTCATGATGCGCTTTTAAAACTGCTGCAAATCACAGATTTACAAACAGGATGGATCTTTTTTATTGATGAAAATGGAAAGCATGAGATGATTGCCGCTCAGCATTTGCCGCCAGCTTTATTAAATAAAACCGCTCAGCCTATGTGTAATGGAAGCTGCTGGTGTGTTGACCGGTATATGGATGGCCGGCTTCAAAAAGCGTCTAATATTATGGAGTGTAAGAGACTTGAAGATTCCGTCATTCATGAGTGGGGAGATACACATGACATTACTCATCATGCAACGGTTCCTTTACAAGCAGGGGATGAACGCTTTGGATTATTAAATGTAGCTGCCCCTCATAAAATTCATTTTGAACAGCGAGAGCTTGATTTATTAGGATCCGTCGCTCTTCAAATTGGCACGGCTATCAAGCGGATTAAGCTGACTCAATCTCAGCAGGAAGTAAAACTTATTGAAGAAAGAAACAGGCTGGCAAAAGACCTTCACGATTCTGTTAATCAGCTGTTGTTTTCAATTAATGTCACAGCCAAAGCCGGAAGCAGCTTAGCAAAAGATGTGCAGTTAAAAGAGACTTTTTCCTTAATCCAAGAAACCGCTCAGCATGCTCAAGTGGAAATGAAAGCTTTAATTTGGCAGCTTCGTCCTCAAGGATTAGAAAACGGCATTGTCAGTGCGTTAAAAAGCTATGGTCAAATGCTAGGGCTTAACGTAAAAGAACAAATTAAAGGAGTGTCCGTTTTGCCTGCTGTGATTGAAGAGACACTGTGGAGAGTCGGACAAGAAGCTTTTAATAATTGCCGAAAGCATGCGGGTACGGCAGAGGTACATCTAAACGTAAATATAAGCAAAGACCAAGTAATTATGAAAGTCCGGGATAGCGGCAATGGGTTTATGTATAGCCCTTCAGCAGAATTGCCGACGCTTGGGCTAAAAACTATGCACGAGCGAATAAAAAGATTAAATGGAAAACTATCTGTTACAAGCAGCATAGGAAACGGAACGATTGTGGAAGTATCTATTCCTCTTTCATAACGGAAAGGAGCGTACATGAAAATAAAGATTTTAATTGCAGATGATCACCACGTTGTCCGAAAAGGACTTGCCTTTTTCTTACAAACGCAGCCTGATTTAGAAGTTGTAGGAGAAGCTTCTAACGGGGAAGAAGCTATAAAGTTAGCGACATGTCTAGAGCCTCATATTGTGTTAATGGATTTATCGATGCCGGTTCTCGATGGAATCGAAGCAACAAAAGAACTAAAAAAACAAGCACCGCATATACAAGTCATGATTCTAACAAGCTTTTCAGATCAAGATCACGTGATACCGGCATTAGAAGCAGGAGCTTCAGGCTATCAGCTAAAAGAAAGCGATCCAGATGAACTTGTAGCGGCTATTCGAAAGCTAATGAACGGAGAAAATCAGCTTCACCCCAAAGTCACTACGCACTTGCTAACACGGTTAACCAAAAGCAGCGAAAATAAAGTCAATTTTATTGATCACTTAACAAAACGAGAAAAAGACGTATTAAAAGAAATTGCAAAAGGCAAAAGCAACAAAGAAATTGGTGCTGCCTTACATATTACAGAAAAAACAGTAAAAACACATGTGTCTAATATTTTATCGAAGCTTGGGGTTCAAGACCGCACGCAAGCTGCTCTATATGCTGTTCAGCATGGAATTTCCTAACCTACGACTTTAGTTGTAGGTTTTTCTCTGTTCACCTCAGTCTATATTGGTAGCTTTCTTTCTATCAATAGCATGACGAAAAAAAGTTCAATCATCTCTATACTATACATATAACCAAACGACAGAGGGGTAGATAAATATGAATATACTTATTATTAACGGAAGTCCTAGAGAAACAGGCCGAACAACACAAGTAACGAGAGAACTTCACAAAAGCTATCAAAGTTCTTTTCTAGATTTAAGTCAATTATCACTTCCTATATTCACCGGTGAACCTCATCAGTATGAAATAGAAGAAGTGAAAGTGCTGACTGAGGCAATAGAAAAAGCGGATGGTATCTTACTTGCGACGCCTGAGTACCACGGCGCTATGAGCGGAGCATTAAAAAACGCGTTTGACTTTTTAAACAGTGCGTATTTTGCACATAAGCCCGTCGCACTTGTAGCCGTATCAGGAGGAGGAAAAGGAGGTATCAATGCTTTAAACAACCTTAGAACCGTTACACGCGCTTTGTATGCAAATGTTCTATCTAAGCAGTGGGTATTAGACCCTGCAGACATCGTGGAAAAAGGAACTTTACGAAAAAACGCCGCTGACGGAATTCATGAATTAGTTAATGAGCTGACTCTGTATACACAAGTGTCTAAGCAAATTTTAGAAGCTAAGCAAAATGTTTGATGAAGGCGCTCTATAAGGACCGTCGCTTTCAAGCCGTAGTTGCTGCGAATGTTTTATCCTCTATTGGTTCCGGTATTACGATGCTTGCCATTCCTTTACTGTTAGTTGCATCTCCAGATGGAAATAAACTATTTGGCACGATTATGCTGATTATGACGGTGATTAGCTTTGTGGCTACTCCGTATATAGGTGTTCTTATTGATCGAATGTCACGAAAGAAAATGTTGTTAACCGTAGAATTGATAGGTTTTATCACGGTCATGCTATTTGTGATCGTTGGTTTTGTTACAGATTATTCAACGATTCACTACATCATTTTGTACGGAACCGGAAACCTTTACTACACGTTTTTTTATCCAACGATTTTTGCGTTAAATCAAGAAGTTTTTTCAAAAGATGTGTTTCAATCATTAAACAGTATTATGGAAATACAAGGCCAGCTATCGAGTATGCTGGCAGGGGCTGCAGCGAGTCTAGTCATTACCCGGTGGTCGCTTCAATGGATTTTAACAGTAGATGCAGCTACGTATATAGCTGCATTCCTTTTTCTATTGAGTATTCCATATAAACAAAGTAGTGAAAGAAGCGATAAAAAACACACTGCGATGAAAGAGGGATTAGCATTCATAAAAGAAAATCGCTCGGTATCTCTTTTTTTACTGCTTTCTTTTATGCCTTTCATTGCTGTGATGATGACGAACTATTTGTTTCCTATTTATCTGACTCAAGAATTGAACGCAAGTCCAGCAGCATACGGGATTGAAAGTGCTGTATATGGTTTCGGGGCGTTAACGGCAGGGATATTGATTGTATCTATTATGAAAAGAACAGGCACTGAGCTAGCCATTATGCTTAATATAAGCCTTTTTGCACTTGGAATATCGATCATCTTCTTTATGAAGCTTCTGCCCGTTTACTTTTCTATTGTGTTTCTTCTTGCTTTTGCAAATGCAGGTACAAGAGTAGCTCGAAATACGTTTATGATGCAAAAAATACCGAATATTATCGTGGGAAGAGTCGACAGCTGTTTTCGCTTTATCACGTTAGGGATTCGTATTTTATTGATTTTCTTCTTTACGTACGTTACGGATAATGATCGTATAGGTCTTGCTTTTTTAGGACTTAGCCTGCTTTTATTATCAACCGCAGGAGCAGGCTGGATACTTTACAAAAGAAAACAGCGAAAACAGTCTGCACTGCTTAAGAGTGTTTTATAATGTCTGTTGCATGTTATAATAGAAGAATTGACAAATAATGTTCAACGTTTATGACGTTGGACATTATTTGTTCTGAATAGAAATTAAACAGCAACAGCATTGACTGTTATGCGATTGGAAGATTGTGAAGCGATGATAAATAAAACATTAAACAAAGAACAATTAAAAGATTCGTACTCAAGCAGAACGTACTATAGAGGACACACGTATTACAAGCAGGGGCGTGTGCTTGATTTGGAATACAATGAACAGACCACTACGTGGACAGCATCCGTTCGAGGTGCAGAAATGTATACGGTAATGGTTGAACAAAAAGGAAATTCTTTTTATTCATTCTGCGATTGTCCTGCTTATCACGAGTTTTCAGAATGCAAACACGAAGTAGCTGTTTTATTAACCATTTGCGATGAGCGCGCAAAGCCGCAGCCAATTAAAACAAAGCCTTTTCGCCAAAGCAAAGAATACGAAAATGTAAATCATTTTATCGACTTATTTTCGATCTATCAGCAAACCATAAGCGACCATAAGAAATATGCAGATAAAGATCCGTTGAAAGTAGAATTTATTTGCAAGTCTTACTCAGAAGAATTTTTACGTTCAGAAGGAATGTACGTAGCGCTTGAAATGAAAGTAGGCGTTGACCGGACGTATGTAGTAAAAAACATTCAAGAATTTTTAACAGACGCTAAAGAATTCCAAACTCACGAATTTACCAAGCGCTTCGAATATGATCCTGCAGAACATTTTTTTATAGAAGAAGATAAGAAAATCATTGAGCTACTGATGGATATTATGACGAATGAATCATTTTATAAAAATTCCTATTCTATGTATCGTTCGTCCGCAAATAACAGAGAACTAATCATTCCATCTATCGTAGCCAAAGAGTTATTTAAACTCCTTAAAGATCGGAACTTTACATTTATTCATGAAGGGCATTCATATGAAAATATTATCTTTGCTGAAAGTTCAGCTCCTTTTTCATTTCAAATAAATAAGCACTCGGCAGCTGGATTTGAGCTAGACTTTACGGAACTTCATCAAGCTTCATTTTTTGATCGATACGGTTGGCTATTTTTAAAAGGGACGTTTTATGAGCTATCTCAAGATCAGCGTATGCTTCTTGAAGGCCTTCGGAAAACGGCTCCTTTGAAGCCAGTCGTACCTATAGCAGAAGAGCAGATGGGCAATTTTTTATCTCACGTCGTTCCGGGACTGAAAAAAGTGGGGAAAGTGGATATCGCAAAAGAAGTATCCCATCAAATTATTGCACCTGAACTAAAAGCAAAAGTATTTATTGACCGTGAGGATGAACAGCTGTTTGTGACGCTTCGGTACAACTACGGAGAGATTTCGATTAATCCATTTTCACCCCAGTCTGAAAAACACGATAAAATCTTGATACGAGATTTAGAAAAAGAAGACCGCGTTATGGACTTAATTGAAACGGCTCCTTTAAATATTTATAAAAACCAGCTGTACTTAAATCAAGACGAATACTCTCTATATGAATTTTTGTTTCATATTGTTCCAAAGCTTGATGAAATAGCGGATGTGTATATTACGGATGAGATGAAAGATTATGCTTATACGGATTTTTCTGCGCCAGTAACAACGGTTGACATTCAAAATAGTAATGGGCTATTAGAAATTAATTTTGATTTAGGAGACATTGATCATCAGACCGTTCAAGATGTTTTAAAATCTGTCTTAGAAAAGAAAAGCTATCATCGTCTAGATAACGGTGCGTTTATCCCCCTTGAAAATGAGGGCTTTGAACATATTCAAAATCTGTTTCGGGAGCTGAACGTAACGGAAAAAGATTTAAAGGATAACTCATTGCAAGTACCTTTATACAGAGGAATGCAAGTGGAAGAAATTATGAGTGCAGGTGATAAATCAGCGGCTAAGTTTGGCTCAGCATTTAAAACATTACTTACACAGCTCAAATCTCCAGAGGAAATGGATTGGGAAGTACCGGAATCCTTACAGGCATCCCTGCGTGATTATCAGCGTAATGGATTTAAGTGGTTTAAATCTCTGTCTCACTACTCTTTAGGAGGCGTACTGGCTGATGATATGGGGCTTGGAAAAACACTTCAAAGCATTGCCTATATCTTATCTGAAAAAGAGCTTGATGAAGACAGCAGTGCCTTTTTAATTGTTGTGCCGGCTTCCTTAATTTATAACTGGCGCAACGAATTGGACAGATTTGCACCGAATTTAAAGGTTCAAACCATTACAGGAACGCCGAGTGAGCGTGAGGAGAAGCTAAAACGCACAGCTGACGTATGGATCACATCTTATCCAACGCTGCGTCAAGATATTGATTTGTATCAGCACCTTCATTTTCATGCTTTAATTCTAGATGAGGCTCAGAGTATTAAAAATCATACAACAAAGACAGCAGTAGCTGTTAGGACTATTTCAGCTAAAAAACGTTTTGCGCTGAGCGGTACGCCTATTGAAAACTCACTTGACGAGCTTTGGTCAATTTTCCAGACTATTCTTCCGGGTTTATTTCCAGGGCTTCGCCAGTTTAAAAACATGTCATCGGAGCAGGTCAGCCGAATTGTAAGACCATTTTTACTGCGACGAGTAAAAAAAGATGTGTTAAAAGAACTGCCTGATAAAATTGAAACCACTCATTTATCTGAGCTGACTAAAGAACAAAAAGAGTTGTATGTAGGCTATTTAGAGCAGTTAAAATCATCTTTAGCCGGTGAAGATTTTAATAAAAACCGAATGAAGATCTTGGCGGGATTAACAAGACTCCGCCAGATTTGCTGTCATCCGTCTTTATTCGTTGAAAATTACGAAGGGTATTCAAGCAAATTAGAGCAGCTGCTTGAGATTACAAGAAATGCGGTTGCCAACGGAAAACGCTTGTTAATCTTTTCTCAGTTTACAAGCATGCTTCATATTATTCGAGAAGAGCTTCAAAAAGAAAATCTCTCATACTTTTATTTAGACGGTCAAACGCCATCAAAAGAACGAGTGGAAATGGCGGATCGGTTTAATAATGGAGAACAAGACATTTTCTTAATTTCACTAAAAGCCGGAGGCACGGGTTTAAATTTAACGGGAGCCGATACGGTTATTTTATATGACTTATGGTGGAACCCCGCGATTGAAGAACAAGCGGCAGGCCGTGCACACCGCATTGGACAAAAAAATGTTGTGCAGGTCATCAAGCTTATTTCTCAAGGAACCATCGAAGAAAAAATTTACGCCTTGCAACAAAAGAAAAAAGAACTCATCGAACAGGTTATTCAACCGGGAGAAACAATGCTTTCTAGTTTGACAGAAGAAGAGCTCCGAGAACTGCTTAGTATGTAGCAAAGGATGTGTGAGGAATGAAAAAATGGGCGTTTGTATCAGATTTTGATGGAACGATTTCAAAAAAAGATTTTTACTGGATTGTGATTGAAAAGTATTTTCCAGAAGGTGAAGAACTTTTCCGCCGGTGGAAAGCAGGAGAAATGAAAGATATTGATTTTTTATCTACTGTTTTTCAATCCATTCACCAAGAAGAACCGAAAATTTTAGAAGAAGTAGCGAATATTCCAATTGATAAATACGTGCCCGCTTTTATTAAAACTGTTCAGGAAAACGGCGGAGATTTTTATATTTTAAGCGCTGGAACAACGTACTATATTAAACCGCTGTTAGATAAATACGGTGTTGAAAAAGTGGAAGTTTATTCGAATGAAGGATATTTCCATCAAAACAACGTTCACTTGCGTCTAGATCCTGCTCACAGATGGCATTCAGAACGATACGGCATTGATAAATCTGCTGTTATTCAAGAACTAAAAGAGGCATACGAAACGATTTATTTTGCTGGAGACAGCGAACCGGATTCACATCCCGCAAAATATGCAGATGTTACCTTTGCGAAAGATTCTTTGCAAGATTTACTGCGCGAACAAAACGTTTCATTTGTTCCGGTTGAGACATTTAAAGATATTGAGCAATATTTGATGCAATATAATGTAATAAAAAAGGCATAAAAACAGCGGTATTATTTGATGACTTCAAATAATACCGCTGTTCCTATTCCGCCTCCGCTTCCTAAAGATGCTATGACATATCGCACGTCACGGCGCTTGCTTTCATAAAAAAGACGCGTAGCTAAAATAGCTCCTGATGCTCCGTAAGGGTGTCCTAGGGTCAATGCTCCTCCGCGAATATTCACTTTTTCTTCTGATATTCCCAGTTCTTGCATGCAAGCGACAACTTTAACAGCAAATGCTTCATTGATTTCAAATAAATCAATATCATCTACCGTAAGAGAATTTCGCTGCAAGATATTTTTAATCGCAGAAACTGGTGCAATAGCAGGGTAAAGAGGTGACACTCCTGAAATATCAGCGTCAATAAAACGCAAAACGGGCTGAAAGCCTAAAGCGCGTGCTTTTTGCTCTTCCATCATAAGCGCAATGCAGGCTCCGTCGTTAATTCCACAGCTGTTGGCTGCGGTGACGGTGCCTTCATTTTTTAAAAAGACGGGGCTGGCTTTTTGAAGAAGCTTTGTTAGGTTTCGTTTTTTCATAAATGCTTCATCGTGCATCACGTTTGGAAGAGGAAGCGTTTCTTCTTCAAACCATCTTTTTTCAAAAGCCTCCCAGCTTCTTTCATGGCTTAAAAGAGCATATCTGTCCTGCTGGTCTTTAGATATATTGTATCGTTGGGCCACGTTTTCTGCTGCAATTCCCATGTCAGGGTCACCAATTTTATCAGGAGAAAAACGTGCTCTTTTTTCAAATGGAGAAGTACTTGTACTTTCAACGCCTCCAGCTAAATAGCACGTTCCTGCACCTGCTTTTATCAAATAGCTGGCCATTCGAATCGCCTCTAAGCCAGCTCCGCACTGACGATCAATGGTCATTCCCGGGATAGAAAAAGGGAGGTCCGCTTTTAAAGCGGATAACCTGGCTACGTTTCCTCCTGGACCTACAACATTTCCTAAAATAACGTCATCAATTTCATGTTCAATTCCAGCGCTAAGCCGTTTTAATAAAGGAGCTGCTAGCTCTTGAACATGAAAATCTTTCAGTAGACCGTTTTCTTTTCCAATGACCGTACGCTTCGCTTTTATAACTACTGCTTGATAGATAGTCATCACTTCCTTACATAGAAGCCGTGTTAGAACGGCCAGGTACCGCTACTGCTTTTCGAACTTTTGTAATTAAATACGCCGCGACCACTGCTTTTATACAGTCACCTGGAAGGTAAACGAAGCTTAGCTGAAGGGATTTTAGAAATGGAATGTGAAGCTGCATTGCCTGCACGGGAATGCCACATGCGTATACTAACACAATCCCAAATAACACATTTACGGCAAATGCCTTTGCAACCGTTATATTTCTTAACCTTGATAGTGTCCAGCCAATAAAGAAAGCCGCAAACACATAGCCAATGATATACCCAGCACTCGGACTCAAAAATACGCCAATTCCTCCGCGCCCTCCAGCAAGTAAAGGAACGCCAGCTGCTAGTAAACATAAAAAAAGAAATTGACTTAAAGCTCCTAATCTAGCTCCAAGAATTCCTCCCGACAGCATAACACCCATAGGCTGAAGAGTAATTGGAACAGGTGTAAAAGATAAAAAAATAGGAGGGACGAGTCCTAGAGCTCCCATTATAGCCGTGAATAAAGCAACGTACGTCATATCTTTTGTTTTCATCGTAAACCTCCGCTATGTAGGATAAAACATGACTATCGTATCTTATTAAACTTAAATTAGTCAACTTAATTTTTGTTAAAGTTTACATTTCTCTTTTCTCAAACCCGTATTTACGGTACACTAAAAGTAAAATAAAAAGGAGCTTACGGAGTAATGAATCGAATTGAAGAACTAGTTTTTAATCAGTGTCAACAAACGCCGGACAGACTCGCACTATCGGATTCTGTTAATAAGCTAAGCTACGGTCAAATGTGGGATCGTGTATGTAAAGCCGAAAAACGGCTGAAAGAAAAAGGGATGGAAAAAGGAGAGCTCGTTGCGTTAAGTATGCCAAACAATGCAGAAGCTGTTGTGTCATTTTTAGCGATTTTAAAAGCTGGTGGAATTGTGATGCTTTTACATAATGAGCTAACAGATGCTGAAGTGGATACCTATTTTTCTATTCAGTCCCCGAATTGGCTATGGAAAACGTCTTCTTTAACTAACATAACAAAAGAAAAACCAATCCTGCCTATACGGCAAGTGAATGCACTGTCCGATTTATTTTTATTTGGATTTACCTCTGGATCAACAGGGAGACCGAAAGGATTTGTAAAATCGCATCATTCTTGGTCTTCATCATTTCAAGAATGGTCGGACGTATTTTCTTTACAGAAACATGAAAAAGTACTTATCCCCTTACATATTTCGTATTCCGCGCAGCTTTATCCGGTTTTGCATGCGCTTTGCAGCGGGATGCACGCTATCATGCTAGAAGCGTTCACACCTTCGTCTGTTTTTAACAAGGAAGCTAGCTGTATGTCTATTACACCTGCATTAATTTCTCCTTTGCTTCGGTACATACAAAGCAGACCGAAAGAAAAACGACTTTTGCCACAGACCGTGATTTCAGTAGGAAATAAATTATCGCCTTCCGTTCGAAAGAAATTTTCACAAGCGTTTCCTAACTCCTCTCTTTATGAATATTACGGATCTTCTGAAATGGGATTTGTTACGGTACTTTCACCACATACCGCTGAAACGCTGCCTCATACAGTAGGTTATCCTGTTGACAGTGTAGACGTTTTAATCTTGAACGAACGTGGAAAAGAAGTAGAAAAAGGAGACAAAGGAATACTGTTTGTGAAAACAACTCAAGCATTCGAAGGGTTTGTTAAGGACAGCGAAGAAACGAACCGCTCATTTTTTAACGGATATGTTACATCGCATGATATTGCGGTTCAGCTTCCAGACGGAAACATTACCATCGTAGGAAGAGACAAAAATGTAATCAAAAGCAGCGGAAGCTTAGTATATGCTGAAGAAATTGAAGAGCTGCTACTACAAATACCGGGCGTTAGCGAAGCAGCCGTTTTTAGCGTAGCAGATGCTGAACGTTCAGAAGTCGTAGGTGCAGCAATTGTCTTAGAGAACATTTCTCTTTCTGATGTAAGACAAGCGCTGACAAAACGAGTATCCTTTTATAAAATCCCGCGCGTATGGAGAGTTTTAACGTCCTTTCCGCGAATGAAAAATGGTAAAATTGACAAAGCAACGATATACAGCTACTTTACAGAGAAAGAAGGGAAGACATATGATTTCATTTGAACCCGTTACAGCTGATACGATGTATATTGTGTCAGAGATTATCAATTCAAACGAAGCTTATAACGTGTTAGAAAACGGTAAAAAAGAGCGGAGTGAAGAAGAGCTTTTTAAAGAATACATGAATGAAAAAACGGACAGTTATTTTATAAAAGCCGACGATACATACGTAGGGGTTATTGATTACATGAAACAAAATCCTAACGATGATCATTCGTGGATTGGAGCTTTTATTATTCATAGCGCCTATCACAATTTCAGTTTCGGAACGCAGGCGTATCTAGCGTTTGAAGAGAAGCTAAAGGAAGAGGGGCTTTCTGTTCTACGTCTTGGGGTTCTGTCTCAAAACCCTAGAGCCAAGCTGTTTTGGGAACGCCTTGGTTTTACCCAGTACGCCACTAAGCCGCTGCACCATAATCAAGTTAACTGCTTGGAAAAAGAACTGTAAGAAAATCCGTGGATTATATCCGCGGATTTTTTATTGTACTGGAATGCAAATGGAAGAGGTCCGTATTTTCACGTGGTAGATGGGGTAAATCCTTATAAAAAAGGTAGATATGATTAAATAAGCACCCGTTACCCAGAAAATCGTTCAGGATACAAAAAGCGAGGGAAGAACAATAGATAACTATTTAAGAAAAGAAAAAATAGCTGAATTAAAGAGAAAAAACTACTTAAAAAGAGCTGAAGAAGATTTCAAAAAATGCATTCCAGATATTTCATCGTTTGAGATAAATAACGAAAAAGTTTACCTGGACAAACTAGAGTTTATTTATTCATTAGAGCTTAAACTTAAGGCATTCTTCAAACATGATGAACAAAGAATAAAAGTTGAATTAGAAGAATTTCAAAACAAAATAAAGGTTGATCTCAATCAAAAAGTTGTAATTTACAATGGTAGAAAACATGAACAACTGCCTAATTTAATAATTAAATTAAAAGATTTTTATGAAGACTCAGAAAGTGTATTAGGTTATACAGAAGCTAATAATTCTGAAGATTATTTCTGGTTCATACTTATAAATGTTAATGAGAAATTTGGCATTTTCATCAGTGAAGATGAGTATGGAATGGACTCAATTTTCTATTGGGGAATTGAATAAAGAAGATTAAATTACAATGTTTTATAAAAACTGTACCTTCGATTATTTTGAATCTAGGTGCAGTTTTTTTGCACTTATTGGTTTCCACATGATTAAGGGTGTTTTGTTCTGACGCACTATCAAGATTCGATTTGAATCCATCACTTTTTTCTAACAAGAACGTTCGCAAAGTTTTATGTGTTTTAGAGAACGTTCGTATAATATTTCAAAACTTAAACGAACGGTGAAAATGATAGATTTTCTATATAAATCAAAAGTTCGTAAAAGTATACTTTTACGGACTTTTCTTTTTTATCATTTGAATGTAAAGACTTTTCTTATGCTCAAATTATTATCTCTATACAAAGAAAATTGGTATTTTCCTGCAGAAAGTTTCCCTGGACTAATTTTAAATTCGTAACCCGAAGTGGCCTCGTCATTAGGAATAGTTTCTTCCATCAAAACATTACTCTTATCCCTGATATTAGCTAACTTTAGTACAAATTTTTTATTTTGTTTTTCCTTTTCCGAATTGCCTTTAAAATATGTAGAGACAATTATCTCCTTGTTTCGATCCACTTTATTTCGTGGATTAATGATTTGTTGAGATTCATCATTTGTTTTATACCCTATTTCTATATTATCTCTTTTAATTTCTCCATCATCTTTGAGTATAAAAAAGAAAAGAGCAATAGAAATCAATAGAACAAATAAAATCAAAAAAACTTTACCTTTTGACATATAAATTACCTACTTTGTTATATTATAGTAGATTTATACCATAATAACGTTTTATTCACAACAGTATATACAAAGGAGCTTTTCAAGGTATTAGAACGTATAAGTCCGTAATTTTATATTTTTTTGAAGGTCTTTTTCAATTTTAGGATAATGTCACAGGTCTATGAATATTTTCTTACGGTTAAAGAACCGATAATCATTGTTTGTTATTTGAGATGTAGGTAGTACAAGGTAAAATAAACTAATTGGGAGTTCCATATAGGAAACAAAGAAGTATGAATTTCTAAATAGCAAACCACTTAACTAGACAAATTATTGAAAAAACATCATATTTATAAGTATTGTGTTTGAATATAAACTAGTTAAAGGGGTTTTACTATATTGAAGTTAGTTTGTAAAAGTTGCGAAATAGACATTTCTAACGTATTAACAGAACTAAATGACATGATCTTACTCAAAGAGGAAATGGAGGAAGATTATATTCCTCAAGGTTATTTCTTAATTGTTGATGAAGATGATGAAGTTGATAAAAAAGGTACAATTATTATAAATATGAAGGACCTAATCAATTCTAAGCATCATCCAGATGGAGATCGTTTAAACGGATGCTGCGGTTTAGATGGTTTAGACGGTATGAACAGAGTCTGTTTAAATGGTCATGAAATTGGTACTGAGAATTCAGATTGCTGGATGCCTCATTACATAGCTATAAATCCGAATATGGTAAAATTAATATAAATATTTTCCCGTTACTTTGCTATTTACTTCAATCAATACAAGAAAAAAGCGTCAGAAACGTTTCTAACGCTTTTTATTTACCCATTATCCTTCAACCTTTAGAATCTTGACTTCATTGCTCACCGAAAATGTAATCACCAAAGGTCCTTCAGGTGGGTTGTGTGGACCTGTAAATGTGTGGTATTTCACCTTCACCACGAAATCATAGTTCGAAAATCCACTGGATACACGCTTCAAACTTAAAATATCTGCATTCCATAAACTATAACTACGATCAGGATATTTCGTTCGAATGGCTTTCTCCGCATAGGGATTCAGCAGCATCAAAAAGGCATCATAGAAATCCGTATGCTTTTGTTTGATGGACGGTTTGGGAGTAGCTTCTGTACAGGTGGCTATTGCTCCTGTTAAGCAAAGGACAAGAGCTGTGACGACCATGAATCGTTTCATCCGTTATTCTCCTCGTAGTACTTGTTTTAGTTAGTTTCCCCATATGAAGATATACGATACAGAGGGTGAAAAAACGATATTGGAAGCTTACTTTTATGCAAACATAAACGCTTACAGTGTCTCCTAAAACGTTGCTGTACCACGATGTATAAAATTCTGCATAAATGATAAAACGAATAAGCAAACAAGCCCTTGTGTATCAAGGGCTTGTTTTTATGATGTGTACCGGAAAGAGTGTTTATGTAAACTAGGATTGTATAACATATACATAGTGATTTCACTCAATATTATTGTTAAAATGGAATTAAAAGGATAAAAGGGGTATTCTATGGATGTTAAGATCATTTTAGGGACGATTGTAGCTGCTTTAGTATTGGCGTATATATTTCATTCACTTCAAAGAAAAAGAAACTCTGATAAACACATAGGAGATAAAGTTTTTAACATTGGGTTTGTCATTTCTTTAACTATAATTGCAATTAGCATTTTGGTAGTAGGCGGATGGGATGGAATGGCTTTGGGAGCACTAGGAGCTTATTTATTGTTTCCATCATTAAGTGGACTTATTTTTACTAAGCTTTTGATCAGATATAACTAATAAAGTGTTAAGCATATTTGAAGCCTTTAGATTTATAAATCTAAAGGCTTTTTTGTACCGATAATCTGGATTATGGTGCGACAAGAAGTCGCTTTCTTACAGTGTAGCTAACGCTACTCATCTAGACGCGAAGATGATCTCCATCC
>NZ_JBIQFF010000059.1:0-1001 GCF_045369295.1 Priestia sp. 179-F W1.4 NHS | reverse complement strand
TCACCATTTCCTTTCACTTCACTTGAATTGTAGGAAGAGACAAACGCTGTGCCTATTCCTAGAGCCACAACGATTCCTGCAACCGCAGAAAGTAACCATTTTTTGTTTTTCATAACCATTCTCCTTTGTTCTTAATATTCAGACATAACAAGCGATTCTGAAACCTACCGAGAGTAATATTTTACCATAGGTTTAGCGATCATCTCTGTCTTTTCAAGGCTATGAAAGGAAATATATACCCGTTTCTGGCTGGAAGGGCAAACCCTATATTGGCATGCATAGTTTTCACTAAGCCCAATAATGCACAACGTTTTCGGCATGTACGAAGAACCTCGTGTATCTACTGTTTGGAATGTTGTCGCTTCTTCGGAGTTACCCTCACGCCACCATTCTTCACAGATCGTGGATACACCGTCACTGTTTTATTGCTAGATCACCGATGAGTTTTAGGACGCACTCATCGAACCTTATCGTTATCGTATACCTTAACCCCCTTGTGATCCGTTTAGGGGAGGCACGCAATATGTAATTGTCAAGGTACCACTTCTCGTGCTCTCGGCACGTTTCAAAATCGCTTGTATGCTGTATATAAGAACTAGCAGGTCTTTTGTAAAACTTCCTTCAATTCTTCATCTTTTTTTCTTCGCTTGGCGACGATGGTATGAGCCTGATCCATCACTGAGCGTACTTCATAATAAATATCAGCTACACGTTTGATATCGCCCGTTCCTTTTTCTACAGCTACCCCTCCTTTTAACGTATACAACTTTCCATCAAAGGTTTTGGCACTTTTCGCTCGTGCATCTGATATATCATAGAATGCTAGTCGCTTTTCTGCTTCCATATTCATCGCCCCTCGTTAAGTATTCTAAAACTTAGTTCATATCCTTATGACTTGGTAAGAAAATATCTTCTAATCTAAGATCCAATGCCTCTGCGATTTTCTTCATATTTTCAAACGTCGGATATTGACGAGTCCCATTTTCGATTTGAGAAATAGT
>NZ_JBIQFF010000058.1:0-1151 GCF_045369295.1 Priestia sp. 179-F W1.4 NHS | reverse complement strand
AAGGCGCAGAAGCCTCTTGCTTAGGTTCTTTTTTCGCATCTGACTCATTCTTCTCTTTGTCATTTTTATTCGGTAAAACGGTAATCTGAAAACAAATGACCCCTACTTCACCAGGGCATTCATCAATGGGAATGTCTAACGTTGGTTCCCCTTGAATTAAAATCTTTTCATGCATGATGCTTTTCTTCGTGAGCCCTGTTTTATTAAAAGCTTTCTTCGCAACAAACACCGTATACGAAATAAACGTACTCTTCTTTAATCCTTTCGGCGCAGATGGTGACCCTTTTTCACGCATATCAAAGGCAACGTAGCGATCATATTCTCGTAGTGGTCCTGTGGCTGATCCGGTTAAGGTAATTTTATGTGGCATAATAGTCTCCTCCTGCGTAGATTTTTAGTTATTGTTTATTTAGAACACAGTTCTAAATAAATATATTATATTAAAACATCAGCTTCTAAAAGATTTCTACTTTTTTTGATTAGGAAGCTGTGTCTTTTAACTGGTTATGTTGACGCAAACAGTCTTGTTCCTCTGGCGTTAAAGCTTGTCCTAAGTCTTGTTTTACCTGAGCGATCTCCAACAAACTATATGTGGAGCTGTGTTCCTCCAAGAGACCCTCTTCTTCCAGTGTTAGCTCTTGTCCTAAATCTTGCTTTAACTGAATCATTTCAAGCTGTTGATCCAAAGATATCTCTGTTTCTTTTGGAGCTTCTTCTTGCTGCTGTTCAGTCTTTAACCAATCTGGAACTAGTTCCTTACGGATAATTCGTTTTGGTGGAGCCAATGTTGTTTCTTTGCTTTCGTTATGTATAACTTCTTGTTGTTTTGCATATACTGATGAATAATCCTCGTCTTTAGACTTTGTTAAATCATAGAATTGATTTTTCGCAATCTGATAGATTAATCTACACATATCCCGTAGGGATAATGGGTTGCCTTGTTGATTAGCTTCATGGACATATTTATCTAGCCCAACAATGGTTGAATACGCAATTTTATGTACTTGCTCTTTTTTAATCTCAATCTCTGTATCTCGCTTCACGGCTTTTGCAGCATTTTGAATGCGAGCATAGAAGTCTTGTAGTTGATGTCCATATTTACCTGCATAGACTTGATTGACTTTCTTAGGCACACCTTTGATATAGCTGAA
>NZ_JBIQFF010000057.1:0-1431 GCF_045369295.1 Priestia sp. 179-F W1.4 NHS | reverse complement strand
GATTTTAAAGATACAACACAACAGAAACTGATTATTAGTGGAAATTGGATTCAAGCTTTAGGTGGAGCTACTGCTTTGGGAGATGAATTTCAAGATACGTCAAATATAAATGAAATCTATAATATCATTGGAAATTTGCTTCAAGTCATTGGGAATTCACTTCAAGCTTTAAGTGGCGTAAATGAATTGAAGTCCAGTTATATAGATAACAAAGAATCATCTGAAAAAGAAGAAGATAATACTATATGGTCATTAGATGTTGTTGGGAGTTGGATTCAGGCAATTGGATCTGTTATTTCATTAATTGGACAGATTCAAGAGGAAAGTGAAGAACAAAGCAATGAAGACGAAGAAACTGATTCTACAGATAATGATCAAAAACAAAACAATGCCTCACAAGATGATAGGAGGAGATATGAGGATGTCATACCAAATAAATATTTTTAATATGGATATTAACTATTGTAGTAAAGATGGAAACATTAATGTAAATGGTACAATAAATATAAATGACTACTTAAAGGATAAAGGCAATAATATAAATTCTTCAGCAGCCAATAATCAAAAGCAGTAAATTTTTATTTTCTAAATTTTTAAAGTAACTGTTAGAATCAGAATTTCTAGCAGTTACTTCTTCTTATAAATTTGAAGATTACAAATAGAAAATAGAAGAAGCCACTGGGACTAGCAGTAGTTTCTTCCAGTGCAAACTATGTTTTTATTGATGACCTTAATCATCATGAGTAGTTTGTTTAAACGAATGAATTTTATGCCATAAGTAATTCATAAAAAAAGAAAGCTGCCAGGGAGGGTAGCTTTCTTTTTCATAAGGTTGCAGTGGAAGAAGCCCTTTAGTAGGCATCATGAATAGTTTGCTCAAAGTGTTTTTTGATATTCAAGTTGTTTATTTTTATATTTCTTTATAATTTTGAGTCTTTTTACTTTTTCATTCCTCTATACGTACAGGGTTATAACCATAAACATTAGCAAGATCAAGTGTTGTTTCTGTTTTATTCTGTAAGGTTGTTGGGTCCTCTTTTTAAATACTATGTTTATTTTGGATAGAGCATAACTTTTTACTTAATCTTACCTAAAAAAAACCGTCCAATAGTCTTGTTTCCTTTAGGTACACGTGCCTTATATCCCGCATATCATGTTAATGTGACACGAATATTTCATTAAATTGGTACGCTCCTTAGACATGTCCCTATTGGTCAGAGTATTGTTTAATGGGAAAATTTCATTCTTAAAAAAGCTCAAAGAACCTTTGAGCTTTTTTATCTATGGTTCTATATTTGAGTATTTCTTTTAGCAGGAGATAGTATTTTGTGTTTAAATACTAGCACTATATTTTTAGAACAAAAGCTAACTAATAATACCGGAGCAGCTAGTTTTAGCTAGTTAAATGAAAGTGAAAGTATAATGCTAGCT
>NZ_JBIQFF010000056.1:0-1480 GCF_045369295.1 Priestia sp. 179-F W1.4 NHS | reverse complement strand
GATTGGTACTCTATTGATTGGAGTATTATACAAAAATATGTAGCGAAGTTACGACAAAGAATTTATCGTGCCGAACAACAAAATCAACAAAGAAGAGTAAGGAAACTTCAACGTTTACTCCTTCGGAGTAAAGCAAATCTACTGCTTTCTATTCGCAGAGTAACACAACAAAATAACGGTAAGCGAACACCTGGTGTAGATGGCTATACGGCCTCAAAACCAAATGAACGTATCAAACTTTATCAACAACTAGTTCAATGCAATGTCTTTCGACATCGTCCAAAACCAGCAAAAAGAACATTTATTCCGAAGAAAAACGGAAAGCTACGACCTTTGGGCATTCCTACGATACGAGATCGAGTCTATCAAAACGTAGTAAAAAACGCACTCGAACCCCAATGGGAGTTTAAGTTTGAGCCCACTTCCTATGGTTTTCGTCCTAAACGAAGTACACACGATGCTATAAGTAATCTTTTTAATAAGCTTAACACCAATAGTAAGAAAAAGTGGGTGTTTGAGGGAGATTTCTTAGGATGTTTCGATCATCTTAACCATAATTGGATAATAGAACAAACATCTATGTTTCCGGGGAGCACTCTCATTAAAAGGTGGCTTAATATGGGATACATAGAGCAGGATATGCTTCATATGACAACAGAAGGAACCCCTCAAGGGGGAATTGTGTCTCCCCTTCTAGCTAATATCGCCTTATGTGGTATGGAAGAAGAGATTGGTATTGTTTATAAAAAGACTTACAAACCAAACGGAGGATACGCAATCGATCCAAAATGTAAGATAGGGCGTGTTCTATACGCAGATGATTTCGTCATCGTAACGGAAACGAAGGAACAAGCTGAAAGTATGTATGGGAAACTCACCCCTTACTTACGAAAACGAGGAATTACACTTAGCATGGATAAAACTAGAGTTACACATATCGAGGGCGGGTTTGATTTTCTTGGCTTCTCGCTGCGTCAATACAATACGGGACAAGGAAAGAAGTTATTTATCAAACCTAGCAGAGACAGCATTAAAAAGGCTAAAAACAAGATAAAAGATACGTTCTCTGTGATGAGAGGACGACCAGTAAAAGAACTAATACGTGTTTTAAACCCGATTATTCGTGGCTACGGCCAGTATTGGAAACATGTCGTATCCAAAAAGACTTACAGCTACATGGACAATTATATTTTCCTAAAAGTGAGAAAACACCTTAAACAATTGCATCCAAAGAAGTCGAGAAAATGGATTAGCAAGCGTTATTTTAAGAAGCCCCACCACGGTGGAAATAATAAATGGATTCTCACGTGTCCACTTACTAACATTCAACTGTTAAAGATGTCCTGGATTAAGATAGAACGGCATGTCATGGTAGCCTATAAAAACAGCCCAGATGATCCGAATCTAAGAGAGTATTGGGAAAAACGAGACCGTAAGGTCTTTAATAATGAAAATACATTGGATAGGATGAAACTCGCAA
>NZ_JBIQFF010000054.1:0-1600 GCF_045369295.1 Priestia sp. 179-F W1.4 NHS | reverse complement strand
CTTGTTTTCAACGGATCTAACCCCCGTATAACAGAGGAAACCGAGGCAAAAAACGATTTCATGTCTATACAAATAATTACTCTGTTTGGTAGCTGCCCATCATCCATTAAAAGAACTCCTTAAATAAAAGAACATTTGTTCTATATATTATATACGAACAAATGTTCTTTATTCAAGGATGAAATCTAAAGTTTTCCCGATTATTGCTATCACTTACAAAGAGTTTATTGGTACATTAAAAGGGTCAATGGTTTTATAACGTAAAAGTAAGGGTTTAAAAGGATTAAATACTAAAGGAGCTAGAAGTTGAAAAAAGAATATTTTGTGCAATATTCAGACCAAAGTATAGTTAATAGCTTTGACTTTCCAAAGGATAATTTTGTATCTATTACTGTAGGGATTAGTGAGATCAAGCATGATCTGATTACTTCCTTAATTCAAAGAATGTTCCGTTTACCAGTTTTCTTTGTTTTAGAGTCAATGATATTGGGATATGAAAAAGAGACTTTAATTGAAAATAATGTTTCTTTTTTTGAGTTTTCATCAGATGGTGCTATTATCAAAGTTGACTCTGTAGAAAAATTGAATCTTGTTAGTGGGTTAACAGAGGTATTAGTTAATAATGGACTGGGTGTATTCATTTTTCACGGGGAAAGTCTTGCAGAACAGGATTTAATTCCTTCGAGACAATGGAATAGGCCCATAGAATTTAAAAATGTCGATATATATAAAGTCAATACATTTATAGAGGTGGAAGAGGTTGGATTTACGATATTCAGTAAGAGTGATCTATTTAACTCGCCTAGAAAAGTCCAAAATTATATACCTCGTTGCTACTCACTTGATATTAATAGCAGCGATATTTAACATTTCTAGATTAAAAGGAGGAGGATTTATAGTAAATGAAATATAAAAGTAATAAGAGTATATTGAAAATGTCAGCTATCATCCTTCTTACTATAGATTTATTCTTTTATCTTTTAGCATTAAAGAGCCTATACGTTTTCTCTTTAAGGGTTTCAATATATCTTTTGATTTTTGTCCTGCACTTTATCTATCTATACATAGTCCTTATAACTGTTAGCAAAACAAAGGAGTCTAAAGTCTTCTGGGGTGTAATTGGGCCATTCTTTATTGTACCTATAGCAATCGTTGGGTGGTTTATATTCTTTTATAATAATAAAGTTGACTATTACTATCTTAGTTCACCTAATTCTACACAAAAACTTATTATTGGCTATTCTAATTGGAGTCTTGGTGAAACTAACCATTATTATGACTTTTATAGACAAACTGGATTCCCCTTGGTGAAAAAACGACTAAATCACGAATCTCTTCATGTCGTGACACGAAATACGGATATGAGCGATTTAAATGTTTTAGGAGCTCATGATGCACAATGGGTAAATGAACAAACAGTAACTTTTACATCTCCATATCTAAATAAGGGAGTAACTTTGAATTTAAAGTAGGTACCTAGTTCTACTTAAACAACAGAGTCGAGAAAAAGCCTGTATCTAAGGGGGACTGACCCCTGTTTTTGAGACAGGGATCAAAACACCTTTTAAACGACCAGTTGCCGATATTGTACCGGTGACTG
>NZ_JBIQFF010000053.1:0-2050 GCF_045369295.1 Priestia sp. 179-F W1.4 NHS | reverse complement strand
ATAGTTCGAAGCCTTGATATATCTCTCCATGGATGGATTCACCACATGGATATCTTTCCTTTTAGGAATGTCAAAAATCCGACTTCCTGTATTGATTCCTTCTTTCTTTAATAAGGGTGTGGCAGCTAATACAACCGACCCCGACTGTTTGATATCACCTACCACAGCAAGCCTTGTTTTCAACGAATCTAATCCCCGTATGACAGAGGAAACTGAAGCAAAAAAAGCCTTCATGTCGATACAAATAATGACTCTGCTTGGTAGCTGTCCATTGTTCATTGAAAATACTCTTTGATAAAAAACTCTAAATTTTTCCCAATTTTCGCTATTGCTTAAGGATAATTTTCTATGAAATTAAGGGGAATAGATATAAATCTATAATTTTTAAAATAACTGCCTACTAAAATACACCTATAATATGAGGTTGTTAAACAGAAAAACAAAGGTATTGTGTAAGAAAATATAAAATATTTTCATACAAAAAACAAAGTAAGACAAATTCTGACATATAAAATATTGTAAAATAGACCTATCGTTATATGTTAATCTAACCATTTTTTTATAGATTTTATTATTACACTCAAAAGGAAAGGATATTTTAATTATGGAGAATAAAGAGGAAAGGCATGAAAGGTTTTATAAATCACGTCTAGAATATAACAATATCTGGCCTAATAAAACTTTAAATAATAGCTCCTGTACTGATCTACAGAAGAATTTCTTACAACTACTAGAAAAAGAGAGTATTGTCCAACTATTTTCACCATTAAAATTCAAAGATATTGATAATCCAGTAATAAATGTGGCTGTTTCCTATATTATTGATGCCCTTGATCAGTTACCACTACGACCAGACATAGCATTTGACCAAATATGGAGAGCTTTAGACTATCAATTTCATTATTTGAAGAGAACAAGAAATTGGACTGAAAAGAATACAAGTCTTGGAATGATGGAACAAACACTCAATGAATTGTTATGTGATTATTTGAGGAATAGTAAATATAATAAGATAAATACAATGTTGCACATGTTAGCTAATATTGTACCTTCTCAAACCGGAGAATATATAGTACGTCGTCTTTTCGTTGAAGAGGGAGAAAAGGCTGCCTCTCATGTGAAGGATCATCAATCTAGGATTCAGGATCGATTTAAAAATTTAATTTTTCAGGATAGCTTATACAGAGAATTTGAGTCACGATATGAGGCTATAAAAAATAAACTAGATTCAGAGCGTAGTTCCAAGATTACGAAATTGGAAAATGAATTAAAGTTTAAAACTAATAAAGATAATACTCAAAGAAAGATAAATAAACTAAAAATTTCTGATCCTAGCTCGTCTGCAATTTATGAAACAGGGAGATTAGCATGCTATCTCGTAAATGGAAAAACTGTGAAATTCCCATCAGGAGACAAGACAGTTGAATATACTTTGAATGACGAACAACTAATGAAGCTAATCGTCTTAGGGTTATTATATACTTATCGTAATGAACGCTTTCATGGAAGTATATTTTCATCTGTGTTTCGAAGTAGTAGTGCTACTCTAAACACATATGCACATGCCTACTATATGTTTATTTTAGCTTATTTTATTTTATTAATTTTAATTGCCCCAATTTTACATGATGAAACAGACGAATATGATTCACTCGAAAAAGTTTTTGATGAAATTTTAGATAATATATTACATAATACAAATCAATTTAAGAAAATTTTTTCTAAACAAGTATTCAAACCAAAAAAAGAAGATAATTAGAGCTACTATCATACTATATTTTAATGTAATAAATATTGATAAGAAACACGTACTAAAATACTGTGGAAAATTATAACAAACATTTACTTTTTGTTTATTGGAAATTTTTCCATTAAACAAGAATATAATTTAAACGAATTGTTTATATATTAAATTAAACTAGAAATAATAAATAAAAAGAAAAGTAATAAAAGACGAAGACATAATAAATTAATCACATCTTTTTAATTCTAGACAAAGTTCATATCTTATTCTATTGGCTTCTTTCTCGTTGTATAGATAGCTCCTATG
>NZ_JBIQFF010000052.1:0-2065 GCF_045369295.1 Priestia sp. 179-F W1.4 NHS | reverse complement strand
CATTTTACTCACTTAGATGATCCATACGGCACGTATCAAGGAACAACCCGTACAGGTGGCAGCGTCATCTTTGATTTGTTTCATAAAGATCAACAACGAAAAAGTTATAATGCGGTGTTGATGGGCTTAATGGGCGCAGGTAAGTCCACGTTTTTAAAGAAAGTCACCACAGATAATGCCATTAAAGGCTATAAGATTCGAGGCTTTGATATTGTAGGAGAGTTTGAAAGTCTCGTTAGAGAATTAGGAGGGAAACAGATTGCCCTAGATGGATCGGAAGGGCAAATTAATCCCTTACAGGTATTTAAAACACATGAACATGAGATTAATAGCTTTACGCAGCATTTATCCAAACTAACTGTTTTTTATCGTTTTATTGCACCAGAAGCAAAAGATGATGAATTAAAAGAGTACGAAAAGCTCCTTCGTAAACTCTATATTCAAAAGCAGTTATGGAACGATGAAAAAGGCGCAAGTAATCATATTACAGGGCGTTCACCAGAAGCCTATCCAACGTTTAGTGAGTTTCTGCATCTCATTCGAAAAGAGTTATATACCGATGAGGAAACAAGAGAACACCATCCGAACTTAGGAGAGTACCGGAAGCGTAGACTTGAGCTAATCGAGCTGAACATTGAAAACTTGGTTGAAACGTACGCTCATTTGTTTGATGGCATTTCTACCATTGAAGATTTCAACGATGAACAAGTCGTATTTTTCTCCATCCGTTATTTATCCAAATTAAAAGATGAAATTGCACAGGCGCAGCTTTTCAATGTTATGAGTTTATTATGGGATGGCATGTTGCAGAATGGTGAACCTCAACTAGCTGCCTATACAAAAGGGACGTTAGCCTTTGAAGATGCCATTCGTTACTTAATTGTGATCGACGAAGCTCATCACATCGTCAACACGAAAAGGGGCAATGAACATGCTTTAGATTTCTTAACCGAATTTAGTCGAGAAGCACGTAAATACTTTGCAGGTTTGATCTATGCAAGTCATTTAATTAGTGACTTTGTGCCAGATGGATCGGAACAAACAGCGATTGAAAAAATTAAAAAGCTTTTTGATTTAACACAATATAAATTCATTATGCAGCAAGATGATAACAACTTAGATACGATTCAACGAGTGTTTAAAACAGGGATTACGGACAGCGAACTAGCTGAGATTCCGAAGCTGCCAATTGGGGATGTGCTGCTTTGTATTAAGTCTGTAAAAAACATTCTCTTTCATATTGAAATCGATGAGGAAGAAAAAGTGCTGTACGGTGGAGGTGCATAAGCCTTGCATATCGTCTTACAGCTTATTCCAAAGAAATATTTGATTGGAGGCACGTTGATCCTGTTAGGATTATCGGGCCTTTTAATCATGAGTACGATTGTAGCCATTACAGGTGAATTTGAAAAAGATAGTCAACAAAGTGAGGTAACGGAGATTGAAGGTGGAGGGATTGGCGTAGGAACGGCTAATGTGTCACCGGAGGTCATGAAGTATCAACCTTTGCTTGAAAAGTACGCACAAAAACATGGGTTAGATGCATCGTATGTGCCCATTATGATGGCACTCATGATGCAAGAAAGTGGAGGAAGAGGAAACGATCCAATGCAAAGTAGTGAATCCTTTTGCGGGTCAGTTGGATGTATTTCTAGCCCTGAATTATCGGTCGATAAAGGAGTTTTACATTTTAAAAGTGTTCTAGAAAAAGCGCATTATGACTTGAAGCTTTGCCTTCAGTCGTACAATTTTGGCGGTGGATTTATTAATTATGTCATGAAAAATGGAGGGAAATATACACCAGAGTTAGCGATTTCTTTTTCACAATCGCAATATCAAAAAGTAAAACATACAGGAAATTATCACTGTGTACGTCCCGAAATGGTACCTTACCAAGCTTGCTACGGCGACGCGAAGTATGTTGATGCCGTGCTGAAATATTACACTGGAACGATTACAGCTGATGGAAAACCAGCAGCTCCTGCGAGTGGAGGAAGTGGTGGTAAATCGGGTGTGAAAGTGATTGATGCAGGCAAAACGTTGATTGGTAAAACACGCTATGTAT
>NZ_JBIQFF010000051.1:0-2120 GCF_045369295.1 Priestia sp. 179-F W1.4 NHS | reverse complement strand
TTTCGTTTCTTCTATTTCTTTTTTCGTTTTTTCATAGGTTTCTATTTTTTGGTTCAAGTCTTGGCTTTGAATATGTGTTGCTGCTTCTTTGGCCTCCTTTACTTTATCTAGCTTCAGATAGCCATAAGCCTTCATTTCATATCGTTTATCGGTCATGTCTACTCCTGATTGGCTCATCATATCTTCCCATCGTTGTTCGTGATAGGCGAGATCAAAGGCTCCATTTGGAGAAGGAAACGTTTGTTGAAACTCTTTCAACGCATGGACATCTCCCTTCTTTGAAATCATGCTTTCTACTACTTCTGGATGGTTTCCTTGAAGCTTAACAGCTTCCTCATACTTTTTTTGATCGACGAGAAGGCTCATATAAACGTTTTTCTGTTCTTTCGTAAGGATTTGTTCATCAATAGAAGAAAGCCTTTTTAAAGCCCCTTGTGAATCCCCTAAGAGCGCCCTTTCATATGTTCCTGTTATTTTTTGTTCGAGTTTGACTTGTTTTTGTAAATCTTGAATGGTTTCAGCCCGATCTTGAGAAGTAGCTACCGTCGAAAAACACGTTGCTGAAAGGATAAGAAGGGATAAAATCCCTCCCCCATAGATCAGCCTTCGATTACGAGTAGAAAGTACAGGTGTTTGAGTCGTTTGCATATGATTCTCTGTTTCTTCCTCTAAAGAAAAAGAACCATCTGTTGTGTTCAGATGGTCCGGTACTTCCTTTTCCAATTGTTCAAGAAAACTTCTCTTTCGAGCTTCCTGTATATCGTCCATTTTTAAAGAGCTTAACTTTTTCTTAATATGATCGACTACATGCCGAGCATACCCCGATCCAATAGACAATGTTCCTGCATATACCTCTTGATCTTCTTCATCGAGGATAAAAAAATCAGCATGAGCCTTTTTTCTAGTACGTCGATACTGTGTTTCTACTGTTTCTGTTATTTCGCATGCTTCTGGAATCGATAACTTTTGAAATGGCTTTAACTCTTTTGTCTCACTTTTTATAAACATGACAGACAGCATGTTCCTCCATTCCTTTCGTCTAAAAATGAGCATAGAAAAAAGCTATACAATCAACTGTATAGCTTTCTTAGCTTCCGAATCGGATATTTGTATTAACACCTTCAGCTAATGCATAGGCACCCATGACAACCACTAACCCAACTGCACCACCAACAAACCATGCGATACATTTATGACGACCTCGTTCTCCACCTAAAATTAAGTGATAGCCTCCTACACAAAAGGCAAGAGCTGCGGCAACCATTGCAATACGCTGCATCCACTTGATAATAGACTTTCCACTTTCGATGAGGCCATTCATGCCATCAGCCGCCCCGAGGGTTAAATGCGAAGTTAACTGCGTCACATCCACGCTATTTAATAAATCTAACATGTATTTCACTCCTCTTTTTCGCTAGTTTTGTGTTACTGGAATGCTTTGTGGTCTTACAGGAACTGGTTCAGCTACTTTTTGTTCGCTTTTCTCCTCCTCCTCTTCTTCACCTGTAAAGGCGCTTAATGCTTGAAGAATTAAATCCTGATTTTCTTCAATAAACTGTTGGTGTTGTTGATGTAGCCAGTCATTGTACTTGTTTCCATTTACCTTCAGCAACTTTTCCACGAGGTCTTTGGACTTCTTTAATTCCTTTTGGGAGATCGTCAAGATACCACCACCTTTCAAAGTGACTCTCTTATTCTTCGAAATACAGTTGTTTCGATGTTTCAATAAAATGAGAAAGTTCTGTTTCTAACTGAGATGGATCATAATCCTCAAACTTAATTTCTTTTTTTAGTTCTCCCTTCTTGTAAGCAGCTAAAGTGTCAGTTCTTTGAGTTACACCATAATCACTTTGACCTTTTGTACCATCAAATTGAGGATCATTATTGTTGAGTTCTTTGCCATTTACCTCATTTTCCTTTAATGCATTTTTTACCTCATTCATGTATATGTCTCGGTCATCTTCATCGTAGGAATACATCACAAATCCTGTGCCATCTTCTTTCATAAATTTTTTCATTTCTAGAGGATGTAATTCTTCTAATTCACCATTTCCTTTCACTTCACTTGAATTGTAGGAAGAGACAAACGCTGTGCCTATTCCTAGAGCCACAACGATTCC
>NZ_JBIQFF010000050.1:0-2123 GCF_045369295.1 Priestia sp. 179-F W1.4 NHS | reverse complement strand
TTTCGTTTCTTCTATTTCTTTTTTCGTTTTTTCATAGGTTTCTATTTTTTGGTTCAAGTCTTGGCTTTGAATATGTGCTACTGCTTCTTTGGCCTCCTTCACTTTATCTAGCTTCAGATATCCATAAGCCTTCATTTCATATCGTTTATCGGTCATTTCTACTCCTGATTGGCTCATCATGTCCTCCCATCGTTGTTCGTGATAGGCAAGATCAAATGCTCCATTTGGCGAAGGAAACGTTTGTTGAAACTCTTTTAACGCATTGACATCTCCCTTCTTTGAAATCATGCTTTCCACGGCTTCTGGATGGTTTTCCTGAAGCTGAACAGCTTCCTTATACTTTTTTTGATCGATGAGAAGACTCATGTAGACGTTTTTTTGTTCGTTCGTGAGACTTTGTTCATCAATAGAAGAAAGTCGTTTTAAAGCCCCTTCTGAGTCTCCTAAAAGTGCCCTTTCATATGTCCCTGTTATTTTTTGTTCCAGTTTGACTTGTTTCTGTAAATCTTGAATCGTTTCAGCTCGATCTTGGGAAGTAGCCACTGTTGAAAAACATGTTGCTGAAAGGATAAGAAGGGATAAAATCCCTCCACCATAGATCAACCTTCGATTACGAGTAGAAAGTATGGGCGCTTGATTCGTTTGTACATAATCTTCTGTAGCTTCCTCTAAAGAAGAGGAACCATCTGTTGTTTTCAGATGGTCCGGTACTTCCTTTTCAAGCTGTTCAAGAAAACTTTTCTTTCGAGCTTCCTGTATATCATCCATTTTTAAAGAACTTAATTTTTTCTTAATATGATCGACTACATGACGAGCAAGACCTGATCCAATGGATAACGTCCCTGCATATACCTCATGATCCTCTTCATCGAGGATAAAAAAATCAGCATGAGCCTTTTTTCTAGTACGTTGATACTGTGTTTCTAATGTTTCTGTGATCTCGCATGCTTCTGGAATCGATAACTTTTGAAATGGCTTTAACTCTTTTGTCTCACTTTTTATAAACATGACAGACAGCATGTTTCTCCATTCCTTTCTTCTAAAAATGAGCATAGAAAAAAGCTATACAATCGACTGTATAGCTTTCTTAGCTTCCGAATCGGATATTTGTATTTACACCTTCAGCTAATGCATAAGCACCCATTACAACTACTAAACCAACTGCGCCTCCAACAAACCATGCGATACATTTATGACGACCTCGTTCTCCACCTAAGATTAAGTGATATCCACCTACACAAAAGGCAAGAGCTGCGGCAACCATCGCAATACGCTGCATCCATTTGATAATAGACTTTCCACTTTCTATGAGGCCGTTCATACCGTCAGCCGCACCAAGGGTTAAATGGGAAGTTAACTGCGTTACATCAACGCTATTCAATAAATCTAACATGTGTTTCACTCCTCTTTTTCGTTAATTTTGTGTTACTGGAATGCTTTGTGGTCTTACAGAAACTTGTTCAGCTACCTTTGGTTCGCTTTTCTCCTCCTCCTCTTCTTCTTGACCTGTAAAGGCACTTAATGCTTGAAGAATTAAATCTTGATTTTCTTCAATAAACTGTTGGTGTTGTTGATGTAACCAGTCGTTGTATTTGTTTCCATTCACTTTCAACAACTTTTCCACAAGATCTTTTGATTTCTTTAATTCCTTTTGGGAGATCGTCAAGATACCACCACCTTTCAAAGCAAATCTCTTATTCTTCGAAATACAGTTCTTTGGATGTTTCAATAAAATGAGAAAGTTCTGTTTCTAACTGAGATGGATCATAGTCACTTAATTTAATTTGTTGTTTTAATTCTCCATCCTTATAAGCAGCTAGAGTTTCCGCATTTTGTGTCAATCCATAATCTGTTTGGTTTTTTGAACCATCATATTGAGGATCGTTACTATCTAGTTCCTTTCCGTCTACCCCCTGTTCTTTTAAGGCTTTTTCTACCTCATTCATGTAAACATCTCGTTTGCTTTCCTCAAAGGAATACATCACAAATCCTGTGCCATCTTCTTTCATAAATTTTTTCATTTCTAGAGGATGTAATTCTTCTAGCTCACCATTTCCTTTCACTTCACTTGAATTGTAGGAAGAGACAAACGCTGTGCCTATTCCTAGAGCCACAACGATTCC
>NZ_JBIQFF010000004.1:0-370901 GCF_045369295.1 Priestia sp. 179-F W1.4 NHS | reverse complement strand
TTAGGCACGCCGCCAGCGTTCATCCTGAGCCAGGATCAAACTCTCCGAAGAAATGTTTGACTTGCTCATTTAAAAAATAAAAATTAACGTTGACGTTTGTCGCTTTGTTCAGTTTTCAAAGTTCAACCGCCGCTCTTAAGCGACTTTACCATCATAACAAGTTGCAATCTAGTTGTCAACAAGTTTTTTATTTGTTTATCACTTCGATGTTTGCTTTAGCAGTTCATCTTAGCGACATTTAATAATATACCATGCCTTCTTTTATTGTGCAATAGTTTTTCGATATATTTTTAAAAACTATTTTCTTGTACACGAAACGTTAGCCAATTAATAGATACTAGCATATCTAGACCTAAGCTAGCATAATGTCTATTAAATCATTATCCGCCAAGGAGGCGTTCACTTGGATACCTTAATTGCAGCTGCACTCTATTTGTCCTTTTGTATGTCTATTCTCTTAATTTCACTTGCTTATTGGGAATCAATTCAAATGTCTAATAAAGAAGGCAAAGTCAACGGCCTTTCATTTATTTCACTTTCAACATTCAGCATAATTTTTTGTTTGTTTACTTCATATTTTTATACCATTCTTTATTAACATGATGTTACGTTGTCTTCTTATAATAAGGAGACATTTCTTTATTTTATTACAATATTCGCATTCGGTATACTTACTTATTGAAATCAATACGATAAACTCAGCTCCCCCCTTCTTCATACGTGCGATGGACAGTGAAGGAATTTGTCGAATGATTTTTTGGAACACTTTCTTTAAATTTGATAAACTACTTTTAGAAAACGCTTTCATATATACTTTAACATTATTCAAGGAGGAAACCAAATGAAACCATTGCTTGAAGTAACGGTTGGAGAACTTTTAAAAGAAAGTACAAAAAAGTTTGGGCATCAAGAAGCGGTTATCTACTCTGAACAAAATATTCGCTATACGTACGCAGAGTTTTATCAAGAAACCTCTCGAGTTGCAAAGGCACTTCTAGCCACCGGTCTCAAAAAAGGCGATCATATCGCTATCTGGGCTACAAATGTGCCGGAATGGTTACTTCTGCAATTCGCAGCAGCTAGAATAGGCGCTGTTTTGGTTACCCTTAATACAAGCTACCAATCCTCTGAATTAGAGTATGTATTGAGGCATTCTGATACAGCAGCGCTATTTTTCATTGATGAATTTAAAAGCACTTCTTATACGTCTATTATCACCGGTATTGAACATAATCTTCCCAATCTAAAACATCTTATAAACTTAAGTGAATCAAGCGAACATACTTCTTGGAACGAGTTCTTAATGAGTAGCTCAATGGTATCGGATGAGGTGCTCGATAAGTATGAGCAATCCCTACATATCCATGAAGTTATCAATATGCAATATACTTCCGGAACAACAGGTTTTCCAAAAGGAGTTATGCTAAGTCACCATAATATAGTAAATAACGGCTTTTTAGTTGCTCAGTCTATGAAACTGACTAACGAAGACCGCTTATGCATCCCAGTTCCTTTCTTTCATTGTTTTGGATGTGTACTGGGCGTTCTAGCATGCGTATCCGTAGGTGCTACTATGCTACCGATTATTGAATTTCAGCCTTCCTCTGTTTTACGCACCGTAGAGAAAGAAAAATGTACAGCGCTTCACGGTGTACCAACTATGTTTATTGCGGAATTAAATGCACTTGAGTTTAATCAATATGACTTATCTACTCTTCGCACAGGAATCATGGCTGGTTCTAATTGTCCAGCAGAAGTAATGAAACGAGTCATAAATGACATGGGTATCAGCGAAATTACCATCGCCTATGGTCAAACCGAAACATCTCCTGTAATCACCCAAACAACCCCAACTGATTCTATCGAGCGGCGAGTACAAACGGTTGGCAAAGTACATGATCATGTACAGATTCAAATTATTAATCCAATTACAGGTAAACAAGCTTCTTTTGGAGAACAAGGAGAACTTTGTGCAAAAGGATATTTAACAATGAAAGGATATTACAAAATGCCGGAAGAAACAGAAAAAACAATTGTAGAGGGCTGGCTACATACAGGAGATTTAGCTACCATCGATAAAGATGGCTATGTAAAAATTACAGGACGTCTAAAAGATATGATTATTAGAGGTGGAGAAAACATTTACCCAAGAGAAATTGAAGAGTTTTTATATAGATTACCCGAGGTAGAAGATGTGCAAATTGTCGGTATTCCTGATCCAAAGTATGGAGAACGAGTTGCTGCATGCATTAAACTCAAGCAAGATTCTTTTCTTACCGCTCAAGAAATCAAAGACTTTTGCAAAGGTAAGCTTGCTCATTTCAAAATTCCCGAACATATTTATTTTATAGACGACTTTCCCATGACGGCATCCGGCAAGATTCAAAAATATAAATTAAAAGAAACGATCGTAGCGCTTTATAAATAATCAGATTTTTTCGAATTTCACCTGTCATTATGAAGAAAAGTTTACTATACTGATACATATCTGTTTTTCTTCTTTCATACAGATATAAACAACAATGTCTATTGAAATAGGTGAAAATAATGGAAAATGAAATGTTGCTCAAATTAGGTATTTCTGCTGTACTTGGTCTTATTATTGGAATTGAAAGGGAACTAAAACGAAAGCCTGTTGGTTTAAAAACATCTCTCGTAATTTCCATTATTAGCTGTTTACTCACGATTGTTTCGATTGAGTCTTCTCAAATTTTTAATAAAGGTGATCATATCACAATGGACCCGCTTCGTCTGGCTGCTCAAATTGTTTCTGGAATTGGTTTTTTAGGAGCGGGTGTTATTTTACGAAAAGAAAATGACAGCATCTCTGGGCTTACAACAGCCGCTATTATCTGGGGGGCAGCAGGTATAGGTATTGCTGTAGGTGCAGGGTTTTATCCCGAAGCTATTACCGGAGTTGTACTGCTCATCATCAGCGTTGAACTTCTCCCTTTCCTTATTACTATTCTAGGGCCTAGGCAACTGCGCGAGAAAGAACTTATTCTTCAACTTAAGCTGGCTGATAAGCACAATATTTTTGATACAACTAACAGCATTAGAGAAAAGAATATTACAATAAAAAATATTCGAATCAAAGATTTAGACACCAATGAATTATATATACGTATGAAAGTGTCAGTTAATAATCAGCGTCCTACTACAGAAGTGTATTACGAGATTCAAAAAATCAGCGGTATTCGTAGTATTGAAGTTGAAAATGTATAAATAAAAAACGGCCAATTGGCCGTTTTTTTATTTATATTTTTCAATCTGTTGTAAAAATTCCCTCTGTTTTACTAGAGACAGCCGGTATTGATCATCGATAATTTCTGTTAACAACTCATGTTTACGGCTCTTTGACACATTCAATCTGTGGATAAGAACTCTGCATTCGTACAAAAACTGTGTATACTGTGTGTAACTCTCATCATAATTCGAAGATAATTCTTCTTTTATTCGTTTTGTCAACAAAGGACTAGCGCCATCTGTGGATATTGCTAGCGATAATCTCCCTCTAGAAAACTGTGCAGGAATTTGAATATTTCCATCGGAAAAACCGCTGGCCATATTAACCAACTGATCATTTTTAATATGCTGCTTAACGAACTTATTCACAGCTTTATCATTTGTAGCTACAACAATAAAAAAAACATTAAGTAAGTCTTCTTCTCCTACTTTTTTTCTTTTTACACACAGCTGATTCTTAGCTTCCCACTCATTTATTTCAGCTGAAACAGTTGGAGCAACCACTGTAATGGCTGCTCCTTCTTGTAAAAAACCTTTAATTCTACGAGTTGCGATTGTTCCGCCTCCAACTACTAAGACCGAACGATCCTTTAAATCAAGCATAACGGTATACATCGTATTGATTTCCTCTGCTCGATAATAACGTTTTTACTTGATAACTTAAAATGTGTGCAAGTCCATCATGATAACCTAGGTAGTTTGCTAAGATAAACTGCTGGTCATCTGTTGATAACTGCTCCAACTCTTCCTTAATTTCGTTCATTAAAATACCGGTAAACAAAAGGTACGGGAGAACGAATACTTGCTTATACGAAGTTTGTTTAGCAAGGTGCAGGCCTTCTTTTAAATTAGGGGCAGCGGCAGCTAAATAGCATGTGCTCACTTCTTTAAAAGCTCCTTTACCTTTTAGCAGTTGAGCTATTTCGTTAAAATCTTTTTTTACAGCAGGATCACTGCTTCCTCTGCCCACCAGCAATACCATCGAATCTTCATGCTTATCCACATTGGTTTCATTGATTCTCTCTACTAAGATATCAACAATTCGTTCGTCTACGCCGAACGGTTCTCCGTACAGTACTTCTACTTGTGGATAGCGTTCATATACTTTGTGTATTTCTTCAGGTATATCATGTTTTGCATGGGCAGCTGTTAATAACAGCAGCGGCACAATGGCAATACGAGTAGCACCTTGTTCAATACACGCTTCAAATCCTTGTTCAATAGTAGGGTAAGCTAGCTCTAGGAAACAAACTTCTTGAATCGGTACATCTAGATTTTTTTTACATCTTTCAATAAAAGCAACTGCCTGATCAGCGCCTTCTTTTACGCGGCTGCCATGGCAAACATATAAAACTGCATCCATATAATCAACCTCTTTAGTAAGCTTCTTGTGCATACGAATAGTAATGCTGTCCAGTCTTCTCAAACCAATTCAATCGGTCATGAAAATTTACAACTTCACCAACGATAATCATACTGGGATTTTCAATTTGTTCTTCTTTAACAATATCAACAATTGTACCAAGAGTTCCAGTTACAGTGCGCTGGTCCGCACATGTGCCCCAGTGAATCAATGCAATTGGCGTAGCTGAGGTTTTTCCATGTTCCATTAACTGTTGGCAAATGTACGGTAAATTCCTCACTCCCATATAAATGGCAAGAGTATCTACACCTTTGGCTAGGCTATCCCATTTGATTGCATCATGCTCGCTGTCTTTACGGTGTCCTGCTACAAAAGCAAAGCTTGCGCTGTATTCCCGGTGAGTGACAGGGATTCCTGCATAAGCAGCAGCTGCGATACCTGATGTAATTCCTGGAACAATTTCAAATGAAATGCCCTGTTGCACGAGAGCTTCTGCTTCTTCCCCTCCGCGTCCGAAAACAAATGGATCTCCGCCTTTTAAGCGCGTTACAATTTTCCCCTTTTTAGCGAATTTCACTAAAAAGTTATTGATTGTTTCTTGCTTGAGGGTATGGTAGTTTGGAAGCTTTCCGCAGTAAATAATATCAGCATCACTTTTAGCATACTCCAGCAGGTCCTTATTCACTAAACGATCATATAAGATAACATCTGCTTGCTGAATTGCTTTCAACCCTTTTAATGTAATTAAATCTGGATCTCCTGGTCCTGCACCGACTAGATATACTTTCCCCATGAATGCCTTTCACCCTTCCATCATTTCCACGTCTCCGCAGCGCTCCCAAATTTTAATTTGAATTAGAACAGCGGACAAAGTCCGCTGTCATTTAGATGAATTTTCGGTTAGATAAATATTCAATAACAGTTTGTACACATTCTTCTACAGACTGTGTGCTTGTATTAATTGTTACTTCAGGATTAGCAGGTGACTCATAGGGAGAATCAATTCCTGTAAAATCACGGATTTCTCCGCTTCTTGCTTTTTTGTAAAGGCCTTTTGGATCTCTTTTTTCACATTCTTCTAACGGACACTCTACGTATACTTCCAAAAATTCATTCTCCTCTAAGATCTCACGCACTTGAGCGCGATCTTCTTGGAATGGAGAGATAAATGCTGTTAGTACCACTTGACCGCTGTCTACGAACAGCTTAGAAACCTCACCGATACGGCGAATATTTTCTGTACGATCTTCAGCAGAAAACCCTAAATTCTTGTTTAAGCCAAAACGAACATTGTCACCATCTAATACGTAATTGCGAATATTTTTATCAAAAAGCGCTTTTGCCACTGCGTTTGCTACGGTAGATTTACCTGAACCCGAAAGGCCCGTAAACCACAATACAAAACTGTGATGATTATTTTGCTCACGTCTTTCCTGTTTTGTAATTCCAGCATCATGCCACGTAATGTTTGTTGATTTACTCACTTCAACCGCTCCTTATTTTGAAGATACTTTTTGTTTTGCTAATCCCTTAATTAACACTTCAATTACTTCTTTACGGCTGAATGTGCTTGGTGGCACTTCTCCGTTACGAAGCATTTCACGTACCTTGGTACCAGATAGAATCATATGATCTTCCTTGCTGTGAGGGCATGTTTTCGTTGATGCCATCGCTTCACACTTCTTGCAGTAGAAGCTGTGTTCAAAAAATAAAGGTGTAATTCCTAATTCATCTGCCGTAAAGTTACTGAAGATTTTTTGTGCATCATATGTTCCGTAGTAGTCACCAACACCAGCGTGGTCACGGCCTACAATGAAATGCGTGCATCCAAAGTTTTTTCGAACCATTGCATGGAAAATAGCTTCTCTAGGTCCAGCATAGCGCATTGCAGCAGGGAAAACTGCCAAAGCTACACGATCGCTAGGATAATAGTTCTCTAAAAGTACTTCATAACTTTCCATACGGATATCTGCTGGGATATCATCTGACTTTGTTTCTCCTACAAGTGGATTTAAAAACAGGCCGTCTACAATTTCTAATGCTGTTTTTTGAATATACTCATGCGCACGGTGAACAGGGTTACGAGTTTGGAATCCAACAACCGTTTTCCAACCGCGCTCTTCAAATGCTGCTCTTGTTTCAGTTGGATCTAGGTAATACTTTTCAAAACGCGTTTTAGGTGTACGTTCTACAAGTACGATTGGACCTGCTACATATACATTTGGGCGTTCCATCATTTTCTTCACACCAGGGTGGGCAAGTTCTGCTGTGCGATACACATTTTCCGCTTCTTTTTCTTTATTTGGCGTATATATTTCAGAAACTTCTAAAACACCATATGTCACACCGCTTTGAACTAGTTTTACTTTGTCGCCAATGTTTAATTCTTTAGCCTGCTCTTCTGTTACGGGAAGAGTAATAGGAATACTCCATACAGTTCCATCTGCTAGACGCATATTTTCAACAACTGATTGATAATCTTTTTCTCCTAAAAACCCCGTAATTGGGCTATAAGCACCAATTCCAATTAGTTCTAAATCGCTTAGAGCCATGTTGTCTACTTCAATTTCTTTTGTTAGTGACGTGTAGTCATATGTTGGTTGATATAAATTAATTAATTCTCCACCGTGTGCTTGAATTGTTGTCATTTTGTAAAATCCTCCTTAAGTAATTAACACAATATAATAAAAAGCACTTGAATTACGCAGTCATTTTTTCTTTTTCCGACTGCAGGCTTGCTCTTTTTCTTCTAGTCGTTCTAGCTAAGCTTAGAATACCTCCTGTAGCAATACATCCACTAGCTAGCACCACAAATGAATATAAGTCGCTTTCAAGTACTAATTTCACAAGAACATATGAGATTACGAGTGAAAATACAGGGGATACCACCCAAACCTTTAACATTTGAGTGACCACTTCTCGCTGTTCTTTCGTAAATCCCGTTTTCGCTGCGCCTATTCCAATAATAGAAGACGTAGTGACCTGTGTAAGCGGTACTGGCAAACCAAACAGTGAAGCGACTGTAACAAGAGAAGCACCAGTACCCGAGATAATACAGCCTTCTCCTACAGAATAGCGAGTAATTTTTTTTCCGTTTGTTTCAATAACTCGGCCTCCTAGTAAAAGAGCTCCGAGCGCCACCGCCAATCCTCCTGCTATGACACCCGTTGTAGCATCCATTAATCCAGCTCCTACTAGAGGACCGACAGCATTTGCCACATTGTTCATTCCAGCTGAGAAGGCTTCAAAGAATCCCGTTGCAATAACTAAAATCGTTAAAACTCTTTTCCACTTTCCCTCTGCTTCTTTTTTATGCGCTCTGCGCTTTATCACTTTCCCAATCAAAAAAGCAATAACAAATGAAACTAGTGGAACAATAATCCAAAAAGACATGACAATTAAAAGTTTTTCTACATACAGAGATTGATAAGCTACCCCTACTCCAACAACTGAGCCAACTGTTACTTCACTTGTTGATAAAGGGATACCAATCAAATTCGCGAAAAAGAGTGACAGCGTTGCAGCAGCCAGAATGATAATAACTAATTCTACTGACAGCAGTTTTTCAGGTATGATACCTGAACTGATGGTTTTTACCACCTCACCGCCTCCGGTAACAGCTCCGAGCACAATTCCTACAGCACAGATGAACAGGGCCACTCTTCGCTTTTTAATTGCACCGGAGCCGTATGAAACGCCCATAGCAGCTGCTGCACCGCTTGCCCCAATATTCATTGCAAAAAAAAGCGCAATGATAAAGGCAACATATAAAAGCATCATTTATTCAGCTCTTTCGTATTTAAGATTCGTGTAATCCGCACTCCACTTTTTGTGTACCTGCCCATCTTCCTGAACGTAAATCGTCTACATTATAGGCAGGTGCGGTACAGGGCTCACAGCCGATACTTGGGTAGCCTTGATCATGAAGTTTGTTGTATGGCAAATCATGCTTATACACATAACGCCAAATTTCTTTCCATGACCAATGAATTAACGGACAAACTTTCACCTTCTTGAATTTCTCATCTTTATTAAAATAATTCGTGTTGGCACGAGACTCAGACTGCTCGCGTCTCAAACCAGAAATCCACGCATCATAAGGAGCAAGGGATTCTCTTAGCGGAATGATTTTTCGAATTTGACAGCATAGGTTAGGCTGACTCTTCCAAAGCTCATCTCCATGTTTTTCAGCTTGTTCTGCAAGAGTTAAATCCGGCTTTTTCATATGAATACGTAAATCAGGGAAGCGTTCTTTAATTGCATCAATCACTTCATATGTTTCTTTAAAATGAACCCCTGTATCTAAAAAGACAATTTCAGCATCTTTTTTCACTTTTGAAATTAAATCAATTAACACGATTCCTTCGATCCCAAAGCTTGACGCATAAATAATTGAATCTCCGTAGGTATCATACGCCCACTGCAATGCTGAAAGGGCTCCTTTTGTTTCATCTTTACTGTCGAACTCTGGAAATGTATCGCTCCAGTTTTCGTACGTATATAAGTCTGCCATTTTCTCCACTCCAATTCTCAGTTATCCGCGTTATCCAATAAAAAAAGACGGTTTTACCCACTAGAATTGGATAAAACCGCCTCTAGTGTGTCTAGTCAGCGAAACTATTTAATTCTTACTTTGCTTCGGCGTGTTCAAAGGTTTGTTTTAAGTCGGGGTTTACAGTCATCGTTGTCCCTCCTCAAAATATCTCTTGCGCTATATCAAAATAAAAAGTCTTCCGTATTGAAAGACTGGGTAGGCAATAATTTTCACCTTATCTTTCAAAATGATACACACTTTGCTGGAATTAGCACCTTGCTAAGCAGGTTGCCGGGGTTCAGCGGGCCAGATCCCTCCACCACTCTTGATAAGCATTTTTTAAAAATTTTAGCATATTTAGAATATTTGTCAACATTAAAAATTATATATCCGATAAGAAAACTATACTTTAAATTCACAGAAATATCTATACTTTTATTTAAAACAACATATGTAAATTTAATCCAAATGTGAATATATCAGTTTATAAAGCGCTTTCTTTTTCCCCCGACTTTTTATGTTCTCTTGCTAAATAAAATACAAAATCTCTCTATAAAATTAATAACGGATTTATGAGCTTTACGGATAATTCACCCACATTAGCACACATTACAGATAACACTGACTGACAGATAGGAGCTATATAAGATGGAGAGACAACCCTTTCAATTAGACGATACAATTAAAAATAATGTGCGAACATATTTACAGCAGATTTCAACTGAAGCCTCTAATTTAATTAAACATTTAGACACGAGTGATCATTGTATTTTATGTGATTTTGAGGAGATGAGAAGGTTATTTCAAGATGTTCAAGCTACGGCCGCCTCTTATTACTTGCGTCATTACTTATCGCCTTATACATTTGAATACGCTGCTCTGTCCCTAGCTATTCATAACCTCTCTGAGAAACGTCACGGCGCTTTAATTGTCATTGAACGGGAACAAAATGTTGATCCTCTTATTCAAAAAGGAATGCCTATTCAAGCTCCTGTCAGCGCTACGCTAGTTGAGACACTGTTCTATCCAGGGACACCCTTACATGACGGAGCCGTCCTAATTAGAAATAATCAGCTTATTTCAGCTGCTAATGTTTTACCTCTCTCGTCTATTATTTCAACGAACAAAAAGTTGGGAACACGTCACCGTGCAGCAATTGGAATGTCGGAAAAATCGGATGCATTAATTTTAGTTGTATCTGAAGAAACAGGTAAGATTTCGTTTGCTCTTGATGGAAGCCTCTACCCTATTCACTCCAGCAAAAATATGATTTAAGAGCCCTTTCCTGATAAGCAGCCCTATCTTGACTTATCTATCCTTTCTCTTTAATATATTTCATAGTTTTTACATACTATAGATACGGGTGATGCATATGGCAATTTTAAAATTTGAACATGTAGGCGTTCAAGTAAAGGATATAGAAGAATCTATTGAGTTCTATACACAAAAAGTGGGATTGGAGCTCATCGAAACACTACCACATACCGATCCGTCTTTGAAGCTAGCTTTTCTAGGTTTAGAAGGCAATGTAATCGTAGAGTTAATTCAAGGGTATAACTCAAGCTTACCTAGTGAAGGTAAAGTTCATCATTTTGCGCTGGCAGTAGATGGAATTGAAGAGGAGTTTGAGCGTTTAAAATCAGCAGGCGTTTCATTTGTGGAAGAAAACATTGTAACTTTGCCAAATGGAGCAAGATACTTATTTTTCTACGGTCCAGACAAAGAATGGATTGAATATTACGAAGTAAAAAGATAAAGATATCTTATACCTTTAGTGAAAAATGGTCATACTGTGGCTATGACTAATCACTGGAGGTTTTTTTATGATGGAATGGCTATTATTCCGACTTTTTCGTCGTTCTATTTTAGTACGGCTTCTTTTTATTATCGGCTGCCTTGTTTTACTTTTCGGCATGCTTATACATTTCCTAGAGCCGCAAACGTTTGGGAATGTGTTTGAAGGGATTTGGTGGGTTATTATTACAATCTCTACTATAGGGTACGGTGATTTTGCTCCCACCACTACGATTGGAAGGTTAGCTGCAATTATTTTAGTCCTGGTTGGAACGGGATTTATTACTACTTATTTTGTCACGCTTTCTAAAATTGCTGTTTCCGCTGAGAGCGCTTATTTGGAAGGGAATTTAAAGTTTTATGGAAAAGATCACTTCATCGTTGTGGGGTGGAATGAGCGCGCCAAACTCGTGCTAGAGTCTTATCGCGACGCATTTCATAAAGAAGACATTGTTCTTATCGACGACTCTCTGACTAAAAACCCCATGATCTGTGATCGCGTTCATTTTATTAAAGGAAGTCCCTCTCACTATGAGGTATTAGAACTTGCCAATGCTCGGTGCGCAAAAAAAGTGCTGATTACTGCCGATCAGCATAAGACAGAAGAATACGCAGACATGAATACGATTGTTACGCTAGTCGCTCTGCAAGGATTGAACCCTTCTATTTACAGCATCGTTGAACTGTTAACAAAAAAGCATATTCAAAATGCGCAAAATTTGGGGGTAAATGAAATGATTAAAACAAACGAGTTGATTAGTCAGGTCATGTACGAACATATTTTTGTGAAAAAATTAGAGAGTTTAAGAAAAGAATAATCCTTTCAATTATTGAAGCAGCGCCGCTTCTGCCTCTCTAATTAGCTCTTCTCCTAAGCTGATATACTTTTCTGGAAATGAAGCGTCTGCGTCTTGGGGTTCTGCAAACTGATTAAATGAAGCACCCACGTTTCCATTGTGAACATTGTCATCTAGGCCAATTTGATACTTATGTGAAAGTAAAAATGGCGTACCAATCTGTACGGTTGTTCCTTTAGAATCCAGTTCTCCATTCGTAGCTGTAAACGGGATACGTAAAAACTGATAGCCGACTTCATCATTCATCTTATAGTCGAATGAACCATGATCATAATCCCAATTTCCTCCAATGTTATACCCAAGCGGCTTAAGCGTTTTTTCTAATTCATAAAGCTTGAATAATGTGCCGTCTAATCTTGAAGATAATTCAATCATCTTATCCCTCCTCTGTTTTAACATGTCCTTTTTCCAGCTTTTTATCCTTTATCTCAAAAGCAAAAAAGTTCACCTTCTAACAAGAAGGTGAACTTTTTATTTATTTCAAACGCTTTTCTAATTCTGCTTTTTTCTCTTCAAAACCAGGTTTTCCAAGAAGAGCAAACATATTTACTTTGTATGCTTCTACTCCCGGCTGATCAAATGGGTTTACGCCTAATAAATAGCCGCTGATTGCGCATGCTTTTTCGAAGAAATATACAACATATCCAAATGTATACTCATCTAGCGCTGGAATGTTCACAACTAAGTTTGGAACGCCTCCGTCTGTGTGAGCAAGCATTGTACCTTGGAACGCTTTTTTATTTACAAAGTCAACTGTTTCACCAGCTAAGTAATTTAGTCCATCTAAGTCCGCTGCATCTTCTTCAATTGTTAGCTCATGACGAGAATCTTGAACTTGTACAATTGTTTCAAAAATATCGCGACGACCTTCTTGTACATATTGACCTAAAGAATGAAGATCCGTTGAGAAGTTAGCAGATGAAGGGTAAATACCTTTTTGGTCTTTTCCTTCACTTTCACCAAATAACTGTTTCCACCACTCAGCAAAGTACTGAAGAGCTGGCTCATAGTTAATCAGCATTTCAATTGTTTTTCCTTTATTATAAAGAACATTACGAGCTACAGCATATTGATAAGCTGGGTTCTCTTCTAGCTCTGATGATGAAAATGCTTCTTGAGCATCAGCTGCCCCTTTCATCATTTGTTCGATATCAAGACCTGCAGCGGCGATTGGTAATAAGCCAACCGCTGTTAATACAGAATAACGGCCGCCTACATCATCTGGAATAACAAATGTTTCATAGCCTTCTTCGTCCGCTAATGTTTTTAATGCGCCTCGCGCTTTATCTGTTGTTGCATAAATACGCTTGCGTGCTTCTTCTTTCCCGTATTTCTCTTCTAATAATTTACGGAAGATACGGAAAGCAATCGCCGGTTCTGTTGTTGTACCAGATTTTGAAATAACATTAATAGAGAAATCTTTATCTTGTAAAACATCCATTAAGTCTTTCATGTATGTTGAGCTGATGTTGTTACCAGCAAAAATAACTTGCGGAGTTTTACGCTGTTCTTTTGATAATGTGTTATAGAATGAATGCTGAAGCATTTCAATAGCAGCACGAGCACCTAAGTAAGATCCTCCAATACCAATAACAATCAATACATCTGAATCCGATTTAATTTTTTCTGCACTTTTTTGAATGCGTGCAAATTCTTCTTTGTCATACTCCGTAGGAAGGTCTACCCATCCTAAAAAGTCGTTCCCAGCACCTGTTTTTTCATGAATTGAATGGTGAGCTACTTTCACGGCATCACGTAAGTATGTAAGTTCATGTTCACCAAAAAATGATAACGCGTTTGAATAATCAAAACGAACATGTGTCATAGTCTGTTCCTCCATTAAAATATCTTTATTTTCCACTTTATCGAAACTGTTAGCTGAATTCAAGGGAATCCACTTACAATTTGACACAATCATTATAGTTTGTTGAAACTGCAATCATTGTATGTACCCTTTTATTTAACGATAAATTCAGTTATGAAGTCAACTAATGTTCTTTGATTAAAAAACGTAATTCATGCACGATTACGCAAATAATAAGCAAATAAAAAACGACTAAAGAGTGGTCTTCAATCGTTTTTCATTTACTTACCGGATGGTGCAATATAGTTCATTTCACCTATCTTTACATATTGTCTCGGTTTATAAGAGGCTTTTAACAGGGAAGAGTCTATTGATATAGAATTTTCAGCTTCGTTTTTAGAAGTGAGTAGCATCCTGTTTTCTTCTTTCATCTCTAAGTGATTATTCAGTACAAATCCGCTCGTACATAATGCGCTAAAAATGAGAAAACTGATGGTTATTTGTTTCCTATACATTTCCATCACCTCACTCTTAGAGTGACAATTTCACCTGATTTTTATACGTCTAAAAAAATTTTTTTATGTTTTTTTTATGGATTTTGTGACGAGTTTCTATTTATTTAATAAGGTTTGAAAAATCCGCTGATACTAAGAATTAGCATGGATGCATGCATAATTAAATTATTATATAATCGGTTACAGAATTGAATATCACAAGGAGGTTTGTCTTTTGGCGTGGTTGCACTTGGTGATTTTATCGCCTTTTTTATTAGCCTTTTTTGTCCCGCTTCTGTATAGGAAATTCCAGCGTATTCATACAGGGTGGTTCGTTTTACCTCTCCCACTTGTGTTGTTCATTTATTTCACACAATATATCAGTGGTGTTTCTAAAGGGGAAACCTACCTACATTCAATGAAATGGATACCTAGTCTGGGCATTAACTTTGATGCTTATGTGGATGGACTCGGTCTTCTATTTTCTCTGTTAATCACTGGAATTGGGACACTTGTTATTCTTTACTCCATTTATTATCTTTCTAAGACAAAAGAAGCGCTGCATTCGTTTTATGTCTATTTGCTTCTTTTTATGGGGTCTATGCTAGGAGTTGTATTATCAGACAACTTAATGAGTCTTTACAGCTTTTGGGAATTAACAAGCCTTTCATCTTTTTTATTGATTGGTTATTGGTACAAACGAGAGAAATCTCAATACGGAGCCTTAAAGTCTATGCTCATTACCGTATTCGGAGGACTTTCCCTATTAGCAGGAATTGTACTTTTATATGTCATGACAGGTACTTTCAGCATACGCGAAATTATCTCAAACGTAGATGTGGTTACATCAAGTCATCTATTTATTCCAGCTCTAGTCCTCATTCTATTAGGGGCCTTTACAAAATCTGCTCAGTTTCCTTTTCATATTTGGCTGCCAGATGCAATGGAAGCTCCAACCCCAGTGAGTGCATACCTTCATTCAGCTACAATGGTAAAAGCGGGAATTTATCTTTTAGCAAGACTAAGCCCTGTTTTTGCTATAAGCACCACTTGGTTTTTTGTTATTTCAATCACAGGACTAATTACACTGTTTTGGGGCTCATTTTCAGCAGTAAAGCAACAAGACTTGAAAGGGATTTTAGCTTTTTCAACAATTAGTCAGCTTGGGATGATTATGTCACTTATAGGAGTAGGTAGCGCAGCTATTCACTATGATTTTTTAGACGATAATATCTACTTAGTGGCTCTTACTGCAGCAGTTTTCCATTTGATTAACCATGCTACCTTCAAAGGCAGCTTGTTTATGGTAGTAGGCATTGTCGATCATGAAACAGGCACGCGTGACATTAGAAAGTTAGGCGGGTTAATGAGCTTCATGCCTGTCACATTTACCATTGCTATCATTGGAGGATTTTCAATGGCAGGTCTCCCTCCCTTTAACGGATTTTTAAGTAAAGAGATGTTTTTTACAGGCATGGTAAACGTGACAAAAATGGATATGTATAGCATGCAGACGTGGGGAATTTTGCTGCCTATCATCGCTTGGGTGGGAAGTATTTTTACGTTCGTCTATAGTATGATTCTTGTCTTTAAAACCTTTACAGGCAAATACCAGCCCGAAAAGTTGGAGAAGAAGCCGCATGAAGCACCAATAGGCATGCTGATTTCACCGGTTATTTTAGCATCACTGGTTGTTATTTTTGGCTTTGCTCCTAATTTATTAGAATCAACTCTTATTGAGCCAACAATGGCCTCTATCGCACCTAGCCTGCTAGAGGCAGGTAAAGGATATCAAGTGCATATTAAATTTTGGCACGGTTTTACGCCAGAATTATTTATGACGCTAGGGGTCATTACATTTGGTATTTTGTTGTTTATGACACTTCAAAAGTGGTCAAAAATTTATACACGATTTCCTTCTTCTTTAACGCTTAACAACGGATATAATTATGGCATTAAAGGGATGGAAAAAGGCTCAACGCGCATCATGAAAACATTAATGACAGGATTTATTAGAGACTATCTTTTAATCATTTTTACTTTCATAGGCATTTTACTTCTCGTAACGCTCTTTTCTCAGAATGCCTTTGCGATTGATCTAAAAGATACTGCTTCTATCGGCGTTTATGAAGCCATACTAGCAGTTGTAATGGTTGCGGCTACTATTACAACTTTATTGGCAAAATCACGCCTCACAGCCATTATTTCGCTGGGAGTTGTCGGCTATACACTTTCTTTATTTTTCGTATTATTCCGCGCTCCTGACTTAGCTTTGACTCAATTAGTTATTGAGACTGTATCCGTATCACTGTTTTTACTATGTTTCTACTACTTGCCGGAGTTTCGGAAGCGAAAAGTAAGGGTGAAGTTTCAACTGCCAAATTTACTGGTTGCCCTTCTTGTAGGAACGACTGTTACATTGCTTGGCATATCAGCAAACAGTACAAAACTATTTGAATCCATTTCACATTACTTTATTGAAAACAGTTATGAAAAAGCAGGCGGCGAAAACATGGTGAACGTGATTCTTGTTGATTTCCGCGGATTTGATACATTATTTGAAATTACCGTACTTTGTATAGCAGCTCTTGCTATCTATGGCATGATTCGTCTTCGGTTAACAAAGGAGGAAGAAGAGTGAAAAAAAATGATTTGATACTACAAACAACAACGAAAGTAGTCACATTCATTATTATCATTTTTGCCATTCATCTTTTCTTTGCAGGTCATTATACACCTGGAGGAGGGTTTGTTGGGGGACTTACTACCTCAGCTGCCCTTGTATTACTACTGCTGGCTTTCGATATAAAAACCGTATCGAAAGTCATCCCATTTGATTATAAGAAGGTTGCGGCTTCCGGCCTGCTGTTAGCTATTTTAACCGGGCTGGGATCATTTATTTTCAAAGTTCCGTTTCTCACTCACACGTACAGCTACTTTAACCTTCCCCTTCTCGGGAAAACATCTTTAGCTACCGTTGTACTGTTTGATTTAGGCGTATATCTAGTAGTTGTTGGTGTTACGATGACCATTATTCAAACGATTGGAGAGAGTGAATAGTGGAAATATTAATGTCCGTAGTGGCAGGGATTCTATTCACTGCCGCTGTATATCTCATGTTATCCCGCAGTTTACTGCGAATTATTATTGGAACAGGCTTATTAAGCCACGGTGTTCACCTGTTGATTTTAACGATGGGCGGATTAAAAGGGGGGAGTGTTCCCCTTCTGGGAGAAAAGGCTTCTTCTTATACAGATCCTTTACCTCAAGCCCTCATTTTAACTGCCATTGTCATAAGCTTTGGCGTCACTTCTTTTTTCCTTGTACTAGCTTACAGGGCTTATCAAGAACTCGGAACAGACGATATGGACAAGTTAAGGGGAAATGAACATGACGAGTAATTTTGTAATCATCCCACTGCTTATCCCGTTTGTTGTAGGTGTTGTGCTCATTTTTTTCAAAGACAATATTAAACTTCAAAGGATAATCAGTGTTTTATCATTAATCACCACCACTGCTTTTGCTGCATATTTGGTACAGTTGGTTCAATCAAAAGGTGTTTTAACTCACGAGCTTGGGAACTGGAAACCTCCTTTTGGAATTATTCTAGTAGCGGACATGTTCGCTTCCCTTCTCGTACTTACTGCTAGTATCGTAACACTATGCTGCGTTCTTTTTGCTTTTCATACAATTGGCGAAAGACGTGAACGCTTTTACTTTTATTCGTTTGTACAGTTTTTATTAGTAGGCGTATTTGGCGCTTTCTTGACAGGTGATATCTTTAACTTATTTGTCTTTTTTGAAGTCATGCTTATGTCTTCGTACGCTCTCATTGTAATTGGCGGTACAAAAGCACAGCTTCGAGAGTCTCTTAAGTATATTTTAGTCAATGTCATTTCATCTGCTTTGTTTGTAATTGCTGTTGCTTATTTGTACGCCGTAACAGGAACTCTCAACATGGCAGACCTTTCGCAGCGAATTGCAGAGGCTAATCAGCCGGGAATTTTAACAACCATTGGCATGCTTTTATTTATTGTATTTGCATTAAAAGCAGCTTTATTCCCAATGTATTTTTGGCTTCCAGGTTCGTACAGTGCGCCTCCACCCGTTATTATCGGATTGTTTGGTGCGTTGCTCACAAAAGTAGGCGTTTATTCGATTTTCAGGACTTTCACTTTACTGTTTTACCATCATCCTGAATTCACTCATCAAATTATCGGCTACGTTGCGCTTTTGACTATCATTGTTGGTGCAGTAGGCGCCATTGCTTATTCGGATGTGAATAAAATTTTAATTTATAATATTATTATTGCTGTCGGAGTCATTGTCTACGGTGTAACTTTAACAACAAAAGCAGGTTTTGAAGGAGCCATTTATTATTTAATTCACGACATGATTATTAAAGCAGCTCTCTTCCTTCTTGCTGGAAGCATCATTCGAATAACTGGAACAACAAAATTAAAGAAAATGGGTGGGTTAATTAAAGACTATCCGCTGCTTGGCTGGATGTTTTTTATCGCTACTATTTCGTTGGCAGGAATTCCTCCCCTAAGCGGCTTTATTGGAAAATTCCTTTTAGTTCAAGGCGGTTTAGAATCAGAGAGCTACACGTTTGTAGGAGTTTTACTCGTTTCAAGCCTGCTCGTTTTATATTCTGCCATTAAGATTTTCATGAGCTGCTTCTGGGGTGAACCTACGCTTTCTTCTAAGCATGAAAAAGTATCCCTTAAAGGTATTCTATACCCATCCGCTATCTTACTTGCTATTTCTGTCTTTTTAGGACTAGGTGCAGAAGCTGTTATTCCTTATGTGTCGACAGCCGCTCAAACGCTTATGGATCCTTCAATTTATATCCAATCGGTGTTAAAGGAGTAGATCTGCATGTCATTTCAACTATTATTAAACGTAATCATTGCATTCACATGGATGTTTTTGAGAGGGATTTGGACACTACCTTCCTTTATTATAGGATTTTTCTGGGGAGCGGTACTGCTGTTTGTTTTCCGCCGTTTTTTTCACAGACGTTTTTACCTGCATAAAGTATATGCGATCATTAAGCTGCTGTTTATTTTCATACGAGAATTATTCAAAGCCAATATTGCAGTGACGAAAGACGTATTGCGCCCTAAATTAAATATTCAGCCAGCCATCTTTGCAATGCCAACCCGTCTGGAGAGTGAATGGGAAATTACCATTCTTTCTCTTTTAATTACGCTAACGCCAGGCACACTGGTAATGGATGTGTCAGATGACAATTCTACTATCTATATTCATGCAATCAATACCGACGATATTGATGACATTATTACAGATATTCAGCAAACATTCGAAAAAGCTATTATGGAGGTGAGTCGTTAAATGCTCGATATTTTTCTAAACGTTTCGCTCATTCTCATTTCTGCTTCAACTATTGGGTTTGTTTACCGAGTGTTAAAAGGTCCGTCAACTGCTGACCGAGCAATGGCCCTTGATGCTATTGGAATTAACATCATTGCTATCACGGCCATCATCTCGATTATTTTTCGAACTCAGGCTTTTTTCGAAGTCATTTTACTGCTAGGCATCATAGCCTTTGTAGGTACCGTTGCTTTTTCTAAGTTTTTAGAGAAAGGAGAAGTGATTGAATATGAACGTGATCAGTGAAATCATTGTAGGAGCTTTGGTACTCATAGGGTCTCTTCTGACAGTTGTGACCATGATTGGGCTTATTCGTTTGCCTGATACGTACACAAGAAGTCATGCTGCCTCCAAAAGTGCTACCTTAGGCGTCCTGTTTATATTAGTGGGCTGCTTACTCTACTTTTGGATTGACACTGGCCATATTAGTGCACGGTTAATTTTAGCGATTGTCTTTGTGTTTATCACCTCTCCTATTGCTGGACATTTACTAGGAAGAGCAGCTTATTACAGCGGAGTTCCTCTTTCTGATAAAACCATTCGGGATGATTTGAAAACCAAACAGCAGAAAAAGCTTACCCATCATGAATAAAAAAACGCCGTGCGGTTTGCACGGCGTTTTTTATCGAGAATCTTATAAAGAAGCGCGTAGGATTGCTAGTACATCTTCTTTGTTTAATTTTTTAAATTTACCAAATTCACCTTTGGCCATTGCACGATCAGCCATAAGATCTAATTTGTCTTCGCCAATATCATAATCAGCTAAGCGAGTTGGTGCACCTAGGCTTGACCAGAATTCACGAAGCTTATCCACACCTTCAAGTGCTACTTCTTTATCTGTCTTACCTTCCGTATCTACGTTAAATACGCGTACAGCTACTTGCTTGAAGCGATCTACGTTCTCATCCATTACGTGTTTCATCCAGTTCGGGAATAAAATTGCGAGTCCACCCGCATGTGGAATATCATATACAGCTGATACCGCATGCTCAATATTATGAGTAGCCCAATCGCCTTGGTGTCCCATTTGTAACATACCGTTTAATGCGATGGTACCATTGTATAAAATCGTTTCACGTAACTCGTAGTTTTCTAAGTCGTTTAATAATTTTGGTCCCGTTTCAATAACCGTTTGTAGCACACCTTCACACATGCGATCTTGAAGCGGCGTATTTGTTGCAGCATGGAAATATTGTTCAAATACGTGGCTCATCATGTCAACCATGCCATAAACTGTTTGATTTTTTGGTACAGTAAATGTATTAACCGGATCTAAAATAGAGAATTGAGGGAATGTTGCCGGACTGCCCCAGCCGTATTTTTCTTGTGTTTCCCAATTTGTAATAACAGAACCAGCATTCATTTCTGAACCTGTTGCTGCTAATGTTAGCACTGTTCCAAATGGAAGAGCTTCAGCTGCGAATACGTCGCGGTTAATGATGTCCCATACGTCGCCATCATATTTTGCGCCTGCTGCGATTGCTTTTGTACAATCGATTACGCTTCCTCCACCTACTGCAAGTAAAAATTCAATACCGTTTTCTTTACAAATATCGATTCCTTTGCGAACAGTTGTCAGACGAGGATTCGGTTCTACTCCCGCTAACTCATGTACTTCTGCATTCATGTCATTCAGTACATCCATTACTTGATCGTATAAACCGCTGCGTTTTACACTTCCTCCGCCGTATACTAATAATATCTTTTTACCAAAGCGACTTGCTTCTGTTTTTAATTGCTCTAATTGACCTTTACCAAAAATTAATTTTGTGGGATTATAAAATGTAAAATTGTTCACTATAAACTCCTCCTTACGAGCTTGATTACATGCATCATTATGAAGAACAACTTTTTGATTGTAAAGAAAATTGACTTCCTAAAGATTATTCCCTGTTAGCTAGATGCTCACCCCATCCAAATGAACGTTTATTTGTCTGTATCTTCCAAAAGCAAATATGCATATTTCCCTCTAAAAAAAGCAGGCTAATAAGTGAACTACAAAACAAGGAGGGTTCATCATGAGTGGTATTCAACGTATTGCGCTCGTATTAACGATTATTGGAGCAATTAACTGGGGACTTATTGGCTTTTTTCAATTTGATTTAGTAGCAGCAATCTTCGGCGGTCAAACATCTGCTTTCTCCCGCATTATTTATGGATTGGTTGGAATCGCAGGACTGATTAACCTAGGTCTATTATTTAAACCTTCTGCTGAAGTAGAGCGTACAGAACCTAGAACGGAACATTAAAAAAAGAAGGATAGCTAAGCTATCCTTCTTTTTTTCATATTTCTTATTTCTTAATTAGATCTTCGCGGTTTGATTGCTCAATCCACTCTTCTAATTTTTCTTTTAATGTGTTGAATCCTTGAGTAGATTCAGTATGAACTGTTGCTTGACCTTGACGCTTTTTAGCAGGTTTTTTAGGTGCAGAAGCTTCAGTTTTTTCTGGAGCTGGCTCAGTTGCACGAATAGATAAACCAATTTTACCAGTTGACTCATCAACAGATAAAACTTTAACGTTTACTTCGTCTCCTACTGATAAATGTTCGTTAATATCTTTAACGAAGCCATGTTTTACTTCTGAGATATGAACTAATCCTTGAGTTTCTTCATTTAATGCAACGAATGCACCGTATGGTTGAATTCCTGTTACTTTACCTTTTGTAACAGTACCGATTTCAAATTTTGACATATAAACACTCCTAGATACCTTATTATTTTCACCATTATAGCCAATTTAAAATTATAGCACAGTTCATAGATTGAATCAAAAAGTAGTTATACTATATTTATTATTTACCAATTTCGTCACAAATATAAACTAACACTACATTTCATCATAGCAAAAAAGATATTATATCAAACCGTCTATACGATATGACATAATATCTTATTTTTATTATAACTTATTTTCAACAAAACGGCTAATCCGTTTTATGGATTCTTCTAATGATTCCATTGAAGAGGCGTATGAACAGCGAATATGTCCCTCTCCGCCTTTTCCAAATACATTGCCTGGCACGACGGCTACTCGTTCTTCAAGCAAAAGCTGCTCAGCAAATTCTTCCGATGACAATCCCGTTTTCTTGATAGACGGGAACACATAAAATGCTCCTCCGGGAGAATGGCATTCCAGACCAATTTGATTTAATGACTTTACCATATAGTTCCGTCTTCTGCGATAGCTTTTTCTCATCTCTTCTACGTCATGCTGCCCATTTTGTAGTGCTTCAATTGCCCCATACTGGGCCATGGTAGGCGCACACATCATTGTATACTGATGAATTTTCAGCATTGCTTTAGCAATCTCAGTTGGTGCACATATATACCCAAGACGCCATCCAGTCATAGCAAACCCTTTAGAAAAGCCTGAAATAATAATAGTTCGTTCTTTCATTCCTTCTAAAGAAGCAATAGATGTAAATTCTTCATCATATGTTAATTCTGCATATATTTCATCCGTGATAACAAGCAAGTCATGCTTGATTACAATATCCGCAATAGCCTGCAACTCTTCTTTAGATAGTGAACTTCCTGTTGGATTATTAGGAGAACATAAAAGAAGGGCTTTCGTGTTGCTTGTAATGACTTCTTCAATCTGTCTAGGCTGTAGTTTAAACTCTGTTTCCGCCGTTGTTTCAATTGCCACAGGAACTCCTCCTGCTAGAGAAATTAACGGGCTGTAAGACACAAAGTTTGGCTCCACGACAATAATCTCATCTTCAGGGTTAATCAAAGCTCGCATTGTAATGTCTAAAGCCTGACTTCCTCCAACGGTCACAATAATATCATCTTTATAATCATACGAGACGTTAAAATTTCTTTTCATATACTTCATAATTTCAAAGCGGAGCTCTAAAAGCCCCGCATTTGCTGTATAAGAGGTATATCCTCTTTCCAACGATAAAATACTCGCTTCTCGAACAGCCCAAGATGTGACAAAATCAGGTTCACCTACTCCAAGAGAGATGACGTTATCCATACTTGCTGCTAAATCAAAAAAGCGGCGAATACCTGAAGGTTTCAGCTGTTGTACAGTTGTTGACAAGCGCTCTTTCATTACGGAGACACCACGATTCTGCGATCTTCATCGCCTTGGTCGTAGATGGTACCATCGTGCTTGTATTTTTTCATAATAAAGTGAGTCGTTGTAGATAAAACAGAGTCTAGCGTAGAAAGCTTTTCAGAAACGAAAAATGCTACTTCAGACATTGATTTTTCTTCAATAATAACAGACAAATCATATGCTCCTGACATTAGGTACACGGATTTTACTTCTTGAAAACGATAGATGCGCTCCGCAATCTCGTCAAAGCCTACTCCTCGCTTTGGTGCAACTTTTACATCTATCATAGCTGTGACGCCCTCATGTCCATCTACTCGTCTCCAGTTAATATCAGCTGAATATTGCACAATTACTTTTTCTCTCTCTAACTTTTTAACAATATTAGAGGTTTCTTCAAACGTTAAATCCACCATTTTTGAAATACTATCTATTGAAATACGGCTATTTTTTTCTAGAATTTCTAAAATTTCTAACTCTTTTTCTTCTAAGAACACCGCGTTCCCCTCCTACACCGATTAAATTTTTTCACTTTTTCCATTATATCAAATTTAAACACATCTTTAATGTGAAATCTATACCGGTAATTGAGTTTCATTTTATAGATTGCTGGAAATTAGGACAGACTAGAAAGAAAAAGATGGAGTGAAACAAATTGACTGACTCTAAAATTACTTGCCACCAGCGTACTTTTAATGGCGTCAATGTTTACTACGAATGCCATAACTATCACCCTGATAAACCAGCTATTGTATTTATTCACGGCTTTTTATCATCCAGTTTTAGCTTTCGGCGTTTAATTCCTTTATTTGAAGATACGTTTTCTATCATTACGCTGGACCTTCCGCCATTTGGGCGAAGTGAAAAATCGTTAACCTTTCAATACTCGTATAAAAACTTAGCCAAAATTGTCATCGAGTTGATTGAATACTTAAAATTGAAAGATGTTGTACTATCGGGACACTCAATGGGAGGACAGGTTTGTTTAAACGTAGCAAAATTAAAGCCTTCTTGTGTATCAAAACTCGTTCTTCTGTGCAGCTCAGCTTATTTAGGCCCTTCACATTATGGGTTGGTCATGTCTTCTTATGTTCCCTTCTTTTATCTGTGGGTAAAAACGTGGCTGTCTCGCAAAGGTGTATTAGGTAACTTACAAAATGTCGTATTTGATCATCAGTTAATCGACGAAGAAATGATTGATGGCTATACTGAACCCTTTTTGGATGACCGTACGTTTATGGCTTTGACAAGAATGATTCGTGATCGAGAAGGAGACCTCTCCTCAAAGGATTTGCAGCACATAAAAAAACCAAGTTTACTCATTTGGGGAGAAGAAGACCGAGTTGTCCCTTTACATCTCGGACGTAAATTAAAAGATGATTTGACAGACTCTACCTTTATCTCGTTAAAGGAAATTGGACATCTTTTACCAGAAGAGTGTCCCGACATTGTGCAGTCTCATATGGTCGATTTCTTGTACAGTGAAAAAGCCCTGTCTCAATAATGACGGAGCGAGTTCATATATTTCACACGAGGCGCTAACTTTAATAAAAAATTTATTAGTGGTGCTTCAGCCAATTTTCCCACTTTCTTTATTGACTTCACAAGTTAACTTCGTTGACAAACGTATTAAAAATAAGCAAACTATTATATTAAAAAAGGGGGTACTTTTATTGTCTACTTTTTCTTTTGATCAATTAATTAATCGTACAGGTACGCAGTCCGTAAAGTGGGACAAAACGGATCTCGTTTTTGGAGCAAAAGATGTTCTGCCTTTTTGGGTAGCTGATATGGATTTCCAAGCGCCGCCTAATGTTCTTCAAACCATTAATGAGCGTGTCAAACACGGTATTTTCGGCTACACTTCCCCTACTGAATCTACAGCAAATGCTTTATCATCTTGGGTAAAAAACAAGCATCAGTGGACCATTGATCATGAATGGATTACATACAGTCCAGGAGTTGTATTTGCCCTGAGTATGGCTATTCAAGCATTTACGGAACCTGGAGATTCAATTTTAGTTCAACCTCCAGTTTATACTCCGTTTTTCAACATGATAGAGGTAAATGATCGAGAAGTTGTTGAAAATCCGTTAAAACTTGCGGGCGATAAATACGAAATTGATTTTGCAGATTTAGAGAAAAAATTTGCAGAAGGCGTAAAATTAATGATTCTTTGCAGTCCTCATAATCCAGTAGGACGCGTGTGGACAAAAGAAGAACTGAAGAAGCTTGCCGATCTTTGTCAAAAATACAATGTATTAATTGTTTCAGATGAAATTCATTCTGATCTAATTTACCATCCTTATAAACACATTCCCATCAGCATGGTAAGTGAAGATGCAGCCAATCGAACCATTACGTGTATGGCCCCTAGCAAAACATTCAATATACCAGGACTTCAAGCTTCAGCTATTATTATTCCAAATGAGAAGCTGCGCACACAGTATGTTCAGCAGCAGCAAAAACAAGGTTTCTCTAATTTAAATACATTTGGAATCATTGGTTTAGAAGCAGCTTACAGCGAAGGTGGCGAATGGCTAGAAGCACTGCTTGTGTATCTGAAGAAAAATGTAGATCTCGTGACAGGGTTTATAAGTGAACACTTACCTGAACTGCGAGTCATTCAGCCGGAAGGAACTTATCTACTATGGATTGACTGCAACAAGCTGCACTTATCAGAAGAAGAATTACATGAACGTTTATTAGAAAAAGGCAAAATCGCCGTAGAAAAAGGCGAAAAATACAGTTCCACATATGGAAAAGGTTTTATTCGCTTGAACATTGGCTGTTCACATGAACAACTTCAAGAAGGATTAAATCGCTTAAAAATAGCTTTAACGTAAAAAACAGCGTTCTTTCTCACGAAAGAACGCTGTTTTTAATGTTTTTTTGAAATAACTCCGCACGCGATTCGCTTGCCAGAATTACCTGATGGCTCTGTCATTCCATCATCACCTTGTTCAGTAATGACAAGAGAGGAACCATCCATACGCTTAACGAGAGACGTCTTTCCTTCTTTTAACGTGACTTGAGGAACCATATCCGTTCCTTTATACGTCTGATCGTCTTCTACCACAATATTTTTCATATCGCCTAAATGTGGTCCTTTTGGATTTAACAGTCCGTGTTTCTTTTTATCAGGATCAAGGTGATTTCCTGCACTTTTAAAGTTAGGAGCTTTGCAAATCCCCATTTCATGAATATGTACGCCGTGTTCGCCAGGTGGAAGTCCGCTTAAATCGTACGTAAACTCAATTCCATCAGCCTGCTCTTTCAATTTGACTGTACCGATGCTATCTCCATCTGCGTTATAGACTTTGACTTCTTTATTGGATATTTCTTTTTCCATACACCCTGTTAACAAGAAAAAAGGCACGGTTCCAATGAGTAATAGTTTTTTCATGTTGCCCTCCAATCGCATACGCACTAGCGAAAGTTTTAGATGTCTTTCCATAGATTGTCCAGCAACATATTATTTTAAACGCTTACATTTTATTTGCATTTCATTAGAGTGACTTCTTATTTTCTTGTTCTTTCAGCTTTGCTTCTAATTCCTTCGTTTTTTCTTCTTCTTTTTTAGACACCTTGATGATGAACCGCCAGACTGCAACTGCTGCTAGTACAAAAATCGCCATTGTAGCAAAAGCAGGAATATATTCTGTTTTATCTTCCGGAAAATAAAGCAAAAACATTAAATACATCATGTACAACATCCTTTCATAGAAACGGTAGTAGGTTTTGATTTATACTGTTTATAACAAACACTTTACTTAAAGGAGATCTGGCAATATGACATTTACAATTGGTCAAACCGTTACAGCACTTTATAAAACCGGGAAATACATCGGTGAAATTACACAAGTTCGAGATCTGCATTATGTTGTACGAATTCAAGCTGTGTTGAAGCATCCAGAACAAGGTGACTTACATAATCCTGGACAAGTGGACGTACCTTTTTTTCACGAGCGAAAAGCACTTGCGTTTCGAGAGCAGGCCAACATTCCTCAAAAAATGGTTCATCTCTATGAAGACAGCGTTCCTGATTATAAGCATTCACTAAAAAAAGCCCTTGAATTAAAGATAGCTGAACAACAAGCCAAAGATAGCGCTTTTGCTCAAGCAAGTATTGCCTGTTTAGAAGAGTTAAAAAAAGAGTACGGTATTCATTAAGCAAAAAGCCAAATTCACATAGAAGTGATTTGGCTTTTATAATGCAAATTTATTTAATACTTTTGAAAAATCGATTCGATCTCCTATGGTCGTCGGCTCCGGCTTTTGAAGGTACCGCTTATCTTTTTCTACAAGCTTAAAGATGTTGAGTGTAGTCATCGCATCATCAAGCGCGCAGTGGTGCTTTCCAGTTCCTTCTTTACCATACTCTTGCACAGCTTTCCAAAGGCCGGTTTGATTTTGATCTCCAAAAAAGCGCTTATACTCCATCGAAAGATCAATTTCTTTACCTGTAAAAGGAAACGGCACCTTATTTTTTTGACAGCACTGCCTTAATACTTTCATATCCATGTTTCCCCATGTAATAATCGTGCTGTTTTTATACATGCCCAGTCGCTGTACAAGCTGCTCTAGCGTAATTCCTTCATTTACTTGATTTTGTTCGATATGGAGAAATGATTTACAGCGCTCAGTTAATTTTGTAAAGTGTGTAGGCTGTACGTAAGAGGAGAAACGATCAATGATTTCTTGATTTTTAACAAACACCAAACCAACTTCAATGATTTCCGGAAAAAAGCCTTTTGGAAAACCTTTATACTCTGGCATTGTAAATTCAAAATCAATGAATAAATACTGAGAGTTCTTATCCAATATTATCACCCCTTTGTAAAATAAACCGCCCTACTATATTAATGCTATTATAGCACGATTGAACAATCGGAAGGTCTATTTTCTGTTCTTATTTTTAATATTATGAATATTCTAGTTGCTGAATAAAAAGAATACTTTACTACTACTATATTCTAGAGCATGTCTCTATGCGCAGGGTAACTGTCACGAATAGACATAATTTCGCTTCTTTTTTTTACCTATTTTTTCACTTTTTTATGTATCCGCTCTTCCAAATTCTCTTTAAGCTCTCACATCAGTGTGTGAGGTGCTCCTCCTGACTTCAAAAGCATACCTCACACCTTTTAGACTAAGCCTTTCTTATATTTAAGCTTTAGGCAGAATAGCAAGCGTGCACCGGGATATACAGATTAAATTCTCTTCTTCATCTTGAATTTTCACTTCCCAAACCGCTGTTTTTTTTCCTTTATGTAAAGGAACGCCTATAGCTGTAACTGTTCCATCTTTTTTCCCTTTGATGTGATTAGCATTAATCTCTAAACCCACACAGATTTCTTTTTCAATATCTACACTTTTAATAGCACCTAGACTAGCCACAGTTTCGGCTAACGCCACCGATGCTCCTCCGTGCAAAAGCCCGAATGGCTGACGCGTTCGCTCATCAACAGGCATCGTCGCTTCCACTCTTTGTTCACTTGCGCTAATAATCTCAATTCCTAATGCTTCTAACAGCGTATCTTTTGTTTTCATATACATACCTCCCTTTGTATCTAGTATACAATAACGGTTTTGCTACAACATATACGAACCCTCTACATATACATAATAAAAATCCGTTTTTTAGGAGGATTCTTATATGAAACCATTTGCTCCCTTGTCTTACTACTGGCCATCGTACTACATGCCTCACCCTTATACATACAGGGTACCTAGCTTACCTGAGGCGGACATAGCGACTTTCCAGCAATCTCTTAAAGTGATTCCCTCTACCATGCAAAGCGCTACCATATTTATTCAAAGAGCTAACGCTTCGCCAGCTTTAATAAAAAAAATAAAAGCTGCTGCTCAAGAATCTAAAATGAGTGAAGTAAAAAGACTCATTCTTTCAACAGGCGTTAAGGCCAAAATTGATGTTTTTTATACGCCAGACTATATTAAAATTACGTTTATTCATCCCGATAACCAATTTGACTGCTGTCACGTTTCGTTAAATATTAAATGGTAAACACAAGGAAAAAAGTCTTATTTTCTTTTGAAAAAGATGTACATGTTGTTTTGTTTCGAATATTATAATATATGCCGTTTTTGGATGTAAAAACAAATTACACGATAATTGTATTTAGGAAATAAATATGATATCGTATTTGGAAATATATTTTTTCTTTAGGAGGGATGACAGGATGAGACATGTTACGCTAGTAGAAATTTTCACGCATCCTATCGCTCAAAAATATTTAACACGATCTGGCGTTGCGCATGCTGTATCGGTCGCCTATCATGCGTTTCGTCTATCTGTACAGCATAATGTAAACCCTGATTTAGCTACAAAAGCAGCGCTGCTTCATGATATTGGCCACTACGAATGGTACACAAATGGTCAGTGGGATTATGAGAAGTATCGTCAAAATGATATTCACGCTATTAAAGGTGCTGAACGTGCACATAAATTACTCATTCGTTTAGGCGAGGAACCTCAGGCGGCAAAAGAAATTGCCTTAGCTATTTTACTACACACAGACTCCTATTTGCCTGAAGGAACCATTCAGCAACGCCCTCTTCAAAAAGTAGTCAAACTAGCTGATGAAGCTGATGAAGAGCCAGGCGGCAAACATCATTACCGTGAAATGGAATACAATTTGGCTGTAAAGAAAATTAAGGAGCTTGATAAGAAAGTGCTTGAACTTCTACATTCCAACCAATTTAAACAGTTAGGCTGACAGGATTAACTCCTTTCATAAGAGTTAATCCTTTTTATTATTTCTCCTCATAATTCCCTGCAAATTACTCATACTACTTATTGATTCTCATTTTTGGTTAGTTAGGAGGAAGAAGAATGTCTAAAAACGCTAGAGGTTACGTGCAGGATTCTTGTACGTCATTAAATCAGGCAAAAGCAAGCCTTGAACAAGCTCTTCAAACAGTAGAGAAAGATTCAAATCGCGAACATATTGAACAATCTCTTCAGGCTGTAGAGCAAGCATTAGGAGCTTGTGACAGCACTGCTTCTACTCTTTCTCAAGCATGAAAAAAAAGCAGCCGGTTTTGATCGGCTGCTTTTTTTTCATTAGAGACCCTCTATTTACAAGATAACTGAGGCAACCCACCCAAAAATAATGAGTGGAATGTTATAGTGAAGAAAAGTTGGTACACACGTATCCCAGATATGATCATGTTGACGATCGACTGCTAGTCCAGATGTTGGTCCAAGCGTACTGTCTGAAGCTGGTGAACCAGCGTCTCCAAGCGCTCCCGCTGTACCAACAATACAAATCGTTGCCATTGGACTCATACCAAGTTCTAAGCAAAGAGGAACAAAAATCGTCGCGATAATTGGAATGGTAGAGAAAGAAGAACCAATGCCCATTGTGACTAAAAGCCCGATGACAAGCATAAGAAATGCACCCAGCATTTGGTTTCCGCCAATAAGAGCAACAGAGCCTTTTACAAGTGCTTCTACATCTCCAGTTTCTTGAAGAACTTTTGCAAAACCAGAGGCTGACAGCATAACAAATCCGATGAAAGCCATCATTCTCATTCCGTTCGTTAATACTGGATCTGCTTCATTCCACTTCAAAGCCCCGCTGAAATAAACGACCACAATTCCTGCAAGCGCTCCGAAAATCATAGAATCTACTAAGAGCTGCACAGTTAAAGCCGCTACAATCGCAAGTAACGCTACTATAATCCCTCTTGTTGTGTAACCTGTACGCTCCTCTGCGCCTTGATCAATGTCAATGTCTTTATAACTGCGCGGCTTACGGTACGAAATAAACACAGCAAACAATAAGCCCGCTACCATTCCTAAAGCTGGAAGAGCCATCGCCGTGGTAATATCTCCTTTATCAATCGTTAATCCACTTTCTTTGATGTTAGTAAATAAAATGTCGTGATAAATCTTACCGAATCCTGCCGGCAAATACATATAAGGTGTAACCAATCCAAATGTAATAACTGTTGCGACTAATCGGCGATCTATTTTCAACTGATTAAATACTTTTAATAGCGGTGGAATTAAAAGCGGAATAAATGCAATGTGAACCGGAATAACATTTTGAGAAAAACACGAAATAATAAGGATGATCAATAAAATTAGTACTTTTGACAGTGACTTCTTTTTCGTTTCTCCTTCTTTTCCTACTATTTTCAACGCTAGCTGAACAACGGCATCAGGCAGCCCTGTCCGCGAAACAGCCATTGCAAATCCTCCAAGCAAAGCATAGCTTAATGCAACAGAAGCACTGTTTCCAAGACCATCTGTGTATATACTTACTGTATCTGTGAGGCTGATACCGCCAACAAGTCCTCCAATTAGCGCTCCGACCGCTAAAGAAAAGACAACGTTGATACGCAATAAGCTCAAAATCAGCATCACGAGCACAGCTATTAATACTGCATTCATTTTGAAACCTCCATTTTTCTTTTTACTTTATCTCATTAAAACATTAGAGAGATAAACAACATGTTCATTATATTAGGTATAGAAAAAAAGTCAATCATCTTACTAAATAAACGTTTGTTTAACTTCTCTACATCCTTAACAATATAAGGATTTTTTTAAACAATCTTTTCTTCCTAAAAAGAAAAAAATGTTATGTAAACATATTAAAAAAGAAGCATCTTCGATGCTTCTTTTTACGTTTCTTTCTATCACTGCTATGTTCTTTTTATTAATTGGCTTCAAATGAACAAACCATCGCAGCTAGGGTTCGCACCATCACGCCTGTTGCACCTGAAGGTCCTAACTCATGAGAAGCAGCGGATGTTGCAGTTCCAGCAATATCCAAGTGAACCCATGGTGTTTGCTCTGCAAACTCACCAATAAAGGTTCCTGCCATAATTGCGTGCCCCTCCCGTCCAGGAGAGTTATTTAAATCTGCTACTTTACTTCCCCGAACACGCTTTTTGTCTCGTTCTGTAATAGGCAGCTCCCAAATCGGTTCGCCTGTCTCAATGCTCGCTTTCGCTATTTGCTGCAATAAAGCAGAATCATTCGTCATTGCCCCAGTTGTGTGTGTACCAAGAGCTACAATTACACCACCCGTTAATGTCGCCACGTCTACTAAATAATTTGCTCCATGATGCTTGGCATATGAAATACCATCAGCTAGTGCTAAACGCCCTTCAGCATCTGTGTTCAGCACTTCTATTGTCTTTCCATTCATTGCTGTAATAACATCATCTGGTTTAAAGGCACGCGCGCTAATAACGTTGTCAGTTGATGGAATGACCGCTACTACGTTTTGATGAGGTTTTAATTCTCCAATCGCTTCCATTGCACCAAGAACAGATGCAGCTCCACCCATATCTGTTTTCATGCCTACAATCCCGTCTTTAGATTTGATAGAGTAACCACCTGTGTCAAAGGTAATTCCTTTTCCTACCAACCCAATAACGTCTTCCCATTTTTCTTTACCTTGATATTTCAGCACAATCATTTTAGGAGGCTCTGCGGAACCTTGATTGACTGCGAGCAACGCGCCCATTCCTAGCGTTTCCATCTCTTCTTTTTCTAAAATTTCATATTCAAAACCATATGTATGTGCCATTTCTACTGCATAATTAGCTAAATCTGTAGCCGTTAGCATATTGCTTGGTAAGTTAACGAGGGTGCGGGCTGAGTTTGTTGCTTTCCCGTACGTATATCCAACCAACGCAGATTGTAAAACGTCTTTATAACAAGAAAACAGTTCAATTTTCTCAAGCTGCTTGTCAGGCTCATTTGATTTCTTTTTGTAGTTTTCAAACTCATACATAGCAAGCTGTTGAGCTTCTCCTAGTAAAGCTGCAGTTTCTTGCTCTGACCACTCTCCTGTATCAAATGTAGGAAGGACGACCGATGCGTTTGAAATTTTTGCTTCTTTTAACTTTTTAAATAAAAGGCCAAAGCTTTCTTTGAGCCCATTTTTAGTTAACGCTTGCTTTCGTCCGAGCCCTACAAAATAAAGACGTTTTGCTCCTAATTTTCCTAGTGTATGAATCGTTGATATACGCTTTTCCTGTACGCGAATATCTCCTTCCTTAATCAAATGAATGAGCTGTCCACCTAAAGCATCATCAATTTCTTTTAGAAAGCCTTCAAACTGTTGGTTTTGATTAAATAACCCGATTACGAGCGCTTCTGTTTGATGATCAACACCATATGTTTCTACGTGCGAAAACATAAAATTCCTCCCTTTTACGTATAGAGATTTTATTTTTATTTATCATCTGCTTTGTTTAATCTATTCAGCAAGTGGAATATATATCATATTCACCACTGTTTTCATCTATATACATATGATAGCAGAAATACAATTTTTAATCACAGTTCAAAACCCTTAGTTTCACACATATACTTTCATCTACCGCTTTTTTCATCATACGGGTTTAGCTTTTCAGACATTTTAAGTTGAGGGAGGACGTCTCAATGGAGTTATTCTCAAATTTTCCACTTTGGAGTTCATTAATCGCTATTTTCTTTGCTCAATTTATTAAGATTCCGCTTTCTTTTGTAGCTACTAAAAAAATAGACGGAAGCTTATTTTTTAGTACGGGGGGCATGCCAAGCTCTCACTCCGCAGCCGTAACTTCCTTAGCAACTGCCATTGGGCTAGCAGAAGGTCTTAAATCCCCTATTTTTGCTCTCTCCGCTATTTTTGCCATCATTGTCATGTTCGATGCTAAAGGAGTAAGAAGACACGCAGGAGAGCAAGCAACGGTTTTAAATCGTTTGGTTGAAGATTTTCAGCGCGCGGTAAAAGAGGCAAAGCTGTGGACGACCAATGAAGAAGACGAAAAACAAGTGAAGCTAAAAGAACTGCTTGGACATAAGCCCATTGAAGTTTTCTTTGGAGCCTTAACAGGAATAGCAGTTGCTTTTGTCACGTATTATGTATGGCCATAAAACATAAGAAAACACATGAAGAATGCTTCATGTGTTTCTCGTTTATTTCACCTGCTGACGAAAAACTTGCATCGATTTCTTTTCATTCAGCATTGTTAACTCTTCTTCAGTTAAACGGCCGTCTCCTGATTTGACTACATAGACGTTTAATTCTTTCTTACCCCATATGTTATATACATCAGAAACAGTTTCAAAGTATAAATCAAGATGATCGCCTTTAATAGCCCCACCTTTATCTGCTACCACTCCGTACCCATAGCCCGGAATGAACAAGATCGTGCCGATTGGAAATATGGTTAAATCAGCAGCGATGGTTGAATACAAGTCACGTTTTACTTTAACGCCCGAATATGTAATACCATACCCTGGATGATTGGGATTTTTCCCAGTTGATTCGTAACCAGCTGTGTAACCCGTAGCCAATACACTCTTAGTTGGATAACGCGACCAATCAAATGCTTCTTCAATTGTCAGACGCTCTCTGTCATTGCTAGCTGCTTCAGCTCTTAGTGGTTTTAGAAATGATGGTAAGAGCCTTTCATTCATTAGAGGATGCCCTGTACTGTTTATAAAAGGCATATATTTGATGACCGTGTTTATTGGGACGCCAGTAATTGCTTCATATGTTGTAAACAGCGCTCCGACCAGTAGTAGGCACATAATGAATCGCTTTGCTATTTTTCCAATCATTGTGATTTCCACAACTCCTCTCACGAATCTATTTGTTTCCAACATAAAAACAAATTATTCGTTCGCGAGAAGAATTTACATTCAAAACATTTGGTACCCTCTTGTTCGTAAAGATTTAATGGTAATACCTGAAGCTAGTGCACCTATAAAACCAGCCATTAAAATCGCAATGTCAGCTGCGGCTAAAGATAGCACTTTTGTACCTAGCTGCTGAAAGGAGTGAGCGGGATGTTGAATGTAATCAACTGCTCTTACATCATCAATAATAAGAATAAAAATTACGGGATAAATAATGGCCATAATCCAAGACATGCGAAGCAGCATATTCAACAAGAAACCGATTCCAAAAAACAACACAAAAAACAACAAGATGGAGATAATTAGGACAGGCACACTCATTTCCATTGCTTTTCGCCTCCGTTACTCTTTATACTCTCAGTTTACTTAAGAGTAATCAAGGCGTCAATCACAGAAAAGTAAGTTAATACCAAAAAAAGCAAAAGGTTTGAAGACCTTTTGCTTTTTGTTTTAAAAGAAATTAAATTTTCCCTTTTTCAATACAAGACCTGCTCCGCCTTGAAGGAAAAGCGAGCGATTATCAACAACTTTTTTCATAAAAGATGCGCTTGAACCAAATAGTTTTCGACCGTATACAACGCCAATTGCGTCATCATGCCCTAACGAACATACCGTTCCTTTAATATCTGGTTTGAACTCGCTTAATTCTTTTTGCCCTTTCATCAAACGGCTAATATTTTCAGCGCAGGTACCGCCTTGTTGCATAGCGATTTGAGCTGTTGGCGGATAAGGACGTTCTGTTTCTGGGTTAATCATTAGTGAACAATCTCCAATAACAAACACATCTTCATGCCCTGGTGCCAGCAAGCTATTGCTTACTTTTACACGTCCGCGCATGTTCTCAAATCCAGCTTTTTCAATTAAATGACTGCCTCGAACACCTGCAGCCCATACAACTGTTGCTGATTTGATTTCTTCCACTTGGTCATCTTTTGATACAATAATTCCTTCTTCTGTACACTCTTTAATCGCTGTTCCGATCTTGAACTCGATTCCTTTTCGTTCTAGCTGTGTTACCGCATATTCTACAAGTTCCGGATCAAAACCTGGCAAGGCCGTAGGCGCTGCTTCTACACAAATAACGCGTACTTTTTCACGCGGGATATCAAACTCTTTGCAAAGCTGAGGGACTCGATTTGCTAATTCTCCCACAAATTCAATGCCGGTAAAGCCAGCACCTCCAACAATAATTGTCAGAAGTTCGTCTCTTTTTTCCACTTCATTGTTGTACGTCGCAAACACATAATCAATATGCTCACGAATTTGACGTGCTGCATTAATGCTCGTAATGGTAAATGCATGTTCTTTTAAACCTTTAATTCCGAAAGTTTCTGCTTCATACCCTAAAGCAACAACTAAATAATCGTACGTTAGCTCACTGTTTTCAAGAAGAACACGCTTTTCATCTAACTTAATATCTACGACCGTGTCTTTAATAAATGTAACCTTATTCGTGTTAATTAAATTTTTAACAGGAACACGAGAGCGATCTTGATGAATTGTACCTGCCGATACTTCATGAAGCCATGTCGTTTCGTAATGGTAATCGTTTTTATTTACCAAAACAATTTCCGCATCACTAGCACCCAGTTTCTTTTGTAAATTAACAATTGTCATAATGCCGCCATACCCGGCACCCAAAATGACGATTTTAGGCTTTTTCATAGGAATGTCATCCACCTTTTTTAGTTATAGTCACAAGTATGTCTTACAAATATAATGATAAGAGCAATTTTATTTGGTTTGCTTTTTTATGTTAGTTTGAGCAAGAACGATCATCGCTATCCATTTATTATTCATATAAGAAAAATAATGTGAATCACTTCACGTTCTTTTTTAAAAAAATACATTTTTTCTTTTTCAAAAAAATGTAAGCATAAGTCCTAGCTTGATTTACACAAACATCTTATGCTTTTTTCATCGGTTTTTCAACCCTTCACTTTGTATTTACAAGCTTTTAAATTTTCAATTACTTTCCTGTATACCCAGTTTTATATTTGACCAAAACGTGTGGTTATGTTAATGATTGCAAATACTGATCTTTAAGTTGAGAAAGTTTCTCAAACATTCCAGCGTGTTTTAATGATATTTTATAATTTACTATGCTATCATAAAGTAGAATATGCATTGGCACAGAACAATCTAGAGGTGATTATAAATGAAAGAAGATAAACAAGTATACGATATTACCATCATCGGAGGCGGCCCTACAGGCTTATTTACAGCATTTTATGGCGGTATGCGTCAGGCGAGCGTAAAAATTATTGAAAGCTTACCACAGCTCGGTGGACAGCTTTCTGCTTTATATCCTGAAAAATATATTTATGACGTAGCTGGGTTTCCAAAAGTACGTGCTCAAGAATTAGTCAATAACCTAAAAGAGCAAATGGATCAATTTAAACCTGCAGTTGCACTAGAGCAAGCAGTAGAAAAGGTAGAAAAACAAGCGGACGGTGTATTCCGATTAACTACTAATTCTGAAGTCCACTATTCAAAAACAATTATTATTACGGCTGGAAACGGTGCATTTAAGCCCCGTAAAATTGAGCTAGAAAATGCAGAACAGTTCGAGCAAACGAACCTTCATTATTTTGTGGATGATATGAATAAATTCAAAGGCCGCAAAGTATTAGTATGCGGGGGTGGGGATTCTGCTGTAGACTGGTCTCTTATGTTAGAGCCGATCGCAGAAAAAGTAACGTTAACGCATCGCCGAGACAAGTTCCGCGCTCATGAACATAGCGTAGAAAACTTGCATAATTCATCAGTTGATATTAAAACACCATATGTACCGGTTGAATTTATTGGAGATGACCGTATTACACAAGTTGTGTTAGAAAATACAAAAGGTGAAGAAAAGACAGTAGTAGACGTAGATGATGTTATTGTAAACTTTGGATTTGTTTCTTCTCTAGGTCCAATTAAAGAATGGGACTTAGATTTAGAAAAAAATGCAATTGTTGTTAATTCAAAGCAAGAAACAAATATTCCTGGCATCTATGCAGCAGGTGATGTCTGCACATATGATGGAAAAGTAAAACTCATCGTGGCAGGATTTGGCGAAGGTCCGACTGCCGTTAATAACGCTAAAGCATACATTGACCCAAAGGCTCGCTTACAGCCTATGCACAGTACGTCAATGTTCTCATAAAAAAGCAGGCTCTCGCCTGCTTTTTTTCATTGCTGGATTGGTGTAACCATTCGATGAATGATTTCACTCATCATTTCTGCATCACTGCTTATTAAACAGATTTCATAAAAGGAATGGTTTCCTTCTTGACTAGTTACGCTCATTCTGTAGGCCTTCAAGCCTTCGAGCTTGCTTAAATATTTTACTACCTCTGATTGACCGACAATACGTTCAATCAGCAGAATATTCTCTCCTTCCACTGCTCCATAGCTTTCGGCCAGAGATGCATTAGCATTTTCATAATAGCGAATGTAAGGTTCAGAATGGTTAAGAGGCGCAGAGAACGAGTTTTGATGACAGACTTCACCTGAGGAAAAAGGCAAATGTTGAACAAATAAATGCGATTCACTGAAGTGAATACTTTTTGCATCCTTAGACTCCATTTTCCTATTTTCAAGTTTTAACCAGTTTATAAACCCCTTCCATAGAATAGGCAGGATATTTTTTTTACGAAAACTTCCATAACCTCCTACTTGTTCCGCGTCGTAACGAGTCGCATCTATCAAATCCGTTCATCTCCTCTTTTTTATTGAGTATAAAAAAGACTGATTATTCCGTCAATAAGTTTGGTAGATGATGTAACATACAAAAATTTCTCACTAAAAAAGCTTCTTCACCAGATGAGGTGAAGAAAGCTTTTTTATAAAAATATACTTAGCACTCTTCAGGAGCACCTGCGTTGCTTGCTGTACGGAAAGAAGAGCCGCAGCCGCATGCTGCAATGGCGTTCGGGTTATCAATTGTAAACCCTCCGCCTAGCATAGATTGCTTGTAATCAATTTTTACATCTTTTAAAATTGGAGCACTTTCGCTATCTACAAGAATCTTAATGCCATGTTGTTCAAACAGCGTATCGTTTTCATTTACTTCGTGTGCAAAACCCATGCCGTAAGAAAGACCTGAGCAGCCTCCTCCATTTACAGTAACACGTAAATAAGCATTTTCTTCTTCATGTTCTTTCATCATATCTTTTATTTGAAAGCTTGCAGCTTCTGTAATTGTTAGGATATCTTGACTCATTTTTAAACAGACCTCCTTTTTTGTTTAGTATACGACGAAATGTCTGTGACGACAAATCGTCTGCTTCTTCATTTTTAATAATAATACGTGCCGTCGCAAATCACATTGGCTGGACCTGTCATTAACACATTGCCTTTATTTTGCCAAACAATCGTTAAATCTCCTCCAGCGAGGTGTACAACAGTAGGCACATCTTTTTTCGTCTTCTCATTTAACACAGAAGAAACAACAGCAGCGCATGCTCCTGTCCCGCATGCTTGAGTGATACCCGAACCTCTTTCCCATACGCGAAAGTTCAGCTCTCTTTCGTTCACTACCTCGACAAATTCAACGTTCACTCCTTCTGGAAAACGCGCATCTTTTTCAACTACCGGACCTAGTGTAGTAAGAGGCGCTTGTTCAATATTATTTACATAAAAGACGACGTGAGGATTTCCCATTGATACCGCCGTCCCTTTTAACCGTTCTTTTCCAAATTCCATCTCTTCATCAACAACTTGGTATTGGCTTGCTCCCGTCATCGGAATTTGTTCTCTAGCTAAAATAGGCTCTCCCATATCGATTGTTACTTCTGGAACTTCATTTCCCTGCGGATGCACCGTTGCTTCTACAACTCCAGAAAGCGTTTCGATAAAAAATCTTTCGCTTGTTACTAAATTATGTTCGTATGCATATTTAGCTACACATCTTAAACCGTTTCCGCAGTTTTTTGCTTCCGAGCCGTCATTATTAAATACGCGCATTTTCACATCTGCGCGTTCAGATGGACAAATAAGAATCATTCCATCCGATCCGATTCCCGTATAAACATTTGAGACTTTTACAGCAAGCGGTGCTAACTCTTGCTCTTCTATATGTTCTTCAAACATATTTACGTAGATATAGTTGTTGCCAAGTGCATGCATTTTTGTAAACTGAAATTTTTTCATATTATCACCCATTATTTTTTTATGTAGCTCTAGTATAAAGTGATTCTCTTTTGTACACAATAATATCATCCCCCGTTTTTTTAGCTCCTTAATCATAAAGATTAAGGGGTTTTTTATTTTGTCCTCCTTTAGAGTATTAAAAAACAAAAGAAGCTTTATGATTACAAAGAGGATGGTTAAAGCGCATATATTTGTGCAAAAACGCATAAAAAAGCACGGCAAGACTAGCCGTGCTTACATCATCTATTCTATTAGCCTCATGTCCCTCTCCTGCTAAAAAGAGATACGACAGCGGGGGTAGTTTAAAACATTGGGTTTTCTTCTAAATGAATGTAGATATTATCTACTAACTGTTCAGGTGTTTCCGCCGTAACAATCTCTCCATTTACCAAGGCAAATAAAGATTGTGAACATTTCCCGCAATAACCTAAACATCCGTATTCAATAATATCTAGATTTGGATCTTTTTCAAGCTTTTCTAAAGCTGCTTGAGAACCGCTGGCTAAATTGCTAACGCAAAATTCAATAATTGGCTGTATCACGTTTTTTCACCTCTCTACTATTAGTTTATCCTATCTCCTTTCATTTTCAACGTCAACTTTAGAAATTCACGTTCATTTCGCGCGCGCTTTTTAGATTTATAGACTTTTTTCAAAAACGCATAAATAAGCTTTATTACGTGGATAGCTTGAAATTATGTTGAAACATATTGTGGTTTTTTATTAATTTAGTTATACTTTTATGTATAGAAAACCAAACGAGGTTATATTAAATTATTATTTAAGTAAAATATGTTATCTTATATAGCCTTTCATATCTTTTTGGCAACCATCCTTATTAACGGTAATTTGTACCCTCCTATTCTTAAAAGCAAGAATAATAGAGAGAAAACAAAAATGCATGAAGCTAAAGGGGAAATTCACATGAAGAACCTTGTCATACTGGGCGGCGGATACGGTGGTATGCGCATTTTGCAGCGCCTTTTTCCGAATCAATTGCCTAACGATTTAGAAGTAACGCTTATTGACAAAGCACCTTATCACTCACTAAAAACTGAATTCTATGCACTTGCAGCTGGAACAATCTCTGATCAACATGTCCGTGTTGCTTTTCCTGAACACCCTCGCTTAAAAATTCGCTACGGCTGTGTAAAACGAATAGACCTGAAAGAGAAATGCGTCTATGTGGATGATCAAATGATCGCTTACGATGACCTGATTGTAGGACTCGGATGCGAAGATAAATATCATGGAGTTCCCGGAGCTCTTGAGCATACATACAGCATTCAATCCATTGATGCTTCACGAGCAACTTATCAGACATTAAACAACTTACCGGCCCACGCTACTGTTTCAATTGTCGGAGCTGGATTAAGCGGAGTAGAACTGGCAAGTGAGCTAAGAGAAAGCCGCCCGGATTTAAAAATCATCTTATTTGACCGCGGTAAATTAATTTTATCTGCTTTCCCAGAACGTTTAAGCAATTACGTTCAAACTTGGTTTACTTCAAACGGTGTCGAAATTGTAAATAGTGCTAATATTACAAAAGTAGAACCGAACATTCTTTATAATCATGATGAGCCCGTTCAAAGCGATGCAATCGTGTGGACAGCAGGCATTCAGCCAAATAAAGTGGTACGCGATTTAGACGTGGAAAAAGATCCTCAAGGACGCGTCGTATTGACAAAATACCATAACTTGCCTGACGATGAAAATGTCTACATTTTGGGTGACTGTGCAAGCCTACCGCACGCCCCAAGTGCTCAGCTTGCAGAAGGTCAGGCTGAACAAATTGTGCAAGTGCTTCTTCACCGCTGGAAAGGCGAAGCGCTTCCTGATGAATTGCCAACTATTAAATTAAAAGGCATACTTGGTTCATTAGGCAAAAAGCATGGGTTTGGCTTAGTTGCCGAACGTCCGATTACAGGACGCGTAGCTCGATTATTGAAATCAGGTATTCTTTGGATGTATAAACACCACAGTGGATAAAACAAAAGCCGTTAGATGACTGACAATCTAACGGCTTTTTTCGTTATGATGCGCGGAAACCATACTTCTCCATTTCCTCAAATACGCGCTTTAATTTCGGATTGCCTTCCCCAACAATTTCTCCATTAATGACCACTACAGGATAGAATAAATCTTCGTCAATCACACGCTTGGCAAAAGCTGCTTTTTCCGGATCCGTATGCGGCTCGTTTATATCTACATACGTGATAGCAAACGGTTGGTTCGGATATTTACGAGAAATAGCTGCCTCTAGCCAATCATAGGTGTCTTTTGAAGACGGCAGGTTAACACAGCTTGCACAAACAATTTCAGCTCCATAAATACACACTTCTACCTCAGTTGACTGCATAGCACATCCCCCTTGAATCTTTACATATAAACTGTACGATTATTCACACTTTTACTTCATTATGAATACTATTTTACACAAAACTGATTCATTGCACATCTTTTTCTTTTAAGGTAACATTACGATGTATACTCCAATAGATTTTTCATGAAAGACCGTTTATAATAAGAGTAGAAGAAAGGAGTCGATAGTTATGTCAGAAATGCACGAGCAAGTTCAAGAAGTATTAGAAAAACTTCGTCCGTTTTTACTTCGCGACGGTGGAGACTGTGAGCTAGTAGACGTAGAGGATGGTATTGTAAAATTACGTCTTTTAGGCGCTTGCGGAAGCTGCCCAAGTTCAACAATTACGCTAAAAGCTGGTATCGAACGTGCCCTTTTAGAAGAAGTACCTGGTGTAGTTGAAGTAGAACAAGTATTCTAATCTCTTTGATTTTATTATAAAAGCAACCTCCCATTTTATTGGGGCTTGCAAATGAAAAATCCTCATTCAAATGAATGAGGATTTTTTTATTAGCTCGTTGTGACTTCAGCTTCTACAAATACACCTTTGCGGTCAATTTGTAAAACATCTATTTCACAGTTCGGCAGTAAAGCATACATATGTTCAGCAATCCCTTTTCCTTTTCCTTTTGGTGCTAAACATAATACACTCGGACCGGCTCCGCTTAGTGACACACCGTATGCGCCGAGAGCTTTTGCTTCTTTTCGCACAAGAGAAAGTTCTGGCACGAGTCTCATGCGATATGGTTCGTGATATAAATCTTTCTCCATAAATTCGCCTGCCAGAGGCAAATCTTTATTTAACAAGGCTGCTACTAGCATGTTGCCTATTGCTCCAGCTTCTACTGCATGGCGATAATTAATATCGGAAGGCAGCACATCACGGGCATCCGTTGTTTTTAATTCATATTCTGGAATAGCCATCACAATATCGACATCAAATTCAGGTATTTGAGCAATGTATGTTTCCTTTTCATGATGGTAACCAACAACGATGCCGCCGTAAATAGACGGGCTGACGTTATCAGGATGTCCTTCCATTAAGCTGCTGATGCGAAGCTTTTCTCTTTTTGATAAACGCAAGTCACACAGTACATTGGCCAGCTCGATTCCAGCTACGATAGCCGATGCACTGCTTCCAAGTCCTCTTGCTAATGGAATGTTGCTCCAAACATTGACCTTCGCACTTGGAAGATCAATGTTAAATTGACGAGCCACGTCTTGTGCCACTTCATACATTAAGTTATCTGTACCTGTAGGAATACTTTGCACTTCTTTCGTTTCAGGGATAAAAACCCATTCGTCATGACGCTCTACTGTTAATCTTAAGTAGCGGGATAAAGCCACTCCAATGGAATCAAATCCTGGCCCTAAATTAGCAGAGCTAGCTGGGACCGTAATGACAAAACGCTCATTTTCTAGCATGAAGCAACGACACCTTGGATATACTCAAATACCTTTTCTTCATCATTTGGTAAAACCACTGGCTTTACGTTATGAGCATCGATTGCTACATTTGGATCTTTTAATCCATTACCTGTTAGTACAGCTACAACCGTTGAACCTTTTGCAATTTTACCAGAAGCTACATCTTTAAACACACCAGCAATTGAAGCGCAAGAACCTGGCTCTGCAAATACGCCTTCTTTGCGTGCAATTGTACGATATGCTTCTAAGATTTGTTCATCTGTCACTTCATCAATTTTTCCGTTTGATTCTTTTGCTGCGTTTACAGCATAATCCCAGCTTGCTGGATTTCCGATTCGAATAGCCGTTGCAATTGTTTCTGGATTTTCGATAACTTGATTACGCACGATCGCCGCTGCACCCTCTGCTTCAAAACCATGCATGTGAGGAAGAGACGTTTGGTGACGCTCACTGTATTCTTTGAATCCTTTCCAGTAAGCTGTAATATTCCCTGCATTCCCCACTGGGATAGCTAAAACGTCCGGCGCTTTTCCAAGCTGTTCACAAATCTCGAAAGAAGCTGTTTTTTGCCCTTCAATACGGTATGGGTTCACAGAGTTTACAAGTGCAACCGGTGATGTTTCACTTAGCTTACGAACCATAGAGAGCGCTTGGTCAAAGTTTCCTTCAATTGCTACAATTTCTGCACCGTACATAACTGCTTGAGCTAATTTCCCCATCGCAATTTTTCCATTTGGAATAACAACGATACAGCGCATGCCAGCGCGTGATGCATAAGCTGCTGCAGCTGCGGATGTGTTACCTGTAGATGCACAAATAACCGTATTGCTTCCTTCTTCTTTCGCTTTTGCTACAGCCATTACCATTCCGCGGTCTTTAAATGACCCCGTTGGATTTAACCCTTCTACTTTCACATGTAAATCAATGCCTAGCTCTTTTGATAAATGAGCAAGATGAATTAAAGGCGTATTTCCTTCATGTAGTGTAAGCATAGGTGTGTTCTCTGTTACAGGTAAAAACTCTTTATATTCTGCTAATAGACCTTTCCACATCATACTGTGCCAACTCCCTCTACGCGGTAACTGCTTTTTACATTTTCTACAATTGGTAAATCCCGAAGCTGCTGAAGGATTTCCTCATAATCTTTTTGAGATGTTTTATGTGTAACAACAACAATCTCAGCTAATTCGCTTCCTTTCACAGGAAGTTGAATAATTTTTTCGAAGCTCACGCCACGCTCTGAAAATAGCGTTGTTAATTTTGCAAATGCTCCAACTTGATCTTTAACATGAATACGTAAGAAATGCTTCGAGAACATTTCATCTTCTGCTTTTAACTGTTTTGGATACTGAGGCGTTACCGCACTTTTACCATTCACACCTAAACGCATGTTTTTCATAACACCTACTAAATCTGATACGACAGCAGTGGCAGTTGGCAGGCTTCCTGCCCCCGGTCCATAAAACATCGTTTCTCCAACAGCTTCTCCGTATACATATACAGCATTGTACTCATCGCTTACTGAAGCAAGAGGATGTGTGTCTGCTAAAAGAGTTGGCTGAACACTAACTTCTACATTGTCGCCGTCACGATGTGCATATCCAATCAGTTTCATCGTATAGCCTAATTGTTTACTATATTGCAAGTCTTCTTCCGTTACTTCTGTAATACCTTGAACACGAACATCGTCCAAGTCAATTTTCATTGAAAATCCTAGTGTAGCCAAGATTGCCATTTTGCGAGCAGCATCTAAACCACCTACGTCAGAAGTTGGATCCGCTTCAGCATATCCTAAATCCTGCGCTTCTTTTAACACTTCATCATAAGCGCTTCCTTCTTTTGTCATTTTCGTTAAAATGAAGTTTGTTGTACCATTTACAATTCCCATCATTTTGGTAATACGATCAGACGCTAATCCATCTGCTAATCCACGAAGAATTGGTATACCGCCTGCTACACTTGCTTCATAAAATAAATCACAGTTATTTTCAGAAGCTACTGTTAACAATTCTGAGCCGTAAACTGCCATTAAATCTTTGTTTGCCGTTACAACATGCTTTTTATTACGAAGGGCTGTTAAGATATAATCTCTTGTTTCTTCAACGCCACCCATTACTTCAATGACAACGTCAATCTCCGCGTTATGTAAAACGTCTTCAACATTCGTTGTTAATTTATCTTCACTGATTTCTACGTCACGTTTCTTATCAATATCTTTGACTACTACTTTTTTAACTTCTACAGGACATCCGACTTGATGACTTAATTTATCCTGATGATTTTCAATAATTTTGACTACTCCGCTTCCTACCGTTCCTAACCCTAATAATCCTACTGAAATACTTTTTGTCATATTCCTCACCTCTGTGTTCTTTCTACGTATACATTTGTTCTCTTATAGAGGACATTATAGACCTTATTTTTCTTTTTTACAAGGTTTACTTGCCATCTTTTCTCGTAAACTCGTTAAAAAAATTGATATATAAAGATAAATGTAAATTTTTAAAATATTTCATTTTATTATCATAACATGGCTCCCACTGTTTTTTAATAAAAAAAAGACAATTTCACCGAAATGAAATTGCCTTTTTCTGTTATGATTTTTTCGCAAACGCTTCTTTATTTACAATTGTAATAGGAGACTCGTTTGTAAGTACTGCTTTAATGTTTTTAACACATAAAGAAATCATTTCCGTGCGCGTTTCGATACTCGCACTGCCGATATGAGGAAGCCCGATAACATTAGGCAACTGAAGAAGAGGATGAGAAGCAGAAATAGGCTCTTGGTCGAATACATCCAAGCCAGCTCCAGCAATTTTACCAGATTGAATCGCATGTAATAATGCTTGCTCATCAACCACTGCTCCTCTTGAAGCATTAATAAAAATCGCAGTTGTTTTCATCTGTTTAAATGCTTCAGCATTAAATAAATGTTTGGTTTCGTCCGTTAACGGTGTCAAACAAACAATAAAATCAGATCGCTCAAGCAGCTCATTTAACTCACAGTAAACTGCATCGAGCTTTTGTTCTGCTTGGAGGTTGCGGCTCCGATTGTGATACAAGATTTCCATATCAAAACCTGTAGCACGTTTCGCAAGCGTCTCTCCAATTTTCCCCATTCCAACAATACCTAATGTTTTATGATGAACATCTCTACCCGCTAACAAAAATGGGCTCCAGCTTTTCCACTGATTTTCTTTCACGTATTCAGCAGCTTCTACTAAACGTCTAGCTACACTCATTAACAAACCAAACGTTAAATCCGCTGTTGTATCAGATAAAACATCGGGTGTATTAGAAACGATAACTCCGCGTTCAGTTGCCGCTTCTATGTCAATATTATCGAATCCGACCGCTAAGTTAGCTACAAGCTTTAAATGAGGAGCTTGCGTAAGCAATTCACTGTCAATACGGTCTGAAAGCATTGTTAATAGAGCATGTGCGTGCTTAGCTTTTTCACAAAGCAGCTCATGAGGAACTGCCTCATCTTCTTTATCCCACATTTCCACATTCGCTACTGCCTTTAAAGGTTCAATTAATTCATTCGGTATTTTTCTCGTAATAAATACAAACGGCTTGTCCATATGTACGCCACCTCTTTATCCTTTTTAAACTGCATGCACAAAAACAAAATAGAAAAACGGGTTTGGATTATCCAACACCTATTTTTCTATTTTATCATATTCTATAGTAATCGCTTTTTAATGAATCCATGTTAATTCAGGAATGTGATAACGAGACGTTGAAATGCCTACCGACTGGTAAAAGCGCTTCAGAAAAGCTTCGTAGTGAGAAGAATGAGCTAATACTCCTTCAAGCTTCTCATAATACTTTTGTTTTTCCCGCTCATCTTGTACACTGTAGTATCCTTCAATGACCTCAAAATAATGAACGGGAAAAAGAAGTCTAGCATATAACAGTCTCCATGAAAAAGAAGAAAGTGGATTTACCTTTTCGTATTCACTTAAAAACTGATGCATGTGCCTTTCATCGACAGCGTATGTTAATAAATATTGTTCCCTTATATATTCAGCTATATCTCTGCTAGGGTGATCGAAAACCCAGTCTGCCGGGAGCTTGTAAACGTGGTCTTCCCCCCATGTTTTTTGGCCGAACCGATGATGACAAATCGTCGCAGCGTCAACTGACCGGGGCAAATCGTCAATTTCCGTGTCTACTAGGTATTGAATAGCATTTTCCGTTAATCCTAGGTAATAAGGAAAAGTTTCTAAAAAACGTTTTTCCATCTCTTGATTAGGTAAAGCACGTAATCTTCCATACCAAAATTGCTCCATCTGGTCGAGACGCTTCTCCCACATGGACTTCCATTGCCCTAGCCGGTTTGCTTTTTCCACTTCATAAGGAAACAGCCTCCCTTTTTGATGAAAAACAGCTAGCTCGCGCCCAGGTGAAAAATTGGGGTTTTTCTCTTCCGCAAGACATCGGCAAATGATAAACTTTTCAGTTTCAGTTTCTGTAATCATTTCTCCATTTAAATTAGGCATAAATGTTGCCACATGGCGATCACCTTGGCCCATCAGAAATTGACTCATTTGATATAGTTCATTTAACTCGTCTTGTTCCATTTGCTTTACATTAATGATTGTATATAAAATATCTCGATACTGAAAACCTTCAAATTTACCAACGGGCATAAATTCATTTGGACGTAATCCGTAATGCTCATAAATGGTTTGTATCATTTTAATCCCTCTCTTCATTCATTCAAGAAATTATATGATGGAAAACAACATTACTTGTCATAATATTTACGGAGGAATGAATAGATTAGAAATACACCATTTATAGTTATTTACTCCGGGTTAGTAGTATGAAACAACTTTAGACTTAAAAATATATAGAAAACAGGTGATGATACTTGGAGAAAAAACATACACAAAGTGAATTAGAAAAAAAAGCAAGAGAATGGTTAATAGAACGCGGCGTGGCTCTTACAGACATTGCTGAACTGGTCTATTACTTGCAAAAAAAGTATCACCCAAACTTAACAATCGAAGACTGTTTATATAACGTTGAGCGCGTCATTTCTAAACGAGAAGTTCAAAATGCTATTTTAACGGGTATTCAACTAGATGTCCTCACGGAAAAAAAAGTGATTGAGCCGCCTCTGTTGGATATTCTTGAGAAAGATGAAGGTTTATACGGTATCGACGAAATTTTAGCATTATCGATTGTAAATGTGTACGGATCAATCGGCTTTACCAATTACGGGTATATTGATAAACAAAAGCCGGGTATTTTAGAAAGATTAAACGATAAATCTACTGGAGAGTGCCACACTTTCTTAGATGATTTAGTAGGCGCAATTGCTGCCGCTGCTTCTAGCCGGTTAGCGCATCGGGCTGCCAGTCAAGAATAGGTTTTAAAAACAAAAAAAGCTGTCAATTGACAGCTTTTTAAATTCGCTCCATCCACTCTTTTAGTGAATCTACCGTATAAGTTGGCTTTTTCTCATATCCTTCTAGTAACTCTCTTGTTGTTACCCCTGTATGGACTAATAATGTATCTAAGCCTGCATTCATCCCTGCTAAAATATCTGTATCATAGTAATCACCAATCATGATTGTTTCTTCTTTTGGCGTACCGATGACTTCAAGGGCTTGCTCCATAATAATACTTTCTGGTTTACCAATAAATACTGGATTTGTTTGAGTAGAAACCGTAATAACGGACGTGATAGATCCATTACCAGGCAGTAAGCCTCTTTCAGTAGGAATCGCAATATCTCCGTTCGTCGAAACAAAAAAGGCCCCGTTTCGAACGTTTAAACATGCTTTTGCTAATTTTTCATATGTAATTTCCTGATCCAAACCAACAACTACGAAATCCGTATCTTCCTCTTCAATGGTAAATCCTTTTTCAAGCAACGCATGTCGGATTCCTTCTCCACCAATTACATAAGCTGAAGCGTTTGCTTTGCGTTCATGCAAATAATTAGCTGTTGCCTGGCTCGTTGTAAAAACTTGCTCTTCTGTTGCAGGAATGCCAAATGCCTCTAGCTTTTCAGCTACTTTATCGGGCGTTTTTGTTGAGTTGTTTGTTACAAATAAATAAGGAATTCCTTTTTCCTTTAATTTAATAACAAAATCACGCGCCTCGGCAATTAGCTCTGTTCCTTTGTACATGGTTCCATCTAAATCAATCAAATATCCTTTATATTCCTTCATGTTGTGTGATCTCCTTTCAAGTCTCATACTTGAAATCATAGCTTATTTTTTATACAACTACAAATTGCTTGCCTTTAATTACGAAAAGCAGACACAGGTCCTAACTCTGTCTCTAGATATGTCCTTACGCGCTCTGAAAATGCCGCCAGTACGTCTTTATGCTGCATCACTTTTTGATAAATATCCTGATGATTAACATCCACATATTCTTGAACAAGGCTTTTACGCAATTGAACAATCTCTTTTAATGGTGTTTCTTCCTCTTTTTTAACCACTTTCTCATCAACTAAAATGTCAATGATATCATCGTAACTGCCTGGGTCTCTCATAATAAAACCATCAATCATTGCATTTCCTACATCTAAAACGTTTTCAATTAAAAGATGTACAATTCTCTCTAATGCCTTTTTCTCTATTTCTGTGTTCCAGCTCGAATGCTCAACAAACAAACGAACGTGTTCATCAAAAAAAACAAGCGTGGCTTCTATTTTTTCACGATCTACAAAGTACATATTATTTCCTCCCTAGTTGTCAGCTCTGTATAAATCTTCTTTCATAAACAAACGGGGTTCCTGTTCTATTTTATCATGACCCATTATCCATTTGATAAATTCATTTTTGTTTTTGACCTTATTTGATATGATACAAATACAACCTATGAAAGGAGTATACCTATGAGCGAACGCTTTTATCTATATGACGATGTCGTCTCTACAAAGACCCGGTTTGTCAGCTTTATGGGCGAAAATCAACGATTTGATTTAGCTATTATCCAAACCGACCGTTATTATGGCAAACAAGTTGTTCTTGATATTCAAGGAGGACGCTTTGCCATTATTGGACAAGACGACCTTGAAGAACCCCACTATCTTGAAGAAGTATTTAAACTAAACAGCGAAGATGGTCAAGAACTTCGCGAATTTTTATATGAAATCATCTAAAAAAAAAGGCAGCGTGAAGGACAATTAGTGTCTTCGGCTTGCCTTTTTTTACTTATGGACTTTTTTTAAGACAAAATACGCACAGCCAAAATTACAATATTCATGTAAATAATCTTGAAGCGTACTAATCTTCGTATCATACGTTGCCTTCTGGTTACGATCATCAAAAAAGCCTCGCAGTCGAAGCTGATTGTATCCCCAATCTCCCACAATATAGTCATAGCGGCTCAGCACGTCGATAAAGCGACCTCTAAACGCCTCTTCATTAAATGCCTCGCGCTCATCTTTTAATACTTCATAACAAATATTATTGATACAGACCATTGCTCACACCTCTTCTCTTAAAATTTACCATACCATAATTATGATGATGAAACCATCAATTAACATGAAATTTTTCACGTATAAGCAGCACTCTAATCCTGTAGGAGTTTTATCGGTATACCTACTGATCTTTTATGCTCCACATGAAGGTTCGCCGGTTTACCTGGCGTACGATATTTAACTACAGGAGGTGGAAATGGTGAAGAAATCTATTCTTGGAATCGCTTTAATAACAAGTATTTTAACCATTGGCTGTCAAAATAAAAACACAGCTGAAAATAAAAATTTATCACCAAACAACCCAGATGCCATTAATGTAAACGAGCCTAATCATTATTATAATCCAAATAATAATAGCGGCACAAATTATGGATATGTCCGATACACTAAAAACACAAATGAACAAAGTTCCAATATGAACCAAGTAGGAACATTTAACCGAGAGGAAGCAGCCGACAATATTAGTAAACTGAGCACCGCTATCCCAAATATTAAACAAGCCGCTACGCTAGTAACGGATAAAGATGTGCTTGTTGCTTATAAAACAGATGCTAAAAACAGGAATAACGCAGCCGATCAGGTAAAACGTACAGCTATGTCTGTAGTCCCTCGTTATTATCATGTATACGTCTCAGATAATCCGAAACAGATGGACCAAATCGAAAATATCAGTGAAATGAATACACAAACAAATGATGCTAGAAAACGAATCGATGCTGTTATTCAACAAATGCTAAAATCTCCCCAAGGGCGTAAAATGAACGGCGGAGAAGATGCAAATGGAAGAGAGAAAAACGAATTGAATGAACCGATGACTGACAAAGATATGGTGGAATAAACAACACAGATAAATTTTACGTCAACCGTAACAAAAAAAACGAACCACTAATCAAACAATTTGATTAATGGTTCGTTTTTCACTTCGGCTAAACTACTTTCGTCCCAGCCTCTTTTTACCTTATTTGCTTTCTTGTGCTTTGTTTTTGGCAGCAGCATTAACTTGCTCATCTGCATGGTAAGAAGAACGTACAAGAGGACCTGCTTCGACATGGCTGAATCCTTTTGATAATGCAATTTCTTTTAGCTCTTCAAACTCATTTGGATGGTAATATTTCTGAACTTTTATGTGCTTTTTAGTTGGCTGTAGATATTGGCCTAGCGTCATAATATCTACATTGTTCGCACGCAAATCATCCATCGTTTCAATAATTTCTTCTTTTGTTTCTCCTAGACCAAGCATGATACTTGATTTTGTAGGGATATCCGGCTGCATTTCTTTTGCACGGCGAAGGAACTCAAGAGAACGCTCGTATTTAGCACGAGCACGAACACGAGGCGTAAGGCTGCGTACTGTTTCAATATTATGGTTTAAAATATCAGGACGTGCGTCCATTACAATACGTAAGTTCTCTTCCACACCGCCCATATCAGAAGGCAATACTTCAATTGTTGTGAATGGATTTTTACGACGAATCGCACGAATTGTTTCAGCTAATACGCTTGCTCCTCCGTCTTTTAAATCATCGCGAGCTACTACTGTGATAACCGCATGTTTTAAGTTCATTAGCTGAACAGAATCTGCTACGCGTTCTGGCTCTTCTAAATCTAATTCTGTTGGTAAACCTGTCTTAACCGCGCAAAAACGACAGGCACGTGTACATACTTCTCCTAAAATCATAAAAGTTGCCGTACGACGAACAGCCCAACACTCATGAATATTCGGACATCTTGCTTCTTCACAAACTGTATGAAGGTTTTTCTCACGCATCATTTTCTTTAAGCCTGTGTAATTTTCGTTTGTGTTTAGCTTAATCTTCAGCCACTCGGGTTTGCGGACATGCTCTTCTTTTGTTGCCATATTATCAACTCCACCAATCTAGAAAATGTCTATAACCTATATGCTTAATGTTAACTACATATTAAAAACATAACTATATGTCACTTTATCATAAAAAAGTGAGATTCGACAAGTTGTCTGCTCTTTATTTTCCTCAGTTTTCTTCTATTTTCCATCCAAATGTGTGCGTTTTCATCCTCCATATAATTTCCATTTATCTTCTGAATAAAATTCTTTTAAAAAGTTTTGAAGCGATTTCCATTAATTAATATTTATGAAATCTTTTTTCTCGCTGCAAACTAGTGTTACACACTATTTTTAGAAAGGGGGAAACACGATGCGCAAAACGATTATCTTACTTTTTATGTTCATGTCTATATTCACAGGATGGCACCACGTAACAGCTGAATCTTCAGCAGATCAAGAAAAAATGCTTATTCAAAAGAGATTAGAGCTGTATAACCAAATGGAAGCCGCTACTACAATTCCTTGGTATTACTTTGCTGGGATTGACCAGTATGAACGAAATATTCGACGCTCTCATAAAGATATTCCAAGAGAAAAAGGTGCGATCGCCATTTATTATCCTCCAGAAAAATGGTCAGGTTCTTTAAATCCAAATTTGGAAGATACAAACCCACTTACTATTTCTCTTCTCGGGGGAATGGGTAAAGATGGGAACGGAGACAAAAAAGCAGACCAATTTAATGATGAAGATATGCTTTTTACCATGGCAGATTATATTCGGACGTTCGGGGTGTCCGAAGACTATATTAAAATTGCGCTTTGGAACTATTATCACCGGGCTAAAGCGGTTGATATTATTTTAGGGAATGCTAAAATTTTTCGCCATTACGGTCGCATTGATTTAAAAGGTTCTTCATTTCCTGTCCCTCTCCGTGCGAACTACAGTTATCGCAGTACATGGGGAGATGCGCGCGGCTGGGGTGGAAAACGAATCCATGAAGGAACAGACATTTTTGCAGATTACGGAGTTCCAGTAAAATCCCCTTGCTATGGCATTATTGAGCTTAAAGGATGGAATAAATATGGAGGCTGGCGAATCGGTATTCGTGACCTTCATAATAACTATCACTATTTAGCTCATTTAAGCGGATTTGCAAAAAATTTAAAAGTAGGACAAATTGTAGAACCAGGAACACTTATTGGCGGAGTAGGAAGTTCAGGTTATGGACCTCCTGGAACTTCTGGGAAATTCCCTCCTCACTTGCATTACGGAATGTATAAAGATAACGGCAAAAATGAGTGGTCGTTTGACCCATATCCTCAGTTAAGAACGTGGGAAAGAAATGATCGTTTAGAACTAAAGAAAAAATAAAAAAACAGGAAGCTAATGCTTCCTGTTTTTTTATCCTGATGGTTTACTTTCTTTTGCTTTTTTCACAGCATGAGCAATACTCGAGGCCAAGCCGCCCCATATGATGACCATCCCTACACCATCATTGTAATTGAACTTCCATCCATTATTTAGAACCCCCCTTCTCTTTAACTGACAAACGAGTCGCCCCATCTTTCCATCGTGCAAAAGAAAAAGCAATTCCTAAAATAACAGCCAGAGCTGCCACGCCCCAACCAAAAGGACCTACAAAAGTCGTTGCATACTGCTCGTAATTTTCCGAAATATTTTTTCGGAAGTTATCAAACATCATATACCCAAGTACAAGCGGTGTAACTACTCCTAAACATATCTTCCACCATGAACCGATTCGAATATCAGAAACTTCGTTTGCATGCTGCTGAAGGCTGCTCAGCTTTTTAAATACCCAAGCAACTAATACAACTTCTACTAAGCCTGCTAAAGCAACTCCGAAGTTATTAATGAAATAAGCGACCACATCTAAGAAATAAAGTCCGCCCTGTGTTGCAAATAATAGGGAGCAAATTGAAGCGATTCCTCCGCCTATTAATACGGATTTTGTACGTGAGATAGTAAATTTATCTTGAATGACTGCTACAAATGTTTCAATAATTGAAATAAGCGACGTTAACCCTGCTAATGTTAAGGAAGCAAAGAATAACATGCCAAACAGCTGTTTAAAGGCTGGAAATTCATTAATAGTATGTCAAAATATTTTTATAGAAAATTCAGATAAATTAACCAATGAATAAAAGCAGGTATGAAAGTCTTTTTGAACTTCCGTACCTGCTTTTTCAATAATACTTTATCACGTTAATATAATATTGTTAATTTTTCTTCGGAAGTTCAATCGCCGGAGAAGACGAGTTTCCACCGTTAAAATAGTCAGGAACATTTCCAGGAATAACGGTGCCTCCGACTGGGATTGTAGCCGTAACGGTTGTTTTTTTAGTTGCAAATGGGATAATGATTTGCATGTTTACTTTCACTTTGATAGATACTTCAAGAAACGCATTATTTATTCCATACTCCTCGATTTTTCGCACTACGTCTGTTTGAACGTCACCAATAGCATGAAATTTAACCGGAATCAGCGGACCCAGATTTCCAAGCAGCGCATTATTAGTCGCTTGCCCAAGCGGAACTTGGTAGACAATTCCTTGATTCCGCAACTTTTCATTTTTTTCAATACGAATATCTGTTGGAAGTTCAAGTGCATCTAAATTCCCTTTCTCTGCTTCTTTTAAGTTAGCCTGGACAAATGACGTAGTTTGAGCTCTAACTCGGTTCACAAGCGCTGTGTCAATTTTGGCTACTTGACCGTTAGGTGTAGATTCCACTTTAATGACATCTACGTCGAGCTGATCGAGTACCTGTTTATTCACCGCTTTATTAATAACTAAAGTTGCAATCTCTTTTGTTTGTGCTTCAGCATATTTCATCAACGTTGGTTCAATCCCTCTATTAATTAGCCATAATCCTACCCCTGTGGAAAGCATAAAAAAAAGAAAGGTGAGCAACAGAACGTAACGAAAAGGAAGCGGGCCTTTTCTTGTTAATTTCCGACGAAGTTTAACCAAAAAAAATCCCTCCTTACAAGCTATATGTATGCATGTATAAGGAGGTTCACGCTTCTTTTAAAAAGTTTTATCTTAAATTCTCGACTATATTAAAGCATTTTCAATAAAGCATCTTTGCCAATTGTGCCTTTAAAAATCCCTCTTTTTTCAGCTTCAAGCGTTACAGATTCAAGCGGCGCTTCAAGAAGCTGCTCAATTGTACGTACACCTACAGCTCTTCCAGCTATTATTTGACGATCAGCTAATTTATCATTTAATAGACCTACATCTAGTGCTCCGCACATAATGTAGCCTTTATCTGATGAAATGGTTAACAAAGTTGTTTTTGGCAGCAATACGGTAACTGCATTAAACGTATGACCTTCAATTACGATAGGCGCTAAAGTAATCATAGTAGCTCACTCCTTTCTTAATCAATTTATGATTTTGAAAGAAAAAAGTGAGGTTTTACATATACTTTTCTACCTATTTAACGTTTAGAGTAGTCCTTATACATTTTATAGACCTCGGTGCTAAAATTCGTTAAAAAAATCTAGTTGCTTAGGAGCTAAATTCTCATATTCAATATTTAATAAGCTCATGAGCTGTTTGGCATTATGTACAGCATCTCCGCCGGAGTTATTATTAAATAACAGGTAAATGTCCTTCGTTTGTTTTTGCAGCTTTTCAAGACGTTTTTTCCACTCTAGAAGCTCTTTTTCATTGTAGCGATACAAAAACCTTACCGCTCGCCAATTGCCTTCTGCGGGCTTATTCCAACCGTGTACGTTTCGTCCATGAAAACGTATAAGTGTTTTCTGTTTATCTGTAGCATGAATCACAATGGGAATAGATCCTTCTCCTGCCTGCGGTTCATCACAAATACCATGAATCCACTTCTCTTGTTCCATAAACGTTAACGTTTTATCATAGAAAAACGGTTTAAACCAAGATTGATTTCGAAACTCCAGCGCTACTGGCAAATCTCCAAACTTCTCACGGCTATACCTCAAATAGGCTACGTTTTCTTTTGTACAGTCAAACCAAGGCGGCATTTGAAATAAAATCATGGCCAGCTTATTTGAACTTACGTACGGCTTCACTGATTCTAAAAATGCATGAAACATTTCTTCCTTGCTGTCAAACGGATTTCCTTCTCTCATATGCCCTGTCATGCCTTGATAGGCTTTTACCACAAAACGAAAAGATTTCGGTGTATCATTCACCCACTTTTCTACATTTGATTTAGGTTGAATGGCGTAAAAAGATGAATCGACTTCAACAATTGGAAAATGGCCTGCGTATACGGCAAGCTTGTCTCTTGATGAAACACCCGCTTCATATAATGAATCATGATCTCCCCAGCCTGTGACTCCAATATAAATCATGCCATTCCTCCTCTATTTTCTTAGATTGCTTTTCTTTATTTTAATACAAACGATACAAAAAAACTCGTTTGCTTAAACAGCAAACGAGTTTTTATCTATTATTAACCGATTGAACCTTCCATTTCAAATTTGATTAGACGGTTCATCTCTACTGCATATTCCATTGGAAGCTCTTTTGTAAATGGTTCAATAAAGCCCATTACAATCATTTCTGTCGCTTCTTCTTCAGAAATACCGCGGCTCATTAGATAGAATAATTGTTCTTCAGATACTTTTGATACTTTCGCTTCGTGTTCAAGTGAGATGTTGTCATTTAAAATCTCATTGTACGGAATTGTATCAGAAGTTGATTGGTTATCCATAATTAGCGTATCACACTCAATGTTCGCACGTGCACCTTCTGCTTTACGGCCAAAGTGTACGATACCGCGGTATGTTACTTTACCGCCTTGTTTTGAAATTGATTTTGATACGATCGTTGAAGATGTGTTTGGTGCTAAGTGAATCATTTTTGCACCAGCATCTTGGTGCTGTCCTTTACCAGCAAGGGCAATAGATAATGTCATACCGCGTGCGCCTTCGCCTTTTAAGATAACAGCTGGATATTTCATTGTTAACTTAGAACCGATGTTTCCATCAATCCATTCCATTGTTGCGTTTGCTTCACAAACTGCACGTTTTGTTACAAGGTTGTATACGTTGTTCGCCCAGTTTTGAATTGTTGTATAGCGGCAATACGCGTCTTTTTTGATGATGATTTCTACAACGGCACTGTGAAGAGAGTTTGTTGTATAAACAGGTGCTGTACAGCCCTCTACATAGTGGACGTGTGAGCCTTCATCAGCAATAATTAACGTACGCTCAAACTGTCCCATATTTTCAGAGTTAATACGGAAATAAGCTTGTAATGGTGTATCTACTTTTACGCCTTTTGGTACGTAGATGAATGATCCACCAGACCAAACCGCTGAGTTAAGAGCAGAGAATTTGTTATCCGTTGGCGGGATAACTTTTCCAAAATGCTCGCGGAAAATATCTTCGTTTTCTTTTAGCGCCGTATCTGTATCTTTAAATACGATACCTTGCGCTTCAAGATCTTCTTTCATATTGTGATAAACAACTTCAGATTCGTACTGAGCTGATACACCCGCAAGATATTTTTGCTCTGCTTCAGGAATACCAAGTTTATCAAACGTTTGTTTAATTTCTTCAGGAACTTCATCCCAAGAGCGTTCAGACTTCTCAGATGGTTTTACGTAGTACGTAATTTCATCAAAGTCCAAGCTTGCCATGTCTCCGCCCCACTGTGGCATTGGCATGTTGTAGAAGTGCTCTAGAGATTTCAAACGGAAGTCAAGCATCCATTGTGGTTCCTCTTTCATACGAGAAATTTCTTCTACAATTTCTTTTGTTAAACCGCGTTTAGAGCGGAAAATTGATACGTCTTTATCGGAAAATCCATATTTATAATCGCCGATTTCTGGCATTTTTTTAGCCATCTTTTATTACCCCCTACTTGATAGGATTGGGAATGAATGAAGGTCTTATTTTTGTTCGTTAAGACCTTTTTCCATCGCTTTCCACGCTAGTGTTGCACATTTAATACGCGCAGGAAATTTTGCTACACCTTGAAGTGCTTCAATATCTCCTAAATCTATACTATCATCATACTCTTTACCTTGCATCATGTCAGAGAAGATATGGGCCATTTTAAACGCTTTGTCTACTTCTTGACCTTTAATTGCTTGTGTCATCATCGAAGCTGATGACATTGAAATTGAACACCCTTCACCTTCGAACTTTGCATCCACCACTTTGCCGTCCTCTACTTTTAAAGAAAGTTCAATGCGGTCTCCGCACGTCGGGTTATTCATATGAATGTTCACAGTATCTTCATTCAATGTTCCACGATTACGCGGGTTTTTATAATGGTCCATAATTACTTGACGATAGAGAGTATCTAAATTATTAAAAGCCATTTGTAAAATACTCCTTCGTTTTTATTAATGATGACACCAATTTATCTACTTCTTCTTCCGTGTTATACAGATAGAAGCTTGCACGTGCAGTAGACGATACGTTTAAATATTTCATCAGCGGCTGCGCACAGTGATGACCTGCACGAATCGCAATTCCATCAGCGTCTACTACTGTTGCAACGTCGTGCGGATGCACATCTTCAATATTAAACGTCACAACACCCGCTCGCTCTTTCGGTCCGTAAATCGTAATTCCATCTACTTGCGATAAGCGATCCAGTGCATATTGCGCTAGCTTGTGCTCATGTGCTTGAATGTTATCTAAACCAACTTCTTCTAAGAAATCAATCGCTGCACCTAAACCAATTGCACCTGCAATGATTGGCGTACCTCCTTCAAATTTCCAAGGAAGCTCTTTCCACGTTGATTCGTATAAGTTTACGAAGTCAATCATTTCGCCGCCAAACTCGATTGGTTCCATTTTTTCAAGAAGCTCTTTCTTTCCATAAAGAGCGCCGATTCCAGTCGGTCCGCCCATTTTATGTCCAGAGAAAGCAAAGAAATCACAGTCTAAATCTTGTACATCCACCTTCATGTGAGGCGTACTTTGCGCACCATCCACAACCATTACTGCACCGTTAGCGTGTGCAATTTCTGCAATTTCTTTTACTGGGTTAATTGTACCCAATACGTTAGATACTTGCATAATCGATACAATTTTTGTGTTAGATGTAATCGTGCTTTTCACCTCTTCTAGTGAAAGTCCATGATCTTCTGTTAATGAAATATATTTTAACGTTGCACCTGTTTCCTTGGCAACTTGCTGCCAAGGAATGATGTTACTGTGATGTTCCATATAAGTAATCACAATTTCATCACCAGGTTTAAGATTCGCACGGCCATAGCTTGCAGCTACTGTATTAAGAGCTGTCGTTGTACCGCGCGTAAAGATAATCTCTTCCGTTGATTTTGCATTAATAAACTTACGAACCTTTTCACGAGCGCCTTCGTATCCGTCTGTTGCTCTTGTACCAAGCGTGTGAACACCTCGGTGTACGTTTGAGTTATATTCTTTGTAATACTTCTCAATTGCTTCAATTACAGCAAGCGGCTTTTGTGAAGTTGCTGCACTGTCTAGATAAACGAGTGGGCTGCCATTTACCTCTTGGTCTAAAATAGGAAATTGTTTACGAATATCAGAGATATTCATTATCGAACTTTCCTTTCAATTAAATCCGTTAATTGTTTTTTAACCGTTTCGATTGGCAACTCGTTTACCACTGGTGCTAAGAACCCGTGAATAACTAGACGTTCTGCTTCTGTTTGCGGAATACCGCGGCTCATTAAGTAGTAAAGCTGAATTGGATCTACGCGTCCAACAGATGCAGCGTGTCCTGCTGTTACATCATCTTCATCAATTAGAAGAATTGGGTTTGCGTCTCCACGTGCTTTTTCACTTAACATTAACACACGGGATTCTTGCTCAGCGTTTGATTTAGATGCACCGTGTTCAATTTTACCGATACCGTTAAAGATTGAAGACGCGCTTTCTTTCATAACGCCGTGTTTTAAAATGTAGCCTTCAGAATGTTTTCCGAAGTGTACGATACTTGTTGTTAAGTTTTGAGACTGCTCTCCACGTCCAACTGTTACCGTTTTTGTATCTCCATATGAACCGTCGCCCATTAGATACGTTGTATTTTCTGAAACTGTATTTCCTTCACTCATTAAGCCTAAAGCCCACTCAATGCGACCATCTTTGCCCGCTACGCCGCGGCGGTTCACATAAGTAGTTGTACCTTTAGCTAAGTAGTCAACAGCTCCAAACGTTACTTTTGCATTGCTGTTAGCGAATACTTCCGTCACGATATTGACAACACCGTGCGACTCTTCAGCAGTAGCAATGTAGTTTTCTACATATGTTACTGAGCTGTTGTCTTCAGCTACAACAATAACATGGTTGAATAAAGCTGCTTCTTCATCTTCACGGACAAATACAGCTTGAAGAGGCTCTTGTACTTCTACATTTTTAGGAACGTATACAAATACCCCCCCGTTTAATAACGCTGCGTTTAATGCAGTTAAACGGTGCTCATCTACTTTAACTCCGTCTTTCATGAAGTACTTCTCAACAAGGTCGCTATGCTCTTTAGCAGCTGTTTGAATATCTGTGAAGATAACGCCTTGAGATTTTAGCTCTTCTGTTAACGTTGAGTATGCAGCTGTTTGGTCACGCTGAACATATAGATTCTTAACCGCTTCTGTATCAATCAGTGCTTTAACCACTTCTGGAAGCTCGTCTACAGATGAGATTGTGCTTGCCTGTGAAGTGTGCTTGTCAAAAGCAGTAAAGTTCCATTTCGAAATGTTTGTTTTATCTGGCTTTGGAAGTGCAAGATCTTCTGCTTTCGCAAGAGCTTGTAAGCGAAGATCTAGCAGCCAACTTGGTTCATTAGCTTCTTTTGAAAAGCTGCTGATGTACTCTTGATCAAATGGTAATTTCGTATCAATAGTCATAGAGATCCTCCTAACTCTTAAGCTTCTTGCTCTACAGTTTCGTCTTCAATACCTAATTCTTGTTTGATCCAGTCATAACCTTCTGCTTCTAGACGCTGCGCTAATTCTGGTCCGCCTGATTTTACAACACGACCTTGCATCATAACGTGAACTTTATCTGGTGTAATGTAGTTTAATAAACGTTGGTAGTGAGTGATCATTAAGCAACCAAACTCGCTGCCGCGCAGTTCATTAATACCTTTTGATACAACTTTTAACGCATCGATATCTAAACCAGAGTCGATTTCATCTAAAATTGCAATTCCTGGTTGAAGCATCATTAATTGAAGAATTTCGTTACGCTTCTTCTCACCGCCAGAGAAACCTTCGTTTAGGTAACGCTGAGCCATGTCTTGATCCATTTCTAAGAAATCCATGTTTTTGTCTAATTGACGGATGAATTTCATTAGTGAAATTTCTTCGCCTTCTTCACGACGAGCATTAATTGCTGAACGTAGGAAGTCTGCGTTTGTTACCCCGCTGATTTCACTTGGATATTGCATCGCTAGGAATAGACCTGCACGAGCGCGCTCATCTACTTCCATCTCGAGTACATCTTCGCCGTCTAGCGTGATGCTTCCTTGTGTAACCTCGTATTTAGGATGTCCCATGATTGCTGAAGATAATGTTGATTTACCAGTACCGTTTGGTCCCATGATTGCATGGATTTCGCCGCCCTTAACTTCTAAATTAACACCTTTTAAAATTTCTTTACCTTCAATTGCAACATGAAGATCTTTAATTGTTAAAGTTGACCCTGCCATATTAAAACCTCCAGTTATAGACGTATATAGTAAAAAACGATATACCTATATCTTTTTAATTATTCTCATTTTATTCTCATTACAATCTTATAACAAATGAAAACTTATAGCAACCTTTTGACCCAAAAGGTTTTAAACCATTATGTACGTTTTTTAAGACTAAATCCACTCATAAAAAAGTTGCCTTAAAAGACTCGATAGAGCCTTCTAAGACAAGCTTTTTACCCACTTTATTTACTTAGTGCGTGTGGCTAGTCAGTTCTGAAACACACTCTTGGACAAGCGTAACGGACTGACTCATCGCTGCGCCTCCGCCAAATGCCGCTGATACTCCGCATGCTTCTAAAATTTCTTGCTCAGTTGCACCTTGATCAATGCAGCCTTTTGTATGATAAATCATACAGTACTCGTCTTGAGCTACTACGCTGATTCCTAGCGCGATTAACTGCTTTTCTTTTTTAGAAAGAGAACCTTCTCCAAAACATGCTTCAGTAAACGCATTAAACGTTTTTGTTACTTCCGGCAATTTTTCGCTAAATTTCCCAACACCCATTTTATAATCATGAAGTGCTTGCTCAGTTGAATGACGTGCTTCTTGCTGCATAACGTCAGCTCCCATCATCAGTAAAGTTTTCACGGTTAGTATGCGTGAGAAAAATAAGAGTTATTCGTTTTGATGCATACAAAAAAGCACTTGCCCAGAGTGGGCAAGCGCTTTTCTTCTATTATTTATTTACCGGCAATACTCCGCCTTTGTATTTTTCTTTAATGTAGTCTTGAATTTCTTTAGAGTGAAGAACTTTTACTAAAGCTTTCACTGTATCTTTATTTTCGTCACCTTTGTGAACCGTAATGATGTTTGCATATGGGTTGTTTTCTTTGCTTTCCACTGCGATTGGATCTTTTACTGGATCTAAACCAGCATCGATAGCATAGTTAGCATTGATAACAACAGCGTCACCTTCATTGTTTTTGTACATTTGAGGTAACAATCCGCCTTCAACATCGGCTTTAAATTTTAAATTCTTAGGGTTTTCTACAATATCTTTAATTTGTGCGTCTGTTTTCTTTACGCCTGGTTTTAATTTGATCACGCCAGCTTTTTCAAAAATCGATAAAATACGTCCTTGCTCTGCTACTGCATCACGCATAATAACTGTGCCGTTTTTCGGAAGATCTTTTAAGCTTTTGTATTTTTTAGAGTAGATACCAATTGGTTCAATGTGAATGGCACCGGCACTTACGAAATCATACCCTTTTTCACCTTTATGATCTTTTAGCACTGAATTCATATAAGGAACGTGCTGGAAGTAGTTTGCATCAATTTCATTGTTTGCAAGAGCTGTGTTCGGTAAGATGTAATCTTGGAATTTTTTAATCTCTAAATCAATTCCTTGTTTTTCCAAAATAGGTTTTGCTTGTTCTAAAATTTCAGCATGAGGCGTATTAGATGCACCCACGACAATTTTCTTTTCATCTTTTGATCCATTGTTAGATCCACACGCCGCTAATCCTACTACTAGCGCAGATGTTAATGCTAAAGCTGAAAGCCATTTTTTCATAATAAATAATCCTCCCTTTATCTTTTATCAATTTTTGCAGTAATCGCATCTCCAATAAGTTGGATAATAAATACAATAATCAAAATTAAGATCGTAGCGGCTAGCGTTACGTCATTATGACTGCGCTGGAATCCTTCTAAATATGCAAGGTTTCCAAGACCTCCAGCTCCAATCACACCCGCCATTGCCGTATAGCCGACTAACGCAATGGTTGTTACTGTCAAACCGGAAATCAAAGCTGGCAGCGATTCAGGTAACAGCACTTTAAAGATAATAGTGCTTGTTGTGGCTCCCATTGATTTAGCAGCTTCAATAACACCTTTATCAATTTCACGCAGACCAATTTCTACAAGACGCGCATAAAATGGTGCTGCTCCAACAATTAAAGCCGGTAACGCTGCATTAGCGCCTAAAATACTTCCTACCAATGCTTTGGTAAATGGAATCAGTAAAACAATTAAAATAATGAATGGAATGGAACGAAAGATATTTACAACCGCCGACACAATGGCATATAAAGGTTTGTTTTGCCAAAGCTGTCCTTTGGACGTTAAAAATAAAAGCAAGCCCAATAAAATACCTAGAACAAATGTGGCTACAACTGAAATAGCCGTCATATATAGTGTTTCATTTGTCGCTTGAATAAAATCATCTAAAATAACGTTTGGAAATAGTTTCTCAAGCATTTGTCATTACCTCCACTTCTACCTGCTGCTCATGAATGTATGCAATGACTTTTTCAACTTCTATTAATTCTCCGTCTAAATGAACGAACAACGTCCCGTATGAACCTGTTTGTGTATGAGAAATCTTTCCTTGCAAAATATTAATCGTTACATCAAACTGTTTTAAAATCGTTGTAATGAGCGGTTGCTCTGCTTTTCCGCCAACAAACGTCAGCTGAATAATTTGCCCGCTTGGATACAGCTCTTTTACTTGTTCAATCGTTTCAAACGTTTCCTCTGGTTCAGAAATCTGTTGAACGAATCGTTTTGTAATCGGCTGCTTAGGTTTTCTGAATACTTCTAGCACTTGTCCTTCTTCTACTACTGCCCCATTTTCCATAACGGCTACTCGATGACAAATTTTACGAATGACGTGCATTTCATGAGTAATCAATACAATGGTTAACCCTAGCTTCTCATTAATATCTACTAACAGATCTAAAATAGAATCTGTCGTTTGAGGATCAAGCGCTGATGTTGCTTCATCACAAAGCAATACTTTTGGATTGTTCGCTAGCGCTCGAGCAATCCCAACACGCTGCTTTTGTCCGCCGCTAAGCTGTGATGGATAAGCATCTTCACGCCCTTCAAGCCCGACTAGCTTAATAAGTTCGTCCACTCGTTTCATTCTTTTTTCTTTTGAAATCCCTGCTATTTCTAACGGAAAGGCAATATTTTCTCGTACCGTACGCGACCACAAGATATTAAAGTGCTGAAATACCATACTAATTTCTTGTCTAGCTTTTCTGAGTTTTCCGCCTTTAATTTTTCCAATATCATTACCTGCTACTTCGACCGTTCCTGTCGTTGGTGTTTCTAATCCGTTTAGCAAGCGAATCAAAGAACTTTTCCCCGCTCCGCTATAACCAATAATTCCGTAAATTTCACCTTGGTTAACGGTTAGATTCACATTATCAACAGCTGTTACTTGACCGCTTTTGGCCTGATAAATTTTTGTAACGTCTGTTAATGTAATCATATTTCTTCACCTTCTTTAATAAAAACTTAATTATGTTAGGTTGCCCTATAGGATGAAAAAGCCGTAAAACAATTTTCCCCATTAAAAAAGCCTCTCTGCGCATGACAGAAAGGCTCGATATTTAATCCTTTCTCTCATCTTTCAAAGCGCATAGCTTTGCAGGAATTGGCACCATTTCAGTTAGTCTGACGGTTGCCGGGTTTCACAGGGCTCAGTCCCTCCACCTCTCTTGATAAGAGTTCGCAACAATTATTTTGTTTTTGGGAAATATTCATTCATTTATGAACATTCATGAGTGTGATTTTAGCATGTGTCAGATAGGCTGTCAACAGATTTTGTTCTTGGGATAATATCCCAAGATTTCAACAGCCCCAACGGTTCGCTCTCTTTCCACTTCTTCATTTTAAACAAACGTTTGATTATCGAAGCTCCTCGAGTACGTGCTCGATGGAATGAAACGCGTAGAGTTTTTTTACCATTTCACCATTTTCCACTTCAATCAAACAAGGTACGCTTTCAATAGAAAATAATTCTGCTTTTGAAGGCATATAATTTAAATTGCTCATTCCGATGGTTACATCCGGCAGCATCGCTTCTGCCACGGTTAACATTTTTTTTGCCAGCTGACATGTCCCGCAAAAAGGCGTATGGAAAAAGATAAAGGCTCTTTCTCCTTCTTTTAACTGATCATCCAGCTGTTTTTCGCTCCATTCTTGCATGTTGCTCATTCCTTTTATGTTAAAAATTCTGCATTAACATCGATATTGGCACTCAGCAATACTGTTGCTATGTGATGTCTAGGGGCGGCAGCAACTTCTCGGTACATTTTATCAATATATAGATGCTCTGCTTCCGGAAGCTCTCGTTTAAATTGTTTTCTCAGCTTATTCCCTGAATCATCAGAGTCAACGAGTATGTATACCTCTTTGTTAAACGTACAGTCAATAATTTCATCCAGCTTTGATAAACTAATCGTACCGTTTGTACAAATAATTTCAATTGGTTCTCGAATGATATCTTGAATACGCTTTTTATCTGACTTTCCTTCGACAATAATTACTTTTTCAATTTCAATTAGCCCCATTTTCATCACCCATAATCGTCAGTTGTATAGTAACATCATTTCTTTATGCTATACAATATTCGTTAATGTATCACAGTTCACCTGTTTTTTAAAAGAAATTTGCAAGAAAGAACTCTTTTAAAAGGCAGTTTAGGCCATATTATCTCTATAAAACAAGAAAAACAGCGGCAGTTGCCACTGTTTAGCACCATCCTGCTTCTTCATCGCAGTCTGTATATTTTTGCGTTTCACCTTGTTTTTGTACGTCCGCGTATTGATAGAACTTATTATTTTCTTGCGAATATCCTTCTTCAAAGCGGTATTCATTGCCGCTTGTTCCGTAGCTAACTTCACCAATTGGCTGCTTATCAACGTATAATTTCATACCGCCGTCATGAAATTTAGCTGTAACGCGATCTGTAACGTCCATTTTTTGTTTTTCAAACATAAAAAGACACTCCTTTAGCTTGTTTACTAATAGAGTGTCCAGTCAAAAACTTTTCATAAAGACAATTTATGGAGGAATATTATCCTTCGTTTGTCATTTCTTCGTATTGCTCTGCTGTCATCAGCTTGTCTACTTGAGAAGCATCAGATGGTTTGATTGTAATCATCCATGCTTCTTCGTATGGAGATTCATTAACAAGTTCAGGACTATCGCCTAAGTTGTCGTTTACTGCTACAACTTCACCGCTAATTGGTGCGTAAAGCTCAGAAACTGTTTTTACTGATTCAACGCTACCAAACGGCTCGTCAGCTTCTACTGTTGCTCCTACTTCTGGCAGTTCAACGAATACGATGTCTCCAAGCTCAGCTTGAGCGAAATGTGTAATACCTACGCGGACAACGTCTCCTTCTGTTTTTACCCATTCATGCTCTTCAGAATAACGCAAATCTTTTGGTGTACTCATCTTAATCCCTCCAAAATATGTATCGTAATTTGTTTATATAAAAAGCGCCTTCAACGTGGAGAACACTTTCTACAACCTAAAATAACTTCCTATTAACAGTGTAACGTAAAAGGTAAAAATTTTCTATTTGAAAACTTACTTCCACACGTCCTCAAACTGCTCTTCTTTGAAACCAAGCGTTACTTTTTGTCCATCTGTTAGCAGCGGACGCTTAATTAACATGCCATCTGACGCAAGAATAGACAGAAGTTCGTCTTCACTCGCACTGCTTACTTTATCTTTAAGACCTAACTCGCGATATTTTTTACCGCTTGTATTAAAGAATTTTTTTAATTCTAGGCCGCTGTTCTGATAGTAAGCTTGCAGCTGCTCTTTTGTTGGCGGATTTTCTACAATATGAATTTCTTCATATGCTACTCCGTTATCATCGAGCCACTTCTTTGCTTTTCGGCACGTACCGCACTTTGGATATGAATAAAAAAATAATGACATTTCGTCAACCACCCTTTATTTTAAGCTTTTTTCGTATTTTAACACATCCTTTATCATTTACCTAGATAGAGGCTTCTTAAACAAAAAGGAGCTCGCAAAACGAGCTCCTTTTTCCTTAAACTGTGAACTTCTCTACTTCTAGAAGCGTTTTTGCAACCTCGCGCTTTACGCTAATTACATTGATTGGTGTATAGCGAGTTAATTTGCGAAGAGACGAAAGCATGACTCTAAGCGTATCACCTTGTTCAACGCCAATTAACGTTTCTTTTGCATCTGCTTCGATTCGATTAAATGCTTCTTGGCAGAATACTTGCGTGTATTTTAATTTTAAGCTGTTTTGATCTACTCCTGTTTTGGAAATGGCTTTTTCAGTACGTAAAACAGTGGATTCCATTGCATATACGTTACTAATCATATCAGAAATATTAACGAGAATTTCTTGTTCTTTTTCTAATTCTTTGCCATACTTTTGTGCAGCTAATCCCAAAAGCAAGAGCGCAATTTTCTTCCCGTTTTGCACAAGCATTTTTTCTTGATCTAACGGCTCATTTCCTACTTCCTGCGGCATAAGCATCATCAATTCTTCTTGAAGCGTTTGTGCTTTTTGAAGCAGTGGAAGCTCTCCTTTTAGCGCTTTGCGTAAATATGTGCCTGGTACTAAAAGACGGTTAATCTCATTTGTTCCCTCAAAAATACGATTAATGCGAGAATCGCGATACAGACGCTCAATTTCATACTCGCTCATAAAACCGTAGCCTCCATGAAGCTGCACGCCTTCATCTACAATGTAGTCAAGAGCTTCCGTGGCAAACACTTTATTTAATGAACATTCGATAGCATATTCAGCAATAGAAGCAGCAATTTGTTTTCCGTCTTTTTGCTGTTCTTCTGAAAGCTGGCCCATATGGTCTTCAAAAAGTCCTACCGTACGATATACGGAGCTTTCAGTTGCATACAATTTAGAAGCCATTGTGGCTAACTTTTCTTGTGTTAATGAGAATTTAGCAATTGGCGTTTTAAACTGCTGACGCTGGTTAACGTATTGAGACGTAATTTCTAACGCACGTTTCCCTGCTCCAACTGCTCCAACTCCAAGCTTATAGCGCCCAATATTTAAAATGTTAAAGGCAATCACATGGCCTTTTCCAATTTCACCTAGCACGTTTTCTTTTGGAACAAGCGCATCTTCAAGAATCAACGTTCTGGTTGATGAGCTTTTGATTCCCATTTTCTTCTCTTCCGGGCCAACCGAAACGCCTGGAAATTCGCGCTCAACGATAAAAGCAGAAAATTTATCGCCGTCAATTTTTGCGTACACCACGAATACATCAGCAAATCCAGCATTCGTAATCCACTGCTTTTCTCCATTTAACACATAGTGTGTACCTTCTGCGTTAAGGCGAGCTGTTGTTCGAGCACCGAGAGCATCCGAACCAGAACCCGGTTCAGTCAGCGCATAAGCCGCTATTTTTTCCCCTACCGCTAAAGCAGGTAAATATGCTTGTTTTTGCTCTTCTGTTCCAAATAAGACGATTGGCAATGACCCAATTCCTACATGAGCACCATGAGTGATGGAAAATCCGCCTGCTCGAGACATTTTTTCAGCAATTAAAGCCGAGGTAATCTTATCTAAACCAAGCCCACCGTATTCTTCCGGTACATCTGCACCAAGCAAGCCTAATTCACCAGCTTGTTTTAATAGCTTTACAGAACGGTCAAATTCATGCTTTTCTAAATATTCCACTTGCGGAAGGACTTCGTTTTCTACAAATTCATCTGTCGTCTTGGCAATCATCTTTTGTTCAGATGTATAATCCTCCGGCGTGTAGACGCGGCTTGCATCGCCTTCTTCAATTAAAAAACTTCCACCTTTAATCATTTGTTTTGTTTTATTTGACATGTTCATATCCCCCTTTGAAATGATTATGCTAACAATTCAAATACACCAGCAGCTCCCATTCCTCCACCAATACACATGGTGACAATTCCAAACTGCTCATTTCGACGCTGCATTTCGTGCATTAAGCTAAGAGTCAGCTTAGCTCCAGTACAGCCTAATGGATGACCTAAGGCAATAGCGCCTCCGTTTACATTTACTTTATCTTCATTAATATTTAATTCACGAATAACGCCAAGTGCTTGAGAAGCAAATGCTTCATTTAATTCAAACAATCCGATATCAGAAAGCTCCAGCCCTGCTAGTTTAAGAGCTTTAGGGATGGCAGCTATCGGGCCAATCCCCATTACTTCAGGCGGAACTCCTCCAACTGCAAATGAGCGAAACTTAAGCAAAGGCTTTAAGCCTTCTGCTTCAGCTTGTTCTTTATCCATTAGAAAAACGGATGCAGCTCCGTCACTTGTCTGCGAAGAGTTTCCAGCTGTGACGGATCCTTTAATCGAAAAGGCTGGACGAAGTTTCCCTAATACGTCCGCAGTTGTGCCAGGACGAACTCCTTCATCTTGAGAGAACATCAGCTTTTGTTCACGTAGCTTATTGTTTTCATCGATTTTCCGAAGCGTCACTTCCACGGGAACAATTTCGTCGTTAAACTTCCCTTCTTGAAGTGCTTTTGCTGCTTTTTGATGGCTGCGTACGGCAAATGCATCCTGGTCTTCACGTGAAATGCCGTATTTCATCGCCACTTGTTCTGCTGTATGTCCCATGCCCATATAATACTCCGGCGCATTTTCAACCAGCTGAACATTCGGACGCGCTACGTTTCCAAACATCGGAACAAAACTCATTGATTCTGCTCCTCCAGCTAACACTGCTTTGGCTTGCCCTAGCATAATTCGTTCTGCACCGTAGGCAATACTTTGCAAACCTGATGAACAATAACGATTAATCGTTATTGCTGGCACCGTATAAGGCAAACCTGCAAGAGCGCCAATATTTCGAGCCATATTCAAACCTTGTTCTGCCTCAGGCATCGCACAACCAATAATTAAATCATCAATCGGTCCTTCGTATCCGCCTGCTCGGCGAAGAGTTTCTTTAACCGCAATAGCTCCCAAATCATCAGGTCTAACACTTGCCAATGAACCTTTTTTTGCTTTTCCGACCGGTGTCCTAGCACCTGCTACAATAACTGCTTCTCTCATTTTTTCTCCCCCTTAATTGCGCAGTGGCTTTCCTTTAACTAACATGTGCTGCATACGTTCTTGAGACTTCGCTTCTCCAACAAGGCTTAAAAATGCTTCTCTCTCTAAATCAAGCAAATACTCTTCATCCACTTTGGAACCAAACGCTACGCGTCCTCCAGCTAATACAAATGCTAACTTACTAGCAATTTTGTAATCATGTTCTGATATATATCCTGAATATTTCATGGATTGAGCTCCTAGCAGCAACGTTGCATATCCTGTTTCTCCAACGACAGGAACTTTAGTTTTTACAGGCGGTTTATAGCCCGTGTCGTGTAAAGCAAGGACTGAGTTCTTTGCATCATTCAGCAAGTGATCTCCGTTTACACTGATAGCATCATGGCGGTTTAAAAAGTTTAGCTGCCTAGCTTCTGCAGCAGAAGTAGATACTTTTGCAGTAGCAATTGTTTCAAATGTTTTATTGGCAATTTGCTGAAGATCGAGCGTTACACCGTTCGGTAAACCATTTAGCTGTTTGATATAAAGCTCCTTGTTACCTCCTCCGCCAGGAATTAACCCGACTCCTACTTCTACAAGGCCCATGTAAGTTTCAGCAGAAGCTTGGATTTTAGCTGACGGTAAGCAAATTTCTGCTCCGCCTCCAAGAGTCATCGCAAATGGAGCTGCAACAACCGGCTTTTCGTTATATTTCACCTTCATCATTGCCTGTTGAAATTGTTTAATGACAAGCTCAACTTCAAAATAATTGTCATCTTGTGCTTCCATCAAAATCATAGCTAAGTTAGCGCCAACGCAGAAATTTTTTCCTTGGTTTCCTATGACCAGCCCCTTATAATTCTTGTTCACTTCTTCAAGAGACTGATTCAATAAGCTGATAATATCTAGCCCAATCGCATTGTTAGGAGAAGTAAACTGCAGGCATGCCACATCATCTCCTAAATCAATTAAGCTCGCTCCGCTGTTTTCTAAAATGACATTATTTTGAGAGCGTAAAGATGACAGGTGGATCACCTTTTTATTTTCTTTTACTGCTTTATACTCATCCTCTTCGTAGTAAAGCGTTTGACCTTCCATTTCTTTATAAAAGCTTGTAAATCCATTTTCCTGCATTTGTTTTACCCACTGCGGGATGGCTAAGCCAGACTGCTCCATCTTCTCAATTGATTTTTCTAAACCAATTGCATCCCACGTCTCAAAAGGACCCATTTTCCAGCCAAATCCCCACTTCATAGCTTGATCAATGGCGACGATATCGTCGGCGATTTCATTTTTCAACTGTGCTGCATACACAAGAACGGGGCTGATAATGTTCCAAAGAAGCTGTCCAGCACGATCATCAGAATATATAAGCGCTTTCATTTTGTTTTGCAGCCCTTTTGCCTGCTTACTTAATTCGGTAGAAGTCGTTTTTAACTTCTTTCTTTCGACGTATTGAAGTGTATTAGGATCAAGTTCTAAAATTTCCTTGCCTTTCTTTAAAAAGAAGCCTTGCCCCGACTTGCTTCCCAGCCAGCCATTTTCCTGCATTTGTTTCATAAATAAAGGCACGTCGAATACCTCTTTTTCTTTGCCTTCCACTTTGTCAAACACATTGTTGGCCACATGAATAAATGTGTCTAGTCCCACTACGTCTAACGTTCGAAACGTTGCGCTTTTTGGTCTTCCAATTAAGGGACCCGTCACAGAGTCAACTTCTCCCACGCTGTAATTACCTTTTAACATTTCTTGAACGGTCACGAGTAAACCGTACGTACCGATACGGTTGGCGATAAAGTTAGGCGTATCTTTTGCAATAACTACTCCTTTACCCAATACATCTTCACCAAACGTTTTCATATATTCAACAATTTCTGATTTTGTGTCATGAGTTGGAATAATTTCTAATAACTTTAAATAACGAGGTGGATTAAAAAAGTGCGTTCCTAAGAAATGCGCTTTAAAATCTTCTGAGCGTCCTTTGGCCATTTCGTGAATGGATATCCCCGAAGTATTTGAACTTACAATACTTCCTTTTTTTCGTACGCCGTCAATTTTTTCAAACAACTGCTGTTTAATATCAAGGCGTTCCACTACTACTTCAATGATCCAATCGCAGTCGCTTAACTGCTGTAAATGATCTTCAAGGTTTCCCGGCGTAATTAACGATAGTGACGACTTCGACGTTAAAGGTGCCGGTTTTTGCTTCGTTAATTTAGCTAAAGCAGTTGTGCTCAACCGATTTCTGACTTGCCTATCTTCAAGCGTTAGCTGTTTTTTTTCCTCGTCTGGTGTTAATGAAGCTGGAACCACATCTAGCAAAAGCGTTGGAATTCCTACGTTCGCTAAATGAGCTGCAATTCCAGAACCCATAACTCCTGAACCTAAAACGGCGGCTTTTTTTATGTTCATAATTATCCCCACATCCCCTTTGATATATTGAATGAATAGTCATTCATTTTATGTGTAAAAAAAGAGAGTCACTGTTAATCTCTGTTTTTACTATAAATCATTTTTTAAATTTTCGCAATATATTCACAATATTATCTCTAACTATTTTTAATGTGTTTGGTTATCTTAATACACAGGAGGTGATTTTGTGAGTAAATTAAAGAAAGATCCATCTTCAGCAGGTGTAAGCGCAGCAAGCGTCAAAGGAAATGCTGGACCGGTTAATGAACCGCACGGACGCGGCAAAAAGACATCTCAAAACCAGCAGTACACAAAGCATAATACACAAGGACATTAACCTCAAAATCGAACATGAGTAATCGAATCATGTTCGATTTTTGACTATTTCTTATTCTGTCATCACGACCATTTCATGGTTATTTTTTTACGATTCCTTTTAAGACAAATGCGACATTTGCAGGTCTTTCTGCAAGGCGTCTCATAAAGTACCCATACCAGTCCGTTCCATAAGGAACGTACACTCTCATTTGATATTGTTCTGCTACGAGCTGAACCTGCCTTTCTGGTCGAATACCGTATAGCATCTGGAATTCAAACTGATTCATTGAAATTCCATGCTTTTTAACAAACTCTTTTGTATACTGAATGATTCGTTCATCATGAGTAGCAACTGCTGTGTAGTGACCGTTTAATAAATGAAGTCCAATTATGTTTTTGAAGTTTTCGTCTACGTCTTCTTTATCAGGAAAAGCCACGTCTGCCGCTTCTTTGTACGCTCCTTTTACTAACCTTAATTTAGGAGCATAAGCATCTAATTCGCGAACGTCACTTTCTGTTCGATATAAGTATGCCTGAAGTACCGTCCCTACGTGGTCATACTCACTTTTTAATTGTTTAAACAGCTTAATCGTCTTGCTGCATCGCTTATAATCTTCCATATCAATCGTCACGAATACGCTATATTTTTCCGCTTCATTTAGAATATGACGCATATGATGAAGCGCCAAATCTTCAGAAATATCAAGTCCCATAGACGTTAATTTCAAAGAAATTTCTGAATCTAACCTTTCTTTGTGTATAAGATGGATGGCCTTTATGCATTGAGCCACAGCATTATTGACTTCAGCTTCACTTTCCACAAACTCTCCGAGATAATCAATCGTTACTTTTAATCCCTGTTCATTTAGCTTTTTTATCACACTAACAGCTTCATCGATGGTTTCCCCTGCAACAAACCTTGCTGCCCCAAAACGTAAACCATAGCGCTTAGCCAGCTTTGTTAACTTTTTGCTTTTTGATAACAATAAAAAAAAGTTTCTTATCGTTTGTTCCAAAGCAACCCCCCGCCTTCACTTGTCATACACCTCACAAATTTTATCTAATTATCATTAATTTTACCATTTTATCAACCAGATAGATAGGCACCCTTCATTAACATATGCACACTAGATCAAAAAGCTACCTGGAGCTTTTTTGATAAAAAAACATTCATCAGCTTCGTGATGAATGTTTTTATTCTGGTTTTCGCTGTGACGCTCGATGCGCCTCATTCAGCTCTTTTATTTCCTTCACAATTTCAATCATTTCCGCTTTTGCGTCTGGATATAATTGATTCCAATGCTTTGTTAAAGGCGGCATAGATTTTGAGATATGGTTGTAAAGTGCCCACATTTTCACTTTTTCCTGCAGCTGTTCATCAGTTTCTCCAACCATTAGTTCCGTATACTTTTCAATCAAACCGTCGAATTGCTCTTGAAAGGTTTTACTCATGCGCAGTCACTCCCTTCTTTGGTTTACAAATAACCGGACACGTTCGACAATAAGTCTCTTTGGCTCCTGTTTGGTAGGACAAACAGCACGTTTTTCGTACTCTTATCTCCTGCTTTTGTTTCTCTATATATTGAGGAGGTGAACTGTACCGAGCAAGCGGATTGTTATGATATGAACCAAAGTGACGTCCTTCAGCTTCTTCTAACACGTATCGTAAATTCTTTTGCACTTTCACATTGTCTATTTCTTCGTTTGCTAAAAGCAAATCATAAAGCCAGTGAATATAAACAGCTACGTTTTCCCACAGCGTCAGCTTTGAGATTTTTGTCACTTTACGCAGTACTGACCACATCGGCTCAATTTGATGAGCAAACAATTCATCAAGAAGTTCATCAAGAAGAATTTCGCGATTATCCTCTGTTACTTCTGTCGTCTCAATTTCTGAGATAAACACTTTTGGAAGCCACATCGTTTCAACTTGTTCGGTATGCAAAGATACATTTTTAGTCGATGCATTTATCTTTTTTTGAAACACAATAAATGAATACAAAGCCGCAACCACAACAAAACTATACCGCTTTGCTAACATTGAAGCAGCTGCTCTCAAACTAGCGGCCTCCATCGTCTCTTGAATCCATAATAGCTGCACCTTCACCTTACTTTCATCCATGCAGCTGGCAGGAGAAAACCTGTACAGCGAGTTATCTTTAAACGTACAGCGGAATTTTTCTGCTAACTCGCTTTGCTCATTCCTACTGAGCATGCTGCGTTTCAACTCGCAGCTTATTCACAATACATCGTCCGCGCCCATGAGGAATACAAAGAGGCGTTCCAAATAACGGATCAACCGTCACTTCACAGTTCATATTAAAGACTCGCTGTACTAAATCGCAGTTAATGACTTCTTCTGGTCTTCCCTGTGCATAGATTTTTTTATCTTGAAGCGCCACAATATGATGAGCATAGCGGCAAGCTAAGTTTAAATCATGCAGCACCATTACGATGGTACGATTTTCTTTTTCATTCAGTTCAAACAACAAGTCCAAGATCTCAATTTGATGCGTCATATCTAAATATGTTGTCGGTTCATCAAGTAAAATAATATCTGTATCTTGCGCTAGGGTCATGGCAATCCATGCGCGCTGACGCTGTCCACCAGAAAGCGAATCAACTTGACGATCTGCCAAGTCTGCTAAGCCTGTTGCTTCCAGTGCATTTTGCACTTTTTCTTCATCCTCTTGAGACCACTGGCGGAACCAATTTTGATACGGATAGCGCCCTTGTTTAACAAGCTGCAGCACAGTCAGACCTTCAGGTGCAACAGGACCTTGAGGAAGGATTGCTAGCTGCTTTGCAATTTCCTTGGTAGGAAGAGAAGAAATTTTAGAACCTTCTAGTAAAATAGAGCCTGCATGTGGCTTCAATAACCTTGCCAGTGAACGCAGCAGCGTAGATTTTCCGCATCCATTACTGCCGATAAAAACCGTAATCTCACCCTTTGGGATGGTAACGTCAAGCTCATCTATAATCATCGCTTCTCCATATGATAATGTTAGCGACTTTGTTTCTAACGAATGCATGCGAATCGCTCCTTCTACAAAGAATGCTATACGTTTCTTTGTTTGTATAGTAAATAAATGAAGTATGGTGCGCCAATTGCAGCTGTAAATACACCTGCTGGCACTTCGATTGGCAAGAAGAATGTTCGGCCAATTAAATCTGCTGCTGTGATTAAAATCGCTCCGATTAGTGCCGATAGCGGTATTAAAGCGCCGAATGACGAACCTACAAGCTTTCGGGCAATATGTGGAGCAAGTAACCCTACAAAGCTAATTCCACCGGCAAATGCAACGGCGCTCCCGGTTAAAGCTGTGCTCATCAGCAATAGTGCCAATCGATTTTTTTGAACGCGACTTCCAACGTTAGTCGCAATTTCTTCACCTAATTCTTGAACATTTAAATTTCGAATCATTAAAATCGTAATTATAACCAGCCCTGCAGTAACTGGAACTAGTACGGAAACACTGGCCCAATTTGAACCATAAACCGTTCCGGTAATCCAAATATTTGCCTGGCTAGCGCGGTAGATAGGACCCATAATCATAAACAGCGTGGTCATAGCTTTCGTTAACGCTGTTAATCCAATTCCTATTAATACTAGTGTAATAGGAGAGACACCATTTTTCCAGGCAAACACATAAAGTAAAAGCGCCACTGCCACGGCACCTAAAAATGCGCTAACAGGCATCCAATTAATACTTACGGTTAACGAGTTGCTTTTATCACTAAATAGTGTCAAAAATAACACTACACCAACTGACGCTCCTCCTGTTAATCCAATTAAGTCTGGGGAAGCAAGCGGATTTCTCACAAGCCCCTGCAAGATAGCGCCCGCAATAGCTAGACAAATACCAGCACAAATGGCAACAATAATACGCGGCAGTCTAAAAGATGTAACAACTAATTGTTCAAACTCCAACCCATGACCCGCTAAAATTTTAATTACACGAAATGGATTAATAAATAAGTCACCCGTACCTGCACTTAACAAAAAGAGTGCAACAAGGACAGCTGAAAATCCGGTAATGATTAGAGCAGCTTTTATATTAACTAAAAATGAAATTCTCTTTAAGCGAAGAGATAAGTATGTTTTCATGACGTCTTCGCCCCTTTCCTTGCCATATAGATAAAGAAAGGTGTGCCAATAACAGCAGTCATGACTCCAACAGGGATTTCTTGAGGCATAATGACGTACCTTGCGCCAACATCAGCTAATAAAATTAAAATCCCGCCGACAACCGCACTATAAGGAAATACCCAGCGATAATCTTGTCCTACGATTGCTCTTACAACGTGAGGAACAATGATTCCTACAAAGCTAATGGGACCGGCTACTGCAACGGCTCCCCCCGCTAAAATCGCAATAATGATGCCGCTTATAATTTTGACAAGAGCTGTTCTTTGACCTAATCCTTTGGCTACATCTTCACCAATCGTTAAAATATTAATTTTTGAAGCGATAAAAAAAGTAACAATAATTGCTGGCACTACATAAGGCAGTATGCCATACAACATTTCAACCTTGCGTCCTTGCACAGACCCTGCCAGCCAAAAGAGGACTTGATCAAGCGAAGATTCATCCACAGCTAGCAGTCCTTGTGTTAAAGAAGAGAAAAAGGCTGCAATAGCCGCTCCTGCGAGCGTCAGTTTGATAGGCGTTAGCCCTTCTTTTCCAATGGACCCAAGAAAATAGACAACCACTACGGTTAGTGCCGCTCCTACAAATGCAATCCATGTAAAAGCTTGAAGTGAATTGACCGAAAAAATCATCACTGCAACAACAATAAAAAAGCTGGCCCCAGCGTTCACACCGATAATATCCGGTGAAGCAAGTGGGTTTTTCGTTAACGCCTGCATCATTGCTCCTGCAATTCCTAAACAAATACCTACCACAGCACCAATTATAGCGCGCGGCAATCGAATATTTTGAATAACTATGTGCTCATTCGAACCGTTAAACGCTTGAAAAGCTTCAAATGCTGTTTTGATACTTGTATCTGTGTATCCGAGTACGATACTTAATCCAATACAGATTAAAAGCAGCATGATTCCAATGATGAGCCCCATTACTTTCATTTGAACACTGCGTAGCATCATTTTCATTGCTCTCCTCTAAGATGATTCCTATATATATCTAACCTTTAGTTTAGGAAACATTGAAAAAAGTGTCAATGATTTTGAGAATCATTTTCAATTTTTAATTGACACCGCTTAAAAGTTAGAATATTATCTTAATTGTTAATGAAAATCATTATCACTTAAGAGGAGGAAGAGATGTGAATACATATTCTAAAGGCAAGTTGTCATATTTGTTATCTATTCTTACCATTATGACACTGCTTGTGCTGGCAGCCTGCGGTAATTCAAACAGCGCTGACGATAATAAAAAAGAAAAAACTGAGGGTTCTGGCGAAACTTATACAGTAAAACACGCAATGGATAAAACAGAGATTAAAGGAACGCCTAAACGAGTGGTCGTTTTAACAAACGAAGGTACTGAAGCTCTTCTTGCAATGGGTGTAAAGCCTGTGGGCGCTGTTCAATCATGGTTAGGAAATCCGTGGTATGACCATATTAAAGGTCAGATGAAAGGCGTTAAAAGTGTGGGTACAGAAAGCGAGCCAAGCTTAGAAGCAATCGCTGCTTTAAAGCCTGACTTGATTATCGGAAATAAAATGCGACAAGAAAAAGTATACAATCAGCTTAGTCAAATTGCTCCGACTGTATTCTCTGAGGAGCTGCGCGGAGACTGGAAATCAAACTTTAAGCTATATGCAAAAGCTGTAAACAAAGAAGAAAAAGGTAAAGAAGTATTAGCTGACTATGACAATCGCGTAGCAGATTTAAAGAAACGCCTTGGAGATCAGTTAAAACAAAAAATCTCAGTTGTACGCTTTACAGCTGGAGACGTTCGTATCTATCATAAAGATTCATTCTCAGGTGTTATTTTAGATCAGCTTGGATTTGCTCGCCCTGAGTCTCAAGACAAGGATGATTTTGCTGAAATGAATGCAACAAAAGAACGCATTCCGGCAATGGACGGCGATCAGCTATTTTACTTCTCTTATGAAACGGGAGACGGTGAAGCAACAAAGCTTGAAAAAGAATGGATAAACGATCCTCTCTTTAAAAAGCTAAAAGTGGCTCAAGAAAATCATGTTCATAAAGTAGATGATGCTACTTGGAATACCGCAGGCGGTGTGTTAGCAGCTAATATCGTACTTGATGATATTGAAAAAATCTTCTTAGATAAAAAACAACAATAATATGAAAGAAAGAGCTTCGACGAGTCGAAGCTCTTTCTTTCATGTATAATGTATTTCCTTTCATCGCACACTAACCGTGGTCTCACTTTATTAAATAGGAGTGGTGAAAATGAATTCAAAAAAACAGCCTAAAAAGCAGCCAGATACAAATGAAATGGCTGACCGCCAGTTCGAAACAGAAGATTATAACCGACAAGATGCACTCTCACAAGGTCTAGCAGAAACACATGAGCAAGTAAGCGACGCCTATCAAGAAGGATCATTTGAAGATACAGATCGTTAATAAAAAAGAGCTGACTCTAAGTCAGCTCTTTTTTATTTTGAATGCTGCCATGCCGTTTTAGGCAATGACATGGACATCCACTGCTGGCGCTTTGATTTATCAATCGTCACTTTCTTTGCTTTAATTCCTTGTTGAATCAGCTGTTTCATTAGTTTATCAATTGACTTCATCGCTATTCACCTCAAAAGCGGAAATTTGTCTTGCTTCTACTCTTTTACTTTTTTGCGCTTAAACTTCATAAAAAACTCATAGACGATTGGAACGATAATGAGCGTAAGCAGCGTAGAACTTGTTAGTCCTCCAATCACGGTAACCCCTAGCCCTTTTGAAATAAGGCCTCCACCTTCAAATCCAAAAGCTAATGGAAGCAGTGCACCAATCGTTGCAATAGCTGTCATTAAGATCGGGCGAAGACGTGTCATTCCAGCTTCTAGTAAAGCTTCACGCGTTGAAAGACCCTCTTGCTCTTTATGAATCACGCGGTCAATCAGAACAATCGCATTGGTTACCACAATTCCAATCAACATAAGAGCTCCAATCATCGAAGAAATACTAATCGTTTCCCCAGAGATTAAAAGCGCCACTAGCGCACCAATGAGTGTAAATGGAAGTGAGAATAAGATAGCAAATGGCGCTAAACCTCCACCAAATGTCAGTACAAGTACGAAGTACACGATACCAATGGCTGCGAGCATGGCAATTCCTAATTGACTAAATGAGTCATTAATTTGCTCTGATGCTCCGCCAAAGTTAATGTCCATATCACTTGGCAAATCAATTTTCTTCACTTCTTTTTGGACGTTAGAAGAAACACCGCCTACATCGTCACTCTTAATATCGGCACTTACCTCTGCATAAATTTTATTATCACGGCGCGTTACCGTATTCGACGTTTTACCTTTTTTAATATCGACAACTTCATTTAATGTAACTTCCTGTCCAGTTTGAGAGGTCACTTTTGTGCTTGAAAGTTCGGCAAAAGTAGAGAAATCCTCTTTTTCTTTTGGAAGGTATACGTTAATTTCGTTTCCGTCTTTTTGGATAGTTGTTAACACTTCACGCTGTCCAAGGTTGGAAATTTGCATTCCGATTTGACTAGCAGACAAGCCGAGTTCAGCGGCTTTCTTTTGGTTCGGTACTAGCGTATATTCATCAAACGTATCTGAAAGCGTAGAATCGACATTTTTCAGTTCTTTATGCTTTTCTAAAACGCGCTGAACTTTGTCAGCATAAGGTTTGATTTCGTCTAAGCTATCTCCGTAAATAAGGACGTTTAATGAATTATTGCTGCCGCTAGACGCCGTATTCATGGAGCCCCATTCACCTTGATTCGCTTGTTTATTAAGAGCTTTTAATACTTTGTCCTGCTCTTTATCAAAGTTTTGTGTATCCTCGTCATATTGCACAAATGTTAAAACGTTATTTTTGCTTCCCGGATTAAAAGAGTTACCTTCACCGAACGAATACTGAACCGTTTTGACACCATCTCGCTTCATCAAGTACGCTTCTGCGCGATTAGCTGCTTTTTCTACGTCGCTTTGAGACTGTCCGGCTTTCGGTGTATACGTAAGCGTCAGCGTTTTTTCTTGATCGGATGATAAAAAGCTAACCCCAATAGAAGGAACTAAAAATAAACTTCCTACTAACAGTAGTACGGCTAACGCAAAGGAAATAAGCTTATGGTTTAGCGTCCAGTTCAAAATTCGCTTATATCCGTGCGCTAGTTTGCTTGGCTTTTCTTCTTTGACTTTTACATTTGTTTTAAATAACGAATGAGCAAGCATTGGCACGAGTGTTACCGCTACTAGCAGTGATGCTAACAGTGCAAAAACAACCGTTAACGCAAACGGTAAGAATAGCTCTCCTACCGGTCCTTCTACGAGACCTAACGGTAAGAATACGGCCACGGTTACGACTGTAGAAGAGAAAATTGGAACAAACATTTCTTTCGTCGCCGCGACAATTAAATCTTTTCCTGTAAGCTTTTCTTCCTGATAAGCCATGCGGCGGTAAATATTTTCAATAACGACAATGGAATCATCTACAACCCTTCCGATGGCTACAGTCATCGCTCCAAGCGTCATAATATTTAAAGAGATATCCATTGATTTGAGCGCCAAAATGGCGATTAATAGCGAAAGCGGAATTGAAATAACGGCAATAATCGTTGAACGAATATCACGTAAAAATAAAAGAATAATAATAACCGCAAAGACCGCACCGATAATAGCTTTATTTAGCATCGTATGAACAGAATCTTCAATTGGTTTACCTTGATCAAAAATATTGTCAACGTGAAGGTCTTTATTTTTCTTTTCTAGGCTATTCATTTTTTCTTTAATATCATTTACAACATTTACTGTGTTCGCATCCTTCGCTTTGACAACTTGTACAGCAATTGAAGGTTTTCCGTTCGTGCGAGAAATGGATTCTGCTTTCCCCGTCACTTTAACATCCGCAATTTCTTTTAATTTCACAGTTGGAATCGAAGCTGCGGATGGCGCCTGCTGCACGGCTCCTTGTGTTTGCTGCTGGCTCATTCCTTGTTGCTGACCTTGAGCAGCTCCTTGACTAGGCACAGCTGGAATTTCTAAGTTTTCCAAATCTTTTTCCGTTGTCATCTTTCCGTCTACCACAACAGATTTTTGAGATCCATCCATCGTATACGTACCAGCCGGCACTTTTGCATCGGATGCTTGGATCAGCTTTTTCACCGTATCTTCATCGAGTCCCAGCTGCTTGAGCTTGTCTTGTTTGAATACAAGTTCTGCTTCTTCAACTTGTTCTCCTGACACGCTGACCGAAGAAATGCCTTGCACTTTTTCAACTTGTGGAACAACGGTATTTTTTACATACTTCGTTAAGTCTTCTAATGATTTTTTATCATCTGAAACACTTAATGAAATAATCGGAAAATCACTGATGCTTTGTCTTGAAACATTTGGTTCCTCTACATCATCTGGCAGATCCACGTTTGAAAGAGCTCGTCTGACTTCGTCTTCTGCCTTCTCCATATTTTTACTAAAGCCATATTCAACTTGAATGGTAGCCATATTTTCATAAGAAGACGAGCTAACTGTGTCAACGCCGCTCAGTCCCTGAAGCTTTTGTTCAATTGGCTTACTCACCTTGTCTGCCACTTGTTCCGGAGTGGCGCCCGGATAAGTTGCACTGACTGTTACAACAGGCGTTGATATATCAGGAATAGTCTCTAGCTTCATATTAAATCCTGAATACAGCCCTGCAATAATGACAAAGAGTGTTAACAGCCATACTGCAAATTTATTTTTCAATGAAAATTTAATAAACTTCCCCAATGCATATCCTCCTTCAAATATATGTATACTAATAAAATTGACTGATTGGTCACAACAACTTAAAATATAAATGACTAACTGGTCAGTGTCAACCCTAAGCAGTCTCTCTCCTAATATGTTCATAATAAAGACATATTTACGATAAATCTTTTTTAGAGGAACTGACTCCCGTTCTTAACTTTGATATATACCTTTATCTTTTTTAGTGTATGATACTATTATCTAACGAAATGAATGGTCAAATTGTTCAATAAAGGAGGTAGAATACTTGAAAGAAAAAGAAAAAAGAATAATTGAAGCTTCGATTAAGCTTTTTGCAAAAAAAGGATTTAATGCTACCTCTGTGCAAGAAATTGTAGATGAATGCAACATTTCAAAAGGTGCATTTTACCTGCACTTCAAATCTAAGGATGCACTTTTATTATCAATTCTAAACTTTTACTATGAAAAGCTCTTTAGCTCTGTTTATGCTCTCGACGAGGAAGTAAACGATGCCCGCAGCCGCTATATGAATCAGCTCATCTATTTCTATGAATTTATTACAGAGCACAGAGATTTTATTATCATGCAAATCCGTGAAAAATCGATTCCATTTAACAAAGAAGTGGAGACCTTTGTTCATAAAATGCAGCGAGAAACGTTTTACTTTCATCGCAAAAGCCTCGTTAGCGTATACGGAGAAGACGTAACTCCTTATATCTCCGATTTAACGAAAATGATTGAAGGTATTCATCATTCCTTTTTAGAAATTATTATCTTCAATCAATACGAGCTTACCTTTAAAGAAGTCGCGCAGTACATAATGGAACGAGTTGATGTATTAGTAGAAGATTTATTAGCTAGAAAACCTCGTCCCCTTATTCCCGCTTCTTTTGGTGAAGATATATATGGAAAGGAACGAACGACTTTTCTAAGTAAAAATGAGCAGGTAAAACAAGCTCTTGAGGAAATTAAACATCTGCTAGACACCAGCGATCATATTTCTGATGAACACGCAGACAGCTTTCACATTTTACAAACGGAGCTAAAAAAAGATAAGCCTACCGCTGCTATTGTAAAAGGCATGGTTGGAAATTTAACGGAACTTAAACCGTTGGAAGAACCGCTTAATCTTTTAACAGCTTTACTCCAACAAAAATAACAGAAGGCTTCAAGCCTTCTGTTATTTTTCTGCTTTTGAACTAGATACTCCCCCAGATAACACGAACTTCATTGCTTCTTCCGGCTTAATATCTAACCATTCAATTTCTTCTTTTGGAATCAAAAAAGTAAAACCGGCTACTTGAAAAGTTTGTGGAACATAGACAGCGACATGGTCTTTTAACGAGTGAATAACCTCTTCTACTTCTTCAGAGGTCACAAACCCTATGACTTTCATTGACGTGCCGGGCATTGGCACTAAAGCTACTTTTGAAAAAGACTTTTTCTCTCCAAGAAAAGATTGAAATGTATCTTTAATGACACTATATAGCGTTTTAACAAGCGGTATTTTTTCTAACAATCGATCAATTAAGTTAATAATTTTCCCAGCGAAAAAACGGGTAGATAACCACCCTAAGAACGTAATTAAGACAAGCGTTGCTAAGATTCCAATACCAGGTATATAATCCTGCTTCATATAGGGCTTCAATACGTTCCCTAAAATGCTGTCTAAAAAATTAAATACTCTTACCAAAATATAAATAACAAGGATAATAGGGACAATCGTTAAGAGTCCATTGATAAAACTTTTTATGATTGCTTTCATGCAAACACCTCATTTTTCCTGACATACTGCTGTTCATTATACAATGGATTTGTTTTGCTGCGTCTTTTTATTTCTATTCACATACGTATAAACTAGCGACGTTTTATCAAAATAATAGATGGGTACATGAACATACATACTTATATATTTATTTTTTCGGAGGGATACAATTGGGACGTTTAGAATCAAAAATTGCTGTTATTACAGGGTCAAGCTCTGGTATAGGAAAAGCAACTGCTGAGCGCTTTGCGAAAGAAGGAGCGGTTGTTATTTGTGCCGATATTAATTTGGACGGGGTAAAAAAAGTAGCAAAAGAAATTAAAGACGCTGGCGGTGAAGCATACGCCTACTATATCGATGTAGCTGAAGAAGAAAAAGTAAAAGAGTTCACAGCGGAAATTGAAAATAAATTTGGAAAAGTGGATATTCTTTTTAATAATGCGGGGACAGACACAGAAGGCGGTAAGCTTCACGAATATCCTGTAGAACTTTGGGATCGCTTAATGTCGGTAGATTTACGCGGAACATTTCTTGTAAGCAAATATGTTATTCCGCTGATGTTAGAAAATGGCGGGTCGATTATTAATAATTCATCCGTATCCGGACTGGCAGCAGACTTAGACCGTTCTGGCTATAACGCGGCGAAAGGTGCTATTACCAACTTAACAAGAACCATGGCAATTGACTACGCTCGTGAAGGTATTCGCGTTAACTCAATTGCTCCTGGAACAATTGAAACGCCTCTTCTTGATGATTTATCAGGCGCTGAAGAAGGAAAAAAATTCAGAAAAGCATATGAATGGGTCGATCCCATGGGCCGTTTAGGCAAACCAGAAGAAGTAGCCGGTGCCGTATTATTTTTAGCATCCGATGACAGCTCATATGTAACGGGTGACTGCATTACGGTAGATGGCGGTCATATGGCGTATACATGGCCTGGAAAAATGCTTTACGATAAAATGTGAGAATACAATTAGCTCTATACCTTAAGGTATAGAGCTTTTCCGTTTGCATTTTTTCTTTAAAATAGACGTGACATTATGTCAAGACAGGTGTAAACTTAAAGCAAAATTCTTTGCTTCTAGGAGGAAGACATGAAAACAAAACAATTATCAGAACGTCAGCTTCTTGGCATCGCAGGGCTAGGATGGCTATTCGATGCCATGGATGTTGGCATTTTGTCTTTTATCATTGCAGCTCTTCACGCTGAATGGGGACTTTCCCCTACTGAAATGAGTTGGATAGGCAGCGTTAACTCGATCGGGATGGCCGTTGGAGCTCTCATGTTCGGGCTGCTGGCTGATCGAATTGGGCGAAAAACCGTTTTTATTGTGACTCTTGTTCTTTTTTCAGTGGCAAGCGGACTTTCGGCTCTTACTACTACCCTTGCTGCTTTTTTAGTATTTCGATTTTTAATTGGAATGGGTTTAGGAGGAGAGCTGCCTGTTGCTTCTACCCTTGTGTCTGAGACCGTGGCGCCGGAAAAACGCGGTAAAGTGGTCGTCTTGTTAGAAAGTTTTTGGGCGTTCGGCTGGCTACTGGCAGCACTTATTTCTTACTTTGTAATCCCAGCTTACGGGTGGCAGCTAGCTCTTATTCTAACGGCTATACCAGCATTGTACGCCATTTATTTGCGCATCAAACTGCCAGATTCTCCTCAATTTTTAGAGGCGACAAAGGAAAAGAAACCGTCTATTACGGACAATGTAAGAAGCGTGTGGTCTAAGCCTTATCGTCAATCTACCGTTATGCTGTGGGTTCTGTGGTTTTGCGTTGTATTTTCATATTACGGCATGTTTTTATGGCTACCTAGCGTCATGGTCATTAAAGGATTTAGCTTAATCAAAAGCTTTGAATATGTATTGATTATGACATTAGCTCAACTGCCTGGCTATTATACGGCTGCTTGGTTTATTGAACGCATGGGCCGAAAATTCGTATTGGTCACATATCTGTTAGGTACGGCTGCCAGCGCATATATCTTCGGAAATGCAGAGTCACTTTGGCTGCTGCTAACAGCAGGTATGCTGTTGTCTTTCTTCAACTTAGGCGCTTGGGGAGCCTTATACGCGTATACACCTGAGCAATATCCGACATCTATTCGAGGCACAGGGGCTGGAATGGCAGCTTCTTTTGGACGAATTGGAGGAATTTTAGGACCGCTGTTAGTTGGGTATATGTCAACCCAAGGTGCGTCTTTAACGATTACGTTCTCCATCTTTTGTGCAGCTATTTTAATCGGTGTTGGTTCGGTTGTTTTTCTAGGAAAAGAAACCAAACAAAAGCAGCTCGCATAAAAAAAGACGCTCTTTTAGAGCGTCTTTTTTGTGCTTATTATTTATTTTCTACTAGCTCTTTTTCGCCTGTCTCTACTTCCACGTCACGCTGAGCGAATACTTTCTTGGCTACGCTCAAAGCATTTAACACGCGAGGGAAACCCGTATATGGAATTAATTGAATGATGCTCTCCACAATTTCATTCGGCTCTAGTCCAGCCGTTAAACCTGTGTTTAAATGCAGCTCAAGCTGAGGCTCTGTACCCTGAGTAACTAATGACGAAATGGTAACTAAAGCTCGCTGCTTATTCGTTAAACCTGGTCGTGAATAAATGTCTCCATAGGCAAATTCAATAATATATTTCCCAACGTCAGGAGCTAGGTCTTTTAAGTCTTCCGTAATTTTTAAATGAGTCGAAATATCATTGTTACTCGTTAACGTATATTCCATTAATTTATCTAAACCTTTTTGATAGCTATTTTGTGCCATGTAAAATCAGCCTCCGTATTTTTTACTGACACCGCGCGGAATCAATGTTTGTTTTCGTGTATGTTTTCTACACTATCTACTTTAACGCACATTCTTTCTTTCGTAAAATACATATATTCAATACAACATATGCATTTTATCTATATAAAACAGAATGCTGTTCATTCATATAGTGAAGGAATTGTTTAGAGGCATATGAAATATATTTATCTTTTTTTAAAATCAATCCTAAATCCCATGAAATTGAAGGATTGGTAATAGGAATTGCTTTTACAACAGCAGAATCCACTTTTGCTGCAATGGACTGTGGAAAGATAGATACACCTAAGTTTTCCGCAATCATTTCACCAATAAAATCCCATTGAGAGCTCTCGTAAGCTACGTTAGGTTCAAATCCTGCTTGTTGACACGCCTGAATAAGCCGGTCGTGAAGCGTAAAATCTTCATTAAATAAAATAAATTTCTCTTGGGCTAGTTCATTAATTTCCACATGAGTTTTAGAGGCCAAAGGATGAGAACGGTGAACATATAAAAGCATTTTTTCAGAGATAAAAGGATTAATATCAAAAAGATGTTCATTTACTGGAAGCACCGCTACACCTAAGTCTAACTCTCCTTTTTCTACTGCTTTTTGAACACGATTGGCTCCGTATTCAATAAGTTTAATTGTGATATCTGGATAGAGCTGCTGAAACCCTTTAATAATCTTTGGAAAGAACAGGACTCCAATCAATGGAGGAATTCCAATTTTAATCATGCCTTTTTTCAGATTCATCACATCATATAGATAAGTCGATAGCTCATCAATGGATGCCATAACTTTTTGTCCTTGCGCATACACAACTTCCCCGGCATCCGTTAAATCAATCTGTCTTGCGGACCGGTCAATTAATTCTACTTCCAATTCTTCTTCTAAGTTTTTCACCATTTTGCTCAAGGTCGGCTGTGAAATATGAAGACTTTGAGATGCTTTAGTAAAGCTCCTTAATTTAGCGACTTCTAAAAAATAATTAAGCTGACGAATATCCATCTCTGCTCCTCCCATAGATAAAGCGAATATCTTTTATCTTATTTATTCATTTTACCTATTAACTTTTAAGATATACAGCAAAAAATCCGAACGATTTATCGTTCGGATATACCTTTACCTAAAATACTTTTGTCCTGTCCTTTTTTACTACGGTTATTTAAAATATTTTGGCTGCTTGTGCCGCTTGTTCTAAGCCACTTTCAATAATTTCTTGAGCACGATCCGGAAACTGATTATGTCCTTCAATAATAACGGAGTTCACGTCCGTGATTCCAAAGAATTGAAGTACGCTGCTAACATATTTAACGGCCATTTCGACCTCAGCTGCTGGACCTTCTGAATATACTCCGCCACGCGCGTTTAATAACATCACCTTTTTATCGCCCAGTAATCCCACAGGACCTTCTGGCGTATAATTAAACGTTTTGCCTGCTTGATTTAAATAATCAAAGTACGTATGAAGCACGGCCGGCACAGTAAAATTCCAAAGCGGAAAGGCAATGACAATTTTATCAGCTTTAACAAATTGTTCTAGGTAACAATTAGCAATTTCTGCTGCTTTGTTTTCCGCTGCCGTCACTTCTAGCCCTCTTGCTAATTTAAACTGACCGTTTATCATGTCAGCACCTAAATAAGGAAGTTCTTCTTTGAACAAATTCAGCTCCATTATTTCTTCACCTTGGTGCGATTGTTGATAGCTTTCTAAAAACGCATCATATAATTTTACGCTGACCGCTTCACTTGCCGATCTGTCATTTGCTTTTATAAAAAGAGTATGACTCATACTAAAACCTCCACTGATTGTTGATACTCTTATTTTATTCGTTTTGTCCTTGCGTTTCGAACGACTTTATAATGAAATACTTTCATACTTTAGTCGGAGAAATCTTATATAAGTAAGAATTTTTAAAGAGCCAAAAATCACATCGAAAACGATAATCATTATCATTAAAATTAGAGAGAAATTATTATTTATCATTTAACATAAGGGGAGCTTTTTATGTGGTCAAGTTTGGCTTTGTCGCTTCGTGAAGGTTTAGAAGCATCCCTTATCATTGGAATTATTTTAGCTCATGTTACAAAAATCGGCCGAAAAGACTTAAAATATTCCGTCTTTATTGGCGCTGTTGCTGGCCTTATTTTCAGCTTAGTATTTGGCTTTATTGGTTTTAATGAGGCGAAAGAGTTAGAAGAAGAGTCAGAAGAAATTTTTGAAGGAGTCATGATGCTTTTAGCTGCAGGCCTTATTGCTTATTTTATTCTGTGGTTGCACCGAAGCAAAGAAGTGACATCTTCAGTTACATCAAAAATTCCCAAAAGCTCTTCCAAGTGGGGATTAATCGTTTTAGCCTTTTTATCTGTCTTTCGTGAAGGAACAGAACTAATCATTTTTAATCTAACACAAGTGAATCATCACGCCTCTTCTATTGTATTCGGCAGTATAAGTGGCATTTTGCTGGCCGTCGTTATTACATACATTTTGTTCAAAACAGCTATTAAGCTGAACCTTTGGATTATTTTTAAAGCGCTTGGTATTTTCCTTATTTTTATTGGGGGAGAGTTATGCGGTGAAGGTTTGGTTAAGCTATTTGAAGCTGGTGGAGAACCCCTTGAAATAATTGGATTTAGTATTTTTATAGTTGCATCACTTTATCTGTTTTTCCAAGCGGACTTGAGAAAATTACGAGTAAGAAACCAAAAATCGGCATCATAACTACACAAAAGCCGCCTGTTAAAGGCGGCTTTCTTAATTTGTAGATGAAACGGGAAGATGAATCACAACTTCCGTCCCTTGTTCTTCTTCACTTTTAATAAAAATCTCGCCTTTATGCTGACGGACAATAGTTTGTGCAATCGATAGTCCAAGCCCCGTTCCTCCCGTAGCTCTGCTTCTAGCTTTATCCACTCGGTAGAAACGTTCAAAAATATGTGCAAGATCTTCTTTTGGAATACCAATTCCATAGTCTTTCACTTTGATAATGACATCTCCCTGCTTTTTTTCAACGGTCACTTCAATTTTATCCGTACTGTATTTAATTGCATTATCAAGCAAAATAATCAGCACTTGCTTCATTTTTAGTTCATCCACTTCAATCATAATGGGCGTTTGATCATAATGAAGAACTAATTCTCTTTTGTATACCTGCTGCAGCTGCTTAACGATTTGTTCAAAAATAAGAACAAGATCTGTTTGCTTCATATCAAGCGTTTGTTCTTTTTCCACACTTGCCAGATCAAGCAGCGTTTCAATCATTTTTTGCATTTTGGTTGCTTCCGCATAGATAGTGTCAATCGCATCTAGCGTAATTTCTTCATTTTTAATCCCTCTTCTTCTTAATAAATTAGAATAACTGCGAATAACGGTTAGAGGGGTTTTTAATTCGTGAGAAGCATCGGAAACAAATTGATTTTGCTTTTCAATATTTTCTCGCAAGCGGTCAATCATATGATTAAACGTAACGGTCATACCCTGCAGTTCATCTCTCGTTTCCGTTTGAATGAGAACTTTTTTAGGAACACCGCTCTCTTCAATCTCTTTCATCGTTGTGACCATATTTTTAATAGGATGCATAATGACACGTGATAACCATCTTCCTCCTAAAAGCGACAGTAAAATGGACACAAGCGAACAAAAAATCAAAATTGATAGCAAAATATCTTTGCGGGTTTCAAAACCAGTCAAGAGCTCGCCAATCTCAAGCGTTTCAACGACTTGATTATTGACTTTGACAGGCATGCGAATAACCAATACTTGCTTTTCTCTGATTTTGCGAAGCTTCACCTTTTTTTTCTTTGAAAACTCGGGCTTAATTTTCACCAGATGAGGATCATTTGATACTTGATTAATGACCGTAGAATTTTCTGAGACTGTTCGGATAAATGAATGGTTGGTCAAATAAAATTTTAGTAACTCTGGCGAAAGCTCCACGGAATGATCTTGCTGACCTTTTTGAATAATCTCGCGTGCTTTTTCGAATAAAATGTCCTGTTCCATATTCACCGTAGATTTAGTAAAGGAGAAAAAAACAACGATGTTCATGATTAATAAAATAACCACTAGCCATGCTGTTGTCAGCAAATTAATCTTCGTCGTGATCTTCATGCTTCTCCTCTTTCATCATATATCCTACGCCCCGCACCGTATGAATGAGAGAAGTAGAAAAACCTTCATCTACTTTTTTTCTTAAGTGGCGAATATACACATCAATTACGTTTGTTTCTCCTTCATATTCATAGCCCCAAACGTTTGTGAGAATCCCTTCTCTCGTGACAATTTTATTTTTATTCGTAAGCAAATACACGACTAAATCATACTCTTTCGGTGTCAACGTAATGGATTCATTGTTTCTTAGGACTTCCCTTGTTTCAAGATTAATGGTCAAATCACTGATCGTTAAGAGCTCTGCTTCAGCTTCTTTCGTTCCTGATGCTTCTACGAGCGAACGATAGCGAATACAAGAGCGAACTCGTGCTAGCAGCTCTTCAATTTCAAACGGTTTTGTAACATAATCATTAGCCCCTTGGTCTAACCCCATTACCTTATCTAACGTCGTATTTCGGGCAGTTAATAAAATAACTGGCGTAAACACTTCCGCTTTCCGAAGTCTTCTTAACACCTCAATACCACTCAGACTTGGAAGCATCACGTCGAGCAAAATGAGGTCATATTGAGAAGATATTGCCGTCTCTAAACCCGCTTTCCCGTCGTACTCAACATCTACTTCATAATCTTCAAATTCCAATTCAATCTTTAGCACTTTCGCAATTTGCGCTTCATCTTCCACAATTAAAATTTTCTCTTTCATATTATGCACCTCTCACCACGTGTCTTAAGTGAAAGAATAGCTTCTTTAGATAAAAAAACAACACCTTTTTCAAAAGATGTTTGTTTTTTTATCTAAACCCTACTTTTTCAACATACTTGTTCTTTAGCTTATCCTTATTGTTTGTAAACATGAATGTTTTACGCATGAAGACCAATCGTTTGCTTTTCACCTAGAATCCAATTGACTACTGCTAAAAGTTCTTCAGGCGTTTGTGCTTCGATTTCTTTATGGTAAGCAGCAATCGCGTTATACAATGTGCTCATTTTATCAGCATCCTGCAGCACTGCCTGCAGCTGACTTTCTAACGATTGATCCGCCTTTAGTTCTTGAACTAAGTTTTTCTCTGTTAAATAGCGTAAATTCACCTCTTCTTGACCCGGTAAAGCAGAATGAACAAAAATCGGTAAATTTTTGCGAAGAGCTTCACTGACCGTGATACCACCTGGTTTTGTTACAATAGCATCCACTCGCTCATACAGTTCATTCATTTCTGTGCGTGATGAAATGTACGGAATTGGTGTAACGTGTTGTAGTTCCCACCCTTTGATTTCTTCATATAACTTTTGATTTTTGCCGCATAAGACAAAGTAATGAAAATGGCGCGCGTCTTTTAAATCATTGTAAAAATCCATAATATTGCCTAGACCGCTGCTGCCTCCGGCAATTAAAATATTTCGGTTACCAGGATGCTTAACAGTTCTTGTTTTTGTTATTTCTTCATGTACCGGTATCCCTGTGACCATCATATTTTGAAGTGGAATTTCACTTTGAGCACGAAGCCCTCTTTTTACTTCTTCACTAGGAAGAAAGTGAAAGTCAATCTCTTCTTTTCCCCATAAATTATTAATAAAGAAATCCGTGTAGACATTTATAATAGGAACATTGCACTTGCCTTTTGCTTTTAATAGGCTGAGCAAATAAGAAGGAAATCCATGTGTGCATATAATTAAATCCGGATTTTCTTCTTTAACTAAGTGCTCCATTTTTTTTGCGAATACGTGATGATACCATTTGAATGAATGAACAGGCGGTTCATAAAAGAGATGTTTGTATGCCATATTGTATGTTTCTGGAGCATAACGAATCCATTTCAAATATGTGCCTGTAACCACTTTTTCTAATAGTTCGTTTGTATAACTTAATAAATCTATTTTTTTATAACAAATATTTGTTGTTCTTCTTTCCAATATATCCATTAACGCCTCTGCCACTTGATGATGGCCAGAAGGCATTTTTAGAAGAGGTAAAAATAAAACCTTTTTCAACTGTTTCATCTCCTATTCTAAAAGCAGTTTCTTCCTCTCCTTTTTATATCATTAAATGCCCTTGAATTTCGGATTTTAATTGATTTTTAATGTGAAATTCATCGTTTTTTTAGAGTGTCAATCTAAACTAAGAGTGAAAAGTACTGCATAAGGAGAAAACAAATGAACCTCAATTACGAAGTATTTCAATGGATTAACTCGTTTGCTGGTAAATCCAGCGCAATGGATTCTGTCATGGTTATCATTACGAATAGCGTTCCTTATTTTATAATGGCTTGTTTGCTTTTGCTTTGGTTTAGCGGAAAAACAGAAAGAACAATTTATCACCGTTATACGGCTTTATACATGTTGTTTACAATTGTCCTTTCTCTTTGTATCAATGAAGTCATTCACCTGGTGTATTACCACCCGCGTCCGTTTGTGACTCATCATGTTGATAAGCTGATTCCGCACCCGGCTAATTCATCTTTTGTCAGTGATCATTCGATTTTAGTCTTTTCTGCTGCTTGGATCATGTGGTTACGAAAAAACAAATGGAGAAGCGTCATTTTTATATGGGCTGCCATCTCGGGCCTTTCACGCATTTACGTAGGTGTCCACTATCCAGCAGATGTACTTGGAGGCATGGTAATTGCGGGAGCTATCAGCTGCTTTGTTATCTATCTTTCAGATAAAACAGCTCCTCTTATCCAGCGATTATTCTGGATTCACGATGTGATTATCAAGCGTATTCCGTTTCTGTCTCCTTACACGCATGAACAAATTAGTAAAAAAAATCATTCAGCTTAAAGACGCTGAGACAAAAATAGTATAGTTGAAGTGAAAAACGAACCACTAATCAAACCGTTTGATCAGTGGTTCGTTTTTTTGGGTTACGATGAACGTAGATTTTATCTGTTTCGTTCCTTCTGACAGCTGATTGGAGGACAAAGCGAAGTCTTGCACGGAAATCAACTACCGTGTCACAAGCGGTCCATACGAGCTCATTTATCCGATTTGTTCGTCTTTAGATTGCATTGATTTCGTTATATCTCAATCTCTTTTTATTATTTATAAAAAAAAAGATTGTTCACTTTCTTGACTTTCACTTTTATTTATTTTATATTAGTTGATGTATCAAACATTGATGTATCAAATATTAATCCATCAATAAATATCATAGAAAAAAGGGAGCGACTTTCTTGTCACATTCATGTTCTGAAAAAGCAAATGTTCTGTATGCTCTGCAAGAAGTTAATAAACAAATTAATCAAAAGTTTGAGCATTGTACCGGTGTTAGCCAATCACGTCTTGATATTTTACATCAGCTTTATGAAACAGGTGAAATGAGTCAAAAGGCGCTTCAACAGCAAGTAAACATTGATAATGCTGCAATTACAAGGCATTTAAAGCAGCTAGAAGAAAGAGATGTTGTATCACGCCGTAAAAATCCTGATGACAACCGCGTAACATTTGTAAAGCTTACGAAAAGCGGACATGAAAAAATCGGTGCATTTCGAAACGAAAAAGCTCGCTTTATTGATGAAGCATTTAAAGATTTCAGCGAAGAAGAACAGCTGCTGCTTTCCAAAATGCTTGAGCGTTTAAAAGTAAACATTTCGGCCATTGAACGGTCATAACATTTTTAACATAAAGGAGAGTTCATCATGACACAAACAAAAACACTAAACAATGATTTCCAAGATATTATTACAGGGCGCAGATCTATTCGTTATTACGATCCAGCTGTCAAAATCAGCCGTGAAGAAATGAAAGAAATTTTAACAGAAGCGACGCTAGCTCCATCTTCTGTTAATGCACAGCCTTGGCGCTTTCTAGTAATTGATAGCCCTGAAGGAAAAGCAACACTAGCTCCGCTTGCTAAATTTAATCAATCACAAGTAGAAACATCGGCAGCTGTTATTGCGATATTCGGCGATTTAAAAAGCGAAGAAAATTTAGATGAAATTTACGATAAAGCTGTTGAACTAGGCTATATGCCACAAGAAATTAGAGATATGCAAATTCCAAAAATCAAAGCGCACTACGCAGCTGCTTCTGAAGAATTAAATAAAGAAACGGTATTAATTGACGGCGGTTTAGTATCTATGCAGTTAATGCTTGCTGCACGTGCTCACGGTTATGATACGAATGCTATTGGCGGTTATGAAAAAGATCAAATTGCCGAAGCATTCGGTTTAGACAAAGAACGCTATGCACCGGTTATGTTACTTTCAATCGGCAAAGCAGCAAATAGCGGTTACCCTTCTGTACGTTTACCAATTGAAAAAGTAGCTCAATTTAGATAATAAAAAAGGTGCTGTGTATTCAGCACCTTTTTTTATCCTCCACTAACGGGTGGAATAAATGCAACGGTATCTCCCGTTCCAATGATTTCTTCATCTGTTACAAACTCTTCGTTGACTGCTGTCATCGTTTGATTCAGAGAGGACAGCTTATATGTTTTTTGTACATATTCCTTTAATTCCTTCACTGTTATATCTTGCTTATCAACTGTTACTTGTTCCACTCCAGCCTCTTCACGTATAGCAGCGAAAAATAAGACGTTAATCATTTTTACATCTCCTTCAATGGCTTTCCTTCAGGATATTCTTTTGTTTCTAACTGATCGCCAATCCATTTTGTTCCATCTTCCCAAAATTCCTTTTTCCAAATTGGCACAATTTGCTTAATACGTTCAATAGCATACTCATTTGCTTCATAAGCTGTTTTGCGATGCGGAGAAGAAACCGCAATAACTACTGCGACTTCTGTTATATCAAGCTTTCCGATTCGATGAGTAATAGCTGTCAAAGCATCCGGCCACTTTTCCTGAATTTCGTCACCAATTTGGCTGAGCATTTTCACTGCCATTGGCACATAGGCTTGATATTCAAGAGAGAGCGTCTTTTTGCCTTTTGTAAATTCTCTTACCGTTCCAGTAAATGTCGTAATAGCTCCCGCGTCTCTTCTAGAAACTTTTTTAATTATTTCATCTACCGCAATTGGCTGATTTACTACTTCAAATAAGTGCTGGTTCATCTTCTTTCCCCCACTTCTTTCAATAAAAAATTAAGATAAAGCTCGTCTTCTTGTAAGTGAAACATTGGATATGCTCGCTGCACTTCGTTTTTAAGCGGAATGTGACTAATCACGCATATGATATTGGTTAGAGAGGAAAGCAGAACAAGATCTTCTTCACTTCGAATCAAGACTGCTTTTGGATAGGATTCTTTTTTATATCCTTCAACAAAAATGACATCTGGCGAGAAAAATTGATAAAAATCAATCAGCTTTTTTAGGCTCCAGTCTTTACTGTTTGCCGTAAGCTGAAGGATCCCACCTCCTTCTACGCCTGCCACATCGGCACCTGCTTGCTGGTGGCGATGACTGTCTTTTAGCTCACTGCTGCTATCTGGAGGTCCGCCGTGTCCATGGTGCTTAATAGAACCTACACGTAGATCGAATTGTTTCGCTTTTTTAATTAGCTTTTCCACTAAAGTCGTTTTTCCGCTGTTTTGAAATCCAACTACTTGTAAAACGGTGCAACTTGCTACCAAGGCCATTCACTTCCCTGCACGTCATCTAGCAATAAGACGTCAACCAGCATTCCTTCTTTGTACCCTCTCGTCCCTCCGGGAAATATAATTAACGTATCCGCATGAGCTAAAGAAGAAACAGCACTAGATTTTGTAAAGCTTAAAGGAGAAGCAATCAGCTGTCCTTCCCTGTATGAAAGCCTGCTAGATACAAATCGCATAAAAGGATTTGGCTTTAAGAAGTCTTTTCCTAACAAAGCTTTTTCTTTCCGGAGGTGAGGGGTTCTTTTCCCCGCATATGTACTGATGACCGGACGAGCTAGCAGTTCAAAACCAACGTAGCAGGCCGTAGGGTTTCCCGATAGACCAAATAAAAGCTTGTCTTCCATACGTGCAACTGTTGTGACACTGCCTGGTCTCATCGCTATTTTATTAAAAAGAACTTCGGCCTGTAATTGCTTATACACCTCTGGTAGATAATCATAATCTCCTACTGAAACGCCCCCCGTTGTAATCAGCATGTCTACTTCTGATAGCGCAGATTTTACTGCGCTGTAGCACTGACTTAAATCATCGGGCATAATACCAAAATAGTTTACTTCTCCTCCAGCTTTTTCAATTTGGGCACGAAGCATATGAGCATTGCTATTACGAATTTTCCCTCGCTGAACAGGATCACGTACTTCCACTAGTTCACTTCCCGTTGCAAGTAATCCAACTACAGGCTTTTTGAAGACAGCTACGTTACTATAACCAAATGTGGCTAGAAGAGCAGCTACTCCCGGAGTGATATACGTTCCTTTTGAAACTAACATAGTGCCTTTTTTTGTTTCTTCTCCTTGAAACGAAATGTTATCTCCGCTGTTAAACGACCGCTTGATTTGAACGACGGGCTGGTTGTCTTTTGTATATTCTTTTGTTACTTCAAGCATTGCCACCGCATCGCAGCCTTTTGGAATAGGAGCTCCTGTCATAATACGCACAGCCTGCATCGCGTTGACTGTATGTTCAAAAACAGAACCCGCTCCTATCTCTCCTCGAACATCCAGTTCTACTGGATGAAGTGATGATGCTTTTTTCGTATCTTGTGACCGAATAGCAAAACCATCATATGGAGAACGATCAAAAGCAGGAATGTCATGATCTGCCATTAAATCTTCTGCTAAAAATCTGCCGTGAGCTTCTTCAAGCGCAATGATTTCTTGCTTTCCGCTTTTGACATACTGCATCACTCGCCCAACGCATTCTCCGACAGGGATAGGAGTTCGCTTTTCTCTCATTTTTTCACTCCTTTACTCATCCTAATAAACGATAATATAAACTTCTCGCAAATTGAATATCATTCGTTCCATGAATAAATACACGGCCATCTTGAAAAATAACAAAGCGCTGCTCTGGAAGCTGACATGACAGAAGATATGAGTTGCGGTCTACTTTCCCTTGGTTTTTTAAACGCTTTTCCAATTCATCAAAGTTGTGTAAATGCTGCTGCGAGGGTCTGATCTGAACCGTCTCTCTGCCGCAAAGAACTTCTGTTTTAAGCTGATTTTCATACGCTAAGTACGGATATGTGCGTGCCGATCCGCAAGAAGAACATTCATAACTTTTCATTTTACCTGTCTTAAATTCAGCGTGCTGATTATTCCAGACGTCAAAAGTTAGAAATGTGTGTCGCAAAGCTTCAACGTCTCCCACTAAAATTTTTAATGCTTCGGTTATTTGATAGGCTGCCACAATTTGAACGGCTGGACTGATAATTCCTGCTGTCTCACACGTCGCTCCTCCCACAGGCACTTTTTTCAATATGCAGTGCAGACAAGGGGTTACGTTTGGGATAACGGTATAAGTGGTGCCATAACTCCCTACACATGAGCCGTAGATCCAAGGAACTTCATACTTATGTGACAAATCATTTAAAATAAAGCGAATGTCGAAATTGTCTGTCGCATCGATAATCAAATCAGCTGTTTGGACGATACTTTCTAAATTAGCAGGCTGAGCATCCATCACCAGCGCTTCGATTTTCACTTCTGTGTTTATTTGACGCAAACGATTTTTGGCTGCTACAGCTTTAGGCAGTTTGTTTTGCGCATCTTGTTCTGTATAAAGCTGCTGACGCTGCAGATTACTCCATTCTACATAATCACGATCTACAAGAGTCAATTTTCCAATTCCAGCACGCACGAGAGCTTCTGCACTAGCGCTGCCTAGAGCCCCTGCGCCTACAACTAAAACATGCTTACTTCTAATTTGCTGCTGCCCTTTGTTTCCAATGGACTGGAAAAGCTGCTGACGTGAATAACGTTCTGTCACTCTTTTCTCTCCCTTTCTCGTTCAATCTACGACTTCACTATCTATTCCTTCGTCAAAGATATTTCTTTAAAAACATGCTATTATACACATAAAGCTAAGCTGCTTTACGGACGCTTATGTGCATAAATATACAAATATATTTTGATGGAGGTATTTAATAAATGTCCATTGCCGGCATTGTATTAGCAGGAGGAAAATCTTCTCGCTACGGTCAACCAAAAATGTTTGAAACCTATAACAAGAAATCATTTTACGAATATAGTATAGATGCATTAAAAGAAAATCACGTCACACCTATACTTGTGTCTACCAACCAAGATTTACTTCCTTATTTTCAAAGAAAAGATGTTTCATTTACAGTTGAAAAATGCCCGTATCAAGGACCTTTGTATGCAATTCATCATGCTTTAACTGCAATTGATTGCCGTGCTGAATGGTTCTTTATTCTTTCGTGTGACATTCCTTTTGTTAATGCTGAGTTTGTTCATAATATGATTACCCTAACTCAGGCGAACTCAGCTGATATTGTTCTTCCTGTTCAGCCAAATCACATGCACCCGCTTCTAGCCCTCTATCACCGTAGAACGCTTCCTCTTATTGACCAACTCGTTACACAAGGTGAAAGAAGGCTTACAGGATTGTTGAATCAGGCAAACGTCCTTCGCGTGCCTTTTTCAGCAGAAGATCCTACTTTTATAAATGTGAATCATCGCAGTGATTGGCATTTATAAGGCTTTTTTTGAATTATCCACCAATATGAGACATTTCCACTTTCTCAGCGCCTTGGACCTGTCTTCCGTTAGCCCGCTCATCTGAGTAACGATCTTTCCGATGATTCCAGATATCAGAAATGGTGTCACAAACAGTATGATCAGATGCTTGTGATCGTATCAGTTTCCGGAGGTCGTACCCTTTTGACGCAAACAAGCAGGTATAGAGCTTTCCTTCAGCCGATACTCTTGCGCGTGAACAAGTCGAACAGAATGAATCTGTCACGGATGAAATGATACCAATTTCCTCTTCTGTCCCAACATACCGATACCTGGTAGCTACTTCTCCCGTGTAATGAGGCGGAATTTCTTCAAGAGGCATTTCTTGTCCAACTATATCAAGAATTTGTTTCTTTGTTATAACCTCATCCATTTTCCATCCGTTTGAATTTCCAACATCCATGTATTCAATAAAGCGCAGCGTATGTTTTTTGCCTTTAAAATATTGGGCCATCGGAAGGATATCCTGCTCGTTCTTGCCTTTTTGGACAACCATGTTTATTTTGACTGAAATCCCCGCAAGAGTTGCTGCCTCTATTCCTTCTAACACTCGTTTGACGCTTCCTCGGTTTCCGTTCAGCTCTTGAAATCTCACTTCATCAAGCGAGTCTAAGCTGACGGTTACTCTTGATAATCCAGCTTTTGATAAGGCTTCTGCATGCTTCTTTAACAGTGAGCCGTTTGTTGTTATGGCAATATCATCTATACCCTCAATTTGCTTCAGACGATTGATTAGATCTGGCAAGCCTTTTCTTAGCAGTGGCTCTCCTCCCGTTATACGCACTTTTTTTACTCCTAGCGATGCGAATAATCTCGTGAGTCTCTCTAATTCATCAAACGAAAGAATATTTTCGGCAGGTAAAAATGGATAGTCTGCCCCAAAAATTTCTTCAGGCATACAATATCGACAGCGAAAGTTACAGCGATCTGTTACGGACAAACGCAAGTCTCGTAAAGGGCGCTTTAACGTATCAACTATAGCGTATGACATCTGCCTCATCTCTCCTCTCTAGCTGTCAGCTTCTCCACAGCAGATTAACTTTCTCTTAAAATTCTTTCCGGGCATGTATAAATATTTAACGAATCACTCCGGATAAACCCTACCGTTGTAATTCTCAATTCTTCTGCTAGATTTAAAGCAAGTTCAGTCGGAGCGGATTTTGAAAGAACCACTTCACACCCGATCTTCGCTACTTTCAACAAAATTTCTGAAGAAATACGGCCGCTGAAAACGACTACTTTATCCCTAATTGAAATATGGTGTTTTAAGCAATACCCATATAGTTTATCTAGAGCATTATGCCTGCCAATGTCCATTCTGCTAAGCATGAAACCATTTTTATCACAAATGGCAGCGTTATGAACGCCACCCGTTTCTTGAAACGTAGCAGCAGATTGCTGCAGCTTATTCATGAGTTGAAAACAATCCTTAATTGAAAGTTCTACCGATATATCATTCATTTTTTTAGCAGTCAGCGCATCATTTATAAAGACAAACCCTTGTCTGCTCGCCCCGCAGCAAGACGTGATATATCGTTTATTTTGAAGGTTTTGAAAATACGGGTTTAATTTATCTATTGTAACATGAACATACCCTTCTTTTTCTTGAACCCATATGTTTTTAATGTCTTTGTATTCTCGAATAACCCCTTCAGATGCTAAATAGCCAATTACCATATCTTCAATGTATTGAGGGCTACATACCATCGTGACAAACTCTTCTTCATTAATTTTCACAGTCACAGGAAACTCCGTTACAATTTTATCTTCCACGCTTTCCATTTCACCATTTTTAAATCTAAGAACTGTACGCTTCTTAACGGTCGAATTCATGTGATGTCTCCTTTTTTAAATAATGTTTTTATCAAAAACAAATACGGAAACCGCTATATTTTCTTTTATTTTCATATCTGAAAATAAATTAACCAGCTTTGCTCCTACCAATTCTTCTAGCCCTTCCGGCGGATTCGATGCATATACATCTTGAATCATTTTTGTTCGAGCTAAATGAACCATGTCACACCCTTCAGAAGTGCTTGCAATAAATGTTTCTGTCGGAGTTAAATTTCCATACAGTGTTGAGACAGCCATATTTTCAACAAAAACCGTATGTATTCTTTCCGGTCCTTTTCCAAATAAATCTTTTCGAAGCTTCCGAATAATATCATTAAATTCATGAATTGTTTTTGACATAATCAACGCTCTCCCACCGATTAAAATTAAATTGTGCATTTTATTCCTACAGTTTTTTTATCATAAATCAACACTTCAAAAAATAAAAGCCTAAAATCTTTGCAGCAAAACTTTTGAAGAGAGTTGGGTATTTAAAAAAGTTGTGCATTTAAAAACGTAGCGATATAATTATAAATAACCGAGATGGAATAATAATAATAATAATGAATTGTTATTACTCTATCACTTTTTCTTAACGATATAAATGGGCCGGATTGGCATATTAGTAAGACCTGCTAGTAAACTATTCCACCATGATTGCACTTCCCTTATTTAATTAGGCATGTGTATTCATGGTGGTTTTTTGTTTTATATAAAGGAGGAAAACAAATGAGTCGTGAAATCATCACTGTTCATATAAATGGTAACGAATACAAGGCAGCTCCAGGTTCTACCATACTCGAAATTATTAACCAGCAAAACATCGAGCATCCTCAGATTTGTTATGTGGCTGAAGTAGACCCTATTCAAACTTGTGACACATGTATTGTTGAAATGAATGGCGAGTTAGTTCGTTCTTGTTCTACAAAAGCTGAAAACGGCATGAAGATTGAATTACAATCAGCACCCGCAAAAGCGGCACAGACGGAAGCAATGGATCGCTTATTAGAAAATCATTTGCTATACTGCACCGTTTGCGATAATAACAACGGAAACTGTAAATTACATAATACAGCCGAAATGATGGAGATTGAACATCAAAAATACCCCTATACGCCAAAGGCCTCAGAGGATGAAGTCGATATGTCTCATCCGTTTTACCGTTATGACCCTAATCAATGCATTGCTTGTGGACAATGTGTAGAGGTTTGTCAAAATCTTCAAGTTAATGAAACGCTCTCTATCGACTGGGAAGCGAAACGTCCCCGCGTTCTCTGGGATGATGGTGTAGCAATCAATGAATCTTCTTGTGTGAGCTGCGGTCAATGTGTAACAGTATGCCCTTGTAATGCCTTAATGGAAAAATCTATGCTCGGAGAAGCTGGATTCATGACCGGACTTCCAAAAAGCGTTTTGAATCCAATGGTTGATTTAGTTAAAGAAGTGGAACCAGGGTACAGCGGAATTTTTGCTGTTTCAGAGGTGGAAGCAGCTATGCGTGAAACTCGGACGAAAAAAACAAAAACCGTCTGTACATTTTGCGGAGTTGGATGTTCATTTGAAGTGTGGACAAAAGGCCGCGAAATCCTTAAAGTTCAACCTAGCTCAGATGCTCCCGCAAACGCTATTTCAACCTGTGTGAAAGGAAAATTCGGCTGGGATTTTGTAAACTCTGAAAAACGTATTACTAAGCCTTTAATCCGAAAAAATGGCGCATTTGTAGAGTCGTCATGGGAAGAAGCGCTCGATTTAGTAGCAAGCAGGTTAAACTCCATCAATCAGCAGTACGGACATGGATCCGTTGGTTTTATCTCTTCTTCTAAGATTACAAACGAAGAAAACTATGTTATTCAAAAGCTGGCTCGCCAAATGTTTGAAACAAATGACGTAGACAACTGTTCTCGCTACTGTCAGTCTCCTGCAACCGATGGATTATTTCGAACAGTCGGAATGGGAGGCGATGCCGGCACGATAAAAGACATCGCAAAAGCTGGACTGGTTATCATCGTTGGAGCTAACCCTGCCGAAGGTCACCCTGTATTAGCAACTCGTATCAAACGCGCGCATAAGCTTCATGACCAAAAACTAATCGTCGCAGATTTGCGCAAAAACGAAATGGCTGAACGCTCTGACATTTTTATCAGTCCAAAACAAGGTACGGACCAAGTATGGCTAATGGCTGTAACAAAATACATGATTGATCAAGGATGGCACAACGAAAAATTTATCCAAGAAAACGTCAACTATTTTGAAGACTTTAACTCTTCACTTGAAAAGTACACGCTTGAATATGCTGAACAAATTACGGGTATTTCAGCAGCAACACTCATTCAAATAGCTGAAATGATTCGAGACGCCGATGGAACCTGTGTGCTGTGGGGTATGGGCGTGACGCAAAATACAGGAGGCTCTGATACATCAGCGGCTATCTCAAACCTGTTGCTTGCTACTGGAAACTATCGACGCCCTGGTGCAGGCGCTTATCCACTCCGAGGCCACAATAACGTGCAAGGCGCATGCGATATGGGAACTCTTCCCGCTTGGCTTCCAGGTTATCAGCACGTCACGGACTCAGTCGCTCGAGAAAAATTTGAAAAAGCATACGGCGTGAAAATTAAAGACAAGCCGGGTCTTGATAATATCCAAATGCTTCATTCAATTGATGAAGGAAAAATGAAAGCTATGTACCTTGTAGGAGAAGATATGGCTCTTGTCGATTCGAACGCTAATCACGTACACGAAATATTATCAAATCTAGATTTTTTTGTTGTCCAAGACATTTTCCTTTCAAGAACGGCTCAATATGCTGATGTTGTACTCCCTGCTGTTCCTTCTCTTGAAAAAGACGGAACGTTTACTAATACGGAGCGACGCGTACAAAGATTGTATCAAGCATTGCCAACGCTTGGTGATTCGAAGCCGGATTGGTGGATTGTTCAAGAGATTGCAAACCGCTTAGGTGCAAATTGGACGTATACACACCCTGGTGACATCTTTTCAGAAATGGCTAGTCTATCACCTCTGTTCAGCCAAGCCAGCTACGAAAACCTTGAAGGCTGGGATAGCTTCTTATGGGGGAGCTTAGAGGGAAAAAGCACGCCTTTACTTTACGTCGATGGGTTTAATTTCCCAGATAAAAAAGCGCGCTTTGCTTTATCAGATTGGGTTCTTCCTGCTGAATTTCCAGAGGAATATGATTTGCACATTAATAACGGACGAATGTTAGAACATTTTCATGAAGGGAATATGACCAATAAATCGAGCGGTATTCAATCAAAGGTACCGGAAGTATTTGTAGAAATTTCACCTCAGCTTGCCAAGGAGCGTGAAATTGAAGACGGTTCGCTTGTCAGATTAATCTCACCGTTTGGAGCAGTAAAAGTACAGGCATTAATTACAGAGCGAGTAAAAGCAAATGAGCTGTATCTTCCGATGCACTCCGTTCATAAAGATTCGGCTATTAACTTCTTGACGGGACCTGCAGTCGACCAACGAACAAATACGCCGGCTTACAAACAAACAAAAGTACGGATGGAAGTATTAAGCAAAGGTGGAAAAACGCCTTTACCGTCTACAAATCCGCGTAACAAAAAACGTCATCCTCAAAATGGGGTCGAGGTTCAGCGTAAATGGAATCGTCCTGGCTACGTCCATTTAACAAGTAAATAGGAGGAGAAAAGATGGCACAACCTATTACAGAAATTAAAAAGCCTCTTCTAAGCGAGGAAGAAAAAAAACAGCAAAAATTAGAAGACTTGACTTCTCTGCTGGCAGATAATGAAGAAGCGCTGAATCGTATTCTCGGTATTGTCGGAGAACTTAACGACATGGGTGTTCTTGAAGCTGCTGATTCAATGATTCAAGCAAAAGAAAAAATCTCAAAAATTGCGCTTCATCAAATTTCTAGAGAACCCGTAACCAATTTAATTAATACCCTTATGGGTGCAAGCAGCGGTTTGATGAAGGCAGACCCAGAGGTAACTGCTAAACTTGTTAACAGTGCAACAGCTGGTATGAACGAAGCAAATGAATATGTAAAAACAGGAAAAAAAGTAAGTGCGTTAGCTCTTATAAAAGCGCTAAATGATCCAGATGTTAATCGTGCAATTGGATTTGGGCTTCACTTTTTAAAAGGAATGGGCAAAGCGTTGGAAGAGTAAATAAGGCAGCGACTTGAAAGTTTTTCCCTTTCAAGTCGCTGTTTTCTTTTTAGGAAGTCCTTTTCTAAGTGAACGTGATATAGTTATACTAAATTGCTCTACTAAAACTAATTGAGGTGACACGATGCAACAATACTTTAAACCCTTATTCGCACTATTATTTTTAATTATGTTTACTGCTGCTTGTTCGAACGGAACAAATACGAGTCAATCAGCGGCTCAGCACCAAAACGTCAGCTTAACGATATCCGCTGCAGCCAGCTTAAAAGATGCGCTTACCGATATTCAAAAGCAATATGAAACAAAGCATCCGAATGTCGACTTAAAATTTAATTTTGGGGCTTCAGGCTCGCTGCAACAGCAAATCGAAAACGGCGCACCGGCTGATTTGTTTTTTTCAGCAGCGGAAGATAAGTTTGATGCACTGGTAAAGTCAGGAGTTATTTCTAAAGAAAATGGAACTGACTTGGTTGGCAACGATCTTGTGCTTATCGTCCCAAAGAATAATTCGGCTGCCATCAAAAATTTTGAAGATCTATCAAAGCCTGCTGTTCAAAAAATTTCACTTGGCATACCGGAATCCGTTCCTGCCGGACAGTATGCAAAAGAGACTTTTGAACACATGAATCTGTGGACAAACATTGAGCCTAAAACCGTCTATGCAAAAGACGTACGCCAGGTGCTTTCCTATGTGGAGACAGGAAACGTTGAAGCTGGAGTTGTTTATAAAACCGATGCGTTGATTTCAAAAAAAGTGAAGATTGTCGCCACTGCAGATCATAGCACTCACAAACCAATTGTATATCCTGTAGGCGTTATTAAGGATTCGAAACATCCACAAGAAGCAAAGGATTTTTATCAATTTTTACAAAGTAAGACGGCTCTTAACACGTTTAAAAAATACGGTTTCACTGCGAATTGAGATTGCTATGATTCAAGAGTTTTTATCTCCTCTTCAGCTATCGCTTAAAATTGCATTAGTAGCGGGATTTGTCGTGATTATTCTAGGCACTGTTATAGGAAAACTGTTATCAAGGAAACACTTTAAGGGAAAAGTGATGGTTGAAACGGTGTTGATGCTACCATTGGTCCTGCCTCCGTCCGTTGTTGGATTTTTATTGATTGTCATATTCGGAAAACACAGCCTACTCGGCCGAGCAATTGAATGGGTCTTTCAACAACCCGTTATTTTTACGTGGTGGGCAGCTGTTATTGCATCCGTTGTCGTTGCGTTTCCCCTTATGTATCAATCTGCCAAAACGGGCTTCCAAGGCGTTGATCATGAAATTGAAGACGCAGCTCGAGTAGATGGTGCAAGCGAATGGAAAGTCTTTTTCTTTATTTCCATTCCTTTAGCTTCTAAAGCTATCGTAACAGGAGGTGTGTTAAGTCTGGCAAGAGCACTCGGAGAATTTGGAGCCACTTTGATGTTTGCTGGCAATATTCCAGGTGAAACTCAAACTGTTCCTACCGCTATCTACGTCGCGATTGACTCTGGAAACATGAATCTCGCTTGGCTATGGGTTATCTCGATCGTCTTTCTTTCCTTTCTTATGCTGCTTTTTGTTCAGCTTAAACAAAAGTAAAAGGATGCCTCTTTGTGTAAGAGGCATCCTTTTACTTTTGTACCGCTTTTTCAATTTTACATACATCATAAATTAAAAAGGAGCTAATCAAATGTAGATCATACATGTGATTAGCTCCTGTTATAAGTAAAGTAAGCCACCAAAAATATGTATTTGGTGGAGACGGTGGGAGTCGAACCCACGTCCAGAAATATCGCCACTTAAGCGTCTACGAGTGTAGTTGGCATATTGATAATTCGCGAGCTGTTCTGCCTACCAACAGGCGTCCCAGTCGCTAGTCTGATTATTCTCTTCCTTCGTCCTCAGACGGCGAACTCCGGCGTAGCCCACTTAAAGTGAGTCCCTTACCCTACCACATGGGCGATGGAGGGAGGAACCGCTAAGCTACTATTATGCAGCTAAAGCGAAGTTATTGTTAGATTTGCCAGTTATTATTGGCGTTGATGTTTTAACGAGGCCATCTCCTCGACTCGCAACCTAAGCTCGAACTACCCCTGTCGAATCCGTAACGTCCCCATATAAAAGGGAGTCGGAATGTGTAAGAAAAGTCCTTACATCAGATAGCGACTTCAGTGTGCAAAATGAAATCTAACTGATAACAATATTTATTATATCACAAAATGAGCATTTTGCAATTGTAAGATTTTGTAATATCACATCTTTTGGCGATCACGAAATGCTCGTTCGATATCGCGCTTGGCTTCTTTGCGCTTTAGGTCTTCACGCTTATCATATTTCTTTTTACCCTTACCAAGCCCTAGTAAAACCTTTGCGTATCCGTTTTTCAAATACACTTTTAAAGGAACTAGTGAATAACCTGTTTCTTTTGAATAGCCAATTAACTTGCTGATTTCGCGTTTATGCAGTAATAGCTTTCGTGTACGAAGTGGCTCATGATTGTATCGATTGCCTTGTTCGTAGGGACTAACGTGCATATTGTGTAAAAATACTTCTCCATTTTGCACACGAGCAAAAGAGTCCTTTAAATTCACACGGCCATTACGAATTGATTTGATTTCCGTTCCTTGTAGAACAATACCCGTCTCATATGTTTCTTCAATAAAAAAGTCGTGGCGGGCTTTTTTGTTTTGTGCAATTAATTTCCCTTCACCTTTTGGCATACAACGTTCCTTCCCTTCAGCCGTACTTACGTATATGTATGATATTATGTATCATTTTACTGTATGGAAATCTAAACAACAACTAAAACGTTTAATAGAGCTGTTTTGAAGCAGAAGGGCTACCCTTCTGCTTCACTGCTGTCGATTATTTGCGCTTTTTCTTTTTGCGCTTAACGTTTGGAGCGCCTTCGAAGAATCTTTTTTTCTTTTTCTTCTTTGGTTTTTGAGTAGACCACTCTTCATTTTTGCTTCGGCTGCCCTCTCGACCTTTTCCTTTATCATCTTTGCGTGACTTTTGTTTTGCTTTAATCACTTTAGGACGATCTTTAGATAAGCGTTTGCGGCCTTCTTTCATTCCCACAATAACAAAGTCCACTGAACGCTCGTCTTTATTCACATCGGCAACTTTTACTTCAATTTCGTCTCCAATTCGGAAGACGTTGCCCGTTCTTTCTCCAATCATCGCATAGTGACGTTCGTCGTAACGATAATAGTCATCCGTTAGGTCACTAACATGAACTAACCCTTCAATCGTATTTTCTAGCTCCACGAACATTCCAAAGTTTGTAACAGAGCTAATAATACCATTAAATACTTCCCCAACTTTATCAGCCATAAACTCAGCTTTTTTCATATCGTCCGTTTCTCGCTCAGCGTCAACTGAACGACGTTCCATATTAGAAGAATGCTCAGCAATATCAGGCAGAAGCTCGCGCCATTTTTCTTGCGTTTGCTGATTTGTTTTTCCTTCAATTAAATACGTACGAATGAGACGATGAACGATTAAATCCGGATAACGACGGATTGGAGACGTAAAATGCGTATAGAATTCAGCTGATAAACCAAAGTGGCCTAAACTTTCTGCTTCATATTTCGCTTGTTTCATCGAACGAAGCATAACAGTTGAAATAACCATCTCTTCAGGCGTACCCTTTACTTCTTCTAAAATATCTTGCAGCGCACGCGGATGAATATCGTTGCCTGTCCCTTTCACTGTATAACCAAAGTTTGTAATAAACTCTAAGAAACGAGTAAGCTTCTCTGCATCTGGATCTTCATGAATACGATAAATAAACGGTACGTTCATCCAGTGAAAATGTTCTGCTACTGTTTCATTCGCCGCCAGCATAAATTCTTCGATTAGCTTTTCAGCAACTGAGCGTTCACGCAAAATAACATCGTGCGGATGGCCATCATCGTCTACCAATACTTTTGCTTCTTTGAAATCAAAATCAATGGCACCGCGATCCATTCTCTTTTTACGAAGAATAGCCGCCAGCTTTTCCATACGCTCAAACATCGGAACGATTGGCTCGTAGCGTTCTAACACTTCTTCATCTTTATCCACTAAGATTTTGTTCACGTCTGAATACGTCATTCGTTCTGTCGTTTTGATGACACTTTCAAAAATCTCATGTTTGACTACTTCACCTTGTGGATTAATTTCCATCTCACAAGAAAGCGTAAAACGGTTAACTTTTGGATTTAATGAACAGATTCCGTTAGATAAACGGTGAGGAATCATCGGAATAACTCGGTCTACTAAATAGACGCTTGTTCCGCGCTCTGCTGCTTCTACATCAATCGGAGAACCTTCTTTAACATAGTGACTTACATCTGCAATATGAACGCCTAATTTGTAGTTTCCGTTTTCAAGCTCTGTAACCGTTACAGCGTCATCTAAATCTTTTGCATCTGCTCCGTCAATGGTTACAATAACTTGATCCCGAAGATCGCGGCGGTTACCGATATCTTTTTCATCAATTGTCTCAGGTGTATCAATTGCTTGCGTTAAAGCGTCAGCAGGAAATTCTTGAGGAAGACCGTGCTTATGGATAACAGAAATGATATCGATCCCCGGATCGTTTTTATGTCCAAGAATTTGAACAACTTTTCCTTCTGCATTCATGCGGCCTTCCGGATAGGTTGTCAGCTCTACTACTACTTTATGGCCTTCAACGGCACCGTTTCTTGCTGCTTTCGGAATGAAAATATCACCTGCAATTTTTTTGTCATCCGCAATCACAAAGCCAAAATTTTTGCTTTGCGTATACGTACCTACAATTTGCTGGGTACCTCGTTCTAAGATTTTTACAATGGTTCCTTCACGACGAGCACCTGATGATTCTGATAACACTCTTGCAAGCACAATATCTCCGTGCATAGCATTGTTTGTTTCAGTAGGCGGAATAAATACATCACCTGCATCTTTTTCTTCAGGAACTACAAACGCAAATCCTTTTGCATGTCCGCTTACTTTCCCTTTGACAAAATTCATTTGTTCCGGCAGCCCGTAGCGGTCATTTCTTGCTCGGATAATTAAACCCTTCTCTTCCATAATAACAAGTGCCTTAACAAACTCTTTGAATGACTCTGCATCCTCAGTATTAAATTCTTTTGCAAGCTCTTGGACAGTCAAAGGTTTATAATTATCCCTTTTCATAAAATCCAATATTTCATTCATATAGGGCTGATTTTCTTCTTTCACATCATGTCCCTCCTTTTTCTTTATTCGTATTATCTCTATTACCAATCAAGTGATTCCAAAAATGCATATACATCCTCGTGAAGCTGATCACGCTCTTTATCAAAGGTAATGGTATGACCAGATTCTTCGTACCATTTTATATCTTTTGTAGGAGACTCGACGCTATTATAAATAATATTGGCGCTGTCTGTATTAATCATATGATCATGACGACCTTGTACAACAAATGTCGGTGCATAAATCATATCAACTGAATTTCGCACTTCAGCGATTAATTCCTGTAAAGACTTTAATGTGTTCATTGGTGTTTGTTTGAACTCTTCCATTTCTTGTTCAATCTGTTCAGACGATTTACCTTCACGCTTTTTATATTCGCGTGCATACGCTAAAACACCTTCATACATGACTTCTTCACTCTTTATATACATAGGCGCGCACATAGGCACAATACCCTTTATAGGTACAGTGTAACCTAATTTCAGTGAAAATACGCCACCTAGTGAAAGACCTACAGCGGCAATACTTTCATGGCCTTTGCTTTTCAAAAACTCATAGCCTTCCATGACATCTTTCCACCAATCTTCTGGACCAGTATGAACAAGCTCTTCAGGGGCTACACCGTGTCCTTTATAGTGAGGTGCGTGGCATGTGTATCCTTTTTTCTCTAAAAAACGACCTAACATACGAACATCAGCAGAATTTCCGGTAAAACCGTGAAGTAATAAAACAGCTTTTTCGCCGCCTTCAAATGTAAATGGCTTTGGTTGTGCAATTTTCATATATTATTTAACTCCTTTTAGTTATAATATCTGCAGTCATAATAGAAAAAAACATGTATTTATGTGACGGTCATCACATAACAGGAGATGTGACCGTCAACTTTTACGCTTTTATACTATATTTAGTACTTTTTTCTAAAGCTATATTATATCATTACCTAAAAATGAAATTAAAGTATTCAACACGCCCATTAAAAAAGCCACCTAATGCATACATAAGTTGGTATACACCAAGTACGTATGCATTAGGTGGCAGTCTATCCAGTAACATATTAAAGTTTGAAATAAGATACAGCAAGTGTTAACGCAAAGAATAAGATAGATAACACTACTGTCAAACGGTGTAAAACTAAGTCAATTCCACGTGCTTTTTGTTTTCCAAATAACGTTTCAGCTCCACCGGAAATAGCTCCAGATAATCCAGTAGTTTTGCTTGATTGTAAAACGACCACAACAATCAATGCAATTGAAACAATCACTAGTAAAGTAATCAGCAATGTATGCACTAAGACACACCTCCTACACCAAGTAATAGTCAATCAGCGGGGTTTCTTCATCCCTTCTGATTGGCATTACCGGGGATAAAGTACGCGCACTACGCTAAGGTTAATTTATCACAAAAACCCCCCTCATACAAGTAATGACAGCGAAATACACCGGATTTTAACATAAAAAAAACGGATGACAATCGTCATCCGTTTTTTATGATTTCAACTTATTTTTTTAAGTTGTAGAAAGATTTAGCGCCATCGTATACAGCTAGAACACCTAGCTCGTCTTCGATGCGTAGTAATTGGTTATATTTCGCAATACGGTCTGTACGGCTCATAGAACCAGTTTTGATTTGGCCAGCATTTGTTGCAACAGCGATATCAGCGATTGTTGCATCTTCAGTTTCACCAGAACGGTGAGAAACTACTGCTGTGTAACCAGCACGTTTAGCCATTTCAATAGCTTCGAACGTTTCAGTTAATGTACCGATTTGGTTAACTTTGATAAGGATAGAGTTACCTACGCCTTGTTCGATACCTTGAGAAAGTTTTTTCGTGTTTGTTACGAATAAATCGTCACCAACAAGCTGTACTTTGCCGCCAATGCGCTCAGTTAATAGCTTGTGACCATCCCAGTCATTTTCGTCTAAACCGTCTTCGATTGAAACGATTGGGAATTCGTTAACTAACTGCTCGTAGAAATCTACCATTTCAGCAGAAGTTACGCCTGTACGGCCTTCACCTGCTAAGTCATATTTACCAGTTTCTTTGTTGAAGAATTCAGAAGAAGCAACGTCCATACCTAATTGGATGTCTTGACCAGCTTTGTAGCCAGCTTTTTCGATTGCTTCAACAATTACTTCTAATGCTTCACGGTTAGAACCAAGGTTTGGAGCGAATCCACCTTCGTCACCTACAGCTGTGTTTAAGCCTTTTGCAGATAGAACAGATTTTAACGCGTGGAATACTTCAGCACCCATACGGATTGCTTCTTTGAATGTAGGAGCTCCTACAGGTAAAATCATGAACTCTTGGAAGTCAACGTTGTTATCAGCATGAGAACCACCGTTGATGATGTTCATCATTGGAGTTGGTAATTGCTTCGCGTTGAATCCACCAAGGTAACGATATAATGGAAGACCTACGAAGTCAGCTGCTGCGTGAGCTACTGCCATAGATACACCAAGGATAGCGTTAGCACCTAATTTACCTTTGTTTTCCGTACCATCTAGCTCAATCATAAGGCGGTCGATACCGATTTGATCAGTTGCGTCCATACCTACTAATTCAGGAGCGATAATTTCGTTTACGTTTTCTACTGCTTTTAATACACCTTTACCTAGGTAGCGAGATTTGTCACCATCGCGTAATTCTACTGCTTCGTGTTCACCAGTAGAAGCACCACTTGGTACGATTGCGCGTCCGAAAGCGCCTGATTCAGTATATACTTCTACTTCAACTGTTGGGTTACCGCGAGAATCTAATACTTCGCGTGCATAAATGTCAAGAATTGTTGGCATTTTAAAACTCTCCTTTATAATTAATTATTTAATTAATGTTTTACCTGTCATTTCTTTTGGCTGTGCTACATCTAGAAGAGTAAGCATTGTAGGAGCTAGATCCCCTAGAATACCGTCTTCACGAAGCTCTAAGCCTTGTTTGGTTACAATTACTGGAACAGGATTCGTTGTATGAGCCGTCATTGGATTACCTTCAAGTGTAATCACTTCATCAGCATTACCATGGTCTGCTGTGATAATTGCTGTACCGCCTTTAGCTAAAATTGCATCTACAATTTTGCCTAAGCACTCATCTACTGTTTCAATTGCTTTTACCGTTGGTTCTAACATACCTGAATGACCTACCATATCAGGGTTTGCAAAGTTTAATAAAATAGCGTCCTGCTTATCGCCCTCGATTTCTGCAAGCAACGCGTCCGTCACTTCATAAGCACTCATCTCAGGTTTCAAGTCATATGTTGCTACTTTTGGTGAATCGATTAAGATACGTGTTTCACCAGGAAACTCTGCTTCACGTCCACCGCTCATAAAGAACGTTACGTGAGGATATTTTTCCGTTTCAGCAATACGAAGCTGCTTTAAGTTATTTTGAGATAATACTTCACCAAGCGTATTATCTAAGTTAATTGGCTTAAAGGCTACATATCCGTCAACTGTTTCGCTGAAGTGAGTTAAACATACAAAATGTAAGTTTTTCGGATGTTTTTCACCGCGATCAAATGAGCGGAAATCTTCGTTTGCGAACGTATTTGAAATTTGAATTGCGCGATCGGGACGGAAGTTGTAGAAAATGACTGCATCTTCGTCTTGAATTGTCGCAACTGGCGATCCGTCTTCTTTTGTAATAACAGAAGGTAAAACGAATTCGTCATAGATTCCATTTTCATATGAATCTTTTACGCACTCTTCAGCGCTTGTATATGATGGACCTTCACCGTACACCATTGCGCGGTATGATTTCTCTACGCGCTCCCAGCGTTTATCGCGGTCCATTGAGTAGTAACGTCCTGAAAGTGTTGCAATTTCACCAACGCCGTACTCTTCAATTTTTTCATTAAGTTCTTTTAAATACGTTTCAGCAGATTGAGGTGCTACGTCACGACCATCTAAGAAGCCATGAATGTAGACTTTTTCTAAGCCTTCACTCTTAGCTAGACGCAATAATGCATAAAGATGTTCGATATGACTGTGTACACCGCCATCAGATAAAAGTCCGAAAAGATGAAGGTTTGTACCCTTTTCTTTTGCGTGCTTTACAGCTGCTACAAGCGTTTCGTTTTGTTCAAACTCGCCTTCACGAATTGCTACGTTTACACGAGTTAAGCTTTGGTACACAATTCGGCCTGCGCCGATGTTTAAGTGACCTACTTCAGAGTTACCCATTTGGCCTTCTGGTAAGCCTACAGCTTCTCCAGACGCCTGAAGTGTAGCATGAGGATACTCGTTCCAGAAACGGTCGAAGTTTGGTTTTTTTGCATGTGTTACCGCATTACCTTTATCTTCATCGCGTAATGCAAAACCATCTAAGATGATTAATGCTACTGGCTTTTTACTCATTACTTACCAGCCTCCAAAAGCTGTAAGAAAGAATCTGCTTCTAAGCTTGCTCCACCTACTAAAGCTCCGTCAATGTCTGATTGAGACATATATTCTTTAATATTAGCAGGCTTTACGCTACCGCCGTATTGAATACGTACAGCATCTGCAACATCTTGAGAGAATTGTTCTGCAACAACGCTACGGATGTATGCACAAACTTCGTTTGCACCTTCAGCAGTTGAAGATTTACCTGTACCGATGGCCCAGATTGGCTCATATGCGATAACCGTTTGTTTTACTTGCTCATCAGTTAGACCAGCTAATGCTTTTTGTACTTGATTAGCTACAACTGTTTTTGTTTGGTCTTGTTCATACTCTTCGTTTGTTTCACCGCAGCAAACGATTGGTGTTAAACCGTGTTTGAATGCAGCAATTGTTTTTTGGTTTACTGTTTCGTCCGTTTCAGCAAACATTTCACGACGTTCAGAGTGTCCTAAAATTACGTAGTTCACACCTAGGTCTGCTAATGCAACAGGGCTCACTTCTCCAGTGAACGCACCGTTTTCTTCGAAGTGCATGTTTTGTGCACCAATTTTTAAGTCTGTGCCTTTAGTCGCTTCTACTAAACGATCTAAAAATAGTGCAGGTGCACATACTACTGAATCTACGCTTTCGGGAGATGGTACTGCTCCTTTTACTTCTTCAACAAAGCTAGTTGCTTCAGAAAGTACTTTGTTCATTTTCCAGTTTCCTGCAATAATTGGTTTACGCATGTGTAACACCGTCCTTTGTTTATTGTGGGTTTTCCCTTCACGCGTTAGATGTCCAAGAGGGTGCTGTTAAAAGTGATTCGGTCCCTTTTATCTCTTGGTCATCCTTCTTCGCTGCTTGATAATTATTTATATTATCAGTCGTCAGGTCGGTCCTCCGTCTTACTGAAACATAAACTTACTTATCGTTTAGTGCAACTACGCCTGGAAGTTCTTTACCTTCCATAAACTCTAGTGACGCACCGCCACCTGTAGAAATATGGCTCATTTTATCAGCTAGGTTGAATTTTTCAACAGCTGCTGCAGAGTCTCCTCCGCCAATTACTGAATATGTGTCAGTTGCTTCTGCTAAAGCTTCCGCTACTGCTTTTGTTCCGTTAGCAAATGCGTCTAATTCAAACACACCCATTGGTCCGTTCCAAATAACTAACTTAGAGTTTTTGATTACGTCAGCATAGATTTCACGCGTTTTCGGTCCTGCATCTAAGCCTTCCCAATCGCTTGGAATGTCTTCAATTGATACAACTTGAATATTAGCATCATTTGAGAAGTCATCTGCTACTACCACGTCCACTGGCATGTAGAAGTTTACTCCGTTTTTCTTAGCTTTTTCCATGAAAGATTTTGCAAGTTCAATCTTGTCTTCTTCAAGAAGTGATTTACCTACTTCATGGCCTAGTGCCTTAATAAATGTGTAAGAAAGTCCTCCACCGATGATTAAGTTATCTACTTTATCAAGTAAGTGGTCAATTACACCGATTTTGTCTTTAACTTTTGCTCCACCAACGATTGCAGTAAATGGACGTTCTGGGTTTGACAATGCTTTTGAAAGCACATCAAGCTCTTTTTCCATTAAGAAACCTGCTACTGCTGGAATGTGTTGAGCAATTCCTTCTGTTGAAGCATGCGCACGGTGAGCTGCACCGAATGCATCGTTTACGTATACATCTGCTAATTCAGCAAACGCTTTTGCTAATTCAGGATCGTTTTTCTCTTCGCCTGGGTAAAAACGTACGTTTTCAAGTACTAAAACATCGCCTTCGCTCATGCCGTCGATTGTTTTCTTTACTTCTTCACCAAAAGCTTCGTCAGCTTTTGCAACGTCTTTACCAAGAAGAGCTTGTAAACGTTCTGCAACAGCATTTAGACGTAATTCTTCAACAACTTCGCCTTTTGGACGTCCAAGATGGCTAGCTAAAATTACTTTTGCACCTTGTTCTACTAAATATTGAATAGTAGGAACAGCTGCACGAATACGAGTTTCGTCTGTTACTTTTCCGTCTTTCATTGGTACGTTAAAGTCTACGCGACAAAATACTCGCTTTCCTTTTACATCGATGTCTTTCAACGTTTTTTTGTTCATCGTTAAAAGGCCTCCTTAAGTATTTATGGTACTAAGCAAGTAGGCTTCTATGTAATCATCAATCCACAAACCACCGTACATTTCATTTTATATATTGGCGCCTTTCTATATAAAGTGAAACTCCAGTTAGCTGTTTATGACGCTTTTTCATGTAGAAGCCAATACATAAATCAAGGAAGAGGGGGTATGCCCCTCTCTTCCTTAGCAAGTCTTATTATAGTCGTTCTATTTTCAGATATCCAATAAAAAAGGAAAGTCTAGTCGATTTCTGTCTTATTGAATAAAATAGAAGCGAATTTTAAGTTATTCTTATAGTCCTTTAGCAGCGATGTATTGAGCAAGGTCTACTACACGGTTAGAATATCCGCTCTCGTTATCGTACCAAGAGATAACTTTAACCATGTTACCTTCCATTACCATTGTAGATAATGCATCGATTGTAGAAGAGTTGATGTTACCGTTGTAGTCACCAGATACTAGTGGCTCTTCGCTGTAACCAAGGATGCCTTTAAGATCGCCTTCAGCAGCTTCTTTAAGAGCGTTGTTTACATCTTCAACAGTTACTTCTTTGTCAAGTTCAGCAACTAAGTCTACTAAAGAAACGTTTGGAGTTGGAACACGCATAGCTCCACCGTTTAATTTACCTTTTAATTCAGGTAATACTAGAGATACAGCTTTAGCAGCACCAGTTGAAGTTGGGATGATGTTTTCAGCAGCTGCACGAGCACGACGGTAATCTTTGTGTGGTAAGTCTAAGATTTGTTGGTCGTTTGTGTAAGAGTGAACTGTTGTCATCATTCCGCGTTTAAGACCGAACTTGTCGTTTAACACTTTAGCAAATGGCGCTAAGCAGTTAGTCGTACAAGAAGCATTTGAAATTACGTTGTGGTTAGCTGCATCGTATTTGTCTTCGTTAACACCCATTACGATTGTGATGTCTTCATCAGATGCTGGAGCAGAGATAATTACTTTTTTAGCTCCTGCTTCTAAATGTTTTGCAGCGTCAGCGCGTTTTGTGAAGAATCCAGTAGATTCAACAACGATTTCTACGCCTTGTTTGCCCCAAGATAATTGAGCTGGGTCACGTTCAGCAGAGATTTCGATTGTTTTACCGTTTACTACTAAGTTGCTACCATCTACTACTACTTCTGCATCTAATTTTCCGTGTACAGAATCATATTTTAGAAGGTGAGCAAGCATGTTAGCATCTGTTAAGTCATTGATTGCTACTACTTCAACGTTATCATTTTTTAAAGCTGCGCGGAATACATTACGGCCGATACGACCAAATCCGTTAATACCAATTTTTACTGCCATGGGTATTTCCTCCTTGAATGTAAAAAGTATTTTTTTATATGAGGGATTAATTAAAATCCCTTACTAACTCTTTTGCGGCGCCTTCATCTGTAATGAGAATCGAATCATGCGCTTGTTGCATAAACGCTTTAATTGCCTTTGCTTTTGATGATCCTCCTGCAACAGCAATAACACATTTATTGTTCTTTAAATCATCGAGTTGTATGCCAACTGTTTTAACTTTATGAACAACTTCGCCTTGATGATTAAAATAGTATCCAAATGCCTCACCTACAGCATGTCCATTTTTCACTTTTTCTAAGTCAGCTTGTGGTGTTTTACGGCGTTCTGCCATTGTCATAGCGTCTCCTATTCCGTGAACAACCATACCAGCGGACTTGATTAAATGAAGCATGTCTTTAATAGATGGCTCACCGATAATGGATCGGTATGCTTCATCACTAAGCTGATCTGGAACATGAAGCAAGCGATAGTGACTCATGGACTTTTCAGCCATCTTAGCACAAATCGTGTTTGCTTGGTTTTGTACATTTTCACCTAGCCCTCCGCGAGCAGGTACAAAAAGCACATCAGGGTGTTTTGAATCAGGTGTCATCATTTCGGCAACGGCGGCAAGCGTTGTACCACCTGTAACAGCAACGGTATTTTTTTCACCAACAAGGCGCTCCTTGATACATGAAACAGATGCTCGACCCATTTCATTTTTGACCCAAGGAGACTGATCACTATCTCCAGATACAACAACAACTTCTGATAAAGAAAACGCCTCTTTTAATGTTGTTTCCAATAATCGAAGTCCTGAAACTTCCTTCATTACTTCTTCTAATTCAGCTAGAAGTAGTTCTCCCACGTTTGTAAGCGTCATCCCACTAGGGTAAATGTCAATCAAATCTTGTTCTTTTAAGAATGTTACTTCGCTTCGTAACACACGCTCTGTGAGCCCAAGGCTTACAGCTAAGTTTCTGCGACCAATCGGCTGCATTAAACGTATGTATTGCAAGATTTGATAGCGCTTTTGCATAACTGAGAGAAGTTCAGGTAATAATTTTCGTTGTACTTCTATTAAAGAACGCATGTTAAAATCCCCTTAAGGCATAAACTTGCTGGACATATTTTGTCCCGTATAGACATATTATGTCCCACCTTGCGCAAAAAAAATTCACCCTGCTACAAAATCTATTCTAACAGGAGTGAATCCTTTATTCAACTCATGTGTTGCCTATTTTTAAAAGTAAGCGTTTTCTTAGTGGAATACCTGTTATTTTTCCATATTCCACTTCTTCTTCGTCCATTTCTACTACAGGAATCGCAAGTTGATACTTTTCCAGCCACTCATCGTTTTTGTAAATATCTCGTTCAATAAGCTGAAAGGGAAACTCAGACTGCATCTCTGCAAGCAGCTTCTTTGCATCATCGCATAAGTGACAGCCATTTTTGGTATACAGTACGACTTCCACATTCCCACTCCTTTACTGCGTGACAAAAAGTTTTCGTTGACTGGATGGCAGAACATTTAATTGGTCTCGATATTTGGCTACCGTTCTTCTTGAAATAGTAACGTTATAATTGCTTTGCAAGACGTTAGCCAACTGCTGATCTGAAAGCGGACGCTGTTTGTTTTCTTCTGATACTAGCTTTTTAAGCAGTTCTTTTACGTGAGTTGTAGAAGTCGCTTCGTTGTTGCCCAGTTGAATACTAGTTGAGAAAAAAGATTTCATTGAAAAGGTGCCAAAAGGCGTTTGAATATATTTGTGCCGAGTAGCACGGCTAATCGTTGATTCATGCACAGACGTTTGCTCTGCTACTTCCTTCATTGTTAACGGCTTCAAATACGACGGACCCTTCTTAAAAAATGCTTCTTGTTCAACGAGTAAGGTATTCATTAACGCGTTTAATGTGTCTTTGCGTGTGTGTAAACTTTTCATAATCCATTGAAATTCACGGTATTTCTCTTGCAAATAAGAAAACATTTCTTGGTTCTGCCTATTTTTCAGCTGAAGTTTGTATTGTTCATTGACTGAAAGACGAGGTTCCAAATCCTCATTTGCATAAGCAACGACATTTCCATCTTCAACTTTTACAATAAAATCCGGTACAATGAATCGTTCATTGGACTTCATATAAAATGATCCAGGACGAGGATTTAATTTCTTAATCTGTTCATGTAATTGTTGAAGAGCTTCAAGTGAGATTTGACATAACTTTGAGATTTTCATCCATTTTTTATACGCAAATTCCTCAAAGTGATGTGTCAAAATTTGCTCTATTTTTTCTGTCCATTGATTACTTCTTTTTAATTGAAGCATTAAGCACTCTTGTAAACTTCTCGCCCCTACTCCTGCCGGGTCCATCTGCTGCACAAGTTGAAGAGCCTTTTCAACCTGCTCTTGACCTTGGCCAAGCTGGTTAGCAAGTATGATTAACTCATCGTGCAAATAGCCAGCATCATCCAGACTATGAATAACAAACTCAACGGCTGCCTGCTCACATTCATCTAATTTTAATAATGCGGATTGATTCATTAAATGTTCGTACAGCGTTTCTTTAGGAGCTGGTATACTGCTCATATAATCTGTTGAATCAGAAGTTGCATGATTTTTTTGATTGTGAGATGTATTGACGGGCAGCTCTGAAAAATCTATAAGCGGATTTTGAAGCGCCTGCTCATGTAAAAACGCTACAATATCCATCGATGAATATTGTAAAAGAGAAATAGCTTGTGATAATTCTTTTGACATCGTCAGTTTTAACGACTGCTGCTGAAATAATCCAATCTCCATTATTTCTCCCCTCCCCTTCATCTATTTTACTATAAAAACGCTTTCAAAGAGCATTTAACTATTTTTTATATGTAATTTTTTCATCAAAAAATCTCCGTCAACCTTTGTTAACGAAGCATTTCATCCTATTTTTAGTTACTAACCATCAAAAAAGTAATAGAGCTATACACCTTTATAACTTTTCATTATAATTCGCGCCTACTACATGATCCGAGTACTAATTCGACATGACGTTTTCTTCGTCATGTCGAATTTTCTGCATTTGTATAATATATAGAAGAATTGCTTATTGAATAGTTTGTGCCATTTGCATAAACTTGTCTAAGTTTTCTGCGTCATTTTTCGTAAAAATGGTTAGCTTCATTGGTTTCTTTCCTTTAACCAACACGGCGTTTACCGTATGATCGCCAGATGTGGCTTCATACCAAACTGAATCTTTGAAGATTCCATTCTCTTCAAGATTCTTTTTCTCTGCTGCATTTTTATTAACTGCTGTTGCCGTTTGTTTAACAGATTGAGCAGCGTCATCCAGCGATGCTTCTGATGAAAGCATTTCAATACGCATAAATTGAGAATCATCTGAAGTTAACACTAACGCATCTTTTCCAGGTTCTTCACCCGTTAGTTTATAGCCGTCCATTACTTGAATAGAATAATCTTGTTCTGGGCTTTTTGTTAGTTTTGTTTCTGAAGAAGACCTTGACTGTCCACCTTCCGCCGTTTCGCTAGTCGATGATTGACTTCCTGAAGGTTCGGCTGAGACCTCAGCAGAATCCGCATCTTTTTTCGACTCTTCTTTTGCAGCGCCTGATGTTTGATCAGATTTAGAAGCTGTATCCTGCTGAACATTTTCTGCTTGATCATTAGACTTCGGCTGAGCAGAATCTTCGTTCGTCCCGCATGCAGATAGTAATAGGGCTACCGATGCACTGACGATGAAAAGTTTGTTCATGTATTTCATATTTATTCCTCCTCCGTGTTTCTTTTCCTTATATACTGTTTTATAGTATTCTGACAAATTCCGCAACCGGTACAATGGAATTAATTTCTTGCTTCCTTACGCGTATAAAGGGTTATAGAAGGAAAATAAATATTATTTTTTGAAAAGATGAGCCTTTTTACTCAAAATAAAAAACGTTGCGTAATCCGCAACGTTTTAAGACGCCCTCGACAGGATTCGAACCCACCCTAAGAGAACCGGAATCTCTTGTGCTATCCACTACACTACGAGGGCATATTTGTCACAACTTCCATTATAGGAGAGAAAACTTCTCTTTTCAATAGAATACTACGTTTATTTTTTTTAGAAGGGGGAAAAATTTTAATAATGTCAAAGAGGAATACATAGTCTTTTAAGCGAATATGTGTAGTAGAGGTTCTTTTGTTTGACCTTTATTGACCATACGTGTATTATAGGTACATAACAAATTATTCTTGTTAAGGAGGAATTTAATATGAACTTAATTCCTACAGTTATTGAACAAACAAACCGTGGTGAACGTGCTTATGACATTTATTCACGTTTATTAAAAGACCGCATTATTATTTTAGGTAGTGCTATTGATGATAATGTAGCTAACTCGATCGTTTCTCAGCTTCTATTCTTAGCTGCTGAAGACCCAGAAAAAGATATCTCACTTTATATCAACAGCCCAGGTGGCTCTATTACAGCTGGAATGGCTATCTATGATACGATGCAATTCATTAAGCCAAAAGTTTCTACAATTTGTATCGGTATGGCTGCATCAATGGGTGCTTTCTTACTGGCTGCTGGTGAAAAGGGCAAACGTTTTGCTCTTCCAAACAGCGAAGTAATGATTCATCAACCTCTTGGTGGTGCTCAAGGACAAGCTACTGAAATCGAAATTGCGGCAAAACGTATTCTATTCTTACGTGAAAAACTAAATTCAATTTTAGCTGAGCGTACAGGTCAACCGTTAGAAGTGCTACAACGTGATACAGATCGTGATAATTTCATGACTGCTGAACGCGCTTTAGAATACGGTCTAATTGACAAAGTATTAGAAAACGACCCTAAATAAGAAAAAAGCCTTTCCCACTTTGGGAAAGGCTTTTTTATGCATCGTTCTCTACGTAAGCGACTAACGCATCCATTGCTTCTTTTTCATCTACCCCTTCAACAATGAGCGTAATAAGAGAACCGTTATTAATCGCTAAGCTCATTAACCCCATGATACTTTTAGCGTTGACTACTTTCTCATCTTTCTTCAAGTACACATCAGATGTAAAACGAGTTGCTTCTTGCACGAATAGTGCCGCAACACGAGCTTGTAATCCCGTTTTTAATTTTACTTCTACTTGTTTTTCCATGATAAAATCCTCCCCCTTGCAATTCCCCTTATGTGACTGGCTGACCGGCGCGAAGCTTGTCTGCTATTTGGTCAATTTTACGCAACCGATGGTTAATGCCTGATTTGCTAATTTGACCTCCAGATACCATCTCACCAAGCTCCTTTAACGTAACGTCTTGATATTCCACACGCAAACGAGCAATTTCTCTTAGCTTTTCTGGTAAGATATCTAATCCAGCTGTTTCATCAATATAACGAATGTTTTCCACTTGACGAATGGCCGCTCCGATTGTTTTATTTAAGTTAGCTGTTTCACAATTAACTAAGCGATTAACGGAATTCCGCATATCTCGGACAATTCTTACATCCTCAAACCGTAAAAGAGCGTTATGGGCTCCAATGATATTTAGAAACTCCGTAATTTTTTCAGCTTCTTTCAAATAGTTAATATAGCCTTTTTTTCGTTCTAATGTTTTACTATTCAATTGAAATTCGTTCATTAAATTGCATAAAGCTTCGTTGTGCTCTTCATACAATGAAAAGATTTCAAGATGGTACGATGATGTCTCCGGGTTATTAATAGAGCCGCCGGCTAAAAATGCGCCTCTTAAGTAGGATCGCTTACAGCATTTCTTTTGTACTAGCTCTGGTGAAATACGATGTGTAAACGTAAATCCTTCTTCTACAATTTTTAAGTCTTCCAAAAGCATTCTTGTTTTCTCTACTAATCGAACAATATACACATTGTTTTTCTTCAGCCGCATTTTCTTACGCACAAGCAGCTCTACTGACACATCATAATTTTTCTTAAGCAGGACATAAATGCGTCGAGCAATCGCTGCGTTTTCAGTTTGGACATCAACTGTGAATTTTTTATTCGAAAAAGAAAGTGAACCATTCATTCGAATTAATGCAGAGAGCTCTGCTTTTGCACAGCAATCTTTGACTTCTAAATTCGTTAACTCTTTTTTTGTTTCTGATGCAAATGACATAACTTCACCTCCAATCTACATACGGAAATAGTGTTAAACACCCGTATTCGCTTTACCTTGCAGCGATGTCAGCATAGAATACACAAGCTTTGCTACTTTTTTTGTATCATGCCTAATTACGCTGCCGTCATACTGAATAATTTGATCTTCAATCACTTCTAAACCTAATTTCAGCAATACTTCACGGTCATATTCTACAGGCTGAGCCTGCTCTACTTGATATTTCTTTTTTAAAGGTGCCGGAATAGGTGCATTATTGACGATAATCGCATCTAAAAACGCACACGGCATATGGTTGTAAAGCGCTTTAATATGATCACTTGCCTTAAAACCCAATGTCTCACCCGGCTGCGTCATCACGTTGCACACGTACACTTTCTTTGCTTTTGTCGAACAAAGCTCATTACAAATATCTTGCACCAGTAAATTCGGCAAAATACTTGTATAAAGACTTCCCGGTCCCAATACAATTAAATCAGCGCGTCGAATAGCTTTTATTGTCTCGACAAGCGGTTTCACATCGGCAGGCGATAAAAACACTTTATTAATTTTTTTATTAACTTCTGGAATTTTAGATTCACCTGTTACGATGGATCCATCTTGCATCTCCGCATGCAGCACAACACTTTGATTAGCTGCCGGAAGCACTTTCCCTCTGACGTTTAGTACTTTGCTCATTTCTCGTATAGCATGCACAAAATCGCCAGTAATAGACGTCATAGCTGCAAGCAACAAATTGCCAAGAGAATGGCCTGTAAGCTCATTTCCTGTATCAAATCGATGTTGAAAAAGCTCTTCAACTAGTGGCTCTACATCAGATAAAGCAGCTAGCACATTTCGAATATCACCAGGAGCAGGGATTTCAAGTTCATCGCGCAATCGGCCAGAACTTCCCCCGTCGTCTGCTACGGTTACGATGGCTGTAAGATCAAGAGGGTATTCCTTCAACCCTCTTAACAGCACTGGTAAACCCGTTCCTCCCCCAATGACGACAACTTTTGGAAGCTGTTCACTGCTCATCTATGATTTTCCTTTCTCCTCTCAATGTCACGATGAGAAATATGAGTTTTGTATTCATTCTGGAAATGGTGACCTAAATATTCAGCTAATGTGACGGAGCGATGCTGTCCGCCTGTACACCCTATAGCGATGACCAGCTGGCTTTTACCTTCTCGCTTGTACTGCGGAAGCATAAACGAAAGTAGGTCTACCACTTTTTCAATGAACTTTTGAGTTTCCGTCCATTTTAATACGTAAGAAGAAACCTCTTCTTCAAGCCCTGTTTTAGGACGCATATGGTCAATATAGTGAGGGTTTGGCAAAAAACGCACATCAAAGACTAAGTCAGCGTCAATAGGCACCCCGTATTTAAAACCAAATGACATCACATTAACAGTAAAAACTTGTGAAGCATGCGAAGAAAACTGAGTTAAAATCTTTTCTCTAAGCTCTCTTGGCTTTAACTCTGATGTCTCATAAATAAGCTGAGCTCTTCCTTTTAACTCCTCAAGCAGCTCCCGTTCCATACCAATTCCTTCTAACGGTAAACCTGAAGGAGCTAGCGGATGTGAACGTCTCGTTTCTTTGTAACGCGTCACCAGTACAGAATCTTTTGCATCTAAAAATAAAATTTGTGGCGTGACCCACGTTGTTTCACTCATGTTATCTAATGCTTCAAATAGGCTTTCAAAAAACTCTCTGCCTCGCAAATCCATAACAAGAGCAACTTTATTCATTTTATTCCCTGACTCTTTCATGAGTTCTAAAAATTTCGGTAGCAATGTAGGGGGTAAATTATCTACACAAAAGAACCCTAAATCTTCAAAACTCTGAATTGCTACTGTTTTTCCTGCACCTGACATTCCAGTAATAATCACTAATTGAATATCGCTTACAGACCCAGTACTCATTTTTCATCCCCCTCAATCTATGCATACATGTCTATTTATCATTAACAAGGATCAATTCGATAAGATAATAACTCGAAATCCGTTGTATACGTAAAGTTGCCATAAATAACACCCGACCCTTTTGCTACATAATCGATAATGTGATGATCTCCCGGTGCCATCGGCAATTCACTTACTTCACTCAAATTATGCCAACCGAGTTTGCCTTCTTCTGATTCTAGCACATTTGTCCCATCAAAATCTGTAGCAAAAAAAGTAAACATCATCCACTCAGATGAAATTTGATCGTTTTCTTTCATCGTAAAAGTAAAAATACCTTTTACAGTGGGATTTTTCAAATAAATTCCTGTTTCTTCACGAAATTCTCTTACAACAGAGTCTTTTACAGATTCTCCTTGCTCCATTTTCCCACCCGGGGCCACCCACCAGTTTCTTCGTGGCTTTTGAAGCAACAATACTTTATCGTCTTTCATTAATACACAATTTGTGACCCTTTGCATGTTTTCCACCTCATCATATGTATACTGACATTTTCTTTTATTATACTACGAAACAAACTTCTCTCACAACGGAGATGAACTAACTATTACTAAATTTTCTGAAAATAAACGCTTGCTGTTATATACGTAAATTCAATCTGTTATAGTCAAAAAAAAGAGGCATAGGAACACGTCCTATGCCCGACATACATATATTTTATAAAAGGGGGTCAATTACTATCTATATAGTACCCCATCAATGTTTCACAGGTGTTACAGAACAGTTAAAACCGAATTACGTTTTGTAAACGATTGATTTCAGCCTTATTGCTGAATAGCTTTTAACTTTTCTTTTAACTCTTCTACATAGTGCTGAGCCGCTTGAGCAGCAATGCTGCCATCACCTGTAGCTGTTACAATTTGACGAAGAGCCTTTTCACGAACGTCTCCAGCTGCGAACACACCTGGTACTTTTGTTTCCATTTGCTCGTTCGTTTCAATATATCCTTCTTTATTCGTGATGTTTAGGCTTTCGAATGGTTTTGTTAGTGGAACCATTCCAACATAAATGAATACGCCGTCCGCACCAAACTCGCGCTCTTCCCCTGTTTTCGTGTCTACTAACGTTACGCTGCCTACTTTACCGTCTTTTTCATTTACTTCTTTGACTGTTGTATTCCAAATAAAATCAACTTTTTCGTTGTCAAATGCACGCTGCTGTAGGATTTTCTGCGCGCGAAGCTCATCGCGTCGGTGAATAATTGTTACTTTTGTTGCGAAGCGTGTTAAATATACGCCTTCCTCAACCGCAGAGTCTCCACCGCCTACAACGACTAGCTCTTTACCTTTAAAGAATGCACCGTCACATACAGCACAATAAGATACGCCGCGGCCGCCTAGTTCTTTTTCTCCAGGCGCACCTAATTTTTTATATTCAGCACCAGTAGCAACGATTACTGAACGTGTTTTATATTCTTTGCTGCCTGCACGAACTGTCTTGTATTCTTCTCCGTCGATGATTTCTTTAATATCACCGTACGCATATTCCGCACCGAATTTTTTTGCATGCTCAAACATTTTGTTAGAAAGGTCAGGACCAAGGATATGATCATAACCTGGATAGTTTTCTACATCTTCCGTATTAGCCATTTGACCGCCTGGAATTCCGCGTTCAATCATTAGTGTTGATAAATCTGCACGAGATGTATATACAGCAGCAGTCATACCTGCTGGACCTGCCCCAATAATAATGACATCATAAATTTTTTCTTCTGTCATTTCTTTACACTCCTTTTAGGAAATTCCTTCGTAGTTGATTCCAAATTTATGGATAATTATTTCGTTACCACTATCCTAATATGTTCTTCCTATTATCGTCTATTTTTTTGCTCAATTTAATAACGTATTCACAATTTTACTGTACTTTCTAACTGTTGCAGCCGAAATGGAATATTGTTTTGCCGCATCGGCTTGAGTAATAGACTGGTTTTGTTCTTTCGCCCATATATATGTGACGGCTGCAGCCCATGCATTTACGTTCACATGCTGAAAATCATAGGATTGTTTATATACCTGTACATATACATAAAACCAAAAGCTTAAAAGATCCTGGGTATCACTTTCAGTCTGCGATTCCATCTCCAGTTCAATAACATCTGCCACCTCAAAAATCACATGTTGTTTATCCTGCCATACATACGTATATACTTCATCCAAAAGTGTACTCATATGTATGGACGATTTGATTTCTTCTAAAAGAAGCAGACGCTGCTGTTCAGGAAGCTTCTTTGCCATATACAAGCTGTAAAGCTGATCGTGAACATTGTTTGTTGCACACTTCTTTTTCGCTGTAACATCCACTTTCGATTGAAAAACCTTCGCAGCTTTTTGACTGATGCGCCAAGGCTCCTCTCCTTCTTTATCAGGAACGTCTTCCAATGCCTGCTTCCACATTTCTTTAGCGAAGGCTTCATGTCCAGTATAGTAAGAGGCGTATGAAAGCCAATAATGAAATGAGTTGTCTCCTTGAAAACCTTGTGTATAAAGCTTTTTTAACCATCTGTATGATAGTTTGTATTGACCAATCAACGCAAATGTTGCTCCAAGCTTATAGCGGTGTTCAAATGACATCGGATAAACGCGGCTAAGCCCGTCTGTAAGCTCCTCAACTTCTTTATGCTTATGGCAATAATAATAGAAAATCAGCTGATTGCATAACGCATGAAGATTTCCCGGGTTTTTCTCCAATACTTCATTCAGCAAATCCATTGCCTCATCAATTTTATTTAAATAAAAATAAGCTAACGCTAAATTATTATATGCAGACCAGAATTCTGGATACTCATCAATTATTTCAGTTAACAAATCCGCTGCTTCTTCAAAATTCGTTGCTTCAAGCAGTCGTTTTGCTTGTTCTTGTTTTATAATCAGCATGTCGCCTAGCTGATTTTTAGGCTCTTCATCTTCTTCATCCACATCAATTGATAGTAAATCTAACAGATCTGTAGCCGATCGAAAGAGGTCACCATTTGGAAAATGCTCAATGTAATACATCGCGTATTTTTTTGATTCTTCAAACAGTCCAAGATGCGCATAGCTGTTGGCTATATAGTAGTAACCGCTTCCTAATGTATCGTCCATATGATGAATCACATGGAGAAAAAGCTCGTTGGCATCTTGATAATCTCCCTGCTCCGTTAAAGCTACTCCAACGTTTGTAAGAAGCTGTGGATTACGGGCATTTTCTTTGTTTGCACGCGTTAAATACTTGAGCGCTTTATCTGACTCCTCTTCTTCAAACGCCTGCAGCGCTTTTTCGAAATAGAAGTCACCCGTTTGCGAAAATGGAATTACTTGTGCCATTTTTTGAATTACTTTTGAGTGTTTTTCCATTAAGCCCTCCAAATAAGTTGATAATTTCGACGTTCGTAGTATATCACATTTGCCAAGAAGTTTAATACCTCTATTCAAAAAAGGAGCCTGCAAGCAGTCGTTTCTTGACGCAAATAAGAGAAGGTTTTGCCTCTTTTATCTAAAATGAGACAACTCCTTCTCTCCTTTCACTATGTAGCTATTAGCTAGAGTGACGTTCCTTTAATACTGATAGGACATCGTCCAAAGGCAGCTTTTGCTCACGAAGTAAAACAAGTACGTGGTACAGTAAATCCGCAACTTCCCACTTCAGCTCATCATGGTCACGATTTTTTGCTGCAATAATCACTTCACCTGCTTCTTCTCCTACTTTTTTGAGGATTTTATCTACGCCTTTATCGAATAAGTACGTCGTATAAGCTCCTTCTGGCATTTCAGCTTCACGCTTAGCGATCACTTCTTCTAGCTCATTAATAATAGCAAACCGATTATCATTTTGTTTATTTTCGCCAAGAATTGTTTCATTAAAACAGCTGTAAGCCCCCGTATGACAAGCAGGACCTTGAGGCTCCACCTTTACAACAAGAGAATCAGCATCACAGTCATATGCCATGCTCACAATTTTTTGTGTGTTCCCAGAGGTTGCGCCCTTGTGCCATAACTCTTGTCGAGAACGGCTGTAAAACCATGTTTCGCGTGTATCAATTGATTTTTGAAGTGATTCTTCGTTCATATAAGCCAATGTTAAAACTTCTTTGCTCACAGCATCTTGTACAATAGCTGGCACAAGTCCATCACTGTTGAATTTAATGTTTTCAATCGTCATCGAATGCTCACTCCTTGTTGTTTTGCATAGCTTTTAATTTCTTTTACAGATGTTTCTTTATAGTGAAAGATTGAAGCCGCCAAAGCCGCGTCAGCTTCTCCTTTTTCAAACGCATCGACAAAATCTTGACCATTTCCTGCGCCGCCAGAAGCAATAACAGGAACGCTCACCGCTTGGCTGACTGCTTTGGTTAACGCTAAATCAAACCCTGACTTTTCGCCGTCTTTATCCATGCTCGTTAACAAGATCTCACCCGCACCGCGCTTCACTGCTTCTCTTGCCCAGTCGATTACTTCCCAGTCCGTTGCATTGCGGCCTCCGTGTGTATAGACTCGCCATGATTGTAAGCTTTCATCGTACTTAGCATCGATTGCTACCACAATACACTGAGCTCCAAAAAAGTCGGACCCTTCTGTAATCAGTGCTGGATTGAGTACGGCCGCTGTATTTAATGACACTTTGTCTGCACCAGCACGAAGCATTCTCTTCATATCTTCTAATGCATTAATTCCTCCGCCCACCGTAAAAGGAATCGCTAGCTGAGATGCTACTTCTTCTACAACATGTACCATTGTTTTGCGTCCTTCATGAGAAGCAGAAATATCTAAAAAGACTAATTCGTCTGCGCCTTCTTCATCATAAAATTTCGCCAACTCTACAGGATCTCCTGCATCTCGAAGTTCCACAAACTGAACTCCTTTTACCACACGGCCGTCCTTTACATCTAAACAAGGAATGATTCGTTTTGTAATCATTACGCTTTCACCTCTTGAAGTGCTTCAGCTACTGTAAACTTATTTGTATAAAGTGCTTTCCCTACAATCGCACCAATAACGCCGTCAGCTTCATATTTCTTTAGTGCATCTAGATCAGCAAGCTTACTAACTCCCCCTGATGCAATCACACCTTTTCCAGTAGCCTTAGCCATTTCAACAATTCCTTCCACATTAGGACCAGACAGCATACCATCTGTAGAAATATCCGTGAAAATAAATGTTTCCGCACCAGCATTAGCCAATTCTTTTCCTAGTTCTGTCGCTTTGATTGTAGATGTTTCCACCCAGCCTTCCGTCGCAACATAGCCATCACGTGCATCAATACCAATAGCAATACGCGCACCATATTCCTTCAACATTTTTTTCACAAATTCAGGATTTGAAATAGCTGCACTTCCTAAAATAACGCGGTCAATTCCGTTTTCTAAATAGTAAGCAACGTCAGCTTCTGAGCGAATGCCTCCTCCAATTTGCACACGTACATTTAATTTCTTTTTCACGCCTAGCACAAATTCATCATTCACGCGCTTAGCCGCTTTTGCGCCGTCTAAATCAACCATGTGAATCCACTGAGCGCCTTCACTTGCGAATTGTGTGGCCATATCTACCGGAGAGTCTCCGTACACCGTTTCTTTTGTGTAATCTCCTTGAAGCAAACGGACGCACTTCCCTCCGCGCATATCAATGGCTGGATATATTTCAAATTTGCTCATACGATGGGCTCCTTTTCTCTACGAAGTTTGCATAATTTTGAAGCATTTGCATTCCGATTGCACTGCTTTTTTCAGGGTGGAATTGAGTGCCAAATACGTGTTCTTTTCCAACAACTGCTGGAACTTCAACATCATAAGGACTTGTTGCTAAAAGCACGTCTTGGTCGTTTGTTTTTACGTAATAAGAGTGAACAAAGTACACGTGACCTGCACTGATTCCATCAAGCAGAGCGGACTGCTGATGAAAATCTAAAGAGTTCCAGCCCATATGCGGAACTTTATATGTCTGTCCTTCGGCAGTAATGCCGGGAATACGCTCGACTCTCCCTTTTAACAGTTCCAGCCCTTTTGTTACACCGTTCTCATCGCTTTCTTCAAATAAAAGCTGCATACCTAAACAAATTCCAAGCAAAGGCATTCCTTTTTCTACTTCTTCTTTAATAAAGTCCGTCAGCTTTGTTTGATTCAGCTGTTCCATCGCATCTTTGAATGCTCCAACTCCAGGAAGAATCAGCCCTTTTGCCTTTCTTAGTTCTGCAGGATCTGCGGAGATGATATAGTCATAGTTTAATCGTTCAAGAGCTTTACTTACGCTGTATAAGTTTCCCATCCCATAGTCAATAATGCCAATCATTTACAACATCCCTTTCGTCGAAGGCACACCTTTGACACGCGGATCAATCGTTGTCGCTTCGTCCAAAGCACGTGCTAATGCCTTAAATACCGCTTCAATAATGTGGTGCGTATTTTTACCGTAGTGTACAATTACATGTACATTCATGCGAGATTCTAATGCAAATTTCCATAAAAATTCATATACAAGCTCTGTATCAAATGTACCGACGCGCGAAGCGGGAATGTCACCTTTAAATTCAAAATGAGGACGATTGCTTAAATCTACTACGACTTGGGCTAACGCGTCATCCATTGGTACAAACGCATTTCCATAGCGTTTAATTCCTTTTTTATCACCGAGCGCTTCTTTGAACGTTTGACCAAGGCAAATACCGATATCTTCCGTTGTATGGTGATCATCAATCTCCGTGTCTCCATCTGCTTTTACATCAAGGTTAAACTGTCCGTGTTTTGTAAATAAATCGAGCATATGATTTAAAAAAGGAACGCCTGTATCAATGTTCGCTTTTCCTTCTCCATCGATTCCAATCGCTAATGCAATATCCGTTTCGTTTGTTGTACGTTTAATACTTGACTCTCTCATTGTGAAACTCCTTTCAACTGTGCATGTAATAAGTAAAGAAAAGAACATTTCTACTCTTTTTTTTAATCTCCGCCTTATTTTTTAAAGCGTTCTTCAACCGCCCTTGCATGAGCTTCTAGCCCTTCTAAACGAGCAAACGCTGCGATTTTTGAGACATTTTTCTGCAGGGCTTGTTGGCTGTATGAAATAATACTAGACTTCTTCACAAATGAATCAACTGATAAAGGACTTGAGAATTTTGCTGTCCCATTGGTTGGAAGAACATGGTTTGGTCCAGCGAAATAATCGCCAACAGGTTCTGAACTGTATCTTCCTAGAAAAATAGCACCGGCATGACGAATGGAACCTAAAAGTTCAAGCGGACTTTCAGTCATAATTTCTAAATGCTCAGGGGCTAATTGATTAACAGCTTCAACCGCTTCTTCTAATGACCCGGTCACATAAATAGCGCCATGGTTATCAATAGAAGGTTTGGCAATTTCTTTACGTGGTAAAGATTCTACTTGCCTTTCCACTTCTTCTTTAACAGCTTCGGCTAACTTCATAGAAGGCGTAACTAAAATACTTGAAGCTAATTTGTCATGTTCTGCTTGAGACAATAAATCAGCGGCCACTTCGTTCGGCTTAGCCGTATCGTCTGCTAGTACGACAATTTCACTAGGTCCAGCAATTGAGTCAATGTCTACTAAGCCATATACTTCTCTCTTCGCCAATGCAACAAAGATATTACCAGGCCCTACAATTTTATCGACGGGTTGAATTGTTTCTGTTCCATAGGCAAGTGCTCCTACTGCCTGAGCTCCCCCTACTTTATAAATCTCTTCGACCCCAAGCTCACTCGCTGCTACAACTACTCCAGCAGGAAGCGCGCCGTCTTTTCCTGGAGGTGAAACCATCACGATACGTTTTACACCTGCCACTTGAGCAGGAATGACATTCATTAAAACGGAAGAAGGATACGCTGCAAGACCTCCCGGTACATAAACACCTACTGCATCTAAAGGCGTTACTTTCTGCCCTAAAATGGTGCCGTCTTCTTTTGTTGTCATCCAAGACTGCTCGACCATTCTTTCGTGGTAATCACGAATGTTGTCAGCAGCTTCACGAATGATTGACAGCATATCTGCATCAACCAGCTCATAAGCACGCTTCTTTTCTTGTTCTGTCACAAGCAAAGAAGAAAGCTCAACGCCGTCAAATTGGGCTGTATATCTTTTTAAAGCTTCGTCTTTTTGCTCTTGCACTTGCTTTAAAATATTTACGACAATTTCTCTTTGGGCACTCGTCCCTTGATCAATCGTACGCTTTAAGCTCACTTGTTCTGTTACACGTGTAATTTTCAATGTATGTCACCTCTTTTATACAGGTTGAACCACTTGGGCTAAACGATTCACTAAATCATCAATTCGTTCGTCTTTTAAACGATAGCTTACAGGGTTCACAATCAAACGCGATGTAATATCTTCAATGTGCTCCAATTCAACAAGTCCGTTCTCTTTTAGTGTTTGTCCTGTTGATACAATATCAACAATCCGATCAGCAAGGCCGATTAAAGGCGCTAATTCAATCGAACCATTCAATTTAATAATTTCTACTTGCTCTCCTTGCTCCCTGAAATAAGTAGATGCTACATTTGGATATTTGGTTGCCACTTTTTGAGCAATTTCTGATTTTTTAGCATTAGGCAAGCCGGCAACGGCCAGATGACATTTACTAATATTTAAATCCAACAGCTCATAGACATCTCGTTCTTCTTCTAACATTACGTCTTTGCCTGCAATACCAAGATCCGCTACTCCGTATTCTACATAAGTAGTAACGTCCATTGGTTTCGCTAAAATAAAGCGCATGTTCTCTTCAGGAATGTCTACAATCAGCTTGCGCGAATCGTCAAATTCTGGCGGCAATTGAAAATCTGCTTGACGCAAAAGTTCAGCTGCTTCTTCAAAAATACGTCCTTTTGGCATTGCAATTGTTAATAGTTCACTCATTATTGTCCCCCCTTGCCTCGTTTTCCAATTAGAAACGTGACTTCTTCAAACTGTGCAGTAAATACATCAACATCATCAACGCCCGCAATTTCCTGAGTCACTACCCGGTATCCTTGCTTGCGCTGTTCAGCAGCTAAAGCTAATGCCTCATCTAAACGCTCTTGACTATATAATATGCCGTATACTACTGAAGGCTCATATACTTCTTCGCCCAGCGCTTCAATTAAGCGGTCGAGCTGAATTCCAAATCCTGTAGCTGGTGTTTTAGACGCGAATTTTTCAAGAAGCTGGTCATAACGTCCTCCATTACCGATATGGAAACCAACGTTTTCAGCAAAAACTTCAAATAAAATACCTGTGTAATAGCTCATATGACTGACTAAGTTAAAATCAATTTTAATTTCATCCGTTACACCGTACGCATCAAGCATATTCCATAGCTTTTTCAAATCACCGGCTGCTTTTTGCCCAGCTTCGTTTTCAACGAGTTCAACCGCTTCTTCAATCTTCTTTTCATCTCCACGCAGGTTAAGCAGCTGAAGGAGACGCTGTTTATCGATAGAAGATAGATTCAAATCTTTTACATGATTACGATAACCCACGTAATTTTTCTCATATAAAAAGCGGCGAAGCACGTTAGCACGTTCTTCATTTCCGACAATCTCTAAAAAAAGCGAATTAACGAACCCGATGTGGCCAATTGCGACTTTAAATGATTTAAGTCCCGCTCTTTTTAATGCGCCAATCATGAGAGCAATGACTTCAGCATCGCTGCTCATCGTAGCGTCTCCAATTAGCTCAACGCCTATTTGTTCAAACTCCGCCGGGCGGCCACCCTCACGCTGCTGAGCTCGGAATACATTTGCTTCATAAGCTAAGCGCAAAGGAGAATTATTTAAAAGTTTTGAAGCGGCCACACGTGCAAATGGCGTTGTTACATCCGGTCGCAGCACAAGCGTATGCCCTTCTTTATCTAAAAGTTTAAACAATTGTTGATCTAAAATAGCTGATGCGCTTCCTACCGTCTCGTAGTATTCCACAGTAGGTGTTGCCATATATTGATAGCCCCAGCTGCTGATTTCATCTGCCAGCTGACTGCGAACTTGTTTTTTTCTTTCAAAAAGAGCCGGCAGGGTATCTCTCATTCCAAGGGGTTTTTCAAACATAAATAACTTTGACATTCTGACACGTCCTTTAAGCTTGATTTTATCTATTAAGGAACCATTGATAGGTTGATTTCACTTTATCGCGCTAATGTATTAGCGAAATAACAAATTAAAGTTATTGATAGTTTACACCCGATAAAGTCAGCCGTCAACCGCCAGCTGTTCAAATTTACAAAAAAAACCACAGCTTAGTTCTTGCTAAGTTGTGGCTTTAGGTTCTGCTTCCCTGCGCTTTTCCATTTCTTCTTTTGTATAGATGACACGCATAGGGTTACCTCCAACAAAGAAACCGGGTGCTACATCTTTATGAACCACCGTTCCAGCCGCTACAACCGCTTCGTTGCCGATTGTTACACCTGGAAGGATGGTGCTATTTGCTCCAATCATCACTTCATCCCCAATGATGACATCTCCAAGACGATATTCCGTTATCAGATATTCATGAGCGAGAATAGTGGTATTGTATCCAATGACCGTATTGCGTCCTACTTGTATTTTTTCAGGAAACATAATATCAAGCATCACCATAAGGGCAAAGGATGTTTGAGGTCCTACTTTCATCCCTAAGCACGCTTTATACAGCCAGTTTTTCATCGAAAGAAAAGGCGTATAACGAGCGCATTGAATGATGAGGAAGTTGCGCACTACTTTCCAAAAAGGCACGGTCTTATAGACATGCCAAAGGGAGTTAGCTCCTTTAACCGGATAGCGCGTTGTTTTTCTCACTGACGTTCTCCTTTTAATATATCAATTAAATCCGTCATATTTTCTAAAATAATATCAGGGTTATAAGAAGCGATATGATCTCTTCCTTTTGCACTCCAAGCAACTCCAGCTGTTTTCGTGTAAGCTCTTTGGCCGGAAACGATATCGTGATGGTTATCTCCTACCATCAGCGCTTCTTCAGGTTTAGCATCAAGCAGATTCAGCGCTTTTTCGACCGGCTCAGGATGCGGCTTTGCATTTGTTACGTCTTCAATTGCGACAATCGTATCAAAGAACTGATCTAACTTTGTTAACTTAAGCCCCATCATGACCGTATTTCTTTGCTTAGTTGTGACAATACCTAATTTATAATTCTGCTCGTGCAGCCATTTAACTGTTTCAAATACGCCTTCAAATTCTTTCACAAGCAAATCATGATTGGCTAGATTATGCGTGCGATACATCTCAATCATTTCGTTTACTTTCGTTTTATCCATTTCTACAAACGTGTCGTATAAAGGCGGACCCATGAACTGTAAAATATCTTCACGAGTGTATTGTTCAGGATAATAGTGATTAAGCGTATGAGTAAACGAAGCAATAATTAATTCATTTGTATCAATTAACGTACCGTCTAAATCAAACAAAACCGTATTAATCGTCATTATTCATTTCCTTCCCTTGCGTCAAATCAAGTTTGTCTAAACCTTGTAGCTTTTCTTCATTTACGCTTTAGATTGTGCTTCTTCATTCTCTAAGTATTTCTGTTTACTCATTCCCGTCACGCGGCGGATAATAATTAAAATAATGGCTATGACAATCAGTGCAAGTGAAACAACTTGAGCGATTCTGAGTGTATGCGTCAGCATTAAACTATCCGTGCGAAGCCCTTCTACAAAGAATCGTCCAACTGAGTACCAGATTAAATAAGATAAGAAAATTTCTCCTTTTCGCAGACTGGTGCGGCGAAGTACCATCAACAGGATAAATCCGGCAAAATCCCATAATGATTCGTATAAAAACGTAGGGTGATAATATGTACCATTAATATACATTTGGTTAATAATAAAATTTGGAAGGTGCAACCCTTCTAAAAAAGCACGAGTAACCGGCCCCCCATGTGCCTCTTGATTCATAAAGTTGCCCCAGCGCCCAATGGCTTGGCCAAGGATTAAACTAGGCGCAGCAATATCAGCCAACTTCCAAAATGAAATCTTTTTTACTTTCGAATACACAATGGCAGTTAATACGCCTCCGATTAAGCCACCATGAATGGCGATCCCGCCTTGCCAAATCTGAGGTATTTCGTTCAAATGCTTTGAATAGTATCCCCATTCAAAGGATACATAATAAATTCGTGCACAAATAATAGCTATTGGCACAGCAAATAGAATAAGATCAACAAATGTATCTTTTGATAAGCCTCTTCTTACGCTTTCTCTTGTCGCAATATAAAGACCCAACAGAACACCTGCACCGATAATGACACCATACCAGTAGACCGTTAGAGGGCCAATTTCAAGGAAAACGCGATCTAACGGCTGAATAGTTGCTTCCACAAGTTAACACCCTTTCTTATAAATCTTCACGGTCTCCTTCTTCAATTACATCTGTTAGACGTGCAGAAAATTGTTCTGCTGCGTTAATACCCATACGCTTTAAGCGGAAGTTCATTGCTGCCACTTCAATGATAACAGCTAAGTTTCGTCCCGGACGTACTGGCAATGTAATTTTTGTAACGTCTGTATCAATAATTTTCATTTTATCTTCTTCTAAACCAAGGCGATCATAATGTTTCTGCTGATCCCATGTCTCTAACTGAATAACAAGTGAAATTCGCTTATAGCTTCGTACAGCTCCTGCGCCGAATAGCGTCATCACATTGATGATCCCTAGTCCTCGAATTTCAAGCAAATGCTCGATTAAACCAGGCGCATTTCCTACAAGGGTGTCTTGATCTTCTTGACGGATTTCCACACAGTCATCGGCTACTAGACGATGACCCCTCTTAACAAGCTCTAGAGCTGTTTCACTTTTACCAACGCCGCTTTTTCCCATGATTAATACACCAATTCCGTATATATCAACTAATACGCCGTGCAGGGCAGTAGTAGGTGCTAGCCTGCTTTCAAGAAAATTCGTTAAATGGCTGGAAAGTCGCGTTGTTTTAAAGCTTGAACGCAGCACGGGAACTGATTCACGCTCTGAAGCTTCGATAAGTTCTTTCGGTACATCCATTTCGCGGGAAACAATGATAGCCGGCGTGATATCTGTACACATTTTTTCCATTCGAACTTTTTTTTGTTCCTCATCTAACTGTTTAAAAAATGATAGTTCTGTTTTACCTAACAGCTGGATACGTTCTGCTGGGTAGTATGTAAAATAACCTGCCATTTCAATACCTGGACGTGAAATATCACTCGTTGAAATAGGGCGGTCGATTCCTTCTTCTCCGCTAATAAGCTCTAATTTAAATTTCTCAATGATGTCTTTTGTACGTACTTTAACCACCGTGCATCCTCCTTTTATAAACAGTCATATACCTGTTCATGTCTACAGTATATCCAACTCTCGCTTTTATGTCGCGTTTGGTTCTACTAGCCACTTTATTTTATCATTAATACAGAAAGAAAAGAAAAAAAAGATGGCATAGGCTGCATCGCCTTACCATCTTTTTTAGAAAATTAAATATTGCAAGAAAGTTATCTTCTATTTTGAAGCGGTTCAACAATCACTCGTTGAATAAGCGCATTTAGAAGCGACATAATTACCGAGGCTAAAAGCGCTGTACCAAACCCGTCAATATTAAAAGAATCTCCCATAACACTTTGTGTAATCATCAGCGTAATGGCATTAATGACGAATAAGAATAGGCCAAGCGTAAGAAATGTCACCGGCAGGGTAAGTAAAATTAAAATCGGCTTAACAAACACATTCAAAATCGATAGAATTAAGCTCGCGATAATAGCTGCACTGACCGATTCCAAGTGAAAGGTGTCAATATAACCTGCGATTACGATTAATACGAGGGCATTGATTAAAATACTAATGATTCCACGCAATAACATTTTTAGAAATCTCCTTCTTCATTTGGAACTAAAAACACAAAAATCATATATAAAATGACCGGAGTACCTACTGTAAAAAATAAACTGATGATAAACAATACGCGGAGTAGTGAAGCATCTATTCCGATATACTGAGAAATACCGCCGATAACACCCGCAAGCTTGCGATTTGTTCGCGAACGATACAACTTTCGCACGTTAATCATCTCCTTTGTTTTTTTACTAAAACAAGCATTTTCTATTTTATAACAATTGAGCCCGTTTTGGATTCAGCTAACAATTTATAGCCTTTCGGCGAAGCGACATTTGCTTTGAAACGAAGTTGTTTCATCACCGTTTCTTTTTTCTCATCTACTATTTCCATCTCAGGAAGTGTACACGTAAAATTCCCAAAGTTAGATTTCAAATCTCCATCAACGGAGAGGTGGGACGGCGTATAGAGCGTAATGCTTCCTGTAGTCGTTTTGAAAAATGCTTTTTCAATGCGCTCTCCTTTTAAATACGTATCAATATCCCCGTTAAATGTCTGAACATCAATCTTTTTTGTATCTCCATCAAATTTAACCGTTCCATTGATTGTTTCAAGCTCACATTTCGAAGCGAGTATTCGAGAAAGTTCCATATGCCCGTTTGATGTCTCCATTTCAAGAGAATGGCTATTCACATCGTAAAAGCGGATGGTGCCATTAGCTGTTTTGGCTTTCAGGTCTCGTACGCTTAGTCTTTCCCCATCGATTGAACCATTAAACATACGGAGCTTGACGCGTTCATATTCCATTTCTGGAATATAAATAATCGCTTTCACCTTCATTTGCTTTTGCTGAATTGCAAAGCGCAGTTTGCCATTTTCGATGGAAAATGCGGTATGCTGCAAGAAAGTGCGGCGCGCTTCATCCGAATTCTCTACTTTGTAGATAGCAGCTTCACACTCTATTCGTATTTCTGTACTTCCCCAAGGTCGGAGTTGAACGCTTCCATTTGCTAAATCTACGTCAATCTCTTGAATATATGCTTCTGATTGCTGAAAGATGTGCTGAACGTCAATCGAAGGACCAAAGTTAAAATCTAAATCTCCTTCTTTTACTTTTTTTACCGTTTGATCTACAAATGTAAATAATTTTTCCTTTAAAGAGCTTTGAGATGACTTAGAAGCGTACGTTTTTTTCTGTTTTCCTCCTACATAAGGGGATAGCTCAGCTTTATCAGGCGTAGCATAGTAAGAGTCATTAGCTGAGTCTTTTTCCAGTGAATTCAGCAAGGTTAAAGCCTCATCTACGCTAAGTTTCCCTTCTTCTACCATCTGTAAAATTTGTTTGCGCTTTTCACTCATACCTTCCATCTCCTCTTTACGTTTTAGTCATTTAACTTTTATCTGCTTAATATTTGTATCCCTTTTACAATATTCCATACAAACACAACAACATTAACTAAAGAAACAACAACTAAAGCTACAATTAAAAGAATAAATACCGTTCCACTAGAGCCAGTAAGAGCAGGAAGCAAGAAAAATAAGAACAAGATCGCTGTAGCGATAGGTAATAAATGTGACAAAAATGCAGTTTTTGCATGTTTCTTTACTTCTATGTTATGAACAACAAAATAAATAATAATAGGTAATAAAAATGGTGCAAAGAAAACGCTAAAATAATTTAAGGAAGATAGTATGCGATTTCCTTCCATAATAATCAGCTCCTTATATCATGTACTACGTTTTAATGAGTTAAAAAGTTTCATTCTTTATAAAAAAGACACCAATGCTGGTGTCTTTTAACGAGTTAATGCCTCTGCTTTTTCAACTTTTTTCTCCATACGCTTACGGTCACGTTCTAAAATTGGCTTCAAATAATGGCCCGTATAGGATTCTTTTACTTTCGCCACTTCTTCTGGCGTACCCGTAGCCACAATTTGTCCGCCTTTATCTCCACCTTCAGGCCCTAAATCAAGTAGATAATCAGCTGCTTTGATCACGTCTAAATTATGTTCGATCACTAGAACTGTATCTCCATTTTCAACTAAACGCTGAAGCACTTTTAATAAACGTGCGATATCATCGACATGAAGACCGGTAGTCGGTTCGTCTAAAATGTACAGCGTTCTTCCTGTTGAGCGACGGTGAAGCTCTGAAGCTAACTTTACACGCTGGGCCTCTCCACCCGATAAAGTAGTGGCCGGCTGTCCAAGCGTGATATAGCCAAGTCCTACATCGTAAATGGTCTGCAGCTTCCGCTTAATCTTTGGAATGTTTTCAAAGAAGTGAAGCGCGTCTTCAACTGTCATATCCAACACATCTGAAATGTTTTGATCTTTGTATTTTACTTCTAAAGTTTCCCGGTTATATCGTTTGCCGTGGCAGACTTCGCAAGGAACGTATACATCTGGCAGGAAATGCATTTCGATTTTAATAATACCGTCTCCTCGACAAGCTTCACAGCGGCCGCCTTTCACGTTAAAGCTAAAGCGGCCTTTTTTATATCCGCGCACTTTTGCTTCGTTTGTTTGGGCAAATACATCTCGAATGTCATCAAATACACCTGTATAGGTTGCAGGGTTTGAACGAGGCGTACGGCCTATGGGAGACTGATCAATATCAATGACTTTATCTAAATGTTCAATGCCTTTGATTTCTTTATGTTCTCCTGCTTTGCTTTTTGCTTTATGCAGCTTTTGCGCCAATGATTTGTGAAGGATATCATTTACAAGCGTACTCTTACCTGATCCAGATACACCTGTAACAGCTGTGAATACACCTAACGGAAGCTTTGCTTTTACATTTTTTAAATTGTTTTCTTTTGCTCCTATAATTTCAATCATCCGATCTTTATCTATCGAACGTCTTTCGGCTGGAAGTGGAATAAACTTCTCTCCTGATAGATATTGACCCGTTAAGGAATTTTCATCATCCATCACTTCCTGAGGCGTGCCTTGAGAAACAACGGCACCCCCGTGTACGCCGGCTCCTGGTCCGATATCAATTAAATAATCAGCTGCCATCATCGTATCTTCATCATGCTCTACAACAATCAACGTATTTCCAATATCGCGCATGTCTTGCATTGTGCGAATTAAGCGATCGTTGTCACGTTGATGAAGACCGATAGAAGGTTCATCTAAAATATAAAGAACCCCCGTCAAACGAGAACCGATTTGAGTAGCCAAGCGAATGCGCTGCGCTTCCCCTCCTGAAAGAGTTCCAGCAGAGCGGTTCAATGTTAAGTAATCAAGTCCCACGTTAATGAGAAAGCTTAGACGCTCACGAATTTCACGCAGTATCATATCCGCAATCTTCATGTCTTTTTCAGATAAACTGAGACTTTCAAAAAAGTCATATGCTTCTTTTACTGAAAAGCGTGTTGTATCTCCTATATGCTTTTCGTCAATAAGCACCGCTAAGCTTTCGCGTTTTAAACGATTTCCTTTACATTTTGGACAAGCTTGCTGAGCCATGTATTTTTCCATTTGCTCACGGATATAATCAGAACTTGTTTCATGATAACGGCGTTCTACGTTCCGAAGCACACCTTCAAATTCGATATGATTTTCTCTTACTTGGCCAAAATCATTTTCATAGCGAAAGTAAATTTTTTCTTTACCGCTGCCATATAATACTTTATCAAATAAATGTTCCGGGATATCTCGAACCGGCACATCCATGTCGATGCCGTAATGTGTACATACGGCTTCAAGCAGCTGCGGATAGTATTGAGAACTTGTTGGCTCCCAAGGTGCAATTGCGTGCTGATGAAGTGTTAAGTCATAGTTAGGAATCACTAAATCTTTATCCACTTCCAATTTCGTTCCTAACCCGTCACACGTCGGACACGCCCCGTACGGACTATTAAATGAAAACATGCGGGGCTCAAGTTCTCCAATGGAGAAGCCACATTTTGGACAAGCATGATGCTCGCTAAAAAGTAATTCTTCCTCACCTATTACATCAATAATTACTTTCCCATCTCCAAGGCGAAGAGCTGATTCCAAAGAGTCCGACAAACGAGCGGCTACACCTTCTTTGACAACAACGCGATCAATCACTACTTCAATGGAGTGCTTTTTGTTTTTTTCCAGTTCAATTTCTTCTGTTATTTCACGCATTTCTCCGTCTACTCGAATGCGAACGTACCCTTCCTTTTTAATATCTTCTAATACTTTTACATGGGTGCCTTTTCGGCCAGATACCACAGGGGCCAGTACTTGAAGTTTTGTACGTTCAGGGTACTCTAAAATTCTATCTACCATTTGCTCAATCGTTTGAGACGTAATTTCAATTCCATGATTAGGACAAATCGGCTTTCCTACACGAGCAAACAAAAGGCGCAAATAGTCATAGATTTCGGTCACAGTTCCGACGGTTGAACGAGGGTTTCGGCTCGTTGTTTTTTGATCGATTGAAATAGCAGGCGACAATCCTTCGATCGAATCTACATCTGGCTTATCCATTTGACCTAAAAACTGTCTTGCATACGCCGAAAGTGACTCGACATAACGTCTTTGTCCTTCAGCATAGATTGTATCGAAAGCTAAAGAAGATTTACCAGAACCTGACAACCCTGTTAATACCACTAATTTGTCTCGCGGGATTTCAATATCGATATTTTTCAAATTGTGGGCTCGTGCACCTTTTACCACGATTTTTTCCATCGCCATGTTTTATCACCCTTCCGCTTTTAATTCTAGAATCAAGTCACGAAGCTCAGCTGCGCGTTCAAAGTTAAGCGCTTTGGCTGCTTCTTTCATTTCTTGTTCCATTTCTTCTACGAGCTTTGCTTTTTCTTTTTTATTGAGTTTATCAAATGCCGGTGCTTCTTCATACGTTTCTGTATCTTCTGCTACTACTGTTGCACGAATTGAGCCTCGAACTTCTTTTTGAATCGTTGTCGGTGTAATACCATGCTCTTCGTTGTAAGCTGCTTGAATACTTCTACGACGTTTGGTCTCATTGATAGCAATGTCCATGGAGTTTGTGATGCGATCTGCATACATAATGACATGTCCATTAGCATTTCGCGCAGCACGTCCGATGGTTTGAATAAGCGATCGTTCTGAACGCAAGAATCCTTCTTTGTCCGCATCTAATATGGTTACTAACGAAACTTCTGGAATATCTAAACCTTCACGAAGTAAGTTAATCCCTATGAGCACATCATATTTTCCAAGCCGCAGCTCTCGGATAATTTCAATACGCTCGAGCGTCTTCACCTCAGAGTGAAGATATTGAACTTTAATGCCAATTTCTTTTAAGTAGTTCGTTAAATCCTCAGACATTTTCTTTGTTAACGTCGTGACGAGCACTCGTTCATTTCGCTTAATCCGGTCGTGAATTTCTCCAATTAAATCATCAATCTGCCCTTCAATTGGTCGAACTTCAATATTTGGATCTAATAATCCCGTTGGACGGATAATTTGTTCAATCACCTCAGGCGCCTTCTCAAGTTCGTAAGGACCTGGTGTTGCTGAAACATGGACGATTTGTTTAATATGCTGTTCAAATTCATCAAATTTAAGCGGACGGTTATCTAATGCAGACGGCAAGCGGAAACCATGGTCCACCAACACTTGTTTACGCGCTTGGTCTCCATTATACATTCCTCTAACTTGAGGAATGGTAACGTGGGATTCATCCACCACAAGAAGGAAATCTTCCGGGAAGAAATCCAGCAGTGTATAAGGTGTAGAACCAGCCGGACGAAGCGTTAAATGACGAGAGTAATTCTCGATTCCTGAACAAAATCCCATTTCTCTCATCATTTCTAGGTCGTAGCGAGTGCGCTGCTCCAAGCGCTGCGCTTCTAAAAGCTTTCCTGCTTCTTTTAACTTCTCTAGCTGTTCTTCTAGTTCTTTTTCAATGTTTTGAATGGCCACACGCATTTTTTCTTCCCTCGTGACGAAGTGAGATGCCGGGAAGATAGCCACGTGTTCACGATCTCCAATAATTTCTCCTGTTAAGGCGTCGACTTCGCGAATGCGGTCAATTTCATCCCCGAAAAATTCCACGCGAATACAGTGTTCATCTCGAGACACAGGAAAAATCTCAACAACATCACCGCGAACGCGGAACGTTCCGCGCTTGAAGTCAATATCGTTTCTTTCGTACTGTACATCCACTAGCGTACGAAGCAGCTGATTGCGTTCTTTTTCCATTCCTACTCGAAGAGATACGACCATTTCTTTGTATTCTTCCGGAGACCCTAATCCATAAATACAGGATACGCTGGCAATAATAATGACATCTTTTCGTTCAAAAAGAGCAGAAGTTGCTGAGTGACGAAGTTTATCAATCTCGTCATTAATGCTTGCATCTTTTTCAATAAATGTATCTGTTTGAGGTACATAAGCTTCAGGCTGATAGTAATCATAGTAACTGACAAAGTATTCGACTGCATTATTAGGAAAAAACTCTTTAAACTCACTGTACAATTGACCAGCAAGCGTTTTGTTATGAGCCATAATTAATGTCGGCTTATTTATTTCCTTAATAACATTAGACATAGTGAAGGTTTTTCCCGTTCCTGTAGCACCTAATAATACTTGATGCTGCTTACCTTCTTTAATTCCTTTCACAATCTTTTCAATTGCCTTTGGCTGATCACCTTGCGGTTGATATGGGGATACTAATTCAAACTGATCTTTCAAATGAAGGCCTCCGTTTCTATTTTCTTGTTTTATCTATTTTTATTACGATATGTAAAAACCGAAAACACGAACTGATATTCGTATTTTATCACTTTATACTCATAAATGAAACTAATGAGTATTAATCTTATATAGTGTTTGTTTGTTTTGATTTTTTACCCTGTTACTTTATTACCCACTAAATTCTTATACTACCCTTTTCGAGGGGAATACAACTCTTTAGATGAAAGCAATAAAAGAAAGTAAGCTGCCTAATTGTTTGAAAAAGATAGGCTTTTGCGCCAATTTCTAAATTATGATACAGTATAAAAAATATGTACTGAGAGGGGTTTAGTATGGCAAGCGTTGATCAAGTTCTTATAAATAACTCCTTTATAACAGTTGAAGAATCAACTTCTTTAGCTAAAGTGAAATCTGAACTTTCCAACTATGATTTCGTTGTAGTCACAGCAAGTACCTTTTATGTAATACAAAAAGATGAACGATACCTTTTAACAGGTCATGACGAGGCATCGTCCATTAAAAAAGTAATAGCGGACACAAATTGGCCTTCATCTTCTACTTCTACGTTAGCCAATTTACAAGCCAACACAAACTGGAATAGACCAGTCCTCATTCAAGCAGAAAACCAAGAAACCACAATAGGACTTGTAACACCTTCACAGTGGATTACACATTTGCATAGCCAAAATGAGATATTAGCTTCCTATTTTGATACATTGGCAGAAACCATTAATGATGCAGTGACAGCGGTCGATCATGAAGGAAATGTAATCTTGTGGAATACTGCTGCGGAACATACGTATAAGATTCAGAGAGATGATATTATTGGTAGAAAAATCGGAGAGCATTTTAAAGATGAATCCATCATTCTACATACGATTCTAAATGAAGGGCGTCCTGTGCGCGGAACGTATCATCGTCCTAATGAACAAACTCACGTGCTCATCAATGCATCTCCTATTATAAGAAACAACCGAGTCATAGGTGGAGTCGCAACCGAACATGACATTACCAATATTGTAAGACTAAATGAAGAAATTGATGTATCTCTTCTCATTCCGAAAGATAATCCATTTTCTTCTTTTGCGGGTATCAGTCCTGAAATTAAGCAAGCCGTTGACATTGCCAAAAAAGTGGCATCTACAGATATGCCTATTTTATTAACAGGAGAACCTGGTTCTGGGAAAGAAATGCTGGCTCAGGCCATCCACTACGGGGGATCCAAACATAAAGAACCTTTTTTATCTTTAAATTGCGCCACTATTCCATCTGGACTTCTGGAAATTGAACTCTTTGGTCATCAAAAAGACGTCTTTTCAGAAGATCCAACGACCATTGCAGGAAAACTGGAGCAGGCTCATAACGGGACGTTATTTATTGAAGAAATTGATAAAATGCCTCTTGAAATTCAAGTTAAGTTTCTCCGTTACTTGGAAGAACGAGCCTTTTATCACGTTGGAGGCACGGAAGAAATTCAAGTCCAAACCCGAATTGTAGCCTCTACTACGACGCCTTTGGAAGAGTTGCTAAAAGCCGGTGAATTCCATGAAAATCTTTACTATTTGCTGACCGTCATTAATATTATCATTCCGCCGCTTCGAGACCATAAAGAAGACATTGAAGCATTAACGCAGCAATTTGTACAGGAATTTAGTAAAAAGTATAAAAAGAAGGCTCCTTTCATCAGCTCTGAAGTTCTCGAAGCCTTTATGCAATACGATTGGCCAGGAAATATTCGCGAGCTGAGAAATACGATTGAACGAATGATTTTTCTTAGTGATCAGTCGTTGATTACCCTTACGCACCTTCCTGACAATCTGAAGGATGCCAGTTCTTTCACAGAAGTTCAAAAAGAAGAAGATTCTCTCCAAGAAGCTAGGCTAATAGAAGAGACTCTTCAAAAAACCTATGGAAACAAAAGTGCAGCAGCAGATCTGCTTGGCATTTCGCGCGGCACCCTTTATAACAAAATCAAAGAATACGGATTAAACTAATTAAAAAATTCGACACGAAGCTCAGGATACTTGTGTCGAATTTTTTATGTTTCTTGGACTGAACTTATTTGGAGAAATTTTTTAATACGAACCATACGTTGGCGGGGCGTTCGGCTAGGCGTCTCATGAAATACCCAAACCAATCAATTCCGTAAGGAACATAAACCCTGACTTTATATCCTTCTTTGACCAGACGATCCTGTAGCTCTACGCAAATTCCATAAAGCATTTGGAACTCAAACTGATCATTTGAAATGCCGTTTTCTCTTACTAATCGTTTTGTATACTGAATCATTTCCTCATCATGACTTGCTACAGCTGTATAGTGTCCATTTAATAAATGCATTTTAATGATTTTTTTATAGTTTTCATCTACGTCTTTCTTTTCCGGAAACGATACTTCTGGCGATTCTTTGTAAGCTCCTTTTACCAGACGTAAATTGGCTTGATATTGATGTAAGTCATTCATATCTTGTTCTGTACGATAAAGATACGCTTGAATCACAATTCCAATATTATCAAATTCTTTACGTAATTCTTTATACATATCAAGGGAGATTTGGCAGTGCAAGTAGTCTTCCATATCAATTCGAACAAAAATATCATTCACTCTGGCTGTGTGTAGAATTCTGCGCATATTTTCCATACAAAGCTCTTTGCTAATATCCAATCCTAAAGAAGTCATCTTTAATGATAAATTTGATTGAACGCCCGATGCTGCAATGGCTTCTAGTGTCTGAATGCACATGACCGTAGATAACCTAGCTTCCTCTTCTGTAAAAACAAATTCGCCTAAATGATCGAGTGTCACAACTTTCCCACCATTGTTAAGCTCCTTGGATGTTTGAATTGCTGATTCAATTGAGTCTCCAGCAACAAAACGAGCTGCCCCCATCCGCAATCCATACTTTTTAGCTAATTTATTCATTGAATGATTTTTGCCAAGCGACTGAAACATCGTTCTCATTAACACTTCCATCGATACTAAACCTCCTTTTATTTTTAAAAATCAAAATAAATATAATTTTCAGATTAATTTCTTTATTTTTCTATACCCCAACTACATATTTGTACACACATTTAAAATAATTTACACAAAATTGTTTAAGTTATTTTATTTACAAACATATTTGTATAATTAATTTAATTATACTCATTTATCGATGGAACCGTAACAACAGTGTTATGAGTTCTAACTCGTTTTTCGACATAAAAAAGCTCTCCACATTTCGTAGAGAGCTTTTTGCGTACGTTTTGATAATAGGACGATTCACTTATCATCAAAGCAACAATCTTTATTTTCCAGCTGCTAGCATGCCTTTTGCATATATAAAACCAATGGCTGCTGAAAGTAAATCTATTAAAATAATAAGCGGATAATCTGCGTACCCTTTATATACAGAAACAGCTATCAACAAAAGCGTCAGCGCTGTGGCAACATATAGGTTATATGTTACTCTAGCAAACAGAACAAGCAATATGGCGGGTAGAAAAACTGCGGCAATCGTTTTGACTTCCACAAACATTTCTCCTTTTTATCCGTCTTTTAACCAGCTTGTGAATTACGTTTTGTATAATTGTGTACAAACAAAATACCTAGTTCATGATGTTCGTTGTCATACAATGCTCGCTGAGTAAAGCGAACTTCTCCATTTTCGTCAATAACTTCTAGCTTACAAAAAGCACGGTTATTCACTTGTAATGCTTCATAAAATTTATGGACTTCAGATATAGCGATTCCATTTACTTTAATAATCACTTCTCCTACTTTCAAACCCATTTTCTCTGCCGGAGAATGAGGGATGATTCCTAACACAACCAAACCTTGTGTACGCTTAGTAAATAGTGCGGGCGCTTTTTCATCGCTTCGACGCTGCTGCAAACGAATCCACTCTCTTCCTATGATCGCTAGAATAACAACAGCGACAGCGGCAGGAGGATAAAAAATAGCAGCAATTGTAATAATCGTTAATCCCACGCCTAATGCTAATACACGCTTACCGGTAAATTCAATAGATTTAAACGGAACCATACTTTGAATTCGCTGATAAAAACCGATAGCAAAAGGAACAAAAAACAGGCTAAATGATGTTCCGTCAATAGATAACACAGGCCACCATGGAAACACAGACGTAATGGCGCTGCCTGGAATTAAGACAAAAAGCGGAACAACCCATAATTTTTGAGAATAATGAGCCCCAATTTCCTGCCCTCTTTTACTTTTCACAATGGCTGGAGACGTACCTTTTGCTCCAAACTTCCAAATTAAATATCCTTCTGCTAATACAAGCAGCGACATTAAAATAGTAAGAGAAGGTAAATCTGCGTTATGAGCTTGCACAGACCACGTTTGAATAAATCCTTCACCGAAACCAGCTGCAGGAATAAGCAAGGTCGCAAGCACAGCCAGTCCTACCGTATAAGAAGGAGAAAGCCATTTAAACGTCCACGGGCCGCTTATGATAAAAGTTAAAACAGCTACAAGTACAATCGTTCCTATAGATACATAGACACCTAGCAACACGGTAACAACGGATAAAATCAAACCAATAATGATACCTGGAAAAAATAAATATTTTGCTTCTAAAATAAAATCAAACACGCGAACATGAAAATTCTGACGCTCTCTCTTGACGCGAGAAAGACCTACAAAAAACGAGACGAGCAGAAATAAATAAGTTAACGGGTGCAAAAATAAACGCCCGATACCTTTTAAAAGCTCTAATGCAAAATCCATTTTTTCACCACCTGTATTTTTCACATTTTTATTACAACATTTACGATTGATTGTTATGTATCATAGGCTTCTTTATTTTATCAAAATGCATCACTAACCGACAATGTTGTTTTTACTAAAAAAAGTTCCGTGCTTTGGAAAAGCACGGAACTTTTTCTGCTTCTTATTGACTAGCTAGCTTTAAAGCCGTTTGAAGCTGACGATCTTCATCTTTGGATTTAATTTTTTCTAATAGTTTTGTTTGTAAAAGCGCTGCTGTATCTTCATCAATTTCACCTGTAGCTTTTTGCTTATTGGCTTTTTGGAATGCAGTTACAGCTGTTTCTGTCTCTTTACTAAAATATCCGTCTGTACGTCCAGGTTCAAAGCCAAGGCCTTTTAGCATCACTTGAGCATTCTTCACTTGGTCACCTGTCATATCACGTGTTAATGGCTTTTTATCAACTTGAATTGGATTTGCATAATAGTAATCCGGCTGCTTGACTTCTACCGTTGGTTTTATACCTTTTTCGTTAATCCAGTTTCCATCAGGCGTTAGCCATTTATAGAACGTTAATTTTAAATTACTGCCGTCTTCCATTGGAACAGCTTGTTGAACCGTTCCTTTTCCATAGGATTTTTCACCGACTAGCTTGTATCCGCCTGCTTCTTTTAATGCCCCGGCAAGAATTTCAGAAGCAGATGCACTTCCTCCATCAATCAAGGCCACAATTGGATAATCCTTTTGCTTTTTCATTGAAGAAACCACTTTTTGACGTTCACCGTTACGATCTTCAATTTGAATGTATGGCTTTTTATTCGTTACTAATTTATCGAGCATTTTTTCAACACTCGTTAAATAGCCACCAGGATTTCCACGAACATCTAGAACTAAACCATCAATATGTTTATTTTCAAGTTTTTTCAACTGTTTCGTAAATTCGTCTCCCGTTGACTCAGAGAATGACGTAATTTCCATGTAACCAATTTTTTTATTGTTTACATTTTTAACAGAAGAATAGACGGTTTCAATTGGAATCTCATCTCTTACAACTTTTACTTTCATCGTTTCTTTCACGCCTGGTCTTTGAACATCTAATGTCACGGTAGAGCCTTTTTTACCTCGAATTTTTAATACCGCTTCATTCAATTCAAGACCCGCGATACTTTTACCATCGATCTTTAAAATCTGATCATTTGGTTTTAATCCTGCTTTTTCCGCAGGAGATTGTTTAAACGGAGCTACGATTGTTACTTTTCCATCTACCATGCTTACTTCAGCACCAATCCCCTCAAACGATGAATCAAGAGACTGCGTGAATTGCTGTGCCGTTTTCTTATCCATGTAAGATGAGTGAGGGTCTCCTAAGGTTTGTACCATTCCTTGGATTGCGCCATCTAATAATTTTTTGTCATCTACATCTTTGTAATATTTTGAAGATATCAGTTCGTAAGCCTGCTTGATTTTGTCTAGCTCTTCCTTTTCCACTTTACTATCATTTGAAGAAGTTGTAAGGGGGGTACTGACTGTTCCAGCATTTGCATACTGAATGCCAAAATATGTACCTGCTGCTCCAACAACTAAGGAGAGTGCCATTAATAGTGCAACGATTTTCCGATTCAAGTTCTTTCATCCTCCTCAACCTTAAGCCATCTCTTCTTATTATAATAGATACAACCAAAACTATGTAATAAAAAGGATGCATGTGTTATTTGTAGCAAAAGGCACCACACAAATCAAGTGCGATGCCTTTTTGTTAAACTATATGTTGAGCTTGTACCACGTATGCTAGGAACTTAAAATTTAATATAACGTTCAGGGTTTACAGCAGAGCTTTTGCCTTTCCAATCGCCCTTATGCAATTCAAAATGTAGGTGAGCACCAAACGAACGTCCTGTGTTCCCTATATAACCTAATTGTTGACCTTTATTGATAGATTGACCACTTGAGACGCTGTAGCTCTCTAAGTGAGCATAAACTGTAACCCACGTCTGACCTTCGACATTGTGACGAACAAATACGGCATTACCAAAAGAAGAAGAATGATATGCTCTAATTACTTTTCCGCTTGCTGCGGCTACAACTGGCACACTTTCTCCTCGCTTTCCAATATCAATACCGTAATGTCCTCTTCCAAACGTTTCTCGATATCCAAAATGAGATGTTACCGGGCCCTTTGCCGGCCTCATAAACGACCCGCTTGTAACAGGTGGTGCCTCCTCTGTTGCCCCGGCTTTTTCAATTTCTTGCTGTTGAGCTTGTGCTGCATTTTTTTGATCGGCTAAACTAGAAGCTTGCTCTTCTAATCCAACGGCTTCTTCATTAAATTCTTTTTCCTGATCTTTGAGCGTTTGCATGAGGTGATTCTTTTCATCCACTTGTTTTTGCAGCTGCGCACGAAGATTTTTAAGTTCTTCAAGCGCTTGATTTACTTCCGTTAGCTTGTTTTGAACTTTTGTTTCTTTCTCTTCTTTTGCCTTTTTATCAGCTTCATGCTGCATTAACAAATCGCGGTCAGCCCCTACAATTGTCGAAACCGCACTCACTCTGCTAATAAAGTCTCCGAAGCTTTCAGAGCCTAGCAGTACATCTATGTAATCCACAGACCCGCCGTTTTCTTGTAAAGCACGAGCACGCTTTTTTAATAGCTCATTTCGTTTTTCAATTCTTTTTTTTACAACGTCAATTTCATTTTTCAGCTTTTCGATGTCTTGCTTTGCTTTTTCTACTTCAGCTTCACGGCTGCGGATGTCTGCATTTGTCTGTCCGACTTCTGAATCCAAACGCGCAATCTCAGCTTCTTCGTTTTTTTGCTGTTCTTGAACTTCTTTTAATTTCTCTTTATTTTGATTAATATTTTGGTTCACATCGTTACTTTTTTTCTCTAAATCACTGAGTTTAGTAGTGCTGGCACTTTCTGCATAAGCAACTTTTTCATTACCTATCCAAGCTGTACCTAGTCCAACTAAAACTGCTGCTGTCATTACTAATGTCTTACGTGTCATTTGTTTCTCCCCATTTGCACATATTTCCCCGTATAAACGGGCATTAGCAAGACCCCCATTAGCACTTTTTTCTATTTTTATCTGTAATTACACAACAACCTCACATCTGATAAACATCAAATGTGAGGTTGTTATAATCTATTATGTTAAAAATCTATCTTTATTTTCGTAAGAATTTACGGATGGATAATGTACTTCCCCACATCCCAATTAGACCGCCGATTACTAGTAATAATAGCGATACTTGAAGCACGAATGGAAAAGCAGGTAAAAGTTCAAAGAATCCATCAAATTTAGGTTGAACTTCATTATATAAAACGCTGTACACACCGATAATAACAGCAATTGGCACAATAGAACCAAGCACTCCTAAAAACAGACCTTCAATAAAGAACGGCCAGCGAATAAAGGAGTTTGTGGCTCCAACTAAGCGCATAATTTCAATCTCTTCACGGCGAGCTACAATCGTAATTTTAATTGTATTTGAAATGAGGAACATCGCTGTAAATAGAAGCCCTAAAATCAGTACTACTCCGATATTACGAGCTACTTTCAGCACTTTAAATAACTTTTCAACTTGATCTTGTCCGTATTGAACTTTTGCTGCATACGGATATTTCTCAATTTGTTTAGCTACTTTTGCGACATCAGTCGGCTCTTTTGTTTTAACAACAAACACATCATTTAATGGGTTTTGCTGCTCAAACGGTTCAAAAGCTTGTCCTTCATCACCCATACTATTAATTAAATCTTTTAACTCTTTATCTTTAGAAGAAAACGTCACCGTATCAACTTGCTTAATTGCATCTAGCTTTTCTTTCATTGCTTTTCGATCATCCGCTGTCGCTGCAGCATCAACGTGAACGCGAATTTCCACATCATTTTCAATCAATTTAGCAATGTGGTTTAAATTCATCATCAACATAAAAAATACGCCTACAAGCAAGAGCGTCACGGTAACCGCGCTTGCAGATGCGAATGTCATCCAGCCGTTTCTTCCTAAACTTTTAGATCCTTCACGTAAGTGGCGACCGAATGTCCTAGCCTTCATATCCGTATTCACCTCTTACTTCATCACGCACAACATTTCCATTTTCAATCGCAATTACGCGCTTTCGAATTGTATTTACAATTTCACGGTTATGCGTTGCCATTAAAATAGTCGTACCGCGTTTATTAATCTCCTCAAAAATATCCATGATTTCCCATGAAGTCTCCGGATCAAGGTTCCCTGTCGGTTCGTCGGCGATGACAACCTTAGGACTATTCACAATTGAACGCGCAATAGACACACGCTGCTGCTCTCCTCCAGATAATTCATCAGGGAAAGAATCCATTTTACCCTTTAACTTAACAAGCTCTAGCACCTCTAGCACTCGCTTTTTAATTTCTTCGGGACTTTGCTCAATTACTTCTAGTGCAAAAGCAATGTTTTCATAGACCGTTAATTTTGGAAGCAGCTTGAAATCTTGAAAGACTACACCAATATGACGTCTAAAGATAGGAACTCTGCTATCTTTTATTTTTGCTACATTTGCACCGTTTACAATGATATTTCCTGAAGAAGGCTTTTCTTCACGATACATCATTTTAATAAAAGTGGATTTTCCTGCTCCACTTGGTCCTACGATATAAGCAAACTCACCTTGATTAATCTTGATGCTAATGCCATTGATTGCTTTTACACCGTTCGGATACGTTTTATATACATTTTGCATTTCAATCATAAGTAATCACCTAATCAAGTGTGTTATTTTAATACTATGTAAAACTTGTCAAAATACGACAAAACTCTACAATTCAAACCAAAAATTCGACTCTGCTCACGCGCTTTCTCATTATAACATCACTCTTCGTGAAAATAAGCCCCAAAAATATTACATTTTTATTTCAAATATGACATAAGTAGGATATTTTTAGCAGGGTATGAGAATTTATCCTTATTTTTAATTCTGTTGTTTTTTGCTGTTCATTTTTTTACGAATATCGTTAGACAAAGCACATTCATGTCTACTTTTTTACAAACAAGGTATGATAAATAAGAAAAACGATGAGGAGAGATAACATGATCACTATTTATGGAAGTTCACGGGAAAACGGAAATACGGAAGAATTGGCTAAAGCAGTCTTAAAAGATATCAATACTGAAGAAGTTTACTTACGTAGGCATACCATTAACCCCATTACTGATATGCGTCACGATGAACATGGATTTACCAATCAACAAGATGATTATTATGATATAGCGAAAAAGATGGCAGCGCACGATACTATTTTATTTGTTACGCCTCTCTACTGGTACGGTATGAGCGGATTGATGAAGAACTTTGTGGATCGTTGGTCTGAAAGCCTTAGAGATTCGACAATCAACTTTAAAGAACAAATGAAAAATAAGCGCGTCTATGTATTAGTAGTCGGGGGCACAGGCGCATCTGTAAAGGCCCTTCCTCTTATTATGCAATTTCAATACATTGTCGATTTTATTGGTTCTTCCTTTAGCGGATACATCATTGGAGAAGCCAATGCACCTGGAGACATAGCAAAAGATGTCAAAGCTCAACAGCAAGCTATTGTCTTAAATGAACAATTAAAGCAGCTTTAACACAAAAATAAGACGGATACCCGTCTTATTTTTTCTTTGCCAGCCAAGCCGCAACTTTTTTGGCATCTTCTTCATTAATCAGTCCTTTTGGCATACCGCCTTGACCATTGTTAATAATGTTTTCAATTTCAGCTTCTGAGTGCTTGCTGCCTACATGCTGCAAGCTTGGCCCATTTGCTCCTCCTAAATCTACACCGTGACAGCCTGTACAGTTTTTCTTCACAATATCTTCTGCACTCGCTGAAGATTCACCGGCAGATTCATTTTTGGAACTGCCTCCGCCGCACGCGGACAAAACAAGCGCTAGGCCAATTGTTAACGTTAATAATACTTTTTTCAAGCCTTCTCCCCCTTGCTGTAGAGTTTTCACTCTATTATAACCTACTCAAGAATGTTTAAAACACTCTGTTTACAAGGACTTTGTTTCAATTTCATGAATTCTCTCATCGTATTTATGTATGAGGTCAAGCAATTGATTCGTTTCCTAAACGTTTTTTGTATACTACGCGTGAAATTGTCACACTGAGCTCATATAAGAGCAGAAGCGGGACAATGACTAAAATATCCGAAATAAAATCAGGAGGAGTAATAAGCACAGATATCACAATTAAAGCAAAATAAGATAACTTCCTTGCTTTAGCTAACCTCACTGGATTTAGAACCCCTAAACGCGTTAAAAATAAGACAACTAAAGGCATTTCAAATAAAAAACCAAATGGTAAACACAGATTAAGCATAAAACGGAAATAATGCTCCGCCGTAAACATGAGTGAAAACTGATCATTCGACAAACCTGTTAAAAATGCTAAAACCATTGGAAATAAAACAAAATAACCAAACCCCAAGCCACTTACAAATAAGAGAAAAAAGAATGGAATGAAGGTAATCATAATCTTATACTCTTCCTTTTTTAATCCCGGTGAAACAAACCGAAATACTTGATAAGCAGCTACTGGAAGTGTAAAAGCAAGCGCAAAAACAAATGCAATCACCATATAAATCCATACAATTTCACTTGGTCCAAGTACAGCAAGCTTGCCGTCCAAATCTTTCACTAGCCACTGATAAATATCTTGTACAAATACAAAACTGACAATAAGTAAAACTACAAATGCACAAAGTGTTTTAATAATACGAACACGCAATTCTTCAAGGTGCTCCATCAAGCTCATTTCTCCCATTGTCTATTTCTCCTTTCTGACAAGTAGAAATAGACGAGTTTCCTCGTCTATTTCCTTACTTACAATGTCGATTCATTCCTTTTTTGTTCAGAAACGGTTGCTGCCTGCTTTTCTTTAACACTTTCATCATCTGATACGAGCCCTTTTGCTGCTCCTTTAAATTCAGTTAATGTTCGCCCAAACGCCCGTCCAACTTCCGGCAGCTTAGACGGCCCAAAAATAATTAACGCAATGACCAAAATAATAACTAAACCAGGAATTCCAATATTAGAAAGCATACTTGACCTCCTTTCCCTTACTCAATTTACTGCTGTACTTTTTCTTTCTTTTTCAACTCTTGTTTTTCATGTGCTTTCCCGTGTGCCCGCATACGATCTTCCTCTACTTCCTTAGAAATCTTTAGCCCACGCGGCACGTTATTTACTTCAACTTCTGTCATACCTTTTCCATCTTTTTTATATTGAAAGGAAGCTCGAGTTGAAATTTCCGCACCAGGTTCTGTTACAAAAGGCACAACGCGATAATCAGCTTGCCATATATCAGGAGTGACCGTACACCTTACATATCCTCTGTAATCATTAAAGAATGTGAGATGTGGATTTTGACTTAAAATTTTATCCGTATCAGCTCGTTTATCTGCTCCGTTCCCTCCGGAAGTGATGGAGGTGCCAACGAACTCTGCACCAATAATTCTTGAATTAAGATTGGCAAAATCCGTGTGTAAATTAGAAGCCCAGTTAGCGTGCACATCTCCAGTTAGTACAATGACGTTGTCCAACTTTTTCTTTTCAATAAAATCAATAACACGCTGACGATTCGCCGTATACCCATCCCATGCATCCATGCTGTATGTAGGCTTAGCCGCCGTTCCAAATTTTCTGGGAGCAAAGAAAATTTGTTGAGCCAGTACGTTCCAATGACACGCTGATTTTTCAAGATTAGTAAAAAGCCATTTTTCTTGTTCAATCCCTAATAGCGTACGTTTAGGATCAAGAGATTCTGGCGTTTGCGGCTTTGTTCCGTCTCCGTTTGCTTGATCGTCTCTGTATTGACGCGTATCCAACACTTGAAAGGAAGCTAGTTTCCCATATGAAAAGTCACGATACAATCTCATATCCGTTCCGTGAAGCAAGGATGTTTGACGCAAAGGCATATGTTCGTAATAAGCTTGATAAGCTGCCGCGCGGCGTTGAATAAATGCTTCTACTGATTGTCCTTTTTCAGGAATTACATTTGCATAATTGTTTTCTACTTCATGATCATCCCACGTCACAATCCACGGAAAAGCAGCATGAGCAGACTTCAAATTGGCATCTGACCTGTACTGAGCATGCCTGTTTCGATAGTCTTGAAGCGTTTGAATTTCTGCGCTGCTGTGAGTACGAACATTTCCGCTTGCAGCCACATACTCGTTTGGTCCATATTCATAGATGTAATCGCCCAAATGAACCACAAAATCCAATTGTTCTTTAACCATATGTTCATAAGCTGTAAAGTAACCATGTTCATACTGTTGACACGAAGCGAATGCAAACGTCATGCTGGCTACTTCTGCATTTGCTGAAGGAAGTGTTTTTGTTTTTCCAACCGGGCTTAACTCATGACCGCTTTTAAATCGATAATAATAAATACGGCCTGGCTTTAATCCTTTTACATCAACGTGAACAGAGTGAGCAAGTTCAGGTCTAGCTATTTCTGTTCCTCGTTTGACAATTCGATGAAAGTCTTCATCTTCGGCAAGCTCCCATTTTACTGGAACGGGTTGATTAGGCATTCCCCCGCCATTCAATGGGTCTGGTGCTAATCTTGTCCAAAGAACAATACTATCTGCTAAAGGATCTCCCGATGCGACGCCTAAAGTGAACGGATAACTTGAAAATTTAGGCGCTGCCGCTGAAACTTCTACTGCATTTAAACCGATAGACTGAGCAATTGTTAAGCCAAGTGATACTCCTGCTACTTTTCCAGCTCCTTGTAAAAAACGCCTTCTATCAAACCCTTTACTCGAAGAAAAACTGTTCTGTTTTACTTGCTCTATTAATTCGTGTAACGATTTATTTGCCACTGCACATGCCCCTTCCTCTTGATTTAACTCAAATTATAAAAGCTGTTTGTAAAAGAGGTATAAAGGATTGTAAAGAAGCATTTACCATAAAATAGGTATTTTAAACCATTTTATTTCATTGACAAAATAAGCGAACGGACGACAGCAACCTTTAAATTTCTGCATTTTCTTAATTTTCTATCTACAAATAGTTCTTTACGCTCGTTTTTCTTCATTCAAATTTTACAAAGTCCTAACAACTAAAAAAAGGCAGCATACCGAGGTATACTGCCTTTTGATTAAATATGAGAACGTAAATACGCATCAATAAACGGATCTAGATCTCCATCCATTACACTTTGCGTGTTTCCGACTTCCGTATTTGTGCGGTGATCTTTTACTAACGAATACGGATGGAATACGTAAGAACGAATTTGACTTCCCCATCCAATATCTTTTTGTTCTCCGCGGATTTCAGCTAGCTGTTCTTGCTGCTTCTCAATTTCTAACTGATACAACTTAGATTTTAACATCTTCATTGCTTGCTCACGGTTTTTAATTTGTGAACGTTCCGTCTGACAAGATACGACTACATTAGTTGGGAGGTGAGTAATACGAACAGCTGAATCTGTTGTATTGATATGCTGACCTCCGGCACCGCTTGCACGGTACGTATCAACCTTCAAATCTTCCGTACGAATATCAATTGAAATTTCATCGTTAAATTCCGGCATTATGTCGCACGATACGAACGACGTATGGCGACGGCCTGATGAATCAAACGGAGAAATACGAACGAGACGATGAACGCCTTTTTCAGCTTTTAAATACCCGTACGCATTATGGCCTTTAATTAAAAGCGTTACACTTTTAATACCAGCTTCATCCCCAGGTAAGTAATCAAGTGTTTCTACTTTGAAACCTTTTTTCTCCGCCCAGCGCGTATACATACGTAGTAACATTGAACCCCAATCCTGTGATTCTGTTCCACCAGCACCTGGGTGCAATTCTAAAATGGCGTTATTTTTATCATACGGCTCGCTTAAAAGCAGCTGTAATTCAAAGTCGTTCATGCCTGAAATAAGCTCTTTTAGTTCACTAACTAGTTCTTCTGCTAAATCTTCATCGTATTCTTCTTTTACAAGTTCATGAGATATCTGTAAATTTTCGTATGTTTCATCTAAGTGGTTAAATTGATTTACTGCATCTTTTAAACCATTGGCTTCATTAATAACAGTCTGAGCTGCCTGCTGGTCATTCCAAAAATTTGGATCAGCCATAGTCTCATCTAATTCATCGATACGAGCTTGTTTTGTATCGAGGTCAAAGAGACCCCCTAAAGTCCGCTAATCGCTTAGCTGTTTTGTCAAGTTCTTGCTTAATTTCTACTAAATCCATGAGTTAAACACCTCTATTTTATTTTTGACGCACAGGAAGGAAATGAGAAGACTCATTTCCTTCCTGTACTAGTTCATTCTATACTAATTGACTCTTATTTTATGATTCTTTACCGCAGCAGTTTTTATACTTTTTGCCACTTCCACAGATACAAGGATCATTTCGGCCAACTTCTATCGCATTTACTTTTGGCTTCTTCTTAGCCGGCGCGTCTCCTTCTTTTGGATGAACAGCCGCCTGACCTTGCGCTACTTCTTGACGCTCAAGGTTGTTGTTAATTTCTGCTTTCATGATATACTTCGTCACTTCTTCTTCAATGGTTGCAATCATATTTTCAAACATCGCAAAACCTTCCATTTGGTATTCGCGAAGAGGATCTGTTTGGCCGTACGCACGAAGGTGGATACCTTGGCGAAGCTGATCCATCGTATCGATATGATCCATCCATTTAGAATCAACTGCTCTAAGAACAACTACTTTTTCGAATTCACGCATTTGTTCTTCAGGGAGCTGCTCTTCTTTTTCATTATAACGAGCTTTTGCATGATCTACCAGCAGTTCTACCATTTCTTCAGGCTCTTTACGGCGAAGATCTTCTTCTGTGACTTCGCCTTCCTCAAGAACATTAGCATTTACGTAATCAATAATCGCTTGTAAATTCCATTCTTCTTCTAATTCTTCACGCGGTGTATTTACCTCAACCACACGCTGTAGCGTTGATTCAATCATACGTTCTACAATCGCACGTAAGTTGTCTGAATCAAGCACTTCAAAGCGCTGTTTGTAAATAACTTCACGCTGCTGACGAAGAACATCATCATATTGAAGCAATTGTTTACGCGCATCAAAGTTATTACCTTCAACGCGTTTTTGAGCGGATTCAACAGCTCTTGTTACAATTTTACTTTGAATTGGCTGTGAATCATCCATACCAAGACGATCCATCATCGCCATCATATTATCAGAACCAAATCGGCGCATTAATTCATCTTCCATGGATAGATAGAATTGAGACACCCCTGGGTCCCCTTGACGTCCAGCACGTCCGCGGAGCTGATTATCAATACGGCGTGATTCATGACGCTCTGTACCAATTACAGCAAGACCTCCAGCTTCAACGACACCTTCACCTAGTTTAATATCCGTACCACGACCGGCCATATTCGTTGCGATTGTTACCGCACCTTTGTGACCCGCATTCTCGATAATATCCGCTTCACGCTCATGCTGTTTTGCATTTAAAACGTGATGGCGAATGCCTTTTTTCTTTAATAATGCTGATAAAACTTCAGATGTTTCAATCGCAACTGTACCAACAAGAACAGGCTGTCCTTTTGCGTGGCGCTCGGCAATATCTTCCACTACCGCATTAAACTTGCCTTCCATTGACTTGTAAATTAAATCCGCTTTATCATCACGTGAAATTGGCTTGTTTGTCGGAATAACGACAACGTGCATGTTGTAGATATTACGGAATTCTTCTTCTTCCGTTTTAGCTGTACCCGTCATACCTGATAATTTTTCATACATACGGAAGTAGTTTTGGAATGTAATTGTAGCTAACGTCATGCTTTCATTTTGAATCTCAACGTTCTCTTTAGCTTCGATAGCTTGATGCAAGCCGTCACTAAAACGTCTTCCTTTCATCAAACGACCAGTAAATTGGTCAACGATTACGACTTGATCTTCATCAATTACATAATCCACATCGTTTTGCATCGTTACATGTGCTTTAAGCGCTTGGTTGATGTGATGGTTTAGCGCTACGTGTGAAATATCAAATAAGTTTTCAATGCCAAATGCGCGCTCCGCTTTTGACATACCTTCTTCGGTTAGCTGAACGCTTTTTGTTTTGATATCAAAAGTAAAATCGGTTTCTTTATCAAGCGTGCGAACGAATGCATTAGCTTGAATATAAAGCGCAGTCGATTTCTGTGCGCTGCCGGATATAATAAGCGGCGTACGTGCTTCATCAATTAAGATAGAGTCAACTTCATCGATTACAGCAAAATGAAGCGGACGTTGAACCATTTGTTCTTTATAAAGCACCATGTTATCACGTAAATAGTCAAATCCTAGTTCATTATTTGTACTATACGTAATATCCGCTGCATATGCTTCTTGTTTTTCTTCACGCGTTAAATGGTTTAAGTTTAACCCTACTTTCAAGCCTAGGAATTCATATAAACGACCCATTTCACTAGCATCACGGCTCGCTAAGTATTCATTGACTGTTACTACATGTACACCTTTGCCTGTAATGGCGTTTAAGTATACAGGCATAGTAGCTGTCAACGTTTTACCTTCACCCGTTTTCATTTCCGAGATATTCCCTTCATGCAGAGAAATACCCCCCATTAGCTGAACTTTGTACGGATACATGCCTAACACACGTTTCGCTGCTTCACGTACAACCGCAAAAGCTTCATCTAATAGGTTATCGAGCGATTCACCATTTTGGTAGCGTTGTTGAAATTCAGCTGTTTTTTCACGAAGCTGATCGTCCGTTAAAGACGCTATTTCAGGACCTAACGCATCAATTTGGTCCGCCATTTTTTCTAAACGGCCGATTTGGCGCTGATTGCCGTCAAACACTTTTTTAAATAATCCAAGCATATTAAAACGCTCCTCTATTTATAATCAGTACATTTTATACTATTTTCATTCATATCTGTATCTTTCATTATAAAACATTCTGAGTAAAATTGTAACATTGCAGCTAAACAAGTAGCAACTTGTACCCTTTTTCGTCTGTCTCTTTACTAGTACTACTCTATTAAGGAGTTATTTTCTATTGTGATTTTCCCTGCCTCACTCTTACAATAAAAAAGGGGAATGTAGAATGAACGTTCAAACGATTACGAAAGAACAAGCTTGGGAAGTCCGACATATCGTCATGTGGCCTCATAAAGATTTCAGTTATGTTCAGCTGAAAGAGGATCCATCAGGCATGCACTATGGACTGTTTGCAGAAGGAGAGTTAAAATCAGTTGTTTCCTTATTTATAACAGGTGATGAAGCTCAATTCCGGAAATTTGCTACGCTCAAAGAAGAACAAGGAAAAGGGTACGGCAGTCATTTGCTAAAAGAGGTTTTGTTCAAACTCAAGAATCTTGGGATACGAAGGGTCTGGTGTAACGCACGAGAAAATAAAGTATCTTTTTATCAGGCATTCAAAATGAAAGAAACCACGCGTGTATTCACCAAATCTTCTACACGCTATGTAGTTATGGAACTATTTTTTTAAATAGCTAAAAAAGCAGCGTGCGGAAGCACGCTGCTTTTATTTTACTGCTCTTATTTAAGAAAGACTGTAACCTTTAGTTTGGTTCAATCAATCCATATCGGCCATCTTTTCTTCGGTACACAACGTTTGTAATGTTTGTCTCAGCATTTGTAAATACAAAGAAACTATGTCCTAACATATTCATTTGTAAAATAGCCTCTTCGCTATCCATTGGTTTTAAATTAAATCGTTTTGTACGAACTAGCTCTAATTCATCCTCTTCAGTTGCAACAGCTACGTTCGCTTCACTTTCTAATGCTGCAAATAGATACTTCTCAGCACCTTTTTCACGCATTTTTCGATTCACTTTTGTTTTATGTTTACGAATTTGACGCTCTAATTTATCTAGGACAAGATCGACAGCTGCGTATAAATCACTGTGGGTCTCTTCAGCTCTCAATACGAGATCATTCATTGGGATTGTGACTTCTATTTTTTGATCGTTATTGTAGACTTTTAAGTTTACATTTACGTCAGCAGTTGGTGTCTCGTCGAAATAACGCTCTAACTTACCAAGCTTTTTCTCTACGTATTCCCTAATTGCTGGAGTCACCTCAATGTTTTCACCGCGAATGTTATACATCATGTTCGAACTCCTCCTTTAATCCATTGCTATACCTCTACAATTCTACAATACCCGACACAATCCCTTCCTAAACTATTAAAATTTTTAGAAAATTTAGTGAAAATTTTTGGAACCTGAGAAAAGTTTATGAAAAAACCCAAAAAATAGACCTTCTTCATAAGAAGAAGGGTTGTATTTTTTACGCAAAATTAATTTTTTTTATCGTAAAACATCCCATCAAACGATTTCATTTCGTAAGGGTTTACATAGCTGTTATTATGCTTTTTTTTCACTTTTAGCAAACGGAGATCTTCCATGATTCGATGCCGGATGAAGATCAGATTTTGATCAATCGTCTTATTCATTTCGACAATTTTCTTACCCATCCATTCATGATCTCTACTTTTTGGCGGCAGCTTCTCCATGAGGTCACGCCTTTTTAATAGAAGATACTCTAATTTCTGAATGTCCTCTTCTCGATTTTTGTCAGAAGTTATTTGAGTAAGTCGGTAAATCTCGTCAGTTATCTGATACAGTTCGTTTATCATATTTATGCTTGGCCGCCGCTTCCATGGACTTGCTGGCGGTGAAGCTGCACAACTTGCTTCCACGTATCGCGGAACTCTGTTACATATTGTTCGGCTTCATCCAAGCTCTCTATGTCATTTTTTGTGTTCGCTTCAATTAAACACTGGTTGATATAGTCATACATAGTCATCATAGACTTAGCAACTTGCACGTTTGTATCAAGGGTAATCATTAATTCTTGAATAATATTTTGTGCTTTTAACAAATTCGTATTTTTTAGCTCAATATTTTTTTCCTGTATGCCTGTTCGTGCAAGTTTGATAAATTTCAAACACCCGTTATACAGCATAAGCGTTAACTCTCCTGGAGAGGCAGTCTGAACAGCTCCCTGCTGATACGCTTGATATGGATTATTTGCTGCCATAAACGTTCACTCCTTCTTAACTAAAATATTGCGATAACTGCGCGCTTTGAGCATTTGCATTTTGAATGGCTTTCTCCATTGCTGTAAACTGACGATAATACCGGTCCTCTACTTGTGTGAGCCTGCTTTCAAAACTAGTAATTTGGCTGTTTACGCTTTTTAAATTCCGCCCAAGCAAAAATTGTGCACTTGTCCATGTTGAACGGCCAGCGCGCTGCTCAACTTTGGATACGGTTTGAGTAATCGTATCTCGTAAACGTCGTACAATCCCTTTTTCACTTGTTGTACTTCCACTTTTCATAAATAAATCCATAACAGACTGCGGGTCTTTTTCAATTGCTTCTTTTAATTTAGTCCCGTCACCTTCAATCACTAGCTTGCCTCGATCACTATAGTTTGCGCTAGTTGAAATACCGATGTCCGTTAGCTGTGAAAATGCTCCGCTCACTCCTGATACAGAGGCATACCAGTTAGAACGCATTTGATTCAGCCCGCTTGATAAAATTGTGTCTCCTTTTAACAAACCGCTTTTTGCTTTATCATCCCACTGCTCAGCTTGTTTGTCCGTTAGCTTTTCTCTTTCTTGATCCGTCAAAGGCTGATAGTTTCGGTCTCTTTCTTCGGTAATCTTTCCATTAATTTTCTCAATCAGCTCATTATATTTAGTCACAAAATCTTTGATTGTATCAAATACTTTTTGCGTATCATTGCTTACGTTAACGCGCACATCTCCTGTGAAATTATTTTGAAGGGTATAGGTAACGCCTCCCGTTGTAAATGTATTAGACTTACGAGTTGTTTCTAGACCGTTTAGCGTAAATTTTGCGTCTGTTCCGCCGGTTTCTTTTTGAGTATTTAATTTTAAGAAATTGGTTAAAAACTCTCCTGAGAACACCATTTTTTGACCGCCTGCACTACCGGTTTTTGACAAATCTCCTGTGTCTTTGCGAGTAAAGACAACTTTATCTGTTCCTTCATCGTAAAAGGCTGAAATACCTACTTTTGAATTACTAAGTTGGGTCAAAACAGTATTTAATGACGCTGAACCATCAAATTCAAATGACATACTGCCGTCTCCGTTATCTCCTGTTGCTTTTCCATTGCTGTCATACGTTGTAATAGAAAACTGGAGGACATTTTGCTTATACGTAAATCCTTGAACAGTACTACCGTTTGCTAACGTGGAACCGAATGTCATTTCGCCCGTATTCATATTAACGAATACATCATTCTCTCCTATTAAAGTAGGATCACCTGTAGTTTTTATATTAAATTCTTGAGAAGATTCTCCATTTTTCACTTGAATAGAGGAAGGCAGGCTTCCCTCAAAAATGGCTCCTTTGGATAACTTGGCAGTCTTTGTATCAGCACTTATTATAATGTCAGGTTGCTTGACCTCTTTTCCACTCCACGCACTGCCAAGCAAGGTTTTTTGTTCCCATAAACTTTTAGTAGGGTCAATAGTGCCTTCTGAAATTTTCCCACTACTGATATTTTGCGCAGCAGTCGCCATTGTCACGTTTGAAAGGGTATAAGACGCATTTCCTGCTGAGGAAGTAGCTGCTGCTTTTACTTTTGTTTCATCTGCTGAAGATACCGTTTTGGACGAATAAGAAGACTGCAAGGTCATATTAAAAGCAAGATTATTAAAGTCTGATAACAGCAAATTCATAGAGCGATAATCGTCGCGCTGCCACTCTAACGTTTGCTTTTGTTTTTTCATCTTATCAATAGGCATTCGTTCAGCCTTCATTAAATCACTGACGATTTGATCAATATCCATCCCACTTGCTAATCCACTTACTCTTACCACTTACCATCACCACCGTTTTTTTATTCATCTATCCATCAACTGCTAGCCATAAAATATAAGTATATTTTTTCGAATCTCCCTATTCGTTCATAGGTTCACCACTTCTCTATTTTGTATCGGTAAAACGAACATTTTTTTCATAGGTCAAAGGGTACAAGATAGAAAAAGCTCACTTATTTTTTTACAATAAGTAAGCTTTTTATTATTGGCCAAACAAGTTCAGTTTCTGGGATAAATTCCTTTGAATATCCTTAGGAATAAGGTATGGTGCTAGATTTATAATATCTCGTAACGAATCAATGGTTACAGAGGCAGATAAATTTATATATTCATCCGTTGTATCTGCTTGCTCAAACGAAATGGAATCTGGCAAATTATTGAGCAGAGTAATTTCATTCATTTCTTTATCGACCGTGACATCAGAAGACTCGTTAATATTTAAGCGATCCCATACAAGAGACCTCGGAATCGGCATTCTTCCTAAATGCACACTATTCACCTTCAAAACAAGCTTTCCATTCTCGGCATTTGGTGTTACATCAACTACAAACTGTGATTCCATAAAAGATACTACATGTTTATTAATATAAAATTTTATATGTTCCGGAAGCAACTCCGCTTCTGCTCCCTCAACCGTTTCATCATTTTCATAAAGGTAGCTGCGCAAATAATCGTTAACATCGCTCTCGCTCAATCGGTAGCCTAAAATAGGAGAGCCTCCGTTCAGTTCTAGCGACGTCGCACGAGCGGACTTTTCTTGTGCTAGTGAAGATAATGAAGCAGTCTGATCAAGCTTTTCAACATTTCTAACTGGACTAACGAAAAAATACAACCCAAATAAAAGGATAATAAATAGAAAAATAACAGCTATAAATTTTCTCAAACACACGCACCCTTTCAAACATTCTTCTTGGAACATAATACCGATTTATCTTTTATCATACAAGATAAATAAGATGTATGTCGAAAACTTGTATAAAATGTACGTATATACTCGACATCCCAAATGGAGAATAAGTCTATAGTGAATAAAACGAGTCATTTTCGACTTAAAATGCGTCGATTTTAGTAACTTAAAGTCGATTTTTATAGGAATTTGATAATTGGCACACTTCTTGCTTATTATAAAGGTAAGGGGAGGAATTTCTATTTATATTTTCAGAATTTACTTTATTTTCTAATAGTCTTTCGATAATTTTAAAGGAGTGAATACGATGGGAAACAAAACAGAATCACACGGAAAGTTAAAGCAACGTCACGTTTCCATGATTTCCATTGCAGGTATTATCGGGGCCGGCTTGTTTGTAGGAAGCGGATCCGTTATTAACGCAACAGGCCCAGCAGCAGTAGTTTCATATGCAGCAGCCGGACTGTTAGTCGTTCTATTAATGCGTATGCTCGGTGAAATGGCTATGGTAAATCCAGATAAAGGTTCATTCGCGACATATGCTCAGCAAGGAATTGGGCCGTGGGCAGGTTATGCTGTTGGATGGCTTTACTGGTTTTTCTGGCTAATTGTAATTGCAATCGAAGCCACTGCAGGAGGAGCAATTGTTCATGAATGGCTCCCTTCCGTACCAATTTGGCTTTTAAGCTTAATCTTAACCTTTGCATTAACCTTAACAAACTTATTCTCTGTCAAATCATTTGGAGAATTTGAATATTGGTTTGCAATGATTAAAATTGTGGCAATCGTTGCTTTTATGGGAATCGGTTTAGCTATTATTTTCGGATTAATCCCAGGTACATCTTCACCTGGTTTAGCTAATTTAACGGGGCACGGAGGCTTTATGCCAAAAGGTACGAACTCTATCTTTTTAGGAGTTATTACCGTTATTTTCTCTTATTTTGGAGCTGAAATTGCGGCTATTGCAGCTAGTGAATCAGAAAATCCAGCAAAAGCTATTACAACTGCTATTCGCAGTGTCGTATGGCGAATTTTAATTTTCTATATTGGTTCAGTTGCTATTTTAGTAACTCTTTTACCTTGGAACTCAGCTGATTTACTAAAAAGTCCGTACGTAACGATGTTAGAAATGGTCAACATTCCAGCAGCTGCACAAATTATGAATTTAGTCGTATTAGTATCCGTTTTGTCTTGCTTAAACTCTGCTTTATATACGAACTCGCGAATGATTTTATCATTAGCTCAAAAAGGACAAGCTCCTCGTGCTTTAGCAAAGGTAAGCAAATCAGGCGTGCCGGCAAGAGCCGTATGGATTAGCACAGCTGCCGCATATGTATGTGCTATCTTTAGCTTCGTTTCGCCGGATAAACTCTTTTTATTCTTAGTTAACGCATCAGGAGCCATTGCTCTTATTGTGTACTTAGCTATCGCTATTTCGCATTTACGCCTGCGTAAGAAAATGATTCAAGCCAACCAGCCAATTAAAGGAATGAAAATGTGGTTGTTCCCGTATTTAACATACGTAACAATTGCTGTTATTACCGTGATCTTCTTATCAATGGCATTTATTGATTCGATGCGCTCACAGTTTTTCTTAACTCTTGGATTAACCGCTGTTGTTCTTCTTTCATACTCGTTCATCAAAAAAACAAATAACAAGCGACCTGACGATCAATTTTCCGAGTCAGAAAATATTGCAAAATAAAAAAAGCCGCATCTGCGGCTTTTTTTATTTTGTTTTTGATTATTTCTCAACCGATATGTCACGATGAAGGTTTCGAAGCGGCTGAGGAGGGCAAATACGTCGCGTTGCGTAAGAAACAATAAAAATAGTTAACAACCCGCCTACCATCGCAAATGTACGAAATGGAAACATGACCACCCCGTCTTCTATCATCGGATACGGAAGCAGCGCTTTTAAATGAAGCAGCGGTTCCCCTCCACCGATTCGAAGAACAAGAGACACAATGAATCCAGCCAAAGATCCGTACCAGTTTGCTCCTTTAAAGAACAAAGCGCAAACCAATTGTGGAAAAAGAATACAATACACTAGGTCCCCTGATAAATACCATAAGGAGTAGACACTCTCAGAGTTTAAAGCAATTAAAGTTGCTCCAGTTCCAATGATAATGATAGAACGTTTAATAACTTTATCTAACTGCGCCTGTGTCGCATTTGGTTTTACAATCGGACGATACACGTTCCAAGCTGCCATTCCCGAAGCTGAAAGTAACGAAGCCGCTACTGCAGCCATGACGGCAGCAGCTAGTCCTCCAAGCGCAATCGCTCCTACTAAATCAGGCGTTAGATATTTAAATACGTATGTTAAAATCATAGACGCGCTCTCAGGGCTTGACGCTCCAAATGAAGACCAGTCCGCACTGTAACCAATCATTCCTATTAAAGTTGGAGGCAAGGCCGCTAGAGCGCAAAAAATGCCGGCTGTAATAGATAGCCACATTGCTGCTTTTTCATTTTTAGCAGATAACACGCGCTGAAAATAAATCTGCCATGGAATACCACCAAAAATAAGTAAAAATGTGCTATCCCACCATTGCCAATATGTATTTCCCCATTTTGGATCTTCCCAGCCTTTTAATGGAGGAAATAAATGAAGAGAACCAGTCATACCTTCTGAATAAGTAGAAAAAACGGCTCCCACCCCTCCCGTATTCGAAAATGCAAAAGGAAGCACCAGAAATAATCCTAAAAACATAATAGAAAGCTGTAAGATATCGGTATGTGCTACTGCCCACAAGCCGCCAATCACGGTGTATGCAATGGCAATAAGTGCGGAAAGAATGATGGAAATTGAAAAACTGAGGCCTAAAATCACACCGAATGTTGTTCCTAAAGCAGTTAAGATAGCTGCGCTCCAAAACAGCTCTCCTAATATAGCTGGAAAATAAAGAACCGTAGCCATTTTCTTACCGAAACGAGATTCTAGAGGATCGAGCATTGTCATAAACTCAAACCTTCTCATCTTTCTAGCAAAAAAGATACCGCCTAAAATTAAGCTGATTGAATAACACCATGGCGCTTGCGTCCAAGTCAGTCCTGAGGAATAAACAGTTTCGGCCGTTCCAGCAATATACCCTCCACCTACCCAAGTAGCGGTCATTGTGAACATTGAAATCCATAGCGGCATAGATCTTCCCGCAACAAGCATATCATCTGATTTTCCTTTTTTACTTGCAGCAGCTCGAGCACCAATAAAGTAAATAACACCATACATAATGAACATTAAAATGAGGCCTGGCCAATAGAGATCTGGATTATAGAGAGAATAGATAAATGCGACAACCATAAAGATGAAAAATCCTATAATAGTTGTCCATAAGGGGGTTAGTAGACGGTTGTTTCTGTTTGATTTCCCTGAAAAGTCAGAAGTCTCATTCGACTTTTCAGGCCTGGCTTGTTGTGTGTCTGAACGAAATGGCTTTTTAGCATTTTGCATCGTCTCACATCCTTTAAATTGATAAAGAAATCTAAAGACATAACTGTCCTCTATTCCTTTTTCCTACCAGCATACAATTAAACCTAAAAATAGATTTTTTTAGAATAAACTATAAATAGTTGGATTATAAATACCAATACGAAGGGGAGAAATTACGTTTATATAATTATATTAAAATAATTTAAATTGACTTATTTTATTATTCAGCTAAAAATTCATAATTATTTTCATCTTCTCTCTAAACTCCTTTCTTAATTTCCACATTCAAAATCCTTTGTTTCTCAAGGTTTGTATGCAAGCAGATATCGTACTATGGTTAATATATCTGAATGTTTAGGATATTGTCAAAAAAGTTTAAGGGTTTTCATATAAAAAAAGAATAATATTCTCATAGCTCATACATAAAAAAACCTTTTGTATCAAGGGACATAGCAATCAGTATTTTTTAATTACTTTTTGTTAAATTTTTTCTTAATATCCGAATAATCAGCTCTTAATAGAGAAGAAAATCAATTTAAATTCAGAACATTTAAAGTTTTTGGATTTGACTAAATTAAATGGCCGATGCTATAATTCAAATTGTTAAGAACGTTAAATATAAATTTAACAAATTCTATTATTTGGAGGTCGATGCTATTGGAACAAACACTTATGCTTGAGAAAATGCACATAAATGGCCAATGGGTTGAAGCACGCAGCGGCGAGAAAAGAGAAATTGTAAACCCCTTTAATCAAGAGGTTATCGCTGTCGTTACAGAAGGAAATCGTGCTGATGCCATAGAAGCCATTGAAGCAGCTAGAAAAGCTTTTGATGCAGGTGAATGGTCTAAATTTACAGCGGCCGAAAGAGGTTCTTTGTTATTTAAAGTAGCGGAAGAAATTCGCAATGATCGCGAGGAACTAGCAAAGCTTGAAACCTTAAATACCGGAAAAACCCTCGTTGAAAGCCTAGCAGACATGGATGGAATTGCTGATGTCTTTCAATACTATGCTGGATTAGCAGATAAAGATGGCGGACAGATGATTGAGTCACCTAATCCCGATTCTGTTAGCCGCGTTGTCCGTGAGCCTGTAGGCGTGTGCAGCCAAATTACTCCTTGGAATTACCCGTTATTGCAAGCCTCTTGGAAATTGGCTCCCGCACTTGCTGCTGGGAACACAATTGTTATTAAACCAAGCGAAATCACCCCTTTAACAACTATTCATATGATGAAAATTTTTGAAAGAGTTGGCTTTCCAGCAGGCGTCATTAACATTGTACTCGGTCCAGGTGCGACCGTTGGACAAGAAATGGCAGAGAGTCACTTAGTAGATTTAGTTTCCTTTACAGGTGGCGGAGTATCTGGACGTAAAGTCATGCAGGCTGCCGCAGGCAACTTTAAAAAAATTGCTCTTGAACTCGGAGGGAAAAATCCGAATATCGTCTTTGCTGACGCTGACTTTGACACTGCGGTTGACTATGCATTAAATGCGGTCTTCTTTCATGCTGGTCAAGTTTGTTCAGCTGGTGCGAGATTACTCGTTCAAGATGATATTCACGATAAATTTGTTTCAGCAGTTATTGAACAAGCCAAAAAAATTAAGCTAGGGGACGGCATGGACGAAGCCACTCAAATGGGACCCGTTATCTCAAAAGAACATCTAGCTAAAGTGGAACATTATATTGAGCTAGGGAAACAAGAAGGTGCTTCTCTTGTTTTAGGAGGCAAGCGTCCAACTCAGGATTCTTTACAAAAAGGATTATTTATCGAACCAACTATTTTTACAAACTGTCATGGAGACATGAAAGTTGTCCAAGAAGAGTCATTTGGTCCGATTATGACAATTGAGCGCTTCAGTACTGAAGAAGAAGCAGTCGCACTTGCTAACGATACGATCTATGGATTAGCTGGAGCTGTTTGGACAAGTGATATGAACCGAGCTGAACGTGTAGTGAAAGCACTCCGTATGGGAACAACTTGGATTAACGATTATCATCCCTACTTCCCGCAGGCTCCTTGGGGAGGTTATAAGCAATCTGGGATTGGAAGAGAGCTTAGCCATATCGGTCTAGAAGAGTATACGGAAATTAAACATATTTATACCAATACAAATCCACAGCCAATGCGCTGGTTTCAATAAAAATTAAGGGGGAATTTAAAGATGTTTATGCGATTTGAAAGAATGGAACGTTTAAAAAGTTTTGAGATGCCAACGGTTGTAAAACATGGAATTGGTGCTGTAAAACATACTGGAGAGGAAGTAAAAAACCTAGGTGTGTCTAAAGTTTTATTAGTAACAGATCCTGGTGTAAAAAAAGTAGGTTTAGCAGATCCCGTAATCGCTAGTTTAAAAGAAGCGGACGTAGACGTTATTCTATTTGACCAAGTAGAAGCCAACCCTTCTATTCACGTAGTAGCAGACGGCACAAAAATGTACAAGGAAAATGGATGCAACGGACTAGTAGCTGTTGGAGGCGGAAGTTCAATGGATACGGCAAAAGCTATTGGTGTAGAAGTAGCTCATAATGCTCCCGTCTTAGATTATGAAGCAGCTGAAGGAAAAAAACCTTTAACAAAACGTATCCCTCCTTTAACAACAATCCCTACAACTGCGGGTACAGGAAGCGAAGTCACACAATGGGCCGTCATTACGGATCCTGTTCGTGAGTTTAAGTTTAATACAGGTGGACCTTTAATTGCTGCTCACTTAACAATTATTGATCCAGAACTGCACGTATCTATGCCTTCACATATTACGGCCGGTACAGGAATTGACGCATTAGCTCATGCAATTGAGTGTTATACATGCCACTTTGCGCAACCAATGACAGACTCTGTTGCTTTATTGGCTATTGAGTACGTTGGAAAATACTTACGACGTGCAGTTGCAAATGGACAGGATATCGAAGCACGCTATGGAATGGCGCATGCAGCTATGCTTGCTGGCCTTTCATATGGAAGTGAATCTGCAGGAGCAGCTCACGCGATGGCTCAAACATTAGGAGGCATTTATCCAATTGCCCATGGCCCTTGCGTAGCAGCAATGCTAGGTCCTGTAATGGAGTATAACTGGATGGGTGAGCCTGAGAAATTTGCGCGCATAGCTCAAGCTCTAGGGGTTAATACACATGAACTAACACTTGAAGAAGCAGCTCAAGCAGCTGTTCGTGAAGTATATCAATTAGTTAAAGATGTACAAATCCCTTCTTTAGAAGAACAAGGTGTTCCAAAAGAAGCGGTTTCTCGCTTAGCGCAAGAAGCATTTAATGATCCTCAAACAGTTGGGAATCCTCGTGATTTAACTGTAAAAAGTTACGAATGGATTTATAACCGCTGTTTTGAAGCTACACCATTAACCGTATAAAAATGATAAAAGGCTGTTGAAAAATCAACAGCCTTTTTTATGTTACTCTTTCGCTAATTCTTCATTTAAAATATCGATGATTCTTCGGTCGTCAAAAACTTTCACTACTTTTTTCAAGAAATGATAATAATGTTTGGACTCTATAATCTGCGCTAAATTACGCTTTGCTTTTACTGCGATCTCCTCAGGTACATCTTCATCATTTAAAAGAATCTGCAGCTTGTTTTCCGCTTCTTCGATTGCCTCTAAATTAACTGAAATTTCTCTTTGCCACTTTTTACAGAAAAATGAAAAAAAGGACTTAGAAAAATCTTTTTCTGCTTCATATAAGTCTTTTCGAACACCTTTTTTCCACACTTTGTGGACCATGTCAATATTTTGCAGCGAACGAATAGATGTACTCATCGTTGGTTTACTCATACCCAATTCTTCACTCATTTGATCTAATGTAACAGGTTCATCCATAAAATAAAGCATGCCATACAGCCTTCCTACTGAAGGTGTAACACCATATAAATCCATCGTATCAGCTAAAGCACTGACAACCACATCTTCGGCTTCTTTTAATAAATCATGATACTCTTGAACATCACTCATTTACTCTTCTCCTCTTTTGTTAAATTTATTTGAATTATACTTAATAAATTTAATGATACACGATAAAAAGGAAAAAAACAGAAATTCAGTTCAATTTTTTGATAAAAAAGAAGCCTTCTCTTAAAGAGAAAGGCTTAAGACATAGTGGGGAATACTATATGTTTATCTTTCCCGATTTAGATATTATTTATACGGTATATTTTTAATTATTTTCAACCTGATTGTTTTATTTCTTTTTCGGTAATTGTTTCAGCATATCAATAGCATGTAATGTAATTTGAGAAGCACTTTTATTTTCGTTACGTATTTCTTCATAAATCTCTTGTCTATGAATATCTACAGACTTTGGAGCTTGAATTCCTAACTTTACTTGATCACCATTAACTGCAAGGACGGTCACTTCAATTTCATCACCTATTTTGATTATTTCATGTAACTTTCGTGTTAAAACAAGCATGGACTCACTCCTTATCTATTCCTCTTACTCAAATAACCTGTGCTTCGTTTCGTAAGCTGTATTCATTAAAATCACTTGCTTAGCAAGCTGTTGCTTTGTATTAATAATAACAGGAGCCTGCAAATTAGCCGTTATCTTTTCCACAGAATCTGACATCGTAAGCAATACGTAAACAGCTGCATCTTCCGCTTGTTGTAATTGAAGCTTTTCGATTTCCTGAGGTTCTAGTTGAAAATCATAATCTAAAAAAAACTGAAATGGATCCGTGATAATAAAAGCTAATTCTTTGGTTTGAGTAGACTGCAGAACTTGGAAAGCTTCGGCTTCCGGAAGTGGTAAAATAACAAATTCAGTTTCTTCCAAAAAACCTGGAATCCCTTGATTAAATGTCAGTGTTTGCTGATTATCTATTTCTATATCTCCATGATAGCTTGTGGAAATTTTCATCTCATCACACCTTTGCTAATTAATTTTTTCTTGTTATCTTTTTTCATTATAAAAAAGCTCCTTCTGTTTAGAAGGAGCTTTTTAACGCAAGAAATCTAGCAGCGTAGGCTGAATAATTTGAGCCCCTACTCCCAAAGCAGCACGATGCACGCTTTCTTGTACGGTTAAATCCGTAATGACTTTTTCAATATCTGCATCTTCATTATTTGAAAGCATCTTAGTAGCCGTAATTTCCTGTGAATCAAGGCGGTTTTCGATCAGCTCAAGCCGATTGCTCCTTGCTCCCAATTCAGATCGCTCCGCTAATAGCGTAGACAGCTGCGTGTCTACCTGTGTAGAAAGATCTTTTAGTGAGTTTACATCGTTTTGTTCAAAAGCTGTTTGAACATTGTTCATTAAGTCGAATGCACCTTGTCCAAAGATGTTTTCAGGATGAATATTGACTCTCAGCTGGATACCTTTTGATACCTCAACCGAAAAAGGATCCAGATTAATATTCGATTCTATCATACCGCTTGCATTCTCACTAATCGGCGGTGCTCCTACATTTACACCGTTAAAGATATAGTTTCCTGCCACCTGCGTATTGCCGACTTGCATATAATCCAGCTTTAACTGTTCAATTTCACGTGCAATCGCTTGTCGGTCATCACTTTCATTCGTACCGTTTAACCCTTGCACGACCAGCTCTTTAGTGCGCTGAAGAATGGAATTGACTTGTTCAAGTCCTGATTCTGAACTATCAAACCAAGACTGAGCTTCTGTTAAATTACGTTTATATTGATTTACTTCAGAAAGATTAGACCGATACGCCATTCCTTTCGTAGCGACTACCGGGTCATCGGAAGGACGAGTAATTTTCTTTCCCGTTGATAATTGGTTTTGAAGGGTTTCCAGCTTATTATAGCTATTGCTAATCTGTTTTAACGAATTAGCCGCTAACATTCCTTGTGTGACACGCATCTTTACCTTCCTCCAGTTCCAAGACCGTTTACAATTTTATCAAGCATTTCATCAATCATAGTCACCATACGGGCACTAGCGTTATATGCATGCTGAAACTGAATCATATTGGTCATCTCTTCATCCAATGAAACTGCACTGGTAGACTGGCGCCTTTGCTCCACAGCTCCTTGGAGAGTTTCTGAATTACTTTTTAAGCGGTTGGCTTGTTGGGCATCTACTGACATTTGGCCAATGACAGATTGATAAAATCCATCTAATGAAACAGCTCCGTTTCCGGAATTAATAAGCACCTTTTGACGAAATTGAGACAACAGCTGAGCATTTTGTCCATCTCCTTTACGGCCAGTTCCATCATCTTCAGAAGAGGCCGAAGAAGCAGCAGCGATATTGTTTGTGTTTTGTTTGATTTTATCAGCAATAACAATTCCAGTTGCAGCTCCTTCTTTTTGAGAAATCTCATTAAAAAAGGACACACCATTCTCACCATCTAGCGTGACACCTTGTTCGTGCTTATCATTAAACCAGTTCACAAATTCATATGCCATTTCATCTAAATCATCAATCATTGAAGCGTAAACACCAGTTCTATTACCACTATTATCTATATATCCAGAAGCCTCAATTAACCCTTTAAGTTTTCCTTGAGGAAATGACTCAGGGTTCCGTATCTCATCCCCTATATGAATGCCCGTCACATAGGAATCTTGATTTGTTGTCAAACTGATGGCATTTATTTGATGAGTTTTCCCATCTAAAAGAGTAATAGGTCCTTGAGACGTTTGAAGCTGAACCGTTACCACTCCTTCTGACGTTGCAGAAGCGTTCCCGCTGCTTTTTGTATACTCTAAAGAAACCGGCATAAATTTAGAAATCTCATCTAGCAGCCGATCTCTTTCATCATACAAATCATTAGGTAAATAGCCATTTGGTTCTACGTTTTGTATTTGTTGGTTCACATTATTTATTTGCTCTAGCAACGAATTTACTTGTGTTACGGCTACGTCACGCTCGTTTTGTAAATCACCTTGAATGGTTTTTAAAGAAGTAGATAAATAAGAGAAAGTATCGCCTACTGCTTCAGCTCGTTCAATCATAACAGACCTGGCTCCTGCTTCTGAAGGGTGTGAAGCTACATCTTGAATGGCCTCAAAGAATTGATTAAAAACAGCTGAAAGTCCATCTTCAGTAGGTTCATTCATAATTTCCTCCATTTTTTCAAGAGCACCAGCGCGTGCATCCCAATACCCCACTTTAATGGTTTCATCTCGATACTGGGTATCTAAAAATGTATCACGTATTCGCTCTACCGTGCTGGCTTCTACTCCCATTCCTATTTGACCCGCAGTCCCAGTCTGATTCATCCCTGGGGCCGGATAAGCTGGGAACGTTTCTAAACTTACTCGCTGACGCGTATAGCCCGGCGTATTTGCATTAGATACGTTATGGCCAATCGTGTAAAGAGCCGCTTGTTGGGCATCCATTCCTCGTTTAGCCACCTGCAAACCATGAAATGTTGAACTCATTCTGCTTTCCTCCGTTCTTTATGCCTTCGAATTAAAAATAGAGTTGGACTGAAACGATCTATTATTTGTTTTTGTGTAATTGAACGAATCCTCTCGCTTCGATGGAACAAGAAGGTCTAGTTCGGTATGAATCAGCTGTAAAGACTGTGTGAGCAGCTGATTGTTTAAGTCATTTGCATACTTTATATCTTGAATGATATCTATTAGCTGTTTTTGAAAGGGTATCAAGATGGAGTATTCAGAGAATGAGCCTGCTATTTCTTCAATGGAGCGAGCAGTATGTCCGCTTTTTTCCATTGCTTCTATACGTTTTGTTTCCAGTGCAGAAATAGCAGCTATATGAGATTGCTCTTTTTGCAAAGAAGCCGTCAATGCCTTTACATCTTGTTTAATAATAAAATTCGTTTTCTCTTTAACAATGACATACAAACTTTTATGAAGCGTTACTTGTTTTTCTAGTATCGTTTGAATTTCTTGCACGTTCAATCAATGTCAGTCCTTTTATTTTTTATAGAAATCTACAATACTTTTAGCAATTTCTTTTCCGTTAATTTCGTATGTTCCGCTGTTAATTTGCTGTTTGAGCTTCTCCAATTTTTCAAGTCTTTCTGGAGATGGTTCATTTCCCTGAAGTTTCTTCGCCTCAGATGAAATATGAATCTGATCTTGTGGATTTTTTTTAGAGACCTGTTCTGTTTTTTCTGATTGTTTTTTGTACGGATTTATTCCAAATAAGTTCGATGGGTTAATCTTCATCTCTCTCACCTCTTTTTATATTTGTATCCGTTATCTCTATTCATTATATCGGAATTTCCACCTAAACCTTTAGCATCCGCAAGGAAGTTGAGACCATTTTCACAGTCCACCTTAAACATAGGTCTATAGATAGAGAGTCTGCAAACATTCAGCACACTTTTACTCTTTTTTCCTTTCGTTAGAACGATAGGTGGGACGCGTGGGCTCTTCATTTGAACGAATCATCTCACGATTATGCTTTTCTAACCCATGTTTAATTTCTTGAGAGCATGAATGGCAAAGTTTCCCTTCCCGAATCTGAGCGTTGCATTGCATGCATGGATAGCTTATATTTGGAAAGTTAGCTAACACTAAGCGACCTTGTCGAATAAATTGATGAATTAACAAATCTGAAACGCCCGTTTCTTTCATCACTTCGTAAGTCGTTGCTGTACGATTTGCTCTTTTCTTCAAGAATGAAGAAACACGTTGAAACAGAGCTTCTTCTTTGTCAAAACATGATTTACATATACTTATTGATCCAATTTTCACAAATAAATGACCGCATTCCCTGCAATTATCTAACGTTCCCATATTCGAAACTCCTCATTTGTTTTTTATTTTACTATCGGTCAAAGTTTTAAATTATACATCTTCATGCACGAATTAAAGTGAGCGAACGAACTGAACGTGCCCCAGCTTCCTGCAAACACTTTGCCGCTTGGCGCACGGTTGCTCCTGTTGTATAAATGTCATCAATCAAGAGAAATTCTTGATTCGTAACCATTGAGGAGTCGACTACTTTAAATTCCAGCCTTTCTGTCAGCCGACTTCGCCTATTTTTCTTTGATTGCTTTGTTCCTGAACAACGAACAAGAGGCATTTCTATGTTGTCACTGATCAGTTCAGCTAGTGCTAAAGATTGGTTAAACCCTCTTTCGTATAATCTCTCCTCCGTTAAAGGTACAGGAACTAGTATAGCTTTTGGATTACATTCTTTTTTATAGAACTTATACCACTGCTCCTTGAATGCTTGGATAATTTCATAGTCTCCTTGAAATTTAAAACGCTCTATTATGCTTTGCATAAAATCACTGTACGTATAAAGAGAACGGTTAAAAAAAGAAGCATCATTCCATTTCTGACAGTCCTTACATGTGTCTAGCTCATAATGAGAAGGAGCCAGGTCTGCAAGAGAGCGGCCGCATCCCCTGCAAACGCTACTGGTGATGATGGGACATCTTTGCAAGCAAACAGTGCAAATCCTATCCGTTGAAGAAGATTTTAACAATGACCTCCAATCGAAAGAAGAGACAAGAGGTTCAAAACAAATCAGACATATTGTCATCGATCAATCAGCCCTTCCTTATAAGCTAGAGCATTCATATGTTCAATATGTCCTTTTGCTTTTCGCATAGACAGAGATTGTCCATAATGAAAAAAGACCACGTCTCCCGTTGGAAATTGAGCACTCCTCCCCACCCTTCCTGAAATCTGCACAAGAGCACTTTCAGTAAAAATCGTTTCTTCTGCTCCCAATACTGCAACATCTATGTTGGGAACCGTTACGCCTCGCTCCAATATGGTTGTCGTTACTAAAATAACGAGCTGCCCTTCTCTAAATTTCATTACTTTTTCTTTTCGCTGGGAATCTTCAGCATGGACACCGTCTACCTTTTCGGTCAGCTTTCGAATCATGTCTGTGATCGGAGCAATCCACTTAATTTGCGGGACGAAGACAAAGCATTGTTTCCCTTCATCTATTCTTTTTTTTACCCATTTCTCAACATTAGCAGGCAAGGTATCTGTTTTTATTTTTTTCTTCCAATTGCCACACCATTCAAACCGAGGAACAGGAATAAGCATTCGGTGATAGCGGGCTGGAATTTTAACTACTTGTTTTTTTCCTTGCTCAACGTCTTTTTTTAATGATTCACTTGGAGTCGCTGTTAAATAAATCTTTGACACAACGTGTTTAGCTGCTTTTGCAACAGCATAGTGCAGCATAGGCTCTGTTGAATACGGGAATGCATCTACTTCGTCAATAATCAGCACATCGAATGCTTGATAATAATGCAAAAGTTGATGAGTGGTGGAAATAATAAGAGAGGATTCATGAAAACGGTCTTCGCTGCCTCCATACATAGCCAGCACAGATATATCCGGAAATGCCGATTGAATTCTTGGCTTTAACTCAATAACCACGTCTGTTCTTGGAGTAGCAATACAGACTTTCTTTCCGCTGTTCAACGCGGATTCAATACCTTTAAATAAAATTTCCGTTTTTCCTGCTCCGCAAACAGCCCAAATTAACAGCTCTCCATCCTTTTTTATAGCTTGAATGAGTTCATTTGAAGCACGTTCTTGAGCTTTAGACAGCGTGCCTTTCCAATTCATCACGCTGCTTTTTGGCAGGACATTACTTGCTGGCCCTTCCCAGTTTATAAAGGGTGTGCATTCACTCACTTTGCCCATTACAATACATGCTCGGCAATAGTAGCAGTTCTGGTGACATCTACTGCATGGAAATGAAGCGAAATAAAAAGGGCTATCACTTCCACACCGATTGCATCTATATCGATTTTCTTTTTGGGTGATTGCTTTTTGATAGGAAATATATCCGTTTAGGTAATGTTCATGAATGAGGGGTAAAGGATAGGGAGTCTGATTGAGTAGCAGCTGCTTTCCGCTTAAAGAGCGCTGAAGATCTAAAGAGTAAGGGTATGAAGGATTTAAAGGTGGAGTTCTCCACGTATCGATTTGAGAGAGAGGAAAAGCATCAGGACTAGGCACTTGAACGGGATCTAGCAGTTCTTGTTTAACAGTAAAAAGCATCTCTTCATTCCTTTCCATTTTTATCGTACACATCTATATACGCAAAAAAAGGTGTTTTTTCCTGCAAAAAAACCAAATCAAATGATTTGGTTTTCAATTACTTTTTATACCAGCCTATACCGATGGCACCTTCACCTAAATGCGTGCCAATGACAGCCCCAAAATAAGAAAGGCTCCATTCAATATGAGGATATTCTTGTTCTAAGTCTCGTTGAATTTCTTTTGCTTCATTTTCACGATTAGAATGAATAACTACAGCTTTCATAGGTACGTTTTCTTTTGCATCTTCATCAAGAAGCTCGGTAATTCGTTTTAATGCTCGCTTACGCGTACGAATTTTTTCAAACGGAACGATTTTTTTAGATTCAAAATGGAGCACGGGCTTTACTTGAAGAAGACTGCCAATAATAGCCTGAGCAGCATTTAGGCGACCTCCGCGCTGTAAGTGAGATAAATCATCTACCATAAAATACGCACGCATTGATAGTTTCATCTCTTCGAAACGCGCAATGATTTCGTCAGGATGTTTATTTAATCGGACCATCTCGGCTCCTTCAATCGCATAAAAGCCCTGAACCATACAGCTGATTTCTGAATCAAATACGTGCACATCAAAGTCTTCTACCATGCTACCTGCCGTCAAAGCACCCTGATACGTTCCGCTAATTCCACTAGATAACGTAATAACGATAGCAGCATCGAACTGATCTCGTTTTAACTGTTCAAACAACTCTACAAATTCTCCAATAGCAGGCTGAGAAGTGGTTGGAAGATTTTTTGCTTCTTTAATTTTTTCAAAATATTGATTTGCAGTCATATCTACTTCTTCACGATATGTTTCTTCACCAAAAATAACGCTTAGCGGTACCATATGTATATGATAGTTTGATCGAATTTCCTCTGATATATAGGCGGTACTATCTGTAATAATTGCTGTTTTCATAAGATAGGGATCCATCCTTTGTTATATAAAATAATTTCACTCTATTCTACAACATTTAGGATTAAAATGCATGTAACGAGAGGTTTACCTATTAGTAAAAGCTCCTTCACGTATACATATTAATTAACAAACCTTGAATTTCCCCTACCTGCTTGAGTAAATTTAAACTGTCTTTTTCTTTTTGAAGGATATCATTTGTCAAGTCAACTAGTTTCGTATCCACTTCTTTCACTAGCTTATATACTTTAGTGGTTCCTCTGTGGTTAAATCCTCTTTCTTCATGCAGTTCAAAACCATTTTTAACGACTTCGTTCATAAACTGCTTCACAAGCGTCTTGTATTTCCGCAAAGAATCAATAGTTTGACTTTTTACTAACTGCTTTCCCTGTTCTTCAATTTTATTTATCACTTGAGTTAAATGTTCATAGGTCAGTTCTTTTTGTTTCTTTACCATTACTCCTGTAAATGAAGCCGAACTACTTACTTCTTTTTCTCTAATGAGATTCACGGAAGAAGAAAGACCGTTAATTCGCTGTAACTCCACTATGTATCTCTCCTTTCTCTGTTAGTATACACTTCATTCAGTTTAGACTTTTAGATGTGCTTGCTTGATTAGCTGAAAAGTTTCGAGAGGCATCTGATGCGTGGATATGATGATTATCCTTTAGCTAAGAGTAATACGTATGTGCTGTTCATAAGAAGACAGCTTGTTTTTGCGGGGCGAAGAGGTAACTTTAGGCGTCTCTTTTAACACTTCATTCCAAGCGTTAGAAAGCTTCTTCATCATTTGTTGAACTTCACATAAAATAAACGTATCTTTTTTTAAATTAGCCATAATTAATCTCTCAGACATATAGTTGTAAAGGGTATCTAACTGCTCTGCAATAATACCTGCTTGATATGTTAAGCCAATTCCTAGACGATATAAAATATCGTTGCACTGTTTAATTTTTTCATTCGCTGTAAAATAATCGCTGTGTTGAATTGCTCTAACAGCTTCATCAATATTTTGAATAAATTTTTCATACATCATAGCTGTTAGCTCTTGAGGAGATTTATGATAGATTAATTCTTCCGTTATAAAATTCAGCTTCATCACCTTCTTGCCTTCTTTAAATCCATTTTCTATGTGTTGCGCTATAACTCTTAAATTTTTAAAGTATACCAGTTGAGGTTTGAATAAATTCTTTTACGACCTCATATGTATCTGAATGTATTGAAGACCTTCCTTTACAAGAGCTTGCATCAAATGGATGGACATTGTTTTGAGGTATGGATGCTTTTGTCGAAAGTTGAAGGACGAGTAAATGCACAGAGGTATCACCCTTCGCCTTCCTAGAAGATATCTTCTTCCCTTAACTTATCGGTTGGTTTCCTCTCTCATTACACATGACTTTTTACCCACAATTTCAAAAAAAGTTATAAAAAGAAAAAAAAAGTCCGATATACCTAGTGGTATATCGGACTTTTGAACTTATCTTACTTCTACCCAACCGTTTTTGATTGCCACAACAACAGCTTGCGTGCGATCATTTACATTCATTTTTTGCAAAATATTACTCACATGGTTTTTAACGGTTTTTTCACTAATATATAATGCTTCTCCGATTCCTCGGTTACTTTTACCATCAGCCAACAATTGTAGCACTTCGCACTCACGACGTGTTAACAAATGCAGTGGACGGCGAATCTCAATTGGTTCGTGCGGATAAGAAGACGACTGTCCTTGAGCTGCTAGTCGACGGTACTCTTTTACTAAACTATGTGTTACTTTAGGGTGTAAATATGAACCACCTTCTGCAACTACTTTCACCGCTTCAATTAACGCATCCGCATCCATTTCTTTTAGCAGATAGCCTCGTGCCCCTGTTTGCAAGGCATGAGTTACATATGTCTCATCATCATGAATAGATAAGATAATAACTTTAGCATCCGGATTTACTTCTACAAGCTTTTTCGTAGCTTCTACACCATTCACAGCCGGCATGTTAATATCCATGATTACAACATCAGGTTGATGTTCTTCTACAAGGTCAATAACTTCGCTACCGTCGTCACCTTCTGCAACTACTTCAAAATCTTTTTCGAAATCTAAAATTCTTTTTACTCCTTCACGGAATAATTGGTGATCGTCGATTATGATAATTCTTGTCTGCATGTTTGATTCCTCCCCAAATCGAACAACAAATGTTTTACTCTATATTGACCCCTATTTATATACATATCTCTGCCTTTTTAAGCGGCTATAATCGGTACTTTAATCATAACAAGCGTGCCTTGATTAATTTTCGAATGAACAGAAATAGTCCCATCTAACAAATCAACACGCTCTTTCATTCCTATTAAGCCGAACGAATTCTCTTTTTTCTCTTCTTGATTAAAACCACAGCCGTCATCTTTGACCAGCAAAATAGCGTGTTCATTGTTGAACTCTATCTTCACCTGGATTTCCGTCGCGTCTGCATGTTTTAATGCGTTCGTTACAGCTTCTTGCACTAGACGAAACAGTGCTACTTCTAATTTTGAAGCAGTTCGCTTCTCTTGTCCAATGGAAATAAACGTAATCCGAGGCTTGCCTTCGTTATAATCTTCGATTGTATCAAGATATTTACGCAGCGTCGGAATTAGACCTAAGTCGTCAAGTGCCATCGGTCTTAAATCATATATAATTCGACGTACTTCGTATAGGGCAGAACGAACCATTTTTCGTAAATCCCGAATTTCCTCCATTGCTTCTTTTGCACTACGTTCCCGGTAAATTCGGTCAATTAATTCTGATCTCATCATAACATTTGCAAGCATTTGAGCTGGGCCGTCATGAATCTCTCTTGACAAACGTTTCCGTTCCTCTTCCTGAGCTTCAATAATCCGAAAGCCAAAATACTCTTTTTGAATAGCATCTTCTACTATTTCCCCTACTTGTTTTAAGTCACTTGTTAAATAATTTAACACAACGGAAATTTGACCTACTAAGTGATCTGCACGTTTAATCGTTTCTTCCAATGTAAGCAAGCGTCTTTCTAGTTCATCTCGACGATTACGCAGCTGATATTCGCTTTGCTGATTCATCAGCAGCTTGGTTTGTAATTCGTGTGCTTTTTCATAAGCGTCTTTTACTTCAGGCTCTGAATAAATTTGAAAATGTCGGCTCACATCAGACAAACGCTTTCGAGCCAACCTTGCCTGAGTTTCTAATTTATCACCTTGCTCTATCGTCTCAAGAACTTTTCCTTTTAACACTTCTAACTCTTCTTTAATTTGCTGATATTCTTGTCTGGCATCTTCAGAAAGGCGATAGACTTCATTTTTACTATCTCCCACTGTGCCAATAATCTTCTCAAAAATTTCATCAAGTGCCTTGCTTGTTAATTTATGTTTCGACATTTACTCACCCCAAACTATACTCACATTCGGAGAAATGTCTATACGTTCATGCTATATATAGTATTCGTATGACCTATCTGAATTGTGAGGATAAGATCCATATTTTCTCCCTATCTGACTTTTTATATCCAAAAAGTAACGGTTGTTTTAGTACCCTCAAACTCGACATCAATCGACTCTTGACTCGCGTTATTTGAATAGATTACCATTTACGCTCACTCTTCAACAGTGACTAACTGCCTGTTTAAATCATTTCATTATTTAGCTATACAAGCCTGCACACTATTTTATTATAACGTATATTCTGTATGGCTTGTTTAAGTGATGTTGAATTTGATTAATTGATGTCTTTTCATAAACATTTTATACTAATAGCAAGTAAACAGTACGTAAATACCCGTTTTTCTTCTATTTATAACTCTAAGGAGGATTTTTTGATTGTTATCACAATATTATACCGTAAAACAAGAAGGTTCACATGAAATCACTATTCAAAAATCTAGATTCATTTGTCATATGAAACGTGTAACAACTGAAGAAGAAGCTCAGCAATTTATTCAAGACATTAAAAAACAGCACTGGAATGCTACTCATAACTGTTCAGCTTACCTAATTGGAGAACGAGATCAATTTCAAAAAGCAAACGATGATGGAGAACCAAGTGGAACAGCAGGCGTACCAATGTTAGAAGTGCTTAAAAAGAGAGGCTTAAAAGATACGGTAGTCGTCGTTACGCGCTATTTCGGAGGTATTAAATTGGGCGCAGGTGGATTGGTGCGCGCGTATGGAAAATCCGTTTCCGAAGCGTTAAATGAATTAGGTACAGTCAAACGAACTCTCATGGCGGTTATGCATACAACCGTCGACTATACATGGCTTGGAAAATTAGAGAATGAGCTTCGCAGTTCCGTTTATCTATTAAAAGAAATCCACTACGCAGACATGGTAGAGATTGAAACATTTGTAGAGGAAGCTCAAACAGAAGCATTTATTGAATGGATGACCGAGCTAACAAACGGCCAAGCAGATATTCGAGCAGGTGAGACGACCTATTTAGAAGAAGATGTAGAATGAATTATTTACTCTTATTAAAAAACATTGTACAATTGATAAATAGCGCAACTATTCTGATGGTTGCGCTACTTGTCAATGAGTAAAAACCTCGTAAAGACGCATAGCTTTGACGAGTTTGATTCATACATTCCAATTTATAACACATACTAAGTGTCACAATAAGTGTTCGAATATACGAATAAAAGGAGAAACCGTATGGCTCAATATAGACGTTTTCAAAAAAGAGTAAACAAACGGAAAAGAAAACGAAGGCTTTTTACATTTTTTCTGTTACCTATCCTTATTTTAGGGCTTTCTGCAACCGCTTATGGCTCTTATTTATTTGTTAAGGCTAAAACAGTAGCTTCTGATTCTTATGAAGGACTTGGAGATCGCGATAACTCTCCTATGCGTGATCGTAAAATCGATCCCAAAAAAGATGATATATCCATTTTATTTATGGGCGTAGATGACAGTGAAACCAGGAAGTTCGGAAAATCAGCCCGTACAGATGCTTTGATTTTGGCGACCTTTAACGAAACAAATAAAACCGTAAAGCTTGTAAGCATACCTCGAGATTCGCGGGTTTATATACCTGAAGTGAACAAAAAAGATAAAATTACGCATGCGCATGCGTACGGAGGTCCAAAAGCAACTGTAGAAACGGTAGAACAGCTGTTTAATGTCCCTGTTGATTACTATGTTAAAGTGAATTTTAAAGCTTTCACAGACATTGTAGACTCACTTGGGGGAATCGATTTTGATGTACCTTATGCGATGAGTGAAAAGGACTCAAAAGATCGTCATAATGCTATTGTCTTAAAACCAGGAAACCAACATTTGAATGGTGAAGAAGCGTTAGCTGTTGCTCGAACACGAAAACAAGACAACGATATTGAGCGAGGAAAAAGACAACAGCAGTTGATCGAAGCCATGATTAAAAAAGCTGCTTCCATTGGATCACTTAATAAATATGGCAATCTTATCGAAGCGGTTGGCGATAATATGAAAACGAATTTAATGTTCGGTGAAATGCTTTCGTTTTATGATTACGCTTCGAAAAAAGTAGACATCGAAACCATTAACTTAGACGGTAGCGATGAAAAAATTAACGGCGTTTACTACTTCAAACTAGACAATGATTCAGTGGAAAAAGTAAGTGAAAAGCTCCGCAAGCATTTAGGCATTGAATCAACTTCAGATACAACAGAATAATTAAAAAGACCTCTTGGATATCCAAGAGGTCTTTTTAATTAATTTTTTAAACGAAGCCCACGAACCATGTTAAGAATTGGCCTATATGTCTTATCAACTAATCCTATTTTTTCAACGATAATTTCAATCGCCACAAGGAGGATAGCTAGTACAAGAAAAGACCCCCACATTGTTTGTACCTTTGAAAAGATAACTGCCGCTAAACCAAATATCGCACTCATTCCATAAATAATTAAAACCGTTTGTCTATGGCTGTACCCTAAGCGCAACAAGCAATGATGCAAATGAGATTTATCAGGAGCCGATAGCGGTTGATTTTTTACGATTCGGCGAATAATAGCAAAGAACGTATCTGAAATTGGTACCCCTAAAATAATAACTGGAACAATGAAGGAAATAACCGCTACATTTTTAAATCCTAACAGAGACAATACAGAAATCATATAGCCTAAAAATAGTGCTCCTGTATCGCCCATGAAAATCTTAGCGGGGTGAAAGTTGTAAAACAAAAATCCAAGCGTACTTCCCAATACGATGAAACCCATGCTTGTCACAAACACATTACCCATCATAATAGCCATACCAGAGATGGTAATCAATACAATAGAGGAAACGCCGGCAGCTAATCCATCCAATCCATCAATTAAATTAATAGCATTGGTAATTCCTACAATCCATAATACCGTAATTGGAATACTTAACATTCCGAATTCTAATTTTCCGCCAAACGGCAAGTTAATGAAGTCAATTTGGACTCCACCGTATACAACAACAATTAATGTCGCTACTAGCTGACCGCCTAATTTAATTTTAGCGGATAGCTCAATCATATCATCTAAGACACCGGTAATGATGATAATGATGCTTCCGATTAAAATCGGCAGCGCATATTTACTGTCAGGCTGTAAAACGAGGTATCCAATAAGAAAACTAAAAAATATCGCCAAACCTCCAAGGCGAGGCATAATTTTTTGATGAACTTTTCGTTGATTTGGTTTATCCGTTGCACCTATTTTAAACGCCAGCTTCTTAACCAGCGGAGTGATCAGAATAGATGTAATAAAACAAATAAACAAGGTCAAATATAGCATGGAGACCCTCCTCAGGTTTATGTTAACCAAAACCATAAAAAATGTATCCAACTTTATATAATTGGATAGTATTTCAAATTGCGTATAACAATAATTACTTACTTATTCCCAAAATGGATTATATCACAATGATTCTACTACTTAAATAGAAATTTATTCTCAAAAATTAGCACATTTACAAACTATTAATAGAAAAGAACTGTATTTTTTGGTGTATAAACAGCTGATTTACTTTATTCTTATGTGGTTATTTTATGTAGAACATTTTCTTTACTATATTTTATTAAAATATAAGCGAACTCCCCCCTTTTCGTCTAATTTATTCGTCATCTTTAACTCTTTTTCCTTTTTATTAAGCATATTTAAACCTTTATTTTTATTTCACATGGCCCCACTCATTATATGAACAAACTTTTGACCTATGCATGTCCACTACTTCAAACCACATTCGCTGAATCGTTGTCCTTATCTTATATCATCTAAAAGTTAAAATATAGTGAAATGGACAGAGATAAAATTAAACAAAAAAAGGAATTTTATCAAAAAAATGAAACTTTTTTTGATACGGTTCGTAATACATAGTAGAAACAGTATCATTCATCTTACATAAAGGGGGTGTTGAATGAACTATGTTTGGTCTATCTGTTCAAACAGTGTATTTGTATGGATTAATTATCTGCGGAAGTCTCACCTTCTTATACATTTTATTTAGCGATTTGTTAGATGGATTATCTGAAGCGATACCTTTTTTTAACCCCACTCTTCTTTTTTCTTTTTTAACATTCTTTAGTGCCAGTGGATATTTGTTCACCTATACGTCATTGCAAAATTATTGGATTATTTCGATTTCCGCTCTTATTGCCCTTCTACTCGTTATTTTGCTCAACGTTTTCGTATTGATTCCTTTATCATCGGCTGAAGAGTCTCTTGCTTTTACTGAAGATTCGTTAAAAGGAAGACTTGGTACCATTATTACTTCCGTTCCTGCAGATGGTTATGGAGAAGTATTTATCGAAGGGGTTAGCGGCACGATCTCCAAACCCGCTGCCAGCTTTAAAAACACTGCTATACCTTTAGGCAGCAAAGTGCTTGTGGTAGATATACAAAGGGGCAACGCACTCGTTGTGATTTACGAAGAAGTTATGACCAATCACTCATTATAAATAGTATTAGGGGGAGTTTTATGTTTTCAACACCTATATTAGTTGTCGTTGGAATTGTTGTTTTTTTATTAATTGCGCTGATTGCCGTATTTATTACAAAATACCGTACAGCAGGTCCAGATGAAGCGTTAATTGTAACAGGGAGCTATCTCGGAAATAAAAACGTGCACGTCGATGAATCCGGAAACCGCATTAAAATTGTTCGCGGCGGCGGTACGTTTGTGCTGCCAGTTTTTCAGCAGGCTGAGCCTCTGAGCTTGCTGTCAAGCAAACTGGAAGTATCTACACCTGAAGTATATACAGAACAAGGTGTTCCAGTTATGGCTGATGGGGTATCAATCATCAAAATTGGAGGTTCTATTTCAGAAATCGCAACGGCCGCTGAGCAGTTTTTGGGCAAAGCAAAAGAAGATCGTGAAACCGAAGCTAGAGAAGTCTTAGAAGGTCACCTTCGTTCGATTCTTGGTTCTATGACGGTCGAAGAAATTTATAAAAACCGTGAAAAATTCTCTCAAGAAGTACAGCGCGTAGCTTCACAAGATCTAGCTAAAATGGGATTAATTATTGTATCGTTTACAATTAAAGACGTTCGGGATAAGAACGGCTATCTAGAATCGCTAGGGAAGCCTCGTATTGCTCAAGTTAAGCGAGATGCTGACATTGCAACAGCGGAAGCTGAAAAAGAAACAAGAATCAAGCGTGCCGAGGCTCATAAAGATGCCCAAAAAGCGGAGCTTGAGCGAAATACAGAAATCGCGGAAGCTGAAAAAATGAATCAATTAAAAACCGCTGAATATCGTCGCGAACAAGATATTGCCAAAGCTCGTGCTGACCAAGCGTATGATCTAGAAACAGCTCGCGCGAAACAAGATGTAACAGAACAAGAAATGCAAATCCGCATTATTGAACGTCAGAAACAAATTGAATTAGAAGAAAAAGAAATTCTTCGTCGTGAGCGTCAATACGATTCTGAAGTAAAAAAGAAAGCAGATGCAGATCGTTACTCTGTTGAGCAATCCGCAGAAGCTGAAAAAGCAAAACAGCTTGCGGAAGCTGACGCCAACAAATATCGAATTGAAGCAATGGCTAAAGCTGAAGCTGAACGCGTTCGAATTGATGGTTTAGCAAAAGCTGACGCTCAGCGTGCCCAAGGTGAATCTGAAGCTGAGATTATCCGCTTAAAAGGTTTAGCAGAAGCAGAGGCTAAACAAAAAGTTGCGGAAGCATTCGAGCAGTTTGGTCAAGCAGCTATTTTAGATATGATTATCAAAATGCTTCCTGAATATGCAAAACAAGTTGCAAGTCCTTTAGCAAATATCGATAAAATTACGGTTGTGGATACAGGAAGCAACGGTGAAAACAGCGGAGCTAATAAAGTGACTGGTTATGCAACAAACTTAATGTCTTCTCTTCAAGAATCGCTGAAAGCATCCTCAGGTATAGATGTAAAGGAATTGATTGAGAACTTTTCTGGAAAAGGAAATGTGCGCCAGAGCTTGCACGAACTAACGGATGAAATCAAGCAACAAAACAAAAAAGAAGATATCTAAAAATAAAAAGCATGCGGATATCATCCGCATGCTTTTTTAACCTCTTAACACTCGAAGAAGAAACCTAGGCAATTCTAACTGACGCTTCCATCTCCATGGTTCTTTTAATAGTCGATAAAGCCACTCTAAACCAAATTTTTGAAAAACAGCCGGTGCCCGGTTCAATCGTCCTGAAATAACATCAAACGAGCCGCCTACGCCTTGATAAACAGAAGGATTGAGTTTTTCTTTATGAGCAATAATCCAATTTTCTTGCGCTGGACTGCCTAAAGCGACAAACACAATTTCTGCTCCTGAATCATTAATCGTACGTTCAATGACTTCTTCATTTTTTTCATAGCCATTTAATGTTCCAACAATTAAAATCCCTGGAAACATCTCTTCCAATTTAGCTTTGGCTTCATCTGCAATGCCGGGCTTGGCTCCGTATAAAAAAATTCTTTTACCGTTATTTGTTGCTTCTTTGCACAGCTTCAGCATCATATCAATACCCGTTACACGCTCACGAATACGTCCCTTTTTGAGCTTTGAAGCTAAAATCACACCGATTCCATCTGGAATTTGATAAGTCGCTTGATTTAACAGTGACTTTAGTTCCTGATCTTCTTGTGCTTTCATAATTTTTTCAGGATTGATTGCTACAATAAATGATTTTCGGCCTTTATCTATATCCTGAAGTAACTTTACCGCTAGCTCATCGTACGTGTCGCTACAAACGTCTATTCCTAAGATGTTTTCCTTCATTAAATCACCCGTATGTTGATTTTTTAGTTTTTTACAAACGAAAGACAGGCTGTTCAGCCCGTCTTTTTATAAAGTAGAAACTTTTGAATCACCAAGTAACACTACGTCAAAGCCTGCTGCTTTCCATTGATCACGCTGAATGCAGTTTTTCGTATCAAAAATAATCTTTGTACGCATATGATTTTCAACAGCTGATGGAAGAAGCTCTTTGAACTCATTATGATCTGTTAAAATAAGAATCACATCTGCATGTGCAACAGCTTCATCCAAACTTTGCGTCTGACGTTCGATTTTATTCTCTTTGATATGAGGATCAAATGCTGTGTAATCAACACCTAGCTTTTCTAAGTGATGAAGCACATCCGTTGATGGACTTTCACGCATATCATCGATATTTCCTTTAAAAGCTAAACCTAAAACAGCTACACGTCCATGTTGAATGCCCTTTTCATCTAGTAGGCTTTTCGTTTTTAATGCTGTATATTCAGGCATTGAATCATTTGTCTGACGAGAAAGAGAAATAATTTTCGCAAGTTCTGGCTGAAGCTCCGTTAAGAACCAAGGGTCAACAGCAATACAGTGGCCGCCTACACCAGGACCTGGTAAATGGATGTTTACACGTGGATGATAGTTCGCTAACTTAATCGCTTCCCACGCATTTACACCAATTTTTTCACTGATTTTTGCCAGCTCATTTGCAAAGGCAATGTTCACATCACGATATGTGTTTTCAATTACTTTCACCATTTCAGCTGTTGTAGCATCCGTTACGTGAATATTTCCTTTTACAAATGTTTTATAAAGCTCAACAGTCAAGCGACTGGACTCTTCGTTAATACCACCGACAATACGGTCATTATTTACTAGTTCCTCAAATACTTTTCCTGGAATAACACGTTCAGGTGAGTGAGAAACAAATAACTCACTGCCTAATTCTAAACCAGTTTCTTTTAGCACAGGTAGCATAACGTCTTCTACTGTACGCGGAGGAACTGTGGATTCTAAAATAACTAAATTTCCTTTACGAACGTAAGGAACAATTGATTTTGTCGCTTCTCGAACATAGTTCAAGTTTGCCGTTTTATCTTCATTAATTGGTGATGGTACAGCAATAATAAAAATATCCGCCTCTTCAGCTGTTGTGCCTACCGTAAAGTGGCCGTTGTCAACTGCTGATTCTAAACGTTCTTGTAAGCCGTTTTCTTCTATATGAAGTTGCTTATTTTTAATTAATTCTACTGCTTTTTCATTTACGTCAACACCATGTACATATAAGCCGTGATTGGCAAACATAACAGCTGTCGGTAAACCTATATATCCTAAACCAACTACACACAATTTCTTTGTCATTGCAGAAAATCTCCTTTATATGACATGCTTAATAAATAAAACCTATCTGATATTATATCGAAAAATGTCATTTCATGATAGCATTTATATAAAAACATGAAATAATTTCTTTTACTTATTATTATGTAACATTTTATGAGAATTCACCAATAAACGATATAACCATCTTTTGTACAACGGGCTCTAACCCAAAAGAACTATTGAAAATCTCCTTGATTCCCAATAGTTCCCCCAGTAAATATATTTTACATATGCCCTTCTTTTTCGACAATTTCTCTAAAATAGCTCACTAACTCTTCTCGCAGCGGTTCTCTTTGTAAGGCTAAATCAATTGTTGCTTTAATGAATCCAAATTTATCTCCAACATCATAACGTTTTCCTTCGAAATAATAAGCAAGAACACGTTGAAATTCATTCAGACGTAAAATAGCATCTGTTAATTGAATTTCTCCACCTGCACCAATCTCTTCTCTGCTTAAGATATCAAAAATTTCCGGTGTTAAAATATAGCGCCCCATAATTGCATAGCCTGAAGGGGCATCTTCTGGATTCGGTTTTTCAACGAGCGTTTCTACGTCTAATAATCCTTTTTCAAGAGGCTCTCCTTTAGGGCCTACAATTCCGTACTTTGAGGTTTCTTTCCTAGGCACCTCCTGTACACCAACTACAGCGCATTCATATTTTTCGTATACGTCCATTAACTGTTTCAAACAAGGTGTTTCTGATTGAACTACATCATCCCCTAGCATAACAGCAAACGGTTCATCTCCGATAAAACTTCTTGCACAGTGAATGGCATGACCTAATCCTTTAGGTTCCTTTTGACGAATGTAGTGAACATTAGCCAAATTCGAAATCCCCTGCACTTCTTCAAGCATGTCCCACTTTTCCTTTGCCGCTAATGTTTCTTCTAGCTCATATGATTTATCAAAATGATCCTCGATTGCTCGTTTTCCGCGACCGCTTACAATTAAAATATCTTCAATACCTGATGCTACTGCTTCTTCCACAATGTATTGAATCGTTGGTTTATCTACAATTGGCAGCATTTCTTTAGGCTGTGCTTTTGTAGCCGGCAAAAAGCGTGTCCCTAATCCAGCTGCTGGAATAATAGCTTTACGAATTTTCACTTACTTTTCCTCCTGTCAATGTCAATCGTGCTTATTGGTTATAGTATAGTAAGTCTTCGATTGAGTATGTACACAAAGTCATGTTGAATCCATTTCTTTTTATAAAGAGTCATGTTGGATTCTGCTTTATCATAACAAAAGATTTTGTATAATTCTATTTTTATCATTTATAATGAAAAGAAAATTAATCACTTATAAATATAATTTTATGTTCCACTTATGTATAGAAAGGAATGGGATTATGAGTTCGTTTTCAGATCACTTACAGCACCAATTTATACATCATTTCCCGTACAGTGATGCACGTTATCGTACAAATGCCCAAGCAGGACTAGACCTTTACCGTACCCATTCATTCTTCATTTTGCACAATGATGAACAGATATTAAACGTTAAAATCGATTCGTTTTATGTTGAACTAAACAAACAGCTGCTCCCTGAAAGTACCTGTTCTTGTCAGCATAACGGATTTTGTGAACACTGCTTTGCAGCGTTTTTTTATATGTATTCATTAATAGAACCGCTTTCGCCCCTATTCAAAGAATGGCGAAACCATGAGAAAGAAGATTTGACTATGCTATCTGCCAAACAAGTGTTAAAAAAACCCAAGGCAACTTTTCAAGAGTGGAGACAAACTTTTGAGGAGCAGTATACGCTTTTTATGCAGGGGCGGAACGGAAATGACCGGTCCATTTATCATGAATATTATCAGTACTATTACCGTTCTTTAGTGAAAAAAGCTCCTGAGCATCCATTGCTTTATGCTTTATTTTGTATCTATGGAGCGGTTCATACATTTTATAAACTATCAGCTCAATTACAGGCACATCAGCTTTCTACTAACATCGAGGAATCATTCGTATATAGTCACGTCTACAAAATAACAAATGAAATTTATGCTACCGCTGATTCATTAAAGCAAACGAAATACGATCGGGATGCATTATCTATTATAGAGGACAGCATCCCATACATCCGAGAATTATTGCATAATGATATACCTTTACAATATGAGCGTATTGAAATTTATCGGGTTATTTGGCAAAAAGTCTTCACGTTAGAAAGATGGCGAAAAAATGAGGAACGCGAATTAAAAGCCAAGCATGGTTCTTTTATAAATAATACAGCTCTTTCCTATCTTTTATTTCTTCAAGAAAAAGATAGAGAAGCAAAAGAACGTTTGAGCGATGGAACATTACAAATGATTCCCTATCTTATCCCTTGGTTAAATGATTTATTGCACGAAAAAGAAACTGACCGCTTTGCTCAGTGGGGCTCTTATATAATGACCTATATAGGAGATTACGTACGCACCGTTCCAACTACTTATCAAGGAAGCCGAAATATGGTCTCCATGATTGTAAATTTATTTCAGCACTATAAAGACTTAACGAACGAGCAAACTTTGTATACTGAAGCATTGCAAACATTACTTCCCTATAGTTTTATTGAATACAGTGATTTTCTATATGCTTCTAACCAATTAAAAAAATGGGTTGAATTACAGGTGCTTCTTCAATATGACAGCATCAAATATGACGAGCAAACGATAGAGGCCTTAAAACAAAAAGATGAAAAGCTGGTTATTCCTCTTTATCATCAAATGATTTCAAAGCTGATTTATGAAAAAAAGAAAAGCAGTTATCAAGAAGCCTATATCTACTTACAAGAATTAAAAAGACTTTATCTACAAATGAATCGCTCTCTACTATGGGAACATTATATGGAAGAATTAGCGATAAAAACGAAGAAACAGCGCGCATTTCAACAACTATTAGAAAAAGGAGATTTACTGAATGTTTGATTTGTTTCATTTAACACTTGAAGTCGAACCTGTACACGATGACTTTTTTCTCTACTGTGTATCACCTAGCGGCCAAATTTTGCTCCCTGATACATGGAAAGATGCGCTGTTTCTATGGCATGAACAGACCTATTACGGAAGTGAAGCTACACAGGTTGAGATTAATGGAAAAAAAGGAATTCTTCTTTCTGCATGGCAAATGTTCACTTTCATACAATCACCTATTCAACAGCATGTGTTGAAACCGGCTTTGTCCGCTTCAGCGGAAGATTATCAGCAAATTGCAGTCGATATGAAAAAGAAGATTATCCAAGGGAAATTTCATTCTCTTCCTTTAAAAAAACAAATGACTGGATCGCTTTCACAAGCTGATGAGCAAGAGTGGCGAGCACAAATTAAAGAGAGCCTATTAAAAAAAGAAGGAAAAGACTTTTTAATAAGCATAGGAGGCGAGAGCTATAATCCTCCCTTTGACCTTTCATTGCGTGTTGTAGAGCCAACGACCGATGGAGATGTATGGACGGCTGAAACATTTGTGATTCCCCACGATGAAGCCAAAGAACCTTTTATACTGGGAAGAACACTTCCTAAAGAGTGGAATCACTACGAATCATATATCGCTTACGAACACGAACGATGGAAAGCATTGGCTCCTACTTTATACCAAAAAGGAGCGTTTATTCAGTCTGTCCTAACAGATGAGGAAGTATGGGAATTTCTAACTCAAGATAGTGCAGCATTGATTGAACAAGGTGTCTCTATCCATTTGCCAAGCTGGTGGGAATCATTAAAAAAAGCCACCATAAAAGTATCTGGCGCTATAGAAAATACTTCATCTGCATTGTTTGGTAAACAAGCTATCAGCAGCTTCCGCTGGTCATTTTCTATTGGCGATCAAACTTTTTCAGAAGAAGAGTTTCGGAAATTAGTCGAACAAAAACGCCGATTATTATCTATTAACGGACAGTGGATTCAACTGGATTCTAGATTAATTAAACAAGCGCAGAAAATTGTTAAAGAAGCTAGTAAAAAAGGCGTCTCAATTCATGAAATTTTAAAAACGAAGCTAACCTACATGGCAGACAGTAAAACTGATGAAGAAGAGGTAAAAGTTGAATTCCAACTCCCCGCTTCCTTTCAATCATTTATTACATCCTTAACGGATTTAGAACGGCTGCCGGAAGTGCTGCCTCCCTCTGAATTTAAAGGAATATTAAGACCTTATCAGCAGCAAGGCTTGAATTGGCTCATGTTTTTGAGAAAGTTTAACTTAGGAGGATGTCTAGCAGATGACATGGGGCTAGGTAAAACCATTCAATTAATTAGTTATTTAACAAACATTCATCAGTTACATAGCTTTCCTTCTCTTATCGTTTGCCCAACTTCTTTAATTGGAAACTGGGAAAAAGAATTACAGAAATTTGCCCCTTCTCTTCGTGTTCATGTTCATTACGGGCCGAAAAGAACCGGCGGAGATGCATTTGAGAAGATATGTGAAAGTACTGACGTGGTGATTACGACTTATCAAGTTGCCCTTTTGGATGTCGAATTGTTGAAAGGGTTTATATGGAACAGCATTTCCTTAGACGAAGCGCAACATGTTAAAAACCCGCAGACTAAACAGGCGAGAGCCATCCGTCAGCTGCAAGGAAGACACAAAATTGCGCTTACTGGAACTCCAATTGAAAACCGTCTGCTGGAACTATGGTCATTATTTGAATTCATCAATCCCGGTTACTTAGGAACAATCAATTCATTTAAAAACCGATTTGTAGCTGGCATTGAAAAAGGCGAGAAACCTGAACGAACTGTTGAGCTTAAAGCACTCATTCAACCTTTCTTATTGAGAAGAACAAAACAAGATAAAAGCATCGCCCGCTCACTGCCTGATAAACAAGAACAAAAAGAATATATCCCGCTGACAGCGGAACAAGCTTCACTTTACCAGGAGCTAGTTCAAGAAATGCTTCAAGAAACAGAGGAAAAAACAGGATTTGAACGAAAAGGCATGATTTTGCAAACACTAAATAAGCTAAAATTATTATGCAATCATCCAGCTTTGTACTTAAAGGAAAGTGCAGCTAAACAAACGGTACGGCGATCTCATAAAAGTGAAAAAATTATTGAACTCGTAGAGAGCATTCGTACACAGCAAGAAAGCTGTTTAATCTTTACTCAGTATATTGAAACAGGACTCATGCTACAACGAACCTTAGAAAAAGAAATCAACGAGCCGGTTTTATTCCTTCACGGAAGTTTGTCAAAAGAGCAAAGAGATGAAATGGTTGCTCAATTTCAAGCAAGGAAAAAAGCCATCTTTATCCTTTCTCTTCGCGCAGGTGGAACTGGATTGAATTTAACAGCTGCAAATCACGTTATTCATTTTGACCGATGGTGGAACCCAGCCGTTGAAAACCAGGCAACCGATCGGGCCCATCGCATTGGTCAGAATAAATTTGTTCATGTTCATAAATTCATTACAAGAGGAACGATTGAAGAAAAAATTGATGAAGTGATCAATCAAAAACAACATCTCAACAATGAACTCATCCAAGGAGATCAATGGGTAACAGAACTTTCGAATAAAGAGCTACAAGAGCTTCTTGCTTACAGAAATGAATAAGAAAAATTATAAAATGTGTTACACCGTTACCAAAAAGAGGACTTTTTTACTTGTCCTCTTTTTTTATTAGATCATTCGACACAAAAAAATAAGTGTAAATCGTTCTTCAACTACTGATAAAGATACAAAAAACGCGATAAATATCGTTTTTTGAATAAAAAGGTATTTTTATAGCGAAAAAGACCCTTTACTTTCTCTTTAAATTCCAGCATATTTATACATATAATATTTTTGTAATTTAATAGACATATTGGAAAAATAAACACGAAACATTTACATAATTAGGGGGATTTATTAATGAAAAAAAGGCAGCTCGCTTTATCTCTAGGCGCCATTGTTGGCGGGACATTCTTATATCAAGCTTCAGCTGAAGCATCTGCTTCAACTGTTCAAGTGAAAGCTGGAGATACACTTTGGTCGTTATCTACTAAATATCATACAACGATAGAAGCTTTAAAAAGCGTAAATAAGTTATCTTCAAATACAATTCGCATAGGACAAACGTTATCGATTCCTTCTGCTTCAACCTCTCAACCATCTAATAAGGAAGAAAAGCCTTCAGCTCCTGCTACTGGTTCAACCTATAAAGTTCAAAGCGGCGATACCCTTTGGAAAGTGGCTACTCGTTTTAATATGAGCGTAGAAGAATTAAAACGTTTGAACACTCTTTCTTCCAACATCATTTATATTAACCAAACGTTAAAAGTAAATGGAAGCAACAGCGCATCGACTCCAACTACGAGTAAACCAGCAGAAACTCCTTCTAAGGATGCAAACGGAACTTACAAAGTTCAGCGTGGAGATAGCCTGTCTAAAATAGCTTCGGCATTTCACATGAGCGTCAGCGAATTAAAACAAATAAATGGATTAACGTCTAATACGATTTATGTAAATCAACAATTAAAGGTATCAAAAAGCGCTCAAACAACTACGTCAACAACAAAACCAAGTACATCAACACCTTCAACTTCTAGCGGAACATTAAATGTATCGCAAATGATTTCAGATGCAAAACGTTATATGGGTGTTCCTTACAAATGGGGTGGCACAACTCCTTCTGGTTTCGACTGCAGCGGATTCATTTATTACGTAATGAAACAACAAATTTCTACAACGCGCTATACGACGGCTGGTTATTGGAGTGTATCAACACCCGTAAGTAATCCACAGCCTGGTGACCTAGTGTTTTTTAATACATATTCTAGCGGCCCTACACATATGGGCATTTACCTTGGTAATCGTCAATTTATTCATGCTGGATCTTCTACCGGTGTAACCATTGCAAGCTTAGATAACAGCTACTGGAGCAAGCGCTACTTGGGTGCAAAAAGGTTTGCTAAATAACTGATAGAAGCTGAGACAAGAGTATGTTAGCTGAAGGAAGATCCGAATGAGTTTGATTCTTGATGGAGAATCAAACTCGTTCGGATCTTTTCATTAAAAAAACCGTTAAATAATTTAACGGCTGAAATAGAGGAATAATTCGGGGATAGTGAATACTTTAATTTTCTCTCTTGAGAATATAGAAAGAGCCTTGCTCTTAAGGAGGATCTATCTTCTATTATGATAGATAAGGGGAATTAAAACCTTAGCTGAACTAATCACCCCCTTTCATACTAGATCACTTTATTCTTCTTGTTGATTTGAACCAAATGAAGAAGAATCAGATGGCTTTCCACTTAAAAATTTAACCGCATCAGCCACAACGTCGGTCATATATACTCGTTGCTGAAGATTATTTTCAAATGTGCGCGTTTGTACACGCCCTACCACGCCTACAACCGCTCCTTTATCACAGTAAGCAGCTGTATTTTCTGCATTTTTTCTCCACAGAGTAATGTTGACAAAATCAGCATCATATTCACCTTCAACATTTCGAAACGTTCGATTAATTGCTAACGTAATAGTAGATACGGCAATCCCTTCATGGGTATATCGAAGCTCCGGCTTTTTTGTCAGTCTTCCTACAAGAACAATATGGTTAATCATAGTCTACCACTCCAACTGATTGAATAATGGGAATCTTTAAGCTCATTCATGTTATAATATGGATAACCTACTATTTACGTAAAGGAGGAAACATCAATGAAAACATTTAAACTTGTGTCATTTCAATTGGTTGATGATCAAGAAAAGCGTCAGTCTGTCTCACTAACTAATGGCCTTATTATTAATAAAGAAGACGGCGAAAATAACTGGATTTTAGAAGCAGTTATCGATAAGAAATGGTACGATGAATTTCATGTTTTGTTGAAAGATAAACAAAAAATGACGGTAGAAGCTAAAATTACGAAAGAAACAAATGATCCAGCTACCTTTATAGCTACCGTGGCTTCCATTACTTCAATTGGTGAAAATCGTATTAGTTTGTTGATGAAAGGTGTTTTAAAAGAACGGAGACTTCATTATGCTGAAATGCTCTTAGAGGATTTAATTAACCAAGGGTTATCAGGTCAAGATTTACTTCAACAGTTCAAACTGCAGCTTCGAAACAGACCGGTAAAAAGTACATCTAAAAAATAAGTCAAGTCATCTCAAGGTGTCTGGATTTAAAAGAGAGGATTATTGTTTGAGGTCTTTTTCGTTGGTCCATGAGAAGGGTAAAGAAAAGAGAACTCACTGGAGAGGTACCTTTCTTTTTTTCCTAAAAATAAATGTGCATGACTAGAACGTTTGAAGCGATTATCTCTTATGCGAGCACCTTGCCTTTTCAAATAAAAATTTGTCATTTTTTCACTCCTTTTTCTTTGTAATTCGTATATTAATGCATTTTCCCCCTTTATTCAACCATTTTTTTCAATATACCGAACAAAAAATAGGATTTTTTTACTATAAAAACCTCTATTTTTGTTCTTTTTTTTATATCCATGCAGAAAAATGAATCTTTTTAGAGAAAAAAAAAAGAAATAAAAACAGGTTTTATTCCCTCTATTGCAGAAAGTAAAGTGTATATGTTTCATATTGTGCAAATTAAGCATGTTACAAAGAACATGAACTACATTCGAACAATAAGACATATACTTATCTTTACGAAATCAGGTGATGCATATGAAAGATTTTGGAGAAAGAATTAAACATTTCAGACTAAAAGGAGGATTTTCACAAGAAGAATTAGCAAATCAGTTGAATGTTTCTCGTACAACTATTTCAAAATGGGAATGTTCGAAACAAACGCCTTCCATTTTTGATTTTCTATCTCTATGTAATTGTTTTCAAATTACGCTCGACCAACTTATTGAGCCTTCCTCTTATAAACAAGATTATTTACATGACTTCCAACTTCTTTACTTAACAAGAAAACGTGAATCGGATTCACAGGAAAATACCATTTTAACCCTCATAGATAAACAGCCCTTATTAAAACATGTGCTCTTACAATTTTCATCTCTGTCACCAACTCTTCAAAAAGAGTTGCTAACGGATATTATACCTTTATTAAAGAAACTTTTTTCTGCTTTGCAGCGCCAATAAAAAAAGCTGCATCAGCAGCTCTTATGTACTATTCTTTTTTATCGCCTAAAGCAAACATAATATCTGTTTCGCAGACTAACTCTCCATCTACAGTTGCGATACCTTTTCCTTTGCCAATAGATCCACGCGCACGTACAATTTCAACCTCTAAACGCAGTTGATCACCAGGTCTTACTTGCTTTTTAAAACGGCAGTTGTCAATGCCTGCAAAAAATGCTAAACGTCCTTGATTTTCCTCTTTTTTTAGCATAGCTACTGCTCCTACCTGAGCCAAAGCTTCTACAATTAAAACCCCTGGCATCACAGGATAGTCAGGGAAATGCCCGTTAAAAAATTCTTCATTGGCAGATACGTTTTTTAAACCAACTGCTTTTTTTCCCTCTTCCACTTCTAAAATACGATCGACCAATAAAAATGGATATCGGTGTGGAATAATTTCTTTAATTTGTTCAATATCAAGCATAAATAAGTCTCCTTTCAAACCGCATGTAACATACGATACTATTATCAATATACAGAATGCTCAATTGAGAAGCAACTACTTGCTTAAGCTCTGATTCCATTCACCAAGCCCATCATTTGGTCTGCAATTGAAATAGAGCGGGAATTAAACTGATACGCACGTTGAGCAATGGACATATCAGTGAGTTCTTTGCTCAAATCTACATTTGACTGTTCCAATTTCCCTTGATCTACGCCTGCTGTTTCTCGAGCTTTTCCAGTCAGATCTGTAAACATATTCGGTTGGTTCATCCCAGCTGGAAAGGCAAATAGATTTTCTCCTTTAGCTTCTAGCTCCTGCGGCTTTTGAACATTTGTTAATCCAAGGGTAAACTGGTCAACGCCCGTATTCGTAGTAACCGTTATCGTTCCACTTCCATCAATCTGTATATCTTTAAATGCGTTACTGAAAATAATAGCTTGACCATTTTCCCCCAGCACATCCTGGCCAGAACCGTTTACTAATTTAACATTGTTGGGGCCTTCAGGGCTAAGGTGAAATGAACCATCTCGCGTATATTGTACAGGCTGTTCGGAATCGTTTACGGCAACTTGAAAATAAACGTTTGGATTAGATGCAGCTACATCTAATGGTTTGTCTGTATTTTCAAAAGCACCTTGCGTCATATTTAAGCGTGTTTGGTCTAGATAAGCTCCTGAACCTTGTCGAATTCCAGACGGTGTAAGCCGCTTTTCTGTTCCCTGGTCTACTTGATTATTTACTTGTTGATACAGCATATCGTTAAATGAAGCGTCTCTCGATTTATATCCTGTCGTATTTGTATTAGATAAATTGTGACTGATGACATCAAGCTGCTGCTGTAGCTGCCCCATTGTATTAGCCGCTGTTATCATTGTACGGTTCATTCTCCTCATCTCCTCTGTTGCTTTTAGCGCACACGTCCAATTTCATTTGCCGCTTTATCCATGCTTCTATCGTAAGCTTGCATTATTTTTTGATTTGCTTCAAAAGCTCTGTAAGCTGTTAGTAAATCCGTCATACTTTGAGCAGCATCTACATTGGAACGTTCAACAAATCCTTGCTTTAACTGATAAGAAATGCCTGGATTATTTCTTGCTGAAGGCAAGGGCTGATTGTTCAACGTTTCATATAATCCATTCCCTGCCTTTTTAATCGTTTGTAAATCACTAGAATAAGCAATACCGATTTGTGCAATCTGCTGATTATTTTCCGTTACGTTACCCTGTGAATCAACTGTAAAGTTTTCACTTTTCAGTTGAATTGGCTGATTATTTGTATTTAATACATAAGCTCCGGTAGACGTAGTTAAAAACCCTTCTTGATCTAATGTAAAATTACTGTTTCTTGTATATTGAGGCGTATTATTAGGGCTTTGTACCACAAAAAATAGGCCGCCCTCTTTTGTAGGCATATTTTGCTCCATCAATGCAATATCAGTTGATTGAGACGTTTGCTGAAGATCGCCTTGTGTAAAATTTGGAACTGTTTCTTGCATATACACACCCGTATTAATTGTACCTATGTCTTTTTTGTTCTGAACAGAGATGCTACGGTCAGTGGGTAATTCTTCAGATTCCATTCGCTGCAGTAACATATCAGGAAATGCCTTTAACGTACCTTGATCTGCTTTAAATCCTGGCGTATTAGCATTTGCTATGTTATTCGTTAATAAGTCAGTTTGACGCTGCTGAGACAGCATACCCGCTGCTGCCGTGTAAAACCCTTTAAACATACTTCATCCTCCTTACAAGTAAACGTTGTTCGTTATAGCCGGCTGACAGAGTATAATAAATAAAAGAAGAGACTCCTCTGTATGAAACGAGCCAATAGAGGAGTCTTCATTTATTTAAACAATATTGCGACGAGATAGTTTATCAATATTATCAAGCATAATACCTGTTCCAACAGCTACACAACCCATTGGATTTTCTGCAATTAGCACAGGCACCTTTAATTCTTCCGCTAACAGCTGATCCATACCGTGAAGCAATGCTCCACCGCCAGTTAAAATAACGCCTCTGTCTATAATATCGGCAGAAAGTTCGGGAGGTGTACGCTCTAATACACTTTTCGAAGCTTGTACAATGACGCTGACAGACTCTCTAAGTGCCTCCTCTACTTCCTCAGAATAAACAGTAACCGTACGAGGTAAGCCTGAAACCATGTCTCGCCCTCGAATGTCCAGCTCTTCATTACGAGCTTTAGGAAACACTGTGCCAATTTTCACTTTAATTTCTTCTGCTGTACGCTCTCCAATTAAGAGCTTATATTTTTGCTTAATGTACTGCAAAATTTCCGCATCAAAACGATCACCCGCCATCTTAATAGAAGCTGCTGTTACAATATCGCCCATTGAAAGGACAGCCACATCGGTTGTACCTCCACCAATATCTACGACCATGTTTCCGCTCGGCTGAAAGATATCCATTCCAGCGCCAATAGCCGCGACTTTTGGTTCTTCTTCCAAATAAATGGTTTTTCCACCGCTTTTTTCAGCAGCTTCGCGAATTGCTTTTTGTTCGACAGAGGTAATATTTGTTGGACAACAAATTAAAATACGAGGCTTGGATAAAAAACCTTTTACATTTAATTTATTAATAAAGTGTTTGAGCATAGACTCGGTAATTTCGAAGTCAGCGATAACGCCATCTTTTAATGGACGAATGGCAATAATATTACTGGGCGTTCTTCCTACCATACGTCTCGCTTCTTCCCCTACTGCTAGCACTCTATTTGTATTTTTATCAATCGCCACAACAGACGGTTCATTTAACACAATTCCTTTGCCTTTAACGTGAATTAAGACGTTAGCTGTACCTAAATCGATACCAATGTCTTTTGCTAACATACCTTAAATCCTCCTTCTATTTACATATCTTTGCATGATAACCATTCTTTTTTCCTAATTTACTATTTTATCACAATTTGTATATGTATGTTGTTATTAGCAAAAATATTTATTATATACCTATTTTATCCAAAAATTAAAATGCCCTATACTACCTCTATAAAAAAGGCAATATCGGGCATTCTTTTACTTTACAGTTTCTTCTTCTTTTTTGTACTTTAATTTTGTTGCTTCTCCTCCACGCAAATGCCGAATAGATTTATGGTAATCAAGAATTTCTTTTACTTCATTTGCTAACTCAGGATTTATTTCTGGTAGACGCTCTGTTAAATCTTTATGGACAGTACTTTTCGAAACGCCAAATTCTTTCGCAATTACACGAACTGTTTTCTTTGTTTCTACAATATACTTTCCAATCTTGATAGTTCTCTCTTTGATGTAATCGTGCACACTACTCGCCCTCCCCAAATTGGATATGAGAAGTATCCAAGGGAATGTATATATTATCCCTTTTCTAACATTCTCTTTATAGGTTTGTAACAGTTTATTAGCTTGTGTGCAGATATATGCTAGAAAAGTCAGTAAGGACAAGTGATTTCTTATATTTTTTTGAAAATTTAGTGTTTTTTATTTACTTTTTTAACATAATGCATCTCATTTTAGAAAAATTCATAAAAAAAGAAGCTCGGTTTTATCCAGCTTCTTTTCGTATTTATGGTCTTGCTTTATGCATTTGGTTTAGACGTATCTGTTGAAGGTTGTTTTGAATCTTTATCTTCTTTAGTCTTTTCATCAGATGATTTTTCGCTATCCTTTGATTCTTCAGAAGAAGAGTCGTCTTTTGGTTCTGTCACTTCAGCTGCTTTGACTTCTTTGATAGAACTAACCGATTTTCCAAAATAACTGCTTGGATTAATTGCTACACCATCTTTACGAACTTCAAAGTGCACATGTGTTTTTGCTTCTTGATTATATAAGCTTTTTCCAGCTTTTGCGATCGTTTGGCCTTGTTTAACAATATCTCCTACTCCTACATCAGCTTTCTCAAGAGATTGATACTGTGTTACTAAACCATCTTTGTGATCAATTTCTACTACATAACCTAGTAAAGGATCTTTTGTTGCTTTTGTTACTGTACCGCTAGCTGCTGCTACAACATCAAATGATTTATCTCCCTTAACAGCTAAATCAACACCTGTGTTTGGATGATACGTATTGTTGTAGAAAACTAGTGCTTCTTCTTGTTGTTTTTCAGATGCTTGATCGTCGTAGAAAGGCTTTTTCACGATAGCTGATGCTTCACTAGCAACTGGCATTTTTAAATTTTCAAGCGAAGCATTTACCTCTACAGCGTCGTCTCGATAAGCCGTACCGTCTTGGCTATAGCCGCTTTTGTCTTCTTTGCTAATATCATTTCCATTAGCTTGAAACCAAAGGACTGCTGTAAGAATAATTGCTGCACTCGCTAAATAAATAGCCGGGAACACCCAACGCTTTCTAACTAATTTTTGAACTTTCGATTTTGGAGAAGTACGTTTCTTTTCTTCCTCTCTCATATATCATCACCTCAGCAATCAGTCTGAACACAATTGAATGAATATATACACAGCGATAAAAAATTTTTTCGATTATTTTTCAACAGATGAATCTAAAATATACATTTTATTTAAAAAAAGTGAAAAACATAAAAAAGACCCTGCTATAAGGGTCGTTGAATTAGCGTTTAGCTGTCAATTGTGCAACAAACTGATCGTTAGGAGTAATTGCAACACCTGTATAATAATGAGTAACAATATCTTTATACGTTTTTCCTTCCAGTGCCATACCATTTGCTCCGTACTGACTCATCCCAATACCATGTCCATATCCTTTTGTATTGATGATAATTTCATTCCCTTTTTTTGTCCAATGAAAGTCGGCTGACGATAAATCCAGTTTTTCCCGAACATCTTTTCCCGACAGTTCTTTACCGTTTATCTTTACGTAATCTACGCGCTGCCCCGGCGTTCTAGAGACGATTTCACCTACTGATCCACTGTTTGTTAATTTCACTCCAAGCCTCTGTTCAAAGCTAGCAACAGACATTACTTTCTGATTTGTAAATTCAGGAGACTTTTTATCCCATGGACTAGCTACACTTTTTAGATAAGGAATGGAATTCTTCCAATACGCTTCTGAATTTTCAGTGTAACCATTGCTGGTAGAAAAGAACGTAGCATTAATTGGCTTATTTTTATACGTAAGAATTTGACCTTGGGTGTCCTTCACTGCTTCTTGAATTTTTTTGATTTTCCAATCATAGTCTTTGTTCCATCGGCTTCTTAGCTCATCTTTATTTAAATATACTTGGTACTCTACGGTATCAGTCACATCCGCTCCTTGGGGAAGATGACTATTTCCATTCATCATAGTTTGCACAATATAGGTTCTGGCTGCCAAACTTTGAGCCTTAAGTGCTTCAAGTTCAAAAGTAGCAGGCATTTCAGCTGCTACTACCCCTACAAGATAGTCTTCGAGCGGCAGTTTTTCTACTTTTTTCGTTTCCGTACGATAAACACTGACATCAAGAGGAGACGCTGTCACTTTTTGTAGTTTTTCGGTTTTTGGGGTCTGTTTGACATTTTCATGTAGCTTTCCATCTGTCTTTTCAGTAAAAGGAACAACGAGAAGTGTTGGGATGAGTAACACAACGAAAAAAAAGATGACTCCTAGTACGACGATTGGCTTTGCTTGTTTCATGAACGCCTAGCCTCCATATCTATTATTTTGACAAGGAACACCTATATCCCTATATTGCATATGTATGGAGGTGGACAACCTTTTATGACAGCAAACCGGCCATAAGGGTCGTCCAACGACAAAAAAAGCATCTCGCTATGAGATGCTTTTTTATGACATATTTACTTGACGTCTGAAGCCTGTTGAGTTTGTTCTACCTGCTTTGTTTCGTCATTTACACGTTCAATATCAGCGCCTAAAGCGGCTAATTTATTGTGGAAATTTACATAACCACGATCAAGGTGTTTTAATTCCGTTACACGCGTATAACCGTCTGCTACAAGTCCTGCTAATGTTAACGCTGCTGCTGCACGAAGATCTGTTGCTGCTACTTCAGCGCCTTGTAGTTGAGAAGGTCCGTTAATAATAACAGAGCGTCCTTCAATTTTAATATCAGCGTTCATGCGGCGAAACTCTTCTACGTGCATAAAGCGGTTTTCAAAAACTGTTTCTGTAATCATACTTGTGCCTTCTGCTGCTAATAATAATGCCATCATTTGAGATTGCATATCCGTAGGGAACCCTGGATGAGGCATTGTTTTAATATCTACTGATTTTAGCTTTTCAGGTCCTACAACACGTAAGCCGTCGCCTTCTTCAGTAATTTCAACACCCATTTCTTCCATTTTAGCAACAAGTGAACTGATGTGCTCTGCTACTGCACCGCGTACAAGTACGTTTCCACCTGTAATAGCTGCTGCTACCATGAATGTTCCAGCTTCGATACGATCTGGAATAATTGCATGTTCTGCACCATATAATTTATTAACACCTTCAATACGGATCGTACCAGTTCCTGCACCGCGAACTTTAGCGCCCATTGCGTTTAAGAAGTTTGCTAAATCGACAATTTCAGGTTCTTTTGCTACGTTTTCCATAATTGTAGTGCCTTCCGCTAATGCTGCTGCCATCATAATATTTTCTGTGGCACCTACACTTGGGAAGTCTAAATAAATTTTAGCACCTTTTAGTCTTCCTTCAACTTTTGCATCAATAAAACCATTTCCTACTTGAACTTTAGCACCCATTGCTTCAAAGCCTTTAAGGTGCTGATCAATCGGTCTTGATCCAATCGCACATCCACCAGGTAAAGCTACACGAGCCTCACCCATACGCGCCAATAAAGGACCCATTACAAGTACTGAAGCGCGCATTTTTCTTACATATTCAAAAGGTGCATCTGTTTTTAACTCTCTTGATGCATCTACAACTACACGATTTGTTTCAAAATCTACTTCTGCATTCAGATGTCTTAAAACTTCGCCAATCGTAAATACATCGGAGAGAGCTGGTACATCATTTAGAATTGTTTTTCCTTCACTAGCTAATAAGGTTGCAGTGATAATAGGTAAAACGGCGTTTTTTGCTCCTTCAACTTTAACTGTACCGCTTAATCTATTTCCACCGCGGACGATGATTTTTTCCAAGGTATTCCCCTCCGCGTCCATTTTCTCTATATTAATATTCAGACGTAATGATAGGTGTGCCAACAACTATGGTTGTTTGACCGCCCATTCTTGTCTTGCGTAATGCAATTTGTAAGTTCATTTCCTGCTTTTTCGTTTGAAGAGCTTCTTTCCACAGTCCAGTATATGCTGAAACAGAGGTAAATGACTCTTCCACTAGAGATTCCACTGGTTTAGCATTGAAAGCTCGTAATAGGTCTTGAATTTCAACAGACAAAACACTTTCCATCTTATCATTGATTTCCCCTGTTGCACAAGAGAAAATTATGGGTTCTGATAGGAAAATTTTTTCATAATTTGTCTGAAATACATTTTGAAAATGGGTCATATTTTTTTCTTTTAAACCTTGTCCCGTTACATGATACGATATGTACGCATTGCTGTGTTCATCGATCGCATAAGTTAACAGAATGACTTCGTTCACATCTTCACTTTTGCGTGTACCTATTGCTTTCCATAGGTCTCTTTCCCTCTTTACTTCCCATTTAAAACCTCTAAAATTACTTTTAATACTTTTAGCTTGCGAATAAAAGGTTTTTTGGTCAGTAACAGCTTTTACTTCTTCTCTTGCATACAACGATACTTCAGTTAACGAAACATGCTGCTTATTTAAGGTGTGAACAATCTTCTCAATAGTAGTTTCATTGTTTTGGGCATTGCTCACATAACTTCCATGATATACGAATAAGCCAGTAATGAAAATAGCCAAAAAGACACTAATTTTTTTAAACATTTCGCCACTCCCTCTCCGTACTCATCAGTCTTTCCAGAAGGCGATGATACATACATGAAAAGGGTCGTCATATTTAGACATAGCGACATACATTAGCGTATAAATTCGTATATCTTCAACGAATGAACGTCTATTTTATCATAGACTCATAGCTTGCCAATCATTGAAAAAATGAGGGAATGCGCTGTGACCAAAATAAATAATCCAAAAAGAAATTACTTACTGTTGATGAAATCGTAATGGTCAATAAAATAAGCATTAATTTTGCTTGAAACACATGATTAGGTTTCATCAGCTTTTCAATTTGAAAGCCTTGCAAAGCATACCAAGTAATCACAATAAAAATCAAATGTGAAATCATGGTTAGTAACGTTTGCTGCTCAATTCCTCCAAACAATAAAAGCACTCCTTTTAAACACCATATGAAAAGAAGAGACGATCATCGTCTCTTCTTTTCATATTAAAGCACACTTATGCAAATTCGTAAACGGTAACATGAAAAACATTTATTTTATTCCCTATTTTAAGATCCTTTTCCATTATTAAGAAAAATAAAAAAAACGGATACGCTTAGTTAAATGGAATATATAATCATAGACGAATGCTATTTGCTCTTCCTCTTTTATATAATAGAGCAAAAAAGCCCTCTCATTCGTTTGAGAGGGCTTTTTTTAGAACTTACGTTGACTAATATCTAAACGATTGACTGCCCGTTTTAAGGCAATTTCAGCACGCTTAACATCAACGTCGTCTTGTTTGCTATCAAGGCGCATTTCAGCGCGCTTTTTCGCTTCTTCTGCACGAGCTACGTCAATCGCTTCAGCTGTTTCAGCAGCCTGTGCAAGAATTGTTACTTTGTCAGGTCTTACTTCAAGAAATCCTCCGCTAACAGCCACAAGTTCTGTACTGCTTGCTTTCTTCAAGCGGACGGCTCCAATTTGTAAAGGAGCAACCATCGGAATATGGCCATGTAAAATACCAAGCTCACCGCTCTGTGCTCGGGTACTTACCATTTCCACTTCTGATTCGTAAACTGGGCCATCAGGAGTCACTACACTGACATGGATTGTCTTCATTTAAAAAACCTCCTATGTCCCTTAAATTAAACTTCTACTCCCATACGTTTCGCATTTTCAATAACTTCTTCAATGCGACCAACTAAACGGAACGCATCTTCAGGTAAATGATCGTATTTACCTTCCAAGATCTCTTTAAATCCTTTAACAGTTTCTTTTACAGGAACATAAGAACCTTTTTGACCTGTAAATTGTTCTGCTACGTGGAAGTTTTGAGACAAGAAGAATTGAACGCGACGAGCACGTTGTACAACAAGTTTATCTTCATCAGATAACTCATCCATACCTAGGATTGCAATGATATCTTGTAACTCTTTATAACGCTGTAACGTTTGTTGAACTTGACGCGCAATTGCATAGTGCTCTTCTCCAACAATTTCAGGAGATAAAGCGCGAGATGTAGATGCTAATGGATCTACCGCAGGGTAAATACCCATCTCTGATAATTTACGCTCTAAGTTTGTTGTTGCATCTAAGTGAGCAAATGTTGTCGCTGGAGCTGGATCCGTATAGTCATCGGCTGGTACGTAAATCGCTTGAATCGATGTTACAGAACCTACGCTTGTTGACGTGATACGCTCTTGAAGCTGACCCATTTCTGTCGCTAATGTTGGCTGATAACCTACTGCTGATGGCATACGGCCAAGTAATGCTGATACTTCTGAACCCGCTTGTGTGAAACGGAAGATATTATCGATAAAGAATAATACGTCTTGACCTTGTTCGTCACGGAAGTATTCTGCCATTGTTAATCCTGTTAATGCAACACGCTGACGTGCACCAGGCGGCTCATTCATTTGCCCAAATACCATAGCCGTCTTCTTAATAACACCAGAGTCTGTCATTTCATGGTATAAGTCATTACCTTCACGCGTACGCTCACCTACACCAGCGAATACCGAAATACCGCCGTGCTCTTGAGCAATGTTATTGATTAACTCTTGAATTAATACTGTTTTACCTACACCGGCACCACCGAATAGACCGATTTTTCCACCTTTAATGTAAGGAGCTAATAAGTCTACTACTTTAATACCTGTTTCAAGAATTTCAGCTTGTGTAGATAGATTTTCGAACTTTGGTGCTTGACGGTGGATCGGATCACGACGTGCACCTGCATCGATTGGGGCGTCTAAATCGATTTTTTCACCTAATACGTTAAATACACGACCTAACGTAACGTCACCAACTGGTACTGAAATTGCTGCACCTGTATCTTCTACTTCTAATCCACGAACTAAGCCGTCAGTGGATGACATTGCTACTGTACGAACTGTGTTATCACCTAAGTGAATCGCAACTTCTAATGTTAATTCGATTGCAACTTCACTTGCACTGCTCGGTTTATGTGAAATTTTAAGGGCGTTATAAATTGCCGGAAGGTGTCCGTTGTCAAACTTTACGTCTACAACTGGACCCATGATTTGAGTAACGCGTCCTTTTGTCATCGTGTTCCCTCCTAACTTGCTTTTCCATTAAACTTTCTATTCTAACGCTGCCGCTCCGCCAACAATTTCCGTAATTTCCTGGGTAATTGCCGCTTGACGTGCACGGTTATATGACAATGTAAGATTATTGATAAGATCTTTTGCATTGTCTGTTGCACTTTTCATCGCTGTCATACGAGCAGCATGCTCACTTGCTTTTCCATCAAGCAGGCCGCCGTAAATTAAACTCTCTGCATACTGAGGAAGTAATACTTCTAAAATCTCTTCTTGTGATGGTTCAAATTCATAACCAACAAGTTTACCAGAAGGTTGAAGATCTGTTAGAGGCAATAGCTTCTTCTCCGTCACTTCTTGTGAAATCGTATTGATAAAGTGATTGTAGTATAAGTAAAGTTCATCAAACGTACCGTCCGCAAACATTTGAACTGTTTGTGAAGCAATTCCTTGAATGTCAGCAAAAGCTGGCTGATCTGCTAAGCCTGTGATTTCAAGCAAAACCGGAATACCGCGTTTTATGAAGAAATCTCTCCCTACTCGTCCAATTGCAATCACACCGTATTCATCAGGTGATTGATGGCGTTCTTCAATAGCTTGAGATACTTTTCGCAAAATATTACTGTTATATGCTCCTGCTAGACCGCGATCTGAAGTGATTACGATATAACCAGTCTTCTTCACGCTGCGCGCAGTTAACATTGGATGTGAAGCGCCTCTGCTGCCTAGGGCTACACTTGAGACTACCTCTTGAATTTTTTCCATATATGGAACAAACGATTTTGCATTTTGTTCCGCTCTATTCAGCTTTGCAGCTGAAACCATTTCCATTGCTTTCGTAATCTGGCTCGTTTTTTTCGTCGATGTGATTCGAGTTTGTATATCACGTAATGATGCCAAAGGTTTCACCACCTTGTTTTAGAAGATCACGTGGTATGAAAGGTGAACAAATGTTCACCTTCACCTTATTGAAAGATTGTCTTAACATACCATGCTGACAATATATTATTCAGATGCAATAAATGTTTTCTTGAATTCTTCAAGTGCTGATTCGAATACGCCAGCTTCAGGAAGGCCACCAGTTGTACGGATTGATTCAAGTACTTCTTTACGGTTTGATTCTAACCATGTTAAGTACTCGTCTTCAAAGCGTGTAATATCTGATACTGGAACATCATCTAAGAAGCCTTTTGTTAATGCGTAAAGCACAGCTACTTGTTTTTCTACGCGAAGCGGTTTGTGTAAACCTTGTTTTAAGATTTCAACTGTACGCGCTCCTCGATTTAATTTTGCTTGAGTTGCTTGGTCAAGATCAGAACCGAACTGAGCAAACGATTCAAGCTCACGATAAGATGCAAGGTCTAGACGCAGTGTACCTGCTACCTTTTTCATCGCTTTAATTTGTGCAGATCCCCCTACACGTGATACAGAAAGACCAGCATTAATCGCAGGACGTACGCCTGAGAAGAATAGATCTGACTGTAAGAAAATTTGTCCGTCTGTAATCGAAATTACGTTCGTTGGGATATAAGCAGATACGTCTCCTGCTTGCGTTTCAATAAATGGAAGAGCTGTTAATGAACCTCCACCTTTTGCGTCCGATAACTTTGCCGCACGCTCTAATAAACGAGAGTGCAGATAGAATACATCCCCTGGATACGCTTCACGACCTGGAGGACGGCGTAATAGTAATGAAAGTTCACGATAAGCTGATGCTTGTTTTGTTAAGTCATCGTAAATAACAAGTACGTGCTTACCGTTATACATAAACTCTTCACCCATTGTTACTCCAGCGTATGGTGCTAAGAATAATAGTGGAGCTGGTTGTGAAGCTGATGCTGTTACAACGATTGTGTAATCTAGAGCACCGTGTTTACGTAATGTCTCTACTACGTTACGGACTGTTGATTCTTTTTGGCCAATCGCTACATAGATACATACCATATCTTGATCTTTTTGGTTTAAGATTGTATCGATTGCTACCGATGTTTTACCCGTTTGACGGTCACCGATAATTAACTCACGCTGTCCACGGCCGATCGGCACAAGTGCGTCAATCGCCTTGATACCTGTTTGAAGCGGCTCATGTACTGATTTACGATCCATAACGCCAGGTGCAGCACCTTCAATTGGACGTGTTTTTGTTGTTTCTACCGGGCCTAAGCCGTCTACTGGCTGACCTAATGAGTTAACAACACGACCGATTAACTGCTCCCCTACTGGAACTTCCATGATGCGTCCTGTACGGCGAACTTCGTCACCTTCACGAATTTCGGTATATGGTCCTAAAATAATGATACCTACATTGTTTTCTTCTAAGTTTTGTGCCATTCCCATGACACCATTTGAAAATTCAACCAGTTCTCCAGCCATGACATTGTCGAGGCCATGAGCACGTGCGATACCATCCCCAACTTGGATAACAGTACCTACATCACTCACTTTAATCTCAGACTGATAGTTTTCAATTTGCTGCTTGATCAGCGCACTAATTTCTTCAGCTTTGATGCTCATGAATTTCACCCCTATCTACGATCTGTGTGCAAGAAGTCCTCGGTGGATCGTTTCTAATTTGCTGCTAATGCTGCCATCATAGATACGATTACCAATGCGAAGCTTCACGCCGCCGATTAGGCTTTTATCTACTACATTTGAAATATTTAACGTATGTTTTCCAACTTTTGAAGCAAATGATTGCGAGATTGCTCGTTTCTCATCTGCGCTTAAAGGTTTGACAGAATAAACAGTTGCGTCTGCCACGCCACGTACTTCGTTCGCTAGGAAACGATACTCTTGCACCATTTGGCTAACAATTTGAATGCGGTGACGCTCTAATAATAGAAGAACCGTATGTTGAACAGTTGGTGAAAGTTCAGCAAATGCCTCACTTACAAACTGTTTTTTTCGCTCAATTGTAATTTTTGGATGAGTTAATACATCCATTAATTCAGGTGTTTTAGCAAACACCTCTTCAACGATTTGTAGCTGGTCTTGCATTTCATCGATCATCTGTTTTTCTGTTGCTAATTGAAAAAGAGCTAGTGCATAGCGCTTGGCTACAGCTGGTTGACTCATCGTACATCCCCTACTTCTTGGATATATTCATGAATTAACTTCTCTTGATCTTGTTCAGAAAGTTCTTTTTCAATAACTTTCGACGCAATTAAAACAGATAATGAAGCAACTTGCTCACGTAACGCAGCAACTGCTTGATCTTTTTGCTGTTCGATTTCTTGTTTTGCTGCAACTTTTAGACGCTCAGACTCTTCGCGTGCTGCTGCAATGATTTCTTCTTTTTTATCTTCTGCAGACTTTCTAGCGTTTTCCATCATTACTTGCACTTCTTGACGAGATTGCTTTAAGATTTCACGCTGCTCTTCAACAAGCTTCTTCGCTTCCTCATTTTGCTTTTCTGCTTCATCAATCTCACCGGCAATATGCTCTTCACGTTTTTTCATGATTCCCATTACAGGACCAAACGCAAATTTTTGAAGTAACGCAAGTAGGATAAGGAACATCACTAATTGGAAAAGAATATCTCCACCATTAATGCCTGCTGCTCCTAACACAAACATGTTCGACACGGCCATGTTCACTCCCTTCAGAGACTCCACATATATAATTTACTTCTTAAAGACATAAAGTAATGGCGAAGGTTCTTTTGAATGATCTTCGCCACATGTAACACATTATTATTTACCTTGTACCATGAATGCAATAACTACGGCGATAATTGGAAGCGCCTCAACTAAGGCAACCCCAACGAACATCATTGAAGTTAATGTACCACGTGCTTCTGGTTGGCGAGCTGTGCCTTCAATCGTCTTAGAAACGATAAGACCGTTACCAATACCAGCACCTAGTGCCGCTAAACCAATCGCAATTGCAGATGCTATTAAACCCATTTTATAAAGTCCTCCCTTAATATATATGATTTTGTTTAACTAAGTTTTGTTTTGTCCAAATTGGGTATTACTTGAACAAAGCTTTATAAATTAATGGTCGCTACTCACTTTGTGAGATAAATAAACCATCGTTAACATTGTGAAAATGAAGGCCTGAATTGCGCCTACAAAAATACTGAATCCTTGCCATAAAAGCATTGGGATAGCAGCTCCAATTGTACCTAGGAAGCCTGTTGTTGCTAAACCAGCTAGCAAGCTTAACAAAATTTCCCCAGCATAAATATTACCGTAAAGACGAAGGCCAAGCGTTAACGTATTGGCAAACTCCTCGATAATCTTAAGCGGGAATAAAAATGCCATTGGCTTGAAGTAATCTTTCGTGTATGCAGAGAAACCTCGCATTTTAATACCATAATAATGTGATAGTACAACTACCATAACGGCTAACGTCAGCGTAATTGCTGGATCAGCGGTTGGCGATTTCCACCATAAGTTATGGTCAATCACGATGGCGAATGGAAGACCCAACATATTTGACACAAAAATGTACATAAGTAAAGTTACACCTAGCGTCAAAAAGCGGCCACCTGTTTTCCAATCCATATTGCTATTAACGAGTCCTTTAACAAAATCTAAGACCCATTCAATAAAGTTTTGTGCACCGCTTGGCTTCATAGCAAGAGTACGAGTACATAAAACTGCAATTAAGAATACAATAACAGAAGCTACGGTAACCATAAGCAAGTTACTTTGACTAAAAGTAAGGCCTAGAAACTCTATAGTTGGTGATTCATGACCCAACTGTGTTCACCTCTCTTTCTATCTTCTACGCATATTTTGAACAACTAAATCTATGATAATGACAACATAATACGTCATTAATCCCACAACTACACTAATAATATGAAAGGTTTTTGGATAAGAGATGGTAATCACAACTGCGAGAGCAGCTGTTGCAAATCTTACAACAGTCCCAATTGAACGGGGCTTTTTCCCCTCATCCAACGCCTGTCCAAACTGCTCAAACTTTCTTACTAAGTTCCACAAATTATACAAACTCAGGGCGGTTCCTAAAATTAAACCTGCAAAAACAGCCTTATAACTTGTAAATCCCCAGCCGAGAACGTATAATGCTAACAAATACAATATGTATGAACGAAGTCTTGGAAAAACGTGCTGCAAATCCTGCATGAATTATTAATCTCCTGAAAAAAAATGGTGGACTGTCCGCAGCATCATAAAAACACCTGCTGCTAGCCCTGAAAGAAGGCCTAAAATCAAAAATAGTGGTTCGGTGTCAAGCCATTGATCAGCCCATCTTCCAGAGAATAAGCCAATTAAGACTGAACCTGCTAACTGTGATAGAATGATTGACACTAATGCCATCGCTTGCAAAGGATGACGGTTGCGATCTTTCATAAGCTCATACCCCTTTTGCAAAATTTTCTTTTTTCCGAATTCTCTATCGTTTTCATAGCTCAATATATGATAGAAAGGCAAAAAAAATTGCTAAAAAAGGTAAAAACAGCTAATAAAATACGCAGAAATATCAACGGTTTTCACAGGTTGAAAACCTTATCATTTATATTCCCTGTAAGCATACAATAGCGTATATTTAATGTCAATGTGTTTAAGCTAAAAACTTCACAATCTCTTCTTATTGTTCACATTTCTGCCACACATAAAACCTCTTCAAATGAAAACATTTAAAGAGGTTCATTCAATCGTTATTGTACTGTGTACAACCTGCTCTTGTCTATGCTTTTTCACAAATGCAAATATTTGGTACACTCCTGGTACAAGCGATTCATCAATCGTTATTTTTCGTTTTCTCATGCCTCTTTCTACATCCACGTCAACATCTAAATACGATACAAACTGTAAAGACTGCTTATCAAAAAGAGCGACGCCTAACTGATCTGCTCCTTCAGGCAAAAACAGTTCATAGCTATACGTATTTTTCTCTTTTTCCGCTGCTACTTGCAATCCCATGACACGAGGATAATCTGGAATGCTAATCATATACATATAGGGAAGCGAAAATGTTTCACGTGAATCATTTATTTCCAAATATCCGTCATATATACCTTTATTTTTAAAACGGGGCTGCACCGATAAAGTGACAGCTATCTCTTTTGTCTGACGGGGTGGCACCGTGACGGGTAATGGAACATCCCAGTTCACTCCTTCATCCCTTTTTGGAACGTTTAAGCGATACGTTTTTGCTTTATCAGACTGGTTATCAATTTTAAAAGATAAAACTTTCTTTGATGGACGCGTAAAAATACCAAAAGATAAAGAAGATGGATAAAACAAAGATTCTGCTGTGACGGCTTTTGCTATTTGAATTCTTCCCGCTCCTTGTTCATATACGCGATACGTTTGACCGTTTAGCTGCTTCATTACTTTACTGGTGTTCATCAATGAAGCTTTGACTTGTTCAGGAGACCAGTTCGGGTGAGCTTGTAAAATCAGCGCACACGCTCCAGCTACATGGGGCGCAGCCATACTTGTGCCATGCATGCGTTCATATCCTCCAGGAACTGTACTATTAATGAAGTAACCTGGTGCGACGACGTCTGGTTTGATTCCCCAAGTAGTCGTTACAGGCCCTCTTGAACTGAAAGATGTGAGCAAGTCTTGCACCACTTGCTGCCCAGTGCGTAAGTACGGTTGTTGAGACTGAATGTGTTGGCTAATGGTGTCACCGCTTTTTTTACTTACCCATATCACGGGAATATTTACTGACTCTTTTAGTTTACTGACTATGCTTTTTTCTGTCGGGCTATATAAAATAACCGCTTTTGCTCCCGCCTGTTCAGCTTGTTTAATCTTTTTTTGAACCGCATTTCCTTCTGCTTTTAGCAAAATGACGTTACCCGACGCATGCTTTTGCTCTTTGGAATCTTCTTCATTTATTACACGCAGCGTTTGATTAAACGTCCATGGACGAGACCCTTCTACTGGTGCCATCATAATTTTTTCTTTGTTAAATCCAATTGTTAGAAATTGAACTGTTGTCGGAGAAACAGAAGCGCCAACGGAAATAGCTTTTCCCGCTGTACCCGGAGAGCCCACCGTCCATAAACCTGGACCTGAATTGCCGCTAGATGTAACCGTTACAATTCCTTTTTCAACAGCTCGATCTAACGCTAAGCTTGTTGGTAAATCAGGGCCATTCACATCATTTCCTAATGATAAATTAATAATATCTACATCATCTTGAATTGCTTTTTCAATAGCTAGAATAACACTTTCAGACGTTCCAGCTCCTCCAGGTCCAAGAGCTCGGTATGCATAGATTTCCGCTTGAGGTGCTACGCCTTTAATATTCCCATTCGCTGCAATAATACCAGCTACATGAGTACCGTGCAGAGTCGGTTCTCCTTGCTCACGAGTGGTTTCCATCGGCTCATAATCTTCATCTATTACATCGTAACCCCCTCTGTAGGTTTGTTTTAAATCAGGGTGAGAATAATCAACCCCCGTATCGATAACACCTACTTTGATCCCTTTTCCTGTTAAACGCTGATTGTGAGTATCAAACAAGCCTCTTACCTGTTCTGAGCCAATGAACGTTACGCTATTTTCTTCTGTAACCTGATAGTTTTTAATAGAATGTGAACTAATAATAGATGGATTCTGAGATAGTTTTTCCAAATCCGAGATGGAGCCGTTTAATGAAAGTCCTGTAAACACCGTGTGAAATTCGCTCTTAATCTTTATATTAGGATAATTTTTTTGTAGCTGACTTTTAAATTTCGTGAATTTTTCTTTTTTAATCATCACAATGATTGATTTTTCCTGATGATTCATTTCTTGTTTTATAGAAGGAAATGTCGGATTGAGCGACATTTGCCCTCCCCCACTCCCCAATATAAAGCTAATCATTAACCATTTAATCCACATAAAAAAACACCTCTCACACTATCGTGTCTCAAAGAGACGCTTTTCATGTGAAAGGTGTTTAGAAATCTTACGAAAGCGGATTAAAAGCTTCCGGTCTGTTTTCACGGCGGTTGAAATAGTAGCTAATAGCATCACAAATGCGTTTAGAAGCTAAGCCGTCTCCGTAAGGATTCGATGCTTGTGACATTTGCTTATATACGCCTTCATCTATTAACAGCTCTTTTGCTAGCGTATAAATCGTTTCTTCTTCCGTGCCTGCTAGTTTGAGCGTTCCTGCTTCAATTCCTTCCGGGCGCTCTGTTGTATCGCGAAGTACCAATACAGGTACGCCTAATGAAGGAGCTTCTTCTTGAACACCGCCCGAATCTGTCAAAATAATATGAGCGCGCTCAGCGAAGTTATGGAAGTCAATTACATCTAATGGTTCAATTAAATGAATGCGCGGGTCATTTCCTAAGATATCGTTTGCTGTTTCTCTAACTACTGGATTCAAATGAACAGGATACACAACTTGCACATCTTCATGTTCATCTACAATACGCTTAACAGCACGGAACATATTTTTCATTGGTTCGCCTAAATTTTCGCGGCGATGTGCCGTTAACAAAATAAGACGATCATCTCCCAATTTCGTTAACACTTCATGCTCATATGTCTCTTTTACTGTTGTTTTTAACGCATCGATAGCTGTATTTCCAGTCACAAAGATTCGCTCTTCTTTTTTGTTCTCTGCTTGCAAATTAGCTGCAGACTTATCTGTTGGAGCAAAGTGCAAATCAGCGAGAACACCTGTAAGCTGACGGTTCATTTCTTCCGGGTATGGAGAATATTTATTCCATGTGCGCAAACCTGCTTCAACATGCCCGACCTGAATCTGATTATAAAAAGCTGCTAGCCCAGCAATAAACGTCGTAGTTGTATCACCGTGTACAAGTACCATGTCCGGCTTTACTTTTTTCATTACGTCGTCCAAGCCTTGTAATCCTCTGGTCGTTACGTCCATAAGGGTTTGGCGATCCTTCATAATGTTCAGGTCATAGTCAGGCTGAATGTCAAAGATGCTCAATACTTGGTCTAACATTTCACGGTGCTGAGCCGTTACTGTAACAATTGCTTCGAACTCTTCTGGTCGCTTTTTAAGCTCTAATACTAGAGGAGCCATTTTAATTGCTTCTGGTCTTGTCCCGAATATCGTCATTACTTTAATTGGCTGCTTCATGTTCATCACCCAAATCTACAAATTATTTTGTACCGAATAAACGATCCCCTGCATCACCTAAACCTGGAACAATATATCCATGGTCATTTAATTTTTCATCTAATGCTGCAATGTAAATATCTACGTCAGGGTGTGCTTCTTTTACAATTTCCACGCCTTCAGGAGCAGCAATTAAACACATAAATTTAATGTTTTTAGCGCCTCTTTTTTTCAGAGAGTTGATTGCTTCTACAGCTGACCCTCCTGTTGCAAGCATAGGATCTACTACAATAAAGTCACGCTCTTCTACATCATTAGGTAGCTTTACATAATATTCAACAGGCTGTAATGTTTCTGGATCACGATATAAGCCAACGTGTCCAACTTTAGCAGCTGGCATTAGTTTTAAAAATCCATCTACCATGCCGATACCAGCACGAAGAATTGGAACGATACCAAGCTTTTTCCCTGCAATAACTTTTGACTTTGTTTTGCAAACCGGTGTTTCAATTTCAACATCTTCTAGCGGTAAATCACGTGTTGCTTCAAAAGCCATTAAGCTTGCCACTTCATCAACTAATTCACGAAACTCTTTCGTTCCCGTTTTTACATCGCGTATGTAAGTTAATTTGTGTTGAATAAGCGGGTGATCAAATACGTATACTTTGCCCATTGATATCTCTCCTTATATATAAAGATGTACACATTAAAATACCATTCAACGAATTGAATGGTACGTACTAGTAAAAACATATCTCTTGCTAATTAAATTTATACATTGCATTCATTTTACAGAAAAAAGTTTTTGAGTTCAAGCATTATTCAAAAAATGATTGGATTGCTACCACTTTCTCCATAAAAAAACAGGCACAAAGGCCTGTCTCTCTTAAAGTGATTTATACATTTCAAACTTGCTTGTTAAAGCTTCAACGCGTGTTTTAGCTTCAGCTAACTTTTCTTCACCTTCAATATTTTTAAGCGTTAATCCGATGATAGAAGCAATTTCATCCATCTCTTCTAAGCCAAATCCGCGAGTTGTAACCGCAGCTGTACCAATACGGATACCGCTTGTTACAAATGGGCTTTGCTCATCATAAGGAATTGTATTTTTGTTTGTTGTAATACCTACATCATCAAGCGCTTTTTCAGCTACTTTACCTGTCAAATTCATTGAGCTTACGTCGATTAACACAAGGTGATTGTCTGTTCCTTCAGATACAAGAGCAAATCCTTCTTTCTTTAATCCTTCTGCTAAACGATTAGCATTGTCGATGATATTTTGAGCATAGTGCTTAAACTCATCTTGTAATGCTTCACCAAATGCTACTGCTTTTGCAGCGATAACGTGCATCAATGGACCACCTTGAATACCAGGGAAGATCGACTTATCAATCTTTTTCGCAAATTCTTCTTTACATAAAATCATACCGCCGCGTGGTCCGCGTAGTGTTTTATGTGTTGTAGTTGTAACGAAATGAGCATGTGGCACAGGATTTTGATGAAGTCCTGCAGCTACTAGACCAGCAATATGAGCCATGTCTACCATTAAATAAGCGCCTACTTCATCAGCGATTTCACGGAAACGCTTGAAGTCGATTGCGCGTGGATATGCGCTTGCACCAGCCACAATTAATTTTGGTTTGTGTGTACGAGCTTTTTCTAATACGTCATCGTAGTTAATGCGATGTGTTTCGCGATCTACACCATATTCGATGAAATTGTACTGAACACCACTAAAGTTAACAGGACTTCCGTGCGTTAAGTGACCGCCGTGCGATAAATTCATACCAAGTACTGTGTCTCCAGCCTCTAAAACAGTGAAGTATACAGCCATGTTTGCTTGTGCACCTGAGTGAGGTTGAACGTTCACGTGCTCTGCTCCGAAAATTTCTTTTGCACGATCACGAGCTAAGTCTTCTACTACATCCACGTGTTCACAACCACCGTAGTAACGTTTAGCTGGATAGCCTTCAGCATATTTATTTGTTAAAACTGAACCTTGTGCTTCCATTACCGCTGTTGTTACAAAGTTTTCTGAAGCAATTAGCTCAATCTTAGTACGTTGTCTTTGTAATTCATCCTTGATCGCATTATAAACTGCTGGATCTTGTTGCATTAGTTGTTTCTCCATCAAAATCCTCTCCTCGTTTCGTATTCGCAATGTTCGTTATTTGTTAATTCAACTACATTGTAACATGATTTATTTAGAATAAAAAAGAAAAAATGTGTATTATTTTAATATATTTAATTACGAAAGTTCGTAAAACGCTCTCATTCCACCGATTAGTTTTGGACGCGTCTTTGCTAAAGTAACATGAGCGTGTCCAACTGCGTTAAACGTACAACGAACGGGTACTGCGACATGCTTTAAATGCATACCAATGAATGTATCTCCAATATCAATCCCAGCATCAGCTTTAATAAACTCTACTAAAACAGGATCTTTAAGCTGGCCATAGGCCTGTGTAGCCATCGCTCCACCTGCTTTATGAATAGGAACAACACTAACGATTTCTAAGCGTTCTTTACGAGCTAATTCTCTTTCTACTACCAGTGCTCGATTAAGATGTTCACAGCATTGAAATGCTAAGTGGACACCCGTTTTTTTTCGAAAATCTGCTAGTGTATCAAAGATCATTTCTGCAACTTCCATTGCGCCTGCGGTTCCTATTTTTTCACCAATTACCTCGCTTGTACTGCATCCAATGACAAGTGTATGTTCTGAAGATAACTGCACTTGTGCTGAAAAATCAGATAAAACTGTTTCCAACTGCTCTTTCCATTTCGTAAGTTCAGACACGTTTTTCTTCCTTTCTTCCATTGAATACGTTCACATTATGCCGTTACTGTTGCATCACTTTGCTGCTCATACTGTTTAATTTTATTCACGCGATTTTCATGTCGCCCGCCTTCAAATTCTGTCGTTAACCAAATTTTCGCAATTTCACGTGCAAGTCCCGGCCCAATGACGCGTTCACCCATTGCTAAAATGTTGCTATCATTATGTTCTCTTGTGGCTTTCGCACTAAACGTATCATGCACTAGAGCGCAGCGAATTCCCTTTACTTTATTAGCTGCTATGCTCATACCGATGCCTGTTCCGCAAATAAGAATGCCTCGACTTACTTCTTGGCTCGCCACTTTTTGAGCAACAGGAAGTGCATAATCCGGATAATCGACAGATGCTGAGCATTCACACCCTAAATCCACATATTCAATATTTAATTCTTCCATTAAAGAGATAATTTCCTGTCGTAAATTTATACCGCCGTGGTCAGATGCAATAGCTACTTTCATCTTTGTTTCCTCCTCATACATACCTTCATCTTCTATTAATTTTTGTTCAGTTTAAGTCTGCAAAAATTTATGGGACCTTTTATAATTTGTCGACTATTTTGTTAATCATACGCTCTAACTCTTCTAAAGTCTGTTCGTACGTCTGTAATGATCCGCCAAACGGATCAGATACTTCACCTTGCTCGCCGGCAAATTCTTTTAGCGTAAATAATTTATCACTTACGTATGGAGCTTGGTTCAAAATTAGCATTTTATGCTGCTCCGTCATCGTAAAAATATAAGTAGCCCACATCAATTGTTCTTCCGTTAATGCTGCCGAAGCATGAGAACAAGCTATGCCTTTCTGTTGAAGGGCAACTTGTGCATGAACAGAAGCTTCACTTCCATTTGAAGCGAATACACCTGCAGACTTCACGTTTATTCCATCTATTTTTTTAGCTTTCAGCAACGCTTCTGCCATAGGGCTGCGGCACGTGTTTCCTGTACATACAAATAAGATGTTTTTCAAGATACATCCTCCCTTGCTTTCACTATGTGCGACTATGTTGATATTCCACCCTATTGTATCTCTATTGCTTGCATAAATCCAGTTAGCTTTTTTGGGTATTTTTTATCCATAATCTCTTTATTTATCTTGAAAAAAACACCTTCGCTTTCCTTTTTTTATTGCTGTAATCTAAAAGAAGCAAAAAAAGACCATAACCTGCATGGTCATGATCCTTTACCTATTTATATATAGTTAAAAAGGTAATAGCAATTTGATGCCAAAAGCTAATAAAATGCTCCCGCCCAGTGCCTCACTATATGAACCAAGCCAGCCTTGTACTCTTCTGCCGAGCAACAGTCCTAACCAAGTTAATAGCATACTCACTACGCCAAAAACAATAATGGTCAAAAACGTTCTTGCCCCAAAAATACCTAAGCTAAGTCCAACAGAAAAACTATCTAGACTCACGCTGAGCGCAAAAAATAACAGTCCAAAGCCAACTGGTTTGATGAACGGCGTATCGTCATGCTTAAAGGAGGAATAAATCATCTGCGCCCCAAGAATCAGCAATAAAATTCCACCGCCATAGGTAGCAAACATTCCAAGTTTATCAGACAAAAGTCGTCCAATAAACATGCCCAATAGCGGCATCCAAATATGAAATATACCGATAACAACACCAATGTAGAAAATTTGGCGAAAGCGTAAACGAATTAACCCCATTCCCAAACCAACTGAGAAAGCATCCATTCCTAAGGCAAACGCCATAATGACTAACGTGATCATTTCACTAATTAACTGAGATACATTCATCTTTACCCTCCTCGGACGTGCTCCTATTTCAAAATATGCACATTCGAAAAGGTTTAGAAGATGAATTTTATTGCTTAATCACGTGATGTCCTGCAGCTTTCATTAATCGATTCATAACGGCATGACCGACTCCTTCTTCAGAAAAACTTTCACTAACGATAATATCTACATCGCACTCATTAAATGAACGAAGAGACTCATATAAGTGGCTAGCAACCGTCTCTAAATTTGAGCGAGATCCACATGTAATGACGGCATCAGCTTTATACACATTTTCATGTTCAGATGTCGTTAATACCCCTACTCGCTTACCCTGATCTTGATAGTGATCAATAATAGATTGGAAAAAATCTGAACTGCCGTCAACAATGACAAGCGGTGCATCAGGTGCGTAATGCGTATATTTCATACCTGGAGATTTTGGCGCTTCTTTATCACTTATTAACGCTCGATCTACTTTTACGGGACCAATTACACTTTCCAACTCTTTCTGAGTAATGCCGCCTGGACGTAAAATAATAGGAATCTCTTCGGTACAATCAAGGACAGTCGACTCTACTCCTACCCCTGTCGCTCCTCCGTCTACAACTCCGCTAATACGCCCTTCTAAATCATTCATCACGTGGTGAGCTAAAGTGGGGCTTGGCTTGCCGGAGAGGTTTGCACTAGGAGCCGCGATAGGCAAAGCCACTTTTTTCAATAATGCAAGAGCTACCGGATGTGATGGCATTCTCACTGCAATGCTGTTTAAACCAGCCGTAACCTTATCTGAAACTTGATCTTTTTTAGGTAATATCACGGTAAGAGGACCTGGCCAAAAAGCATCAATCACTTTCTCTGCTTTTGAAGGAATTGACTCTACAAATGTATGCAGCTGCTCTTTATCTCCAATATGAACAATAAGAGGGTTATCACTAGGACGTCCTTTCGCTGCAAAAATTTTATCCACAGCTTTATCCGATGTTGCATCTCCTCCTAATCCATACACCGTCTCTGTAGGAAAAGCAACCACTTCGTGGTTGCGCAACAAATCTGCTGCTTCTTCTATCTGTGGATAAATATCTTTTTCGTTCATAAAATTACCCACAACCCATAACTTAGTTTCCATCTTCTTCAACTCCTTTTTCTTTCTATATCTAGGTTTTTTTTACTTTAAAAGTACAATATGTATCAAAAATAGTAAAATACATGCATTCATTATATCAGCAAACAAGCTTTATCCACAAAATGTGGATAAAGCTTAGATTTTTGTGAATAACATTGTGGATACCCCATTAAAATGATTTATCCACATTTCCTTTTAACTAGCTGCATAAAACATCACGTAGACATCCTTAGGATTTGGTAACTGTTTTAAATACGAATGTTCTTTTAACAAATCAGGTAGAGCACTATAAGATGTTTGCTGAAAATTCATCATTTGAAAAAAATGCAGAGAGGATGCCTTATTTGTTAGTAAATATAGTTGCTTCACACCATGCTTTTGAGCCAGCTGAACGATACTTTTAAATAGCAGCAGAATATCAGATTGCATCAAAGAAGGTGACACGACAAGGGAGCGAAGAATTCCGTCCATGCCTTCTTTTTCAAACCCAACTGTTGCTAGCAGCTCGCCTTCATCACTTTCCATGATGACAAATTGATGAATATGTTCTTCTACACCCGCTGTGCTAATACCCGCTTTTTGTAAAAACTTCTGAATTCGAATATAATCATTTTTACTGGCAATTTTTAATTGTTCTCTCATTTTAATCACCTCAACTTGTTTTCTAGTAACAAATCTATGAGATGGTTAAAAAAAGTAGAACTGAATTTTATTTTTAATGATTCTATTAATTAAATACGGACGATACCCATTCTACTACAAAAAACTTAACTTCTACAGAATCTTCTTTCGATTTAGCATCAGCTTTTTTCTTAGATGAAACAGACTTTTCAGCTTCCTTACTTTCCTTTTTCTCAGCCTTAGCGCTTGTTTCTTCTTTCGCTGTGTTGCTTGTATCCTTTGCAGCTGCTTCTTTAGAAGATGCCATTGGTTGAGAAGGTTCCTCAGCTTTCTGCTTAATAGAATCCGATGTAATAGTTGCAGATTGAATTTCTGTCTTCACTGCGGGTTCTTTACTTTCAGCCGACGTATCATCTGTTTTGTCTGCAGATTTTAATTCAGAAGCTGCTGGTTTTTCTTTTTCTGCCTTTGGTTCTTCTTCAGATGGCTCTGGCGCTTTTACCGCTTCACCGTTTGAAAAATCTAAGAAGCATAAAGGAGGAAATAGTACACACCACCAGTTTGCTCCTTCTCCTTTACCAAGAGTAATAAGCACGGCTTCATACTCACCTGCTGGATATAAAAACTGACCGTACAACTTAGTAGGAAACTCTACTTTTCCGAATTTAACGTGAACAGATTCATTTACGCCTTCTTCTTTTAGCACTTCTTTCGCAATTGTCTCAAGCGCTGGCAAATTTTCTTTAATTGTTTTTCGAGCTACAGTTACAGATGTTAAATCTTTTACCCATTCTGTAATTTGTTCGTTCACACGGTCACGAATCAGACGTTTTACGTACTGATCTTTTTCACCGTCGCTGTTCGCTAAAATACGCAGTCGAATTGCCTCGTCTGGAATGACTGCAGGCTGATCTGCCTGCACTTGGTTATGTGTATATATAAGTTGAGCATTTGCTCCAATAATTAATAAAATAAAATAAATGATAGCATATTTCTTCATTTCGGCCACCGCCCTTTCATAGGAACAGTATGGCCGAAAGCAAGATATCTTAAACTAGTAATTTAGTAAAAAAATAAATGATTTTCAAAAATCAAAGGGAAAATCATTCCCTCTGATTTTTTTAGTTCTCACGAAGTTGTGCAAAAACCATTCGATCTTTTCCGTTAATATCATATACACATTCTACAAAAGCTGTCGGAAACGTTTTTTGCAGCATCTTAGCTACATCTTTTGTCTGTCCGGCCCCGACTTCAAATCCAATAATACTATTTGACTTCGTTACATATGGCAACTCTTCCATGAAACGTCGATAAAAATCCAGGCCATCTTTCCCACCAAAAAGAGCTCGGTTTGGCTCATGATCTTTTACAACTGTGGACAATTCATCATCTGCTGGAATATAAGGCGGATTAGACACAATTACATCAAATTTCTGATTCGATGATAGAAATGGTTGTAATAGATCTCCCTGTATAAACGTGACAGCAGCGTCCAGGTTTTGGGCATTTTGCTTGGCTACATTTAGAGATTCTATAGCTATATCTGTTGCTGTAACATTGACGCTTTCAAGCTCCAAAGCTAAAGTGATAGCAATTGCTCCACTTCCCGTTCCGATATCGACAAGCTCAATAGGCTGGTGTTGAAATTCTTTTTTTATTCGAGAAATCATTCCGTATACAAGCTCTTCTGTTTCGGGTCTTGGAATTAATACATGTTCGTTTACAATAAATGAACGTCCGTAAAATTCTTCCGTCCCAATGAGATATTGTACAGGCACCCCTGCTTTATGAGCATGAACATCTTGTTCAAATCTTTTTAGCGTTTCTTCTTCTAGTTCTTCCTGCAGAGCACCTAGCAAATGAGTTCTCGTCATCTGTAAGTGATGGCGAAGCAAGAGTTCTCCCGCGTTTTCATCTCGCTTTGCCTCTTTCAAAAAAGAAGAAGCCCACTTAAGGGCTTCAAATACTTTCATTAGTTCGAATCTTCCATTCGGCGCGCTTGGTCTTCCATTACTAATGCATCGATGATTTCATCAAGCTTGCCTTCTAAGATTTGATCTAGCTTTTGAATCGTCAGACCAATACGGTGGTCCGTTACGCGATTTTGCGGGAAGTTATACGTACGGATACGCTCAGAGCGATCTCCTGATCCAACTGCTTGTTTGCGCGTTGCATCGTACTCTGCTTGTGCTTCTCGCTGGAACTTGTCGTACACGCGAGCACGCAATACTTTCATTGCTTTTTCTTTATTTTTAATTTGAGACTTTTCATCTTGACATGATACCACTGTATTCGTTGGTAAATGTGTTAAACGAACTGCCGACATCGTCGTATTAACACTTTGGCCACCAGGTCCACTTGAAGCAAATGTATCTACACGGATGTCTTTTTCATGAATGTCCACTTCAACTTCTTCCGCTTCAGGAAGACATGCTACCGTTGCTGTAGATGTATGAATACGACCGCCTGATTCTGTTTCAGGAACGCGTTGAACACGGTGTGCACCGTTTTCAAATTTCATCTTTGAATACGCACCTTTACCATTAATCATAAAGATAATTTCTTTATAACCACCTACTCCAGTAGTCGTTGCTTCCATTACTTCCGTTTTCCAGCCTTGTGATTCAGCAAAGCGCGAATACATGCGGTACAAATTAGCTGCAAATAATGCTGCTTCATCTCCACCAGCCGCTCCGCGAACCTCCATGATTACGTTTTTATCATCGTTTGGATCTTTTGGAATTAATAAAATACGTAGCTTTTCAACTAGCTCTTCTTGCTGCGTTTCTAACTCGGCAATTTCTTCTTTTACCATGTCGCGCATATCTGCATCAAGCTTATCTTCAAGCATCGTTTTCGCTTCTGATAACTGCTCTTTTACATCTTTGTATTCCTGATAAGCGGCTACCGTTTGTTGTATATCTGATTGTTCCTTCGAATATTCTCTCAACTTAGAGGGGTTGTTTACGATCTCAGGGTCGCTCAGAAGTTCGTTTAACTTCTCATAGCGCGCCTCTACCGCTTCTAAACGATCAAACACGTCATTCACCTCATTCTTTATCCATAACATTGTAATTATAGTATAGCTTTAAAATAGAGTCAAAACCTTGTTAATACACGTATATGAACAAAAAAACAGAACTGCGCGTTCTGTTTTTATCATCATAAAATTCTTGCTTTATTTTTCGACCATTTCGCTTGAGTCCACAGACACAGCCTGTCCTTTGGACTTTTGCACAACGTGGCAATGACGACATCTTGGTTCGTACGATTCAGACGCACCGACTAAAATAATAGGGTCGTCATAAGAAGCAGGCTCACCGTTAATCAAACGCTGCGTACGGCTCGCAGGAGAGCCACATGAAGCGCATACGGCCTGTAGCTTTGTTACCGATTCTGCAATAGCCATTAACTGCGGCATTTGTCCAAAAGGTTCACCTTTGAAGTCTTGGTCTAATCCTGCTACAATCACACGAAAGCCTTGATCTGCTAAAGATTGAACAATTTCTAAGATATCTGTGTCAAAAAACTGTACTTCGTCTATCGCTACTACGTCTGTCTCTTCATTTACTCGCTTTAAAATATCGCGCGATGCTGAGATTGAATAAGCCATAACAGATGTACCATTATGTGAAACGACAGCTTCTTCACTATATCGATTATCAATTGCAGGCTTGAATACTTGTGCTTTTTGTTTAGCAAACTGCGTACGGCGCACACGTCGAATCAACTCTTCTGATTTCCCTGAAAACATACTGCCACAAATTACTTCTATCCAACCGCTTTGTTTCATTACGTACACCACTGCGGGACTCTCCCTTCTTCTCGTTCCGTTTCTGAGCGAACCGCTACTAACTTAATCTACGTCTTCTATGTAGATCTTATTCCTATGATAAAGTACCCACTTTTTTTATCAAGCAGATACTGTTTTTCTACTTTTATAAGCAAAAAAACAGGCAAGAAGTTAAGCTACTTGCCTGTTTGTTTCGACAATGTGATTATTTAAGACCGTATTTTTTGTTGAAGCGATCAACACGGCCACCAGCTTCAGCGAATTTTTGACGACCAGTGTAGAATGGGTGACATTCAGAACAAGTCTCAACGCGGATCTCTTCTTTTACAGAACCACTTTCAAATTCGTTTCCGCAAGTACATTTAACCATAACTGTTTTATAGTTTGGATGAATTCCTGTTTTCATTCGTTTCATCTCCTTCCGCCCTGAATCATTCTGAAACAGAGTTTATTGATAAAGATAGTGATGAAATAATAACTATTTCACTGTGTACTTTATCAACACACATGATGAAATTATAACAAGGGTTGTATGCTTTTGCAACCACATGTTTTATAACTTATCGTTTATTTGCTAGAAGCGTTTTTTTCTCTTCCGTTAACATCGAGAAAAACTCTTCATTTGTCTTTGTTTGGCGTAAACGTTTTAAGAATTTTTCTGCAAAATCAGGAGCATCTGCCATTGATTTACGAATTGCCCATAAGTGGTCTAGATGCTCTTTTGGAATTAACAGCTCTTCTTTACGCGTGCCTGAACGACGAATGTCAATCGCAGGGAAGATACGTTTTTCAGCTAGTGAACGATCTAGATGCAGTTCCATGTTACCCGTACCTTTAAATTCTTCATAAATAACATCATCCATACGAGAGCCTGTATCAATTAAGGCTGTTGCTAGAATGGTTAAGCTGCCTCCATCTTCAATGTTACGCGCAGCTCCAAAGAAGCGTTTTGGACGATGAAAAGCAGCTGGATCAATACCCCCTGATAGTGTACGACCGCTCGGTGGAATAACTAAGTTATAAGCACGAGCAAGTCTTGTAATGCTATCCATCAAAATGACAACATCTTTTTTGTGTTCGACAAGTCTCATCGCACGTTCAAGGACAAGTTCCGCTACTTTAATGTGATTTTCTGGCACTTCGTCAAATGTAGAACTGACAACATCACCGTCAACCGAACGCTCAATGTCCGTTACTTCTTCAGGACGCTCATCAATAAGAAGAACAATCAATTCCGCATCAGGATGATTGGTTGTAATGCTATTGGCAATTTCTTTTAACAGCATCGTTTTACCTGCCTTTGGCGGCGCAACAATTAGTCCCCTTTGCCCAAATCCAATTGGTGAAATCAAGTCAATAATACGCGTAGAGAAACTTCTTGGCTGAGTTTCCAGCAGCATTTGCTCATTTGGATAAATCGGGGTTAGTGCTGGAAAATGTACGCGTTCTTTTGACGTTTCTGGGTCTTCTCCGTTTACTGCTTCTACATGCAGTAACCCGTAGTAGCGCTCATTTTCTTTCGGAGGACGAACTTTCCCCGATACCTTGTCTCCATTACGCAGATCGAAGCGACGAATTTGTGAAGCTGAGATATAAATATCTTCTGAACTCGGTGAATAGTTAATTGGTCGTAAGAAACCGAATCCTTCTGACTGAATAATTTCAAGAACGCCTTCCATAAATAAAAGCCCATCTTGTTCAGCTTGAGCCTTTAAAATAGCAAAGACAAGTTCTTTTTTCGTTAATTTACTATAGTACGAAACTTTATACTCACGAGCATGTTCATATAGCTCTTTTAATTTCATATTTTCTAAACTGGATAATGTTAAGTTCATTAGGACACCACGCTTTATAATGAATAATTTTTAACCGTTCCTCCCATATTAAATTCAAATATAAAATTGAGAGATGATATGGATGGAATAAATCTGTGAAAATGGAGAATATAACCTTTGAAGTATAATAAGTAGAATCAATTGATTAACCATACACTTTTAGAAGAATAATTCCGACATAAAACCATTTATATTATCTTGATAAATTTAACGTAGCAATTTATATTCTAACCTTTTTCTATCTTTTTAATCAATCTTTTTTTACTTTAGAAGATGAATAAAAAAAAGGAAATTTAATAGCTTAAGAGAAGCAGGGAAAACCTTTTCATAATTTCACATTAAAGGAAATAAACTGGACGTTAAAATAAGAAGTGAAATTTATCTTTTAGCTTCCCCTTTTTATCTATTTACCCTATTCATAAATATATAAGCTACACAGACATAGAAGAACGTTCCTACACCTGTGTAGCTTATTTAACGGCTCATTTCTAGAATGTGCTTTCCTGACTGTTGTGCAATTTGCCTCTATGAATTTTGAAATTGTTCAATTTCTTCTTGAGTCATCTCTTCACGCCAAATCATTGCCCCTAAATCCGATAGCTTGTCTACTAAATGGCTGTAACCTCGGTCAATGTGCTCTAAACCTGTTACTTCTGTAATCCCTTTGGCCATTAAGCCTGCGGTTACAAGGGCTGCTCCTGCTCGTAAGTCCGACGCTTTCACACGTGCACCTTGTAAGTGAATGGGACCATTAATAATAGCAGAACGTCCTTCTACCTTAACAGATGCATTCATTCGTCTCAGCTCGTCAATATGCTTAAACCTTGCACCGTAAATTGTATCTGTCACAACGCTTGTACCTGATGCTCTTGTTAGAAGCGTCGTGAATGGCTGCTGTAAATCAGTTGGAAAACCTGGATATACTAACGTTTTAATATCTACGGGCTTCAACAGCTGACGAGTCGCTACGAGAATCTGATCTGAGCTTGTTTCGATATGAATACCCATTTCCCGCATTTTAGCCGTTAATGACTCTAGGTGCTGAGGGATAACGTTGTCAACAACAACTTCTTTTCCCATACTCGCTCCCATAATCATATACGTGCCTGCTTCAATTCGGTCTGGAATGATGGAATGACGGCATCCTTTTAATTGATCTACGCCATCAATTCGAATAACGTCCGTCCCTGCACCTTTAATACGGGCACCCATACTTGTCAGTAACGTAGCTACATCGATAATTTCAGGCTCTTTAGCAGCATTCTCGATAACGGTACGCCCTTTTGCTCTCACAGCAGCTAGCATGATATTGATTGTTGCTCCTACGCTCACAACGTCTAAATAAATTCGAGCACCAATCAGTTCATCAGCTCGAATGTAAATAGCTCCTTGCTCATTTGTTACTTTCGCACCAAGAGCTTCAAAGCCTTTAATGTGCTGATCGATTGGTCTTGGACCAAGGTAACAGCCTCCTGGAAGACCAACTACCGCTTTTTTAAAGCGTCCCAACATCGCCCCCATTAAATAATAAGAAGCGCGTAATTTTTTTACTTTTCCGTTCGGTAAAGGCATTGCAACCATTCCGGATGGATCTACTGTTAATTCGTCGTTATCAATGGTTACTTTCCCACCAATTTCTTCAACTAAATCCCCTAATAACTGCACGTCTGAAATATCAGGCAGACCTTCAATTGTAACAGGTGACTCGGCTAAAATTGTTGCTGGAATAAGCGCAACGGCACTATTTTTAGCACCACTAACGCGGACGGATCCACTTAAGGTAAAGCCACCTTGTATTTTTAACTTTTCCATTTATAGCTCCCTTCTAGTGAAAGAAAGTTTCTCACCTAGTAATTGAGGAAAATTTTGGTACAAAGAATACCTAAAAGAATGGTTATTTTTCCTATTACCTACTAGTGTACACGAAAATGAAAAAATCATGTATAGTTTCGACAAGATAAAAGAAAAATATGGCATTCACCTGTCAGGATGGTAAATGCCACACAAATTTATACATGTTTAGACATTTCGTTTTTCCCAATCTGCTAAAAATTGGTCAATTCCTGCATTTGTTAACGGATGTTTGAACAATTGCATTAAAACTTTGTAAGGAATTGTCGCAATATGTGCTCCATTTTTTGCAGCTTCTGTTACGTGCATCGGATGACGAATAGATGCTGCAATAATTTCGGATGGAATGTCATGAATTGCAAAAATATCTGCAATATCTGAGATTAAATCGAGGCCATTAAAACCAATATCGTCTAACCTTCCCAAGAAAGGCGATACGTAAGTAGCACCTGCTCTTGCTGCCATTAACGCTTGGTTAGCTGAGAAAATAAGCGTAACGTTTGTCTTAATACCTAAACTAGTAAATTCTTTTACTGCTTTTAAGCCATCTGGAGTCATCGGTACCTTGATTGTAATATTCGGCGCAATCGCAGCAAGCTCTTTTCCTTCGCGAATCATGCCTTCTGCATCAAGCGCAATCACTTCTGCACTTACAGATCCTTCAACGAACTCTGTAATTTCACGAAGACGATCTTCAAACGTGATGTTCTCTTTAGCTACTAAACTAGGATTTGTTGTAACCCCCGCTAACAAACCTAATGAATGCGCTTCCTTAATCTCGTCTAAATTAGCCGTATCAATAAAAAACTTCATGAATGCCATCCCCCTGTGTTATGTATTCAGAATGATAAGAAAATTATAGTAAAAATAAAACCGCCTTACAATAAAAATAAGACGGTTTTATTTTTCAGACTCAACTAACTGCAAACAGGCCATCCGAAGATTTCAAATTATGCTTTGTTAGAAGAACCGAATTCACGCATTTTACCTTGAACCGTTTCTTTGATTGCTTCGCGAGCAGGTCCTAAGTATTTACGTGGATCATATTGTTCAGGTTGCGCAGCTAATACTTCACGAACAGCTTTAGCTGAAGCAATTTGGTTTTCAGTGTTTACGTTGATTTTAGCAGTACCTAAAGAAACTGATTTTTGGATATCTTTTGTTGGAATACCAGTTCCACCGTGTAGAACTAATGGTAAGCCTGTACGATCTCCGATTTCTTTCATTTCAGCAAAACCTAGGTTTGGTTCACCTTTGTATGGTCCGTGAACTGATCCTAATGCTGGAGCTAAGCAATCGATACCTGTACGGTTAACAAGTTCTTCACACTCGTTAGCATCTGCATAGATAACACCCTCAGCAATAACGTCGTCTTCTTGTCCACCAACAGTTCCTAGTTCTGCTTCTACAGATACTCCGTGGAAGTGAGCTAGTTCAACTACTTTAGAAGTAATTGCAATGTTTTCTTCAAATGGGTGGTGAGAAGCATCGATCATTACAGAAGTGAATCCAGCATGGATTGCTTTTGCACATGATTCAAAGCTTGAACCGTGGTCTAAGTGAATTGCAACTGGTACTTGAACGTCGTAATCTTCGATTAGAGCTTCAACCATTGCTACAACAGTTTTGAAACCGCCCATGTAGCGTGCTGCACCTTCAGATACACCAAGAATAACTGGAGAGTTTTCTTCTTTTGCTGCTTGAAGAATAGCTTGAGTAAACTCTAAGTTATTTAAGTTAAATTGACCTACTGCATAGCCTTGTTCTTTTGCTGTAATAAGCATTTCTTTCATTGATACTAAAGGCATATTGAAATCCTCCTTAAAATCAACCTTAGATTAGATGCTAACCAAAAGGCACACTCAAATAGTATGCTCTTGAATTGAGTGTTTCATGTAGAAACAACGCGCATCTTTACATAATAGATTGTCGAATTATGAATACAGTAATTAGGATACCAACTAACAATGAAAACAGCAACATTTTTAGGCTGATATTCAAAATTTGTTAGGATGAAAACCCTACCAAAACCTTAATTCAACTTTACTGGTATATATTCCCTAACAACTTTGCGGATTTCATCAATATCAAAAGGTTTTGCAAAGTGAGTTAACGCTCCTAGATCTTTTGCTTCTTGAATCATATCCAATTCACCATAAGCGGTCATAATGATGACTTTAATCGTTTCATCGTGCTGCTTTAACCTTTTTAAAATTTCGATTCCATCCATTCCTGGAATTTTCATATCTAATAAGACAAGATCCGGTGCTTGCTCTTTTGTAATATCAATCGCCTGGAAGCCGTTCGCCGCTTGAAATGTCGTATAGCCTTCTTTTTGCAACACTTCCGTTAATAAAATACGTATACCATACTGATCATCAACAATTAAAATTTTCTCTGCCAATATAATCCCACCTTTTATATTCCTCTTCTACAGACAAAACTAACATATGTATTTCGCCTTTAAAACAAAAATCCCTGCTAATTAGAGAAATTGTTACAAAACATAGCTTTTTTTGTCATCCATCTAACTTCATTGCACTTTACTTTCATTGTAGCTCATTTCAAGATAGAATACAGATAGCTTTTTTCGTTATAATGTGTAGATAGACGGCTTTAGCCGCTTAAATCGAAGGGAGATTCTATGCTTAAAATTTTCACAACTCAACTTTCAGGTTTTTTTAAACGAATTGAAGAACAAGAAGAATTCCAATTTGAAGATGCCGCGCGTATTTTAGCACAGGCCTCTGTCGGAGAAGGATTTATCTATATTTATGGTGTAGAAGAAATGCATGCCGTTACACTAGAAGCACTAAGCAGTGCAGAACCTTTAAGTCAGGCAAAACCTTTGCCTTTACATGAATTGGATCAGCTGACTAGCGTCGATCGCGTACTGCTTGTCTCTCGATTTTCAACAGATCACAAAGCTGTGGAAATAGCTGAACGTTTAAAGAAACGCGATATTCCATTTGTCAGCATTGCTGCTGTCCCTAAAGAAATAACCGAACCTTCTTTAACAGCACTCGCAGATGCTCATATTGATACAAAATTGTTAAAGCCCCTTATTCCTGGAGAAGACGGCTCAAGATTTGGTTTTCCAGCAATGATGGTCGCTTTATACGCGTACTACGGTTTAATTTTTACATTAAAAGAAATCGTAGAAGAATATGAATAAAAAACACGCTGTCTAAAGACAGCGTGTTTTTATTTCACTTATTTGTTTTGGCCTGACTCCATTGATGCGCGAATAAATTCTTTGAACAATGGTTGCGGTCTTGTTGGACGAGACGTGAATTCTGGGTGGAATTGTGAAGCCAAGAACCATGGGTGGTCTTTAAGCTCTACAATTTCAACTAAACGGCCATCCGGGCTTGTACCAGAGAAGATAAAGCCTTTCTCTTCCATTTGCTGGCGATATTCGTTGTTAAATTCATAGCGGTGACGATGACGCTCATACACCACTTCATCTTGATATGCTTCATATGCAAGCGTATCTTCAGACAATTTACAAGGATATAATCCTAAGCGTAATGTACCACCTAAGTCTTCTACGTCTTTTTGTTCCGGTAATAAGTCGATAATTGGATAATTTGTTTCAGGTGCAATTTCTGCTGAATGTGCGCCTTCTAATCCTAATACATTGCGTGCAAACTCAACTGATGCTAGCTGCATACCTAAACAAATACCTAAGAATGGAACTTTTTGCTCACGTGCATATTGTGTTGCCACAATTTTACCTTCGATTCCACGATCCCCAAATCCACCTGGAACTAAGATACCGTCTACATCACCAAGTAAATCTTGAACATTTTCTTTTGTTACAAATTCAGAATTTACCCATTTGATATTTACATCTGCATCGAATGCATATCCAGCATGTTTCATTGCTTCTACAACAGAAATATAAGCATCTTGAAGCTCTACATACTTACCAACTAATGCAATTTTTGTTGTGTTTGAAAGTCCTTTTACTTTCTCAACAAGTGCTTTCCACTCAGTCATTTCTGCCTCTTTGCAATCTAATTTCAAGTGATCGCATGTGATTTGATCTAAGTGCTGCTCTTGTAGAGATAGTGGAATTTCATATAATGTTTCAGCGTCTGCACACTCAATAACTGCTTTTGGATCAATGTCGCAGAATAAAGCTAGCTTATCTTTCATATCTTCAGAAATTGGCATTTCTGTACGAACAACAATCACGTTTGGCTGAATACCTAAGCTACGTAATTCTTTTACACTATGCTGTGTTGGTTTTGTTTTCATTTCACCAGCCGCTTTTAAATATGGCACAAGTGTACAGTGAATATACATAACGTTGTCACGGCCAATATCGCTTTTGATTTGACGAATAGCCTCTAGGAAAGGAAGTGATTCAATATCTCCTACCGTTCCGCCGATTTCAGTAATAACAACATCTGCGTTTGTTTCTTTGCCTGCACGGAAAACGCGTTCTTTAATTTCATTTGTGATGTGCGGAATAACCTGAACTGTTCCGCCTAAATAATCACCGCGACGCTCTTTTTTCAATACTGTTGAATATACTTTACCTGTTGTTACATTGCTGTAGCGATTTAAGTTGATATCGATAAAACGCTCATAGTGACCTAAGTCTAAGTCTGTTTCCGCGCCGTCATCTGTTACGAATACCTCACCGTGTTGGTATGGACTCATTGTTCCTGGGTCTACGTTAATGTATGGATCAAACTTTTGAATCGTTACGTTCAACCCACGGTTTTTTAATAAACGGCCTAAAGAAGCTGCTGTAATCCCTTTTCCTAGAGATGATACAACACCGCCTGTTACGAAAATATACTTTGTCATCTATACTTCCCCCTCTAAATAATTTGAACTGTACAATATTAAAAGTTTTCACATAAACAATCACAATTCATTCATTGTGCATGCGAAATTATAAGAAACCTTATGAATGTGAAACGTTCAAGAACCAAAAGAAAGTTTCTATCAAGGATTTATAAGAACATATCGGGGTGTAAAACATTGATAAATAAAATAAAAAAATTGCTCCCAATACCAAAACTGGATTGGGAGCAATAGTCTATTTTAAATAAAAACTTTTTAAATGCTTGTTTAAAGAGCCCAAAAAAGATTCTACCTACTTCGCTTGAAAAAGTCAAGAAGGATTATTTTTCTTTTTCGTCCTCATAATCGTCTTCTTCATCTTCCTCATCATCGTCTAGATCATCTTCTAAATCGTCAAAATCGTCTTCTGCAAGATCATCTTCATCTTCTTCTAGCTCGTCGATGTCTTCAAAATCTTCTTCTTCGTCTAGATCGTCAACATCTTCATAATCTAAATCTTCTTCTAGATCATCAAAGTCTTCAACTTCTTCAACAACAGCTTTTTTCGCTTTTTTCTTTTTAGGTTTTGCAACCGGAATAACTTCTTCTTCAGCCTGGTCAAAAGGATACCATCCACGAAGACCCCAATGGTTGTCCCCTACTGTTAAAAAGCGACCATCAATATTAATATCTGTATAAAACTGAGCTAATCTCGTTTTTAATTCTTGATCTGACATTTCCGCTGCTGCTTTAATTTCAGCAATAATTTCTTGGAATGACATTGCTTGACGATCTGTTTTTTCTTCTAGAAGCGCGTAAGCAATCTCAATCATCGACATTTCTTTTAAATCCGTTTTTGAGTACTGTGCTAAACTCAAATCTGGCACATCCTTTCTATGGCTATGTATATCGAAAATCTATTAAATCAATTCATCATATGTGTAAATGATGGAAACGAATAAATACATACCATTCATTATAAACAAATTCAATACATTTATGCTAGCCTCGTTTCTAAAATTCTCGAGAATTTCGCATAAAACAACGAAAAAATAGACATTTTATTACTATAATACATTCTACTTGATACACCAACAGTATCCTTTGACCAAAAGGAATTCACCATCAGTTATTCTGAGTCCGTTAGGGTTAAGTCTATAAAAGCCGCGATGACCAAAAATAGTCACCGCGGCTTTTAATATATCACTATATACTAACGATACATTATTACATATTTCGACGATATTGCCCACCGCATTCATATAAAGCTCGCGTAATTTCTCCTAAGCTGGCTACTTTAACAGTCTCCATTAACTCTTTGAAAATGTTCTCTCCTTCTGTTGCAGCTTTCTTTAACCTTTTCAGCGCGTCTTCTCTTTTTTCTTCATGCTGCTGTTGAAACTTCTGAAGCTGATTAATTTGATGATTTTTTTCTTCTTTTGATGCGCGGGCTAACTGCATGTCATCAACTGAGGAACTTTCCTCTTCATTTGGATTAATATACGTATTTACTCCTATAATAGGTAAAGCTCCCGTATGTTTTTGCATCTCGTATTCCATCGATTCATCTTGAATCTTACCTCGCTGATACTGCATTTCCATCGCACCTAAAACGCCGCCTCGATCATTTAAGCGTTGAAATTCAGCCAATACCGCTTCTTCTACCAAGTCTGTTAGTTCATCAATAATAAAAGAGCCCTGTAATGGATTTTCATTCTTAGTGAGTCCATGCTCTTTTGTAATGATTAGTTGAATGGCCATCGCTCTACGTACAGATTCCTCTGTCGGTGTTGTAATTGCTTCATCATACGCATTGGTATGAAGAGAGTTGCAGTTGTCATGAAGAGCCATTAAGGCTTGCAGCGTCGTACGTATATCATTAAAATTAATTTCCTGTGCATGAAGCGATCGGCCGGATGTTTGAATATGATACTTAAGCTTTTGACTGCGTTCATTTGCGCCGTATTTATCACGCATCACAATTGCCCATATTCTTCTCGCCACACGTCCAATAACCGTGTATTCAGGGTCAAGTCCATTACTAAAGAAAAACGATAAATTAGGAGCAAAATCATCAATATGCATCCCTCGGCTTAAGTAATATTCCACGTACGTAAAACCGTTGGCTAATGTAAACGCGAGCTGAGAAATTGGATTCGCCCCTGCTTCAGCAATATGATAGCCTGAAATAGACACAGAATAATAGTTGCGCACTTTCTCGTCAATAAAGTACTGCTGAATATCTCCCATCATTTTTAACGCAAATTCTGTGGAAAAAATACAGGTATTTTGGCCTTGATCTTCTTTTAAAATATCCGCTTGAACGGTTCCTCTCACTTGTTTCAACGTACCCGACTTTACTTCCTCGTATTCCTGTTCCGTTAAAGGACGCTTTAATTCTTCTTCTTTCTTTTCTACCTGCTGGCTGATAGCTGTATTCATAAACATAGCTAGTAATATCGGAGCCGGTCCATTAATCGTCATCGAAACGGAAGTCGAAGGATGGCAAAGATCAAATCCCTTATACAAAAGTTTCATATCATCAAGCGTACAGACATTTACGCCGCTTTCGCCAATTTTCCCGAAGATATCCGGCCTTGGATCCGGATTTTCTCCATAAAGCGTTACAGAATCAAACGCTGTACTTAAGCGCTTGGCCTCATCATCTTTTGACAAATAGTGAAAGCGGCGATTGGTTCGTTCTGGTGTTCCTTCACCTGCGAATTGACGCTTAGGATCTTCACCTTTTCGTTTGAACGGAAAAACACCTGCTGTGTATGGAAATGCACCTGGCACGTTTTCTTTATAAAGAAAACGAAGAACTTCCCCGTATTCATCAACCTTTGGAAGGGCCACGCGCGGAATACGCAGTCCTGATAGCGTATCAACTTGCAAAGACGTTTTAATTTCTTTATTTCTTACCTTTGTAATAAGTTCTTCTTGCCGATACTGACTTTTTAATTTAGGCCAGTTTTCCAGCTTTTCAATCGATTCGGCCGTTAGCTGTTTTTGATATTTCTCCTTTAGCTGAGTGAGCTCTTGCTTGGCTGTTTCTGTTTCCACTTCTTCGAGAGCACCCTCTAGCTGATAAAATTTACGCGCTGTTTGCGCTTGAACGTCCGTATTGCGGTGATAAGAACGAACGCTGTTTACAATCTCCTGTAAATATTGCTGTTGATCATTAGGAATGATGGTATATTTCTTTTCACTTACGCGCTCTGATGATTTTTCTACGTGCCAAGACGTACGGCATGTTTGATGCAGATGATTTACAAGATCTTCAAATAAAATATTTGTTCCCCCGTCGTTGAACTGACTCGCGATTGTTCCGTAAACTGGCATCGTAGAGAGACTATTTTCAAACAGCTGATGATTGCGCTGATATTGACGCTGCACTTGTTTTTTTGCGTCTTCGGAACCTTTTTTTTCAAATTTATTGATGACAATAAAGTCTGCGTAATCAATCATTTCAATCTTTTCTAACTGCGACGGCGCGCCAAATTCGCTTGTCATGACATAAAGAGAGACGTTTGCAATATCTTTAACTTGAGCATCAGCTTGCCCGATGCCGCTTGTTTCGACAATGATAATGTCGAAGCACGCTTTTTTCACGACGGCAATTCCATCTCGAATGGCCGCCGATAGCTCATGTCCAGATGAACGCGTGGCCAAACTTCTCATATACACACGAGGAGACGCTGCGATGTTCATGCGAATTCGATCCCCAAGAAGCGCTCCTCCGGTCTTTTGTTTAGTTGGATCAACGGATAAAACAGCTACATGAATATCTGGAATATGTTCAATAAACCTTCTTACTAATTCATCCGTAAGCGAACTTTTCCCCGCTCCTCCTGTTCCTGTGATTCCAATAACCGGTATTTTTTGATCCGTCTCGCTGTCGATTACACTTTCTCGTATTTCTTCAAGAGCGGCTGCATGCTCTTTTGTGTATTCATAGGCTTCATTTTCAGCACATGTAATAAGCTGGGCAATTAAACGGTCATTAGCCGGCGTTAAGGTTCGATCATTCGGTAGTGCAGGGGGATTTGTGTAATAACAATCATCGATCATGAATTGAATCATGCCTTCTAACCCCATTTTTCGTCCATCTTCCGGAGAAAAGATTTTAGAGATGCCGTAATCATGAAGCTCTTGAATCTCACTCGGAATAATTACCCCGCCGCCGCCTCCATAAATTTTAATATGAGAAGCCTGTTGTTCTTGGAGTAAATCGTACATATACTTAAAATATTCTACATGGCCGCCTTGGTAAGAAGAAATGGCGATCCCCTGAACATCCTCTTGTATGGAAGCGTTAACAATTTCTTCAACAGATCGGTTATGCCCCAGATGAATGACTTCTACCCCCTTGGCTTGAAGAATCCGTCTCATAATATTAATAGACGCATCGTGGCCGTCAAACAGGCTAGAAGCGGTTAAAAAACGAAGCGGTCTTTTGCTTGTATTCAAACTGTCTCCCCCTCACACAGTTGTTGAAATGAAAAATTTTTAAGTAAAAAATCCAACTGCATATTTGTATATTCTTCTAGTGAATAATGCTTTTGCAGCCACCATCTGCGAAATGCCCACATCTGACCTTGAACAAATAAATGATGAGCAAACAGCGAAATTTCTTTATCCGTAAGTGCAAATTGATTGTTTTCTACGCAGCCTTCGATAATAACCTTAAACATTTCAACCATATCCAGCTCTTTTTTTAATACATATGGAAGCGCATCTTTAGACAGCGATTTCGCTTCTTGGTACATGACTAATACTTCATCTTGAAGCTCATCTACAACTTTAAAATAGTGTTGAATCGCTTGTTGAAGCTCAGCGATTGTATAACGATCCACTACCATCTCTTCTAATCGCTCTCTCACTTCGTCGTAAATGTTGTCACATACAAGATATAAAACATCTTCTTTAGATTGAATATATTCGTAAAGTGTACCGATACTGAACCCAGCGGCTTTGGCAATTTCCCTTGTTGTTGTTCGGTGAAAACCTTTTTCCTTAAATAGCGTGACGGCCCCTTTAATCATTTGATTACGACGCTCTACAATCAGCTTTTCATCTTTAATGGATGTGAGAACTTCCCTCTTTTTCATTTTTTCACCTCTCCTACAACAAGTGTTTTATTTAGCAAGATACCTAGAAATGACGAGACGCTGAATTTCTTGTGTACCCTCATAAATTTGCGTGATTTTTGCATCTCTCATAAAACGTTCTACTGGATAATCTTTTGTATAACCGTACCCTCCAAATACTTGAACAGCTTCTGTCGTTACTTTCATTGCTGTATCCCCAGCATATAATTTTGACATGGCTGATTCTTTGCCGTATGGCAGCCCTTGAGACTCGAGCCAAGCAGCTTGATAGGTTAACAGTCTGGCAGCTTCTATACTCGTGGCCATGTCGGCTAACTTAAAAGCAATTCCTTGCTGAGAAATAATGGGCTTTCCAAATTGCTGACGTTCCTTTGCATAATCCACCGCCGCATCTAACGCTCCTTGAGCAATTCCTACCGCCTGCGCTGCAATACCATTTCGGCCGCCATCTAGCGTCATCATGGCAACTTTAAATCCTTCTCCTTCATTTCCTAGCAAATTTTCTTTTGGAACACGGCAATCCTCGAAAATAATTTCTGTGGTAGGTGAAGAGCGAATGCCCAGTTTCTTTTCTTTTTTACCAACTGAAAATCCCGGCATATCTTTTTCAATAATAAAAGCGCTCGTGCGTTTTTCATTAGGATCGATGCGAGCAAATACGACGTAAATATCCGCTTCGCCGCCGTTTGTAATAAAGATTTTAGAACCATTTAAAATATAATCTTCTCCGTCCTTTACAGCGAGCGTTCTCATTCCTCCTGCGTCTGATCCAGCACTCGGTTCCGTTAACCCATAAGCACCTATTTTCTCACCCGTTGCCATAGGTTTCAGGTATTTTTGTTTTTGTTCTTCTGTTCCGAATGTATAGATTGGCCAGCCGGCAAGAGAAGTATGAGCCGACAACGTAACGCCTGTTGATGCACATACTCTAGATAGTTCTTCAACGGCAATGCAATAAGCTAGATAGTCACTGCCGATTCCTCCGTATTGCTCTGGCCATGGAATACCTGTTAATCCTAGATCAGCCATTTGTGTAAAGATTCCTCTGTCAAAACGCTCTTCTTCATCTCGTTGTGCAGCTGTCGGAGCCACTTCGTTTTTGGCAAAGTCTCGCACCATTTTTCGAATCATTTCGTGCTCTTCTGAAAGTTTAAAAAACATGATTATTCCCCCTATAGTTGACTGCTAATGACAATGCGCTGAATTTCGCTTGTACCTTCGTAGATTTCGCACACTTTGGCGTCACGAAAATACCTCTCTACTGGATAATCTTTCATATAACCATAGCCTCCCAAAACTTGAATCGCATCGATTGCTACATTCATAGCCGTCTGGGAAGCAAACAATTTCGCCATTGAGGCTTCTTTTTTGCAAGGAAGTTTTTGATCATATAAAAAAGCGGCTCTGTACATTAAAAGCTTCGCTGATTCAACAGCCGTTTCCATATCAGCCAGCTTAAAGGCAATTCCCTGCTGAGATAAAATCGGCTTTCCAAATTGATATCGTTCATTTGCATAGTTTTTGGCTGCTGTTAACGCACCTTCAGCAATTCCTACCGCCTGAGCAGCAATACCAATTCTTCCAGCATTTAAATTAGCCATAGCAATTCGAAATCCTTCACCTTCTTCTCCGAGACGATTTTCTACAGGCACCTGTATATTTTCAAAGTGCAGTTGAACCGTTCGAGAACCGTGAAGACCCATCTTATGTTCATCTTTTCCTACTGAAAATCCCTCCATCGTCTTTTCAACGATAAAGGCGCTCATCCCTCTCGACCCGCGTTCGGGATTCGTTTTAGCAAATACAATATATGTATCCGCTTCTCCCCCGTTTGTAATGAAAAGCTTTGACCCATTTAAAAGATAGTGGTCTCCTTTTCGTTCTGCTTTTGTTTTTAGGCTTGCGGCATCAGACCCTGCACTAGGTTCTGTTAGGCAAAAAGCACCTAAATATTCACCTGTCGCAAGTTTTTTTACATACTTTTGTTTTTGATCTTCCGTCCCAAATACGACAATAGGATTCGTACCTACAGAAGTATGAACAGACAAAATGACGCCGAGGGCTGGACTTACTTTTGATATTTCGTGGATGGCAATCATGTATGACACAAAGTCCAGTCCACCTCCTCCGTATGTTTGAGGAACGGGAATGCCCATCAGGCCAAGATCAGCCATCTGCTTTAATAAACCTCGAGGAAATTCACCCTTTTCCATGTTTGGCACAGCCGCAGCGACTTCTTTTTCACTAAAATCAGCTACCATCTTTTTAATCATGTGTTGTTCAGACGTAAAAAAGATCATTTTGCCACTCCTTTATGTTTCGTACGTAAAAAATCCTTTTCCTGTTTTTCGACCAAGCCATCCTGCCTTTACATATTTCCTAAGCAATGGACAAGGACGATATTTGTCATCACCAAACCCTTTATGGAGCGTTTCCATAATAAACAAACATGTATCGAGGCCGATGAAATCTGCTAATGTCAAAGGTCCCATTGGATGGTTCATTCCTAGTTTCATCACTTGATCAATATCCTCTTCGTTTGCTACACCTTCATAGAGCGTAAACACAGCTTCGTTAATCATTGGCATTAAAATTCGATTTGAAACAAACCCTGGAAAATCATGAACTTCCACCGGGGTTTTATTTAATTTTTTTGTTGTTTCATAGACTGCTTGATACACTTCATCAGCAGTAGCCAGCCCTCTAATAATTTCAACGAGCTTCATCACGGGAACAGGATTCATAAAGTGCATGCCAATTACTTTTTCAGGTCGAGTAGTCACAGCTGCAATTTCAGTAATAGGAAGCGAAGACGTGTTGGTTGCTAAAATAGTATGACTCGGGGCTAACGAATCCAACTCCGCAAAAATGGCTTGCTTGACTTCCATCTTTTCCACAACCGCTTCGACGATTAAATCTGCTTTTTGTGCTGCTGTTATTTCATTTGCTAAGTGAAGGCGCTCCATAATCCCTTCATATTCCTTAGCTGAGAGAGAACCTTTTTCCACCTGTTTTTTCAGACGTTTATCAATACCTTCTATTCCTTTTTGTGTATTTTTTTGATCAATGTCATACAAAGAAACTTGATATCCGCTCGCAGCAAATACTTGCGCAATGCCTGCTCCCATCTGACCTGCTCCAATAACCATAACTGTTTCAATATTCAAGTTGATTTCCCCCTTTTACACTTCTACCATGATGGCATCACCTTGGCCGCCGCCGCTGCAAATAGCAGCAATGCCTAGTCCGCCGCCTCGTCGTCTTAATTCATGAATGAGCGTTACAACAATACGGGCGCCGCTTGCTCCAATCGGATGTCCAAGTGCCACTGCCCCGCCGTTCACATTTACTCTTTCAGCCGGAAGCCCTGCAATCTCCATACTCATTAATGCTACTGCTGAAAAAGCTTCATTGATTTCAAACAGCGCAATATCATCTACTGTCTTCTTTGTTTTTTGCAGTAGCTTGTTAATAGCAAACCCAGGTGTTTTCGGAAATTCCCTTGGCTCCATCGCAAGAGAAGTATGGTTTATAATCGTAGCCAACGGCTCATAGCCATTTGCTTTCGCCACATCTTCATCCATTAGCATGAGCGCAGCTGCTCCGTCATTCACGCTAGGTGCATTTCCTGCTGTAATGGTTCCACTGTGGCCAAATACAGGCCGAAGAGACGAGAGTTTTTCTAACGACGTATCTTTTCTTGGTCCTTCATCTTTTTGAACCTTTATCGTTCCTTTTTTAGAAGGAATATCAACTGAAATTCTTTCTGCATCCCATCTCCCTTTTTCTTCTGACTCTACCGCTAATTGATGACTGCGAAGCGCCCATTCATCCTGCTTTTCTCGGGAAATATTCATTTCAGAAGCTATTTGATTTCCATACGTACCCATTTGCACCCCTGTAAAGCTGCATGTCAAACCGTCATGAACCATCAAATCCGTCACCACGCTATCTCCCATCCGGAATCCCCATCTTGCTTTTGGAAGAAGATACGGCGCGTTACTCATCGATTCCATTCCACCTGCAATGATTGTTTTTGCTTCTCCTAATCGAATCAGCTGATCAGCAGTTGTAATACTGCGCATACCCGATGCACAAACTTTATTAATGGTTTCCGTCTCTACTTGCCACGGTAAACCTGCATAATGCATGGCTTGCCTAGAAGGTAGCTGTCCTTGGCCCCCTTGCAGCACGCACCCCATAATAACGGAATCAATTTCTGTACGTCCCTTTGATGCTGCTTGAATCGCTCTCCCCCCTAGTTCTGCCGCTTTTAGTCCGCTTACGCTGCCACCTAATTTTCCAAAAGGTGTTCGAACTGCACTCACAATAACTGTTTTCCCCACTATTGTTTCCTCCCTTTTTCCTACTCTTTGTCCTTGCCGATTGAACGCTTGCTCAATTTCCTTTCTTTAAAAAGTAGAGATGAATACCATCTCTACTTCTCCTTTATGAAACCTGTTCTTGCACGTCACCATAAATTGACTTTTCAAGCAGTTCTGCTACGTCATACGTATGAACCTTTTCTTCTACTTCTTTTGCTTTTGTTCCGTCACTTAGCATCGTTAAGCAGTACGGACAACCTGAACTGATAATGCTTGGATTAACGGCTAAGGCTTGTTCCGTGCGCGCTACGTTAATGCGCTGGCCGGTCGTTTCTTCCGTCCACATTAACCCTCCTCCTGCTCCACAGCACATACCATTTTCACGGTTGCGATCCATTTCAATCAAACTAACACCTGGAATCGCTTTCAAAATTTCTCTTGGTGGACTGTTTACTTCGTTATATCTTCCTAAATAACAGGAATCATGGAAGGTAATTTTTTCATTAACCGCATGTTTTGGTGTCAGCTTACCTTCTTTCATCAACATAGCTAATAATTCTGTGTGATGATACACTTCTCCTTCAAAACCGAAATCTGGATATTCATTTTTGAAGATATTGTAAGCATGTGGATCAATCGTAACAATTTTTTTGATTTCATTTTTTTCAAATTCAGCGATATTTTTAGAAGCTAACTCTTGGAATAAAAATTCATTGCCCAACCTGCGGGGCGTATCACCAGAATTTTTTTCTTTATTTCCTAAAATCGCAAATGAAACACCAGCTTCATTGAGAAGCTTAGCAAACGATAGAGCGATTTTTTGACTGCGGTTATCATAAGATCCCATCGAACCTACCCAGAACAAATACTCAAACGTTTCACCCGCTTTACTTACTTCTTTAACAGTCGGAATGTGAACATCTTCTCTTACATGTCGCCATTCTTCACGCTCTTTTCGGTTTAATCCCCAAGGGTTTCCTTGACGCTCAATATTCGTCATGGCACGCTGAGCATCCGCGTCCATCTTTCCTTCGGTTAATACTAAAAAACGTCGTAAATCTATGATCTTATCTACATGCTCGTTCATTACGGGACATTGATCTTCACAGTTTCGGCACGTTGTACATGCCCAAATTTCTTCTTCCGTAATGACATCTCCAATTAGGGCGGGATTATATTCCGCTGTTGCTGCGGCTTCTGCTCCGCCTTGGCTGGCCGCCATCATCGCCAGCTGATTTCCTTTTGTTTTAGAGAATGCATACGTAGGAACCCAAGGAGCCTTAGATGTCACAACCGCTCCTTTTTCTGTTAAGTGATCGCGCATCTTCAAAATTAAATCCATTGGAGACAAAATTTTCCCCGTACCCGTTGCCGGACACATATTCGTACATCGACCGCATTCTACACAGGCATATAAATCAATGAGCTGATGCTGCGTGAATTCTTCAATCTTACCAACCCCAAACGTCTCCTGCGTCTCATCTTCAAAATCAATCTTTTCAAGCTTACCTGGCTTAGAAACACGGTTAAAAAATACGTTAGCCGGTCCAGCCAGTAAATGAGCATGTTTTGATTGAGGAACATATACTAAAAACGTCAATAACACGGCTAAGTGAATCCACCATGAAACATAAAAAATGGAGATAGCGGCAGTATCATTGATTCCCTTAAACAAGATGGCAATAGATGACGCAATCGGTTCTGTCCATGCTGGTTCATGATTATGCCAGATGATTGACATGCCGTTTCCAACAAGCACTGACAGCATAAGTGCTCCAATAAAAATCAGTACTAAACCAGATTTAAATCCTCTTTTTAAACGCACAAGCTTTTCTACATAGCGACGGTGAAAAGCCCAGACAACTGCTACTAAAATCAAAAACGTCACAATTTCTTGGAAAAATGTAAAGCCGGGATATAAAGGTCCAAGCGGCAAATGTTTACCTGGAAGCAAACCTTTTATAATGAAGTCTAACGCGCCGAACTGAACTAAAATAAACCCATAAAAAAACATGACGTGCATAATTCCACTTTTTTTATCTTTTAACAGTTTCTTTTGTCCAAACACATTCACCCAAATTTTTTGCAGCCTTTCTTTTAACCGCTGATCAAATTCAACTTTTTTTCCTAATTGAATGTACTCAATGCGTGTGCGAATTAAATATACAAACAAAGAGATAGCGTAAGCGGTTACAATAATAAAAAAGAGAAAATTCACCCACAGCAACCCTGTCATCTCGTCCCCTCCTTGAATAATTTGTTACCTTTCTTTCCTCCTGACGACTAAATTTTCTGATAATATATCTGTTTTCATTGTATATAATGAATGAGCATTCAGTCAATATCTTTTCGTTCTTTTGTTCATATTCTATTTAAACAAGGTGACACTAAGAACAACATAAAATGTATTTACATCGGGAAAAGAGGTGACATGATGAGCGGCATGATTGTGATTTTACTTTTTATTATTTTTATTGCTTGGCTTGCAATTGACCTTGGTGTTGGAAAGAAAGTATTTTCCCAGGCTGAAAATACTTTTCCAAAACGCCGTGCTTCTCTCTTTTTGTTCGCAGACGGGAATGTCTTGTATAAAGATTTATTTCACGAAATAGAAAATGCCTCTTCATTTATCCATTTATCGTTTTACATTGTACAAAATGATGAAATTAGCCAAGAATTTTTAGATTTACTAGTCCAAAAAGCACAGCAAAATGTTGAAGTCAGATTATTGGTAGACCGTGTAGGAAGCTATAAAATCAAGAAAAACAAAATTGCATTCTTAAAGAAACAAGGTGTTCATTTTGCTTACAGTCGAACGCTACGGTGGCCTTATTTGTTTTATACACTCAACGCACGCAATCACCGTAAAATGGCCGTTATTGATGGGAAAGTTGGCTACATTGGCGGTTTTAATATTGGAAGAGAATATTTAGGACTCGACGCCAAGCTTGGGGTGTGGAAAGATTACCACCTGCGTATGGAAGGGGAAGGTATACAAGACCTTCAAATGCAACTATTGAGCGACTGGTATGCTGCTACCGGCTTAGACCTGCGTAAAGTGGAAAGATACTTTCCACCAACCTCTGAAGGAGACTATGTTATTCAGCTAAAGTCGACTGAAGGTTTTTCACTTGAAGAAAGCTTTTTATCGATTATCAACCAAGCCAATAGGGAATTGTACATAGGTACTCCTTATTTTATTCCAAGTGAACCTTTGATGAATGCTTTACTCCAAGCTCGTGCACGGGGAGTAAAAGTTCATATTTTAATTCCAATGCGTGCAGATCAACCGCTTGTTCATCATGCTGCGTTTGCTTATCTTCCCACATTACTTCAAGCAGGTTGTATGATTTATCAATATTATTACGGTTTTTACCATGCCAAAGTATTAATTGCAGACAATGTTATCTGCGATGTAGGAACGGCTAATTTTGATAAAAGAAGCTTGTTCTTAAATGCTGAAATCAACTGTTTAATCTATGATGCAACGTATATTGAAGAAGTAAAGAACAGCTTTAAAGCTTGTATGGGGGAATGCCCAATTTTGTCTTTAGAAGATGTCAAAAACCGAAAATGGAGTGAAAAACTAAAGCAAGGATTTGCAACCTTTATTTCTCCGTTACTTTAATGAACGAAAAGAGGAAGATTTATCATGAAAATTAGATTTGGCTATGTATCACATGCCCTGTCGCTTTGGGACTGCTCACCTGCTAAAACCCTCACGTTTACTAGATGGGGAAAAATGAAAAAAGATGAGAGGCTGGATAAGCTTCATCACGTCACAAAACAAAATTTGAATCATACTAAGCGCGCTTTGCATTTTAATATTGCCCACGAAATTATGCTGTATCGATTGTCATCTTCTCTTGTCCCTTTAGCTACTCATCCTGAAGTAGCTTGGAATTACATTGATGCGTTCCAAGAAGACTGGTCAGAGATAGGAGAATTGATTCGGAATCATCAGCTGCGCGTGAGTTTTCACCCCAATCAGTTCACATTATTTACAAGCGACAAAAAACACATTACAGAAAATGCGGTAAAAGATATGGATTATCACTATAGAATGCTTGAAGCGATGGGAGTAGCTGATCAAGCTCTTATTAATATTCATGTAGGAGGAGCTTATGGCAATAAAGAAAAAGCGATTGGTCGATTTCATGAAAACATTCAAACGCTGCCGCCTGCCATTAAAAAGCGCATGACTCTTGAAAACGATGATAAAACATACACAACTGAAGAAACATTAGCCGTATGCGAAAAAGAGAAAGTCCCTCTCCTCTTTGATTATCACCACCATAAAGCAAATGAAGGAGAAGAACCTCTTGACCTATTGCTCCCTCGTATCTTTGACACGTGGAAACATATCGGATTAAAACCAAAAGTACATATCTCTTCTCCTAAATCTGAAAAAGAATTTAGAAGTCACTCTGATTATGTCTCAACTGATTTCATCGCACCTTTTTTGCAAATAGCTAAAGATATGGGACAAGATTTTGACGTAATGATTGAAGCAAAGTTAAAAGATAAAGCGCTGCTAAAATTAGTGGAAGATTTAGCATCAATGAGAGGAGTAAAGCGTACGGGAGGCGCCACGCTTGTTTTTTAAATAAAAAAAGAGCCAAGAGGCTCTTTTTTTATTTACATTTTTTCAGGTGCTGAAACACCAATTAGTTTTAAGGAGTTTTGAAGCGTTACTTGAACAGCTTTCACTAGTTCAATACGCGCTTTACTTGTTTCTATATTATCGCTGTCTAATACTTTTTCTGCATTATAGAAGCTATGGAACGTAGAAGCAAGATCAAATACATAGTTCGTAATGCGGTGCGGAATACGTTTTGTTGCTGCTTCCGCTACGGCCTGAGGGAACTCTCCGATTTTCTTCAGCAGTTCCATTTCTTTTTCTGCACTAATTAATGAAAGGTCGGCGCCAGATGTTGATTGAATCCCCATCTCTTCACCTTGACGAAGAATACTGCAAATACGGGCATGAGCATATTGCGCGTAGTATACAGGATTTTCATTAGATTGAGAAACAGCTAAATCTAAATCAAAGTCTAAATGTGTATCCGCACTTCTCATCGCAAAGAAGTAGCGAGTTGCATCAAGGCCTACCTCTTCTACTAGGTCACGCATTGTTACTGCTTTACCTGTACGTTTGCTCATCTTCATTTTTTCGCCATTTTGATACAGTTGAACCATTTGAATAATTTCTACTTCCAGCGTATCTTTTTCATAACCAAGTGCTTGAATCGCCGCTTTCATACGAGGAATATATCCATGGTGGTCGGCTCCCCAAATATTAATTAGCTTATCAAATCCGCGTTGAATTTTGTCTTGGTGATACGCAATATCTGGCGTTAAGTACGTAAATGAACCGTCATTTTTAATTAACACACGGTCTTTATCATCACCAAATGTTGTAGAGCGGAACCACGTAGCACCTTCTTCTTCATATACGTGGCCTTGTTTTTTCAACGTTTCAAGTGCAACTGAAATTTTATCATTTTTATAAAGAGACGTTTCAGAATACCATACGTCAAATTTCACACGGAATTGTTCAAGATCACGCTTTAATTTAGCTAACTCATAATCTAATCCGTATTGACGGAAGAATTCAAAACGCTCTTCTTCAGAGGCGTTTACATACTTGTCTCCGTGCTCTTTTGCTAACTCTTTTCCGATGTTTATAATATCAGCACCATGATAGCCGTCTGCAGGCATTTCTTTCTCTAAACCAAGAGCCTGCATGTAGCGTGCTTCTACTGAATAAGCCAGGTTATTAATTTGGTTACCAGCATCATTGATATAGTATTCACGTGACACATCGTAACCTGCTTTTTCAAGAACATTACATAATGAGTCTCCAACTGCAGCACCGCGGGCATGTCCTAAATGTAAATCTCCTGTCGGATTAGCTGAAACAAACTCAACCTGTACTTTTTGTCCGTTCCCTACGTTTGTCTCACCGTATGCTTCACCAGCTTTTATAATCGTTGGAATAAGCTCTGTTAAATAAGAGTTATTCATATAAAAGTTGATGAATCCAGGGCCTGCAATGTCAATTTTTTCGATAGATGCTTTTGATTTATCGAAGTTTGCTACAAGCTCTTCAGCGATAACACGCGGTGCTTTTTTGGCAATACGAGCTAGCTGCATAGCCATATTGGTAGAATAATCACCATGTGTTTTATCTTTTGGTGTTTCTAATAGAACTTCTGGAAGTTCTGCTTTTTCAGCAAGTCCTGCTTTGACCACAGCATCTTGAATTTCAGCTTTTAATTTTTGCTGCACTTGTTCGACGATGTTCATTTTTTCTCCTCCTTGAATGTAATGGTTAACGCATATTTCCCGGTAGGCTGACCCTGTACTTCTAGATCATACGTTAAAAATAACCGACCCTTTTGAGTCATTTGTTTATATTCAATGTTATGAGCGAATGTTAGTAAATCCATACGTCCATAAGGGCTTATATAAGTTCCTTCGATCTGTACCTTTTTACGAAACGATTGCTTCATTTGAACAGCACCAGTTCGGTTAATTGATACTTCGTCTTCGCTAATTTTTACCATTGTTTTAATATCTCCGATTTCCTCTTGGCGCTCTGTGTATGTAAGATAAATTTTCGATCCTTTTTCATAATACATACCTTTTGCATTTACCGATGTTGTCTCTTTTCGGTGACCATCACGGATATCCGTCACAATTTTAACTTCAATGGGTTTTTTGACTTCTGAAGCGTTACTCACAAAAGACACTTCCTTATTAAAATGAATACGTTATAACTTAAATAGTATAAACATTCTAAAGAAAGAATTCAATAATACTTCAAAGGAAATATGATAGATAAGCCGAGAATTCCTTTTTTCACTGTGTTTGACGTACTCACATATTTTAAACAAAAAAGGCGGCCGTAGGCGGCCGCCTTTTTACTTTATTTATTTCTTTTGAACCCAGCCTAAGATCATTTCGCGAATAAGCTTGCTTGCTGTATTAGCTGTTTGTTCAGACGGATCATAAATTGGAGCTACTTCGACTAAATCTCCTCCGACAATACGAAGATCTGATTTAGCAATTGCGTGAATAGAAGCTAAAAGCTCTTTTGATGTGATACCGCCTGCATCTACTGTTCCTGTACCAGGAGCGTGCGCTGGATCTAATACATCGATATCAATTGTTACATAAACAGGACGACCTGCAAGTGTTGGTAGAATCTCTTTTAACGGCTCTAGAACTTCAAATTTCGAAATATGCATACCGTTTTCTTTTGCCCATTGAAATTCTTCTTTCATTCCTGAACGAATACCAAATGAATAAACATTCTCCGGTCCGATTAGTTCAGCAACTTTACGAATTGGAGTGGAATGAGAAAGTGGTTCTCCTTCATACTCTTCACGAAGGTCTGTGTGAGCATCCATATGGATAATGGCTAAATCCGGGTATTTTTTATACATAGCTTTCATAACAGGCCAAGAAACCAAATGCTCTCCGCCCATGCCTAATGGGAACTTGTCCGCTGCTAAAAGCTGGTCGATATACTCTTCAATTATGTTCAAGCTGCGCTGAGGATTCCCAAATGGAAGTGGAATATCTCCTGCATCAAAATATTTCACTTCTTCTAGCTCCCGATCTAAATACGGGCTGTATTCTTCTAATCCAATTGATACTTCACGAATACGAGTTGGGCCAAATCGTGAACCTGGACGATAGCTAACTGTCCAGTCCATTGGCATTCCGTAAAGAACCGCTTCACTTTCTTCAAAAACAGGGTGACTGCCAATAAATACATTACCTGAATAAGCTTCATCAAAACGCATATTTTGTTCCTCCTTCATTACTCATAGAAAAGATGCCAGCCTTAAACCTCTGGCATCTCACTTGTATGTGATAACTTATTTAATAAGATCTTGCACAAATTTAGGTAAGGCAAATGCCGCTTTGTGCAATTCTTTTGTGTAATATTTTGTATCAATATCAAAGAAACGATCTTCGCTTACTTCCAATGGATCATGTTTCTTTGAGCCCATTGTAAATGTCCATAAACCGCTTGGGTATGTTGGAATATTTGCTACGTATAGACGTGTAATCGGGAAGATTTCTCTTACATCACGCTGAACATTTGAGATAAGTTCTGGCGTGAACCAAGGGTTGTCCGATTGAGCAACAAAGATACCATCTTCTTTAAGTGCTTTTGAGATACCTGCATAGAATCCTTTTGTAAATAAATTCACAGCTGGACCTACTGGCTCTGTTGAATCCACTAAAATGACATCGTATTCGTTCTCGCTTTTAGCGATGTGCATAAATCCGTCATCTACTTGTACATCAACACGAGGATCTTCTAGTTTACCCGCAATTGAAGGTAAGAATTTTTTTGAGTACTCAATAACTTTTCCATCGATATCAACTAACGTCGCTTTTTTTACGCTTGGGTGTTTTAAGATTTCACGGATTACGCCTCCGTCTCCTCCACCTACAACTAGTACGTTTTCTGGATTTGGATGCGTAAATAACGGTACATGTGCAACCATTTCATGATAAACGAACTCATCTTTTTCTGTTGTCATAACCATACCGTCAAGTAGGAGCATGTTACCAAACTCTTCTGTTTCAACCATGTCTAATTTTTGAAACTCCGTTTGCTCTGTATGTAAAGTGCGATTAATTTTAGCTGTAATACCAAAGTTCTTTGTTTGCTTTTCTGTGAACCATAATTCCATTTCAAAATCTTCCCTTCTATTTTGAGAATTAACCTATGCATAGATTACCCTAACATAATTTATACAAACATGAAAAAAGTATAGATGAATTCAGCAAAAAAGCAAGTAAAATTTTTAGCAATGGAGGTTTAAAACCTCCTTTTCTATTTCATACTGATGATAGATACAAGCTTTAGAATCTACTTGCACCGCTCTTTTAATAGAATTTTGTTGTGTTGAAAGCAACATGTACGGTGCATAGTGACACATATTGGTGGTGAATGGAAATGGAAACGGTATTAACCGAACATTTAAAAAAGGCAAGACGCATCTTCCGAATTCTTCTCGTCCTTGGTATATTAGCGGGGGCTTTATTGTTGTTTGCCTACATAAGTATCTTTCTCTACGCCAAAATCGCTGGCCCTCCTCCGCTAAACGTTTCTCAAACAGCTGTTTTCTACTCAGCAAACGGTAAAGTTCTTGATGAAGTTCACAATGGACAAAAGCGCTACTGGGTTTCACTTAATCAAATTTCACCTTACGTAAAAGATGCGACTTTAGCCGTTGAAGATAAGCGCTTCTACGAGCATCACGGCTTTGATATGCATCGAATCGCCGGAGCAATTGTAGCTGATATAAAAGCTATGGGAAAAGTACAGGGTGCGAGTACTATTACTCAGCAGTATGCACGAAACTTGTTTTTAGAGCACGACAAAACGTGGACTCGAAAGCTTCAAGAAGCTCTGTATACGATTCGGTTAGAAATGAATTATAGCAAAGACCAAATTCTAGAAGGCTACATGAATACGATTTACTACGGCCATGGAGCTTATGGAATTGAAGCGGCAGCTAGGCTGTACTTTGATAAGCACGCCAAAAATTTGACGTTAAGTGAAGCGAGTATGTTAGCCGGTATTCCAAAAGGCCCTAGCTACTACTCTCCTCTTATTCATCAGGAAAATGCAAAAAAACGACAAAATATCATTTTATCTCTCATGAAAGAGGATGGAATTATTACGTCGAAGCAAGCAACAAAAGCGCTGGTAACTCCCCTAGCATTTTCAAAGCCTGCTGAAAAAGATCCTAACAAAGAAGACGCTTCTTACTTTATGGATGCAGCGCTAGCAGAATTAAAGCAAGATTTAGGCATTGATGAAACCATGATTTATACAAATGGACTTCGCGTTTATACAACGCTGGATGAAAAGATGCAGCGAACGGCAGAAGAAAAAATGAAAGATGTTATCAGCAGCTCTTCAGACGTACAAAGTGCATTTGTTGCGATGAATCCTAAAAATGGACAAGTGAAAGCTCTTATTGGTGGAAGAGATTATGAAAAGAGCCCGTTTAACCGCGCTACTCAAGCAGTAAGACAGCCTGGCTCAACGATGAAGCCATTTTTATACTATGCGGCATTAAAAGATGGTTTTACTGAATCCACTCCAATGAAAAGTGAAGAAACGACGTTCAAATTAGAAGATGGTGTTTCGACATACACGCCTAGTAACTATCACAATTATTATGCAGATGCGCCTATTACAATGGCTCAAGCCATCGCACTTTCAGACAATATTTATGCGGTCAAAACGCATTTGTTCATTGGGGAAAATCGCTTGATCGAAACCGCTAAAACACTTGGTATATCATCACCTTTAAAGAAAGTTCCATCTTTAGCTCTTGGAACTTCACCTGTCAAAGTCATTGATATGGTTAATGCGTACGGCATCTTTGCTAATGGCGGAAAAGAAATTCGTCCAACATTTATTAAACGAATTGAAACCCATGACGGAGAAGTTGTTTATCAAGCTCCTTCTGAACGGAAACAAGTCATTGATAGACGCTATGCTTTTCTTACTACCCATTTAATGACAGGCATGTTTAATCAAAAGCTAAATGGCTATACAACCGTCACAGGAAAGCCTATTTCTAAATATGTATCTCGTCCTTACGCGGGAAAATCCGGCACAACCTCTACGGATAGCTGGATGATTGGCTACTCTCCTCAGCTCGTTTCAGGCGTTTGGGTTGGATATGATCAAGGAAGGACAATGGATGATGTAGCTGAAAAAGGATACGCAAAAAAAATGTGGGCGCTATTTATGGAAGATGCTTTAAAAGGGAAGAAAAAAGAAAAGTTTAAAGCACCAAACGGATTAATGAGCGTCAACATTAATCCTCAAAATGGAAAGTTAGCATCCAAATCATGTCCTGTTCAATATAAAGCTTATTATTTAACTGGAACACAGCCTAAAACATATTGTACTGATCACATCGATCATGCAGCAAAAACGAAGAAAAAAGAGCCTGAAACAGAAGGTAAAAAATTTCACTGGTTCCCAAAATGGTTTGATTAAAAAAAGCTTAAGGCCTTGGCCTTAAGCTTTTTTTAGCATTACGATGTTTGAAGCGCTTCTTTTAAGTCATCATTAGATAACGTCCAGATTTCTTCATTATGAGACTTCAAAAACTCACGAAGCAAAGCCTTAGACTTGTTATCCATTTCTTCTATCATAATGCGTCGTTTTAAGGATTTATCCATTTTGTTTACATGTTCAGGAAGTGACTTATAGCCGCGGCGAATTTCACGATCAACGGTCATTTCACATGCTGTCATACCTGCGTAGTAAGGTCCTTCTTGCTTGCGATCAATCGTTACCCATACAAGCCAATATAACTTGCCGTTTGGCACCTCGTCTTTATTCGGTAAGAACTTAATTCCTTTTTCTACTACACTTCTGGCATGCATCGCACCAATATCGACAAATACTTCTTCATCGCTTGGGCAAACAAAAACCGGTGAAATGTTTTCTAAACTTAACGCTCCAACCCCGTAGCCGCCGTGGCCGTCGGTTGAATCGTCTTTTATGATATTAAATCCTATACTTTTCTTTTTTGGCTGAGTCATAGTAAGCCTCCTCTATTTAGTAAATCAGTGGTGCTAATATCTGCTGAAAGATATTCATCACAAACGTTGCTGCTCCGTTTAGAAGCGGCCAGATTACAATTCGATCCAGAGGTGTAATCACAAGAATCAAAAATACAAAAATACCCCAAGACTCATACTGCGTCATTTTGGCTCGCGTAGACGGCGGAACGAGATCTTCAATCACGCGGTATCCGTCTAAAGGCGGAAAAGGCAACAAGTTAAATACGCCTAGTGTTAGGTTTATTTGAATAAATAATGTAAAAAAACGATAAAGCGCATCGTTGTCCACTGCGGCATTGTTCATCAAATAGTAAATAAGCAAGCCGATAAATGCCAACAACAAGTTGCTAAACGGTCCCGCTATCGATACTAGAATACCAGCTAAACGAGGCTTTTTAAAGAAATAGCGATTAACAGGAACCGGCTTCGCCCACCCAAAACCTGCGATAATTAACAAAAGCGTTCCAAATGGATCTAAATGTGCCAGCGGAGAAAGCGTTAGCCTTCCTTGCTTTTTAGCTGTGTGGTCTCCAAATAAATAAGCTACATACGCATGTGCAAACTCATGCAGTGTGAATGCAACAATAAGGGTCATCACCACGTAAGGAAGGTCTTGCAATGAAAAAGCTAAAAAATGTTCCACTCTTTATCTCCTTTATTTTAAAATAATTTCTACACATCATATCTACTAAATAAACCGTTTGCTTACGAAGAAGGATACAAGACTTCTTGAATATGGCCTCAAAGGTCTCAAAAACCAGACATGGGCTCCCTATGGCCCCACTTGGTTTTTAGCATCGATGTTATGATAAAAAGTATACTACAGATTATGGCCTGCATCACTACCTCATACTGTCATTTTATTCAGAAAACGGGTACACTAATCATATACTGACCAAAAAGGAGTGTACACATTATGCCAGTTGTAACTGTTAAGATGCTTGAGGGCCGTACAGATGATCAAAAAAGAGCTCTTGTTGAAAAAGTAACGGATGCTGTTGTAGAAACAACAGGTGCATCACCTGAAAAAGTATCCATTATCATCGAAGAAATGTCTAAAAACCATTACGCTGTAGCGGGCAAGCGCATGAGCGATCAATAACGCCTACATAAAAAAAATGCCATAGGAGTTGACCTATGGCATCTTTTTAATGTACAGACAGAGTTGCCTGAAGTTTTTCAATATATTCGTATGCTTCTGCAATGTCTTCTTCTGTATAGTTTTGCTTACGCTTTAACGTAAACACTTTTTCTTTTACTTCTTCTTTAGATAAGTTATCAAAATATAAAATCGTAGAGACGAGCTCCAAAAATTTAGAGCTTTGCTCGTTCATATCCTTCATACATTCCTGCAAGTGAGGAAGCTCTAAATCATAGTGACTTAAAAATCCTTCTCCCGCTTCTGTTAATACGTAACGATACTGCATATATCCGCCCTTTTTCTCTTTAATTTCACTTAAAAAGCCCAAGTTACACAGCTCCTCAATTCGAAGCGTTAATTCCTCAGAATAAGGTCCAAAAAAGTGAAAATTATACTTTTCATAAAAAGGAAACTTCAGTTTTTTTCCGATAAATATCATCTTTTGTAACTTTTTTCTGCCAACAACTTCTCCCGCCGCGGAAAATACTTTCACAATCTTTGCGTGATCGTTTAACACAGCCCCTTCAACTCCTATACTATTTAACTCTGATCTCCTTTTAGTAAGTTTATAATCTGATCTTTAACTTTTCGCTTAGACGACAATTGATCAATGAGATCTTGTGGAAAATATAATTTATGATCGGTTCTCTTTTTCCCTGAAATTGCTTCAACAATCTCCGACTGACGTGATAATTCACGCACTTCATTATTTGGCATCAACAGATGAATCGGCAAACGTTCTTCCTCTTCACCCGGTCGATAAAAATCGTATGGTAGGTCGCTTGAAGAATCGACGACTAAATAATAATCTGGGTTAATGCCCGCTTTTTTAAAAAGTGTTGTAAGCTCCATCCACATTTTCATTTGTGAATTTGGATTAAACTCAATGTATTTAAAAAGCTGACGATTCATAAATCTTCGGCATAGATCAGATAAAATTTCATCCTCTTCTTCTTCCCATGCTTGAAAATAAAATAAAATAACAGATTCATCTAATTTCAAATACTCTTTTAGCGATATTTCTTCTTCAAAAATCGAATAAAAATGAGTGGGCTCCTGCTTGAACTCATAGTAATGATGATGGAGCTCTTTCGCGCGATGTAAAATTTTTGTCAAAATAACTTCAGCACTTCTCGTAACAGGATGAAAATACACTTGCCAGTACATTTGGTAGCGGCTCATAATATAATCTTCAACCGCATGCATACCGCTGTGTTTAATCACGGCTTGGTCTTCCCGAGGACGCATAACGCGAAGAATTCGTTCCATATCAAAGTGACCGTAGCTTACTCCTGTGTAATACGCATCACGCTGCAAATAATCCATGCGATCTGCATCAATTTGACTGGAAATTAAACTAACGACAAGCTTATTTTCATATGTTTTCGCGATTACTTCGGCCACTTTTTTAGGAAAATCCTTTCCCACTTTCGTCAACACTTGATTTACCTCCGTGTCACCTACGATAATGGCTTGTGTAAATTCTTCATGATCTAAGTGGAAAACCTTCTCAAATGAATGTGAAAACGGACCGTGACCTAAATCGTGCAGTAAAGCCGCACAAAGACAAAGAAGACGCTCATCTTCATTCCATTCAGGGCGTCCTTGAAAACCGTCGTCAATAATACGGCGCACAATTTCATAAACACCTAAGGAATGACTAAAACGGCTGTGTTCAGCCCCATGAAACGTTAAGTATGTCGTTCCTAGCTGTCTAATACGACGCAGCCTTTGAAATTCGGCTGTCCCAATTAGCTCCCAAATAACACGATCTCTTACATGGATATAGCGGTGAACAGGATCTTTAAATACTTTTTCTTCACTGAGTTTTTCATTAGGATATGTCATTTACATACCTCTCTATCTTCACTTTGTTGTTGCTATAATTTTTCGACACTCACTTCCTATTTTCCTATTCAGAATAAAAAATCACCTTGTCAAGCAACCAAGGTGATTTACCTAACAAACAAGGCGATTCTGTTTGTAAGAAGCTCGTTCGACAAATAAGTAGCAGAAAAGCAGCTATTTATTGTTTCACTATCTATTTTTTTACTTTTTTTTCAATCTTCTCGATTAATTCGTCCTCTGTTGGCGCTGCTACAGGACGGTTATTTACAAATGCAAATGACTTTTTACGTCCGGGTCCACAGTAAGACTGGCAACCGATTTGTACTTCAGCTTGTTCATCTATTTTTTTAAGTCGAGGTAACAACGTTTTGACGTTTGTTGCCTGACAATCATCACAAATTCTAAATTCATTTGCCATGTTGACACAATCCTTTCAAAATTGGTTCATCATTTTGCCTAAGGGGTATTTTACCCCTATTTGAAGTCCGATGCAAGTTAAAGAAGGAAGCAAAATCTATCATACTCCTAGAAGAAATGGTATAAAGTATGGATTTTTTGTACATGATGATACTACAAAACATGATTACTATGAGTCATGGAAAATAGAGGAGTGAACAAAGTGAAAGATAGACAAGATGCTTGGACAGAAGAAAACGACTTATTATTAGCTGAAACAGTATTACGCCATGTCCGCGAAGGAAGTACGCAGTTGAATGCGTTTGAAGAAGTTGGAGATGAATTAAATCGAACTTCAGCAGCATGTGGATTCAGATGGAATGCTGTTGTACGCCATCAGTATGAAAAAGCACTGCAGCTAGCTAAAAAACAGCGGAAACAGCGTATGCGTGCACTTGGACAAGAGCAAGGCAAAAAGAAATTATTATATACGCCACCAGCATCTGTAGAGCATGTGGAACAAATGATGTCTGCGCCTACAGCAACATATAGCTTACCTGAAACACACGTAGAAAGAAGCAGCAGTGAGGAGCTTTCAATGGCTGATGTTATTCGCTTCTTACAAACAATGCCAAATCAAGCGAGCAATTTACAAGCATTGCAAAGCGAAAACAAACGCTTGATGCAAGAAAATGCAGAGTTAGCTAAGAAAAACACAGAGTTGGAAAAACAAATTAAACATCTCGAAGCTAATGCTACTACTATTCAAGAAGACTATGAAACATTAATGCAAATCATGAACCGTGCGCGAAAGTTAGCTCTATTTGATGAAGAAGAGCGTTCTTCTACTACGTTTAAAATGGATCGTAACGGAAATCTTGAGAAAATGGCTGAATAAGCTACACGAATGAAGAAAGAGGGATGTCAAACTTGGCTCTGCTTTCTTCTTTTTCTATTTTACAGACAATGACCTGACGCCTTTATGCTATAATATGTTCGTTTACTGTTTATAAAGGGGTTTGAGATATGCAGCAGAATAGTTTGAAACTTTTAGCACAGCCCGCTTGGCGTATTATTGATCAATCCAGTCTAGGTCCTCATTTTGATGCCCGTCATTCTTTTGCCATCGATGACACGCTTTGTACAACCGTTGGAAGAGGTGAATCTCCAGCTGTCATGCGCTCATGGGTGCATCACGATACGATTGTATTAGGCATTCAAGATACAAAGCTCCCTCACCTGGCTGAAGGTGCAGCTTATTTACATGAACAAGGGTATAAAACAATCGTCCGCAATTCAGGCGGCCTCGCTGTCGTACTTGATCAAGATGTTCTAAACATTTCTTTAATTTTTCCAGATGCAGAAAAAGGAATTGATATTGATCGTGGCTATGAAGCCATGTTTGATTTGATTAAGGCCATGTTTGCATCTTACGGTACCGCAATTGAAGCGAAGGAAATCGTAGGATCCTATTGTCCCGGCAGCTTTGATTTGAGCATTCGCAATCAAAAATTTGCAGGCATTTCACAGCGACGCGTTCGCGGCGGTGTGGCCGTACAAATTTACTTATGCGTTAACGGAAGCGGCTCTAAACGCGCTTCTCTCATTCAAGAGTTTTACAAAAAAGGGCTCCAAAACACAGAAACTAAATTTTCATACCCAGATATCGAGCCTCATACAATGGCTTCTCTATCTGAACTATTACAGATTGATTTAACCGTTTCTGATGTCATGCTGCTTTTATTGCAAACACTGAATAGCATGAGCTCTTCTCTTGTAAATATGCCTTTAAATGCTACCGAACAAATGCTGTTTGAGACGCAGCTGCAGCGCATGTATGACCGCAATGAAAAAGCGTTGGGTTCATTAGCCGAATAAAAAAACTCCGCCCTAGGACGGAGTTTTTTTATTAAAGTGCTTGAGCAGCTGTGATTAAAGCAAGCTTGTACACATCTTCTTCGTTACAACCGCGAGATAGATCGTTTACCGGTTTGTTTAGACCTTGTAAGATTGGACCTACTGCTTCGAAGTTTCCTAAGCGCTGTGCAATTTTGTAACCAATGTTACCTGCTTCAAGGCTTGGGAATACAAATACGTTTGCATCTCCTTTGATCACTGAACCTGGTGCTTTCTTTTCAGCTACAGAAGGAACAAATGCTGCGTCGAATTGGAATTCGCCGTCTAATGTTACGCTTGGTGCTAATTCTTTTGCAATTTCTACTGCGTTTGCTACCTTTTCTGTTTCCGGAGATTTTGCTGATCCTTTTGTTGAGAAGCTTAGCATAGCAACACGAGGATCGATATCGAACATTTCAGCTGTACGAGCACTTTCGATAGCAATTTCAGCTAAATCTTGGCTGTCAGGTGAAATATTAATTGCACAGTCAGCAAATACGTATTTTTGATCGCCGCGAACCATGATAAATACGCCAGATGTTTTCTTAACACCTTGTCTTGTTTTGATAATTTGTAGAGCAGGTCGCACCGTGTCTGCTGTAGAATGAGCAGCTCCGCTTACAAGACCGTCAGCTTTGTTCATATGAACAAGCATTGTGCCAAAATAATTTTCATCTAATAAAATTTTGCGAGCATCTTCTTCTGTTGCTTTGCCTTTACGACGCTCAACAAATGCTGCCACCATTTCATCAAATTCAGAGTAGCTTTGAGGATCTAAAACCTCAACACCGTCTAATTTTAAGTTTAATTCTGCTGCTTTTGATGCTACCGCGTCTTTATTTCCAACAACGATAGGCTTTAAGATATTGTCGGCAGCTAAACGAGAAACAGCACCTAATACGCGCTCATCTAATCCCTCTGGGAATACGATTGATACATCGCTAGCTGATACTTTTTGTTTTAAACCTGTAAATAAATCACTCAAAGTAAATCCTCCTCGATATGTAAAAAACTTTTCTCATAATAGGATACTCCACTTTTTTTAAAAATCAAAGGCATGTCCTTCAAGAATCCATGATTACGAAAAAGTCTTTTAATTCTTAATTTTCCGCTAACACTCAAAATAAAACCTGTTTTTACTTTGCAACAATTGTTTAAAGTTTAGTCACAAAATCACAGGTTTTTCATTCCAGTTCTTCGGACAAACTATGATATAGTAGAATTGGAATTTATCATAATCGGACAATAGGAGTGAAACGAAATGGCAGAAGCAGCACAAACATTAGACGGTTGGTATGCACTTCATGATTTCCGTTCAATCGATTGGGGCGCTTGGAAGCAGTTATCAAGCGACGATCGCCAAGCGGCCATCCATGAATTTTTAGGTTTGATTGAGAAATGGAAAGGAACTGAAGCTGAAAAGCAAGGCAGTCATGCTTTATATACCATTGTCGGCCAAAAAGCAGATTTTATGCTAATGCTTGTTCGTCCTACTATGGAAGAACTAAATGAAATTGAAACAGAATTTAACAAAACAAAGCTTGCTGAGTTTACCATTCCTACTTATTCATATGTATCAGTAGTTGAATTAAGCAACTACTTACCTGCTGGGGAGGATCCTTATGAAAATCCTCAAATCCAAGCTAGACTATATCCAACTTTACCAAAAGCTAGTCACGTTTGCTTTTATCCAATGGATAAACGTCGTCAAGGAAATGACAATTGGTACATGCTTCCTATGGAAGAACGACGCAGCTTAATGCGCAGCCACGGAATGATTGGACGTCAATACGCTGGAAAAGTAAAGCAAATCATTACGGGTTCTGTTGGGTTTGATGATTATGAGTGGGGCGTTACTCTTTTTGCAGATGACGTTCTTCAATTTAAAAAATTAGTATACGAAATGCGTTTTGACGAAGTAAGTGCTCGCTACGGGGAATTTGGCAGCTTCTTTGTCGGAAATTTATTAAAAGAAGAAGCTATTGCACGCTTTTTACACGTTTAAACTAAGCTGCAAAAGCGTTCATCTCTTTTATAAAATTTAGTATATAAAAAACCTGTTTCCACTTGGAAATAGGTTTTTTTATTTTCTACCCATGGCATATTCGCATCTACAGGACCATATATATACAACAGTGTCACAAGTAAGCGAGGTGGGATAATGGCAGTCGTTGCACACAACGAAGAAGATGTTAAGCTCCTAGCCAGACTCATTCGAGCTGAAGCTGAAAGTGAAGGAAAACAAGGGATGTTACTGGTAGGAAATGTAGGCGTGAACCGCGCTAAAGCTCCCTGTTTGGATTTTAGAAATATAAGAACCATTCGTCAGATGGTATTTCAAAACCCAGGCGGATTTGAAGCAACTCAAAAAGGCTACTTTTATCAGCGTGCCCGCCAGTCTGAAATTACACTTGCACGACGTGTATTAAGAGGGGAACGTTTTAACCCCGCGGAAAACTCACTGTGGTTTTTCAAGCCCAGCGGCGACTGTCCTGCTCAATGGTATAACCAAAATAACACAGGACGATTTAAATCTCACTGTTTCTTTGCACCAACTCAAGCTGATTGTCCAGGAGTTTACTAATTTCTTTTTGTTTGAAGGAGGTTCCTATGAAAAAACCAAAGTCTAATCAACCGCAACAGCAATATATGCAAAATCCGTATATGAGTCCAAACTACCCTTATTATATGCCTCAGCCGCAGCAGCCCCAGCCAGGCGGCCAGCAGGTTCAAGGGCAAAGCCAAGGAGGTCCGCCCCCTACCTCTTCTGGAGGCAGTGGTGCCCCGCAAGACCCAAATCAACTGCCCATTGAAGAATCATATATTGAAAATATCTTACGTTTGAATCGAGGAAAAATAGCGACTGTATATATGACGTTTGAAAATAATACGCAGTGGAACGCGAAGGTCTTTAGAGGAGAAATTGAAGCAGCCGGACGCGATCATATCATTTTAAGTGATCCGCAAACTGGCACCCGCTATGTACTGCTTATGGTTTATCTCGATTACATTACTTTTGAGGGTCCAATCAAATATAATTATCCGTTTAGCGGTGGAGGACAGCAGTTGAGCAATTATTCTCCGCGTTAAAAAAACCCCTTTTCAGGGGTTTTTTTATAGCCATTTTACAGCTGCAACAACAATTAAAATCCAAGCCACAATAAATGCAACTCCACCTAGCGGAGTAATCGCGCCGAGAACTTTAATGCCGCACGTACTTAATACATAGAGACTGCCTGAAAACAGCACAATCCCCGCGAACATAATCCAGCCCGAAGCTGTTAACAAAGAAGACTGAGGAAATTTGCTTAATAGAAACGCAATGACAAACAGTCCTATTGCATGGAACATCTGGTACTGCACTCCTGTTCTCCATACCTCTAAATACTTCTCTGAGATTTTCCCTTCTAACCCGTGTGCTCCAAAAGCACCAAGAGCAACCGCTAACATCGCATTGATTGCACCGATTATTAAAAATAGTTTCATTTTTTTCTCCTTACTTTAGAAATCAAACAAACTATCGCCGTTTGCATCATCTGATTTCAATTTCGTTCCCTCAAAATTAGGTTTGGATGACTGAATAATCTGTTGCTGCATAATCTCAGGCGATTGCATAATTTCCGGTGAAGACATGACAACAGGTTTTGAAACCGAGATAGGTTTCGATACTGAAACCTCTTCATTTTGATCTAATGCAAGCTCACACAGTGCTTTTATGGCAACCAATTGATCTCGAACATTCCCACTATTCGAATGGTGCTTTGCTTTTTGTACTTCTGCACTAATTTTATCAAGGAGCTGCGCCATTTTTATATCCATGTAGACACCTCATCTTACATTCAATATGACTTTATACAGCTATTTTATCAAAAGATGAAATAGGAGGCTATGTCTGAAGCTAATCTTCATGAAATGCTCACTTTTACACATCATCAATTTGCCAATCGATGGATTGACGTCCGTGTTGGAGCAAAAACTCATTTGCTCGTTGAAAATGATTATTGCCAAAAAAGCCTCGATTAGCTGAAAATGGGCTAGGATGCGGGCTTTCCAAAATTAAATGGTGTGAATGATGAATGAGCTCTTTTTTAGCTTGTGCATGTTTGCCCCACAGCAAAAACACGACCGGCTCCTCTTTTTGTGCCACTAATTCAATAATGCGGTCCGTCAGCTGTTCCCATCCTTTTCCTTTGTGAGAATTCGCTTCCCCTCTTCTAACCGTCAAAACAGTGTTAAGCAAAAGAACACCTTGTTCTGCCCATTTGACTAAATAACCGTTATTCGGAATGTGATAGTCCATTTCATTTTTCAGCTCTTTGTAAATATTCACTAAAGAAGGCGGTGTTTTGACTCCTGGTTGAACAGAGAAGCTCAGTCCATGCGCTTGATTTGGTCCATGATAAGGATCTTGTCCCAATATGACAACTTTTACATTTTTATAATCCGTATAGTGCAAAGCGTTAAAAATATCATATTTATCAGGATAAATGGTGTGGTGATTATATTCATCCACTAAAAATTCTCGAAGCTGTATGTAATAGTCTTTTTGAAATTCTTCTTCTAATAAAGGAGCCCAGTCATTTTTTAAAATACTCATTGCTTATCACCTCATAATAATCTTTTTTGTTATTTTATCGTAAACTCTGCCGCCTGCTCAAACGTTGCCTGCTTTAAATACGCTGAGAGCCTGGGCATATTTTAATATTGTCATGTTCAATGAAACTTTGTATACACTTATAAAGAGTGTATTTTTATATTAAAGGAGGGATTCCATATGATCATCAGCAATCCCCACCAAATAGACGTAACCTACAGCCTGGGTGTTACACCCGTTGAACCAATGATACCAAGAAAATACACCGTTTTCCCAGGTCAACACACTTCTGTTCCTTCCATTCAAATCGGCATTGAATTTGCCTACGATCATATGCAAAAAGAGCGGAACGAATATTTAGCATCCTTCGTCTTCGATAAAGGTTTTTATTCCCTTACTGTGTATTATTACATCGGTGCGCATACATCAACAGATGAAACCATTACACGCTACCTTCACTTTTTAGAACAGCTCCCTGTTATTCTATCGTCTATCTATCACGCTGATGCTTCCTTTTTCGAAAAACATCCACTTTTAATGCACTGTCCTATTTTTATCATTGCCGATAGCCCTGAGCTGCCATTTTCAACAAAAAAATCTATCGGTTCCCTGTATCAATATAAATAAATGAGAAAAGCTACTGTTAAAATAACGGTAGCTTTTTCTCCGTATTCGAAACAAAATACTTTTAAACTTGTTAAAAACATGGAATAATAACTACAAATTGTTTTAATCTATTTGCGTTAACCCTTTAAAATCGTTACAATTTATTAGTAGTTCTATACATAAAGGAAAAGGTAAACAAGCAATCATTCGTTTGTTTATAAAGGCCGAGTTTAACGGGCAATGAATCCCCAGATTTCATTTAAGTGTTGTCTGTTAAAGCGGAAAAAAATTGAACGTAACTACGACAAAGTGAGGTCCTAGAAGTAATGACAAATGTACAACCAAAATCCATTATCGTAATTTTTGGCGCTACAGGTGATTTAGCAAAACGTAAGTTATTCCCCTCTATTTTCCGCTTATATAAAGCGAACAAACTATCGGAAGATTTCGCTGTTGTTGGTGTCGCAAGAAGACCTTGGACTAATGACGAATTACGCGAAAATGTAAAAAAATCAGTGAGCAGTTTCAAAAACAGTGACGCTGACATTGAAAAGTTTGCTTCACATTTTTATTACCAACCGTTTGACGTAACAGATGTCGCTTCTTATCAAGAATTAAAAAGCCTAACAGAAAGCCTTGATGAGCAATACAACGTGCCTGGAAATCGTATTTTCTATCTAGCAATGGCACCTGAATTTTTCGGAACGATTGCTTCGAATTTAAAAAATGAAGGTTTAACACAAACAGAAGGCTGGAGCCGCCTAGTCATTGAAAAGCCGTTTGGCCATGATTATCCTTCTGCTAAAGAATTAAATGAACAAATTCGCCATGCATTTAAGGAAGATCAAATTTATCGTATCGACCACTATCTCGGTAAAGAAATGGTGCAAAATATCGAAGTTATCCGTTTTGCAAATGCTCTATTTGAACCGATGTGGAACAACCAATACATTTCAAACATCCAAATTACGTCTAGTGAGACGCTTGGTGTAGAAGACCGTGGCCGTTATTATGAATCTTCAGGTGCCCTTCGAGATATGGTACAAAACCATATGCTTCAAATGGTGGCCCTACTTGCAATGGAACCGCCGATTAAATTAACACCGGAAGAAATTCGCAGTGAAAAAGTAAAAGTATTGCGTGCTCTTCGCTCTTTATCAGTGGATGAAGTAGATGATTATTTTGTACGAGGTCAATACGGCAAAGGTGTACTTGAAGGAGAAGAAGTTATCGGCTATCGCGAAGGAAACTCGGTTGATCCTGAGTCTAATACCGCTACATTTGTATCTGGTAAGCTTATGATTGATAACTTCAGATGGGCTGGCGTACCGATTTATATCCGTACAGGTAAACGCATGAAAGAAAAAGCAACGACAATTGTTGTACAGTTCAAAGACTTACCAATGAACCTGTACTTCAATAAAGATAAAGAAATTCATCCAAACTTGCTTGTCATTCATATCCAACCGGAAGAAGGCATTACGCTTCACTTGAACGCGCGTAAAACGCCAGGTGCCACATCATCCACACCGATTAACTTGAACTATTGCAATAACTGTGGAGATAAAATGAATACACCGGAAGCTTATGAACGCCTTATTTATGATTGCATGCTTGGAGATGCAACGAACTTTACTCACTGGGATGAAGTAGCCCTTTCTTGGAAATTTGTTGATACTATCTCAGAAGCATGGGAAAGCACAAAAGCACAAAACTTCCCGAACTACGAATCAGGTTCAATGGGACCAAAAGAATCAGACGCATTGCTTGCTGAAGACGGTTTCCACTGGTGGCCAGTCGGAGAAGACAACTTCTCACCTAAAGAGTAAATAAAAAAAGCAGCTGTAGTATACAGCTGCTTTTCTTGTTTTTTATTTTAACCACTCAGTATGGAATACGCCCTCTTTATCAACACGTTGATATGTGTGAGCTCCGAAGTAGTCACGTTGCGCTTGTAAAAGGTTCGCTGGTAGCGTTTCTGTACGGTAGCTGTCATAGTAAGCTAATGCACTTGAGAAACTTGGTACAGGAATACCTTGTTTAACCGCAATTGAAATAACTTCACGAAGAGCCGACTGATAGCCTTCTACGATATCCTTGAAGTATGGGTCTAACAATAAGTTTGTTAGATCTGCATCGCGATCGTAAGCTTCTTTAATTTTTTGTAAGAATTGTGCACGGATGATACAACCACCGCGGAAGATCATCGCAATATCACCGTACTGTAAATTCCAGTCATATTCTTCAGAAGCTGCTTTCATTTGAGCAAACCCTTGCGCATATGAACAAATTTTACTCATGTACAATGCTTTACGAATTGCTTCTACTAATTCGGTTTTATCGCCTTCAAATGCAGCTGCATTTGGACCGCTCAATACTTTGCTTGCTTTTACACGTTCTTCTTTCATAGCTGAAATAAAGCGTGCAAATACAGATTCCGTAATGATTGGTAGTGGTACACCCAAATCAAGCGCACTTTGGCTTGTCCATTTACCTGTACCTTTTTGACCTGCAGTATCTAAAATAACGTCTACAAGTGCTTTACCTGTTTCTTCATCTTTTTTCGTAAAGATATCAGCTGTGATTTCAATTAAGTAGCTATCTAGCTCGCCTTTATTCCATTCAGCAAATACTTCATGTAATTCATCTGTTTCTAAGCCTAATACGTTTTTCATGATGAAGTATGCTTCACAAATTAACTGCATATCGCCATACTCGATGCCGTTATGAACCATTTTTACGTAGTGACCTGCACCATTTGGTCCAATGTATGTGCAGCAATCATCGCCTTCAACTTTCGCTGAAATAGCTGTTAAGATTGGTTTTACAAGTTCATATGCTTCTTTTTGTCCGCCAGGCATGATTGAAGGTCCTTTTAATGCGCCTTCTTCTCCGCCGGATACGCCTGTACCGATGAAATGGATACCTAATTCTTCTAGCTCTTTGTTACGACGAATTGTATCCTGGAAGAATGTATTTCCGCCATCGATTAAAATGTCGCCTTTTTCTAAGTATGGTTTTAACGAATCAATTGTTGCATCTGTAGCAGCACCAGCTTTAACCATTAATAAAATTTTACGCGGTTTTTCAAGAGAATTAATAAACTCTTCCACACTGTATGTACCTGCAAAATTTTTACCTTCTGCTTCTGTTTTTAGGAACTCTTCTGTCTTTTCAGGAGAGCGGTTATAAACTGAAACAGAATAGCCTCTGCTCTCAATGTTTAGCGCCAAGTTTTTCCCCATAACCGCTAAACCGATAACACCGATTTGTTGTTTTGCCATGTTAAATTCTTCCCTTCATGTGTAATATGAATTGGTCAACCTAATCGTAACTGAACATATCATAAAGAAAGTTACAGATTCAAGTTTGATATAACCATAATCATACGTTTTATTATACACATTTGAAAAGAATCATGCTCACCGAACATTGATTATTTTGAAGAAAATTTCGATAAAATAAGTGAAATGAACGCAGTTACTAATCATCCGTACATTCTTAACTACCTTTAGACGCATTTTAACATTTTCTTAAACAATTACTTTTGTTAAAATATTAAGCAGTTAATCATTTCAATGAATTGATGATCAACACGGTTGTTACCGTTTTACTATATTTACTGCAGCTAAAAAAGCTGCACTAGTACTTATTTTGTTTTATGAAGAGGGATTTTATATATGACAAAACCAATCAAAGATCCGTTCAAAGAAAATTTTGATACGCTTGAAGAATTTGCTGATCGCATTAGCGAGGTATTGAACTGCCCTATTACGATTGAAGATGCTAATCATCGCTTACTAGCTTACAGCACCCATGATGAAAGAACGGACCAAGCGCGTATTGCTACGATTATTGGAAGAAGAGTTCCGGAAAAAGTCATTAACAACTTATGGAAAGAAGGCATTATTCCTAAACTGCTTGAGACAAATGAACCTGTGCGAGTGAAAAATATAAATGAAATTGGGCTTGGAGATCGTATAGCTATTTCCATCTGGAAAAATGAAGAAGTTCTAGGATTCATCTGGGCTGTTGAAATTGAGAAAGCCTTAGGCGATGAAGAAGTAGAACTATTAAAAAAAGCTGCGAATGTATTAAAAAATAAATTGCTGCAGCTTCAAATTCGAAAATATAAACGAGAAGAGCGCTCACAGGAATTTTTCTGGAAATTATTAACTGGCCATATTAAGTCTCGCCAAGAAATTTCAGAAGCGTTTTATGAAGCTCAAATTACGGCTCCATCAACGTTTTCCATTGCTATCTTCCGCTTCCAGGAAGATATTACGCCTGAAGCTGAACGCCAAATCTCGTATATGTTAAAAACAATGCATCGCTTGAAAATCGTTCTTTATACGATTGATTGCAATGATTTAATCTTACTGCTTTCTTTGGATGCGGTTGAAAATCCTCTTGATGAACAGCGAGATTTTGTAGACTATTTTAGAGGTAACATGTATGAACGCTTTGATGTTACTCAAATTAAAGCCAGCTGCAGCAGTATTTATTCATCGCACGATCATATCGAAAAAAGCTATAAAGAAGCCTTGAACGTATTAGATATGAAAAGTAAGTTTCCAGAAGAAACGAAAGAGATTATTAACTATCAAGAATTAGGTATTTATCAATTTCTAGATGTTATTTTAGACAAGCGCGTGCAAGATCAATTTGAAAACCATTCTTTAAAGAAGCTAACTGATTACGATCTTCGTCATAATAGCAACTTGGTGGAGACTCTCGAAGTATTTTTAAATAATGATAATAACATTAACGAAGCAGCCAAAGAATTAAATGTGCATATGAATACACTTAGCTATCGGTTAAAGCGAATTTCAGAGATTGGTGATATCAACTTAAAGGACGTTAATCAAAAAATGACTCTTTATATTGATATTAAGTTAATGAAATATAAAAAATAACAGATGATGTAACTTTTTTTAACATTAAGCTATTCATTTATTAGAAAATAAATGAATAGCTCTTTTTTTACTTTTTATTTCCTTATGATGTTAGGTTACCTTACATAAAAACCAAAAATTCTGATAAGTAAGCGTTTACATTTGTGTGTTTAAACAAAAACCGCTTCTTCAATTCTTCTTTCTAGACAAAGAAATTTCACAAAACTTTCTTTATACTAAAGGTACACAAACGACCAAGGGGGAAATTAATCATGATTATTGGCGTACCAAAAGAAATCAAAAACAACGAAAACCGAGTAGCGATTACACCAGCAGGCGTAGCATCATTTGTTGGTACAGGTCATCGTGTATTAATTGAAAATGAAGCGGGTATTGGAAGTAACTTCACAAACGAAGATTATGTAAAAGCTGGAGCTGAAATTGTTGAGACAGCAGCTGACGTTTGGGCACAAGCTGAAATGGTTATGAAAGTAAAAGAACCACTAGCAAGTGAATACGGCTATTTTAGACCAGGTCTTATCTTATTCACATACCTTCACTTAGCAGCTGAACCAGCACTAGCAAAAGCATTAAAAGATAGCGGCGTAACAGCCATTGCTTATGAAACAGTAGCAGTAAATCGTACATTGCCTCTATTAACACCTATGAGCGAAGTAGCAGGGCGTATGGCTGCTCAAATTGGTGCACAATTCCTTCAAAAATCAAACGGCGGAAAAGGAATTTTATTAGCGGGTGTTCCTGGAGTTAGCCGCGGAAAAGTAACGATTATTGGAGGCGGCGGTGTTGGTACAAATGCTGCAAAAATCGCAATCGGCCTCGGTGCTGATGTAACAATTATTGATTTAAGTCCTGAACGCCTACGTCAATTAGACGATATCTTTGGCAACCAAATCAATACGCTAGTGTCAAATCCTTATAACATTGCGGATGCAGTAGCAGAGTCAGATTTAGTGATTGGTGCAGTATTAATCCCAGGTGCAAAAGCTCCAAAACTCGTAACAGAAGAAATGGTGAAAACCATGAAGCCAGGTTCTGTTATTGTTGACGTAGCAATCGACCAAGGTGGTATCGTTGAAACAATTGACCACATTACAACACACGATCAGCCTACTTATGAAAAGCACGGTGTTGTACACTATGCAGTTGCGAACATGCCAGGAGCAGTTCCACGCACATCAACGATTGCTTTAACAAATGTAACGGTACCTTACGCACTTCAAATTGCTTCTAAAGGTGTTCACAAAGCAATCGCTCAAAACGAAGCGTTAAAATTAGGAGTGAACGTTGCAAACGGAGCTATTACGTACGAAGCAGTTGCACATGATTTAGGTTATGATTATGTATCAGTAGACGTAGCTCTTGAAAAAGAATTAGCTTCTATTTAATAGATAGTAAAAAACGTCCTTAACCCTCTGTTAAGGGCGTTTTTATTTTGAATAAACAGCAATTAGCTGTAAAAAACACAACTATTTAAAGCTTTGTGTATCTTTACTTTTCATTTGACGCATGCTTTACAGGCAGTCGTCATAATTCTAAATTCCACGAAGGATTCATACAGTTTTTAGAAATTGAATATCTACATTAAAAGCGATAAAATAGAAGAAAAAGTGAATGGAAGAAATTTATCTAAAACACATTGGGCAACTAAAAGCCGCCCGGTAGAAATTTTACTCTATTTTCTCTATGAACTTAAAATACGGGAGGATTTTTTATGACAATGAATAAAGCATTAACCATTGCTGGTTCTGATAGCAGCGGCGGAGCTGGCATTCAAGCGGATTTAAAAACATTCCAAGAACTTGGTGTTTACGGAATGACAGCTTTAACAACAATTGTAACAATGGATCCCGATAACAGCTGGGCTCATAACGTATTTCCACAACAAGCTTCCACTGTTGAACAGCAGCTGAAAACAATTGTAAAAGGCGTAGGCGTACAAGCTCTAAAAACGGGTATGCTTGGCTCAGTGGAAATTATTGAACTAGCGGCAAAAACAATTGAAGAATACGATTTAAAAAATGTTGTAGTAGATCCTGTGATGGTATGTAAAGGAGAAGACGAAGCGCTTCATCCGGAAACAACTGTCAGCTTGCGTGATGTACTAGTTCCAAAAGCAACAGTCGTAACGCCTAACTTATTTGAAGCTAGTCAATTAAGCGGACTTGGCCCTATCAAAACGGTTGATCAAATGAAAGAAGCAGCCGTGAAAATTTCTGAACTTGGTGCCAAATATGTATTGATTAAAGGTGGAAGTAAATTAGCACACGAAAAAGCAATCGATTTGCTTTATGATGGAAAGACATTTGAGATCTTAGAGTCTGAACGTATTGAAACGACATTTACACATGGTGCTGGATGCACATACTCAGCTGCGATTGCTGCTGAATTGGCAAAAGGCAGTGACGTCAAACAAGCTATTTATACAGCAAAAGAGTTTATTACAGAAGCAATTCGCCATTCATTTGCTTTAAATCAATATGTCGGACCAACAAATCACGGTGCATACCGTCGTAAAAAAGAAAAAGTAACAAACTAAAAGCATGCCTAAAGGCATGCTTTTCTATTTTGCTTATTGTTTGACTGTTTCAAGCGCATTTAAGATAGCTTGAGCTACGCCGTGCTCGTCATTTGTTCCTGTTACGATATGGGCAAACTCTTTAATTTCTTGAGGGGCATTTCCCATCGCTACGGCACGTCCAACTCGCTGAAACATCGATACGTCGTTATAATTGTCTCCAATGGCCATCGTTTCTTCTAAAGAAATATGGCGTTCTTGAACAAATGATGTAACCGCAATTCCTTTTTGAGCATTTTCATCATTTATTTCAATATTTTCTTTACCAGATGCACTGACTGCAATAGAATCTAACTTCACAAGTTCTACTTTTGCCTGTTCTAACTTTTCTTCATCAAAAGAGAAAGCAAGCAGCTTATAAATGTCCTTGTTTGGATCTTGAAACAGCGCTTCATACTCTTCAATAAGCTTTACTCTGCCGCTATTGAAACGCTCTTTTGCCGCTTCTAACGATTTTTCATAATTATCTTTTAAGCTAGCACTTAAATAAATATCCATTAATACGGACAAAGCTTTTTCATAGTCATTTGAATACGTACCTTCACTTGTATAGACTTCAAAGTACAGCTGAAACTTCTTAAAAATATCTTCTACTTCACGAATAGCTTCCATCGTCATGCCTACTGAATATTGTTTTTCCCCTTGTGGATTGCGAAGCTCTGCTCCGTTTGCACAAATTAAATATGTATGAAGTCCTGCTTCTTCTAAAACATAACGCGCTTCTTCATAAGAACGTCCCGTAGCAACAACAACTTCCACCCCTGCCTTTTGAGCTGTCTTAATCGCTTGGGCATTTTCTTTACTTACAACTTGTTCACTATTTACTAGCGTTCCATCCATATCGATCGCAATACATTTAATCATGATGTACCCCTTCCTATGTATCTTTGCTCTCTTATTTTATTCTAGCATATGTTTTTTAGCGCTTTGCTACTTGCATGTAAAAGATTTACTAATTTTTTGTATACGCGCTGTTATAATCTGTTCCTTTTCTTGCTTTTTCGAAAACCTCTTTGATCGTCTTTACATGCAAATCAGCTGTTGAATATACGCGAAAATTCACATCCTCTTCCCTCAGATGCTTACCAACGCCGATAGAAACCATATCTGTTTGATTAATAGCTTTTATACCTGCCTCTCCATCTTCTATTGCCACACATGCATCGGGTTTTACTTTTAATTGATCGGCAGCTGTCAAAAATATTTCTGGATCTGGTTTTCCCTTCTTGATTTTCCTCACATCCACAATACAATCAAAAAAAGAGCGTATTCCTAGCGCATCTATTACAGTATTTGCATTCGAACTAGAAGAAGCAATTCCCATTTTAATGCCTTGTTTTTTACAATCTTCTAACAACATTTTAATGCCTGGAAGTAAATGATCTTCTGTCATTTCTCTTATTAAAGCCTGATAATGCTTATTCTTTTCATAAGCAAGCTCTTCTTTTTGTTCCACTGTCAGGTGTACATTGCCTTGCGCAGCAATGAGCTCTACAGTTCTCATCCGGCTGATTCCCTGCAGCTGTTGATTTAGTTCTGCAGAAAACGAAACGTTAAGTTGATCTGCTACTTTTTTATTTGCTCTATAATATAAACGTATTGTATCTGCAATAACACCGTCTAAATCAAAAATAATCGCTTGTAGCTCTTCTTTTTTCATATTATCCTCCTCTGTACCTATCTTTATGCCATTACTTAAATGCTTTTATTACATCCCACCATGTTAAAATACCGTTGATATTGTTCACTTTATCATAAAAATTTTTTCATCATTTATAATTTATGAATAAATTTTTCAAAAAAAGAGAAATTACAGTATTGCATTATGAAAGCCCTTTTATTACAATAGGTTTATGCAAACGGTTGCACTATCTTAAAAATATAGTTTATCAAAAAATAAAATGAAAACCCATACATAGGGGAAGGGGAAAAACTATGAAGAAGTTCTTTTCATTTGATTTTTGGCAGAAGTTTGGTAAGGCTTTATTAGTAGTAGTAGCGGTTATGCCCGCAGCTGGTATTATGATTTCACTTGGAAAACTAGTTGCAATGACTGGGGGAGACATCACTGCTGTACAAACAATTGCACGAGTGATGGAAGATATAGGATGGGGTATTATTACAAATCTTCACATCTTGTTCGCTGTTGCCATCGGGGGATCTTGGGCAAAAGAACGTGCTGGCGGTGCATTTGCTGCACTCATTGCATTCATTCTTATTAATCGAATTACAGGAGCCATTTTTGGAGTTAAAGCAGAAATGCTCTCAGATTCAAAAGCAACGGTTCAATCACTGTTTGGACAAGAATTAGTTGTAAAAGACTACTTCACATCTATTTTAGGATCTCCCGCTCTTAACATGGGAGTATTCGTAGGAATTATCGCTGGTTTCTTAGGCGCAAATTTATTCAACAAATATTACAATTATGATAAATTGCCTGAAGCCCTTTCGTTTTTTAACGGCAAGCGCTTCGTACCGTTTGTAGTCATCGGTGGTTCAGTTGTAACGGCACTGCTTTTATCCATTGTGTGGCCGTTCATCCAAGGTTCGCTAAACAGCTTCGGACAGTGGATTGCAACATCTAGAGATACAGCTCCTATTCTGGCACCATTTATTTTCGGAGCATTAGAGCGTCTCCTTCTTCCGTTTGGTCTTCATCATATGCTGACAGTTCCTATGAACTATACGGAGCTAGGCGGTACGTACAAAATTTTAACGGGTTCTGGAGCAGGTTCCACTGTTGCCGGTCAAGATCCTTTGTGGCTTGCTTGGATTGCAGACTTAAATAACTTCCGTGCTGCAGGAGATATGGACAGCTACAAGCAGCTCTTACATGACGTTACACCTGCACGATTTAAAGTAGGACAGATGATTTTATCTTGTGCGTCATTAATTGGAATTGCTTTAGCAATGTATCGCAACGTAGATCCTGACAAGCGTTCGAAATATCGTTCAATGTTCTTTTCAGCTGGACTAGCTGTTTTCTTAACAGGCGTAACAGAGCCGATTGAATTTATGTTCATGTTCGCGGCGCCTCTTCTATACGTCGTATACGCCATTATGACAGGACTGGCTTTTGCCATTGTTGATATTGTTCATGTTCGCGTACACTCATTTGGCGTAATTGAACTATTAACACGTACACCAATGATTATCAAAGCCGGACTATGGGCTGACTTAATGAACTTTGTCATCGCCTGCCTTGTATTTTTTGGCTTAAATTTTGGAGTGGCAAACTTCTTAATTAAACGTTTTAACTTCCCAACACCGGGACGTAACGGAAACTATATCGATGAAGAAACAACTGCAACAAGCAGCAAGCAGGTGAAAAATGATTCGCTTGCCCCAGTCATTATTGGACTGCTTGGCGGAGAAAACAATATTGAAGACGTGGATGCTTGTATGACTCGCTTACGTGTAACGGTAAAAGATATACATGCCGTTGCAGGAGAAAGTGAATGGAAACAAAACGGAGCCCTTGGTTTAATCTTGAAAGATAAAGGGGTACAAGCTATTTATGGACCTAAAGCGGATGTTTTGAAATCCGACATTCAAGATTTGTTAGGAGCTTAACATAATGAAGCTATTAACGTTAAATTGCCACTCTTGGCAAGAGGAAAATCAGCTAGACAAGTTATCTTGTCTAGCTGAAGTAATTAAAAAAGAAAAATATGATGTCATTGCTTTACAGGAAGTAAGCCAAAAAATAGACGCGCCTTATGTATATGACTACGTTCGCAGCGATAATTACGCTTGGCTTTTAGCAAAAGAACTGGGTAAGCAAGGTGAAGACTATCAATTGGTATGGGATTTATCTCATATAGGCTATGAAGTGTATGAAGAAGGAATTGCCATTTTAACGAAACACCCGATTATTGAAGAGCATTCATTTTTTGTTTCACAAACGTCAAATATTGACTATTGGAAAACGAGAAGAATTGTTGGAGCAACAATCGAATATGAAAAAGAACTCCTTACTTTTTATTCTTGTCATCTTGGCTGGTGGGATGACGAGGAAGAGCCATTCAAGCAGCAAGTTGATACGCTGCTAGCTCATGTACACAAAGATAACCCATTTTTCTTACTTGGAGACTTTAATAATGACGCTCATAGACGACATGAAGGTTACGACTACCTGTTGAGCCAAGGCCTCTATGATACGTATACTCTATCGAACAAAAAAGATAGCGGTATTACAGTTCAAGGGAACATTGCTGGATGGGATGATAATGAACGGGCGCTGCGCCTTGATCTCATTCTATCGAGTCATGCGCAGGATATTCAATCATCGACTGTAGTTTTTAACGGCATACATTATCCCGTTGTTTCTGACCATTTTGGGGTAAGCGTTGAAGTGAAATAAGTGACATAAAGCGAACGAATAGCGTTCGCTTTTTTCTTGTGATTATGATTATGTAAAAATCATCTTCTTTACTGCTTTATCTATCGTTTTATAAGTGTCCGATAAACTTTCGCATTTTAAAAAGTAGGTGTGCTATAATATTGTGATGTTGACGATATGCAACCCATTTTTGCATGTTTATCAATGAAATCGCTCAACTTAATAGTAAGATGATACATGTAAGCTCTATTTAAATGAACACCCGTTGTCATTATCATAAACTAATAAAGAAAAATAGGTGTGAAACAATCATGAAAATTTTGTTGATTTCAAATATGTATCCTTCTGAACAATTCCCGAGCTATGGTGTATTTGTTCAAAACACTGAAAAAATTTTAGTTCAACATGGTATTCAAGTTGATAAAATTGTCATGCAAAAAAAGACAAGCAAATTAAGCAAGCTTTTTAGCTATGCTTCTCATTATGCTAATGTCATTGTGACGGGCTTAACAAAAAATTACGACTATCTTTACGTACATTATGCATCTCATAATGCTCTTCCGCTGCTGATTCTCAAAAAGCTAAAGAAGAATGTGAAGATTGTGACAAACGTGCATGGTTCAGATGTTGTACCTGAAGTAGCTTCACAGGAAAAATATCAGCCTAGAGTAAATGACTTATTGCACCATTCCACTAAAATTATTACTCCTTCTCCCTACTATAAAGGGCTCGTTAAAGAGAAATATAAGGTTCATAATCCAATCTATATTTTTCCAAGCGGAGGAGTGAATAAAGATCTGTTTCATCCTTATGCAGATAAAAGCAAAGCTTATCAAGAACTAAACTTGGACCCTACTATCCGTTATATTGGATGTGTAAGCCGCATTGATGTGGGTAAAGGATGGGAATACTACCTTCAAGCCATTGCAAAAGCTGAACAACAAACGCCCACTTCTTACAAATACTTATACGTTGGAAGCGGAAAAGACGAAGCTGCATTTAAGGAAATGATCAAGACTCTGGGCCTAGAGGGAAAAGTCATCCATTTTCCTCTGCTTCCTCAGTCGTCTCTTGCTTACGTATATAATGCGATTGAAGCATTCGTGTTTCCGACCGTAAGAAAAGGAGAAAGTTTGGGCTTAGTCGGCCTCGAAGCTATGGCTTGCGGAGCACCCGTGATTGGGAGTCAGATTGGTGGTCTAAAAGATTACATTATAGACGGAAAGAATGGTCTATTCTTTGAGCCTAAAAATGTAGATGAACTAGCTTCACAGCTACAGGCTTTTATTAATCTTCCTGAAGATGTGAAACAGCAAATGTCTCAACAGGCGTTACAAACAGCAAACCGCTACACAGTAGATGTAATTGCTGAACAACTCCCAACAATTTTTTTTGATGAGGTGGAAAAATGAAAGTCGCAGTTTTAATTCCTTGTTATAACGAGGAAGTAACAATTGGAAAAGTAATTGACGATTTCAAACGCGAACTGCCTAGTGCAGATATTTATGTATACGACAACAATTCAAAAGATCGTACAAGTGAAATTGCACTTGAACACGGCGCAATCGTCAAAAAAGAATTTAAGCAAGGAAAAGGAAACGTTGTACGTTCAATGTTTCAAGAAATTGATGCAGATTGTTATGTCATGGTAGATGGGGATGATACATATCCTGCAGAATTTGTTCATCAATTAATTGAGCCTATTAGAAATCGAGAAGCTAACATGGTCATTGGAGATCGTTTATCAAACGGAACGTATCTCGAAGAAAACAAACGTGCTTTCCATAATTTTGGTAACAACTTAGTACGTTCTTTAATTAACGGCCTGTACAAAAGTAACATTAAAGATATCATGACAGGTTATCGTGCGTACGATAAATTATTTGTAAAATCAATTCCTGTGATGAGCCCAGGATTTGAGATTGAAACAGAAATGAGTCTTCACGCGTTAGATAAACGATTCCGCCTAAAAGAAATCGCGATCGATTATCGCGATCGACCTGAAGGCAGCGAATCGAAACTTAATACGTTCTCTGATGGATTTAAAGTGTTACGAATGATTTTTACGTTATTTAAAGAGTACAAGCCGCTTCAGTTCTTCTCCATTTGGACAGTGTTGTTTATTGTCGCAGGATTAGCTGTTGGTGCTCCGGTACTTTATGAATTTTTTGATACAGGCTTTATTACCAAAGTACCTTCATCTATCTTAGCAACTGGATTGATGGTGTTAGGTGTTTTATCTTTCGTCTGTGGATTAATTCTAGATACAATCGCTTCATTAAATCGCAAGCAATATGAATTAGAACTAAATAAAAAAATTGAACAGATTGAACAAGTAGGAGAATAACAATGATGAAGAATAAAAAAAGTATTTTACTGCTTACAGTAACAGCTTTAATTATTCTTATCGGTTTAAGTATTGGTAATCCAGACGGTGTTCACTATCTTTCCCTTTTTGCTGCACTTGTATTTACCATCATAAGCTCTATTTTTATTTATAAAAATAGAGCTTATGCTTCATTTAAACCGCTAGAATGGCTATTGCTGATTGTTTTTTCGTTTATCGTACAGTTTTCACTTTTAGATAACTTACATATGACGAGCTCAACTATTTTTTCACTCGTTTTGTATGCCATCAGCCGTACTTTATTGGCAATGCTGCTGACGGCCGCTGTACTCAGCGCTATCAAACAGATAAACGATTTTCACTATACATTTGCACACCCAAAGCGTTATCTAGGAATTGTTACGATTCTTATTTTAGCTGTTAGTCTATATTACTGGTTCGCCTTTTTCCCAGCGGCCATGACTCCTGATTCATTAGCACAGTGGAGACAGGCACATAACGGAGAATTTAACGATTGGCACCCTATTATGATTACGTGGCTCATTATGCTGCTGACAAAAATATGGGATAACCCAGGAATTGTAGCGTTCACGCAAATTGTTGTTGTAGTGAGCATATACGCCTATACATTTGACTTTTTCATTAAACGCAAAGCACATCCTGTTATGATTGGACTTTTAACAGCTATTATTGTCATTATTCCAAGCTTCTTAATCTTTTCAATTATTATTTGGAAAGACATTTTATACAGTGCTTTTCTGCTGTTTTTTACGGTTAACATTGCAAAAATTTATCTGTCAAAAGGTGCTTGGGTTAAAAGTAAAGCGAGCTTTTTCTTACTTTTACTTTCCGCATTTGGAGTAGCTTTCTTTAGACATAATGGTTTTCCTGTATTTGTTTTGACTTTCCTTTTAATGATTGTCTTATTCAGAAAAAATTGGAAACCTCTTGTCACGATTTTCTTAGTCGTCTTTATTTTACAAAAGATTGTTACAGGCCCTGTGTTCACGTGGCTTGATGTAAAACCTTCAGATCCAAATGAAGCTTTGTCTATTCCAACTCAACAAATTGCAAACATCATTTCAAATGATGGAGAGATGTCAAAAGAAGAGCGCGAATATTTTAATAAAGTGCTCCCTATTGAATTGTGGAAAGAAAAGTATAATCCATACAAAAGCGATCCAATTAAATTCACGTGGAAATACTATGACCGCGAGTTTATTTTTAATGATTTAGGCCTTTACTTTAAGAACTATGCTAGCATTGTCATCAAAAATCCTTATCTAGCAACGGAAGGCTTTCTCAAACAAACAGCTTTAGTATGGCAAATCAATCCTTTTAAAGATGGCTACACGGATACGTACGTAACCAACATTTATTACGGCAATGATTTAGGTCTTAAAAATAAAGTAATCGAGCCGTTTATTACACATACTGCCAATGCTTACTTAGCTATTTTTAAGCACCCTGTTTTTACATTCTTATGGAAACCAGCTTTTTATCACTGTGTCATTTTATTATTTTCATTAATGCTAGTGATTCGAAGAGGAATTACGTCCCTTATTATTGTCATTCCTTGGGCACTTAACACGCTTTCTGTTCTTGCGGCACTGCCGGCTCAAGATTTTCGATATTTATTAGCAAGCGTATTTGTGTCTTTCTTCTTTATTGGTCTTCCTTTTATCCGATTTGATCAGAAAGAAAAGGATGTGACCTCTTGATGGAGAGCAATTATAACAAAAAGCTAGGAATCACACTCATTATCGTGGCTTCCCTGTTTACAGCTGTTGGACAACTTTTTTGGAAGTTGTCCGAAGCTTCATTTAACTTAAATTTAATTATTGGTTTTTTCCTTTATGGATTAGGAGCGGTGTTTATGATTGCCGCTTTTAAATTTGAAAGAGTTTCCTTGCTTCATCCATTTTTAAGCCTAGGATATGTCATCAGCATCGCTCTTGGTTTCTTTCTATTAAATGAAACCATTAGCCCTATGAAGCTGGTCGGTACTCTTATTATTATCGTAGGTGTAATTTTAGTAGGTGGCCAAGATGAATAGTATCCCACTTTTAATTATTATGACTCTTTTAGGTTCAGTTGGCGCTGTCTTTTTCAAGTATATTTCTACGTATTTAAATGAAAAAAAGATAAAGCTAGCGCTTATTTGTTTTGTGGGTGGCGGCCTTTTTTACGGGGCGGCAGCTCTGCTTAATGTGTATGTTTTAACGCTGTTACCTTATTCTATTGTATTTCCGCTCACGTCTATTACGTACATTTGGACATTAACATTCGGTTACTTTTTAATTAAAGAAAAAGTTACAACAAAACAAGTTATCGGCTGTATTCTTCTAATTGTCGGATGCTTCTTTATTGCTAATAGTTGATGAGATAACTTGAAAAGGTAGGAGTTTCGCATGAAAAACTTAAAATTCGCGAGCATTTTACTGCTCATATCAACATTATTTTTGAAATTTTCTAGTATGATTCGTGATTTAGTTATTGCTAACTATTTCGGTACAAGTTATATTGTCGATTCATACAACGCAGCAATGATTATTCCAAATGCTTTTATTTTATTTATGTTAACAGGGATGAAGGATGCGTTTATTCCTAGTTATTTACGTTATGAAAAAGAAAATAAAGGAAAGGTTCATTTGACTAATATTGTTAAATCAACCTTTCTTATTTGTTTCATTATTTCGGTTCTCGGATCAATTGCGGCTTTCTTTTACTTTCCCGCTTCGTATTCTAATTTTTCTAAAGCAGCAATTGAACTAGGAATTTATACGGGCGTTATGTACTTCTTATCTCTTTCACTAGTTGGAGTGAATGCCGTATACGAAGGTGTATTTGATGCACGAAGTCAATATTCTTTCTCTGTGTTTTCTCAAACGGTTGTTGTATTATTTACAATTTTAAGTACAATCCTATTACATTCAATTATGGGCGGCTATGCAATTGCTCTTGGCTATTTTATAGGAACTATTGCTTCTTTCTTAATTAAAGTTGTCTATTTTAAACCGCAGCATCTGCTGTTATGGAAGCAAAAAATTGACCGTGATGAAGTGGTGGCTTTTTATAAAGTATTCATCCCTGTTGGTGTAACCATTATGGTCGGTCAAATTAATTTAACTGTCAACTTCTTCTTTGCCGGTTCCTTTGGTGAAGGCGTTATTTCATACTTGAATTATGCTTTCAGACTTGTAAGTATTCCCCAGGCAATATTCGGGGTTACGGTCGCAACCATTATTTATCCGCTGATTGCAAGAGCCATTTCTGAAAAAGATGAAGAGCGCTTTAAATCAGGAATTGAAAAAGGGATTACGTTTATGCTGATGCTGCTGATTCCGACGATTGTTATCATGATCTTTTATATGAAAGACATTGTAATGATTGCTTACCAGCGCGGTGCATTTGACGCACATTCGACGTTAAAAACAACAGATGTATCTTATTATTACCTAGGTTCGGTGTTTTTCTATTCCCTGCAAGCTGTTCTTGCAAAAGGATTTTATTCTCTTCAAAAAGGTTATCTTATTATGAGAGCAGGCTTATTATCCATTGTGTTAAATATCATCTTTAACATGATTTTCACTAAATTTATGGGATACCAAGGATTAGCACTTTCCATGTCAGTAGTTGCCTTTTTCTATACGGCTATCGTATTCGTTATGCTGGCAAAACAAATCAATCACTTCCATTACGGATATCTAGTGAAAGAAACAGGAAAAATTCTTTTAGCTTCCGTACCTGTTGCGATCGTCATGTTCTTCTTAAAGGACATCGCATTTTTGAATTCATTACATGTTATCTTACGATTTGGTATTGTCTGTATTGCAGGTGGTTTAGTATACTTAATGTCGACGCTATTATGCAGAGTAGAAGGTGTTATGCTTTTAGTTAAAAGAAAACGTTAATTCACGTAAAACAGGAGAGTACTATATGAAGAACACATACTGGTTATTTTTTCTGTTCGTTGGTTTTATTTCAATTCAGCCGATTATTGATATGCTAACGACGTACATGGTTTTGAACATGGATAGTGGTCTCTCAATTGGGGTTGTTATTCGCTTTCTATATATGATTTTTGCAGGTGTCCTACTTTTAGTGTTTGCCAAACAATCAAAATGGGCTAGATATTCGATTATCTACCTTATTGTTTTTGCACTCTTTCTTGGACTCAACATCTACTTAAATCATCAATGGAAAGATCCTTATTATATTGGGCAAGAAATTAAATTTTTCAATAAAGTTGTTTATATGAACGTTACGCTGCTTGGAATGATTGTGATGTTTTCACATTATCGATCATCTGTGGATGTAAAAAGAATACTGAGCAAAAACTTATTAACTGCTTCACTCATCATCAGTATTGTTTTTATCGGTACAATGCTAACGGGTACAGCACTAGAGAGTTATCAGTATAATAAAATTGGGTTCAAAGGCTGGTTTTATGCAGCGAATGAGCTAGGCGCAACCATTGCTATTTTGCTTCCTCTCACACTGCTTTTAGCTTTAGATAAAGTACGTTCGTTTTCAAAAGCTTATTACTGGATTCCTTTTATCTTGTTAGCCGTTTCGTCCATCATGCTTGGAACAAAAGTAGGCTTAGGTGCCGTTATTCTTTCTTTAGTTGTAGCAACAGTTGTCTTATTTGCTAAATTATTTACGAATAAACGCAGCTTAATTAAAGCCAACTTAGTAATCTCAATTCTGCTTTTAATTGTAACCGGAGCAACTACTCCGATTTCTCCAGCTTATAAAAACACATATACACACATCGATATGTTAGAGGCTAAAAAAGAGAAAACAAAACAAGAAAAGCCGGAAAAGAAAGAAAAAGAAAAGCCGGCTAAAAAGAAAAAACAAAAGGAATCAAATTTAGATGATAAAGATATTCAAAATCTGATTCTAAGCAGCCGTGAGCAATTCTTAGCTCATCATAAGGAAGAGTATGCAAAAGCACCTATTGCACGAAAAATGATAGGTATGGGCTTTTCTGGTGACTATACAAAACAGCTTCCGCCAAAGATGATTGAAATGGATTTTTATGATTTGTTTTTCTCTTTAGGTATCATCGGATTTTTACTATGGGTTCTTCCACTTCTAGTAGTTGGTTTAACCGTATTGGTTCGATTATTTAAAGAGCCATCACAACTTCTTGATGAAAGCTTTATGATGTATAGTACAGCAATTGTATTAGCTCTTGGAATTGCTTTTGTAGCTGGGCATGTCTTTACAGCACCAGCCGTTACTATCTATTTTGCAGCAGCTGCTGCTTATCTGTTCGTCATTCATTTTAAACAAAGACAAGCATAAAAAAAAACAGGTCATTAACGGCCTGTTTTTTTATCTTTTTAATGGCTGAAGGCTTAACACCGTATCGCCCGCATTGACGTTTATTTCTTGATCATGAGCAAAAAAACTCAATGCCTTTCCTTGCGTACTCACTGCTAGTAAAAGAGAATCATCGCTTTTCTCCTCAAGATATGTTTCGTACGTATATTCATCCGTGATTTTTGTATTGTAAATCGTATATCCATGCTCCATTTTATGATGCAGAAACTCCCACGTAATGCCTTTCTTAAAGAGCATACGTCCTCTTACTGTATGCATAATTTCATCAACATCTTCTCTTGAATCTTCTTGGTCACGAATGCTCAATTGAAAAACATTGTTCCGTCCCATATCTTGAAGAAAAGCAGTACAAACAAGCGCATTATATGCATCTAACTCAGTTGCAGCAATCACATATTCATAAGGAGTTAAGTCTAGATGATATTCTGTTTGCTCAGCTAGTACTTCTCCGTGATAAACATTTACCTCCGCTCTGCGCGCAACTCTTAACCGCTCCCACGAAGAATCAGCAACTAATACTGGATAGCCCAGCTGTTTTAACTTTGAAGCAAAGGCAACCGTAAAATCATTGCTTCCCACAAGCAAAATACCAGGTTCTTCGCCAATCGATAAATCCAGCTTTTTAGCTAGCCATGAAAGGGAAAAACCGTGTGCACAAACCGTAGCAAACACTAAAGCAAATGTCAGCGTTGTTAAGATCGAAGCATCTTTAAATCCTTCATCAATTAGTACTTTCGCAAAGTAGCTTGAGACCGTTAACGCCACAATTCCGCGCGGGGCAATCCAGCCAATCAGTATTTTTTCTTTTATAGATAAATCTGTGCCTACCGTTGATAAAAAGATGGAGACAGGTCTGACAATAAACAGCATAAGTAAAACAAACAAAATAATATTCCAATGAAAAATTTCAGTAATGGTCTTCATCGTCAGTCCAGCCGTTAACATGATAAAAATAGTAGAAGTTAATAGAACCGAAATATTCTCTTTAAAGTGTCGCATATCACTAATAGACGAAATATGCATATTAGCAAGGGTAATCCCCATCGCTGTTACTGCTAGAAGACCTGTTTCATGCTTAATTTCATCAGCTACTGTAAAGCAGGCAATAACGACAATAAATACGACCGGAGATTTTAAATACTCTGGAATATGCCCCTTTTGAAACATCCATCCTATTCCGCGGCCAAGAATCCATCCTATTAAAACGGCAATAATAGAGGCTACGAAGAAAAAGAGAATTGTTTTTCCACTCACTTCTCTCAGCACTAAAAATTGAACAATTTCAAACGAAAAAACGGCCAACAGTGCACCAAATGGATCGACAATAATACCTTCCCATTTTAAAATCGCTGCTGGTTTTGGTTTTAATTTAGCTTGTCGTAAAAGAGGTAAAATTACGGTTGGACCCGTCACAATAAAAAGCCCTCCGATAACAATTGCCACCGCCCAGGATAAATCCGCTATATAATGAGCAGCTAAAGAGCCTAACATCCAAGCTAGCATGGCTCCCAGTGTCACAATGCGAAACACGGGCTTTTCGATTCCTCTTACCTCTCTCATGTCTAAGTTCAAGCTGCCTTCAAATAAAATAACAGCTACAGCAATCGATACAAAAGGATCAAAAAGCTGAGCAAACTGTGCTTTAGGATCAATTAAACCTAAAATAGGGCCTGTTAACAGTCCGATAATCGACATCACGACAATTGCTGGTAGCTTAAATCTCCAAGCCAGCCACTGAGATAGAACTCCTAGTCCCACTACAAGTGTGATATGTACAAGCATAGGTTCCATTGTATCTTCCTTCTCTCGTTCGCATAATGTGTATATATTTTCCCTAAAATAAACCGATGTTATACAGGAAGAAACAAACACTACCTTGTTTTACCACTTTTTCAAAAATGCTAAACGCATCTCCCCTCTTTGAATCCAAGCTATTTTCCTTCGTTCGACACATATCTTACTCATGTTTGTCGAATTTCACTTTAGTATAAAATAGTAAAAAGCCTTTAGCTGCTGCTAAAGGCTTTTTGCCGGATGATCCAATTCATATAGCTTTTGATAGTGACTGTTCGTAGCAAGTAATTCCTCATGCGTTCCGCGAATGGCTATCTTTCCATCTTGTAGGAATAAGATTTCATCCATCTTTTCCATCCCAACTAAATTATGTGTAACCCAAATTAAAGTTTTGTCGTAAAGAGTTTCAAAGATAGTGGATAACAAACGCTTTTCAGTCACGGTATCCAACCCTGCAGTTGGCTCATCCAGCATAACAATTGGCGTACGCTGAAGTAGAACACGTGCTAACGCAATCCGCTGACGTTCTCCTCCTGAAAAGCGCTGACCTGTTTCGAGCACGGACGTTTGATATCCTTGATGCAAACCTTCCACAAGGGAGTGCATATTGACTTGCTTCATTGCCTCAATTACCTCTTCTTTTGTAGCCTCTTCATTAGCTAGTAATAAATTGTTTGCTACGCTTGTATTAAATAAATAAGGATTTTGATTTAATACAGAGATGAGTTTTGGTACATCTTCACGAACTTCAGCAACAGACTGACCGTTTAGTTGAACTGTACCTTCTGTAGGCAATAAGGAGCCTTGCAGCAGCTTTAACAGAGTCGACTTTCCAGCTCCGCTCTTGCCAAGAATCGCAATTTTTTTCCCTTGCTCGACTTGAAATGAAAGATCATGAATGACTGACTCTTCCTCATTGCTATAGCGAAAGCTTACATGCTCGACTTTTAAGCTAACCGAGTCCCATGAACCTTTGTAAGGTAGGGAAAGAGTATGTTTTTTCTTTTCATTCACAGATTCCCAGTTCTTTTCCATTTCCTGCACTCTATTTAATGACTCTTCAAATTGAGGAATTTTTTCTACTGCATTAGATACCGGCAGCAGTGCTTCAGATAAAGGAAATACTACTAAAATAAAAGCAGCAATAAAAACACCTGCAAGCTCTTTGTCTGCAAAAAGAGAAGCCCCAAACCAAATCATTGTGACAATTAAACCTGCTACAATAACTTGGCCAATCAATTCTCGGTAATACGTCCATAGTTTAAGCTTACGATCCATGCGGTCTAGCTCATCTTCTGTTTTGTTATACGAATGAAAAAATGACTGCTGCTGACCGCTTAACACCCAATCAGCAACTCCTAAAAACCCGTCTGTGACCTTAGCATATAACTGTGCTTTGCTTGATTTATATCGCTGATTGGCCGCTTTCATATGCCAAAGGGAAAAAAGCGGCATCACTACTACTAATAAAAATAAATAGATGGCAATCAAACATGCAAACTTTAGGCTAAAGAATCCTAAAGCTACAATCGAAATAACGTATAAAATAACAGCTGAGATTGTTGGAAGAATGGTACGCAAGAACAAGTCTTGTAAACTTTCAATATCTTCAGCGAGAACCGCTAAAACATCTCCCGTTCGATAGCGGGATGTAGCAACTAACGGTTCAATCAAATGATAAAGACGTGTACGCATCTTAGCTAAAATGCGAAGAATAAAATCGTGACTAACAAGACGCTCCGCATAACGAAAGGCGGCTCGACTTAAACCAAATGTACGCACAAGCACAATGGGAACGTACACCAGTAAGATTGTTTCTGGACGTAAGGAAGAAGCTGAAATCAAGTAACCTGATGTGAACATTAGCGCACAAGCAGAACCAATCGTTAACAAGCTTAGTAATAAGATAGAAAAGATACGATATTTATACGTTTTAAAGTAGGGCCATATCCAACTTTTATATTTCATCATATCTCCTCCTCTTCATGTAAAAATTGATAGTAAGCTCCTTTTTTTCGAATCAGTTCTTGATGATTGCCGACTTCTGCAACCCTTCCGTTCTCTATTACAACAATGAGGTCCATATCTTTCATCCAATGCAGACGGTGCGTAGCTAAAATAAATAACTTGTCTTGAAACATCGTTAAGATATCTTGCTTTAATTCATATTCCGTTTCAATATCTACTTGCGCCGTTGGTTCATCAAGCATAATAATAGGGCGATCGCTCAGAAACGCCCTAGCTAGGGCAATCCTTTGAGCTTGGCCGCCGCTAAGCTGCCGTCCTCCATCTCCTATCACTTCATTTTCCTTCTTAGGCATCTGTTGAATCGTAGATAAAAGTCCTGCTTTCGTTAAAGCATCTTCATAATCATAAGAACCGCCTCTATCCTGATAAAATTCAATATTTTCTTTCACTGTTCCATTAAAAATAAATGGGTGCTGAGGGATATACGTAATCTGCTTTTGCCAAGCATCTGAGCGTAAATCAACCGGCACGCCGTTTACTTCAGCAGACCCTTCTGTAAATTGTACAAAGCCGCTCAGTATATCAATAAGCGTCGATTTTCCAGCTCCGCTTTTTCCTATAATCCCAATTTTTTTACTTCCTTTAACATGAAGTGACACATCTTCAAGAGAAGGCGGCTGCTCTTCGTCATATTTTACGGTGATATGACGCAATTGAATTTCACTGTTTTCCGTCCAATCAGGGACATCTTCTTCTTTAGCCGACGGTTTTTCAGCCTGCTTTACAATCTTAATTAATGCATCTCCGGATTCTTTTCCGTCTAATGTTGCATGATAATCGTTTCCGACTTCCCGTATCGGCAGGAAGTATTCAGGCGCCAGCAATAAAATCATAAGTGCAGGCTCTAACGTCATCGAACCGTTCACTAGCCGCAAACCGAGCATAACAGCCACGATGGCTACAGATAACATCGTAAAGAAATCTAAAGCAAACGTAGATAAAAAAGCAATTCGGAGCGTTCCCATTGTCGCTTTTCGATAGCGGTCACTGACTCTTCCAATCGTTTCAGCATGCTCCTTACTTTTCCCGAGAAATGTTAACGTTTCTAATCCTCGAAGCGAATCTACAAAGTGATTGGACAGCACATGATATGTCTCCCATTGACTATCTATTTTTTTCTGGGCAGCCAGTCCAAGTAAAATCATAAATAAAATTAAAATGGGCATAGTTACAAGCAAAATAATGCCTGAGAGCCGATCTTGATACCAAACGAAAGCGAGCACTAGCCAAGGTGTAACGCTGATGGCGGCCAGTTTAGGCAAAAACAGCTCAAGATAAGCGCGAAGCTTCTGTAGGCCTGTGGTGATGAGCGTCACCAAGTTTCCTGTCCCTTCATTTTTGGTAAAGCGCGGTCCGAGTGCAAAAATGCTTTTCATGACCGTCAAACGAAGTTCCTGAGTCGTTTTGACTCCAAATTGATATGCTGTTTTTTTCACTATAAAACTTACGATCTGACGAACCATAAAGGCAGACAAAAACAATCCGATTGCTTTTGTCTGCGAAGTTAAACTTTCACCATGAAAAAGAGCAGTAATTACTTCGGCAAGCCACTTAGCTTGAAAAATAATGGCTACACTTTGAATAGTAATAAGCCCTATTAACACGGCAAGAACCATTTTTATTCCGTTGTAAACCATTAAATTTCTACCCATTAGTACTCCATATGCTCCTTATGATCTACACGTTTTTTAAAAACGTAGTAGCTCCAAATTTGATAACCTAACACAAAAGGCAGTAACGCAATAGCAGCGTAAGACATAATTTTCAAGGAATAATTTCCTGATGCTGCATTATGAATCGTTAAACTATAGCTTTCATTGACTGAACTAACCAAAACGGTTGGAAACAATCCTGCAAATATAGAGGAAATTGATAAAATTAAAATTAAGCCAGACATAGCAAAGGCCCATCCGTCTTTTTTCCGTGTAAGGAAAAATCCTGCTAGTAAATACACGAAAATACCGATAAAAAATGTGTATAGCATCAAGCGGCTATGATTGCTGAATAAATTTGTTTCAAAAAACGTCATGCCTGAAAAAATAAGAAGCAGCAAGGCATTAACAGGCAAAAGTTTCATGGCAACTTTTCGTGAACGATCTCTAATGTCATCCATCGTACGGATCGTCGCAAAAATAAGTCCGTGCCATAAGCAAAGCATCGTTAGCGTCACGCCGCCCGTTATGGTATATAGATTCACAATATCCGAAAACCCGGCATTCATTTGCATGTTGCGCTCAACAGGCAATCCTTTCATTAGTGCTGAAAATAAGATGCCGAAAATGAGCGGTGGAAAAAGACTTCCAAAGAAGATAACCCAATCCCACGCATTTTTCCACGCTTGTTTTTCAACTTTTCCTCGAAATTCAAATGCTACACCGCGTCCGATAAGCGAAAGCAACAGAAGAACAAAAAGAACATATGACCCGCTTAATAGCGTTGCATACCAGTTTGGAAAAGCGGCAAACATAGCACCGATTGCTGAAATTAACCAAACTTCATTTGCATCCCAAAAAGGACCGATTGTATTAATAAAAGCTCGTCGCTCTAAGTCATTTCTTCCTAAAAAGCGAGACACCATTCCAATCCCAAAATCAAAGCCTTCTAAAAAGATAAAACCAACAAACAGAATGGATACTAGCAAATACCAGAATTCATTAAGAGAAAACATTGTATCCCTCCTTTGTAAACGGATCAGTTGATGTTACTTTTGTATGTGCTTCGTGATCGTGATCTGGACCTTTTTTAATTTCTTTAACGAACAAGAACACCATAATCACAGCTAAAATTAAATAAAAGAACGAAAACGAGATAATAGAAAATAGCAATTCACCTGCTGTTACACCAGGAGACACGGCATCTTCGGTTTTCATATAGCCAAATACAACCCAAGGCTGACGGCCAATCTCTGTCATAATCCAACCTGCTGAGCTTCCAAGGAATGGAAAGGCGATAGCAATCGTCATAATACGTAAAAATAGTTTGCTTTCTTGAAGTTTTTTACGAGAAAGCAAATACGTACCCCAAATGCCTAATGCACATAATACGCCACCTAGACCAGCCATAATGCGGAAACTCCAAAACGTTGTTCGAACGGGTGGAATATAATTTCCTTCTCCATATTTCGCCGTATACTGCTGCTGCAGCTCATTCATTCCAGGAACGGAGCCTGAAAACTTACCGTATGATAAGAAGCTTAATAAGTAAGGTATTTTGATTTCACTCGTATTTTTCTTTTCATCAGGGTGAATATTTGCTGTTACTGTCCAAGCACCTGGACTTCCGCTGTTTTCCCATAATCCTTCACTTGCGGCCATTTTCATCGGCTGTGTTTTAACTAAATATCCGGCCTGTTCATGCCCAGATAGTGCAATTCCTACACCTGAAACTAGCCCTACAAGGATAGCAACTTGAAATGATTTTTTAGCAAAAGCCACATGTTTTTTCTTCAAGAGCATAACAGCGCTGACACCCGTGATAAAAAAGGCGCCTGTTGCAAACGAACCTAAAATTGTATGAGGGAATTCGACCCACAGCTGACCGTTCGTTAACAATTTAAAGAAGTCATTCATTTCTAAACGGCCATTATTTAGCTCCATTCCGACCGGATGCTGCATAAAAGAATTAGCCGTTAAAATAAAGAACGCTGAAAAGATAGTACCTAGACTAACAAGCCAAATACATAGACAGTGCAGCCATTTAGGCAAACGATCCCACCCGAAAATCCACAGTCCAAGGAAAGTGGACTCCATAAAAAACGCGAGCAGTGCTTCAATAGCGAGCGGCGCACCGAATACATCTCCTACAAATCTTGAGTACTCTGACCAGTTCATGCCAAACTGAAATTCTTGTAAAATACCTGTTACGACTCCGACAGCAAAGTTAATCAGGAATAAGTGCCCCCAAAACTTTGCCATTTTTTTATACTGTTCATCTTTTTTTACTACGTACATCGTTTCCATGATCGCTACTAAAAAGACAAGGCCGATAGACAGCGGTACAAAGATAAAATGAAACAGCGTCGTTGATGCAAATTGAATACGTGATAGTATGACTGTATCCATCTTCTTTCTCCTTTCATATATAAGAACATTTCATCATTTCCATAGATACTTTGCTCATTTCTGAGCATCTTTCACTTATATTGTGAAACATTGAGCATAACAATTCGAGAAATATGCTCAACATTTCACAAACATATGTAATGTCTCTCTTTCTATTTACATAGTATAGTCTATTTTTTTAGCTGTGCACGTACATTTTTTGAACGTTTTTAGACTAAAACGTGACTTTCTTGTGACAAAAAAGGGTAGGATCTCTTTATTTTTTCATAAAAAAAGCACGCTCTGATTTGAGCTTGCTTCTCTATGGTCGATATTTTGCTTTCGCATTTAATTTAGATTGACGAATGATTTGGTTAATGACTTCAGAAAATACAATACCTATGGCAATTGAACCTGAAATCATAAAGGCTTTTGCTGCAAGACTAATCGCTTCATTATAATTATTTTCTACAAAGTTACGCATGGCATCGTATGCTGTTCCCCCTGGAACGAGCGGAATAATACCTGCTACGGTGAAAATAATGATCGGCGTACGATAAATTTTTGCGTAAATTTGACTAATAATAGCAATAAAAAAGGCCGATGCTACAGTGCTTGGAATTTCATCTACACCATAGAACGTTAGCAAATAGTAAATGAGCCAGCCAATCATTCCGACAAAGCCACTTTTTAATAATGATTCACGTGGAACATTAAAAATAATCCCAAACGCTGCTGAAGCAATAAAACTTGTAATTATCTGCTCTACGATATGCATATGATGCCTCCCTTCTATAGAAGCGTAAATACAATGGCAATACCTGCACCAATAGCAAATGCCGTCAGAAACGCTTCTGCTCCTTTTGATAATCCAGACAGTAAATGTCCCGCCATTAAATCTCGCACTGCATTGGTAATCGATAACCCAGGAACGAGAGGCATAACGGATCCAATAATAATTTTATCAATTTGCGTTCCTAGTCCTGAAGCGACTAAAAGAGCTGATAAAAGTCCAATAACTAACGAAGCGGTAAACTCAGCAAAAAAGCGAATCGGAATAAGACGGTGGAAATACACCACGGTTAAAAATCCGAGACCTCCTGAAAACATCGCTGGAATAAAGTCCGTCCATAAACCTTGAAACATGATTAAAAAGCATCCGCTAGAAATGGATGCAGCTGCAAGTTGAACCCATAGTGGAAAAGCTACGTTCGTTGCTTCAATTTCTTGTAGCATTTCATACGCTTCCTCCAAGGAGATGTTTCCTTGACTGATGGTTCTTGAGACGCTATTTACCATAGTTACTTTTTTTAAATCGGTCGTTCGTTCGGAAATACGAATTAACTTCGTTTTCGTCGGTTCTTTCGTTTCAAGTGAAAACATAATCCCTGTTGGCGTCACATAGCTGTGGGATTTTTTTATACCGTAAGACGCCGCAATCCGCATCATTGTGTCTTCTACTCGATACGTTTCTGCTCCGCTTTCTAACATAATTTTACCTGCTAGTAAGCTAACGTCCATAATTTCATATTTATCTAATTTTTGTTGTGTCATCAAATCGCTCCAAACATATTAAAGCTTGGTTTTTTCCCCTACAGCATACAGTGTATAAGAAAGAGGGAAGTGGACGCAATGGTTAATGCAAAAAAGTGTGGACTTTTTGTCTCACACTTTCAGGAATAGTATATACATTCCTTATCAATTCATACGTTTTGTGGTCTCACGCTCTACTAATACAGGTGCCATTTTATACTGTACCTGATCTATTTCTTGCTGATCCTGAATTTGCTGAAGTAAGAGGTTTACTGCTTTTTCAGCCATTTTTTCCATCGGTTGACGGATGGTTGTTAGCGGAGGTTGTGCTTCACTAGCTTCTGTAATATCATCAAACCCTATAACAGACAAATCCGCTGGAACGTGAAGTCCGTTTTGCCACGCACAGTGTATCACTTTCAGAGCAATGTAATCCGTAGCACAAATAAGCGCAGTTGGGGGCTCTGGATGATGAGCTAGCTCATTTATAAACTGATATAGTTCATCTGAGTTATTCATATCTTCTTTCACAAACTTTGCGTTTGCTGACGGTACATACTGATAAAAAAGAGACAGACGGTGCTCGACTCCGCTTACAGCTTTTCCAACGAACCCGATATTCTTATGGCCAAGGTCCGTTAAGTGAGCAACAGCTAATTGCATTCCCACCGCATCATCTACATGTACAATTGGCCAAAGTGCAGAAGAGCCGTCTCCTGTAAGAGAAACGTAAGGCGTTTGATATTGTTTTAATACGTCTACAAACGGATGCGGAGCGGCTACATAATCTAATAAAATGACTCCATCAAACCAATGATTCATCATCACATTTAATTGACGCTCAGCCGTTGTTTCTTGGTAATCCGTATGTCCAATAAGAACGTCCATCCCTCGACTTTGAACTTGCTGCTGTACCTTTTTTAACAGCTCGATTAAAAATGGGTCTTTTAAATCTCTAATTAATATCCCGATAATCCCTGTTTTTTGGGCCCGCAGAGCTGCCGCAAATGGATTTGTCTGATATCCTAAATGAGCTGCTGCTTTTAGTACTTTTTGTTTTGTTTTTTCACTGATTTTAATTTTACCGTCTTTATTATTGAAGATTCTTGATACCGTAGCTAATGAAACACCCGCTTCTTTTGCTACTTCTGTAATCGTGACTTTTTTTCTCCCCATTCGTACCGACTCCTATTTCCTTTTAGTCTATCGACCAAGTAAACATTTTTCTTTATTATACTACTAGAAGTCGGAACCACCCAAAACTACCTTCCCTACTTTTCACTAAACAGCCACTTTAACACATCTTGAATTTTTTGATCCCAATATGCCCAGTCGTGACTTCCTTTTCCTTCTTCATATGTAAAACAAATAGGCTCTTGCTTACATCGCTCGGAAAAACGTTTATTTTCCTGATATAAAAAATCTTCCGTTCCACAGCATTGATAAATACGCGGAGTCACTTCTCCATAGCGCCGGCGATTTTCAAGCAGCCAGAAAAGATCATCCTCAGGTCTAATAACAGGCGGCATGCCAAAAATCAAAGGATAATCTAGGAACTGAACTTCCCCTCGCTCTCCAAGCCCTTCAATGTCCATCACTCCTGATAAACTGGCAGCTGCAGAAAATTGATGTGGTTTGCGAAACGCCCATTTTAAAGCGCCGTACCCTCCCATAGAAAGACCAGCCACAAAATTATCTTCTCTTTTTTCCGATAACGGAAAGAATGACCTAGCCAATTGAGGAAGTTCTTCTGTTACAAACGTCCAATACTTCTTTCCATAAGCCATATCTCTATAAAAGCTACGATCTACATTTGGCATTACAACTGCAAGTCCTAATTCTGATGCGTAGCGTTCAATCGAAGTTCTTCTCATCCATATCGTATGATCATCAGAAAGACCGTGTAATAAATAGAGCGTAGGGTGTTTCTCACTTCTTGTATTAGTTTGTAAACCAATCTGAGATTTTGTTTGCTGCGGTATCAAAACGTTCATTGAAGTACTTATTTGCAATACTTCTGAAAAAAAATCACATTGAATAAACGCCATATTTCTCTTCCCCCTTACTTTTTCTTCCCTATTGATTGATAACAAAACGTACATAATTCATATAAAAGTTAAAAAATAGTTTGATTATTTACAATTTTTAGTTTAACATAAAAACATCTTTTATGAAAACGTTTTACGTATAACGTTTTTTAAATTAAAATAGTGAACGCGATTCAAAGGAGGAATTTATATGGGGATAGTAAAAGTAACTTCTGACGAGTATAAGGAGCAAAAAGGAAATCTATTTTTTGTTATTTTCATTTCATGTGCAGCTGCTTTTGGAGGGTTACTTTACGGCTATGACACAGCCGTCATTTCAGGGGCTATTGGGTTAATGGAAGTGCATTTTAATCTCAGTCCAACGATGGTAGGTTTTGTTGTATCTAGTTTGCTGCTCGGGGGTGCCGTTGGGGTACTTTCTTCAGGAAAACTGAGTGATCGATTCGGTAGAAAAGGTATCTTGCTTTTAGCAGCTTCTTTATTTATCGTATCCGCAATTATGCAAGCGCTATCTTCAGCCATCTCTTTTGTGATTATTTCTCGAATTATTGGAGGGCTAGGCATTGGTATGGCCTCCGTTCTTTCTATTACCTATATTTCTGAAATAGCCCCTCCGCACATGCGCGGCCGCTTAGGCTCTCTTTATCAATTTGCTGTTGCCGTTGGGATTGTTTCTGTCTATTTTGTAAATGACTACATTTTATCTATTGGGGAAGACGCATGGCAGAATTCCACAGGATGGCGCTACATTATCGGTGCTTCTGGGATTCCAGCTCTTTTATTTCTTCTTATCCTTTCTCCTGTTCCTGAAAGTCCGAGGTGGCTAGTAAAAGCAAACCGCACTGTAGAAGCTATGGACATTTTAATTAAAATCAATGGTACACACATTGCACGCCAAGAGCTGTATCATATTGAGCAATCGTTAAAAGAAAATCAACCGGCTTCTCTTTCGCTTTTTAAAGAGGCAGGCCTTCGAAAAGCGTTGCTTATTGGTATTCTACTTGCAGCCTTTCAACAGCTTGTCGGAATCAATGCCATTATTTATTACGCCCCGCAAGTTTTTGAAGCAGCTGGAGCTAGAGGAGATTTATCGCTCCTTGTTACGTCTATGATTGGTGTAGCTGCCTTTTTAGGCGTTCTTTGTTCCATGTGGCTTATCGACCGGATTGGCCGCAAAGCTTTATTACTTATTGGCACAGCCGGTATGGCCGTTACGCAGCTTCTCGTTTCTTTTGGATTTCATTCACAGGGTACTGAAGGCTTGACTACTAGTTTACTTATTGTTTTTTATTTATTTCTTTTTAATATTTCTATGGGACCTGTTGTATGGGTTGTGATTTCTGAAATTTTTCCTAATCATGCGAGAGGCTATGCAATGTCTATTTCTACCTTTTTCTTGTGGATAGCTAATTGGTTTGTGTCTCAGTTTTTTCCTATTCTTTGGAACAAAGCTGGAGGATCTTTTACCTTTTTATCTTTTATGATTATGTGTATCGCTTCATTTTTGTTTATATGGAAGTGGGTGCCAGAAACAAAAGGAAAGTCACTTGAAGAAATTGAACATATATGGAAGTAAGGGAAGAGGTCGGGGTATAACTAAATGAATCCAATCTAAAGAAAAACAAATGGGATACATGAGCTAAATGGCTTATGACACCGTAGTTGATTTCCGTGCAAGACTTCGCTTTCCGCGGGAGTCTTCATCTCGCCCTCCAATCAACTACTAGAAGAATTTAAACAGATGAAAACTATGTTCACCCTAACAAAAAAAACGAACCACTAATCAAAAATTTTGATCAATGGTTCGTTTTTACTTTGTCTAAAACACTTTCGTCCCAGCCTCTTCTTTTTATCGAATTTGTCCATCTCCGTAAATAATATATTTTAATGTTGTTAATTCCTTTAACCCCATTGGTCCACGCGCATGAAGCTTTTGTGTACTAATTCCGATTTCTGCCCCGAAACCAAACTCTTCTCCGTCCGTAAACCTCGTCGAAGCATTCACATAAACAGCAGCTGAATTAACGCGCTGTAAAAAACGCTGAGCATGAGCATAATTTGTTGTTACAATCGCTTCAGAATGATGTGAACTATGAACATTAATATGGGAAATCGCTTCATCGATGTCATCTACGATTTTAACTGCCATGATGAAATCCAAATATTCTTTCTTCCAATCCTCATCCCCTGCTGGAACAAGATCTGGAACGATTGTGAGCGCACGTTCATCACCGCGTACTTCTACATCTTTCTCTCGTAGCGCTTGAACAATAATCGGCAAAAATTCATGAGCCGCCCGTTCATGAATAATCAGCTTTTCGGCTGAGTTGCACACCGCTGGACGAGATGTTTTTGCATTAATGACAATACTGGCTGCCATGTCACGGTCATATTCTTCATCAACATAAATGTGGCAGTTCCCGGTTCCTGTCTCAATAACAGGAACCGTTGCATTTTTTACCACCGCTTCAATTAAACCTGCACCGCCTCGAGGAATTAATACATCGATATATTCATTTAGCTTCATTAACTCGAGTGCTGTTTCTCTCGACGTATCTTCAATAAGCTGTACGCTATGCTCAGGAAGCCCTGCACTTGCCGCAGCTTGGGATAACACAGAAACAATCGCTTGATTCGAATAAAATGCCTCACTGCCTCCGCGTAAAATAACCGCATTTCCTGCTTTTAAGCATAGGCCTGCTGCATCACATGTAACGTTTGGACGCGCTTCATAAATAATTCCTATGACACCAATAGGTACACGCTGCTGCCCAATTTGTAAGCCATTTGGTCGTTTAGCCATAGACAGCACTTCTCCTACCGGATCTGCAAGCGCAGCTACTTGGCGCAGGCCGTCTGCCATTCCATGAATCCGCTCTTCATTTAAAGATAGCCGATCCAACATCGCTTTTGACGTGCCTTTTTGAACGGCTTTTTCTACGTCTAATTCATTTGCTTTTAAAATTGTCTCTTGTTGATCCAATAGAGCAGCCGCCATTTTATAAAGTGCCTGCTGTTTTTGTTCGCTCGTTACATTTCCTAAGAAATAAGAGGCTTCTTTTGCCTGCTTTCCTTTAAGCTGCAATTCACTCATTTCATTACTCCTTCAGCTTGTTTTAAGAATAACGTTCCAATTTCTTGGCCTTCAATAATATCTCGCAAAATACTTGGTTCTTTCCCATTTGCTAGGATTAAGCTCACGCCTGCACTTGTAGCTGTTTTAGCAGCGGTCAGCTTTGTGACCATTCCGCCTGTTCCAACGTCAGTTCCACTATCTCCAGCAAAATTCTCAAGCTCCGGCGTGATGCCATCTATTACTTTCATTAATTTAGAGTTAGGGTTTTTTGTGGGATCTGAATCAAAGAAACCGTCAATATCAGATAAAATAACAAGTAAATCTGCGTGAATCAAAACTGAAACAATGGCGGATAAATTATCGTTATCTCCAAAACGCACGATGTTTTCAATCTCATCGATGGCAACTGTATCGTTTTCATTCACAATAGGAATCACTTTGTCTTCAATTAATTTTTCAAACGTGTTCACAACGTTATTGCGCACATGTTCATCTTCGATTACATCTTTTGTTAACAGTACTTGACCAACAATGTGACTATACTCACCAAAGAATTTACTATAGATATGCATAAGCTCACACTGCCCGACAGAGGCTGCTGCTTGTTTTTCTCGAATAGAAGTTGGCTTTTCTTTTAACTTTAGTTTTTTTACTCCCACTTGAACGGCACCTGATGTAACAAGCACAACTTCTTTTCCTGCATTCATTAAATCAGATAACACACGCGCTAGTTTTTCAATGCGTGCTAAGTTAATATCTCCGTTATCATAGGTCAACGTAGATGTCCCTACTTTGACTACGATACGCTTGCTATTTTGTAACTCTTGACGATGGTTCACTCATTTCATCTCCCTAACTAAAAACACCTAAATGCGTACTAATTTTTTTAAAAATTATAGCAGAGATTATGTGAAAAGTCTTATAGTTTTTCAAAGGGAATTTGAACTTTCTAATTTTTTAAATAATTAAGGGAAAAACTGGTGATAAAAGCGCTTTCTTCTTTTATAATGAAAGTTGTAAGGGGAACACACAATTACATAACATTGTGTAGTAGTACAAACATCAGACAACTAAGGGATAGGGGGATTTGTAATGAATGCGGTTACGATTGTTATTGGATCTATCTGTATTTTAATGATTGCGTATCGGCTTTATGGAACATTCATGGCTGTTAAGGTCTTGAAACTAAACGATGCGCAAAAAACGCCGGCACATGAGCTTGAAGATGGAAAAGATTACGTGCCAACCAATCGATGGGTAACATTTGGTCATCACTTTGCAGCTATTGCAGCTGCGGGTCCGCTCGTTGGACCTATTTTAGCAGCTCAGTTTGGCTATTTGCCCGGACTGCTCTGGCTTTTAATCGGAGCTGTAATCGGAGGAGCCGTTCACGATGCAGTTGTGTTATTTGCATCTATGCGCCAAAAAGGCCAGTCGCTTTCAGAAGTGGCTAAAAAAGAGCTAGGACCCGTCGCTGGCTTTTGTACAGGTTTAGCTATGCTTTTTATCATTACCATTACAATGGCCGGTTTATCTATGGTCGTGTTACACGCCCTTGAGAAAAATCCTTGGGGTACATTCGCTGTTGGAATTACTATTCCGATCGCAATGGGGGTAGGTATTTACCACAAAAAAACAGGTAATTTAAAAGCGGCTTCTACCGTCGGCTTCATTTTAATTTTAATCGCCGTATTTAGCGGTCCTTATATTCAAGGAACAGCTTTAGGAGATTTTTTAACGCTAGATATTAAAACACTTTCAATTATTCTTCCCGTTTATGCATTTTTTGCAGCGGCCTTGCCCGTTTGGCTGCTTTTAGCACCTCGAGATTACTTAAGCAGCTTTATGAAAATTGGTGTCTTTATCGCGCTGATTGTAGGCGTGTTTTTCGTAAATCCAGCAATTCCATTTCCTGCAGTTACTGAATTTATTCACGGAGGCGGCCCTATTTTAGCAGGACCTGTGTGGCCGTTCATTTCCATTACGATCGCCTGCGGTGCTATTTCTGGCTTCCATGCATTTGTTGGTTCAGGAACAACCCCTAAGATGCTCGATCGTTGGAGTGACATTAAAGTTGTAGGCTTCGGCGCGATGTTAGTCGAATGCTTAGTAGGAATTATGGCATTAATTGCCGCAACTGCTTTACATCCTGGAGACTATTTTGCAATCAACTCTACACCTGAAGTGTTCAAAACGCTTGGCATGAACGTAACGGCTCTTCCTCAGCTTAGCCAAGAAATTGGCCTAAACTTAGAAGGCCGTACAGGCGGCGCTGTTACACTGGCTGTAGGAATGACGTATATTTTCACGGAAATTCCTTGGTTCAGCCACCTGTCTTCTTACTTTTTTCAATTCGTTATTATGTTTGAAGCAGTGTTTATTTTGACTGCTATCGACGCGGGTACACGCGTTTCCCGCTATTTAATTCAAGACTTTTTTGGTGAATTTTATAAGCCATTGAAGCGAGTAGACTGGCTTCCTGGGTCCATTTTTGCAAGTGCCCTAGCCTGTTTTATGTGGGGATACTTATTGTTCTCAGGAGATATTGGTTCAGTTTGGGCGCTGTTCGGCGTATCGAATCAGTTAATGGCATCCATTGGTTTAATTATTGGTGCAACCGTTATTCTTAGAATTGCAGATAAGCGCTCCTATATGCTTACTTGTCTTATTCCACTAGCCTACCTTTACGTAACGGTTAACTACGCGGGTTATTGGATGGTTAAGAATGTGTATTTAAATGAAGCTGCGGCAGGTTACAGCATATTAAATGCGACTCTTTCAATCATCATGCTTATACTCGGTCTCATTATTATGATTGCCGCGATTCAAAAATGGACGCAGCTTTGGCGCACGCCTCAGGCTGAACTAGCGGCGAAAGCAAACTTATCACAAAATATATAAAACGAACACGCTTGCTTATATAAGCAAGCGTGTTTTTGATATGGTAATAGCCGGTCAAAATAATTGCACACCAGGCATTTTTATTATTAAACTAAATATACTATACAGAAAATTTTTAAAATAGTTCGTACACTTCACATGCTTATAACCCCCACTGACTACATCTCAAAATTAACACTTTAAATTATAATAATTATAATTTAGTATTGATTTTTTATTTAAAAATGTTATTATTATTTCTAACATAATAAAATTCAAATAAGAGGTGGTTCTAAGATGACAACAAACAAGAATAACCTAACGACTAGTTGGGGATCTCCGGTTGGAGATAATCAAAATTCGATGACCGCTGGTTCACGCGGACCTACTTTAATTCAAGATGTTCACCTTTTAGAGAAATTAGCCCATTTTAACCGAGAGCGTGTTCCTGAACGCGTCGTACACGCAAAAGGCGCCGGTGCCCACGGTTATTTTGAAGTGACAAACAATGTTTCAGCCTATACAAAAGCAGCTTTCCTTTCTGAAGTAGGAAAACGAACACCTCTATTTGTTCGCTTTTCAACAGTAGCTGGTGAAAACGGCTCAGCAGATACCGTTCGCGACCCTCGCGGATTTGCTGTTAAATTTTATACAGAAGAAGGCAACTACGACTTAGTCGGAAATAATACACCTGTATTTTTCATCCGAGATGCGATTAAATTTCCCGATTTTATTCATACACAAAAACGCGATCCACGCACGCATTTGAAAAACCCGACGGCCGTGTGGGATTTCTGGTCTTTATCTCCTGAATCTTTGCATCAAGTTTCTATTTTAATGTCTGATCGCGGTATCCCGGCAACGTTACGCCATATGCATGGATTTGGCAGCCATACATTTAAATGGGTTAATGCCGAAGGAGATGGCGTTTGGGTAAAATATCACTTTAAAACAGAGCAAGGCGTGAAAAATCTGTCTCCAGACGTAGCCGCAAAGCTAGCTGGTGAAAATCCAGATTATCATACTGAAGATCTATTTAATGCCATTGAAAAAGGCGATTTCCCTTCATGGAAGCTGTACGTTCAAATTATGCCATTAGAAGACGCTGATACGTACCGCTTTGATCCGTTTGACGTAACAAAGGTTTGGTCACAAAAAGACTATCCGTTAATTGAAGTAGGTCGCATGGTCTTGGACCGAAATCCAGAAAATTATTTTGCCGAAGTGGAGCAAGCTACATTCTCACCTGGAACGCTTGTACCGGGAATTGACGTATCACCTGATAAAATGCTGCAAGGTCGACTATTCGCATACAGCGATGCACATCGCTACCGCGTGGGTGCTAACCATCAAGCGCTACCTATTAACCGTCCGCGCAATGAAGTAAATAACTATCAGCGTGATGGTCAAATGCGCTTTGACGATAACGGCGGCCGTTCTGTTTACTATGAGCCAAACAGCTTTGGCGGTCCGACAGAATCTCATGAAAATAAACAAGCGGCATACCCTGTTTCAGGCGTTGCCGATAGTGTTGCATATGATCATAACGACCATTACACGCAAGCAGGTGACTTATACCGCCTTCTAAGCGAAGACGAGCGTACACGACTAGTTGCAAACATCGTTGAAGCTATGAAGCCTGTAGAAAAAGAAGAGATTAAACTGCGTCAAATTCAGCACTTCTACAAAGCGGATCCAGAGTATGGAACACGCGTTGCAGACGGTTTAGGATTGTCTGTTCCGCAGCAAGTAAAATAAAGATATCAGTTTTCCTAATGAGAAAATAAAGGTGTTTTTCTCATTTTAGATTCTCGTTTATTCTCAATTAGTTTAACATTTTATCACTAAATAAGTATCCATATTTTATGGATACTTATTTAAATTCTTGTAAAAAGAGGAAGGGATGAAGAAATGATTGGACAAGAAATAAGATGTAATCAGTGTCATAGAGAAATAAAAGTACTAAAGCACAGTACACTTTGCGGTTGCGGAATAAAATTACGAACGCTAAAAAAAGAGAAGCAACCAGCATAATGAGGTTGCTTCTCTTTTTTACTAGATATGCTGTTTATATTCACTCACATTAAAGAGTAATCGTTACTTTAAATAAATCTCCGTCAATTTCAATATTCAATTCTCCTCCGTGCAAATCAATAATTGACTTAGCAATAGCTAAACCAAGTCCAGAGCCATCGGTTTGTCTTGAGGCGTCCCCTCTTTTAAATCGTTCAAACAGCTCGTCTGCCTGCTCATTTAACTCATATTTACTTACATTTTTAAACGTTAGTTTCACTTGTTCGTTTATTTCTTGAACAGAAATATAGACACGCGTTTGTTCAAGTGAATATTTCAATATGTTCTCTATCAAATTGTCAAATACTCTCCATAATTTTTGACCATCTACAGTAGCAAATATCGGCTTTTGGATAGATTGAATACGAAATTGGAGAGTTGAATCTTTAATTGCTTCATCATATTCAGCTAAAGCCTGATGAAGAAGCTGATTAATATCAATTGTGTCTTTATGCAATTCTACATTTCCACTTGCCATTTTTGATACTTCAAACAAATCATCAATAAGTGTCTGTAAACGTTTTGATTTACGGTCAATAATTTCAACGTAAGCATGTTGTTCGTCCGAAGTAAGATCTTGGGACTTTAGCAACGCTGTATATGTCATAATAGAAGTCAATGGTGTTCTTAAATCGTGACTGACGTTGGTAATTAACTCCGTTTTCAAGCGTTCACTTTTAACTTGAACATGCTGAGATGTTTGAATTTGCTGCTGAATATGATTTATATCTATCGCTGCTTGAGTTAAAGCTGATTTTCCTTTGATAGGTAACGGCTCTTTCCACTCAGCTGTGGCGATTTGATTAATGGAAATAATAATTTTATTTAAATAATTAATTCGTAGCATAAGCAGTATCAAAGTAACCACTCCTATAACACTGCCGACAGCTAAGTATAGTATAGACACTTGTTCTACAAACATAGATCCACTGGTCAATAAAGCTGCAACAGCAAATACTGCAAAAACTAAAAGCAGTACTACAACCATTATATACATGCCAATATGTCTGATAATAAAAATAGATTGAAGAAAATAAATGACTTGATAAACACACGTTCTGTTATATTCTTCTTTTATATCATCTAGTGTGCGCATACGCTGAAACAGTAAAAATACTTGAAGTACCCACAGACAAATAGCTATGGATATAGCTATCATATAAAAGAAAAATGTAGCAACATGCTTATATGATTCTAATAAAGAAGTTGGATAGCCGTTCAGAACTAGACTTGATGTGAAAAATGAGTACAAAAGAAAAACAATTATACACATATCTAAAGGTACTTTTTTATAAATCCTCTGTACGGCAGTTTGTCTTGTTATTTCTTTTAAATGTCCGGTTATTGTTTTTTTATAAATGAAGTAAACTATTAACAGAGCTATTATCCCTGACAATACATACACGAGAAATACTACATTTTGATGATGAAAATAGTTATACTCATCAAATAAAGAACTACTGAAAGCTTCTTTTTCAGGAACAGCAATTATACCCGTAAACTTCTGCTTTAAATACCGGTTTGGAATCTCTGAGTCTGTCTCACTGCTTAACAATGAATTTTTATATTCATCTAGTTGAAACACAAGGGGTGATTGAGCTGAATAGGTATGTTTATACAACATATTTTTTTGTTTTACTAATTGATTAACGTTTTCCTTGCTTGCATTTTGGATGTTCGTATATATTTTTTGTGTGTTTCTATCTTTCAAATAATACATGATGTCTTTTTTATATTGAGATAATGGTTTTTGCCGATCAAAAGCTTCATCATAAATTCTCGTTATTTCGAATTCTTTATTTTTTGCTATTTCTTCTCGAACAAATTGATCATCTTGAAACTTTTTTTGAATGTTTTTAACTTCTAGATCCCGCTGCTTTACATAGGCATCTTCAACTTTTTTACTCTTTGCTTGCTTAGCGTCTTCTATTTTTTCTTCATATTTATCGTGTACGTTTTGTATTTGTTCCGTTAAGTTTCCTTCTGCATATCGATACGACTCAATTTCTTCTTCTGTTATCGTATTTGCGTTAACGGTATTTTTATTCTTGGATGTCAATTCTAAGAGGTAAAGATCATTTGTAAAACGATCTATTTCTTTTTGGAATTCTTCTGATTTTACATAGGTACTTTTTTGTAAGTAGTTTGCTTTTACTAGGTTATGCATGCTGCCAATAGAAGAAATGGTTGCTCCTAAACCAAATAAAAACAAGATAATACCTATAGCTAAAATAACGCTATTTTTCCATTTTATATCCAAGTCCCCACACAACCTTTACATATCTCGGATTTTTTGGTTCAATCTCAATTTTTTCTCTTATTTTTCTAATGTGCACTGCTACCGTATTTTCTGCGTTGTAGCCGGGTTCATTCCATACGCGCTCATAAATATCATGTATGGAAAAAACTCTTCCTGCATTTTTCATTAATAATTCTACAATTTTATACTCAATGGGAGTGAGCTTAATGAATTCCCCATCAAGAGTGACGGACTTAGCCTCAATATCAAGTACGAGACCTCGGATATTAATCGTCTTTGTTTCTTCATAGGTACCTAATGTCACATATCTTCTTAACTGTGATTTAACTCTTGCTATCAGCTCTAATGGATTAAAAGGTTTTGTCACATAATCGTCTGCTCCTACCTGCAGACCAAGCACTTTATCGGCATCTTCGCTTTTAGCACTCAGCATAATAATCGGGATATTTTTTTGTTCTCGAATTTTAAACGTTGTTGAAATGCCGTCTTGCCTTGGCATCATAATATCCAGAATAATCAAGTGAACTTTTTCTTTATTTAGTATCTCTATGGCTTCGATTCCATCTTTGGCCGTAAAGACTTTAATACCTTCATTTTTTAAATAAATAGCAATACCATTGCGGATTTCTTGCTCATCATCTACAACTAAAACCACATATTCGTTCATTGATTTCTCACACTCCTTTCAAAAGTATATCATGGGTCATTTCGTCTATGGGTTTTATTGTAAACTGCATTTCTTAAGAAAAAAGAAGGGGGAATCTTAAGATTTTCTTAAGCATCATATATTGAAAAAGGTTTAAGGAATAGGGATAACAGGAACGTTAAAAGAAAAAATATAATCAATTCCTCATTTGATTCTAAAGAACTATCCGTGAGCGATTATATCTTTTTATTTAAAAGGAGGATGATTTAACTTGGAACGGAATCATACAATTATGCAATTTTTCGAATGGCATGTGCCAGCTGATGGCGAGCATTGGAAACGCCTCAAAGAGCTCGCTCCTCAACTAAAAGAACAAGGAATTGATTCCGTGTGGATTCCCCCGGTTACAAAAGGTGTTTCATCAGAGGATAATGGCTACGGCGTTTACGACTTATATGATCTTGGCGAGTTTGATCAAAAAGGAACCGTTCGTACAAAGTATGGAACCAAGCAAGAGCTGCATGAAGCAATTGATGCCTGTCATAATCACGGAATTAATGTCTATGTTGATATTGTGATGAATCATAAAGCTGCAGCGGATGAAAAAGAAACCTTCCACGTCATTGAAGTAGACCCCATGAACCGAACAGAAGAGATTTCTGAACCCTTTGAAATTGAAGGGTGGACAAAGTTTACATTTGAAGGGCGCGGCGATCAATATTCTTCTTTCAAATGGAACTTTAATCATTTTAATGGCACTGATTACGATGATAAAAACGGAAAAGAAGGTGTGTTTCGTATTGCCGGGGAAAACAAAAGCTGGAACGAAAATGTTGATCAAGAGTTTGGCAACTACGATTATTTAATGTTTGCGAATATTGATTACGACCACCCTGAAGTTCGAGAAGAAATGATCAAATGGGGAAAATGGTTAGCAGACACCCTGCAGTGCGACGGTTACCGATTAGACGCCATTAAACATATTAACCATGATTTTATTAAAGAGTTTGCTCACGAATTGTCCTCTTCTCAAGAAAAGCCATTTTATTTTGTGGGAGAGTTTTGGAATCCAGAATTAACAGCCTGTCAGGAATTTTTAGACGTTATTGATTATCAAATTGATTTGTTTGACGTATCGCTGCATTACAAACTGCATGAAGCCTCTCAGCAAGGAAGAGATTTTGATTTAACCACAATTTTTGATGATACATTGGTTAAGACTCATCCGTTGAATGTTGTCACATTTGTAGATAACCATGACTCTCAGCCAAATGAATCTTTAGAATCTTGGGTAGAAGATTGGTTCAAACAAAGTGCTTACGCTCTAATTTTACTTCGTGAAGACGGCTATCCTTGTGTATTTTACGGAGACTATTTTGGGATAGGCGGAGAGCATCCAATTGAGGGAAAAGAAAAAGATATTTCTGCTCTCTTGCACGTACGCTATGACAAAGCATACGGACAGCAAGACGATTATTTTGATCACCCGAATACCATTGGATGGGTAAGGCATGGTGTAGAGGAATTTGAGAAGTCTGGATGCGCTGTGGTGATGTCAAACGGCGAAGACGGCGAAAAGAGAATGTTCGTCGGCGAACACCGAAGCGGACAAACGTGGATCGACTTCACAAATAACCGAGAAGACCAAGTTGTGATTGAAGAAGACGGCTACGGACACTTCCCTGTAAATGGCGGCTCTGTATCCGTTTGGGCTGAAGCATAAAAAAAACAGTGGCCTGCGCCACTGTTTTTTTACCATAGACCTAGCAGTTTCCACCACAAGCCGCCAATTCCAATCCAAATGATAATATGAATAATTGAAATTAAAAAGCCGAGCGACCACCATTTTTGCTGCGTTACATATCCACTACCGAAGAACACCGGTGCCGGTCCACTGCCGTAGTGAGTTAAACAGCCAAATAAATTGCTAAAGAACGCTAAAATTAATGCTGATAGTAACGGAGGCGCACCAGCGGCCACGATGACAGATAAAAATGCTGCGTACATAGCGCTGACGTGAGCCGTGTTACTCGCAAAAAAGTAGTGAGAATAAAAATATGCAATAGCTAGTATAATCAACGCCGTCATCCAAGACATATGACTAACAGTGCCTTTCATCAGATCACTGAACCAAGGAATCATGCCTAGATCATTTAAGAAAGTTGCCATCATAACCAAAACAGCAAACCAGACTAATGTATCCCATGCTCCCTGTTCTTTTTTGATGTCCGACCAGCTTAACACTTGCGTTAAAAGCAGCGCACATAGACCAATAAAAGCAGTTGTTGTTGCATTAATATTTAAATTAGCGCCAAAAATCCACAGCACAAGAAGAAGTAAAAATACGCCAATCATGTACCATTCTTCTTTCTTTAGCGGACCCATTTCATTTAGTTTTTTTGCTGCAATTTCAGATGCTTCCGGCGTTTCTTTTAATTCTGGCGGATACAGCTTATAAATAACGAGCGGAATAACAATTAAACTAATAATTCCAGGTACGATTGCAGCCGCTGCCCATCCAACCCATGAAATAGTCTTTCCTGTAATTTGTTCCGTCATTTTAACAGCAAGAGGATTGGCCGCCATTGCCGTTACGAACATAGCCGATGTAATCATATCGCCTTGAAACGATACTTTTGTTAAGAAAGCACCGACTCTGCGCTCCGTACCGTCTCCAGTTCTCGATCCGTATGTTTCAGATAAAGAACGAATGATTGGAAGAATAATTCCTCCAGCTCGTGCTGTATTAGACGGCATTGCAGGTGATAAAAGTAAATCACTTACGATAAGAGAATACGATAGTCCCAACGTCTTTTTACCGAACAAACGAACAAAGATATAGGCAACCCTTGTTCCTAGACCAGTCTTAATAAAACCTCTAGAAATAAAGAATGCAATAACGATCAACCAAATCGTCGTATTTTGAAAACCGCTGAGTGATTGTTCAAGTGTTAATGTATTAGTTAATACAATAATGGTTAAAGATAAAATAGCTACACTGCCTAATGGCAATGGTTTAATGATAAGACCTACGATAGTAGCCACAAAAATAGCGAATAAGTGCCAAGCCTTCACATCAAGTCCGGAGGGAGGTGTAATAAACCATAAAACAAGTCCGATTGCCAGACAAATTAATAAAGGAATAAACTTCACTTCGCCGGCAGGCTTTTTAGTTGTTTCAGCCATAATCTTTCTCCTTTCATGTTTTTAAATAATAATAGTAGTAGTATGCTCTTTCCCCTTCGTACCCAATACTTGTCCCATTTAAAATAAAATAATTGTAAAAATACGTTTCATAAGGATGATATTGTAAATTTGTGAAGCGTTGAGCATAATTCCTTTATTATTTTATCATACATATTGACAATTTTTATCTTTCACCTTCATTTTATTCCCTTCGAAATAGCTTGTAAGCGTTATTTCATCAGAATAAATAAGCTGCATGAGTTCATCATGCAGCCTTGCATTTAACGATTTACTTTTTGAATAAACACAACTTTGAGATAATCACCTGACTTAAATTCTTTTATTGTTTTAAAATCAGCTGGAAGAGAGAACTGCTCCATCATTTTGTAACGTTCCCCTTTTTCATTAAAAGCTTTTTCAATAAACGAATGAAATCTTTTCATATCAAAATTACTTGCATTCGTCGAAGCTACAATGACACCATTTGGCTTTGTAAGATCAATGGCTTCTTTTAATAAATCTTTGTAGTCTTTTGCCGCGCTGAACGTATGCTTTTTCGATTTAGCAAAGCTCGGCGGATCTAGCACCACAAGATCGAACGTCATATTCTTCTTAACCGCATATTTAAAATACTTAAAAACATCTTCCACAATAATGTCCTGTGCTTCGTGATCAATTCCATTTACACTAAATTGCTCAATTGTTTTTGCCAAGCTGCGATTGGCCAAGTCGACACTTGTTGTTTTCGCAGCTCCTCCAAGAGCGGCCGCCACTGAAAATGCGCCTGTATACGAAAACATGTTTAGAACGGTCTTTCCTTTTGCATATTTATCTCGAATCGTTTTACGGACGTCTCGCTGATCTAAAAAGACCCCAACCATCGCTCCGTCATTTAAATAAACGGCAAAACGAATATCATTTTCTCTTACAATTAAAGGGAATTCACCTTTATTTCCTGTGACAAAATCATCTTCTTCAATATACTGCCCTTTTACGTTGAAACGTTTTTTCTGGTACAGCCCTTTAAAGTTAGGCGCAGATTTTAAAGCTTCAATAACGTATTCTTTAAATTGATAAATTCCTTCACTATACCAGCTCGTGACGTAATATCCGTCATAATAATCAATGATTAAGCCGCCAATTCCGTCACCTTCACTATTAAATACACGAAAAGCAGTTGTATCTTCAGACGCATAAAAATCGTGACGAGAGGTAATAGCTCGCTGAATTTTTCGTACAAAAAACGCCGCGTCAATTTGTTCACTTTTCTTCTTCGTCAGAATCCATCCGTAGCCTTTGTTTTGTTTTCCATAATAGCCTTTGGCTAAGAATTGATTCTTTGGAGTGACTAAGTTAATAATAACGCCTTCTTCTTGCAGTTTATGACCATCAACAAGCGCATCTTTTTCAATGAGTGGATAACCTTTGTTCACTTTTTTAATAAAAGCTTCTTTAGCTATAACTTGTACTTCTTTTCTCATGTGTACACCCTATCTATTTAATTTAGTTCATTCTAGTTTTATCCATTTTACGAGAATAATCTACATTTATCTTAACATAGATAATCGTTGATGTTTCCAGTTAGAAAATAGAAAAGCAGCATGTGCCATAAAGCATCCTCGATTTCATATGTGGATGATCTTTTTACATAAATGTTCAATATTTTTAACAATGACTCAACAAATACAACACTTCTCTTTATATTTCCTCAACAATCCAATGATTTAATAGGTGTATGAATATGATTTGGAGGTTATCAACCATGAAAAAACGAGTATCTCTTGGACTATCTCTCACTCTCTTAGCTTCTAGCGCCGCTTCTGCTTTTGCAGCAGAGCATCATCCAGTTCAACATCCAAAACAAATCAAAAGCGTCGAATTTCAGCCAATGAAAGCACCTACTACGATTGAAAATATGGTTAAAACATATACAGATGCATCTGTAAAAGTAACGTATAAAGATGGAAGTGTGGAACAAACTCCTCTTAACTATAATCAACTCTTTCTTTCAAAAGATAAAATTGTCGACAATAAAGGCGAGTTAATTGCTGCAGGTACACCAATTGACGTAAACGGAGATCCAATTATTGACCGAAGCGTTCCTGATCAGCCATCACCATATGTATCAGATGCGCCGGATTCAAACAGCTTTATCACGATTAACGGGAAATCTTACATTGTGTCACACTATGAATATGACTCAGTTGATAATGCCGGAAATAAAGTATCAGGTCTCCCAGCTTCAATGACGCTTACACAAGTTGACCGAGATGATAAAACAGGAAAACTAACCGTCAACCATGCTAAAAAAATTGATTTTTCTAATGTAAATGGTTTGTGGACGCCGTGTAATGGCTCTACAACGGATTGGGGTACTCACCTCGGTTCAGAAGAATACGAGCCTGATGCACGCGCTTTTGAAGACCCTGCATCTAGCTCTTATAAAGACGTTACGAACTTCGCTAAGCTTTATTTCGGTGACACGTCAAAAGCAAACCCTTACTACTACGGCTGGATTCCAGAAATTTCAGTGGATGAAAGCGGCGATGCGTCTGTCGTAAAACATTACAGCACAGGCCGTTTTTCACATGAAATGATGCAGGTACTTCCAGATAATAAAACCGCTCTTTTTGGAGACGATGGGTCTAATACCATGATGTTTATGTATGTAGCAGATAAGGAAAAAGACTTCTCAGCAGGAACTCTTTATGCCGCAAAGTTTAAACAAACGAGCACAAAAAATGGAGGGAAAGGCGACCTTCAGTGGATTAAGCTTGGCCATGCAACAGACAATGAAGTGAAAACAATAATCGACAAAGGCACAAAATTCAGTGATATTTTTGAAACAGCCGACCAGCCTACAAAAGGATTTAAAGCAGTCAAAACCGCCGCAAGTAAAAAAGTTGAATATTTAAAAGTAAAGCCTGGCATGGAAAAAGCAGCTGCCTTTTTAGAATCACGCAGATACGGTGCGATTCTAGGTGCCACGTCTGAATTCAACAAGATGGAAGGACTAACGGTTAATAAAAAAGACAAAAAAGCGTATATGGCTATTTCTTACCAAAATAGTGCCATACTAAAAGAGCCTGGTGCTGTACAAGATGATATTCAGCTTCCAAAATTAGAGTCTGGTGTGACCTACCAGCTGAACTTAGGCTCGCATCAAAAAGACCAAGCAAAAGGCAAGATTAACAGCCGCTACGTTCCTGCAAGTATGGAAGGGCTACTGATTGGACAAGACCTAGAAAAAGCAGATGCATACGGCAATACAGCGGATCCAAATAAAATTGCCAACCCTGATAACCTTACGTATTCAAATGACTTAAATACACTGTTTATCGGAGAAGACAGCTCACTGCACACAAACAACTTTGTATGGGCCTATAATGTAAAAACAAAAAAACTATCACGCATCCTTTCGGTTCCAGTGGGAGCAGAAGCAACGGGACTTCGTGCAGTAGAAAACATTAAAAACTCTCGCTACGTACTAAGCAACTATCAGCACCCGGGCGAGGACATCAGCGACAAAAATATTACCGCTGTTGATAAAGAAGAGTTAGCTAATGCAATGAAAGAAAGCATTGGCATTCAAGAAACTGGTGGTGTCGGATACATTTCTGGACTGCCTTCTAAGGACGGCGCTCCTTACAAAAAGCATTAATACGTAATGAAACCACGTCTGTTGTGAGTGACAGACGTGGTTTTAGTATGTTTATTTTATGTATTATAGAATAACTCCACTATGATCTATGAACAAATCATCTAGGATATAACCCGCTAATCTCCTATGTTATGATAAAGTAAAAAGCTACTTAAGGAGGATGACTAATGAAGAAAAAAGTAAAAGTCGTTGCCGCAGTAATCGAAAATGAAAAAGAAGAAGTACTTTGTGCCTTGCGCTCCAATAATATGTCACTAGCGAACTTATGGGAATTTCCTGGTGGTAAAGTAGAAGAAGGCGAAGATATTTACTCTGCTTTAGTTAGAGAAATTGAAGAAGAGCTACATTGTAAAGTAAAAACGATTGATTTACATAATGAACACGTACACGAATACGAAACATTTATTATTGAACTTATTGCAATTAAAGCAGAAATCATAGAAGGTACCCCTCAACCAACCGAGCATGCAAAGCTACTTTGGCTAAACAAAGAAAATCTCCTTTCACTTGTTTGGGCTCCTGCAGATATTCCGGCAGTTGAATTATTGGTGAAAGAAAAATGAGGATGGGACATAACGAAATGAATTCCATCTAACGACGAACAAATGGGATACATGAGGTGAATCGCTTGTGACACCGCAGTTGATTTCCGTGCAAGGCTTCGCCTTGCCCTCCAATCAACTTCTAGAAGGAACGAAACAGATAAGATCTACGTTCACCGTAACAAAAAAACGAACTACTAATCAAACAGTTTGATTAATGGTTCGTTTTTTACTTCAACTACACTATTTTTGTCCCGCCTTCATACTTTTTCAGTAAACTCCGTATACAAAAGCTTTGGCACTTCGTGTTCAAGCTCTAAAATAACTGTGATTGGCTTTTCACCATCATACTCAACCGTGTTTCCTTTTCCAATATAGATGAACGGCTCGGTCTTACCGTCAATTTCACGGTATTTTCGTATAAATAAGTGTAGATGAATGCCTCTGTCTTTATTAAAAATAATATTCTTTCCTCGCTCAGACGTCTGTGCCGTACTGTTTGGTGTTTGCCAGTGGAACGTACGCTTATCAATGAACTTGTCCTGATAGTTAATACTTTCTTTAATATCTTCTTCCTTATGAAGATCAATAAATAAAAAGAACTCTGTTTCATTTACTAACAAGCCAGAACCACGGAATGAGCTATGCGTTTTACGATAGTTTGATAACAATGCGGGGTCCATCATGGTATATTGTTCATACAGTTTTAAATGTGGAATTCCATAATCTTCTTTTCCAAACTCTTTTTCATAGCGGAAAATTCCATAATCAATCGCGTCCTTAATGAACTGCTTAAACTGTGTATTATCCAGCACATTGGTAAAGGGCTCTGTTTTTACCGCTTCTTCTCCAGTAAACTCAATTAGCTTGAGCTTTGAACGAAGTTGACCGCTGTCGTAGTAGTCTTGATTTAACACTTCAAATGCGTGTTGTACTGAATCTTCTTCAACGTTATCTACATATTTTAAAACTTCTTGCTTCGCCTGGGACAATGAAATGTGATTGTGATTTAATAAATATTTTAAAATAACAAACTCGTAAACTCTCTTGATTGGCAGCTTGCTAGATAGCTCTTTTAGCGCACTTTCAAAGTCTTTATGCAATAAAAGTGATTTGAGCTGGTCGTCTTTTTCAGTCTTCGCTACAAACTGGAGATACGATTTTTCTTTATTAATAAACTTGATTGGATCTGGTGCTCCGTCAAATGTTAAATAATCCAACAAATAATAAGGAATTCTTCCTTGGTTTAGCTTTTTAAATTCATTGTATTCTTCTTTCAAATATTTCATGGAATTAAAGTTTTCATGATCAATTTGAGCTAAAATGCGATCGCGAGAAATCTCATCCATTTGAATATGCGTTGCCCCTGGAATACTTGGAAACCCTGTTGCGATGGCAACTTTTAAGCTTTCTTTATCGTAATAGCGGCTGCCGTTTAGCGCGAGCGCAATTAAAAAGACTTTGCTATGGTTTCCTATAAAGTCGAGCACTGTTAGAAATGATTTACTCTCATGCTTACGCAAGCCGCGACCTAACTGCTGTATAAATACAATAGGAGAGTTCGTTGGGCGAAGCATTAACACCGAATTTACTGATGGTATGTCGACACCTTCATTAAAAATATCAACAGAAAAAATAACTTCTAGTTCATCGTCCTCGTTTTCTAAACGCTCAATATATGCTTGACGATAAGGAATCGAGTGACTCCCATGTAAAACCTCACTTTTATAGCCTCGCTTATTGAACTCTTCTGCCATATACTCTGCATGCTCAACGCTTGCGCAGAATCCAAGCGCTTTACCCTTTAGACCATCATGACCATAAAACTCCATTTTTTCAATAATAAAATCAACGCGCTCGTTTACTTTTAAACGCTTGGTAACCTCTGTAATATCATCAATATCTATATCGCTTAAATCTACACCTTCAACATCTGTGATACCAAAGTAATGAAACGGCACCACCAATTGATCTTCCAACGCTTCATGAAGTCTCACTTCAATTCCAACATTATTATCAAACAGATCAAATACGTTCATGCTGTCACTTCGCTCCGGTGTAGCTGTCATTCCTAGCATAAAGACTGGGGTGAAATACTCCATTATCCTTTGATAAGATGGGCTCGTTGCGTGATGGGCTTCATCATAAATAATATAATCAAATTGGTCTCGATCGAATTCACTGTAATATTTCGTTAGTGTTTGAATCGTCGCAAATATGTAATCTGCCTCTTTATCCTTTGAATTCCCTGTCAAAAGACCAAAAGTCATCGATTCATTAACAAACAGTATTTCAAATGTTTCTTTTGCTTTTTTTAAAATCTCTTCTCTGTGCACAATAAAAAGCAGCCTTTTGGGTTTAACTTTCTGAACGTCAAAAGCTGACATATACGTTTTCCCTGTACCCGTAGCCGCAATTACAAGCGCTTTTGTTTCGCCAAAGCTACGCAAGCGTCTCAAGTTTTCCATCGCTCGCTGCTGCATTTTATTCGGGACAATATAGTTACTTCGTTCGAATACCTGCTGAGGCTTGTACGATGCTTCTTTTAACGCACCTAAAAATTTCTCGTACTCCGTCAAAAACTCGCTCGTCGCATCATCACTGATCTCCCACAAATACTCATATTCCTTTAGTACATCTTGAACAAAAGGAGACTCACCCTTTGACACAACTTCCACATTCCACTCAATATTGCTTTTTAAAGCGCTTTGCGTTATATTCGCGGAACCTATAATCACTTTATAATCGTTTTCATACTCAAAAATATAAACCTTCGTATGAAACCCCTTCTCTTCGACTTCACTAAACACTTTAAGGTCAATATGATCAAAGTTCTTAATTTTCTCTAATGCCTTCACTTCTGTAAAATTCAGATAAGTTGATGTAATAATACGCCCTTCCACGCCTCGACTAGCCGCTTCCTTCAAAGGATCTAAAAGAAGCTGAAGTCCGCTAAAATTAATAAAAGCCACACTAAAATAAAAGCTTTTACACTGTTTTAAAGACGTTACAAGCTCATGCAAGAGACTGGTGTTTTTTGAATTGACTAGTAACCGATTATTCATTGACTCCACCTTTTTCCATTAAACTGTTAGTTTTAGTTTAGAGGTTCTGAAAGAAGGGATCAATAGGGTTGGTTAATTAAAAAAATGTCAAAGTTAGACTTAGAGATCTTTTTAATACTTTTTATTTATGGTATGGTTTTCCGTCAAAACAAAATGTCTTGTTCCCTTGCACTTTTCCTCCCATACCATTAAAGTATATATTGGTTGAAGTTTATACTAGCATTCAACCTTATAAAAGAAATTACACTTTTTAATTTTGGGAAGATGTTTTCCCTAAAAGAAAGGGTTTAGATATAAGATGAAAGATAATTTTTGGCATGAGTTGCCGCGTCCGTTTTTTATTTTGGCACCGATGGAAGCTGTGACGGATGTCGTTTTTCGCCATGTTGTGACTGAAGCAGCACGACCTGACGTATTTTTTACAGAGTTTACGAATACGGAAAGCTACTGCCATCCGAAAGGAAAAGATAGTGTAAAAGGGCGTTTGACATTTACAGATGATGAACAGCCAATCGTTGCGCACATTTGGGGAGACAAGCCTGAATACTTCCGTCAAATGAGTATCGGTATGGCCGAAATGGGCTTTCGCGGCATTGATATTAACATGGGCTGCCCTGTACAGAACGTTGCAGGAAACGGAAAAGGTTCTGGTTTGATTCGCCGTCCAGATACTGCGGCTGAGATTATCCAAGCAGCCAAAGCTGGAGGGCTTCCAGTAAGCGTAAAGACTCGTCTTGGCTATACGCAAGTTGATGAGTGGTACGACTGGCTGAAGCACATTCTAGAACAGGATATCGTGAACCTTTCCATTCACCTTCGTACGAAAAAAGAAATGAGCGATGTTGACGCGCACTGGGAGTTAATCCCGGAGATCAAGAAGCTTCGTGACGAAATTGCGCCTCATACGCTTCTAACAATTAACGGTGATATTCCTGACCGCCAGAAAGGTCTTGAGCTTGCGGAGAAATACGGCGTTGATGGAATCATGATTGGACGCGGAATTTTCCATAATCCGTTTGCGTTTGAAAAAGAAAAGAAAGAGCACACAAGCGAAGAGCTATTAGAACTTCTTCGCCTGCAGCTAGACCTTCATGACAAATATTCTGAAGAACTAGAGCCGCGCCCTTTCAAACCGCTTCGACGCTTTTTCAAAATTTACGTTCGTGGATTCCGCGGTGCAAGTGAATTAAGAAATCTGCTCATGAGCACGGAAACGACTGATGAAGTGCGTGCATTGCTTGATGAGTTTAAAGACAGAGCTGGAGTGAAAGAAGACGAAGGTTTTTCTGTTTCTTAAATAAGAGCTCGTTTGCTTAAACTCAATTGTTCTATTTTATAGACGTTTGCTATTTATCCACATATGATAAAAGCTGAGGCAGAAGGTTCTACATTTCCTTCTGCCTCAGCTTTTGATGAAAAAATATCCACACATTCTATTTATGATAAGGTTCATTTCGAATAATACGAAAAGCTCGGTAAATCTGTTCTACTAATACTAGGCGCATAAGCTGATGAGGAAAGGTCATTTTTGAAAAAGAAAGAGCTGCGTTTGAACGTTTCATTACTTCGCTGCTTAAGCCAAGCGATCCGCCAATGACAAACGCTACTTTACTTTTTCCGTAAGTAGCTAATGAATCGATTTCTTTTGCCAGTTCCTCGGAAGATTTTTGTTTTCCGTTGATAGCTAATGCGATCACGTGAGTATCATCTGAGATTTTCGCTAAGATGCGCTCTCCTTCTTTTTGTTTCACCTGTTCCATTTCAGATTCACTTAAGTTTTCGGGCGCTTTTTCATCTGCAAGCTCAATAATTTCTACTTTTGCATAGCTTGATAAACGCTTTAAATATTCTTCAATGCCTTGTTTTAAGTATTTTTCTTTTAACTTCCCAATGGTTATAATAGAGATATTCACAGGCTATTCTCCTCTCCTTTATCCCTTATCCACAGATATTATCCACATATCCACATGTCATATCCACATTTTGTATAAGAATATTAGTTCCCTACTACATATACAGCTTCATTGTCACAATATTCGCAGCTTTTTTTGTCAGTTGAATTTTCTATTTTTTCAAAAACAGGTGCTAGCTCAATCTCATCTACCATTACATCCAGCGCTAGTTCCGTGTGTTCTAAACAGCAATATATCTTCATGTATTTATCTTCCTTTCTCTATTCTTTTCATTAAAAAACCACAGGAGTTTATCCCCTGTGGATAACTTTTCTTTTACTTCATTTGACGCGTTAATTTTACTTCTGTGGATTTCTTTTTGCCATCACGATAGAACGTTACATTCATTTTATCGCCAATTTCTTTTTCAATGTAGAGGTGTTTGCGAAGTGTCGCAATATCTCTTACTTTGCTGTGATCTAGCTCAACAATCACATCATATTCCTTCAACCCAGCTTTAGCGGCTGGCGAACCTGGCTCGACTTTTAGAACAGCGACTCCGTTTACTACATCATGCGGTAACTTAAGGGTTTCTTTTAAATGATACCCTGATACCTCACTTAATGATAGTGTACTAACTCCAAGATACGGACGTCTAACTTCACCATATCGTTCTAAGTCATTAATAATGGGCCTAGCCATGTTAATTGGTATTGCAAGACCAATGCCTTCTACTGCTTCTTGGGCAATTTTCATGGAATTAATGCCTATTAATTCACCATCAATATTAACAAGAGCACCCCCGCTATTGCCAGGGTTAATTGCGGCATCTGTTTGAATGACTTCTGATTGCCAATCAGGATTTCCATCGCCATTCAAATCTTGAGGAATGACACGGTTAACTCCTGAGACAACTCCTTGTGTAACGGATCCAGAAAATTGAAGGCCTAGCGGGTTTCCGATAGCAATCACTGGTTCACCAGCTTTAAGCTTATCAGAATTTCCGAAGGTAGCCACTTTTGTCACGTGACCTGCATCAATTTCAAGAACTGCTAAGTCCATTAAATCATCGCTGCCAAGAATTTTAGCTGATACCCTTGTACCGTTACTGAAGCTCACTTCAATTTCGTTAGCGCCTTTAATGACATGATAGTTTGTCACAATATAAGCTTTATTGCCTTGCTTTTTGTAAATAACACCTGAGCCCGTCCCGGCATCAGTTCGTTCATCATTCCAAAAGCTTTCAGAGTTCTGAATGTTTACAACTCCTACAACTGCTGCATTGGCTTCGGAAACAGCTTTTGTGACGGCCGTAGTGACGTCAAGAGATACTGACTTTTGTATCGTAGACCCTGTTTGTTCATCTCCGTTTTCATCATTCATCCATCCGTATGGCAAAATCCCGTTCCTCACCAAGGCTGGCATAAGAAGCAGTACAATAAGTGCACCTATAATAGCTCCAATCAGAGCAGAAGCGAAATATCCTCTGCGGCGTTTAGGCGGCCGACTATTCGGCTCTTGGCCTTCATCATAATGTTCCACACTATCACCGGACCCTTCATTTATCATCGTGAATGTCTGCATTCACGTACTAAATGAAGTTATTTTTCGCTTCCTTTCTAGAGACTATACATAAACAATATCAGTTGGTCTTTTTGGATCAGTATCACATAGAAGAATATTGTCCTCTACATTGATGTCTTTTTGTTGTAACACTTGTGCAACCGACATGCGGGCAATTTCCTTCATGTTATTGTCTTGACTCAAATGCGCCAAGTAAATGCGTTTGGTTTGATCTCCGATCACATCTGCCATTGCAAGCGCCGCGTCTTCATTCGATACATGTCCCACGTCGCTTAGAATTCGTCTTTTAATGCTCCAAGGGTAGCGCCCCATTCTCAGCATTTCAACATCATGATTGCTTTCAAATACGTACATATCGCTATTTTTAATCGTACCTTTCATGCGGTCACTTACATAGCCGGTATCCGTAATAAGGGTTAATTTTTTAGACCCTTGATGAAAGACATAAAACATAGGCTCTGCGGCATCATGCGAAACGCCAAAAGACTCCACTTCCAATTGACCAAACGATTTCGTTTGGCCAATTTCAAAGTGAAACTTCTGTTCCGTATTAATATTGCCGATCAAGCCATCCATTGCGTTCCACGTTTTTTCATTTGCGAAAATAGGGAGCTTATATTTACGTGCCAGAACACCTAGTCCTTTAATATGGTCACTATGTTCGTGAGTCACTAAAATCCCTGATAAATCCGGGATATTGCGATTTACTTGTTGAAAGAGAGCTTCCATTTGCTTTCCGCTCAGCCCTGCATCAACTAGTAAGGAATGTTCTCCATCACTTACTAAAATCGCATTTCCTGTGCTCCCACTCGCTAGCACGCTGAAATGCAGGCTCATTTATCTCACTCCAAATACTTATTTATTTCCTTTTTTAATGATCTGTCCTTCAAAGGCATTTACAAAATAACTTGTATCTCCATTTACAACAATGTGCCAAGTTGGTGCTAAAACTTGAGAATTTAATAACGGCAGATCAAACGTATAGTATCCAAACTCTACGTTTGTTACAGAATCTTTCTTTTTCAATTCATCCTTCAAAAACAAATTTTCCAATGCTTTTAAAGGAGACAAAACATCCTGCTCATCATCCAACGTTTTCACGGAACCTAGCATCGTTTGTTCATATGAAACAATTTCACCTTTATCATTTAAATGAGCAATGATCATGCCATTTTCATTGTCATAGATTTTGTGCTTCTTATATTGTTGAAAGAATGTAACTGTTTTTTTCTCTTTATTAACGTTCCATAGCTCATAATCCTTACCCGAGAGCACATATCGTTTCAAAAATTGACTTAGCTTTGCTTCGGGACTTTTCTCAGGCACTGAAAAAGGTTTGTCCAATACGCTTCGAATTGTTTTTTCCTCAAGCAGCGCTGCTTTTTGCTCTTTCAGCTTTTTTAAGTCTTCTTCTTTAAACAGCTTACTTTTAGCATTTAACGAAGAAGCTTCTTTCACATCTACAGGTAAATGTTTATATTCAATGCCTTCACTCGTTAATTGTTCTTCCACGCTCGACTCCACAAATAGAGAGTACTGATCTTCTTGATGAGTTTTAAAAATCTGATAGCCTAAGTAAATATTAAGAATCAAGAAAGTGAAAATAAAGATGGTTTTTGTTCTATTCCAATCCATCGTTATCGCCTCCTTCGGTCGGCGGTGCAATTCGATACCATTTGCTATTATAATAATAGAACCAAGAAGGAACGAGTTTGACAGAATTAGAATTAAACTCAACCGTCTTTTCGCCGGTTTTCGGCTGCTGTGACACTTCTTCTAGCTGATAGCCTATTGAAATATCTTTTAACAGATTCGGGTCAAAGTTTTGATGTTTTTCAATTAATTGAATCACCTTTTGAGATGACTGCAGCTTTTCTACACTCGAGTCCTGTACTCTTACAAAACGATAAAGAGGACGACGGTAATTTAAAATCTCCGCATTTCCCCATCTCTGATATATTTCAGTCATTCCCTGATTGCTGTACACTGGATAGTTATCTTTATAATAACGATAGCTAATTTCTTTTGTAATGCGATTCCAGCTGTTGAACCTGTAATTAGATTCTGTCCAGCCGCCGTGGTCATTAACGAAGCTAAAGCTGCGATTTATTAAATTATAATCTTCCATTACCTCGGTCGTGGAATTTACAAGATTCACATATTCCATCACATCTGTCTTCGTATTGACATTGATCACTTTTGTACCTTCAGTGTAGACATCTCGGTTTGTAGACGTTTCTTTCCGTGCATAGTCTGGGTTGTTAAAAAGCGCTTCTTTATATTTTTCAATATCTAAATGCCTCATGCTCGTATAGTAGACTTCACTATTCATCGTAATATTATTTTCCGGAAGGAAGATATACCGATTTTTGTTTTCTTTATATACAAGGCTCGGGGCATACGTACGCTTCATTTTATCTTCTAATTCTTTGATATCATCTTTGGCCAAATTCTTGACTGTAACCGAATAAATCTTTTTTTGCTCATAATTCACAAGATACACGCTCACGAAAAAGGAAGGTGTACGCTTAATTTTAATGAGTACACGGTCAAATGTTTGATTAGGCAAAGACGTTTGAGAAAATGAAAAAAGCTGTTGAAATGTTTTCAAAGGTAGCGCGTCTGGATACAGCACTTCAATAGAATTACTTCCATGGACATAATTTAAAAATCCATCAGGTGAAATAGCATCCGAAACGTCCGTCACATTCGAGAATTTCCACTTTTTCATTTCATTTACCCATTTGTTTACATCATCTTCATCGTGAGACATGTAGTGATTATCGTTTCGATGATAGAGAACTTCTGTTGGAAGAATATGATCTTCTATTTTACTTTTTGAACTCACTTCAACTTCCTGCAAATGTTGATTTTTTGAAATGATCTTATAAGAAGGCTGATACGTCCATATATGATACGTCATAATTAAACTGGAAGCGACGAGAACAACTAAGATGGCCGTTTTGATATGTTCATATCTCATTCCCATTCGTCATCATTCTCACTTTCAATCGGAAGAGTAAAGTAAATCGTTGTTCCTTTTCCTTCCTGACTATCTGCCCAAATGCGTCCATCATGTGCTTCAATAATTTCCTTGGCAATAGCAAGCCCTAATCCTGTTCCGCCTAATTTACGCGTTCGTGCTTTATCTACACGATAGAAGCGTTCGAAAATTTTAGCTAAATTTGATTTTGGAATTCCCATACCTTGGTCTTTAATGCTCACAACAATTTCATGCGTATGCTGAGCAATTGAAAATGTAATGGTTCCGCCTTCAGGTGAATATTTTATTGCATTGGAAATAATGTTATCTAATACTTGTGTAATTTTATCTTGATCGATAGCGACATAGATTGCTTCATTTGGCAAGTCGCGCACGAACGAAATACCTTGTTCAATTGTCATTTCAAAGCGATCAATGATGTAATGATAAAACTTTACAAAATTGATTGGGTCACGACTAAATCGGTAGTCTTGGCTATCTAGCTTAGATAATTGAAGCAAGTCGTTAACGAGACGAATCATTCGCTCTGTCTCCGTTTGCGTTACATTTAAAAATGTTGGAGCTAAGTCCTTATCTTGCCAAGCACCGTCTGCAAGCGCATCTAAATAACTGCGCATCGTTGTTAACGGCGTACGCAATTCATGTGAAACATTCGCTACAAATTCTCGGCGATCTTGATCAATTTTCTCCTGCTCTGTAATGTCATGCAAGACAATGATAATCCCGTTGATAAAACCGGTCTCTTTTTGAATAGCGGAAATGGTAGCTCGTAAAATAAAGGGATCCGATTTTGTACTAAAGTCCAAAATTAATGACTCTTGATTGGCAAGCAAGCTTTCAAACGTATGCGTTTCTTCAAGATCTAATAGGGAAACAACTGGATCAGACAAAACCGTTTCACGTGAAACATTTAGCATAGCTGCGGCTGGATCATTAATTAAAATTACTCTTCCCTTTCGATCCGTCGCAATAACGCCGTCCGTCATATGAGCTAATACCGAACTAAGCTTACGGCGCTCCCCTTCTGTCGTTGCCTGTGCTTCTTGAAGCTTTCTTGTTAAGTTGTTGAATGTGAGAGCTAGCTGACCAATTTCATCATATCCGTACACCTTAGCTTTTCTCGTAAAATTCCCTTTGGCCATCTCAAGTGCTTGTTTTCTCATTTCAGACATTGGACGAGTAATGGTCTGAGCTAAAAACACGCCTAAAATAGCTGTGATAAAAAGAGCAATCACCGTACCTGCCTTAAAGATCTGATTGATATTACTCATTTGATCGTAAACAGGCTCCATGGAAGCTGTTAAGTAAATAGCGCCTAAGATTTCTTCGCTAGACTGAACTTTTCCATTTTTATTAGTTGAACTTGATTGACTGGCACCTACTTTATCCTGTAAACGGATAGGCTGTATCATAACTCTGATTCGCTGCCCGCTTTGATCAACAAATACATTATCAGAGTTCGTTCCTGCTAACAACGCATTTGTAATCGCTAAATCATTAGTCTTTTTACCTATGATCTGTTGAGGATTTGAGTTCGATGTAGCAATGATTCTTCTATTTTGGTCAATGACTCTTACTTCAGAAATGTCATTCATATCATTTGAAGCTAAATTGGGTCTTGAAGCAAAATCTCGTAAAATAGTCTTTAAGTCTTCCTCAAGAGTGGGTGAATCATCATCACGATTTTTCACCATTTCTTGTCCAATGTTATACGTCAGCAAGTCTGTCCGCTCTTGAAGAGACGTTCGAAAGTTGTTAACTAATTCTTTTTCTAATTGTCGTGCAAAATAGACCCCAATAATTTGCATCGCAATTAAAATGAGCAGCACATAAATCAATACAAACTTTAAATGAATAGATTGCAGGAGCCTTACTTTCTTCATCTAAAATTACTCCTGCTCTGGGCTGCGTAAATAATAGCCTACTCCACGTCTTGTTACAATCCACATTGGATGGCTTGGATTATCTTCAATTTTTTCACGTAATCTTCGAACTGTTACATCTACCGTACGCACATCACCAAAATAGTCATAACCCCATACAGTTTGAAGCAAGTGTTCACGCGTCATGACTTGTCCAATGTGCTTCGCTAAATAATGCAGCAGCTCAAATTCACGATGAGTCAGTTCAATCGTTTCTCCGCGCTTAGACACAATATAAGCATCTGGATGAATAACAAGTGCTCCAATCGTAATTTCATTCGTTTCACTTTCTTCTGTTGGAACAGCTACCTGCTGATGTCTACGTAAATTAGCTTTTACACGTGCTAATAATTCACGCGTACTGAACGGCTTAGTTACATAATCATCTGCACCTAATTCTAGACCTAAAACCTTGTCAATTTCAGAGTCTTTTGCTGTTAACATGATAATGGGCATATCATATTTTTTGCGCACTTCTCGGCAAACTTCCATTCCATCTTTCTGAGGAAGCATAATATCTAATAAAATCATTTCAGGCTGTACTTCTTCCACTTTTTCAAGTGCTTCTACGCCATCATAAGCACAAAATACTTCGTAACCTTCTTTTTGCAAATTAAACTTTAAAATATCTGCAATCGGCTTTTCGTCATCTACGACTAAAATACGTTTATCCATGATCATCGTTCTCCTTTATTAGTTGAAGCAAAATATAAAAGATAGTATTCATACTGTTTGAATACCGTAATTTTATTATACTTGATAACCCTTGAAACGTCACAAGTTCATCCTCTACTATACATGAAGATATATGATTTTCAACCATCTCTAAATACAAAAGTAATATATTACCATAAAAGAGATGCAAAGCAAATAACGTTTTCTTTTAAATGTAAATAAAAGAAAAAAGCATGACTTTAAATAAAGTCATGCTTTTTGATGGCTCGGGACGGAATCGAACCGCCGACACAAGGATTTTCAGTCCTTTGCTCTACCAACTGAGCTACCGAGCCAAAATGGCGGTCCCGACGGGAATCGAACCCGCGATCTCCTGCGTGACAGGCAGGCATGTTAACCGCTACACCACGGGACCTCAGTCTATATGCTATGTATTAAAAATATTAAAAATGACCCGTACGGGATTCGAACCCGTGTTACCGCCGTGAAAGGGCGGTGTCTTAACCGCTTGACCAACGGGCCACGTTGTAACAAAAGTGAGCCATGAAGGACTCGAACCTTCGACCCTCTGATTAAAAGTCAGATGCTCTACCAACTGAGCTAATGGCTCATGTTATATCTCTTAGCGACGCTTATTATAATAACATGATATTTCATATAAATGCAATAGTTTTTTTAAAACTTTCTTTTTATTATTGAGCTTTTTTTAAAAATCTTGTTAAAAAAGCACCAATTATAAATAAAAAAGGTTAGCTCACGAAGAGCTAACTCTTTTTATTTAGCTATATACACCACGTAATACATTTGTTTGTGTACGATCTGGACCTACAGAGAAAATAGATAAAGGAATACCTGTTAATTGAGACACGCGCTCTAAGTAGTGGCGAGCGTTATCAGGTAACTCATCTAATGTTTTCACACCCGTGATATCTTCTGTCCAACCTGGAAGCTCTTCATATACAGGTTCGCATTCTGCAAGTGTTTTTAAGCTAGCAGGGAATTCTTCCATAACTTCCCCTTTATAACGGTAAGCTACACAAATCTTTAATGTCTCAATTCCCGTTAATACATCAATTGAGTTTAAAGATAAGTCTGTGATTCCGCTAACGCGGCGAGCATGACGTACAACTACACTGTCAAACCAACCTACACGGCGAGGACGACCAGTTGTTGTACCGTATTCACGTCCTACTTCACGGATTTGATCACCGATTTCGTTTGTTAATTCAGTTGGGAAAGGACCGTCACCAACACGAGTTGTATACGCTTTTGATACGCCTACAACGTGTTTGATCTTAGATGGACCTACACCAGAACCAATTGTTACTCCACCCGCTACTGGGTTTGAAGATGTAACAAATGGATATGTTCCTTGGTCGATATCTAACATAACACCTTGTGCGCCTTCAAATAGTACACGACGTCCTTCGTCTAACGCATCATTTAATACTACTGATGTATCAACAACATATTTTGCAACTTGTTGACCATACTCATAGTACTCATCTAAAATTTCTTCTAATGTAAAGCCTTCTACTTCATACATTTTTTCAAGAAGGCGATTCTTTTCAGCTAAGTTTTGTGTTAATTTTGCTTCAAATACTTCACGGTCTAGTAAATCGGCAATTCGAATACCAACACGTGCTGCTTTATCCATATAAGCTGGTCCAATACCTTTTTTCGTTGTACCAATCTTATTTTCACCTTTACGTTCTTCTTCAACTTCATCTAATTTTAAATGATATGGAAGAATCACATGAGCTCGGTTACTAATACGTAAGTTTTCTGTTGTTACACCGCGATCATGTAAGTATTTTAATTCTTGAACAAGTGCTTTTGGATCAACAACCATACCGTTTCCAATTACACACGTTTTGTCATTATAAAAAATACCTGAAGGAATTAAATGTAACTTATAAGTTTCACCATTAAACTTAATTGTGTGACCTGCATTGTTCCCACCTTGGTAACGTGCAATCACTTCTGCATTTTCTGATAGGAAGTCTGTAATCTTCCCTTTTCCTTCATCTCCCCATTGTGTTCCTACTACAACGACTGAAGACATATCTTAAGCACCTCCGCTTAGTAAGCAACAGCTCACTACGACATAATTTAACCATGGATAAGTGTATCAATTTATCACACTAAAGTCAATTAAATCCGAACGATTTAACAAAAGTTATTACAAATATATCGTATTTTGCGGAACGAATGCGATAACAATAAAATAAAACCTCTCATATTGAGAGGTTTTATGCACCAGGCGGCACTCCTGCGTCATCAAAGCGCCGCTCGAGATTAACGAATTTATTGTATTCTTTTACAAAGGCAAGCTGTACGGTTCCAACTGGACCGTTACGCTGCTTAGCTATAATAATCTCGATAATATTTTGATTTTCTGTGTCTTTTTCATAATAGTCTTCACGATATAAGAAAGCTACGATATCGGCATCCTGCTCAATACTTCCGGATTCACGGATATCAGACATCATCGGTCGCTTATCTTGTCTCTGCTCTACGCCACGGGAAAGCTGTGATAAGGCGATAACAGGAACTTCTAATTCACGGGCTAAAGCTTTTAACGCACGCGAAATTTCAGATACTTCCTGCTGTCGGTTTTCTCCGCTTCGTCCATTACCTTGAATAAGCTGTAAGTAGTCAATTAAAATCATCCCAAGTCCGCCTTCTTGTTTCAAGCGACGACACTTAGAACGAATTTCACCTACTCGAATACCCGGTGTATCATCAATATAAATCCCTGCATTGGACAAAGATCCCATTGCCATCGTGAGCTTTCCCCAGTCATCGGCTGTAAGCGAGCCTGTACGCAGCCTTTGTGCATCAATATTTCCTTCGGCACACAGCATCCTCATAACAAGCTGCTGAGCACCCATCTCTAAACTGAATATTGCTACGTTCTCATCCGTTTTCGTTGCAACGTTTTGCGCAATATTTAAGGCAAAAGCCGTTTTACCTACCGATGGACGCGCCGCTACAATGATTAAATCATTTCGCTGGAACCCTGCTGTCATTCTATCTAAATCACTAAACCCAGTTGGGATACCTGTAATGTCACCTTTTCGATTGTGAAGAACTTCGATATCATCGTACGTTTGTACAAGTACATCTTTGATATTTTGAAACACACCGCTGTTTTTACGCTGTGCTACTTCTAAAATGTTTTTTTCCGCTTCATTTAATAAAACTTCCACTTCGTCTTCCCTTGCATATCCTTCTGAAGCAATATGCGTTGCAGTACGAATTAGACGGCGTAAAATCGACTTTTCTTCTACAATTTTACCGTAATATTCTACGTTTGCAGCCGTTGGAACAGAGTTAGCTAAATCACTTAAATACGATACGCCGCCAACTTCTTCTAGGATTTTTTGGTCAGCTAATTCAGACGTTACCGTTACCAAATCAACCGGTTCACCTTGGTCAGAAAGTTTCAGCATACATGTAAAGATTTTCTGGTGCGATGCCCGATAAAAATCTTCAGGTATCAGCAGTTCAGATGCTAAGGTTAAAGAAGAAGGCTCTAAGAAAATGGCCCCTAATAGCGCTTGCTCTGCTTCAATATTCTGAGGCGGAAGACGATCAGCAAAAAGATCACTCATATTTCTATGCCCCTCTTATATTCTTTCAGTATTTTCTTTCATCATAAATGTTGGCGCGAACAAATACAAGTCCGCGCCAACCCTTTATATTATTTACTTATTTCTCAATCGTACGTTTATTTTTGTTCAGTCACGTGTACCTTTACAGTAGCCGTTACTTCCGGATGTAATTTAACCGGTACATTTGTGTAGCCTAATGCGCGAATGGCATCATTTAATTCAATTTTACGCTTATCTACTTTAATTTTGTGTTTTTTCTTTAATTCTTCAGCAATTTGTTTGCTTGTGATAGAACCGAATAAACGGCCACCTTCACCAGATTTTGCTGTTAATTCAACTGTTAGTTCTTCAAGAGTTGCTTTTAACTCTTTGTTTGCTTGAAGTTCTGCAGCTGCATCTTTTTGCTCTCTATTTTTTTGTGCTTCTAATACCTTCACATTACCGCCTGTAGCTTCAACAGCATAACCATTTTTTAATAAGAAGTTATGTGCATAACCATCTGAAACATTTTTCACTTCACCTTTTTTGCCTTTTCCTTTTACATCTTTTAAGAAAATTACTTTCATGATTTTTTACCTCCATCTAAGTACTCATCAATTGCTTGTTTAAGCCTTTCTTCAGCTTCATCCAAACTAATGTCTTGAAGCTGAGTAGCAGCATTCGTTAAGTGGCCTCCGCCTTGGAGACTTTCCATAATAACTTGTACATTGATATCTCCAAGCGATCTAGCACTAATGCCAATTAGATTATCCCGTCGCTTAGAAATAACAAACGAAGCAACCACTCCGCTGATTGAAAGCAGCGTATCTGCAGCTTGCGCGATTAACACTTGATCATACATTTTGTTCGGTTCAGCGCGTGAAATGGCAATACCCGCTGTATAAATCTCTGCATGTTCAATGAAGCGTGCTCGCTGTACATATTGCGTAATATCTTCTTTTAAAAACTTTTGAACAAGAACCGTATCTGCGCCTTGAGAACGTAAAAAGGACGCTGCATCAAACGTACGAGATCCCGTGCGTAATGTAAAGCTTTTTGTATCGACAATAATACCGGCTAAAAGCGCTGTTGCCTCTAGCATATCAATTTTAAATCGTTTTGGCTGGTATTCAAGAAGCTCAGTAACGAGTTCTGCTGTCGAGGAAGCATATGGCTCCATATAGACAAGAAGAGGGTCTTCGATAAAGTCTTCTCCTCGTCTATGATGATCAATGACCACGACATTTTCAATACGATTTAATAACCTTTCTTCAATAACGAGCGACGGCTTATGCGTATCTACTACTACTAAAAGAGTATCATCACTCACAAGATTTAAGGCTTCTTCAGGCGTAATAAATCGTTCCCACAGGCCTTCTTTCTTTTTAATCTCTTCTAGCATTCGCTGAACACCTGTATCAATATGATCAGGATCTAATACGATAAAACCGTCTTTCTGATTTACTTGCGCTACTTTTAATATCCCAATAGCAGCTCCTACAGCATCCATATCCGGATACTTATGACCCATGATAATCACTTTTCCACTCTCTGTAATGAGCTCTTTTAACGCGTGAGAAATAACTCTGGCACGCACGCGCGTCCGTTTTTCCATTGGATTAGTCTTGCCGCCAAAGAATTTCACTTTTCCATTCGGCTGTTTAATCGCTACTTGATCTCCACCTCGGCCTAAGGCCAAATCCAAGCTAGATTGAGCTAAAGCACCTAGCTCAGGTAAATCAGCAGCACCAGCTCCGATACCAATGCTCAATGTAAGCGGTATATTTTGTTTAGACGTCTCTTCTCGAACTTGGTCTAAGATAGAAAATTTGCTTCGCTCTAAATGAATTAAGATTTGTTCATTCATAATCGCAATAAATTTCTCAGAAGACGTACGTTTAATAAAAATACCGTATTCTTGAGCCCAACTATTTAACATAGAAGTTACTTGGCTATTCAAGTTACTTTTAACTTGATCATCCATTCCTTGCGTTAGTTCATCATAATTATCTAAAAAGATAATGCCTAAACTTGTTCGTTCTTCCTCATACAATTTTTCGATTTCTATTTGCTCTGTAATATCAAAGAAGTACAGTAAGCGCTCGTCTCGTTTAATCACCACTTTGAATTTCCGATCATGCAACGTGACGACTTCTGTTTCCACTTCTTGTTTGATCAGTGGAATAATACTCTCTGCCACATCGTATAATGATCTTCCCACCAGTGTGTCTTCACCGAGACAAGATGCTAGAAAAGGATTGGTCCATTCAATTTGATATTCATCATTAAATAGCATAATCCCAATCGGCATTTCCATTAATGCCTCTTCGCCTACTTTTTTCAACCGATGAGACAGCATTGAAATATAGGTTTCAAACTCATCGGACAGCATTCGCTCCATTCTCATGTATAGAAAAAGACAGGCTAATAGTAATATAAAGCCTATCATTCCTATGATCCAATTATGATAGGTCACGATACCTACTAAAATCAGGGCTATACTATACAATGAGTAAAATGGATAGCGAATGACGTTCTTTTTTGTAAAGACAGGCATCCATTTCAGCTCCTACTTTTTTAAGTTCCACAATATCTACTTTTTTGTGTCTAATTGTTTTCTTAAATTAAATCCTAAATCAATTATACCTAAGATGCGCACAATTTGAAGGATAATTGGAATAATTAATGCTAAAATTGTTACAACAATTGGAATTGCTTTGGCATACCCTTTTTGATGTGAGAAATAGAAAATAAAAGAGATCCCTTGTAACACGACTAGCATTTGCAACAGTGCAAGCATATTTAAAATTACAATATACATGAAAGATCCTTGTTCAAAATTAAACATAGGAAAAGTCAGTATTAATGCAATTAAATAATACCAAAGAATACTTTTAGGTAATTTTAATGTACGAATAGGAGGAAATTTTTCCACTTCATGACCTAAACGCTTTAATATAGGTGCAGCTATAGCCTGAGTAATTAGTGAAAATACTGCACCTACGACTACCAAAAATGTTGGGATTATATATTTTAACATGGAAATAGAGTCTTTTGTTCTTTCAATTTGCTGCTGACTTACACTCCGACCTAAGCTTTCCGATAACTTTATACTTCGATCGATAGACTCATTCACTGTAGTGGCCCATTGATCAGCCGATAGATTTATATGTAATAACGAAATAGTTAACACAAACCATAATAAAAATCCAAATGCGAAGGCAATGGTACCTCCTAATAAAGTAATATACCTTGACTGCTTTTTAGCATAAAGTACACCTATCATTGTTCCCCCTATTCCAAATATAAAGGTAATAGGTAATGCTTTTAACGTTCCAAACAAAACAGTCAGTAAGACGGCTACGATAAAAAAGAGGACAGATTTTCCGAATCCATGTCTCATAGTAAAAACGATAAAGGGTACACCTAATACGAAAGCCAAAACCACTCCCAAAAGAGGTACATAGAGGGACGCTAACATCAGCGCTACAAACAGCGCTAAAAGAGCTGCTCCTTCTGTAATATATCGAATTCCTTTCACAACTTCACCTCGTTGATATAGACTATTATTTATTTTATCGATTCAGTTCATAAGAAGCAACTATTTGACAAAAGAGCACCTATGTAATGTAAAAAGAGGCAGTAAGGGAATCCTTACTGCCTCTTTTTATACCGTTCATTATTCACCAGAAACATATGGTAATAATGCCATTTGACGAGCGCGTTTGATAGCGATCGTTAATTTACGTTGGTATTTAGCGCTTGTTCCAGTTACACGACGAGGTAAAATTTTACCACGCTCTGAAACGAATTTTTTAAGCATATCTACATCTTTGTAATCGATGTGAGTGATGCCGTTTGCTGTGAAGAAACAAACTTTACGACGTCTGTTGCGTCCACCTTTACGTCCACCTGCCATTTTGATACGCCTCCTTCCGCTTAAAAGTTTCTATAAAATTTTATACTCCGGATAATCTACTGCGAATTAAAACGGTAAATCGTCATCAGAAATGTCAATTGTCTCGCCATTATTTGCAAATGGATCATCATCAACGCGAGTATAACCTTGATTACCTGAGTTACGGTTCTGATTATCTCCAAATGGAGAGCCTTGTCCAGATCCTCCAGTGTTAGCAAAGTTACTGCGTTGCGTATCCCCACCGCCACTTTTCGGCTCTAAAAATTGCACACTTTCCGCTACAACTTCCGTTACGTATACACGACGACCGTCTTGTCCTTCGTAACTGCGAGATTGTAGTCGACCATCAACACCAGCTAAACTTCCTTTTTTAAGGAAATTGGCTGCATTTTCAGCCTGACGACGCCATACAACACAGTTGATGAAGTCAGCTTCACGTTCACCTTGCTGATTTGTAAATGTGCGGTTTACCGCTAAAGTGAATGTTGCAACCGCTGCTCCACTCGGGGTATAACGTAATTCAGGATCTTTGGTTAAGCGTCCTACGAGAATTACGCGATTCATCATCAGAACCACTCCTTAAGGAAATAAAACCCATTTATTTAAACGTTTAATTATGCTTCTTGTTTAACAACGATATGACGGATAATGTCTTCGTTGATTTTCGCAAGACGATCAAATTCAGAAACTGCTTCTGAAGTAGCCGCCACGTCAAGAATCATGTAGTAACCGTCACGGAAATCATTGATTTCGTATGCTAAACGACGTTTACCCCATTCTTTAACATTTGCGATTTCAGCACCATTATCAGTTAATACGCCGTTGAAGCGCTCAACTAATGCTTTCTTTGCTTCGTCATCAATGCTTGGACGGATGATGTACATTACTTCATACTTTCTCATCACTGTCACCTCCTTTTGGTCTAACGGCCCGAAACGGGCAAGGAGCAATAAAATATTACTCACGAATTAAAATTATAGCACACTACCCTAGGCAAAGCAATATGCATTGCGGGCTGTTTCGTAAATATACGCTAATATTTTCGCCAACGATAAAAGCCGAAAGAAGATATCTTCTTTCGGCTTTTAATCTTATACGTTAAAGCGGAAATGCATAACGTCTCCGTCTTTTACGATGTATTCTTTTCCTTCTAAACGTACTTTTCCAGCTTCACGAGCTGCTCCCATTGTTTTGGCAGCTAATAAATCCTCGTATGATACCGTTTCTGCACGAATAAATCCACGTTCAAAATCTGTATGAATAATACCTGCACACTCAGGAGCTTTCATACCTTGTGTAAACGTCCACGCGCGTACTTCTTGCTCACCAGCTGTAAAGTACGTAGCTAATCCAAGTAAATCGTACGCTGCACGTACAAGCTGATCTAGACCTGACTGTTCAATGCCTAGTTCTTCAAGGAACATTGCTTTTTCTTCTCCTTCAAGTTCAGCAATTTCAGATTCAATGCGTGCGCAAACAACAATTACTTCTGCACCTTCGCTTGCCGCATACTCACGCACTTTTGCTACATATTCGTTAGCAGATGCATCGGCTACTTCATCTTCAGCAACGTTTGCTACATAAAGAATAGGCTTAATCGTTAGCAAGTGAAATTGTTTTACTAATTTCATTTGTTCTTCTGTAAATGATACAGCACGAGCTGGCTGATCACTTTCAAATGCATTCTTTAGTTTCTCTAGAATTTCATATTCATACATTGCTTCTTTGTCTTTTTGTTTAGCCATTTTTTGAACACGGCCAATACGTTTCTCTACCGTTTCTAAATCTGCTAAAATCAACTCTAAATTAATTGTTTCAATATCTGAGATAGGATCTACTTTTCCTGAAACGTGCGTGATGTTTTCATCTTCAAAACAACGCACAACGTGACAAATCGCATCTACTTCTCGAATATGAGATAAGAATTTATTTCCCAATCCTTCACCTTTACTAGCACCTTTTACGATTCCAGCGATATCTGTGAATTCAAATGCTGTTGGGATTGTTTTTTTAGGTTTTACAAGCTCTGTAAGTTTTTGAAGACGATGATCAGGTACTTCTACGATACCTACGTTAGGATCAATCGTACAGAAAGGGTAGTTCGCAGATTCTGCGCCCGCTTGTGTAATTGCATTAAATAATGTTGATTTTCCAACGTTAGGAAGACCAACAATTCCAGCTGTTAAAGCCATATATTTATTCACTCCTCTTTATATATCCGAAACAAGTTAACCTGTCACAATTATAGTGAGTCAACTTTTGAAATACAAGTTTGATAAAGAACCTTTAACCCCATGGGGTTAAGGTGCCTCATTTTGTCCCACCTTACAGTATAAGGCATAAACATAGAAAATGCATGAGGTTATTCCTCATGCTTTACAAGAATTTTTTTCATTTTACGTGCAAAATCACGTCTTGGAATCATTACGCTATGGCCGCAGCCTTCACATTTAATACGGATATCCATTCCCATTCGAATGATTTTCCATTCATTTGTACCGCAAGGATGAGGTTTTTTCATTTCCACAACGTCATTTAAACCAAATTCTTTTTCCGTCATCAGCTCTCTCCTCCTTATGTCCCTTTCAACGTCGACGAATGCTGTGCTTCTTCTGTACGATTATACATAACCATACGTGGAAATGGAACTTCAATTCCATGTTCATTTAGCCTTGTACGCACTTCTTTACGAATCATACGAGAAATATGGAAATGTCTCATTGGTTTTACTTCGCTTGTAATCCTCATTGTAACTTCAGTTGCATGGATATTTTGAACCCCCAGCAGTTCAGGCGTTTTCACCATATCTTCATAGCGACTTGGCAATTCTTCTAACAGGTCTAAAATCACTTGTTCTGCTTTTTGTATGTTTTCTTCATAAGAAATGCTTACATCAACGAAAGCTACGCTGTTATGTAACGAAAAATTAGTGACCTCCACAATACTGCCATTGGGCAAAATATTAATTTCGCCTGTCCAACTCTTAATCTTCGTGGTGCGCAACCCAATTTCTTCCACAGTTCCCTCGAATGTTCCTACTCGAACATAATCCCCAACGGAGAACTGATCTTCAAAGATAATAAAAAATCCCGTGATAATGTCTTTCACTAAGTTTTGAGCACCAAACCCTACTGCGAGCCCTACGATTCCAGCCCCCGCTAGCAATCCACGGACATCTACCGATAATGTTTCTAAAATCATAACTCCCGCAACGAAATAAATGGCATAAGAAAAAATATTTTGAAGCAAACGGACCATCGTAGCTTCTCGTCGCTCAGAAATACGCAGAGGGCTATTTGTGCGAACCTCTACAAATTTATTTAACGCTTTCTTTCCAATCCGAATTAAAAACATGGAAATAAGTAGAATCAACAGAATTTTTATAAATCCCTCTCCAATATGTGCCCACGTTTCTTCTTGAAAAAATGGCTCAAACACGTTCTTAAAAACCGACTTCAACGAATTCATACTACATGTAGCTCCTAACGTAACATAATCTGCATATGAGAAAGTTTTAACCTATTGTAGCAAGTTTCTACGAACTTTTGTAGCGATTTCGAAATGGATACAACAGAACGGCTGTTACTAGAAATAAATTGACGATTCCATACATTGGATACAAAACGGCAATCAAAGTAGAAAACCCTACCTTTGTAAAGGGAATCATTAAAAGTAGCCAGCAGGCTGCCAGTTTCCAAAGAGATTGCACCTTTTCAGTATGAAAACGCGCGGTCAATCCTAAAATTCCCGAAACGGCTGTCGTATAAATTGCGATAAGCAAAACAATGCTCATTAAAAACGTCATCATATAAGGAAAATCTTTAAGAATAGCGAATAATGGAATTTCATAAGAGGAAAGAAGCCCTGAAACTTGAATAAGTGATTCATTATAAATAAAGGAGAGACCTCCTAATAAAAAACCACTGCCAACACTTGCAATATAAATCTCTTTTTTGCTTTTAATTTCCTTTCCAATTGTAGATAATACCGCGACGAGAGGAAGAATATTCAAAGCCGTAAAGGTAAAAGCAGCAGGCCAATTATGCTGAAGATGCCAATTAGTTACTCCAGGATGACGTAAAACAAATGTAAGAAGTACGCCAGCTAGTCCAATCATTAAGATTGGCATAACGAAAGAATTGATAGAAAGCAGTCCACTTAATCCTCTTGAAAAAACAAAGACAATCAACGCACTAAGAGCACCAATTCCCCACCAGTAAGGAACATGCCACATTTCCAATGTCGCCCCGCCGCCTGCGATCATAATCACCGTCGTCGTAAACAAATAAAAAACGATTAAAACGTCGTAGGCTGCAGCCCATTTCTTTCCTATTAATTCAATTAGTACTGGGTAAAATTGATTGGTTCGATAGCGATAGCTGATTTGCATAATCACATTGCAAGAAATCGCAAAAATAATAGAAAATAGAAAAATAGCAAGTCCGCTTTCTTCGCCAAAAAACTGCCATAGCTCTCTCCCTGAAGCATATCCAGCGCCTATCATGGTTCCCATAATTAAGAATATCCATTTACATCCTGCTCTCCACATCGATTTTCCCCCAATCTATGAAATATATGTATAGAATCTTCAAAATCTTCGTATACTGTTACTATTATGTATAAGGAGTGGACCCTATGAATTTAAAATCTCCCTTCTTTGAGAAGACACAACATTCAACCCGCGTATTTCATGATGAAGAATCTGCTATAAAGAAGCTGAGTACACAGTTACTATCTTTACTTCCAGCACAGAAAGACAGACCAATTGTTTTTGTATGTATTGGAACGGACCGTTCAACTGGGGACTCATTGGGTCCATTAGTCGGAACGAAACTGAATGAAAAAAAGGTTTCATCTTTTCATATTTTTGGAACGTTAGAAGAGCCTGTTCATGCTGTTAATTTGAAAGAAACGTTAAAACATATTCAAAAGCTTTTCCCGAATCCTTTTATTATTGGAATTGATGCTTGTTTAGGTCGTATGAAAAGCGTAGGCTCTGCATCACTTGGAATAGGACCCGTTAAACCAGGAGCAGGGGTTAATAAAGAATTGCCGCCAGTCGGGGATATTCATATAACAGGGGTTGTCAACGTGAGCGGATTTATGGAGTTTTTCGTCTTGCAAAATACGAGGCTTCATCTTGTTATGTGCATTGCCGATTTAATTGCGAAAAGCATTGAGACTGTACACAACGAACGAGAGAAAGAGTTTAATGCTTCTCCGGTTTACCAAACTGTAAGACACTATAAACAATAAAAAAGGTTGTCCTAAAACTAGGACAACCTTTTTTATACAGAAGATTTATTGGTCTGAGAAAGATCATTAAATAATTCAAGAAGACGGTTTAAATCTTCTTTAGAGAAAAATTCGATTTCAATTTTTCCTTTTTTCTTGCTTTGTGTAATATGAACAGAGGTACCAAAGCGCTCACGGAGCTGTGTTTCACTTTGTTTTATGAATAAATCTTTATCTTTTTTGGTTTTTGATGTTTCACGTGGAACGGCTTTATTTAAGTGAGCAATATAAGCCTCTAGCTGTCTGACATTTAATTGTTCCTTGCGTATTTTTTCAACTACTTTAGGTAGAAGAGCTTTATTTTTTAAACCGACTAGCGTACGCCCGTGTCCCATAGACAATTCATTAGTAGAAATGAGGGTTTGAATTTCCTCAGGCAGTTGCAAGAGGCGAACATAGTTAGCAATATGAGGTCGGCTTTTTCCTAGTCGTGTAGCAAGTTGCTCCTGTGTCATATCGAGCTTATCCATAAGCAATTGATAAGCGGTTGCTTCTTCAATTGGCGTCAAATCTTCACGCTGTAAATTCTCCAACAAAGCTAGTTCCATCATTTGCTTTTCTGAAAAGTCTTTTATAATGACAGGAACAGTAGCAAGGTCAGCTTCTTTAGCAGCTCTAAATCGTCTTTCACCCGCTAAGATTTCATAGCCTTTAATGCTTTTGCGAGCTACAATAGGCTGTAAGATGCCATGATGTAAAATGGATTGCTTTAACTCATTAATTGCTTCTTTATTAAACGTTTTACGTGGTTGATAGGGGTTGGGTCTAAGTTCGTGAATAGCAACTTCCTGAATTGAATCATCAGCCTGTGCATCTAAGCCTGAAAATAAGGCATTAATTCCTTTCCCTAATCCTTTCGCCATTATAAATCACTTCCTTTGCAAGTTCCGTATAAACTGCGGCCCCTCTAGATCTTGCATCATATAAGATAATTGGTTCACCATGACTAGGTGCTTCGCTCAAACGAACATTTCGAGGAATAATCGTTTGATAAACCCGATCCTGAAAGTACTTCTTCACTTCTGCTGTTACCTGGAGTCCCAAATTTGTGCGTGCGTCAAGCATAGTAAGCAATACACCTTCGATACGCAGTTGATTATTCAAATGTTTTTGGACTAATCTAACGGTATTTAGCAATTGACTTAATCCTTCAAGCGCATAATATTCACACTGTACAGGTATTAAAACAGAATCAGCTGCAGTTAACGCATTTAATGTCAGTAAACCAAGAGAAGGGGGACAATCAATAATAACATAATCAAAGTGATCTTTCACCGTTTCTAAAGCTCTCTTAAGTCGAACTTCACGTGAAATAGTCGACACTAATTCAATTTCTGCACCAGCTAATTGAATGGTCGCGGGAATGATTGATAAATTTTCGACGGCTGTTGAACGCACAACGTTTTTGGCTTCCATATCTTCCACTACTACATTGTAAATACATTCATCTACATCTGCTTTATCTATGCCAACTCCACTCGTAGCGTTACCCTGTGGATCTCCGTCTACAAGTAGAACCTTTTTTCCTTGTTCAGCTAAACAAGCGCCTAAATTAACAGCGGTTGTTGTTTTTCCAACCCCGCCTTTTTGATTCGCAACTGCCACAATTTTCCCCATGTTGTCACCTACTTTCATTTCCATCCCATTTGTCCAGACAGTTTTATTGTTCATTGAATTTTCTGACGAAAAACTTTGATAAAAAAGCCTCATCAAAAAAAGATGAGGGCTATTTCTTTATTTTTTCGGAATCTTAATAGTAAACTGAAAATATTCATCAAACTCTTCTTCTTCTGTGTTTAATGAAATACCGCTGTCACTAACCATTGTCAACGATTGACGGATTGTATTCATTGCGATACGCGTATCTTTACTAAACGCTTTTCTTTTTGCTTTTGGCTTTTTAACCTGCGTTTCTAACAATTTAACTACTCGATCTTCCGTTTGTTTTACATTTAATTGTTTTTCAATAATCTCAGCTAATACTTGAAGTTGTTTTTCTTGATTTTTGAGGGGAATGAGCGCTCTCGCATGTCGCTCTGTAATCAATTTTTGTTTGATTGCTTCTTGTATTTCAACAGGAAGCTTTAACAAACGAAGCTTGTTTGCAATTGTGGATTGGCCTTTTCCTAAACGTTGAGCTAATGCCTCTTGGGTAAGATTATGTAACTCAATTAACTTTGCGTAGGCTAGTGCTTCTTCGACAGCCGTTAGCTCTTCACGTTGTAAGTTTTCTATTAAAGCCACAGAGGCCGTTTCTGTATCGTTAAAATGTTTCACAATTGCAGGAACCGTATCCCATCCTAAGCTTTGTACAGCTCTCCACCGGCGTTCTCCAGCAATTAATTCGTATTCTTCGCCCTCAGTCGGTCGAACCACAATAGGTTGAATAATACCGTGTGTATGAATAGTAAGAGCTAGCTCTTCAATTTTTGCTTCATTAAACACAGTACGCGGCTGATAACGATTCGGAATAATACTTGAAACCCTAATTTGTTTTACTTCATCTCTTAAAACTTTTTCGACATTTTCATCTTGGACAGTTTCAATCTCTACACGAATATCCTCATCTTTTTCTTTTAAATTAAAAAAACGTGAAAAAGCAGATTTCATAGTCCCACACCACCTTCAGGAAAATCCCGCCTTAAACTAATTCGATGTTTTTTAATCATATCCTGCTTTCTAAACAGAAAATATAGAGAAGAAAATGTTTCATATGAAACATTTTCTTCTCTATCTATTTACCGCCTACTCTAATGGAAGCTTAATTGGGGTACCAGGTTTTCTAGGATATTTTTTAGGCGTTTTCTTTATTTTATCTATTAAAATAATGTAACGTTCACTTTGCTCCAAAGGCAATTGGAAATGTTCAATCGACTTCACTTTTCCACCTAATACTTGAAATGATTTTTCCCCATTTTTTAATTCCTCAGGGGCAGAAGCACCTTTCATTGCTAAAAAGCGTCCTTGTTCCTTAACAAGCGGTAAGCAAAATTCATTAAGAACCGAGATACGTGCCACGGCTCTTGCTGTTACAAGATCGAATGACTCGCGAATCGTTTCTTTTTTACCAAATGTTTCAGCTCGATCATGACATAGTGTGACATTGTCTAGTTCAAGCTCATTTACAAGATGCGTCAAAAACGTAATACGCTTTTGTAACGAATCAACAATGGTTACATGCAAATGCGGGAAACAAATTTTGATCGGAATACTTGGAAATCCTGCTCCTGCCCCTACATCACACATGGATTCAATTTCTGTAAAGTCTTGAAAAAAAGCAGCTGAAATAGAATCGTAAAAATGCTTTTCATACACTTCACCGTGATCAGTGATAGCAGTTAAATTCATTTTTTCGTTCCATTCCACTAAAACTTGATAATACTTTTCAAATTGATTCAGCTGTTTAGAAGAAAGAGAAATTCCCTTTTCTTCTAATAGCTGTTGAAACTGTTGAATATTCATTGAGTTTCCCTTTCTTCGCGCCTAAGAGTTTTAATCATTTGATACTTTAGCGATGCGCCCTTGTTCAATATAAACAAGCAAGATTGAAATATCAGCTGGGTTGACTCCAGAAATACGTGAAGCTTGCGCTACCGTTAGTGGACGCACTTGGTTTAATTTTTGACGGGCTTCTGTAGCTAAACCGTTAATTGCATCATAATCGATATAATCAGGAATCTTTTTGTTTTCTAACTTCTTCAAGCGTTCAACTTGTTGAAGTGATTTCTGAATATATCCTTCGTATTTCACCTGAATTTCTACTTGTTCAGCTACTTCAGGATCTACCGTCTCATCCGCTGGTGCTAATTGATGAATATGAGTATACGTCATTTCAGGGCGGCGAAGTAAATCTGTCGCACGAATGCCATCTTTTAATTCGCTGCCGCCAGCTTCTTTAATCAGTTGTTGAACAGCTTCATTCGGCTTAATAATAAAAGAGAAAAGACGTTTCTTCTCTTGCTCGATTTCCGCTTTCTTTTGTTCAAATTTAGCATAGCGCTCATCGCTGATTAATCCTAGTTCACGACCAATTTCAGTGAGGCGTAAATCAGCGTTGTCGTGACGAAGCAATAAACGATATTCTGCACGCGATGTTAGCAGACGATACGGTTCATTTGTTCCTTTTGTTACTAAATCATCCACCAATACGCCGATGTAAGCATCAGAACGTCCTAAGATGACTTCTTCTTGTTCCAGCGCTCTTCTTCCCGCGTTAATTCCGGCAAGAAGACCTTGGCCTGCAGCTTCTTCATAACCAGACGTTCCGTTAATTTGTCCAGCCGTATAAAGATTTTTAATTTTCTTCGTTTCCAGCGTTGGCCATAACTGAGTCGGAACAATTGCATCATATTCAATAGCATAGCCCGCACGCATCATTTGGACTTTTTCAAGACCAGGAATTGTTGCAAGCATTTGACGCTGTACGTGCTCAGGAAGGCTTGTTGATAGTCCTTGAACATACACTTCTTGCGTATTTCGTCCTTCTGGCTCTAAGAAAATTTGGTGACGCGGTTTATCATTAAAGCGCACAACCTTATCTTCAATAGATGGACAGTAGCGTGGTCCAGTACCTTTGATCATCCCAGAATACATAGGGGATAAGTGGAGGTTGTCATCAATAATTTGATGCGTTTGTTCACTTGTATATGTTAACCAGCAAGGCAATTGATCTGTAATGTACTGTGTTGTTTCATATGAGAAAGCACGAGGCACATCATCCCCAGGCTGAATCTCCGTTTTGCTGTAATCGATAGTTGAGCTATTAACACGAGGTGGAGTTCCTGTTTTAAAACGGACCATGTCCAGTCCTAACTCCTCTAAGTGTTCAGAAAGCTTAATAGCCGGTTGTTGATTGTTAGGACCGCTTGAGTATTTTAGTTCACCTAAAATAATTTCCCCGCGTAAGAATGTTCCTGTCGTAATAACAACTGTTTTAGCTTTATACACAGCTCCCGTTTGAGTGACAACACCTGTACATACACCGTCTTCTACAATTAACTGTTCTACCATGCCTTGCATAAGGGTTAGGTTTTCTTCATTTTCTAACGTTTTTTTCATTTCATGCTGATAAGCAAATTTATCTGCTTGAGCTCTAAGTGCTCGAACAGCCGGACCTTTTCCTGTGTTTAACATTCTCATTTGAATATGAGTTTTATCGATATTTCTACCCATTTCTCCGCCAAGAGCATCAATTTCACGTACGACAATACCTTTTGCAGGACCACCTACAGAAGGGTTGCAGGGCATAAACGCCACCATGTCTAAGTTGATGGTCAACGTTAACGTTTTAGCACCCATACGCGCAGAAGCAAGCGCCGCTTCACATCCTGCATGACCTGCTCCAATGACAATAACATCATATTGTCCACCTTCATATTGCATAATAGTAGCCTCCTTTAATAATCTATTTTCCTAAACAGAATTGAGAGAACAACTGATCAATTAAGCTTTCGTGAACAGCATCACCAATAATTTCACCTAATAGTTCCCACGTTCTTGTTAAATCAATTTGGACAATATCGATTGGAACACCACTTTCAATACCTGTGATGGCCTCATCGATAGCTCCTCTTGCTTGCGTTAAAAGCGCAATATGTCTCGTATTAGATAAATATGTTAAATCTTGAGATTCAATTGTTCCTTCAAAGAAAAGAGCTGCGATTGCTTCTTCAAGCTGATCCACTCCTTGTTCTTGAAGAAGCGAAGTCGTCACTACTGGATGATCACCAGCAAATTGCTGCACTTCCTCTAGATTAATTTTTTGCTCAAGATCTGTTTTATTCACAATGACAATAACGTCCATGCCTTCTACAGCTTCAAATAGCTTTTTATCTTCGTCCGTTAATTCTTCATTGAAATTCAACACAAGCAAAATTAAATCCGCTTCTTTCAAATACTGACGGGAGCGTTCCACACCAATTCGTTCTACAATATCTTCTGTTTCACGAATTCCAGCTGTATCAACTAATCGTAGAGGAACTCCTCGCACATTAACGTACTCTTCGATCACATCTCGCGTCGTTCCAGGAATGTCTGTGACAATAGCCTTTGCATCTTGCACTAAACTATTTAGAAGAGAAGATTTCCCTACATTAGGACGTCCAATAATAACCGTAGCTAATCCTTCTCTTAAAATTTTCCCTTGATGAGAGGTTTGAAGAAGCTTATCAATTTCTTGGCGTACATTTGAAGCTTTTTCGATCAACACTTGGTGAGTCATTTCCTCTACATCGTCATATTCTGGATAGTCAATGTTCACTTCTACATGGGCAAGTGTTTCGAGAATTTCCTGGCGTAAATGACGTACTAGCTTGGACAAACGCCCTTCCATTTGGCCAATTGCCATATTCATCGCTTTATCTGTTTTGGCACGAATTAAATCCATTACAGCTTCTGCTTGTGATAAGTCTACTCGACCATTTAAAAATGCTCGTTTTGTAAACTCACCTGGCTCGGCTAAACGGGCACCATTTGCAATAACTAACTGCAGCACACGATTAACGGATACAATTCCTCCGTGACAGTTAATTTCAATAATGTCTTCTCTAGTAAATGTCTTGGGACCTTTCATAATGGAAAGCATCACTTCTTCAACGACTTGCTCCGTCTTGGGATCTAAGATATGACCGTAGTGAATAGTATGAGAAGCTACGTCTGTTAATCGTTTATTCGAAACGCTTTTAAAGATACGATCTGCAATCGTAATTGCTTCTTCACCACTCAGGCGGACGATGGCAATAGCTCCTTCTCCCATTGGTGTAGAAATGGCCGCAATTGTATCAAAATCTAGCACCAACTTCACCTCATTTCATTTTATAAACCTTTTATTTTAAACGATGTTATATACTATCATCGTTAACAATTTTCTACGAACAGAAACATCTATTTTAAGGCCCGTGATTTGTATGAACCAAATAAATAGAATACCACAATTCACCGATTTGGAACATCTCTAACGTTCTTCTGTTATGCACAGCAAGAAAAACAGGCAGTATGTACTATTTTAACTTATCCACATGTGAATAACAACGTATGCATCTTGATTTTTTTGAACGCTGGATCGATAAAAATAAGCATATAAAAAAGCACTAGCTTATTTTGCTAGTGCTTTTTGGCAACTGGCTGAACCAAAATACTTCTTTTGGGTTCTTTGCCAACGGATTGTGTCTCAACTAAAGAATTTTTAGCTAACGCTTGGTGAATCATTTTTCTTTCATGGGAAGGCATTGGTTCTAGTTGAACAGATCGATTCGTTTTAATCGCCTGATTAGCTATTTTTAATGCCAGTTTTTCGACCATTTCTTTTCGTTTTTCCCGGTAGCCTTCTGGATTTAAGACAACATTTAAAAATTGCTGACTGTATCGATTAGCTACCAATTGTGTGAGAAGCTGGAGCGCATTGAGGGTTTGTCCATGTTTTCCAATCAACATTCCCGCTGAATCGCTACTAATCTCAATTATGCAGTTTCTGGAGGTTTTTTTGACGTTCGTATGAATCGAAATCCCCATTTCACGGCTAACATTTGTAATAAAATGAACCGCTTCCTCTACAGGGTCAACTATTTTTGTAACTTTTACAACTGCGGGTTTTCCCTTAAAGATTCCTAAAAATCCTTTTTTACCTGGTTCAATTATTTCTACATTTGTTTGATTTCGCTCTACTTCTAAAGCATTTAATGCTTCTTGAACAGCAGCTTCAATCGTCTGGGCCGTAATTGTGATTTCGTTCATTTTTTAACCCCTTCAATATTCGCTTGTTTTAAGTCTGGCCCTTTAATGAAGTAGGTTTGAATAATCATAAATAGATTTCCCACTACCCAATAAAGAGATAAGGCGGCTGGAAAATTGATTGCAAAAACCACAATCATGATCGGCATAATCCAAAGCATCATAGCCATTTGAGGATTTTGATTTGCATTTCCGGCCATCATCATCTTTTGCTGAATAAACGTTGTGATTCCTGCGACAATTGGTAAGATAAATAGCGGATCACGCGCACCTAAATCAAACCATAAAAAGCTGTTGTTTGCGATTTCCGAAGTTCGTGTAATCGCGTGGAAAATCCCAATAAGAATGGGCATTTGAATTAGAATTGGGAAGCACCCAGCTAAAGGATTTACTCCGTAAGTTTGGAATAATGCCATCGTTTCTTTCTGCAATTGCTGCTGCGTCTGGGCATCTTTTGAACTGTACTTCTCCTTTAACTTCTGCATTTCGGGCTGAAGCATCTGCATTGCTTTCGTGTTTCTCATCTGTTTGATCATAAGCGGTAGAATAAGTAAGCGAATCAGGATCGTGACAACGATGATCGCAACTCCATAGCTTTTAAATACCTCCGCCAGATACGTAATGACTAATGACAGCGGATACACAACATACTCATTCCAAAAACCTTTACTATCATCTGTAATAGGTTGGTTCATTTCCGTACAACCCGCTAAAACAGTTAATAGAAAGATAAGCGTTATCCCTAAAAACAACTTCTTCTTCACCTGTTTTCCTCCTTCTACATGTTCACCTTTCAATTCTGAAAGTGCGTCAAAATCCATTATATAAGGATGCGGTAGAAAAACAACAGCTATTAAAGGCTTTTCTTCTATTGTTTATTAATCGTTTTGTCTATGTGTAAGTAATTTGCCACGCTTAAAGACATGCTGCAAACTGCTTTTAATTTCTTCATAGCTCATTGTTGCAGCAGGCTGCCTTGCAATTACAATATAATCTTTGTCTTGCTTTAAATACGGTGTGAATTCAAACATAATTTGTTTAGCAAGGCGCTTAACTCGATTACGAGTCACGGCATTTCCAATCTTTTTGCCCACGGAGAATCCTACGCGGAAATGTTCTTGATCCGGTTTGTCTAGAACATACAAGACAAATTGGCGATTCGCTACGGACTTGCCCTTTTTAAAAACGGTTTGAAATTCATCATTCTTTTTTATACGATATCTTTTTTTCATTTTTAACAACTCCTGCCCTTTTTCAGGTCATGCTTTTATGTAGTCCCTACAGGAACAGAGGTGATTTTAGCCTTAGAAAGCGAAAAAAGACCACTGGCGTCAGTGGTCTATTATGCTGATAATACTTTTCTTCCTTTACGACGACGACGAGCTAAAACTTTACGTCCATTCGCTGAGCTCATACGAGCGCGGAAACCGTGTACTTTACTGTGCTTACGTTTGTTTGGTTGGTAAGTTCTTTTCATCTATAAACACCTCCTCGAGGAATAACTGAAAAAGACAGTCCTTGCAATTATAATGAAAAGACTAAGAAGATGTCAATGTTATTTAAAAAATAAAATTTTCAATCTCTTGGTTTCATTATCTGTTTTACTCAATCTTCTTCATTCTAATATCTTTATAACCCAATTGTCTATACCTAATCAATAAAATTCATTGATTTATTAAAGAAAAAATTTTTCCTTTTCATCTCTTTTTCTTTCTCTACCAGCTGCGATCGCATCGTTACTGAACAAAACTACAACAATAAATGTTATAAAAAGCCTCTTTTTTATTCAAATTCTTCTCTTAAACCTTTGTGGATAAGTTTTTTCGACATTTTTCTACTTTTCCATTTCTTATCGACAACTCATGCACACTATCTTGTGTTGTGGAAAACTTTTCTCCACAAGGTGTAGTGATTGTGGATAAGTTTCGAAAATTCATTGCATCATGCCGAATTCTTTGATATTATATTTTTGTTTTCACTCTTAATTACTTTTCCACAGTTGGTTTTTATCCACAAACTGTGGACAACTTGTGGACATCATTTCCACTATCACTGTATAAAGTTATCCACACCATGTGGAATCTGTCGAATAGTCGGCTTTCTTCTATAATATATATTTACCCACATAATAGCAATTGTATAAATATAAATTTTTTATGCATAAGGTTTTGTACAGGTTGTACAAGGGTTGTACAAAGCGCATGAAAACTAGAAAAAGGAGGGGTTACTCGTTGGAAAACATTCATGATTTATGGAACAGAGCTTTAGATCAAATTGAAAAAAAATTAAGCAAACCTAGTTTTGAAACCTGGCTCAAATCGACAAAAGCTCATGCTTTGCAAGGAGACACGCTCATTATTACTGCGCCTAATGATTTTGCACGGGACTGGTTAGAATCTAGGTATTCTAATTTAATTGCTGAAACACTTTACGACCTTACGGGGGAAGAGTTAGATGTGAAATTTATTATTCCTCCTAACCAGGCCGAGGAAGAATTCGATATTCAAACTCCTAAAAAGAAAGTCAATAAAGACGAAGGAGCAGAATTCCCTCAAAGTATGCTAAATTCGAAGTATACCTTTGATACATTTGTTATCGGATCTGGGAATCGTTTTGCCCATGCAGCTTCTTTAGCAGTAGCAGAGGCGCCGGCTAAAGCGTATAATCCGCTTTTTATTTACGGGGGAGTAGGATTAGGTAAAACACACTTAATGCACGCAATAGGCCACTATGTGTTAGATCATAATCCTGCCGCTAAAGTCGTGTACTTATCATCTGAAAAATTCACAAATGAGTTTATTAACTCTATTCGTGACAATAAAGCAGTAGAATTCCGCAACAAATACCGCAATGTAGATGTTTTACTGATTGATGATATTCAATTCTTAGCGGGTAAAGAGCAGACACAAGAGGAATTTTTCCATACGTTTAATACGCTTCATGAAGAAAGCAAGCAGATTGTCATCTCAAGTGATCGACCGCCGAAAGAAATTCCTACACTTGAAGATCGACTTCGTTCTCGCTTTGAATGGGGCCTTATTACAGACATCACACCACCAGATTTGGAAACACGAATTGCTATTTTGCGTAAAAAAGCAAAAGCGGACGGCTTAGTTATTCCAAATGAAGTTATGCTTTATATCGCCAATCAGATTGATTCAAATATCAGAGAATTAGAAGGAGCACTTATTCGCGTAGTAGCTTATTCTTCACTAATTAATAAAGATATAAACGCTGATTTAGCAGCAGAAGCATTAAAAGATATCATTCCTAGTTCAAAACCTAGGGTTATTACGATTCAAGATATTCAACAGATTGTTGGACAAGAATTTAATATAAAATTAGATGATTTCAAAGCGAAGAAACGTACAAAGTCAGTAGCGTTTCCTCGACAAATTGCCATGTACCTTTCTCGCGAACTAACGGATTTTTCGCTTCCTAAAATTGGAGAAGAGTTTGGCGGGCGAGACCATACTACGGTCATCCATGCTCATGAAAAAATCTCAAAACTTGTTCAAACAGATACTGACCTACAAAAACAAATTAAAGAAATAAGTGAATCACTAAAAATATAGGCTTTTTTTACTTGTATTTTGTGTATAAGTGAGTTAGGATTGTACACAGTCTGTCCACATGTGGATAGGCTGTGTTCTCACGTTTTTAGGGGTTATCCACATTTCCACAGCCCCTATTACTACTACTATCTTAAAATATAATAAATAATAAGCTTTTAAACCTACTTTTAAGGAGGATTAATTATTATGAAATTTATCATACAGAAAGACTACCTAGTTCAAAGCGTTCAAGACGTTATGAAAGCTGTATCTTCTAGAACAACAATTCCGATTTTAACAGGGATTAAAATTGTAGCGACTGAAGAAGGTGTTACTTTAACCGGAAGTGATTCCGATATCTCTATTGAATCGTTTATTCCAAACGAGGAAGAAGGAAAAGAGATTGTTGATATCCAAAAACCAGGAAGCGTTGTTCTCCCAGCTCGTTTCTTTAGTGAAATCGTCAAAAAGCTTCCTAAAGACATCGTAGAATTGGACGTCCAAAGTCACTTTTTAACAATCATTCGTTCAGGAAAAGCTGAATTTAACTTAAATGGTTTAGATGCAGAAGAGTATCCTCATTTGCCACAGATCGAAGAAAACAACATGTTTAGATTACCGACAGACTTATTAAAAAACATGATTCGACAAACTGTCTTTGCAGTGTCCACCTCAGAAACACGACCTATCTTGACAGGTGTAAACTGGAAAGTCGACGGCAAAGAATTAACGTGTATTGCCACTGACAGTCATCGTCTAGCTTTGCGAAAAGCGACCATTGAAACTGGAAATGAAGCAACGTATAATGTGGTTATTCCAGGTAAAAGTTTAAGTGAATTCAGTAAGATCCTTGATGATTCTCATGAATTAGTAGACATCGTTATCACGGAAAATCAAGTATTATTCAAAACAAAACACTTACTATTTTTCTCAAGATTACTGGACGGAAATTATCCTGACACTTCAAGATTGATCCCAGCCGATAGTAAAACGGATGTTATATTGAACGTAAAAGAATTTTTACAATCGATTGACCGTGCTTCTTTATTAGCTCGTGAAGGAAGAAACAACGTAGTAAAACTATCTACGCTAGATGAAGGAATTGTTGAAATTTCTTCTAACTCTCCTGAAATCGGAAAAGTAATTGAAGAGGTACAAAGTCAGTCTATCTCAGGAGAAGAATTAAAAATTTCTTTTAGCGCAAAATATATGTTAGACGCATTAAAAGCGCTCGAAGGAACAGATATCAAAATTAACTTCACTGGTGCGATGCGTCCATTTGTCATTCGAACATTAGAGGATGATTCAATGCTGCAGCTGATTTTACCAGTGCGAACATATTAAATCTCAGAAAGCTACTAGCATGCCGTACTAGTAGCTTTCTTTTCTCAAGAAGAATTATTTAGTAAAATAGAGATACATCATTAGAAAGTGAGAGAGTCGCATGAAAACAGAGGTTAAAATTTCAACTGAATACATTACGCTTGGCCAGTTTTTAAAACTAGCAGACGTCATTCAAACAGGTGGAATGGTAAAATGGTTTTTAAGTGAGCACGAAGTATATGTGAACGGGGAGCTAGAAGAGCGCCGGGGACGTAAATTATATGCAAATGACGAAGTGGATATACCGGCTGCAGGATCATTTGTTGTTATTACTTAAAGTTGGTGAAACGTTTGTATATTAAAGAAATTACTTTAACAAATTACCGAAACTATACGAAGACAACGATTCCCTTTGAAAATAAAGTAAACGTCATTTTGGGTGAAAACGCACAGGGTAAAACAAACGTGATGGAATCGATCTTCGTATTATCTATGGCTAAATCTCATCGTACGTCCAACGACAAAGAATTAATTAAATGGGACTGTGAGTATGCAAAGCTATCGGGCATTGTAGAAAAGCATAGAGGGCCCGTTACACTGGATTTAGTCATCTCAACAAAAGGGAAAAAAGCAAAATATAATCACATTGAGCAGAAAAAACTCAGTCAATATATAGGGTCAATTAACACTGTCATGTTTGCTCCGGAGGATTTGAACCTAGTTAAAGGGAGTCCGCAAGTAAGGCGCAAATTTATCGATATGGAAATTGGTCAAGTTTCGCCTGTTTACATGCATGATTTAAGCAGGTATCAAAAGATTTTGCAGCAAAGAAATCAATATTTGAAGCAGCTGCAGACAAAAAAACAAACGGATCTTTCACTTTTAGACGTACTTACGTTACAGTTAAGTGAAATGGCAGCGAAAATCTTAAAAAAACGTTTTGAGTTTTTACAGTTACTCCAACAGTGGGCAGAGCCTATTCATAAAGGGATCAGTCGAGACTTAGAAACATTAAAAATTGAGTATAAGAATTCAATTGATGTATCAGAAGATGCAGATTTGTCGAAAATGTTAGAAGCATATCATCAAAAGTTTGATAAAATAAAAAGTAGAGAAATTGATAGAGGTGTCACCTTAGCAGGACCACACCGTGATGATCTTCTTTTCTACGTTAATGAAAAAGACGTTCAAACATTTGGTTCACAAGGGCAACAGCGGACGACTGCTTTATCGTTAAAGCTTGCTGAAATTGAGTTAATTCATCAAGAAGTAGGTGAATATCCAATTTTGCTTTTAGATGACGTATTGTCTGAATTAGATGATTTTCGTCAATCACACTTGCTAAATACCATCCAAGGAAAAGTTCAGACGTTTGTAACGACAACGAGCATTGAAGGAATTCATCACGAGACCTTAGAAAAAGCCGCTACATATCATGTAGAAGCTGGCCAAATTCAAAAGGTCAAATAGCAATTGATCTGTCTAAAAACTTTTCACAAGGCAATCTAACTGAAATATGATATCATTATAGTTTTAAGTCTATATATTTCAACTCGTACCCTCGATTATGAAAATTTTGTGCATAAGTAAACAAATGGCAAATACATTAAAGGCTCCGTATTATTTCCACATAATATTCGAAAAACATAATACAAAATGATAAATACAGCAGTTTGCTGTTAAAAAAAAGTGTAGGTGATACATTTGACGATGGAACAAAAAGAAGTACAAGCATATGAAGCTGATCAGATACAAGTATTAGAAGGATTAGAAGCTGTTCGTAAACGTCCGGGGATGTATATTGGATCGACGAGCGCAAAGGGTTTACATCATCTTGTATGGGAAATTGTAGATAATAGTATTGATGAAGCGCTGGCCGGCTATTGCGATGAAATTAATGTTATTATCGAAAAGGATAATAGTATTACAGTCAAAGATAACGGTCGTGGAATTCCAGTTGGTATTCAAGAAAAAATGGGCAGACCTGCTGTTGAAGTTATCTTAACGGTTCTTCATGCCGGAGGTAAATTTGGCGGCGGCGGCTATAAAGTATCTGGTGGATTACACGGTGTAGGTGCCTCAGTTGTTAACGCACTTTCTACCTCTTTGGAAGTACACGTACATCGTGACGGTAAAGTTCATTATCAAAAATATGAACGAGGTGTACCGGCTGCTGACTTAAAAGTAGTTGGAGAAACAGATAAAACAGGTACTGTTATTCAATTCCATCCAGACGGTGAAATTTTTACAGAAACGCTTGAATACGATTTTGATACGTTAGCTAATCGTCTGCGTGAGTTAGCTTTCTTAAACCGCGGCATTAAAATTACGATTGAAGACAAACGTGAAGAAGATAAAAGACGTGAATACCATTACGAAGGCGGAATTAAGTCTTACGTTGAACACTTAAACCGTTCGAAAGAAGTGATTCACGAAGAGCCGATCTATATTGAAGGTAATCGAGACAACATTTCTGTAGAAATTGCTATTCAATATAACGATAGCTACACAAGTAATTTATATTCTTTCGCAAACAACATTCACACATATGAAGGTGGAACGCACGAAGCAGGATTTAAAACAGCGTTAACGCGTGTAATTAACGACTATGCACGTAAAAACAGCGTATTTAAAGATAGTGACGCCAATTTAACGGGTGAAGATGTTCGTGAAGGAATTACAGCTATTATCTCTATTAAGCACCCAGATCCGCAGTTTGAAGGACAAACAAAAACAAAGCTGGGAAATAGTGAAGCAAGAACAATTACTGACTCTGTGTTTGCAGAACACTTAGAAACTTACTTGCTAGAGAACCCTATTGTGGCGAAAAAGGTAATTGAAAAAGGTTTAATGGCTGCAAGAGCAAGAATGGCAGCTAAAAAAGCTCGTGAGCTTACAAGACGTAAAAGCGCGCTTGAAATTTCAAACTTACCGGGTAAATTAGCAGATTGTTCATCAAAAGATCCTTCTATTAGCGAACTCTATGTAGTAGAGGGTGACTCTGCTGGAGGTTCAGCTAAGCAGGGAAGAAGCCGTCATTTCCAAGCTATTTTGCCTTTGCGCGGTAAAATTATCAACGTAGAGAAAGCGCGTTTAGATAAAATTTTATCTAATAACGAAATTCGTACAATCATTACCGCTCTAGGAACGGGTATTGGTGACGATTTTGATATTTCGAAAGCCCGCTACCATAAAATTGTGATTATGACAGATGCAGACGTAGATGGTGCGCATATTCGTACGCTTCTTCTAACGTTCTTCTATCGCTATATGAGACAGATTATTGAGCACGGATATGTGTACATTGCCCAGCCGCCGCTTTACAAAGTTTCACAAGGTAAAAAAGTAGAGTACGCGTACAACGATCGTCAATTAGAAGAGGTATTAGCTTCTTTCCCTGAAGGCGCAAAACCAAACCTTCAGCGTTACAAAGGTCTAGGAGAGATGAATCCTGAACAATTATGGGAAACAACAATGGATCCAGAATTCCGTACCCTTCTTCAGGTGAACTTGCAAGACGCAATTGAAGCTGATGAGACATTTGAAATTTTAATGGGCGACAAAGTAGAACCGCGCCGTAATTTCATTGAAGAAAATGCTCAGTACGTAAAAAATCTCGATATTTAAATGAACGGTAATACCCTTTATATTTTTTATAAAGGGTATATAAACGCCAGGATAGAGATAGGTTCTATCCTGCGTTTACATATATATGAATTACTATACTGAACTTCGCGAAGGAGGTTCTTATCGATGTCAGATAAACCAAACTCTCAAATAAGAGAAGTAAATATTAGTCAAGAAATGCGCGCATCCTTTTTAGATTATGCAATGAGCGTAATTGTATCGCGTGCTTTACCAGATGTAAGAGACGGACTTAAGCCCGTGCACCGTCGTATTTTATATGCAATGAATGATTTAGGTATGGGATCGGATAAGCCATATAAAAAATCAGCTCGTATCGTAGGAGAAGTAATTGGTAAGTATCACCCACACGGTGACTCAGCTGTATATGAAACAATGGTTCGTATGGCACAAGATTTTAGCTATCGTTATATGCTAATTGACGGTCATGGAAACTTTGGATCTGTTGATGGAGATGCAGCAGCAGCTATGCGTTATACAGAAGCAAGAATGTCAAAAGTTTCGATGGAACTGTTACGTGACATCAATAAAGATACAATTGATTATCAAGATAACTATGACGGTTCTGAACGTGAACCAATTGTATTACCTGCTAGATTTCCAAATTTACTTGTAAACGGTTCAGCCGGAATTGCGGTAGGTATGGCGACAAATATTCCTCCGCATCAGTTAGGGGAAGTCATTGACGGCGTTTTAGCTGTAAGTCAAGACCCTGATATCACAATTGCAGAGTTAATGGAGATTATTCCAGGACCGGATTTCCCAACTGCAGGACAAATTCTTGGCCGCAGCGGGATTCGTAAAGCTTATGAAACTGGGAAAGGTTCTATTATTGTTCGCGCAAAAGTAGAAATTGAAGAACAAAACAATGGTAAACAAACTATTATTGTTCATGAACTTCCATACCAAGTAAATAAAGCAAAGCTAATTGAAAAAATTGCCGAGCTAGCTCGTGATAAGAAGATTGATGGAATTACGGACTTACGAGATGAGTCTGACCGTTCGGGTATGCGTATTGTTATTGAAGTAAGACGTGATGCAAATGCAAATGTTTTATTAAATAACTTATATAAGCAGACATCTCTTCAAACAAGTTTTGGTATTAATACTCTTGCATTAGTAGATGGACAGCCAAAAGTATTGAACTTAAAGCAATGTCTACAGTACTATTTAGACCATCAGGTAGTGGTGATTCGTCGTCGTACTGAATTTGAACTTCGAAAAGCCGAAGCACGCGCGCATATTTTAGAAGGTTTAAAGATTGCTCTTGATAATTTAGATGCTGTTATTGCTTTAATTAGAGGTTCTCAAACAACAGATATTGCACGTGAAGGATTAATGACGCAGTTTTCGTTATCTGAAAAACAAGCGCAAGCTATTTTGGATATGCGCCTGCAGCGTTTAACAGGATTAGAGCGAGAGAAGATTGAAGCGGAATATCAATCTTTATTAGCGCTAATTGCTGAATTAAAAGCTATTTTAGCAGATGAAGAAAAAGTATTAGAAATTATTAGAGAAGAACTAATAGAAGTAAAAGAAAGATTCAATGACGGCCGTCGAACAGAAATCGTAAGCGGAGGAGCTGAAATTATCGAAGACGAGGATCTGATTCCTCGCCAAGATATTGTTATTAGCTTAACGCACAACGGCTATATTAAACGTTTGCCTGTTTCTACGTATAAGAGTCAGCGAAGAGGCGGAAGAGGTATTCAAGGAATGAATACAAACGAAGATGATTTCGTTGAACATCTTCTAACAACGTCTACTCATGATACGATTCTCTTCTTTACAAATAAGGGAAAAGTTTACCGTACGAAAGGATACGAAATTCCAGAGTATGGAAGAACGGCTAAAGGGATACCTATTATTAACTTATTAGAAGTAGACAAAGGTGAATGGGTAAATGCCATCATTCGCGTCGATGAATTTGTAGACGATTGGTATCTATTCTTTACTACAAAACAAGGAATTTCTAAGCGTACACCTTTATCTTCTTTTGAGAACATTCGAAATAGCGGACTTATCGCCTTGAATTTAAGAGAAGAAGATGAATTGATTTCTGTTAAATTGACAGATGGTAAGCGCGATATGGTTATTGGAACGAAGAAGGGTATGTTAATTCGTTTTAATGAAAATGATGTTCGTTCAATGGGACGTACAGCTACTGGAGTTAAAGGGATTACTCTCGATTCAGAAGATGAAGTAATCGGTATGGAGATTCTCGAAGAACAATCAGATATCTTGATCATTACGAAAAATGGTTACGGAAAACGTACGCCGATTGAGGAATATCGTGTACAAACAAGAGGCGGTAAAGGTTTAAGAACATGTAATATCACTGATAAAAATGGTGATGTTGTCGCACTGAAATGCGTATCTCAAGAAGAAGATATTATGCTTATCACAGTAAGCGGCGTTCTTATCCGTGTTTCTGTTTCAGATATTTCACAAATGGGCCGTAACACACAAGGTGTCAAAGTCATCCGTTTAGGAGACGAAGAGTTTGTTTCAACGGTTGCAAAAGTACAAACTTCAGAAGATGAAGACGAAGTATTAGATGAATTAAATGAACATGAAGAGACAGATATAATAATTGAAGCTGAAGAAACGGAAGAATAAAAAAAGCCCCTGAAAAAGCAGGGGCTTTTTTTTATGCAAAAAAACCTTGCCATAGGCTTTTTATTTTGGTAATATATAAAAAGTCAGCAAAACACATATAAGTTTTTTAGTAGTTTTAAAAAAAGTTATATAAAAGTGTTGACAATGATTCTTATAAAGTGTTATTATATAGGAGTCGCTTTAAGACAAGAGTTCTTTGAAAACTGAACGAAATAGTAAACGTCAACGTTAATTTTTATTTTTTTAAATGAGCAAGTCAAACATTTCTTCGGAGAGTTTGATCCTGGCTCAGGATGAACGCTGGCGGCGTGCCTAA
>NZ_JBIQFF010000049.1:0-2408 GCF_045369295.1 Priestia sp. 179-F W1.4 NHS | reverse complement strand
GGCGTATACAGCTTGTATTAACGCGGTAACGATACTGAACTAGCTACTGATTAGGTGATGAAGTTAAGATTCTTTAGATACTATGTAACTACTGCGGTAAGCTTGCCTGTCCAATCAAAAAATAACAAAGACCCCTTACCGCAGTAGGTAAGGGGTAGCTAATCATATAAGAATAAATGTTTTTATATGCTGTAGGTTGTCCCAGTTGGTTACCTTTTTCATGAAATGGACTAGAGGCTCTAAGTTGTCTATGTCTATACATCTAAAGAGAACATAAGAGGACAATTCCTTCATATAACCTTAATTGAAGCGAAGAACGATTTCATATACTCAATAAAAAATCTAAAGTTTTGCCGGTTATTGCTATCACTTATATAGAGTTGATTGTTTGTGAATGACATACTGGTGCATCTCAATCCCTGTGATCTTGTAGTCGTATCATCAAATGATTTAACCTATCTGTATCTTTTTTAAAACACTTAAAAATACGAAGCATTACATGATAGTTTTCTCCACCTCTAGAGGCTACCAGTTCATGTTCTTTCAATTTTTTCTCCACTTCATGTTCAAGCACTGTTACAACTTCTAATTCATCTACCTCGTTTAATGCAACTCTGCAAGCAAGTAATGCGATGCAATAGTGATATCCAATGCTATCGTAGCCACGAAAGCAGCTGTCGCCAAGCAACTTCAGCTTGTACGGTTGTATAATATTAATCACAACATCTGTTATCTCTTTAGAATCAGCAAATGGCGCCATACGTAAACAATGTTTGCGATTGAGTGGGGTAGTAGCAAATGATTTTATTTTTCGTATCAATTTCTTTAACAGCTCTTGATTTTCATCGCTTAGAGAGCTTTTTTTAGTTTCTAATATATCAACTATGTGTTCCATACTTATACTCCTTATAGCTCTTTATGATTAGATACTCTTCTTCATCCCACACTGGCGACATTCACGTAAGAAAACGCCACCTTTTACTGAACTTTTGAAGTAAGCTGAATTGCAATTATCACATCGACCACTAACCTTATCCGGAAATTCAGCATAGTCATACACTTTATCAAGATCGATTTCTTGTTGCTCTTTCTCTTCCATGTTGATCACTCTTTTCTAATTGACTCTTATTAGAGTATCATTAATTCCTTGTGAAAACATCACTGTTCTGCTGCTGGATTATAATCAACTTCTGCATTTTTTAGATCATCAATTACTTTATGTATTCTTTTCGATAAGTCACTAATTTCTTCTTGTGTTAATTCACCTTTGGCTTCTTGTGGGGTAAACATACTTAACCTCTTTGTTATGCCTCCAATACGACCAACAAAAACTTTATCATGGCCGATTGCGATTTCTCCAATAGCAGTATCAACAATAATATCTTCTATCTTGCCTAAGTTATCAAATTCCTCTGCTAGTTTTGCTATAGCATACCTATATCCTTTATCTTCATCTAACAACTCTTCATATGTCTCCTGAATTGCATTAAATAATTCATTATACTTCCAGTTTTTCACTAGTACTCACTCCATCAAAAACTAATCTATACTTTAACTTTACACGAATCGAACATCAATTAGCTCACTTAACCTCATTTTATTTTTCAATTCGAATACTTCATCGATAAAAATAAAGAGACTCCCCAGGGAATCAACAAATTGGATGAATCCCTTTTCTGTAATACATTGTCCCTGTTTGTAGTATGTAAGATATACTTGTTTATTTGTATGTAATGCTTCAATCAAGGTGAAATTGATTTGTTCCATTTGCTCTTCTGTTAAAAGAGTTTGAGGTACTTCTGCTTGCTTGTTTATAACTTCCTGTAATCCTGTGTATTGTTCCGGCATGCTTGCGAAAGCTCTCCATTTTTTCATTCCTCTATCGTCATTCATGATATCATCCTCCTTTAAGCTTTATGGCCGCCAATAAGACCATTTCGATAACGAGCTGTTGAGTGATCCAGATAGCTTGAAGCCCGTAAAACACTATTCTTTCCATAACGCAGCCGAATCTCATCAATTGTTTTGGCGAGAGCATAGGCTCTTTCACGCTGATCGATATCCTCAAATAAGCTCATTTGCTCTTCTTCTTGAATGCTGGTGTTTGATAAGGAAATGCCAATAGAGCGAATCGGCATGCCACTATCATAGGTATGTAAGATGGTTAAGCAATACGGAAAGATATCTTGGCTTAAGTTTGAAGCTCGTCCCATTTTCTTTTGTCTGGAGAAGCCTCCACCTGTTTGTTTGCTGTAGCCAATGGATAAATGAATCATTTGAGCTACCACTTGATGCATACGTAAACGAAAACACACATCGTCTAATAGCTCCAACAGCAATAACTCCACTTCTTTTCGGTTTGTATAATCACGGAATAAAATTTGACTCTTTCCAAAGGAACGAGAGCT
>NZ_JBIQFF010000048.1:0-2489 GCF_045369295.1 Priestia sp. 179-F W1.4 NHS | reverse complement strand
TGGTAGGATAAGCACCTGACGCCTTATCGCATTTCTACGACAGGTTTTCCTGTACTTTCCTCCAAACCGTACGTACACCTCTCAGCGTATACGGCTTTCCCCTTATCAATCTAATTTTCCTAAATGGAGTTTTCTATGGCACCTAACACACAAAACCATAGTTTTTCTCCGTCTTGCCATCATTTTTTGTTCCCAAACAGTCTTACCTTTTAAGTCTTTTAGTTTACGAACATGATGTACCTCTAAAGATTCAGTGGTTTCCCTACACATCTCGCACTGATTAGCTTGCAATCTTTCGATTAAACTTGTACGTCCATGGTATTTTATTGTGTATGGTTGGGAATCCATTTCGGAATAACCTATGCTCCTCGCTCTTTTAAATCCACCGTCATAAAAATATCTGATACGAGTACCTTTTATCGTCTCGTACGTGATACCAATACGCCCATTTCGCCCTATTTTCGAAAATACCTTTGCGACTGAAATACGGTATTTTGCACCAAGTGTTCTAAGGAAACTATATTTCATAAAGTAATAAAATGAATTGAGTCTGTAACTATTCAATGCAAGTTTATAGTAATTATAAATTCCTAAGATTTCAGCATTGAAGATACTGATTATTTCCAATTCATCGTTGTTAATTAGGTAATTTCTATGGGTTGCCTTCCATTGTCCATTTTTTGTTATTTTGAGTGCTTTATATTCTTTGAGTTTATTTATCCATTTTTCCTCTGGCATATAGAGTTTACATCGCATATTTTGTGTTCTAGCCAAGGCACCAGTTTTATCTGTGCTCTTATGGGAGCTTCTAGAAACAGTGATATCATAACCCAAAAACCTAGCTTTATTAGCACTATGCGTAATTAAAGTTTTATCTTGCGAAAGATTGAGATATAGACTTTCTTTAAGGAAGACCGTTAGGTCTTCTTTTATCTTTAAACAGTCTTCTTTACTTCCTATTACTCCAATGACGAAATCATCTGCATATCTAACATATTGTATTCTTTTATAGCTTGAATCCATCGGTTCATTATAATTCACTTCCAGAAGTTTTCGTTTAAGCTGTTTATATGTTTTAATCCCATCTTTCTTTTCTTCATCAGAGAGAGTTTCCCATACTAACTTTAGTTTTTTTCTGTGCCAGTATACTAGATGTGCACTTTTCTTATATTCCTTGTTTACGGTGCGCTTAATACCTTGTCTAAATTTTGATGCATACTGCTTAATATATTCATCCAATTTATTAAGGTAAATATTTGATAAAAGAGGACTTATGATTCCACCTTGTGGCGTTCCACTGTATGTTTTGTGGAATTTCCACTCATCTACAAATCCTGCTCTTAGAAATTTCCACAGTAACCTAAGGAATTTTTGATCTGATATTCTTTTCTTGATGATATTAATTAGTACGTGATGGTCGATGTTGTCAAAGAAAGATTCAATGTCTCCCTCTATAAACCATCTTACTCCTGTGAAAGTCTTCCGTACTTTGTCTAAGGCAGTGTGACAGCTTCGCTTTGGCCGAAACCCGTGCGAGCTCTCATGAAAGCTGCCCTCATATATTGCTTCTAGAATCATACGAACAACTTCTTGTACTAACTTGTCATCAAAGGATGGTATCCCCAAGGGGCGTTTTTTGCCATTAGCTTTAGGAATATATACTCTTTTGGACGGTTTTGGCTGGTATGTTTCATTTTTGAGCGAGTCAATTAATGAATTGATTCTTGCAATGCTAAATCCATCAATTGTTCTGTTGTCTGTACCCTTTGTCATATTACCTGGTTTCGCATGCAGCTGTGAGTATGCTTTTAGGTAAAATTCTACATTGTAAAGGTTTCTATACAGTCGATCGAATACGTAGTTTTTATCTTTGGATTTAGAAATTAGATTGCTTAATACTATATCTGGATTTCTCATGAGCCTCTCGCTCCTTCCTGAATCGTATTAAACTAGACAAGCTGTTCCCCTTCGCCATGTAATAGGCTTTCCCTATTTCGGACTACTACGGGAACTCCGTTGCCTTATTGGATATTCAGACACTGAATGTCATAGCTCCAAAAGAAGCCTTCCAACTTAGGCAATCCCTATTTAGACATGTATTGACTTAGCTTTCTTTGTGATGTCGGACGGAACGTTCGCCATTTAACCTTTATTAGGCTTGTCCAGCCTTTAGATTGCATAAAAGAGGTTGAACTGCAGCACCTCTCCCTTTGGCTGCATAACGTTAATAGATACCTTCCGTCATGGACGGCGATTTGGACGACTCTGACTGTCCTTCAGATAGTTTAATCTTCATCCTCATTCACAAATTTCACCTCGCCATTCAGTCGTGATTTGGTATCTAATCAACTTATGACTTTCCCAACATGCTACACTCCCCGTTCAGTTTCCATTCCGGATAAGTTGGGTGATGACAGGCTTTGCAATCTAACCTGATGCCTTGCTATCAGCACTTTCAATACACGCCCTTATAGGCGCACCAACTCTTC
>NZ_JBIQFF010000047.1:0-2744 GCF_045369295.1 Priestia sp. 179-F W1.4 NHS | reverse complement strand
TTACACTTCTGAGAACAATATTTTGCATTTTTATTATAGCTTTTAAATTCAGAATCGCAAATCTGACAAAAAAACTGTGCCAACTTACTAATCACTCCTACTAAAATATTACTGATTTCAGCTGTTCGACTATACGAGATGAATTTTAAAGCTTGTTGGTAATGAAGTCCATTATGATAATTAGGTTTTTATGTTATATGCCCTCAAAAAATAGAAAAAACCCCTGGTGCCTGTTCAGGAGTTTCTTCATGGATTATACTAGGCGAGATGATGATATGAATCATCTTGGATAGTGTTCTCGAAAAATGAAGTTTTATTCGTATAGGCAAGTTACCTATATGATTACTAAAGAATACACTAATATAGGCTTATACTTTGCTCTTAGTATTAAGTTTATTGCCCTAGAATCCTTATATTTTGTTTTTCTTAAAAGTACCCTTTGTATTTTAGATTCTAATGGGTACTTTTTATCATCAGAAAGTATGTCTTTAACGACAGGATAGATCATTATGGATAATCAGTTAAAAGAAATCTTTGGTGCTTGGTTAGCAGCTATTGGAACCGTCACATCTGCTGTAGGCAGTACTCCCTTCCGTTCATTAGGAAGCAGCTTCAGAAAAGATTTAAATTTGATTGGGAATGAACTACAGGCTGTGGGAAATGCTCTAGAGGCTGATGGACAAGGGGAAGAGAACCTTGAGAGGCTTGGGAATGAACTTCAATCTGTTGGGAATGTGATCGTAATTTCTGGGCTTGTCGTGGATTTTAAAGATACAACACAACAGAAACTGATTATTAGTGGAAATTGGATTCAAGCTTTAGGTGGAGCTACTGCTTTAGGAGATGAATTTCAAGATACGTCAAATATAAATGAAATCTATAATATCATTGGAAATTTGCTTCAAGTCATTGGAAATTCACTTCAAGCTTTAAGTGGCGTAAATGAATTGAAAGCCAGTTATATAGATAACAAAGAATCATCTGAAAAAGAAGAAGATAATACTATATGGTCATTAGATGTTGTTGGAAGTTGGATTCAAGCAATTGGATCTGTTATTTCATTAATTGGACAGATTCAAGAAGAAAGTGAAGAACAAAGCAATGAAGACGAAGAAACTGATTCTACAGAGAGTGATAAAAAACAAGACAATGCCTCACAAGAGGATAGGAGGAGATATGAGGATGTCATACCAAATAAACATTTTTAATATGGATATTAACTATTGCAGTAAAGATGGAAACATTAATGTAGATCGTACAATAAATATAAATAATTACTTAAAGGATAAAGACAATAATATAAATTCTTCAGTAGCCAATAATCAAAAGCAGTAAATTTTTATTTTCTAAATGTTTAAAGTAACTGTTAGAATCAAAATTCCTAGCAGTTACTTCTTCTTATAGATTTGAATATTACAAATAGAAAACAGAAGAAACCACTGGGACTAGCAGTAGTTTCTTCTAGTGCAAACTATGTTTTTATTAATGACCTTAATCATTATGAGTAGTTTGTTTAAACGAATGAATTTTATGCCATAAGTAATAATTCATAAAAAAAGAAAGCTACCAGGGAGGGGAGCTTTCTTTTTCATAAGGTTGCAGTGGAAGACGCCCTTTAGTAGGCATCATGAATAGTTTGCTCAAAGTGTTTTTTGATATTCAAGTTGTTTATTTTTATATTTCTTTATAATTTTGAGTCTTTTTACTTCTTCATTCCTCTATACGTACAGGGTTATAACCATAAACCTTAGCAAGATCAGTGTAGATAGAGAATATTAAAACGCTAATCCAAATTGCTCCGCCAATTAAAAAGAACAGATATTTAAATAGATTTTTCATCTTTTGATTCCTTTCAACAAAAGAAAAAAACACTTATTTCTTCAAGTGATTTTTTCTTTTTTAATACGCATTCATGGATACTAAAAGCTTCTTCTTTTTTTAATTTGCATCGAATATGTTTTTTAATTCATCTAAAACAGAAACAACACTTGATCTTATGAGACCAAGTGTTGTTTCTGTTTTATTCTGTAAGGTTGTTGAGTCCTCTTTTTAAATACTATGTTTATTTTGGATAGAGCATAACTTTTTACTTAATCTTACCTAAAAAAAACCATCCAATAGTCTTGTTTCCTTTAGGTACACGTGCCTTATATCCCGCATATCATGTTAATGTGACACGAATATTTTTCATTAAATTGGTACGCTCCTTAGACATGTCCCCTATTGGTCAGAGTATTGTTTAATGGGAAAATTTCATTCTTAAAAAAGCTCAAAGGTTCTTTGAGCTTTTTTAAGAATGGTTTTATATTTGAGTATTTCTTTTAGCAGGAGATAGTATTTTGTATTTAAATACTAGCACTATATTTTTAGAACAAAAAGAAGTGCGAGTAGAACAAAAGCTAACTAATAATACCGGAGCAGCTAGTTTTAGCTAGTTAAATGAAAGTGAAAGTATAATGCTAGCTTTTTAAAAGATAGTACAAGCACTAGCAAAGTAGATGTAATTAAATTGTTACTCCATCATCCAAAAGAACGTTCAAAATGAGTGTATTGAAGTTGTTAATTTGATGATTTACTTATCTTGAATAGTTTACTCAAGGCACAAATACATATAAATAAAACAATAAAAAATTTAGATTTAACAATAAAAATTTATTGTTTAACAATAAATTAGATGTTATAGTTTATTTGAAAACAAACATGTGAGGTGTATTTTATGAAAAAAGGTTCAACATTATTTCTAA
>NZ_JBIQFF010000046.1:0-3048 GCF_045369295.1 Priestia sp. 179-F W1.4 NHS | reverse complement strand
AAAGTTTGGTTAAGTCCTCGATCGATTAGTATCAGTCAGCTACACATGTCGCCACGCTTCCACCTCTGACCTATCAACCTGATCATCTTTCAGGGATCTTACTAGCTTGCGCTATGGGAAATCTCATCTTGAGGGGGGCTTCATGCTTAGATGCTTTCAGCACTTATCCCGTCCACACATAGCTACCCAGCGATGCCTTTGGCAAGACAACTGGTACACCAGCGGTGTGTCCATCCCGGTCCTCTCGTACTAAGGACAGCTCCTCTCAAATTTCCTACGCCCACGACGGATAGGGACCGAACTGTCTCACGACGTTCTGAACCCAGCTCGCGTACCGCTTTAATGGGCGAACAGCCCAACCCTTGGGACCGACTACAGCCCCAGGATGCGATGAGCCGACATCGAGGTGCCAAACCTCCCCGTCGATGTGGACTCTTGGGGGAGATAAGCCTGTTATCCCCGGGGTAGCTTTTATCCGTTGAGCGATGGCCCTTCCATGCGGAACCACCGGATCACTAAGCCCGACTTTCGTCCCTGCTCGACTTGTAGGTCTCGCAGTCAAGCTCCCTTGTGCCTTTACACTCTACGAATGATTTCCAACCATTCTGAGGGAACCTTTGGGCGCCTCCGTTACATTTTAGGAGGCGACCGCCCCAGTCAAACTGCCCACCTGACACTGTCTCCCGGCCCGATCAGGGCCGCGGGTTAGAATTTCAATACAGCCAGGGTAGTATCCCACCGACGCCTCCACCGAAGCTAGCGCTCCGGCTTCTCAGGCTCCTACCTATCCTGTACAAGCTGTACCAAAATTCAATATCAGGCTACAGTAAAGCTCCACGGGGTCTTTCCGTCCTGTCGCGGGTAACCTGCATCTTCACAGGTACTATAATTTCACCGAGTCTCTCGTTGAGACAGTGCCCAGATCGTTACGCCTTTCGTGCGGGTCGGAACTTACCCGACAAGGAATTTCGCTACCTTAGGACCGTTATAGTTACGGCCGCCGTTTACTGGGGCTTCGATTCAGAGCTTCTCCCAAAGGATAACCCCTCCTCTTAACCTTCCAGCACCGGGCAGGCGTCAGCCCCTATACTTCGCCTTGCGGCTTCGCAGAGACCTGTGTTTTTGCTAAACAGTCGCCTGGGCCTATTCACTGCGGCTCTCTCGGGCTATACACCCTACCAGAGCACCCCTTCTCCCGAAGTTACGGGGTCATTTTGCCGAGTTCCTTAACGAGAGTTCTCTCGATCACCTTAGGATTCTCTCCTCGCCTACCTGTGTCGGTTTGCGGTACGGGCACCTCCCGCCTCGCTAGAGGCTTTTCTTGGCAGTGTGGAATCAGGAACTTCGGTACTATAATTCCCTCGTCATCACAGCTCAGCCTTTATGATGAGCGGATTTGCCTACTCATCAGCCTAACTGCTTGAACGCGCATATCCAGCAGCGCGCTTACCCTATCCTACTGCGTCCCCCCATTACTCAAACGGCGGGGAGGTGGTACAGGAATATCAACCTGTTGGCCATCGCCTACGCTTTTCAGCCTCGGCTTAGGTCCCGACTAACCCTGAGCGGACGAGCCTTCCTCAGGAAACCTTAGGCATTCGGTGGACAAGATTCTCACTTGTCTTTCGCTACTCATACCGGCATTCTCACTTCTAAGCGCTCCACCAGTCCTTACGGTCTGACTTCGCTGCACTTAGAACGCTCTCCTACCACTGACATCAAAGATGTCAATCCACAGCTTCGGTGATACGTTTAGCCCCGGTACATTTTCGGCGCAGAGTCACTCGACCAGTGAGCTATTACGCACTCTTTAAATGGTGGCTGCTTCTAAGCCAACATCCTGGTTGTCTAAGCAACTCCACATCCTTTTCCACTTAACGTATACTTGGGGACCTTAGCTGGTGGTCTGGGCTGTTTCCCTTTTGACTACGGATCTTATCACTCGCAGTCTGACTCCCATGGATAAGTCTTTGGCATTCGGAGTTTGACTGAATTCGGTAACCCGTTGGGGGCCCCTAGTCCAATCAGTGCTCTACCTCCAAGACTCTCACAACATGAGGCTAGCCCTAAAGCTATTTCGGAGAGAACCAGCTATCTCCAGGTTCGATTGGAATTTCTCCGCTACCCACACCTCATCCCCGCACTTTTCAACGTGCGTGGGTTCGGGCCTCCATTCAGTGTTACCTGAACTTCACCCTGGACATGGGTAGATCACCTGGTTTCGGGTCTACAACCACATACTAAACGCCCTATTCAGACTCGCTTTCGCTACGGCTCCGCCTTATCAGCTTAACCTTGCATGGGATCGTAACTCGCCGGTTCATTCTACAAAAGGCACGCCATCACCCGTTAACGGGCTCTGACTACTTGTAGGCACACGGTTTCAGGATCTCTTTCACTCCCCTTCCGGGGTGCTTTTCACCTTTCCCTCACGGTACTGGTTCACTATCGGTCACTAGGTAGTATTTAGCCTTGGGAGATGGTCCTCCCAGCTTCCGACGGAATTTCACGTGTTCCGCCGTACTCAGGATCCACTCAAGAGGGAACGAAGTTTCAACTACAGGGTTGTTACCTTCTTCGACGGACCTTTCCAGGTCGCTTCATTTACTTCGTTCCTTTGTAACTCCGTATAGAGTGTCCTACAACCCCAAGAGGCAAGCCTCTTGGTTTGGGCTAATTCCGTTTCGCTCGCCGCTACTCAGGAAATCGCATTTGCTTTCTCTTCCTCCGGGTACTTAGATGTTTCAGTTCCCCGGGTCTGCCTTCAATATCCTATGTATTCAGATAAAGATACTGTTCCATTACGAACAGTGGGTTTCCCCATTCGGAAATCTCCGGATCAAAGCTCACTTACAGCTCCCCGAAGCATATCGGTGTTAGTCCCGTCCTTCATCGGCTCCTAGTGCCAAGGCATTCACCGTGCGCCCTTTCTAACTTAACCATTAGCGAATAAATGGTACAACATAAAGTTGTGTTATTTATTGGTTTGATTAAAGAAAAGTTTCACTTTTCCTCAGCAATTACTGTTATCTAGTTTTCAAAGAACAA
>NZ_JBIQFF010000045.1:0-3428 GCF_045369295.1 Priestia sp. 179-F W1.4 NHS | reverse complement strand
TGAAGCCCAAGAGAAAACGGAATCTACTAAACAGGAAGAGGCACAAGAACCTGTTTCTCAACCTGTAGCAAAAGAAGTAAAGCCTATTCAGCCAGAAGTACAGGAAGCTCCTATGGAAGAGAAAAAGAGTGAGAAAGAAAAGACAAGATTATCTAACCAACCGAAAGGAACTCAGGATCTATTGGACTTTGATGAAATCATTGTACCTGAAGAGTTCTTAAAAACACGTCCAAACCCTGAAAAAACGCAAAAGGTCATTGATTTTGTGAAGCGTACAGGTCGTTTAGATGAGCCATTGACGATTGAAAAAGATTCAAAGGTTCTAAAAGATGGCTATCGTCGTTATATTGTGGCCAAAACGGTGAAAATGGATCAAGTTCCTGTTGTATACGAGTACCAAAAGTAAAAGCTTAAAGAAAAAGTAACAACTGTTTATCTTTTCACTGACAAATTAGAAAAAATAGACTAAATAAAGTGATAACCTGTGTCCAATGGATAACAAGATAAATGAAAAAGGATTTACTCTCTGTTGAGGAAAGATGAACATCTCCACTACTATTCTCTATACGTAGCTTTCTATACATCTAAGTCGCGAATTGGAGGGAGATATAGTGACTAAAAATCAAAAACTGTGGACGGAGGAAGAAGATTTATTTCTAAAAGAACAATATGGGCGGATGACACTCCAAAAAATTGGTGAATGTTTAAATCGTAGTAAAGAATCGGTTAATAAACGGATCTCACGACTACAACTTCGCAACAACCAGAATGGCATACGCAAAAAATGGTCCCCTGACCAAGATACGTTCTTAAAAGTAAACATTAATAAAATGAACAATCGAGAGATTGGAAAACATTTAGGCAAGAGCCCTTCTTCTGTGGCGAATCGAATTAGGCTGTTAAAATTAGTACGAAAAACGTCATTACGTAGATGGACAAAGAAAGAAGATGAATACTTGGTAAAATGGTATGGAGTCAAGTCACTTGACCAACTATCTAGACGCTTACAGCGAAGTACACAAGCATTAGAGTCTAGGCTATATCGTTTAGGTATACGTGGCGTAAGAGCTCATCTGGGAAATGTTACAGTATATGAACTATCAGAGTGCCTGCAAGTTGATGTTCATACCATTTATAACTGGATTCAGAAAAGAGAATTGTCCTATAACATCTTGAGAGCAAATACACGCACATTTTTAGGAATTGACGTAGCAGCCTTTTGGAAATGGGCACAACAGAATAAGGAATTGATTAATTTTTCTAAGGTAGCCCCAAATACTCTTATTCCAGAACCCGAATGGGTAAAGGAACAAAGAAAATATGATTATTTTAATCGACCTAAATATGAAAATAAAAAGTGGACTGAAGAGGAAGATGCCCGTCTATGGTACATGTTTTATCAAGAAGGTCGTACTCAACAAGAAATTGGCCAACTAATCGGTAGATCAGCCCATGGAATTCAACGGAGATTACACCGACTACGGAAAAAGAAGTTACCTCAATAAATCCTACCTTTTTATGATTGTTTTTACTGGACCCACATATTAGTCCTTTCCATTGCACATTCATTTTGTGAAACAGCCTTTTTATGAGAAAGGTAGCTCGATAGAAGCATAGAAATTTAGGTTATGCCTGAAAATGTTATATTTTACACTTTACTATTATCTAGTGTTTTATTCCGTAAAGGAGAGAACCCTATAAGGATAGATGGAGTTCTCTTTTCTCCTTCACTGATTAAATTGTGTTTTTTTGCTTGATAATTTATGAATTGCTATTGTTAGAGACGTTTTTACGTTCTCTGAGGAAGTCTGTTTTTTATTTTCCATTATACTCAAAATCTATTCATACCTATAACAAAGACCGCCCATTATGTATCAGTGTATAAGGCGGTCTTAACTGTATTCATGCTATATGATTATGACAAAAATATCGACATTATTCTAAAAGGTTTTAAAAATACGTATTAAATTTATTCGTTGTGCTTATGTAGTATTTTGATGTCTTAATAGATGATATGGTATTGGCTTGTCCACTATGACTTATTTTTAACGTTTTATTTTTAGTGAAATTTGGACATAACTAGAGTAATAACAAGTAAAGGGGTATCTATAATGTTCGGGTTAGGAAAAAGGCGAACTAGACTTGGTAAATGGATTGATAAAAGAAACATTAATCAAGAATGGCTTGTAAGAAAGTCGGGATTAGGTAGAAGTACGATTGGTGATTTAGTAAACAACTCCGAAAGGTTGCCTACACAAAGAACCATGAAAAAGATATTACAAGCATTAAGAAGGATTGATCCTAATATTAAGAGCGAAGATTTTTGGGATATTTAAATATGCTTATTACAGTTCTTTTTTATTCCTTTAGAAAGATTGCTTCTCCAAGTATATAAAAACAGGCTTTAGTAATAGTTTAAAAGCCTGTTTTTAATTCGCCGTTAAAACAGTCCTATTCATCAAATTGCTCCTCTTTACATTCTAGCGTGCTCGAACCATGTCATTAACACATTGAATAGTGATTTCTAGCGATTTATCAGCATTTAAACAAAAAAGCGACCTTATTGGCCGCCGTGATCCTACTCGCTATTTTCGAATAAATTAAAAGAAAGTTGCTCAGATCTTTTCCTATGGTAATAAGCATTTTTAACTCTTTTTACGTGCTCCCTATTTTTAACGTAATAATCTCGGTCGCGAACAGAAACGCAGCCTTTGCAGTATGGTCCAAGTTGACCAAATCCATCACTTTTATGATGATAGTTCTTTGCATGTTTTAATTCGCCGCATTCACGGCAAGTCTTAGCGACAACTTGTCCGTCAGCGTCTGTAAAGTATACGAATCCTCTCGGCTTTTTTCTTTCCTCATATTCCTGCGCCAGTAGTTCTTCTCGTAGACTCATATTCGCTCACCTCCTCGGTTGCCTTGGTATTGCTACTTATTCTCTTTCATTATACAAATTAATTCCATCTGATACCAGTACGCAAATCCATTGCCTTCTCCGCGGATGAAAGGTGTATAAACAGGCTACCTTTCATTATTTTAAGGTAGCCTGTTTTTATGTGATTACAAACACTTTTCTAGCACTCTATGTTAAGTTGATTTTTATTCCTCCAGAAGAGGATGTGGTTCTTGACCTTACTTCTTTTGTTTGTTTCGAAGAACTTTTATATTTCTCTATCAATTCATGAATACTTGTTACTTGTATGAGACGAATGTGTTCTGAAGACACTGAATAACGAACAGGTGTAATTAAAATGACGGAAGGGAAGAGGGCTGATCGGTCCTCTGGCTGCCAATGCAAAGATCTCCACTCATCAGAAAAGAAAAACTCTTCATAAAGGTTTATCTTCTCCTGCATTTTCTGTTCGGAATACTGATTTCTCTGAATTTCAATCCAAAAGGGAGATCCTTTAAAAATACAAAACAGA
>NZ_JBIQFF010000044.1:0-4351 GCF_045369295.1 Priestia sp. 179-F W1.4 NHS | reverse complement strand
TAGATTTGGTGTAACGCACTACACCAATTTTTCATCTTCGATCAAATTGGGAGCGCGCTCTACGAGGTGGCGGTCGGAATTCCTCCCTGTGTTTGGCTCCGCCAAAATGAAAAAAGACATCCCAAACGGATGCCCTTTTTCATCAAGACCGTGGACGCTGTCCACCACCTGCCAAAGGGAAGCCCCTTTGGAATGGCTTCTACAAACGCCCCCACCCCCCTCGACCTTCGAGGGGGCTCCCTCGCCGGTTGGCGTCAAACAAACGAGTTTGTTTGAGTGCCAAGAGGGTCTTGGTATAGTGACATTGTCAATTCCTTAATGCTCCCTACGGTCCGCTTACCATTGACAATGGCCAAATGTAGCATTACTACTCATCATTATGTACTTACAACCTACCTCTATAGAGATCTATGCATGATTAGTGGAATAAACACTAAGATGGCAAGACAAATACAAAATCTCACATTATCTGCTTCATAACGCTTTTCTTTTAAAAATCTACTTTTTGATAATAGGATCAACCCTATTATCAAAAGAGGAAATTCAGGTACAAGCAACCATGGGATTAATTCATATGAAAAACTACTTGAAAGAACACCTATGGCTGATACAACCATTAAATACCCAGAAAGACGTGTTTTTTTCTTTAAAATTATGGTTCCAATAAGACCAACAATTGAAAGTCCAAACTGGATTAACCCTAAATAAAACATAAAATGTACTCTATGTTTCATTGCTTCGTCCATTATGGATCCTCCAAAAGCACCTCCAAAGATAGCCGCCATTAGAGACAATAAACTAAATCCGCAGCCTAAGAGACTTAAAGATACTCCAATAACTGATATACTACTTTTTATTTAAAAATGTTATACTCACACCATTCTTAAATAAAAAGTAGTATAAGTATAACAAAGACCGCCCATTATGTATCAGTGTATAAGGCGGTCTTATCTATATTCATACTATATATCTATTCGTAAATTCTCGACACTATTCTCTTTGTAAGGCTCCGACAGTAATATTTACTACTGGAATATTACCTGTATTTTAGATTATAATAGTGCTATCAAAATCAACATTTTTCGAAAATTCTATATTGATTTTTGAACCATCCGTCGAGTTGTTCCAGCAACTCGGCTTTTTTCTTCTTCAATTCCTTTTTAAAAAGAGGAGTCATATTTTCATTTTTTATTTCTCTTAGCATCTTTCTATATTTCGATTTAGTTGAATTACCAAGCTCAGCCCATTCTTCTGGGTGATCACGGAGATAGTAAAGCATCGCTCTATCTTGTATTTTTTCAATTTCTTTTAAGTCGGGCTTTTTTATCTGTAAAGTTTCAAACACATCAGCGAACTCGTCCACTGTTTCTCTCTTAAGTTCAAACTCTAATCTCCACCAGTAGGGTTGATCAACCTCATTACCCTTTTTCATTTGTTCGACCTTTTTATCATACAAACGTATCATCTTGTCACTTTCTCTTTTCCCTATGTACAAAGTCTCTAGCTGTTGTGACGAATTTCGAAATTCAACTGTGGATTTCTCTCTCGCATTTCCTACATTTATAAACTGATAATTACTCAATTTAAAATCAACATCAAAAGCTAAATCAAGTCGAGTAATCCCTACATCAGTTAACATTGGGATCACATTCTTTTGAAGCCATTCAACTTGTTCGATATTCAAATTATTAGGGTTGAATTCTATTCGGAAATTTCGAGTGTTAAATGATTTTGCTTTTAATCTATCATACTCAAAATAAACCAAGTCATCTAAAAATTTACCACGTATGTAACTGTGATACCTTGTGTCAGATACATGAATTTTATTCTCTCTTGCTATAGAGTATTTTTTTATTAACTGATTCAAAAGAGAGACTCTATTATCGCTTAAATCGCCCATAACCGTCATACGATCAAACGTGATATTTAGTATATTTCCACCTTCCAATTTTTCTTACCTCCCCCATTAAAAACCTTTAAAAAAGTTAAAACCTCCTTTAAAACCTCTCAATCCCTTGGCGCTGTAAGCTTCAAGGGCTTTTTTAGGTGTGGAAAAACTCCCAAACTAGGAGCTTAAACCGGCTATTAGAAGAAGCCGGCTTAAATTAAGCTTCTTTTTTCCTCCAACATTTTCTGTACAGCAATCTGAACTGCTTTTCCTTCAGTGACTCTTGAGCCTTTTTCTTTCGTTAAAGCTAATGCTAATTCTTTAATTTGAATATTAGCTTCAGGCTCGATCCTTAATAATTTTCTTTCTGTTTTAACTTTTTCTTCAGCCATATTAATCACCTTCACTTTTTGGTTACATTGGTAACCATTATATCCTTATTCTAAATTTTGGTCAACGAACTAATAATTACCCAAAACAAAAAATGCAAGTGTCCTAAGTGTCCAAGACACTTAGGACGAACAGGACGGACAGGACAGAGGACAACCAGGACGTCCAGGACACTTAGGACAGACAGGATATTTAAACTTTAATAACGAATATTTAATTAAACAAAGGAGGGATAGTTTTGCTAAAAGTGGTCCCTACAGAAAAAACGTATGAAGCTTCTATTTTTGCTGAAAAATTAGGAGTGAGTTCATCAACTTTAAGAAACTACAAAAGTCAATTTGCTAAAGTTGGCGTGACTTTCAGAAATCATAAAGGAAAAACCATCTACACAGAAAATGATCTTTTGCTTTTCAATAAAATGCTAAATCTACATAAACAAGGCGGCAAGACAATTAAAGACTGCGTCCTGACTGTCCTAAGTGTCCAGGACAGTCAGGACAGCACACAGGACAACCAGGACAGCATGGACAATATAAAGGACAACCAGGACAGTTACCAAGAATATACGATTACCTTCAAACAATATGAAGATATAATTAAGCGACTAGAAATTCAGGAACAAGAACTACAAAAATATAAAACCCAAATAGAAAGACGAGATCGCCAAGTCACGGAACTCATGAGACAAATGCAAGAACTAAGAAAACAGACATGTCGCAAGAGAGCATGGTGGATGTTCTGGAAAAATTAAAAATAAGCTCAAAGGTTGCATAGCTGCTACAACCTTTGAGCAAACTACTCAGGATGTTTCCGAGCATCACCTGACAAGTAGTGATACGTAAAGCAGAAAAAACTCCCGACCGTCTGTGGAGTTTTTTTGCTTTTTAAACTGTATATAACATAAAAGGTTAATTAACATAATCCACCTTCTAGGAATCAAAAAGCCCTTGGTAGATTGCTACCAAGGGCTTTTTATATAACCTATTTTTATTTTTTTAAGTTGGGTTCTGATCCATCATATAGTTCTTCGATGCTAGTAACATTCTCTTTGTTAAAAGACACCCTCCAAATAAAGGCTATGCGATCAATATCTACTTTGCCATTTTCAAAATAGGCAATCATAATACGTGTATTTTCTTTGTCAGCAGCAGGCAAACCTTGAAAACGCACAATTCTTGTTTTTTCAGTTACTTCTGGAATCGTAACGCCTTTTGCGACATAATGCTCAGCACCTTTAGCACCTTTCGTCATGTAACTTTCATAAAAATTAGATAAGGCAGGATTTGTGTCAGAATAAGCATACGTGTTATGAGCTATGGGTAGAAATAGCCCCATAATCAAAGCAATACATACTAATTGTTTCATTTTGTCCTCCATACTGGGATATAAGATTATGGGTATAGGGTTGCTAATTATAAAATATTTATTCAATAAGTCTTATTGTTTCTTAATGCATGTCATATACAATCTTAGTTAACATAATGTCTCTTTCCGGTACACATGCAAAAAACGAGTCCTTGATACACAAGGGCTCGTTCGCTTCTCATATTTATCGGTTATGCAGCTTTTTATACATCCTTGATATAAAAGACTTTCTCAGAGGAATAGGTAAAGAAAGAATGTATAAAAAAGCTGTCCTTTATACATATGCAGATTAAGAAAAATGTAGTCTTTATTGAAAAACGTGTTATCATTTATTTACTAATATTTCTACCTCATAACAAATATTAGATATAAAAAGTAATTTCGCTTGCCAATTGTCGAAATTACTTTTTATTTTGCCTTTAAAGCTCGTTTCTTTCACTTATATAGTTTTCCCCTATAAATTCTTATCTCTTCTCTTAAAAAGCTCATATGGGCCTTATAATTGGGTTCTATGTATATTCTTATCTCTTCCTTGAAATATTTTTGTCCTAGTTTTGTTCTTGTATTCTCTAAATTTCGCTACTATCAATTCATGTTTAGACCACTATTGTTAGGCAGAGAATACCACAACTTTAGATTTGGTGTAACGCACTACACCAATTTTTCATCTTCGATCAAATTGGGAGCGCGCTCTACGAGGTGGCGGTC
>NZ_JBIQFF010000043.1:0-4981 GCF_045369295.1 Priestia sp. 179-F W1.4 NHS | reverse complement strand
TCAGTTCGCTCGACTTGCATGTATTAGGCACGCCGCCAGCGTTCATCCTGAGCCAGGATCAAACTCTCCGAAGAAATATTTGACTTGCTCAATTTAAAAATAAAAAATTAACGTTGACGTTTGTCGCTTTGTTCAGTTTTCAAAGTTCAATATTCCATAAAACAAGTTGTCGTTTCAACGACGCTTTATAATAATAAAACATATCAAATGAAACGTCAATAGTTTTTTTAAAAAAACATTGTTTTTTATTCTCGTTTTATTTTACACACCACGATAACAAGTATTCACCAAACACAGATTGTTATACCTTACTATCCATGTTTCACTTTTTCACTCTTATTTTCAAATATGAAATTGATCCTACTAAAATATGAACAGCGTAAAAGATATAAATTATTTATATCCTTCTTATCAGGCATACTTATAAAGAGAGGAGTAGTGATCAATATGTATTATAGTAGAGAAAATCAAGAACCTCCGGTTCAAGAAGAAACAGAAATTTGGGAATGTACGAAAGAAGAATGTAAAGGCTGGATGAGAAAAGATTTCTCTTACGATAGCCATCAGAAATGCCCCTTGTGTAAAAGTCAGATGAAAACTAAAAAACGCCTTATTGATAAAATCTCCCGTAATCTTCATAAAAAATAATGTACGCCTACGGTTTTAAACAGATTAAACATTACTTATAGGTAAAAACTTCATTTATATATCCATATTTACTTTCTATTTGAAGTAATAGATAGTAGGTAAATCATATTTTTTATTTACAAGAATGTAAAAAAAGACTCCTTTACAGGAGTCTTCTTTATGTTCACCTTTAATTATGCTTTGTGAACGTTAGCAGCTTGCGCTCCACGTTGACCTTGCTCAACATCAAAAGTAACCTTTTGGCCTTCTTCTAATGATTTGAAACCTTCACCTTGGATTGCGCTGAAATGTACGAATACATCGTCTCCGCCTTCAACTTCGATGAAACCGAAACCTTTTTCTGCATTAAACCATTTTACTGTACCTTCTGTCATAATTGTTGCCTCCTGCTGTGGAATACTCCACAAATGTATTACCATTCTTGCCAAACATACTCTTTAAAGAGAAAAAACTTCTTATTAAGCTTTTCTCTTCTCAATACACCGAACAAAAATAAGTTATGTGGAGTGTACCATATAGTAAGATTAATAGTAAATAAAAAAATGCCAGTTTTAACAAATTTCATCGATTCACCATAAGACTTCATCGTTTAACCTGCTTTATAAATAAGAGTACATTCAATCCAAAATAAGCCTTTTACTTTACTGAATTACAAATAAGCCCTCGGGATATTCTATACAGCGAAGAGGGAAAACAAGTGATTGATTACAACTAATCGTTGCAAAGCTTCTTACATTTGGGATGAGGTGTCTACAGCAGGCATATTTCAGAAAGCCTTATTGTAAATTGACGTATGTTTGATTCATAAGGGGATGGTAGTCATGAACGTAGGAAGGATATATATAATGGGTAGACAATAATGTTCATTTATAACTAATTATATAAATGAGGTATTTGTTCCAGACCAAGAACGATTTCGTTCACATTGTATATTTTTTTAGCTCAATGCTTAAATGAGGTGTCTGTGAAAGAGGATATACTTTTTTCAAGTTACTGTTTCATTAAGCAATGCAATTACGTAAATGCGGTGTTCCTCAAAGATCATATACTGCATTAAAAGCTACTTTTTCCTTCTTCACATGGCGGGGTGTATAATCATTTACATCCCGTTTGTGTTGTATGGGATATCTCAACTAATTGTAAAAAAGAGGAATCATAAAACAGCTTTCGATTGCTTGGTGCTTGTTCCTTCTTTTACTCTCCAAATATAAAAAATAGACTTTTCATTCTTCACTTCCCCTTCAAACTTTTGCTTTTTTTAGCGTTCCATTTCTTAAACTGTACTCCGTTCTTTTAAAATTGTGCTCCACTATTCCGTGCAAAAAATTCTAAACATTTATTTTGTGATTTTTCTTTTCTTCGTTTGTCATAGTCCTTTATTCCTCTCCGTACCCCTATGCTTTTTAAGCTACCTTTTATAAATTCTCCGGAAGCACTGTTCTTCTCTTTCGCTATTTTTCCAACAGCAATCTAATTGTTTTTTTCTAGTGGTAGTTCTATTGCATTCGTTCCTTTTCTATGAATTGTGGTTTTCCACTACAAAAGAGAGAAGAAGAGCATAAGGGGTTTTTGCCCCCACCATAGGTGTGGGGCTAGGCAGAGCCTAGCAAAACCGTGGGTACAAAGAAAGTCGCTTAATGTCCCCTTTGCGTCCCCTTTTTTTAGTTTACGTCCCTTTTGAGTCTCCTTTTAAAATCCTAATGTCCCCTTTATGTCCCCCTATTTTGGAGCCATGTCCCCTTTGCGCCTCCCTATTTTTTTACATTTTTATAGATGAATATTGTTGCTTTTCATTCATTTTTTCATCTTTTCACATGAAATTTTCTGCTTATATTCATGAAGCAAGATGCTTTTAGCATCAAAGTGAATCTTTTATATCCTTGTTTTCTGTTTCTCTATTCTTGTGATAAAAATTAAAGACATGTACTTTTCAAATTAAAAATTTTTCATTAATTCACTAAATAACTTTTTAAGATTTTATTATCAACCTAATACATAACTAAACAATTAGATTTTCTTTTTTTCTGCAAGAATCTAACTCTAATTCTTTTTAAAAAACGAGTTAATTATCACTAATTTAGAATCAATTTAATTAAAATTAACTCAACAAAAAAGAAGTTTAATTTAATTAAAATGTAGCATATCAACTTTTCTAATCAAAAGCTGTCGAATCTATATTTTTTATACCCAATTAGTAATTAATTGATTTAAATTAATTTCAATTAAGTTCACAAAGACTAAATGTACCAATAAAAGGTGACTCTACCTAATTAATTTTCATTCAAATAAGATAACTAATTCAGACTCAATTGAGTCTGAATTAGTTATGACTACTGGATAAAATCAAGAAATGAACATAAGTGGGAGAAAATAAAATCATGACTTAAAAAATAGATTATGTATTTATACCATACTGAAACTTGGTTAAATAATTAAGTAGCGAATATAGTGATCAAAAGTAACAATTTATAACTGCTTGAATGGATTAACATCTTTTAATGCAGAGGAAAGATCTCTAATACCTAGAGAATTAGCTAAGATTATTCAAAAAAGAGGCTATGGTCATATTGAAGAAAAAACAAAACACATTTTAGCGCTTCAAAAATTTATCAAATCTCTCTAGACAATGAGGGCATGAAATTAAGTCTGTCTCTATGATACGAGGGGGTTGGTTTTGCTTATCATCTTCATTAAATTCACATTAAAGAAATTGTGTACTATTTTTTCTCGTTTAATCACATCAGAATTAATCATTGAAGCACTTCAAAAAGCTTACACTGTCCAAAAGCCCTAAAAAGGTTTGCCTATTCGTAACGATTTCGATTCATGATAAATAAGACATGAGTTTACTAAGCATGTCCACAAATAAGAGATAAAGCATCTTTTCAGCCAAAAAGACTGCTTTTATGATAATACCTACATAGATATGTTTCACACCATATTACAGAAGAAGTGTATTATCTAAACAGAATCTACAGTAGTCTCAGCTATAAAAATCCTCAATCTATTGAGGATTAAATGAGAAAAACAACTTAACACATAATTTTTTTGTTCTAAATTATCAATCCAAACTTGATAGTTCAACTTAAGATTAACTTAAAATAACCTCGTTGCATAAAAAACTAATTTAGTTGAACTTAAAATGAAATAAGTTTTACTAAATTGAATATAAATAAATAAAAGTTTAATTAAAATGCAATTAAGTTATATTTAGTTGAACTTAATTGCATTTTAATTAAACTTATTGTAATATTTAAAAAAATTATAATGGATTTGTAGTTTTTTGAAGGACTCAGTTCAAATTTAATTGAACTACATAACGTAAAATATTATAAATTTAATTCAGTTAAGGGTGGAATCTGCTAGAATAATAAAGACAAGCTTTAAAATAAGTCTAACTTAATTAGTCAGGACCAATTAAGTTAGACTTAATTGAGTTATTAAAAATATTTCATATAATAAGATACTAACTAAGTTAGATTAATTCGTTTATGAGGGAGGTACAATTATGAGCGAAGAAACAATGGTTATTTCAGAAGTTGCTAGAAAATTTAATATAGAAAATCATCAGTTACGGGACTGGTGCGAAGTCGGGTTAGTACGACATAAAAGAATTGGAAGAATAAGATACATATTTACTGATGAAGATAAAAAAATCGAGAAGATTATTGAACTAAAGGAAAAGTTCGGAAAACATGCACCAAATGAAATGATTCGTGAAGAATTAATTAAAGCAAATTTAATGAGCGAAGAACAAACAAAAATTATTAACAAGGATTTAGAGGAAGAAGATATAAACGAAAACTCCTTTAAAGAAGCATTTTTATTGCTTGCTAAAAAAATAGAAGAAATGGATAAAAAAATGGAAAAGAAAGAACAACTAACGCTTCCATCTGAAAATTTGGCAGAAAAAAAAGATGTTATAGAAATAAAAGAACAGATGAATAAACTTGAACAAGACAATCAGCGTTTAAAAGAAGTGAATGATCAATTACTAAAAAAACTAGATTCTATCCATTCAGCTATGACCGAAATTCAAAAAGAACAAGGAAAAAGCATATGGAAAAGAATGTTCACAAAATAATAAAACAGCTTCTAATTACTGCTCAGTATTTAGAAGCTGTTTTATTATTTTTGTAGCAGTTGTCAGAGAAAGTTCTCTTAATACCTTCAACAATAAATTCATTTGAATATAGATAGGATTTGTACCTCATAAAAGGTGCAAAACTAAATCTTTTGAGATATATTACTAATTCTTATTGAATTATGAGATTAATTAACGCTATAATAAAACTAACAAAAATGACCGGAATAGAAAAAAGACTTCAACTGT
>NZ_JBIQFF010000042.1:0-4994 GCF_045369295.1 Priestia sp. 179-F W1.4 NHS | reverse complement strand
GTACGGTGTGATGAAGAAACTGGAGTTAAATTTTGATCCAGTAATTACATATAGCTATGACTTTAATAATAAAAAATTTATTATAAGGAAAAATAGGAATTCTATAAAAAATTTTTTTGATCCAAGTGGATCAATTACTAACATTACTGCCATTGTTGGAGCTAATGGGGCTGGAAAGACAAGTACTTTAGAATTTATAAAAGAGATTTATGGTAAAAAAAGTTTTTCTTCAAACAGAAAATTTATTATGGTTTATTCCGAAAAGGTATCTAATAACAAACAAAAGAATTATGTTTATTATCACAATTCATTAATTGAAAAAATCGAAAAAAATGACGAGATACAACTTATTGAGTATCCTTATTCCGAGAAGATGTTAAAGGAGGGATCTTACAACCATGTTAAACTTTCCGACGTTAAGACACCTTGTATATTTTTCTCTAATATATTTGATGGCTCATTCGAAGAAGAATATAAAGAAAAACTTCCACAAGGAAAGAGAAAACAAATTTATAATATTTCTACTAACTTTCTAGTTAGAACAGATAGAGAAATTTGGAAGAGATCTCTTGGAAAGGGAGAGATTGATCAAATTAAGGATTACAATGCATCGAGTGTTTTGAGGCAGTTGGAATTTATATCAGGATTTGACAACTTTAATTTAAACTTTAATCTTCCCCGACACTTGTATGTAAGGTTTAGTAGGGTTACTAGCCCTTACATTATTAAAGGAGAGAATAGCTTACCAGAATCATATCGACAAGCAATACTGAATCTTCTTAAAGATGAAAATTTACATAATAAATTTATTGAGCTTATGGTTAATAACTATTTTTACGAACTTCTCGAACTCATAGATTATAAAAAAGTAAAAACTTTGTGGAAATATAATGGAGAATTAAACCATAGTGGCGATAAAAATACTATGACAAGAGTTATCCAACTCTTATCTGATTGGAAATTAGAATTAGAAAGAATAAAGAAACTTCAGGAAAAATCAATCATGTTTGACAACTATGGCATTGAGCAGGTGGATGCCATGATTAATTTAATTAAATTACTTAATGGAAAAGAAATTACATTAGGATTAGATAGAAGGGGGATAAAAATAGAAATAAAGAACGAATTAGAGTTCCTCAAAGAATTTGTTAAAAATTTCTTTTTATCTTTTCAAAATCGACCCTATGCTTCTTTTGAATGGTCAAATTCCTTTAGTTCAGGGCAAAAGGCAATGATAGATTTATATTCAAGATTTTATAGTATTAAAAAGGAAATTGATTCTAATGAGTGTCACCACATTTTAATTTTAATTGATGAGGGGGAAGTTTATTTACATCCCCAATGGCAAAAATCATTTATTAGTAATATTATAACCTTTTTAAAGAGGTTGTTCCCAAACAAAATCACTCAAATTATATTGACATCAAATTCTCCGATTTTGCTATCTGATTTACCTAAAGAGTGCGTTATTTTTCTTAAAGAAGTAAATGGAGAGGTAAAAATCGTGGATGGATTAAAAGATAAAAATCCTACTTTTGCTGCTAATATACATTCCTTGTTTTCTGATTCCTTCTTTCTCAAGGGAGATTTAATAGGTGATTTTGCTAAAAGTAAAATTAATTGGTTAATAAACATCTTAAACGATGATATAGGGACAATAAGAAAAAATGAAGAAGTGATAAGAAAAATGATTAATATGATTGGGGAGCCACTCATTAAAAATAAATTGTTAAGTATGTTAGAAGATCAGCTTAAAATAAGATTGATCAATGTAGATGAAGAAATAGAACATTTAAAAAGGAGAATAGAAAAACTTGAGGGTAAGAAGGGATTTAAGTATCAGAATGATTAAAATTACTGTATCAGAACCAGAAAGCCTTCTAAAACGCCACTTTGATTTTATTAATAAAAGGTATCTTTCTAAATTCAATGCCCATGTAAATACAACTAGTGGACCATTAACTGGACGTCAATTACGCTTTTTAAACCAGATAGGGAAAATTAAATATTTATTAATCTGTGGTGACCCAGGTATCTTACACAGAATAATTACTACGTTGGAAAGAAGACTGTTCTTGATGAACGGTCAGGAACAAGAGGAAATAAAAGAATTATTAAAAGCAATATTTGACTATGACTCATTTGCCGGAGAAGAGTTGCTGGATTACGGAACTTTACTACTAAATGAATTTAAAAAAATCAATAGCTATTTAGATAAAGTAACTTTAAATAACATTAAAATACAATACGGAATAAATGAAAAACATAGTCAGCTGGAGCATATAAAAGAACATGTTCTTAAAGAGTTAATCTCTTTCTCAAAAGAAAATGAATATTCTGATGATTTCATACTAAATAAAGTACTCGAAGCAGTACATGAAGTTAAACAAACGGAATATTTAACCTTAAAAGCATTAAAATCACAAGTCAAAGAAATTTTCAAAGCTATTGATGATAGCATTTTAATAGAAAGGGAAAAAAATTTTTTTGATGTAAAAGAAAGTTGGGGACCATACCAATTAGTTCTAAGTTTGAATATTCCAGTATGTCCTTACTGTAATAGACAATACATTAGCACACTCCATACTAAGTCGGGGAAAACTAGAGCAGATTTAGATCACTTTTCTCCTAAAAGTAAGTATCCCTATTTAGCTTTATCATTTTACAATCTAATACCTAGTTGTAAAGTGTGCAATTCAAGTTTTAAACGGAATAAAGATTTTACTTATACACATAATTTAAATCCATATGAAGGTGGCTTTGAGCAACACTACTTGTTTACAATTAATCCTAGAGAAAAAATATTGAAGGAAATACATGATTTAAGAGAAGATGTATCTAAATCCACAGAGATTAATAGGGAATATGATATATCCTTTTTATTTGGAGATTCCACTAATTTCGAAATTAGTCTAAGGCCCTCCCCTGATGTTGATAATCACTTTTCAAAAAAGGTTGAAGGAAACATAAAGGCATTTAAAATTAAAGAACTATACGCTTTTCATAAGAACTATATTCAGGAATTAATAAAGAAGGCTGTTATATATGACGAAACAAGGATCAACCAGTTATTTGAAGAATATGAAGGGAAATTATTTTTTAGTAGAGAAGAAGTCTTACAACTAGTTATTGGAAGATTCGTAAGAGAAGGGAATCCAGTAAAGGAACCTTTTTCTAAATTAATTAAGGATGTTGCCTTAGAATTAGGCATTTTAGAATAGATGTTCTTTGGATAATTGATGAAAAAGAGTTAATATTATTTTATTTTACAAACATTACCTTTTAATATGTTTTTTTAATAATAAGAAAGGTATTGAGAAGTCACGAATAAGCATTAAAGTAGAGGAGCAAACTCTGGTACCAAGGAGCTTGCTCTTTTCATTTATGTTCTTTGAGGCCAAAACTTATTATATAAGCTATTACTATCAAAGTACCAACAGCCGTAATGATCTTTATTTAATAAAGCTCTAAAGCCCACTGTCCATGTTCACCCTTAAATAATAAGACAACAACTCACAAAAGAACTAAAAATAAGAACCACCCAATAAAGATAATATAGTTAGCCATTTTTTATTTATTGATTACCTCTCCATCTTCCAAATTCATACACAGTACTCTTCCCTCTTATTATAGTGAAAATAATTAAGGGGCATTTTTAGTGGAAGATAAGCAGTTACCAAACCGAATTATTATTTGCATCAGCATGAAGGCGTTCTATATGTAAATTTATTCTATATACATATAATGATATCCCTTGCTGGATGTAGACGGGAAGGTTGCATGGACAGGACTAATAGATCAATAAGAATGAAAAGTAATATATTATGAGAATAGAAAAATTTTATAATTAAATTCTAACAAGTGTTCATACATGTAATGATTGAACACTTACAAAAAAGCTGATTCTGCTTATTAAAGCAGAATCAGCTTTTTCATCTTTTAATGCTACTTGAGTCAATTATTGTTCTTTTCTTTAATTTGAAACATTACTTTTGGAAGTTGATTGTATTTTTTTTTCTTTTCTTTCTTGTTTCCATCTTCTCAAGGCTCTTTCCAGAGGATCAGGGTGATAATATATATATTTTTTATCAAAATCTTGAATTATAGAAACAATAAATTGCTTATTATTCATTAAACACTCATCTATCTCTTTATAATGATGAGAATTTTCGTGCGAAAACTTTATAATCTGAAGTTTTTCTATGAGTATGGAGATTTTTATGAGGTCCCGTTCAAATATACCTTCTAAGAAGTCCCTGAGAAAACCTCTCCAAATAACTAGTTTCCAAAAGAAAAGGAATCCAAAAAAAGTGATAGAAATATAGACGATGTATTGAACTGAAGATGTCAAGTCATTATTATCTCTAATTAACCATGTGTTAAAAGCTGCCCATACTGGTATGAAAATGGTGAGAGTTTTTGCACCAGATGTTGAATACACGTTTGAAAAACTCTCCTTTTTTTTCTGCTCCCACTGCTTTTCTAATCTAGCTATAAAGAATTTAAAAGTTTCTTCTGTTTTTTCAATCTTTTCATTGTCTATATAAATATGTTTTAATAGATATACTTTCATAATAGCGCATAAGAAAAGTTCCCATTGATAACTTTGAAATCTGACTCCATATTTATTCTCGGCAAATGCAATAGACGGTTTAAGAATTAGTAGAGAAATTGAAACAGCCAGAGTTATTAATAAAATAAGAATATAAATAATGAACGAAAAGTAACCTCTATCGTTACTAAGGTCCGTAAATTGAAATTTATAATTTAGATAAAGCATAAAACAAATAAAGAGGATAATTAAGAATGATGAGAAGAAAATTTTCCGCCGTATATACTTTCCTATTAAATTCCAGTAACTCAATTTGCTCTTATAAAAATAGAACAATTTATTTTCTAACAAAAATAAGCCCCCCTATAAAATATGATGTCAATAAGTTCACATCTAACATCTTTTCCCTATTCCTCGACCTAGTTAAACGTCTTATGAAAGG
>NZ_JBIQFF010000041.1:0-4994 GCF_045369295.1 Priestia sp. 179-F W1.4 NHS | reverse complement strand
GACAGGCTTTGCAATCTAACCTGATGCCTTGCTATCAGCACTTTCAATACACGCCCTTATAGGCGCACCAACTCTTCGCCTAGTATGCCAAATTCCTGTTGTAACATCTCTTTTGAAGAAAGAGCGAGTTCCTTTATGGAGTGAATGCCCAAACGATTTAAGCGCCTTTCCGTAGCAGACGATATTCCCCAGAAATCCTTCATCGGGTGAATGGACCACAACTTAAAGGGAATATCCTTATATCGCCAATAGGCAACTCCTGTGGGGCTATTCTTGGCTTCATGATCTAAGCTCACCTTCGCCAGTAAGAGATTCGGACCGATACCTGCGGTAGCTGTCAGCCGTGTCTTGCGATAAATCTCGTTGATGATTTTATGGGCCAGTTCTTCTGGTGTTTGAGCGAATAAATGCAAAGAAGCTGTCGCATCAATAAACAACTCATCAATGCTATACGCATGAAAGTCTTCAGGAGCCACATACTGTAACACCAAACTAGAAATATAGTTCGAAGCCTTGATATATCTCTCCATGGATGGATTCACCACATGGATATCTTTCCTTTTAGGAATGTCAAAAAGACGACTGCCTGTTTTGATCCCTTCTTTCTTTAATAAAGGTGTGGCAGCTAGCACAACCGAGCCTGACCTTTTGACATCTCCTACCACCGCAAGCCTTGTTTTCAACGGATCTAACCCCCGTATAACAGAGGAAACCGAGGCAAAAAACGATTTCATGTCTATACAAATAATGATTCTGTTTGGTAGCTGCCCATCATCCATTAAAAGAACTCCTTAAAAAAAGAACGTTTGTTCTCTATATTATATACGAACAAACGTTCTTTATTCAACAAAAACTCTAAAGTTTTCCCGATTATTGCTATTACTTATATGGAGTCTATTGCTACACTTTAACTATATAAAGTATTAGTAATTCTGGGTCTTTATTTTTCTTCTAAAACTACTCTACCCCTAGATACAATATATTTTATAGCTGAAAAATTTTATTCTTCATGTTCAAATCGGATTTAATTTATTGAACATAAGTGGGTTTAGAAGATTACATAAAAGGTACGAAAGAATTAGATAGAGATGAATAAACTACAGAATTAATACTAGGAAGGAAAAGAAAAAAATGAAGAAGCTTTCACCTGATACTAAAATCTTAGAAACACAACAATCCATTTCAGATTTTTGGGCATGGGGATTTTCAGATCTTCTAATGAACTCGTTAAGAGGGATATTCTCAGAATTTCTTGTAGGAAGTGCTTTAGGGGTCTTACAAACCCTACGTATTGAATGGGACACTCATGATTTAGTTTACAAGGACAAAAAAATTGAAGTAAAATCAGCTGCTTACATACAGAGCTGGCACGCAGGAAAATACTCGAAAATTAATTTTGGTATTGAGGCTAAGAAATCTTATAATTACACTACCAATAAATATGATGCGTATGCTGTACGTCATGCCGATATTTATGCGTTTTGCCTCTTGAAAGAAAAGGATGCAAATCAAATTGATGTGTTAAATATGGAGCAATGGCATTTTTATATTTTGCCAACTCAAACTTTAAACAACCTTTATTCCCAGCAAAAAAGAATTTCTTTAAGCTCTTTAGAGAAAATTAGTCAGCTGGTGCTATATCATAAGATTAAAGAAAGTATAGACACCATAATTTAGAATAGAACTACTAACTAAACAGGAGGGATAGGATCTGAGTAAGTCAAGAGAGAAGAAAGCCATAAACTTTTATATACCAAGTAAAGGACCTGAAAATTGGGGAGAATTATTAGTAAATAAGATTGAGCAGTTTAAATCAGGGTATTCCGCAAGAACGCTCGCATGTTGCTGGGAGAACCAACAGGGGTTTCCACCAGAGGTCAAATCAACATTTCTCGATTCTAATATTGAATTATTTAAAAATGTTGAATTACTTTTAGGGTTACCAGAGTATAAGGTTAGTTTACCGGGTGGCAGTCGTGCTTCACAAAACGATATCTTTGTTTTAGCAAAAGGACTCTTACAAGAGCAACTGATTACAATTGCTGTTGAGGGAAAAGTGAATGAGGATTTCGGTAGAACAATTGGTAAAAGACTTGGACTAGAACCTAGTAGTGGCTTAAGAAAAAGAGTTCAATTTCTAATCGAAACGCTTGGATTAGAAAGTTTTTCTGCCGTAGATATTTCTGGACTTAGATATCAATTATTACATAGATCAGTTTCAGCAATCCTTCTTGCTAAAAAATTCGTGGCCCCTAATACTCTTATGTTAATTCATTCTTTTAGTGAAATTGATAAAGGGTTTGTAGATTATGAAAAGTTTAGCTTTCTTTTTGGCTTAAAAGCTGTAAAAAATCAGATAATAGGCCCTATTCATCTTAATGGAATTGATCTATATTTTGGGTGGGTTCAGGGAGATCAAAAGTTTTTAACATATTAATTTTTAGAGTGAATGATATTGAAAAGTAAATAATGAGTTTGCATTTAATAGTTAAACAAATTGTACCGATCAAAGTTAAGAAGCCGTCGCTGATCTCAGCAAAGGCTTCTTTTGTATCTTCAATCACTTGTACTAATGCAATAATATTAGTGATTTTATTGTATTTAATTCTATTTTAACGAAGTTTATAAATAAAAAACTACGGATTTTCCCCGATATTCTATGGGTGGAAAGGCCGTTAAATCACCCTTAAGATTGCTTGTGGTTGTACCTATAGAATTGGACACACTCTGTTATAGCTTAATTAATGGCCTCAAGGGCTTGTTTCAAATAATCCATTTCAGAGGTTATATCGTCTATCTGTTGGTTTAACTGACATACTTTATCAAGAGTATGCTGTGCATCTAATAAATTAATTTCCAACATCAAAAGGCTTGTTTCATTCTTAAGTTCCAATCTCTTTGCAAACAATATCTCGTGTTTTTTTATAATTTCGGATTTTAAATTCTTAATATCGTTTTCTTTCATACTTTCACCTCACTACTATAAATTACATCTTGATATACGATTTATTTTTATTTATAGAATATGGACTATAACGATGAATATTTTTGTGGAAACCTTAAGAATACTTTGACCTAATCTAATCCAACTATTCACAACTTTCTTCATAGAGACACCTTCTTAAAATTTTGTATATGTTTTTCTTTTTTACAGAAGTATGCGTGCTGGATACTATTACATCTATAATCATACTAAATTATTCGTAATTATTTTTAGTTATAGTAAAATCAAGAATGGTGTAATTTGAAAGGAGATCTATAAAATGAATAAAAACATCTATACCGACGGTAAACGTTATGGCAAGGAAGAAATACACCCTGCAATTGTTGAATTTATGAGACAAAAAGGTGGCGAAGTGTCTCATAAAGATATTTCAGATTTTATCTTCAATAGGTTTGGAATTCGCTTTGGTGAAATTCATCACGTCATGTGGAAATTACGTCAAAACGATAGTCGTGTAATTAAGGGTCGTCCTGGTTACTCAAGAGTAGTAGTATAATAGGGAGTATTCGGAAAAATTTAGAATAGTAATAAAGTGATGGCAGGCCGTCATCACTTTTCATTGATCTCAACATAAGATTAAGATGATTGACTCTTTATTGCTTTAGATTTGATAACTGTTTTTTAAAGGACGAGTTATTTTGTCATTAAATAATGATAAATCTACAATTAAAAATGAATACAATAAACACCCTCAAGTTCAACAGTACAGAGAACTTGAGGGTATTAGGGAATATTTGAACAATTAACTATCATACAAAAATACCACGATAGGAAAAAAACAATGTCCATCATCTAGTAAGCGTGATTGAAGGACGGATGTTATTATACTGAATTCTAAAATTGAAAAAAGAAGGGGAAAACCCTTCTCTTTTTACTGTATAACCCTCTATACTTAGATACTCTTTTTCATGCTGCATTCCTGGCATTCACATAAAAAAACGCCAATTTTTATAGAACTTTTGAAGTGAGGCTAAACAACAATTGTCACACCGCCCACTTACCTTACTACCAATACATAAATCATATAATGTTGAACTCTAGATTTTCTTGTTGTATATACTGGGCATCATACTCTCTAGATTTTAGCTCCGGTCACCACCTTTTGTGGTTGACCCTGTAATAGCTCTTTTTGTATATCCCGAATTTTCTAGTTGTTCCTCAAGAGTATTAACCTTCTCTTCCAACTTTTGAATTCGTGCTAATAACTCTAAAATGATTGAATCGTTACCCATATTATTATCTCCTCCTAAAAGAATCCTCTTTCTACTCACTTCATTATACGGATGCTCAGCCTTATAAATAAGGGTTAGTCGGCCAAAATTATGTCACAACTAACAACAACTGTAACTTACTCTTATACTTTGGAAAACAATGGTTAATGTTACTCGACTCGGATATCTGGATCCCATGCTGTATGCTCCATGTAGTGCGTTATTTCAGGGTATAGTATAGTAACATCATTTAATGCCATAAATAAATAGTTTGCAAATATTTTTGTATGTTTGTTTTTATTATCAGCAGGTATAAAAACGTGTTTAAAGGAACTATTTCCTTTTTTGGGTGTATTGATAATATTTTCGGCCGAATTTATCTAATTCTTCATAAAGAAACAACCCATCATCTAAACTAAGTATCATGTTATGTCGAAATTCACTTTTAAGTTTTTTGGAATACCTTTCTATTACTGTTTTTGCTTTGTTGGTAGTAGATGTATTAAAATTAATTTTTTCATAAGTTAAAAATGTCTATATGTTATCTTCATGATGTGTATTTGGATTTAAATTATAATTTTTTATTTTTCTTAAGTTATAATTATACTTTTCTAAAATATGTATTAATTCTTCTTATATTTTTACATCACTTATATGTTTCTTTATATTATTTATCTCCTATAAAAATTTAAAACATAAATTTTTTGTGATTTATGTTTTAAATTTGAGGTTTGGTAATCTACATTTAATAAATGACAGCACATTATTAGGATTTATAG
>NZ_JBIQFF010000040.1:0-5452 GCF_045369295.1 Priestia sp. 179-F W1.4 NHS | reverse complement strand
ACTCATTAGTATGAATGGCTTGAAGCCTAAAACCGTTGCTCAATCTTATATCGAAGCTCGAAGAGAAGGCTTAGGCATTCAAGAAATGGTGTTAGCTGTCGATAATGACCAAGGTGGAAAAGAATTTATTGACAAAATGAACCAAATCGTTAATGCTGATTTAATAAGAGCAGATATTCCAAAGGGAGCGAAAGATTGGAACGACGCATTAAAGAAGAATGGAAAAAACATTCAACCTGTAGCATCACGTCTCCGGAATAAACAAACTGAACAGGAGCTTTCAATGAATGGATAAAGTGTTTCAAGGTGTATTTTACCTCTTTCTTATCATGATTTTAGTGAAACTTTCTCAATTTGCTTACCGTGTCCTTCGTGAACGGAGGTACATGAAAGAGTTAGCCCAATCGGGCATGCCCTATATTGATAAAATGGATGGTTATCAATTCGAAATTTACTTGCAGGCTCTTTTCCAACAGCTAGGATATAAACCACAAGTGACCAAAAAGGCTGGTGACTTTGGGGCTGATTTAGTGATGAAAGGCAAAGAAAAGATTGTCATTCAAGCTAAACGATACGGAATTAAAAATCGAGTCAGTATTTCAGCTGTACAAGAAGTGTATGGGGCAAAAGCGTATTATAAAGCGAATCAGGCGTGGGTTGTAACCAATAGTTATTTCACAAAACAAGCAAAAGAGCTTGCAGCTGCATGTGATGTGACCTTATTGGATCGGGCAGATCTTCAAAAGTTTATCAATGAGGTGAATCCCGTTTTTAAGGCACGGGAAATCTTTGAAAATATCACACCAGAACCTCGTAAATGCCCAAAGTGTGGGCAAGATTTAGTCGTACGAGATGGGAATGGTACTCGCTTTTTTGGCTGTTCCTCTTTCCCTTCTTGTCGTCATACGGAAAAAATTAATAAGGAAGTAAGTAAAAGCAGACCTTCAGGATAGCAAGGTCTGTTTTTTCTTGCTCTAATGCTCTAAATAGGTGCTGAAATTTGCATCGAATGAGTAGTTATGCGCAAAACAAAAGTTAATTTCGTCAGAGAGCGTTTCTCTGCATGTCAAAATCGTCGATTAACTAGGTTTTTATTTATAAATAATTGTGACGAAACGGCACCTTCTAATTAGAAGGTGCCGTTTTCGTTTCTTATAAAAATATAAAAAAGAGGAGAGTTTTTATGAAGAACATTTTTATGAAATCAATGACCGTTCTTACATTATTAATGGTTGCATTATGTGGAGTAAATCAGGGGAAAACAGAAGCAGCAAGTAAGGCAGCGAATCAAGATTTAATCATCATTAATAAGTACTACAACAAGCTTGCCTATTTTCACAATGGCTATATTGAAATTGTTGATCCAGTAGCAACGGGTAAAACGTGGGATAAAACACCTGTTGGGTTTTTTAAAGTCGTGAACAAAATTAAAAATCGTCCTTACTATACAGGACATATTCCTGGAGGCGATCCTCGCAATCCGTTAGGAAAACGTTGGTTAGGGTTAAATGCAAACGGTACGTATGGTGATACATACGGCATTCACGGTAATAACAATGAAAGTAGCATTGGAAAATACGTGAGTCAAGGTTGCGTGAGAATGCATAATGCAGACATCGAAAAGCTTTATGACAAAGTTCAAGTAGGCACACCGGTTGCCATTACGTATTCTTATAAAAGCTTCGTTGATCTTACAAGCGTATACGGATATAAATTCAAAGGCTACAAGATGAAAAACAATTAACATTTGAGCAGCATTCCATGTTTTTATCATGGAATGTTGCTTTTTTTTATTGATAAATGTTTATTTTTTCCTCCAATACCCTTGTAAGGGTATTGGTAAAAGTGTATAATATCCTTATAAGGGTTGGAGGTGATAACATGAATAAGCTTGAAAAAAAGGCTATAAGAAAATTAAAGAAAGAGTTCGAAAAGCTATCTCAAGAAAATCAGGATCAAGCAGCGTTTTACATCGATAGGCAAGATGATAAGCATTACGTTTGGGACTTTAAAATTGAGAATAAGCGTTTTGAATGGATTTACGTCTACGAGACAGGGATTATAGTAAAGAGTACGAAGTGAATCATCCTTGAATCTAACTATGGAGGAGATGTTAATATGAAGATATCTACTAAAGAATGGTTAACATTAAGTGCAGAAATTCGTGAAAAGTTGATTAGACTTGCATTCTTAGAGAATCAGAACAAAATAAATACCCTTCGCTAACTTAGGACATTAGCAAAGGGCAATGTGAAACGTTAATATCGCAAGAGGGAATCTAGACCATTCCCTTTTGCTCTTCTTTTTTAGAATAACATAAAAAGGAGAACATTACAGTGAAAGAAATAGAAAAATATATGACACCAATTGAGGCAGCTTATGTTTGGGGGATTAGACGAGATAGCTTAAAAAATAAGTTTAGTCCTTCAAAACTAAACCAAGAAAAAGAAGAAGAGTTAAATCAAATGATTGAAGAAGGATTGATTAAATTTTTTCTACATCCAGATAGAGAACGAAAAGAATGGATCATCAGTAGAGAAGCCATGATAAAGTGGTTTGGAGAACCTAATAGTAAGAATTAATCTTTAAAGGAGATGAGTGAATGATAGGAAGCGTCTTTTTAAGTGGTATGACTGACGTTGTTCAAAACTTTTTAATTTTAGTCATAGTAATTGGGGCTGCGCTCGCTTTGATACCTGTTATTGGCTATCTAGGAACATGGGTTTTCAATGGAAAGCAGATGAAAAAAGAATGGTCTTTATTCAATGAAGAAGAAAAGAAACAGGAACAATTAAATGTGCTTAAATATGTGATGCCGTTTATCATAGTTGCAGCTGTAATTTTCGTTTTTATCTCGTCTACTATTTTTGTGGGGAACTCCTTAAAATAAAATATAACTACAAGCAAAAAACCTTAGCAGCACTAAGGTTTTTTTATTTGAATTAAATTCATCAAATTTTTTTATTCCTTTAAATAAACCTTAAAGTACTTTATTTAAAATACCTTTATTATTTACACATCTTGTAGAAAAATTGCTTATTTGTCGTCAGTGTAAATATTAGAACCTTAATAATATACGAAGTAGTTTAATATTTACTTAATAAATAATGATAATTAGGTGAGGGGGGAAGTTGGTGTATTTCTAAGTAGAGTCGATTATAAAATTAGTTTTTAAATTTATATGCATTAGTATATCCATTAGATAACTAGAACAAAATATAATTAGAATACCTTCCGACGTTGGTATTCGTAGCACTATTTTCTGATTTTCTATATAAAAAACCTACTGTTGGCGAAAGATGAACAGTAGGTTTTTTCCTTTTTAGGTTTTATATAATATTCATTTCTTGTTCACATAAAACACATTTATTAGAAGTTTGGAATTTAGATATACTCACTCTTTTTTACATGATTAAACTGACCGATACTTCTAAATTTTTTATGACGCTGATTTACAAGTTCTTCTGAAGATAATAATAAGAGTTCATGCAGTGAAGCTTTAATTGTATTTTCAATTTCTTTAGCTTGTTTTTCAATATCATTATGGGCGCCACCTTGAACTTCAGATATCACACTATCTATAATCCCTAATTTTTTTAAATCTGTTGCTGTAATTTTCATGGATTCAGCTGCTTTTGGAGCTTGTCCTGCATCTTTCCACAATATAGATGCACCTCCCTCTGGAGAAATAACCGAATACCATGTATTCTCTAACATATGAATATGGTTACTAACACCAATACCAATCGCTCCACCACTAGCTCCTTCACCAATTACAATAGAAACGACAGGAACTTTAAGGTCAATCATTTCAAATAGATTTCGTGCTATTGATTCTGATATTCCGCGTTCTTCAGATTCCTTCCCTGGATAAGCTCCTGAGGTATCAATAAAGGTAAGAATAGGGCGCTTGAATTTTTCAGCTTGCTTCATAAGTCTTAAAGCTTTTCTATAACCTTCTGGATGTGACATTCCAAAATTTCTTTCAATGTTTTCTTTCGTATTTCTCCCCCTCTGTTGACCTATGATTGTAACAGGTAAGCCCTTAAATTTGGCAATTCCACATACCATTGCCTTATCGTCTCCGTATAACCGGTCACCATGAAGCTCTAGGAAATCAGTAAACAACATAGGAATGTAATCTAATGTTGTGGGACGGTTACGAAGTCTTGCTATCTGAACTCGCTGCCATGGGGTGATGCTATTATATATCTCATTCTCTATATTATTTAATCGTTTTTGTAATGTATTAATTTCTGATGATAAATCTATATTATCTTCTTTCGTAAAATTTTCTAGCTCAGAAATTTTTTTTCTCAATTCAACTATAGGTCTTTCAAAATCTAAGCTCATTTAGTTTCTCCTTATCTAGAAAAATAAAGTCACCGTCAAGAAGTTGCTGTAAATATTCATCAAAGCTATTTGCAATTACTTTATATTGGTCAGGGTCATGCACAAAGCGAATTATTTGACCGCATACACCTTTATCAGAAGGGTTAAAATCAATATAGAGTCTTGATGTTCCACCATTGTTCATACAGTCTGAAAAATGAATATACGTTCCTGGAAGAAGTCCCTCTGGATTTATCTTAGGGTCAACATCATCCTCGTCATCTTGGTATTCTAAAAGATAGGAGATGTCTTCTTCTTCTTTTGAGCTTTCGAGCATCTGCTGTATAGACAGTAAATAATATGGATATCTACCTTCTTCAAGATCTGAACCTAAAATACAGACCGCAATTTTGTTCTCTCCATGTTTCGGCCAATATGTACCATCAATATTTTCTAGTAGAGAAATTAGTGATTCTGGACAATTTGGATATTCTGACCTTAGTGTCTCAATATCCTCTTTTGTAGCACCACGCACTGTATTTAGTGCCTCAAGCTCATCTGTTGATAATGCTGCCCTCAAGCCGTTTAAAAATTTGTTTACCAAATCCATTATTTTGTCCTCCCTATTTTGTTATAAGAAATATACTCAACTACATTATTAATCTCCCATCTTAATTTACCACATTTTACATATTATACAAAAAAACAAAGTCCGCAAAAGTATACTTTTGCGGACTTTTCTTTAATTTTTAGCTACTTATAAGAATTTTCCATACTGTCCCTAATATCGATTAAAAAACAGAATATTCAATTATTTTAATTTATTTTGTAAACGATTACATATATAATGGAAATAAGCTTGCTATCATTGTATATGACGTAGGCGGGGCCAGTACAAGATGAAAACAGCTTATCCTATAAAATATTTTGTTAATTTGTATGTATAAGAGATTGCTAGTTGGACAATAATAAAAAATAGGGACTTGCATAAAGGAGGTCAAACTATTGAGCGAATATAAACAGGTTTTCTCTACATTTATTAATGAAGAACGATTTGATTTACATTCATACCTTACTTATTTATTTATCAATGAATGTCAGGAAGATGTAGTAAATCAGT